>NZ_JARLUO010000002.1:0-109686 GCF_037162255.1 Photobacterium sp. Hal280
GTTGGCTTGTCGTGGACAGGGCGGCCATTCTAACGAATCAAACAAAGTAGTCAAACAATTTTTTATTTGCTTTCTTTGTGCCGCCTTTCATCAAAACCGAACTGATGTTTTCATCCGTTCCCGTCTTGGTGAGGCGGCATTATAGAGACTTGGAAAAGACTGACAACCCTTTTCTTAATAAAAAATGTTTAACCGGTCATAATTTCAGCTAATGTAAAAATATGCGCCTTAAGTCAACATTATACGATCAATACATTCACTTTCTGGTAATCGTAAAACTATGCACGTACTATTATTGTGATTAATTTGTTAAATAAATCGCCTTCTAACTTTTCAATCGATGACACTGTAGCTTGCCTATGAAATTTTCCAACTCACACACTATGATCATTGCGCTGATAACTCTTATTGGTGCCATCATATTTAGCTTCATTTCTTCTACCGCTGCGATAGCCTTCGCACTGGGCGCCGTCTTATCCGGATTTGCCAATCATTACCTGAACACGAATCAGGATGAAAATATGATGGGCGATGAAAATCAGAGCAGCAAAACGCTCTATGTCGGAAACCTTCCCTATCGTGCGAACGAAAGTGAAGTCAAAGATTTATTCTCAGAGTACGGTGAGGTCTTTGCTGTTCGCCTGATGAAAGATAAGCGAACAGGTAAAAGGCGTGGTTTCGGCTTTGTGGTCATGAGCAGTAAAGATGCTGACTACGCCGTCAGCAAACTGAATGAGAAAGAATTTGGTCAGCGTACATTAAAAGTACGTGAAGCCAACGATCCTAAGAATGAGGATAGTTCAGACTGATCACCTGACTCAGGTTCATGGCCCGTAAGCTGTGATTTAATGTCATAACATTGGTGCTCGCGCCAGAATGGTAGGTCAAGTTCTGCCGTTGCGGTGACCTTTGATTGGCCATGCCTCCTAACAGTGAATTGACCCGGCTAGCGATCGCGCTACCGGAGTCAATCACATTCGTGGCCTGGACAAACACCTGACTAATTTCATCTTTGATTAGCGGAAAGTGAGTACATCCGAGTACAACCGTATCGATTGCTGTGTGGAACCAAGGCTGCAATATCCCGGTCAATTCGTCCAGATCGACCTGAGCTCCCCGTAATTTCATCTCAGCCATTTCAACCAAACGCGTGTTGCCCAGCAAATGGACCTCGCAATCTGAGGCAAACTCCTGAATCAACGCCTGAGTATACTGGCGTTTAACCGTCGCCGGTGTCGCTAACACGCCCAGGCATTTCGTTTGACTCAGTAATGCTGCGGGCTTGATAGCAGGTACAACCCCGACCACAGGCAAACTCAGTGCAGCCCGCAGAGGTGGCAAGACAATCGTGCTGGCGGTATTGCAAGCTATCACCACCAGATCCGCGTGATGCTTTGTGGCCAGAGACGACACAATGTGCAGGGTCCGCTCGACCAATACCGACTCGTCCAGTTCGCCATAAGGAAATGCCGCATCATCAAAGGCGTAGATGTATTGATACTGCGGCAACTGGCGGTATATCTCCTGATAGACGGACAGACCGCCCACACCAGAATCAAAAATAAGGATGGTTTTCACAACGTCTTTCTGACTGCTCCAAGATAGAAGCTCTCATCATACTGGCTGACAGGCAAAAGCCAACTATCGCACATCAGTTTACTGTCAGTCTGGTACTGAGATCCGATAGCGAAGATGATGAAACCGGCCTTGAGTGTCTATATGCAACGGTTCAATCGCCAACGGCCCTGAAAAACATGGGGCATCAACCACCAGAGTATGAAATTCGCCGTCTTCCCCGCAAGGGTCCACCTCGTCAGGCAATCGTGCGAGTAATGAGTGATTAAACCATTGACCACAGAACTCACCACTGAGCTGAGTGGTATCCACTGTGGTCAAAACCGTTTTTATCCCCCGTTGCAGCATTTCCTCGGCCAGCAGCTGGCTGTCCTCACCCAGCAAAGGCAAGACACATTGCCAGCCGGCCGGCTCGATATAACTGCGACGATAAGCTTCAATACCATTGCAGAACATATCGCCAAATGCCACGGCTTCAACGGCCAATCCGCTATTGCGAATGGCTGCCACCACCAGCGACTGGTACACGTCATTCGGAGGAAACACGTCAGGCAGCGGTATCTCAACCAAGGGGAGCCCTGTCAGCCGGGCCTGTGCCCGTACCACAGCGATTGGTGTTGCCTGAAACGGCACCTCGGTCCCCACGTAGGTGGTAAACAGCCCCACGACGTCATAGTCCGGGCTTTCTAATAAACGTAATAGTGTCAGGGTTGAGTCTTTACCGGATGACCAACTGACGATGACTTTCTTCGGTTTCATTGCCACCTCACGAAAAAGCCGCCCGGAGGCGGCTGAGGGAGAAGCTTAGGCTCAAAGCTGGTAGCTTACAGTTAAGTAATATGCACGTTCTGCTGATGGGTAACCAAGTGACGTTTCATATTCTTCATCAAATAAATTTGCTACACGGGCACTTACTGTGACTGATTCGTTAGCATAATAATTAAGCGCTGTGTCGAATAGTGAATATGCCGAAAGATTGATATCACTCGCAGGCCAGGTTCCATAATCAACATCTGGACGCTTTCCAACATAGAGGTAACTTAATGACCAGTCAATTTGCTCAAAACTGATTAAAGCATTCCACTTGTACATCTCTTTTGCACGACGCTGAAGTTGGTTGCCGTCAGCATCTTCAGGATCTTTAAAATCAGCACTGATTTGATGTTGCACAAAGCCAGTATCGAATTCAGACACCAATTCAATACCTTGAATATGTGTCTTCCCGTCTATGTTCTGATAAGCATTAGTCACCAGATGATAATCAATTAAGTTATTAATTTTATAATCGTAGCCAGTAAGAGACCAGAACACATCACTTACAACACCACTGAAACTGACTTCCCAGCTCTCTGATTCTTCGGGTTTAAGATCTTTAGTTCCGTATGCTGGGTCATACTGCTGATAAAGGTTTGGAGCTTTAAATGCTGTTCCGTAAGAGGCTCTTACACCAAACTCGGGAAGGAATTGATATCCACCTGCAAGACTATATGTAAACTCACTACCAAACTCTTCGTTATCATCCACCCGAGAACTTGCTTCAAGACTCAATGCTTCAAATTGCGCAATCGCTGAACCAAAAGCTGCGCCATTAGTTCTATCAAAAGTTTTATTCGCGACTCTGTCAGCATAAGATTCCTTTCGCCAATCGAGCCCCCTGACACAGTGAATACATCATTAAGCATATAGCTATTTATCCACTGCAGATTTTGTTGCTCGAGTTTGTCTTGGGTCCCACCATCTTTTCCTTGGGATTGCTCATAATCCCAAGCTTTTTGTTGTTGCACATTTAATTGTAACTCTGACATCAGGATTTGAGACTGATACTTAGCTCCTACGGTTGCTGAAATATCGTCTTTCTCCGACTCAAAATATCCACGAACGTCATAACTACGATCATATTGATAAACGTTCTCATACGCTCGCAGATTCCCAAAAGCAGACCACTGCTGATTAAAATCATACACATACCCCAAGAGTGCATTGTTACTTTTGAACCCATGGCGATCACCGTCATTAATCCCTGAGACTGGACGAACGTTGTAGCCTTTATCGCTTTCCACCCCTAACGCCAAATTAACCTGACCTTTACCACCTACACTGAAACCAGATGCAACACTAAGCTCTTGATAATCAAGGCTACCCAAACCGCCTTGCGCTTTTGTGTCCTCTTCTCTGGAACGAGCAATAGTAATGATATTAATCACACCTCCAATTGCTTCTGAACCATAAAGTGAAGCACGAGGACCGCGAACGTACTCAATGCGCTGAACATAAGTTAAAGGGATCTGATTAAAATCAACAGCCCCTTTGGCTGCGCGGGAAAAACGAACACCATCAACCAAAACCAGCACTTGATCAGAGTTAGTTCCCCGTACAAATAATGATGCAAGCTGTCCTCGACCACCGTTCTGGTTAATCTGTATCCCAGTTAAACGACGTAATACATCCGGTAAAGACTTTGCCTGCATTTGATCCATATCTTTTCGGGTAACAACCTCCACATCAGCAAGTGTGTTTTTGTCACTCTGCTCAAAACGGTTGGCGGTCACCACCATGGTCTCATCGGTGGTGCTCTGGGCGGAAACGAGCGAGGATTGCAGACACAAAGGTGCCAACGCCACGGCTAAAAGCGTTTTTTTCATTGTCATGGATACCTTAAATCGCGTTGAAATCTGGGCAGTCTCCATACTGCCTGTCTCGCTGGTCGGTCTTCGGACTTGAGAGCATGGTTGAACAACCGCCTAGGACAACGACTTCCCATTTCATCTGGCAGGCATTGCGCTTGCCGATTGAAACAGTGTCTGGCTATCTGCCTTGTGTCTTTCGTTCTCTCTTACCGCTGCGCGTCAGTTACGGATTCTCACCGTATTCCCCCGCCTGCGAACAGGCAAACCAGCGCAGCAGAATGCTAGTTTTACCGGTCGGGATTGTCTAGTTTAGTTTGCTATTAGTCATGACAAATCTATCTGGCCGGCATTTTTCTCCCCCTTTCACTGGACATCAGTCAACAATGCAATAAAATCTGCGCTCTTATTTTGAGCAGTTTTGAGGCAACACCATGGCAGCAACCCCTATCAACCCCGCCACCTACCAAGCACAACTGGACGAAAAGGCCGAGCGTATGCAAGCGCTGTTTGCTGACGTAGACACCCCGGAGTTGGAGGTGTTTGCTTCTCCTGCTCAGCACTACCGCATGCGCGCTGAGTTCCGTGTCTGGCATGAAGGGGAAGACCTGTATTACATCATGTTCAATCAGGAAACCCGCGAGAAATACCGTGTCGATCAGTTCCCGCAAGCCAGCCGTCTGATCAATGATTTGATGCCGTTGTTGGTTGATGCCATGAAGCCAAACCGTGCACTGCGCCATAAGCTGTTTCAGGTCGATTTCCTGTCTACACTGAGCGGAGAAATTCTGGTTTCCCTGCTGTATCACCGTCAACTGAATGAAGAGTGGGTCGCAGAAGCCAAAGCCCTGAAGCAAAGACTGAATGATGAAGGATTTAACCTCAACCTGATTGGCCGCGCCCGGAAACAAAAAATCGTGCTGGATCAGGACTATGTGATTGAGAAGCTGACGGTTCACGATCAAACACTGACCTATCAGCAGGTCGAAAACAGTTTTACCCAGCCAAACGGTGAAGTGGCGCAAAAGATGCTGGAGTGGGCGGTCGACTGTACCCAGGACAGCGAAGGTGATCTGCTGGAGCTGTATTGCGGCAACGGCAACTTCTCGCTGGCACTGGCAAAGAATTTTGACCGTGTGCTGGCCACCGAACTGGCCAAGCCGTCGGTGGAGTCGGCACAGTACAACATTGCGGCGAATAAGATCGATAACGTGCAGATCATCCGTATGTCTGCTGAAGAGTTTACTCAGGCGATGGAAGGACAACGTGAGTTCCGACGCCTGAAAGACAACAACATTGATCTCAGCAGCTACAACTGCAACACCATTTTTGTTGACCCGCCCCGCTCAGGCATGGACGAGGGTACCTGCCGCATGGTTCAGGGCTATGAGCGGATTGTCTATATCTCCTGTAACCCGGACACCTTAAAAGCCAACCTGGAGATTCTGGGTCACACCCATCGCATTACCCGGTTTGCACTGTTTGATCAGTTTCCTTACACCCACCACATGGAAGCAGGGGTGATGCTGGAGCGCAAATAATCCCGTGCGAAAGCGGCAAAAACGAAAAAGGCGCCTGAGGCGCCTTTTCTGTCTTTCATGCTGAGAGATTATGCATCATCCTGAGATTTCGATTTCGGCTTCATCACACCCATGCGGTAAGCAACCCACAGCAGCAGCGCCAAACAGATCATCAACGGCAGGAAGTTAGAGCCCATATCCGGCGCCTGCGCACGCAGAAAAGCAGAATAACCAAAGGCGCCGACCAGAAACAGCGCAAAGGCAATGACTGGGGTCCCTTCCGCCATCGGGCGGGTCAGGTAGTCCTGATACATACAATACACAGTCATCACAAAAGCAATCACCGGAAAAATAGAAAAAGCGACGGCACTGGAGGTAAATACTGCCAGCGTGGCGTTACCGCACAGTCCGGCTAACAGTGACAGGATTAAGGTCTTGCGTTCTGCTTTAACTTGTTGCTTGTCCATATCTTCACCAACATACTCAATTAAGGTTTATGCGCCAGCGTGTTGCGCTCACGCTCTTTACGATACCAGTAAGCTCCCTTGGCTATCATTCGCAGTTGCATGATTAAGCGCTCTGCATGTTCTGCCCGCGACTGACTGTCCAGATCCAGAGCATCGGCTCCAGAGCTGAATACCAAAGTCACTAATGCTTCAGCCTGAATATAAGCTTCTTCGTGCCGGCTCCCGCCTTTGGCTTCCAGATACTCAGTCAGTTCCGCCACGAAGTGCTGAATTTCTCTCGCCACAGCAGCCCGGAATGCCGGCGAGGTGCCGGAGCGTTCCCGTAACAGCAAACGGAATACGTTCGGGCTGCTTTCAATAAATTCCATAAAAGTTTCAACAGACGTGCGAATCACACTGCCTTCTTCGGCAATTCGCTGGCGAGCCTGACGCATCAGCTGGCGAAGCAGTAAGCCACCTTCATCAACCAATGTTAGTCCAAGTTCATCCATATCTTTGAAGTGACGATAAAAAGATGTGGGCGCGATACCAGCTTCGCGCGCAACTTCGCGCAAACTGAGATTGGAAAAACTGCGCTCAGCACTGAGCTGGTTAAAGGCTGCGTTAATCAGTGAACGCCGGGTTTTTTCTTTTTGTTGGGCCCTGATCCCCATGGGTTCCTGCTTCTGTTCAGTTGCCAGTTTGAGTCTCACTATACCCGCTTTCAGCCACTTGATCAGCGTCAATCCACACTTAGCCGGTGGGAATACTAACGGCCCTGTACAGTGGAAGCAAAATCACAAATGTCATTTTCCCTGTCGGCTCACAAACTGCTGCCTGTCAGAGATAAAAATGGGGGTTTCTGCTGCCACAACGTGATCCTACGCGCTCTATCGGGGAGTCGAGATTTTCCCTTCGTTAGGAAAACGTTACACTCCGCACCACAGAAACAATCGGATAAATTAAGGCGGCCCATGAGCACTCAACACCCCACGACTCCTTCTCACTTTGATGTGATTATTATCGGCAGCGGACCCGGAGGCGAAGGGGCCGCCATGGGACTGACCAAAGCGGGTTTCAGCGTCGCTATCATTGAACGCGAAAGCCGTGTCGGCGGCGGCTGTACCCATTGGGGCACGATTCCGTCGAAAGCACTGCGCCATGCGGTCAGCCGGATTATCGAATTCAATAAAAACCCGCTCTACAGCAAGAACACCACCACACTGCACAGCACCTTCAGCCAGATTCTTGGACACGCGCAGACCGTGGTCAGTAAGCAAACGAGAATGCGTCAGGGCTTTTACGATCGCAACAGTTGCCCCATCATTGCCGGTGAAGCCAGTTTTGTCGATAAACACACCATACGTGTTCGTAATCACGACGGCAGCCATGACACCTATACCGCCGACAAGTTCGTGATTGCCACCGGCTCACGCCCTTACCAGCCCAAAGATGTCGACTTCACCCACCAGCGCATCTACGACAGTGACTCCGTTCTGCGTCTGCAGCACGACCCGCGCCACATTATTATTTATGGGGCCGGGGTGATCGGCAGTGAATATGCCTCTATCTTCCGCGGTCTGGGGGTCAAAGTTGACCTCATCAACACCCGCCAGCGCCTGCTGGAATTTCTTGATAACGAGATCTCCGACTCGCTGTCGTACCACCTGTGGAACAACGGCGTCCTGATCCGCAACGGTGAGACCTACAGCAAGATTGAAGGCACAGAAGACGGCGTGATCCTGCATCTGGAATCCGGCAAGAAAATGAAAGCCGACTGCCTGCTGTACGCCAACGGCCGGACAGGGAACACAGATCGCCTCAATCTGGAGGTGGTTGGGCTGACACCGGACTCACGCGGCCAGCTCTCCGTGGACCAGAACTACTGTACCGAGGCTGACAACATTTATGCGGTCGGAGATGTGATTGGCTACCCGAGCCTGGCGAGCGCCGCCTATGACCAGGGCCGCTTTGTGGCGCAGGCCATTGCAACCGGACAGGCGCAGGGCCAACTGATCGATCATATCCCAACCGGTATCTACACCATTCCGGAAATCAGCTCTGTGGGTAAAACCGAGCAACAGCTGACCGCGGAAAAGGTCCCTTATGAGGTGGGACGGGCGCAGTTCAAACACCTGGCCCGGGCACAAATCGCCGGTACCGATGTCGGCAGCCTGAAGATACTGTTCCACCGTGAAAGCAAAGAGATCTTAGGGATCCACTGCTTCGGTGAACGGGCGTCAGAGATCATTCATATCGGTCAGGCGATCATGGAGCAGAAAAACGGCGGTAACAGCATCGATTACTTCGTCAATACCACCTTTAACTACCCGACCATGGCTGAAGCCTACCGGGTGGCAGCACTGAATGGACTGAACCGTCTGTTTTGAAAGCACCACTCCACGGCCGATGCTGTGGAGCGCTACACCCCTAAAGAAAACGGCGCTCTCGGCGCCGTTTTTACGATTGGGACTTTTGCGAACAGGACTTTGCTTAGCGGCGGTTCCCGCGATACGCCGGCGATGGATTGAGTACCATGTGACGGTTGATATCTTTAAACAGCAGGTAACGGAAACGACCCGGACCACCGGCATAACACGCCTGCGGGCAGAAGGCGCGCAGCCACATATAATCACCGGCTTCCACTTCCACCCAGTCCTGATTTAAATGATAAACCGCTTTACCTTCCAGTACGTACAGACCATGTTCCATCACATGCGTCTCATCAAACGGAATGATCCCACCGGGTTGGAAAGTCACGATGTTCACTTGCATGTCGTGACGCATATCTGCCGAATCAACAAAGCGGGTTGTGGCCCAGGCATCGTTGGTGTCGGGCATCGGCGTTGGTTCGATGTCATTCTCGTTGGTGACAAAGGCGTCAGGCACCTCAATGCCCTCAACAAATTCATAGGCCTTGCGGATCCAGTGAAAACGGACCGGCGCGTCGCCATTGTTCTTGAGACTCCACTGGGCTGATGGCGGCAGATAGGCGTAACCGCCGGTTTCCATCTGATATTGTTCGCCTTCGAGCGTCAGGGTCATCTCGCCTTCGACCACAAACAGCACGCCTTCCGCACCCGCATCCAGTTCGGGTTTGTCGCTACCGCCCTGAGGGGAGACTTCCATGATGTAGTGAGAAAAAGTTTCAGAAAAACCACTCATGGGCCGGGCAATCACCCACAGCCGGGTATTGTCCCAGAACGGCAGGAAACTGGTGACGATATCGCTCATCACACCCTTTGGGATGATGGCATAGGCTTCGGTAAACACCGCGCGGTCAGAGAGAATCTGGGTTTGCGGTGGCAGACCACCGGTGGGGGCATAATAAGTATTCCTGGCCATTACAGATGTCCTTTCATGTATCGCAGTCTGACTGCGCCAATGGATAAGCAGCGTCTTGACGAGGCTGCTGTTTCAATTCTGAATTGAGTTGATTGTAGATCAGGGCAATTTGATTTATAAATTAAATAACTCAATGCCAAGTAGTGGAATACCCACTGACAACAGATTATGAATCACAACAAGACCTTAGATCCTGTCCTGCTGCGCAGCTTTGTCGCCGTGGTCGACTCCGGCAGCTTTACCCGGGCCGCCGACAGTACTCACCTCACTCAGTCGACGGTCAGCCAGCAGGTCCGCAAACTGGAGTCCCAGCTCGGCTGCGAACTGCTGCACCGCAAAGGCCGCTACGTCACGGCCACGCTGGAAGGCGAGCGGGTCCTCAATTATGCCCGCCGCATTCTGCAATTAATGAGCGAAGCGGTTGTGCAGACCAGTGTCAGCGCCGAACAGCAAAAAATCCGGCTGGGTGTACCGGAGGACTTCGCGACCCACGCCATTATGCCCACGCTGCATGCGTTCTCGACCGAGTTTCCGGGTATCCGGCTGGAAGTGAAAAGTGGTTTATGCAGCGACATCTGGCGAAAATTTCAGAGTAACGAGCTGGACCTGGCACTGGTCAAACAACGCCAGGGCAGTCTGCCGGGTTTAGCCAGCTGGCCGGAACCCTTATGCTGGATTGATAGCTTACACAGCAACAACCTCGACAGGCAGCCGGTGCCTCTGGTGTCTTTTCCGATTGGCGGTCTGTATCGCAATGAAATGGCCCACACCTTTGACAGTCTGGGCAGAAGCTGGCGTTTGGCCTACGTCAGTACCAGCCTGTCGGGTGTGTGCTGTGCCGTCGAGGCCGGTCTGGGGATTTCGCTGCTGCCCAGAAGGCTGGTGACCGAGCATCACAGAATTCTGGATGAAAATGACGGGCTGCCGCCGGTGCAGGATATGGAAGTGACTCTGCATACCCAGGAGAAGCTGTCGGCACTGAGTAAAACGCTGGCAGAGCGACTCATCAACACCTGCGATCGCATCTTTGAACATGACGTCTGATGCCGGATTTGACCAGGCGGCTGGAAACGCACCCTGGCCTCTGTCTGAAAAGAGGCCAGCGCAATGTATTAACGGGCTTCCATCATCCGGTTGTCCGGGGTCAGGATCTCTGCCCAGGGCAGGCTTTCATCACCCAGCGTAATAAAATTCGGGTTCTCCAGCGTATGACGCTCATTGTATGACAGGGGAGTCAGGTGAGTATTGAGAATGCGTCCGCCCGCCTCTTCCACAATGCACTGTGTCGCCGCTGTGTCCCACTCGCCAGTCGGCCCCAAACGCAGGTAACAATCGACCGCCCCTTCCGCAACCAGGCAGGATTTCAGAGCTGCTGACCCCAACGGGACTAAGTCGTAATTCAGTGCCGGATCCAGCCGGTTGGTAATCGCCCGGATATCCTGGCGGCGGCTGATAGCCACCGCTATCGATCGAGTCGGCCCTTCGTGCTTGTGGGTCGAGATAGAAACCGTTTCGCCGTCAGGGGTAATTTTCCAGGCCCCCTGCTGGCGGCTGGCATAGTAAACAACGCCTGACACTGGCGCATACACCACGCCCATCACAGGGTGATTGTTCTCAACCAGGGCGATGATTGTGGCAAAATCGCCACTGCCGGCGATGAACTCTTGCGTCCCGTCGAGCGGATCGACCAACCAGTAACGATCCCACTGCTGGCGCTCTTCCAGCGGAATGGCGGCATCTTCTTCAGACAACACAGGAATATCCGGTGTCAGTTCGGTTAATCTTTCCAGTACCAGCTTATGCGCGGCCAGATCCGCACTGGTCACGGGCGTATTGTCAGTCTTAATCTGTTTTTCAAACTGACCGCGCTGATAAATATCAAGGATCACCTGCCCCGATTCCCGGGCAATTTCTATCACGGATGGAATTAGCGTCGACAGCTCCATCTCACACTCCTGCTAAGATAAGTACTTCAAGGCCAGGAACAAAGCGGTGATGCTTCTGGCTTCAGCAAAATCAAGATGGCTCAATAATTCTTCGGCCTGCGACAATGGCCAGCGCACAATATCCAGCGGCTCAGGTTCATCGCCGATCAGTTTTTCGGGAAATAAATCCTGCGCGAGAAACAGCGTCATCCTGCTGGAAAAATAAGAAGGCGCCAGTACGACCTCTTTCAGTGGCACTAACTGCCTGGCACCAAAACCAATTTCTTCTTTCATTTCCCGGTTGGCCGCCTGGTCGGGCGTTTCACCATGGTCGATCAAGCCTTTGGGAAAGCCGAGTTCATAGCGATCCGTACCCGCCGAGTACTCACGCACCAGCAAAAGATCACCCTCGGCCGTCACAGGCACCACCATCACAGCATGACGCCCGCTGGGTTTCATACGCTCATAGGTGCGGGTCTCACCGTTACTGAAACGGAGATCAAGAGACTCGATTTTAAACAGGCGGGATTGCGCCACCACCTCAGTTGCCAGAATTGTTGGTTTCTTATTCTCCGCCATCGTATTTCCCTGTCACTTGCTCTGTCTGCTATTAAATGGCATGGCGGTCATGAAATAAAGGAAAAATGCGCATTCAGACAGATTTGATTTTCCTCAACCCGCCAGTCCATGCGTCGCTGCACAGCCACAGACTTACAAGCGACCTGTATATCGAATCGGATAACGGCCATTCGCATCCGGGTTGCCCAGCCATTTCAGCTGTTCCTGTAACCCGGATGGCAGCTCGGCCCCCGGCTTAAACCAGCCGTTCAGATTATAGCGCTGATCTGTCGTTAAGCCCGCTTGCCATTCGCTGCTGACCTGGGCCGAGCTCTGATTGGCATTCGCCGCCAGTTGCCCGTCATTACAGCTCACTTCCGCCAGGACCTGACCGGGATCGACCTCACCCAGCGGGGTGCCTATGCGGGCTCCGCTCCACACCAGTGCGCCGTCCAGCGACTGGCAGTATGGCACCGCAAACCGGTAGTCACGCACCGTGAGTTCCAAGTTACCTCCCAGATTCAATGGTACCGGCAGACGCGCATACTGAATGGCCTGCTGGGCAGGCAGAGACAGCAGCAAGTTCTGCGCATACGGGCCGCTGAGATCTGCGCCCACCAAACCTCGCCCTCTCAGCCCCAGATCACTGCCCTGACCGAGTCGCACCGCAAATTCGGCATTGGCACTCAGCAGCTTCCACGGACTGAGCTCCCAGTAAACCTGACCCAAATTCCACTGCTGCCACCGTACCTGGATCGCTGTCCCCTGCCAGGGGGTGCCGCTGATACCGGTCACCGACAGACCGGGCACCTTAGGCACGTACTGCCACACCCAGCTTGCCGGCAAATGCACCACCAGGCTGACCATCAGGGCCAGCGCGAAACTCAGCCCTAAAAAGATTTTGTACCTCACGCTTAGCCTCGTCCCAGCTGTAAACGGTTCACTTCGACCAGCCCCGCCTGATTGGTTTTTGATACATCCAGAAACTGTGCCTCAATGCCGTGTTCCTCTCGCAGAAAAGCCAGCCAGTTCACTAACGTGTTAAACGGCAAAGGTTGTACCCACACTTGAACGGCGTCTTCACGGGGCTGCATTCGGATCAGTTCAATCCGAAAGCGGCGCGTGGTTTCATTGACGACCTGATTCAGCCCCTGCGGGCTGACACTGCCGGTGGCACCGGTTTTCGCCCGCAAAGCGGTAATATCGTCGGCCTTCTCGCTGACCCAGCTCAATAGCTGACGCTCGGTCTGCAGATTTTGCTCGGCCGATGCCGCCCGTTGTGCCATCGGCTGCCAGATCCCCCAGTAGAGCACAGCAATCACCAAGGCGATTGCGCCACCGATCACCAGGCGCTGCTCACGCGCGCTTAATGCTTTAAACCACTGATTCACGAACGTCTCCTCAGCACCAGCGCACCACTGACCTGTTGTCCGTCACGGTTCAACTGGCCCTGCTCCACTTCAAACCCTTCCACCAGCAAAACCCTGAGCTGTTCGAAATGCTGGAATTCACCCGCCACCGCCTGCAACCTCAGTTCATGGCGGTTGTGGTCGTATTTCAGATTCTGCACTGAGATCTGCGGCACTTTCAGTAACGCCGGACGCAGCTCAATCAGCCAGGGCAATACCCCCTGACCTGATTCCGCGCCACCCAGACGGGACAACTCCTGATTCATCTGGCGTTTCAGGTAACTGCTGGTGGGAATATTATTAAATTGCGGCAGGACCTGACGAAAAATACGCTCACTCTCTGTTTTATAGGCCAGTGCCTGATTTTCCATGCCCTGCACACGCACCACATATTCTGCCACCAAAACACCCAGCACCAGTACAGCGGCAATCCCCACTTTCCGCCAGGGCTTCAGCGCCTTATGCCAGGTCGGTTGCAGTTTATAGGGGCCAGACAGCAAATTGACTTTGGTATCATCAGCCCCTTTCGCCAGCAAAGCCATCACCAGCTCTGGCGCTTCGGCCTGCCAGTGTCCCGGCATGCCGGATGGCGCTGGGGTGAAATGACGAATTCGGTGCTGACTGACCGAGTCTTCCGCGTCATCCGTCAACGCCTCGGCAGCCGTTTGCGCATCGGCGCTCTGCGCTTCAGGGGATTCCTCTTCCATGACCTGACTGATTAATGGCACCTGCTGTGCCATCATCCAGCTCGCCAGCCATTCGGTGTCGGCGCAAATTCCCTGAGTCGCCGACTGGCGCAACAGCCACTGACCATCAATTTCGGCGGCGCTGTAGCTATTGTCAAAAGCGGGCAAACAGAGACAGTCAGGAATGATTTTTCGTACGGCCAGCCCGGCATCGTCACATAACGACAACCAGTGCTGCATCCGCTGGTGTCCAACAACAGCAACATCCGCCTTATCGGCTTCCCGCTTCAGCAAATGAATGTGCAGGTCATCAACATCCTGAGCCAGCTCTTCTTCCAGCAGATACGGCAGTACCTGTGCCAGTTGACGCCCGGACCCTGATGGAATCGATACCTGGCTCAACAGCACATCGCTGCCTGATACCAGCAGATACACAGGCCGGTTTTCCCCGTATGCCGCCAGATCGCCCAGCTGACCCGTGTCAGCCAGATCACCCGAGGCAATCACTTCCTGTTGCTGTGGCGACCAGACCAGCCAATGTACCGGCCCGTCAGGACGGCTACTCAGCCTTATCGTCAGAAACTCGCTCACTCATTCCTCCATAACGGCGACGTACCACAGTCACCTTGTTCTCCCCGTCTCGTTTGAGCAGGGCTAATATTCGCAATCGCGCGCGATCCACTGTTACTTCTGCATCGAGCTCAAAAAAATCACTTTTTACGGCCAGGTAAGATTTCGCCTGCTTGCGCGCCGCTTCAGTCAGCCGGTTAACGGCCCCTTCGGCCAAAAAGGCATCCACATCCTGCCAGCCATCATAAGGGCGGTTTTCGATCAGCTGACGGGCATCCTCCAGACTCAATTCCGGGCTAAACACGCCGACCAGCAGGGCCGCCTGAGCGGGCTGGATCGTATTGACATTGATCAGCAGATCGGTCGACGGCAACGCACAGAGCAACGGACGCGCCTGCTGGTACATGGTGGCACTCACGCCATTCACCGCGCGGAACTCGGTCACATCGGCCATCAGGTTTCTGGGGGCAGGTACGCCGGTGAAAAACCCTCATAGCTGCTGTCACCTGCACCGTAGGCGCTGTACACCGCTTCGTCGGGATCGACATACTCCCACACTGAATCAGCCGCCACTTCCGCTTCATAGCTTTCCGCGCCCGCTTCCTCCAGCAGGGCCTGCAGAAAACGGACCCGGAACGGCTTCTGACTGCGATCCTGCTCAGGCGCCTGACCCGACAAGGCATTCAGGTTATAGCACGCCTGCAGATCATAAATATTTCCCTGTACTTCGCCATTATCCAGCGGATAGCTCTGGCCTTCGGTTGCCCAGACCTGGCTTAAATTCACCGTATCGCTGTCTGCCAGGCTCTGTTCTATCGCCACTTTCGCCAGCTGCTCCATCCCCTGGCTGTACCAGTAGGCCTGCTGGTTAAAAACCTGATTCTCAACCCGATAAAAATTCAGCTGCAGCCGATCTGTCATCTGAACCGCCAGCAAGGTCATCATGGCTAGCAGCAGCAGGGCGACAATCAGGGCCACCCCTTGCTGTTTGGCGGGGGACTGTCTCATGAGGCGGTGTCCTCATCCTGCTTTTCTGTGTTGGGTAACACCGATTCCGGCAGCATATACACACGCTCTATCTTGCCCAGATCATCCAGTGTCAGGGTGACTGCAATGCCCTTGGGCAATCGCGTGTTATCTGACCAGGCATCCTGCCAGCCTTGCTCGCCGTAGTAACGGAATGACAAAGCCGTCACCCCCTCCAGCACCTGACGCACCAGAGGCTCAGTCCCCACCACAGTGTCGGGGTAGCGAAACCACACCCGCTCCAGTGTATCGTCAATAATGCGGTAGCCCACCCGGAGGATCTCACTGCGGGGAAACATTTGCTGCGGATTCTGCCAGCCATCGCGGGTAAAAATAATGCCGTGACTGGCAGAGTCGAGCAGGTATTCGCCACTCTGTAATAACGGACCACCCTCATTGTTGCCCTGCTGCCTGACCTGACGCCCGACAATCTGACGGAAATCATTGTCCAACATCAGCATGGCCCGCTGAATTTCCTGTAATCTCTGGTTATGCTCCCGCGACTGTTCATCGCTGCGCTGCACCCCATTCATGACCTGGTAGGCCGACAGGCTGAACATCGCAAACACTGCAATCGCCACCAGCACTTCAAGCAGTGTAAATCCCGCATGCCGTGATAATGGCTGACGTTGTTCAGTTCTCAATGTAAGTCCTTAAGGTCGCCACCCTGTCTTTCAGCGCTTCATCGGTCGCAACAACAATATCCAGCGCTCGAAGGTAGCCATCAGCTGTGGCAGTGCTTTTGATTGACCAATACCACTCCCGCCCGGCGAGCTCAGATTTGCCTTTTTTCTCAGCAGTCAGCCGTTCACCGGCAATGCGGATACGGGCCAGCTCATTATCCGCCACCATGGTGGCAAAGGTTTTCTGCTCCAGATAGCCCATGGCGTTGATGTGCTGTCCGACCGCCTTCATCACACTCAAGGCGGCCGTGGCAAAAATAGCCATGGCAACCAGCACTTCCAGTAACGTGAAGCCCGTTTGAGAAGATACTGTCCGCCGGGAACTCATTGGCCTGTCTCCTCCCGGGTGACTCCCGGTTCCAGCAGGTGCAGCTGGCCGACTTCATCAGCTTCGACTGTCCAGACATCGCCTTCTCCGCTGGCATCAAACGACACAGTAAAAGGCGTATACTCACCACTGGACATCACGATGATCTGCGGTGGTTTGGCTTTGTTATCTTCTTCACTGGCAAACAGGTCCTCGTCAAACAGCGAACCGGGTTCGAACAAACGATCCTCGTCCTGCCAGGCGTCACTGCCAACCTTGACTTCCATGCCGAGCGTATCGGGCAAAGTGACTTCACTGAAGTAACGTGAATCCTTGAGGGGTTGCCAGCCTTTCGGGTCCAGTTCAAAAAACTGGTAGCCCTGCCGGTTAATCCGGACACCGTAATCACGGCCATTGAGCATGGCATCTTCACCCAGCAGTTGCACCAGATAATAAAATCGCTGAGATTCTTCCTTCAGCACCTCATTTTTAGGCGTCGGCAGGGTCATCACAACGGCGACGGCGCTGGTGGCTAACAGCACCAGCACCAACATCAGTTCAATCAGCGTAAATCCGCCAGCGGCACGTTTCATCACTTGAATTAACGGTAATCCAGCATATTCCAATTACCGATATCGGTATTGACTTCTTCGCCGCCTTCCTGACCGTCAGCACCCAGGCTGAAGACATCTACCGGGCCATGCTCGCCAGGCATCACGTAGTTATAGTCGTTGCCCCAAGGGTCTTTCGGCAGACGCTTGATATAACCACCATTACGGTAATTACGGGGCTCAGGACTTGACGAAGGCGCAGTCACCAGCGCTTCCAGGCCTTGATCTGTCGTTGGATAAACACTGTTATCCAGCTTATACATATCCAATGCCTGCTCCAGTGCACCAATATCGGTCACGACTTTCTGCTGATCGGCCTTTTCTTTATTACCCAGCAAATTCGGAACGACCAGACTGGCCAGGACGCCCAGAATCACGATAACCACCATGACTTCCAGCAGGGTAAAACCGCGTTGTTGACGTTGCATTAACACACCTCCAAAAGGAAAAACTACATGCCCACCATGTTATTCAGGGCAATGATTGGCATCAGAGTCGCGATGACGATAAACATCACCACTCCAGCCATTACTACAATCAAAAGGGGTTCAAACACCCCCAGTGCCATATTGACCAGAGATTCGAAATCTCTGTCCTGATTATCGGCCGCCCGGGTCAGCATCTGCTCCAGCTCGCCGCTACGCTCACCACTGGCTATCATGTGGAGCATCATAGGCGGAAACAGCTTCGTTTGTTCCAGTGAGACGCGAAGACTGGCGCCTTCCCTGACCTTATCGGCCGCCTCTAGGATTTCCTGATTCACCCAGGTATTGGTCATGACCTGAGAGGCGACCTTCATGCCATCCAGCAAAGGGATGGCACTGGAAGTACAAATCGACAGCGTGCGGGCGAAACGGGATGTGTTCAGGCCACGCGCCACTTTGCCAATCACCGGGACCCTCATCATTCGCCTGTCCCAGCGCAGCCGCAGATCCGGACGACGCAACGCCATCCGGATCCCCGTAATCAGCAGGATGATGGCCAGCACGACGGCCAGTCCCCAGTGCTGAACAAAATTACTGGCGGCCAGCAATACCTGGGTGATCTGCGGTAATTCCTGCCCCATGTGGACAAACTGATCGACAATTTTCGGCACCACAGTGGCCAGCAAAAAGGCCACCACAGACACGGCGACCAGCGTCAGCATGGTCGGGTAAATCAGCGCTTGCTGCAGCTTACTGCGCATTTTCTGACGATTTTCTGTGTAGTCGGCCAGACGGTTGAGCACGGTATCGAGATGGCCGGATTTTTCCCCGGCCGAAACCATGGCCCGAAACAGCTGATCAAAAATATGCGGGAATTCTGCCATGCTGTCGGCCAGGGTGTAGCCTTCGACCACTCTTGAGCGCACCGCCAGCATCATGTTTTTCAGACGGACTTTCTCACTCTGCTCAGCCACCGCGCGCAGGCACTCTTCTAATGGCATCCCCGCCTGAACCAAGGTCGCCAGCTGGCGGGTCAGCAGGGACAGCTCATTGGTGCTGATCCCGCGGCGAAATGCAATCCGCCCGCCGGCTTTGCGCTTTTCACGCTCATGACTCTGGCTGACTTCAACCGGGATCAATCCCTGCTCGCGCAGTTGCTGACGAATCTGACGGGCAGTGTCGGCTTCCATGACGCCTTTTTTCTGGCGTCCTTTGGTATCCAGCGCCTTATATTCAAATGCTGCCATCAGCCCTCCCTGGTCACTCGCATTACTTCTTCAAGCGTGGTGATCCCCTGGCGGACTTTGGCGAGGCCATCATCGCGGATACTCGGAGTGTGCTGGCGGATCACTTTCTCTATCGCCTGCTCGCCGGCATCGGCATGGATCAACTCCTGTACCTGTTCGTCCACCAGCAGCAGTTCGTGAATCCCGGTCCGGCCACGATAGCCTTTGTGATTACAATGCTCGCAACCGACGGCATGATAAAGGGTCAAGGGCTCATATTCCGGTACATCAAACAGCTTTTTCTGTTCACTGTCAGCCTGATAGGGATCGCGGCAATGGGGACACAACGTCCGTACCAGACGTTGCGCCAGTACCCCGAGCAAAGAGGAAGAAACCAGGAAAGGCTCGATGCCCATATCGCGTAAACGGGTCACCGCACCAATCGCGGTGTTGGTGTGCAGCGTCGACATCACCATGTGACCGGTCAGGGAGGCCTGCACCGCAATCGAGGCGGTTTCCAGGTCACGGATCTCACCGACCATCACCACATCCGGGTCCTGACGCAGAATCGCCCGCAGCCCGCGGGCAAAGGTCATGTCGACTTTGGTATTCACCTGCGTCTGACCGATGCCATCAATATCAAATTCAATCGGATCTTCGACCGTCAGGATGTTGCGCTCATGACTGTTCAGCTCCTGCAGGCCGGCATATAAGGTGGTCGATTTACCCGAACCGGTCGGGCCTGTCACCAGGATGATGCCGTGCGGACGGGCAATCAGGTACTGGAAACTTTTATGAATACGGGGCGTCATACCCAGGCTGTGTAAATCCAGTCGGGTCGCATTTTTATCCAGCAAACGCAAAACGACACGCTCGCCGTGCGAGGACGGCATGGTTGACACCCGCACGTCCACCGCCCGGCCCCCGATGCGCAAAGAAATACGGCCATCCTGAGGCACTCGTTTCTCGGCAATGTCCAGCCGGGCCATGACTTTGATCCGCGAGACCAGAAGCGGCGCCAGCTTACGGCTCGGTGTCAGCACCTCACGCAGCACGCCATCGACACGAAAGCGAATCGATAAGGTTTTCTCAAAGGTTTCGATATGGATATCCGAAGCCCCTTCCTTGATCGCTTCGGCCAGCATGGCGTTGATCAGCTTGATGATTGGCGCGTCATCTTCCGATTCCAGCAGATCTTCGGTTTGCGGCAACTCTTCAGCCAGCGAGAAAAAATCATCGCTGTCAGAGCCCAGATCTTCCATCAGCTGACGCGCTTCCGACGAATCACGCTGATAGGCATCCGTCAATCTTTGTTCAAAAGCATGCGGTTCCAGCGCTTCAACGCGGAAACTGCGGCCGGACACCCGGCGCACTTCCGCCAGCACCACGGCTTTTAACGGGCCTTCATGATAGAGCACCCTGCCATATTCACCCGTCTCAAGCACCACTTTATGACGCTTGGCGAAAGAAAACGGCAAACGGAACTGCACCAGATCAGCCGGGCGCAGCGTGTCCATCACTTCTCCTCCAGACGGGAGACAAATGCCCGTACTTCAGGGGGCAGAGAAATGTCTTCGCCATATCTCGGCAAGACCGGGGTTCTGGTTTCCGGCATCAGACGCAGGCCTTCATCGGCCTTATACAGCTGCTCTGCCCGGATATAGTTGTACTTACGCTGGGTAATCCCGTCGGCCGTGACGCCATCCCGGATAATGGTCGGCTTGATGAATACCATCAGGTTGGTTCTGCCCTTGCTGGTATTGTTGGATTTAAACAGGTGGCCCAGGATAGGGATATCGCCAAGAATCGGGATCTTGGATTCATTTTCGTTGGTCTCATCCTGGATCAGACCGCCCAGGGCAATCATCTGGCCGTCCTGAATCAGCACTGAGGTCGTGAGTTGTCGCTTGGAGAAACGCACGTCAACCGCGCCGTTGGCGCCCAGTACGTTCGACACTTCCTGCTCAATCTTGAGCTGCACAGAGTCCCCTTCGTTAATTTGCGGGGTCACTTTGAGCTTGATACCCACTTCTTTCCGTTCCACGGTCTGGAAAGGGTTATCGTTATTGGAGCTGGCCGTTGAGCCGGTGACGACCGGCACTTCCTCACCGACAATAAACGAGGCTTCGCCGTTGTCCATCACGGTAATACTGGGCGAGGACAGGATATTGGATTCACGGTCTGTGGCCACCGCATTGACCAGCATAGTCCAGTCCCCCATGATCAGGCCCAGTACCGCGCCATTAGCACCGGACAGTACCTGACCCAGTGTCGAGAAATCGCCGCTTTCGGTCACTTCCACGTCAACCAGGTTGTTATTGTTGTCAAAGCGCTGCTCGGTTCGGGTAGTGTCCTTTGCTTCTTCAAGTCCAATCAGATACTGGCCGACCGGGACATTGGAGTTGTTAAACTGCACGATCCCGTTTTCTTTCGAGCCGTACTGAATACCGAAGTTAATCCCGGCCCCTTCAGACAACTCAACAATCATCGCCTCAATCAGCACCTGGGCGCGGCGGATATCGAGCTGGGCGATAATGTTTTCCAGCGCGCGCATGATATCCGGCGGCGCCGTCAGGATCAGGGCATTGGTGTCGGCATGCGCAGCTATCATGACGTCATTTTTCTTTGCTGCTGCCGCAGCCTGACCATTGCCCTGCTTTTCGGCCTGAAGGTTATCGGATACCCCTTTGAGCACATCAACCAGCTCTTCGGCGTTGGCGTATTTGAGATACACGACACGGTTGTTACCCGAACTCGCCATTTCTTTATCCAGCTGTCGGATCAGGCGCTTCAGGCGCTCACGTACTTTCGGATCGCCAGACAGCAGCACAGAGTTTGTGCGTTCATCCGCGACTAATTTCGGCTGCAGGAACTCAGGCGTCGACTTGGCATCGGCAGACTTGTTGAGGGCATCGACAATCCGCACCATCTCAGCGGCAGAGGCATTATTGAGCTCAACCACGTCGATCTCTTTATCCCCGGCACGGTCAACCCGCTCAATGATATCCGCCAGGCGGTTTACGACAGCCGCACGGCCGGTGATCATGATGATGTTCGCCGGGTCGTAGTGCACCACGTTACCCGCGCCGGCGTTATCGTTGAGCTGACGCAACAGAGGAGACAGTTCCCTGACGGAGACATTGCGTACCGCCACCACCCGGGTCACCACTTCGTCCCCCTGCGCCTGGGTTTTGCTGTCAACGACAGGAATAGAAGAAATTTTTGCGTCTTTGTCACGGATCACTTTCAGTATGCCGTTTTCCATCTCGACGACGGCAAACCCGTACACTTCCAGCACATTGAGGAAAAACTGGTAATACTGTTCATCGTTCAGCAGATCATAGCTGCGCACATTCACCTGCCCTCTGACCGAGGGATCCACAATAATTGTCTTTTGCAGATTACGCCCAACAATGTTGATAAACTCTTGAATATCAGTTCCTTTGAAACTGGCGCTGAATTCACTTGCCATCAGGGGAGTCGACAGCAAGCTGGCCGCCAGCCACAGGGTGCCCTTACCCATCCATTTTTTCACAAAAAACTCCTGCGTATGTACGCAATGTATTCGTGCTGCTATTGCAGCTCTATCAATATGTCATGTAGCTGCCCGTCCCGCTCAACTGTTAATGTCAGCTCAGTGGCAGAGGACAGCTCAGTCCACAACCGTGCCATCACGGCCGGGTCTTTCAAATCATTGCCGTTCAGGCTCACTGCCAGATCTTCCGGCTGCAGCCCAACGGCATCAAAAAGCACACGGTTTTTCCCTGGATTCACCCGATAACCTATCAGTTCATCATCCTGCTTTACCTGAGATAAACGAATGTATGAAAAGAGGTTTTGCGGCTTCTCCATGATCTCTTGTTTTATCTGCGCCAGATCGTCACCGGCGCCCTCAGACTCGGCAGCATCAGGCTGCACTGTCGGCTCGGGTGCCTGCCGTGCAGCTGGCGCAGTCGAAGGAGCAGACACCTGAGACCCATTCTGGCCAAACTTTTGTCCATCCAGCATCAGGGTCTCATCGCGCCCGTTGTTACGGATAATGACCCGATCCACAAACACTCCCTGTAAGGTCGCGCGCGTGCCGTCAATGGCTTCATTCAACCCATAGGTATTCTGCTTACCCCGGTTGGTGATCACCGCCAGACTGGTTTGCGGGTTGTTGCTCGCCACCACCCCAACCAGTGTCAGGTTCAGTTTCGTCTCTGGCGCATCCTGTTTGACCGGTTGCTGAGGAATCGCTTTAGGGGCATCCGCCCGATAACGGCCGAACAGCTCCAGCGTCAGTAATTCAGAGACTTGCAGCCCCTGCTGATTGGTTCCGCCAGACTTGATGCTGGGTGCCTGCCAGGCCGGTGGCGCTTCCACTGGCTGCAATGCCGACCACACAAGACGCCCCAGCATCCAGGCCAGAACAACCACCAGACACCAGGTCACGATACGGGTCAGAGACTGCATTGAGGGCATACGTTTTCCCGCCACTGCCTGACGCCAGTGCATTGTTACCCTAGCTACATCCATTTGCTGTTTTCTGCCTCATGACTCTTTGTAATCAATAATATGACAAGAAAAGCCCGGATTGAGTTCCAGTTATTTCAAGCGGATATTTGCTTGCTGCAATTCCGACGCTCATCTTGTTGCATGACAGGTTAATATAGCAAACCCACTCACCGAAAAAATACTACTCATTTAGCAGTGTGTTATTTCGTGTGAGGAAATTCCCATTCATTGTTGAATTTGCGATCCGGCATCACCATTTAATAACTACTGTATACCTGCAACGCTGACTTTTTGTGCAACGAAACAAGATCTGAAACTCACTTTGCATGACCGCAACACCACACCCGGTGAATGCATAGTGTCAGATCGAGCCAAAACGTATGGTATTTTTCCCTGGCTTTTCGGGTCGTTAGCCTGAATGTAACACAGGTGATCTGTGGCCAATCCGGATGACCCTCACTTTTGCTCAAAGTCAATCGGGCAGGTAAACAGCCGATGCAGCTGACGCGGCATTTCCATTGTGATATTTTTAGCGCCCGTTTGGGTAAGGAGCCTGTTTTATGAGTCGGCAACCCTCCGAATCCGAGACAACAGAAGTGCGTTTGGACAAATGGCTGTGGGCTGCCCGTTTTTACAAAACCCGCTCGATCGCGCGAAACATGATCGACGGCGGAAAAGTGCACTATAACGGCCAGCGGTCCAAACCCAGTAAGCTTGTCGAGCTCGGAGCCGAAATCAAACTTCGGCAGGGTAATGAGGAAAAAACAGTCACTGTCCTCAAAGTGTCCGGGACACGCCGGGGCGCACCAGAAGCCCAAACCCTTTATCAGGAAACGGCAGCCAGCCTGACGCAACGCGAGCAACAGGCACAGATGCGCAAGCTCAATTCGCACAATCCGCACCCGGACAAGCGTCCGGATAAAAAGCAGCGACGCGATATACTTAAGTTTAAAAGCAATCACTGACAGTGAGTGCCGGAGAAAACCAAATCATGACCAGCGATAATCTTTACCGTTACCTGTTTGACGATGTGTCTGTTCGCGGTGAACTCGTTCAGCTCACCGACACCTACCAGCACATTATTGCCAGCAAGGACTACCCTGCGCCTTTGCAAACACTGCTGGGCGAATTGCTGGTGGCCACCAGCCTGCTGACTGCCACGCTGAAATTCGAGGGCTCCATCACGGTACAACTGCAAGGTGACGGTCCTGTGAAACTGGCGGTGATTAATGGCGATCACAACCAGCAGATGCGCGGTGTCGCACGTTGGGACGGCGAACTGGCGGCGGACGGCAACATCCACGATCTGATGGGCAAAGGCCATATGATCATTACCATCACGCCAAATCAGGGTGAACGCTATCAGGGCGTGGTCGGTCTGGAAGGCGACACGCTGGCTGCGTGTCTGGAAAGCTACTTTGCCAACTCAGAGCAATTGGCGACCCGAATCTGGCTGCGCACCGGTGAGGCCGGCGGCCAGGCGAAAGCCGCAGGGATGCTGCTGCAGATCCTGCCAGATGGTAAAGGCGATGCCAGTGACTTTGAGCACCTGGAACAGCTGACAGAGACAGTGAAGAATGAAGAGCTGTTCGGTCTGCCTGCTCAGGACGTGTTATACCGCCTGTACCATCAGGAAAAAGTGAAACTCTTCGATCCGCAACCGGTGATTTTCCACTGCGGCTGCTCCCGCGAGCGCAGCGCCGGTGCCATTAAACTGCTGGATCGTCATGAAGTCGAACGTATTTTGCATGAAGAAGGCAAAGTCTCTCTGCATTGTGACTACTGTGGTACCCGCTACGATTTCGACAGTTTTGATATCACCAGTCTGTTCGAAACCGGCTCAGAAGCCGATGATTCGCAGCTTCATTAATTTTCAGCCATTATTAAGACTGAAAGTAAATTACATAAGCCAGCTACATGCTGGCTTTTTTTTAACTCCCCCACACTTTTATGCTGCATTCTGAAATGCAAGCACAGCTTATTCATGCTTAATTGGCAAGGAATATTAATCACTTACACTGGCACAAACCTTTCCAGACAGGGTAAAATTAGGTTAGGTACAGATAAAAATACTAGTAAGTAACCTTATTTTGTAAGTGGTTACTATAAAAGTTACCTCCCTGTACGCAGGGTCAAAAAAGACAGCCTAACTACCTCTTACCCCCCAAGGAGTCGCTAATGACAGTCATGCACGCCGAAGATGAAAAGGTCAACCAACAGCTGGATTTGTCTCAGTACGGTATCCATCACGTAAAAGAAGTCCTTCGTAATCCTTCCTACGAAGTGCTTTTTGAGGAAGAAACCAAACCCGGTCTGGAAGGTTATGAAAAAGGCGTAGTGACGGAGCTGGGCGCTGTCTCTGTGGACACAGGCATCTTTACCGGTCGTTCTCCCAAAGATAAGTACATCGTCAAAGACGACACCACCCGCGACACCCTGTGGTGGTCAGATCAAGGCAGCAATGACAACAAGCCGCTCAGTGCAGAAGTCTGGAGCGATCTGAAAGCCCTGGTCGCCAATCAGCTCTCCGGCAAACGGCTGTTTGTGGTCGACGGTTACTGTGGCGCCAACCCGGACACCCGCCTGTGTATTCGGGTGATCACTGAAGTGGCCTGGCAGGCACACTTTGTGAAGAACATGTTCATCCGCCCGAGCGACCAAGAACTGGCCACTTTCAAACCCGACTTTGTGGTCATGAACGGTGCCAAATGCACCAATGACCAGTGGCAGCAGCACGGGATGCACTCTGAAAACTTCACCGTGTTCAACCTGACCGAGCGCATGCAGCTGATCGGGGGGACCTGGTACGGCGGCGAGATGAAGAAAGGTATGTTCTCGATGATGAACTACTTCCTGCCGCTGCAGGACATTGCTTCGATGCACTGTTCGGCCAATCAGGGCGAAAATGGCGATGTCGCTGTATTCTTTGGTCTGTCCGGCACAGGTAAAACCACGCTGTCGACCGATCCGAAGCGCAAGCTGATTGGTGATGACGAGCATGGCTGGGATGACAACGGTGTCTTCAACTTCGAAGGGGGCTGCTACGCCAAAACCATCAAGTTGTCGAAAGAAGCCGAACCGGATATCTATCAGGCGATTCGTCGTGATGCTCTTCTGGAAAACGTCACGGTTCGTTCTGACGGCACCATAGATTTTGACGACGGCTCTAAAACCGAAAACACCCGGGTGTCCTACCCGCTGTACCACATCGAAAACATAGTAAAACCGGTCTCCCGCGGTGGTCATGCCAACAAGGTGATTTTCCTGTCAGCCGACGCTTTCGGTGTACTGCCACCTGTCTCCAAGCTGACGCCTGAGCAAACCAAGTATCACTTCCTGTCCGGTTTCACCGCAAAACTGGCCGGTACTGAGCGTGGCATCACAGAGCCAACCCCG
Source organism: Photobacterium sp. Hal280 (assembly GCF_037162255.1). Classification (NCBI taxonomy): domain Bacteria; kingdom Pseudomonadati; phylum Pseudomonadota; class Gammaproteobacteria; order Vibrionales; family Vibrionaceae; genus Photobacterium; species Photobacterium sp. Hal280. Next base: position 26,830 of record NZ_JARLUO010000002.1, read on the forward strand.
ACCTTCTCGGCCTGTTTTGGTAATGCCTTCCTGAGCCTGCACCCGACTAAATATGCGGAAGTGCTGGTCAAACGCATGGAAGCCGCAGGTGCGGAAGCCTATCTGGTCAACACCGGCTGGAACGGCACCGGCAAACGTATCTCGATTCAAGATACCCGCGCCATTATTGATGCCATTCTCGACGGCTCGATTGAAAACGCGGAGACCAAGCAGGTGCCAATCTTTAACCTGACGGTGCCAACCGCCTTGCCGGGCGTGAATCCTGCGATTCTGGATCCGCGCGACACGTATGGCAGCGAAGCGGAATGGGAAGCCAAAGCCATCGATCTGGCCAAGCTGTTCATTCACAACTTCGAAAAATACACAGATAACGAACAAGGCGCGGCACTGGTCGCTGCTGGTCCACAACTGGACTAATCGACATCTGAAAGATCTAAGCCCTGCGCTGCAGGGCTTTTTTGTCTCTGAAGCAAGCGCACACCCACACGACTTCTTTCATGAAACGCTAAATCAACAACAAAATTCAGCCGCATTCCTTGCCAAGTAACCGTATTTCCTTCACTCTTTTTACACCGGCCTGACCATGCCTTTTTCTCAAGACTTTCATCACCGCCCGATTGCCCGGCAGCGGCCTAAACCTGGTTGGGCGGCTGATATGGAGTTCGGCATGCGTTTCTTCGCTAAAATACTGGCTACCCTGATGATTCTGCTGCTGATGGCAGCCACCATCGTTGTCATCCTGCTGCATACCCGCCACAGCGCCGCGCTGGTGAACACCTTTTTGAAGGGAGCCGGCTATGAAGGGGCCCAGGTGGCCGGGGTACAGTATTCACTGCACAGCGATCCGCTTCATGTCCGTCTGCTCCAGCCCCGCTGGCATCAACACAATGCGCCCGCCCTGGCCGCTGAGCAGCTTGATCTCTGGCTGTCACCGGCTTCTTTCTATCAGCGGGGCTGGCATTTTGACAGCTTGTTGATCCAAGGCGTTCATCTCGACCGGCTACCGGCCATCGGGCTGGAAAACGGGCGGCTCAAGGCCCGCCGTCTGGCTGTGACCAAACTGACACTGTCTGTGCCCGGACTGCAGCTCAACAACGCCCGCCTCGAACTCGACAACTGGCAAAACCGCGCGCAAGGCTGGGGAGACTTCAACGGTGACTTCCGCCTGTCGGCCGAGCAGGCCAGCTGGCACAATCAGACACTGCAGCAGGTGCTTATTGACGGGGAACGCGATGCCAGAACCTGGACTGTGTATGGTTTGTCATTGAGCTGGCAAGGTGCCCGCTTCCACGGCCAGGCCGAATATCAGACTGACGAGCACAAGCTAATCATCCACCAGCTCACCGCCAATGGCCTGAAGATCGACCAAGATTTCCCGCTCCAAACCTTATTGGATTTGAGCGCACAGGCACGCGATTCAGGACTACGCCTTGATCTGCGCCGTTTGGATATCCTCGACAGCAGCCTGGAACACGAAGCATACAGTGCCAACCATGCCAATCTGGCGCTGGAAAACTGGCACTGGCCCGGCACGCTGTGGCAACAGCAGGATGCCCGTCTGTCGCTGGGGGCCGATACGCTGCGCTGGCATGACCTGCTGCTGGACTCTCCCCTGACTGAGCTGCACTTCACCCCGGAGCAGATCAGCCTGAACGGTTTTTCGGCCCGGATGCTTGAAGGCTACCTGCGCGCTGAAGCCACCCTGACGCCTGAAGCCATGTTGCTGCATCAGCTGGAACTCAAGGGTATTCGCTGGGTACTGCCCGAAGCGATCCAGGCCTGGCTGATGCACGACAGCGCCCCGCAGACACCTTGGCAGGCGCAAGTCGATCAGTGGTGGCGCCAGCTGGAATCGCTGACCGTGGATCAGCTTTCTGTCGGCTACAGTCAGCTGACCGGCACCTATGCGCCGCTGCCTTTTCAGATCAGCGATATCAATCTGGACGGTACCGGACTGGTATTGCTGCGTCAGGGACAACCCGGACTGTGGCAGGGTGAACTCAATGCCGGCGCCGGCTTCACCCATATCCGTCAAATCACCATTCACGATCCGCTGCTGACCATGAACAGCCAGGCCGGACACTGGCAAATCACGCGGTTAAACCTGCCGATTGAAGCCGGTCTGTTAGAAGGCAGCGCCGACATCCGGCTCAGCGAAGCGGGCTGGCCCTGGACACTGTCTCTGACCGGCGACAGCCTGCCGTCGCAGATGCTGAGTCACTGGTTAGGACTGCCGCTCCCGTTGCAGGGAAAGATGGATCTCAGCGCCCAGGCAAGTGGTCTGGGGCAGTTTCACCGCGGGCTGGCTTACAGTTTGGATGGCCACCTCAATGCGGCCTTCCGCCAGCAGTCCCTGACCCAAAGCGAAGCCGCGCTGCTGCAGAGCTGGCAGAGTGGTGCAACACTGGCCGTTACTCCGCTCAGCACAGGTCAGCCCCCAGCCCAGTTGCCGGTCACACTGAGTCCGCTCAAGCTGCGGGCGGATCGCGGGCGCATTACCCTGCAGCCGCTGACCCTGCAGGGCCAGCAGTTAAAGGCGGAGCTGGAGGGAGAATGGGATCTGGCGACCCCGGCAGGGCGTGACATTGAGCTCAAGGCCAGCGATGGCTGCCAGCAGCTCAGCAAGCGCTGGCACAACCATCAGCAGGACATGTCAGTCTTGTCTTGCGAGCGAAACAGCATATAGGTTCCGGTGAAGGTCGCCGCATGGGATTCATCACTGAACACCTGCACTTCCACCACCATACGCCCTTTACGGCCATTGGCGATCCGGTCCAGATCGCCGGTGAGGGTTTCCACGCCCGCGACGGCGCGAGGGCGCGATTTGACTGGCGCAGAATAACGAATATGACTGTCAACCAGCATGATATCGGCTTCTAGCTGACGCTCTTTCAGCAACATCCAGAGAAATCCCCAGCCGGCCAGCGTCGCCATGGTAAAAATACTGCCGGCAAACATAGTCGCCCTCGGGTTGAGGTTGGCGTTCAGTACCGCACTGACTTCAAACCGGTAACCTGTGTACTGGCTGATTTTGACGCCCATTTTTTCACTGATCGGAATATGAGACTGCCAGACATCCTGCAGCTCCTGGCACCAGTCCGGATGGCGCACCACTTCGGTTAACGGATCCAGGTATTTCAGCATCTGCTGATGACGAACCGGGCCGCGTTCCTCGCTCAATTCCCCCTGATTGGCAAAGCCGTTGATCTGATAAAAGCGGATGGCTTCCTCGCGGGCATTACAGACCAGCCGCTTGGCCCCTTCCTGCCGGGCCAGCGATTCCAGCGCCATCAGCAGCAAGCCGCCCATGCCTTTATTGCGGTAATTGGGATCAACCGCCATATAGCGGATCTGACCGTCATTTTCCGGCGTCATATACAACCGGCCAATCGCCACCGGCTGGCCGTCATCATCGACGATCATCCGGTGGCAACTCAGGGCGTCATAGGCATCGCGTTCTGATCCTGCCGGCATATGCCAGGGCTGGCGCAACATTCGCCAGCGAAAGTCAAAATAGCGGGCCAGTTCCGCCTCAGTTTGCGGGGTGATCAATCGAAACATAACGTCCTTCTCCAGTCATTCAATTCCATTTGCGCGCTCACACGCTCCGCCTGCTGGTCTGCTTTGCTGCGCAAACAGCCGCGGTTATTCAGATAACCATCCTGTTCACGCTATAGCATGAAGGCTAGCACTGCAGCCAGAAAGTGACAGGACCATCATTAAGAAGTGCCACTTTCATATCAGCGGCAAAGATACCCGTTTCGGTACGGGTCGCGCTTTCCTGGCAGGCTGCCACAAAATAGTCGTACAAGCGCTCGGCATCTGTCGGGTGGGCCCCGGTCGAAAAACTGGGCCGCATACCACTATTGGTATCGGCGGCCAGCGTGAACTGCGAGACCACCAGCACACTGCCTCCGGCCTGCTGGACATTGAGATTCATTTTACCGGCCTCATCCTCAAACACCCGGTAGCCCAGCACTTTATCGCGCAGCCGGCGGGCTTTGGCTTCATCGTCACCTTTTTCTACCCCGAGTAAAACCAGTAACCCTTTGCCAATGGCGCCGGTCACTTTGCCATCGACGGTGACACTGGCTTCACTCACGCGTTGTATCAGCGCAATCATTTTGTATCCTTGTACGTCTTCACGGTATTTTGTTGTTCTGCGGTTTGCTCACCACGGGTGGCCTGCACTCCCGGATGCTCGGTGTCCACCGAGGCCAGAGGCTGTTTTTCACCTTCAGCGGAGCCATGCGGTGTTTTTGCCCGCTGGCGCCAATGCTGCTCTTCACACAAGCTGGCGGTGATTTCAGCGCCCAGCAACACAATACACCAGCACAGGTACACCCACACAAATAAAATCGGCACCACCGCCAGTGCACCGTATATCAGCTGGTAAGACGGGAAATTGGTGATATAAAGTGCAAAAACTTTCTTGCTCAGCTCAAACAGCGCACTGGCGATCAGAGCACCGATCAGCGCATTACGCAACCGGACTTTGGTGTTAGGCACCAGCATATACAGGCCCAGAAAGGCCAGGGTCGACATCAGAACAGGCAGGCCGCGCAACAGTTGCTGGACAAAACCGTTCACGGTTTCGCTGCCCAGGATATTCAGCGAAGCCAGGTAAGAGCTAATCGCCAGGCTGGAGCCGACCAGAATCGGGCCTAAGGTCAGCACCATCCAGTAAATCGAAAAGGAGATCACCACACGGCGGTGCTGGCGAACCCGGAAAATATAATTCAATGACTTATCAATGGCGGATATCAGCAGAATGGCAACCACAAACAGGGCCCCGATCCCCACAGCCGTCATTTTGCCGGCGTTAGCCACAAACTGATTGAGGTAGTTTTGCACCACATCCCCGGCGGTCGGCACAAAATTCTCAAACACGAAAGCCTGCAACTGATCCCCCAAAGAGGCAAAGACAGGAAAGCTCGACAGTGCTGACAGCACCACAGTGATCATGGGCACCAGCGACAGCAGCGTCACATAGGCCATAGAGCCGGCCGTCACCGTCAGGCGATCATGATCGATGCGGCGGTACAAATACTGCACAAATTGCCAAAGTTCTGTGACCGCCTGGCGCAAACCCGGCCTGGACGTTATTTTCATATCAGCCATATTGAATTAATCTTTGTTGTTTACCATTTAACGATGAAACGACTCTACTCGCGACAGAGTTAACCTCAGCCCTTTCAAATATGCTGCATTCTGGTTCTGAACAGCCGTGTCATGGATATTGGGGTATCTCAACAACATAGTGCGTCCGGATGGGAATAACAACCAGCCCGGTCGCCAGCCAGGAGCTTTTATGCCATATGCTTTTGCCCTGATACTGAGCCTGACACTGCTGTCAGGTTGCCAGAGCGCCTACTATTCTGCCATGGAATCAGTCGGTGTTCATAAACGCGATATCATGGTCGACCGTGTTGAAGACGCCACTGAGGCGCAGAAAGACGCCCAGGAACAGTTTACCTCAGCGCTGGCCGCTTTACAGTCACTGACCCGCTTTGAAGGCGGTACGCTGGAAGAAACCTATAACCGGGTGAATGCGCAGTATGAAGCCAGTGCCGATGCCGCCGAGAAGGTCAGCGACCGCATCGCGGCAATTGAAAATGTCTCACAAGCCTTGTTCGAGGAATGGCAGGAAGAACTGAGCCTGTATTCCAGCGCTGCACTGCGTCGCGACAGCGAAGCCAAACTCAAAGCCACCCGCGCCTCTTACGGCAAGATGATTGCTGCCATGCACAGGGCGGAAGGCAAAATGGCACCAGTGCTGGATACGTTGCGGGATAACAGCCTGTACCTGAAGCACAACCTCAATGCTGCGGCCATCGGCTCGCTGCAAGGCGAGTTTCGCTCGCTTGAACGCGATATCCAGCGGGCGATCAGCGATATGCGCGCCGCTATCAGTGAGTCTGAGCGCTTTGTCGCCCAGCTGAACCGCGGTTAATCTGGTGTCGGCCTGAATCAAAAAATCCCCCGCCGGCTGAACCGGAACGGGGGATTTTTTGATTCATCGGCGCCAGCAAGGCTGGCGCACGATTTAAACCTTACTTCGAACCACGGCTCGCACGCTTACGATCCGTTTCGGTCAGCAGTTTCTTACGAATACGGATGCTTTCCGGGGTCACTTCCACCAGCTCATCGTCATCGATGAATTCCAGCGCCTGCTCCAGGGTGTATTTAATTGGCGTGGTCAGCACCTGCGCATCATCGGTGCCTGATGCACGGACGTTGGTCAGCTGCTTGCCTTTCAGGGCGTTGACCGTCAGGTCGTTGTCACGGCTGTGAATACCGATCACCATGCCTTCATATACTTCGACACCGTGACCAATAAACAGACGACCACGCTCCTGCAGGTTGAACAGGGCGTTGGTCAGCGCTTTACCCGCGGCGTTTGCAATCAGCACACCGTTAACGCGCTGGCCGATCTCACCACCTTTGTGCGGGCCGTAATGGTCAAACGTGTGGTAAATCAGACCAGAACCTGAAGTCAGGGTCATGAACTCAGTCTGGAAACCGATCAGGCCACGAGAAGGCATCACGAAGTCCATACGCACACGGCCTTTACCGTCTGGTGCCATGTCTTTCAGCTCACCTTTACGCAGGCCGATTTTCTCCATGATACCGCCCTGGTGCTCTTCCATCACATCGATGGTCACAGTTTCAAACGGTTCCATCAGCTGGCCGTTTTCTTCTTTGATGATCACTTCAGGACGCGATACCGCCAGCTCGAAACCTTCACGGCGCATGTTTTCGATCAGAATCGACAGGTGAAGTTCACCACGGCCTGACACGCGGAATTTGTCCGGGTCTTCCGTTTCTTCAACGCGCAGTGCGACGTTGTGAACCAGCTCTTTCTGCAGACGCTCCAGAATGTTACGGGAAGTTACGAACTTACCTTCTTTACCGGCAAACGGTGAGGTGTTCACCTGGAAGGTCATGGTGACGGTCGGCTCATCCACGCTCAGGGCTGGCAGTGCTTCAACCGCGTTCTGATCACAGATGGTGTCAGAGATTTTCAGCTCACCCAGACCGGTGATCGCGATGATGTCGCCGGCAGTGGCACGCTCGATGTCGTGACGCTCCAGACCCAGGTAGCCCATGACAGTACCGACTTTACCGTTGCGGGTTTTGCCGTCTGCACCAATAATGGTCACTTGCTGGTTTGGTTTCACCGAACCGCGGGTCACACGGGCAACACCGATCACACCAACATATGAGCTGTAGTCCAGCTGAGAGATTTGCATCTGCAGCGGGCCGTCAATGTCGACCGCTGGTGGCGCGACATTGTCCACGATCGCCTGGAACAGCGGCTCCATGTTCTCGCCAGTCTCGCCTTCTTCACGCGTCGCCCAGCCATTCAGTGCTGAAGCGTAAACCACCTGGAAGTCCAGCTGATCGTCAGACGCACCCAGATTGTCAAACAGGTCGAACACCTGATCCATCACCCAGTCAGGACGCGCGCCCGGACGGTCGATTTTGTTGATCACAACAATCGGCTTCAGGCCGTGAGCGAACGCTTTTTGCGTTACGAAACGGGTTTGCGGCATCGGGCCGTCTACCGCGTCAACGATCAGCAGTACAGAATCCACCATCGACATAATACGCTCTACTTCACCACCGAAGTCGGCGTGTCCCGGGGTGTCCACGATATTGATGCGGTAATCATTCCAGTTGATGGCGGTGTTTTTCGCCAGGATGGTAATGCCACGCTCTTTTTCGATATCGTTGGAGTCCATCACGCGTTCTTCAACGCCGCCACGGGAGTCCAAGGTACCTGATTGCTGCAGCAGTTTATCAACCAGGGTGGTTTTACCGTGGTCTACGTGCGCAATGATTGCGATATTACGTAATTTATCGATCTGTGGATTAGACATGGATTTGGCATTCACTCAGATGTTGCGGCCCCCTGAAAAACAGGCAGCCACTGATTAAAAAAACGGCTCATAATCTACCAGATTTTACGTCAAAACCCAGCAAATATGTGATTTATATCATCACGTCGGAACGAAACTGACAGCAAGCACAAGAATAAAGCGTAAAAAACCAAGAAAAACAGTCAATTAAAAACAAAGCTTCGCAACGGGCTTTTTTTGGTGCACTCAAGTGAACGCAATCCGCCGCGCAGACGATTGACAATTGATCAGCGTGGGCTAAATATAGCCGATGTCTTTGCATTCGGGTGAAACGGAGTGACAAAGAGGGAGATAAACCCCAAATGCACCATTATGGTGCGTAAATTCACCATATCAGTGCAACGAAGCCCATGATTTTTTGCACAGAGCGCCATAACAGGGCGTAAATATGGCAATTTTGGGGATTTAAAAAGTTGGCATGGATTTCGCAATATTCTTGGTATCGGAACACATGCTTGTTCCTTTCCAAAATTTTTTGCGGCCAGTTGCCCAAATCTAACACCGGAGGTTACTTAAGATGTCAGTAGAAAACGTACTCGCGTTGATCCAGGAAAACGAAGTTAAATTTGTTGACCTACGCTTTACCGATACCAAAGGTAAAGAGCAACACATCTCTATCCCCGCTCACCAGATTGACGCAGACTTCTTCGAAGACGGTAAGATGTTTGATGGTTCTTCGGTCGCTGGCTGGAAAGGAATCAACGAATCCGACATGGTGATGATGCCAGATGCATCGACCGCTGTGCTGGACCCATTTACCGAAGATGCCACGCTGAACATTCGCTGTGACATCCTTGAGCCTGCCACCATGCAAGGCTATGACCGTGACCCGCGCTCGATTGCTAAGCGCGCAGAAGAATACATGCGCAGCACCGGCATCGCAGACACAGTGCTGGTTGGTCCTGAGCCTGAATTCTTCCTGTTCGACGACGTGAAGTTCGCCACCGATATGTCCGGTTCTTTCTTCAAGATTGACGACATCGAAGCGGCCTGGAACACAGGTTCTACCGTCGAAGGCGGTAACAAAGGTCACCGTCCGGGCGTGAAAGGCGGCTACTTCCCGGTTGCACCGGTTGACTCATCACAAGATATCCGTTCTGCCATGTGTCTGATCATGGAAGAAATGGGTCTGGTTGTTGAAGCGCACCACCACGAAGTGGCGACTGCAGGTCAGAACGAAATCGCGACCCGTTTCAACACCCTGACCTCTAAAGCGGATGAAATCCAGATCTACAAGTATGTCGTTCATAACGTTGCACATGCTTTCGGCAAAACAGCGACTTTCATGCCGAAGCCACTGGTTGGCGATAACGGCAGCGGTATGCACGTGCACCAGTCTCTGGCTAAAGACGGTCAGAACCTGTTTGCAGGCGACAAATACGGCGGCCTGTCTGAAATGGCACTGTACTACATTGGCGGTATCATCAAGCACGCTCGCGCGATCAATGCGTTCGCGAACCCGTCAACCAACTCGTACAAGCGTCTGGTTCCTGGATTCGAAGCCCCTGTGATGCTGGCGTACTCAGCGCGTAACCGCTCTGCGTCTATCCGTATCCCAGTGGTACCAAGCCCGAAAGCACGCCGTATCGAAGCGCGCTTCCCGGATCCGGCAGCGAACCCGTACCTGGCATTTGCCTGCTTGCTGATGGCTGGTCTTGACGGTATCAAGAACAAGATCCACCCGGGCGAAGCGATGGACAAAGACCTGTATGATCTGCCAGCAGAAGAAGCGGCAGAGATTCCAAAAGTGGCCGAGTCACTGGAGATCGCACTGAAAGCACTGGATGAGGACCGTGAGTTCTTGACCGCTGGTGGTGTATTCTCTGACGATTTCATCGATTCTTACATCGCCCTGAAATCGAAAGATGTTGAGCGCATCAACATGGCAACTCACCCACTGGAATTCGACCTGTACTACTCAGTATAAGTCTGCCCCAGAGATTTACGGTTCAAGGCCTGCGCATGCAGGCCTTTTCTTTATCGGGCTCACCAAGGCAGGGCAAAGGTTCTCAGCCCCCGGCTGACAGCCCCAGGTTGGCGCAATCCCTTTCACCAAAACGGCTCATCCCGTTTCCCGCTGCCGGTACTCCTTCCTGACTCACTGAGGTTAACGGACCAGAAAAGACGGCAAGGTTATTGCATTGTTCTTCAGAGTTCACCGTCTGTATACGTTGCCAGGAGTCAGTCTCAAAGCGGTTGCTGTCACCCATCGCCTAAAAAGGCTGGACTCTCTTACTTTGTACTGCACAAGTGATAAAAGACGGGCTACACTGTAATGCACCAAAATAGTGCAATGCACCAGAGGTGTTTGCTCCGCAAGCGGGCACACTGGCTATAACCACAAGGATGAGACTGTGACTGCCGCTTTTACGCCATTGATCCTGAACAACCTGGTCACTGCAGTGATACTGCTCGATGAGCAGCTGAAAATTCGCTATGTCAATCCGGCCGCAGAGCAATTGATGTCCTGCAGCCAGCGGCGATTGCTGGGCTGCCGCTTTCCGGAGCTGCTCCAGCACAGCTCGCTCGATCTGGGCCTGATTCAGTCGACCGTACAAAGTGGACAGGGCCTGACCGACGGCGAAGTGACTCTGGTGATTGATGGCCGCCACCACACTCTGGAAATCAATGCCAGCCCGGTCAGCTGGCAGAAAGAGGTGCTGATCCTGCTGGAGCTCAAACCGATTGACCAGCAAAGACGTATCAGCCAGGAAATCAGCCAGCACGCTCAGCAGCAAGCCGCCAAAGAGCTGGTCCGCGGGCTGGCCCATGAGATCAAAAACCCGCTGGGGGGATTGCGCGGGGCCGCGCAATTGCTGGAAAAAGCCCTGCCCGATCCCAGCTATACCGAGTACACCCAGATGATCATTGAACAGGCCGACCGGCTGCGAAATCTGGTCGACCGCCTGTTAGGGCCTCAAAAACCCGGGATCAGAACGGTCGGCAATATCCATGTGGTACTGGAGAAAGTGCGCCAGCTGGTGTCGCTGGATCACCGAGAGCAACAGCTGCGCATCCAGCGGGATTATGACCCCAGCCTGCCGGATTTCAGCATGGATCCGGAACAGCTGGAGCAAGCCATTCTGAATATTGTAAGTAATGCCGCCCTGGCGCTGAGCCAGCAGCCGGTGGAAGGGTTAATCACCCTGCAGACACGCACCGCGCACCAGGCACTGATTCACGGTCAGCGACACAGAATCGCGGCCAAGATTGACATCATAGACAACGGGCCCGGCATTCCGGCCGATATCCAGGACACCCTGTTTTATCCCATGGTCACGGGCCGCGAAGGCGGTAACGGGCTCGGCCTGTCCATCGCCCAGAATTTAATCGACCAGCACCACGGCAAAATTGAAGTGTCGAGCTGGCCGGGACAGACAACATTTTCCATTTATCTACCGATTCAAACCACAGAATAACAAAGCAGCCGGCACGCCCGGCATGCACACAAAGGACACAACGGAGGGCATGCGATGAGCAAAGGACTAATCTGGGTTGTCGACGATGACAGCTCCATACGCTGGGTACTGGAGCGCACCCTGAATGCAGCCGGACTGCGCTGCGAAACCTTCGCCGATGCCGACAGCGTCGTAGAAGCACTGGAGCGCAGCGTACCGGATGTGCTGGTGTCTGATATCCGGATGCCGGGCACGGATGGCCTGACACTGCTGCGCAACCTGCATCATGATTACCCCACCCTGCCGGTGATTATCATGACGGCACACTCGGATCTGGATGCGGCCGTGAACGCCTATCAGGAAGGGGCGTTTGAATACCTGCCCAAACCCTTTGATATTGACGAGGCCGTGAGCCTGGTGGAGCGGGCGGTCACTCACAGCCAGGAGCAAAAGCGCCAGCAGCAGCCGGAAGAAATCACCAAGCAGGCCCCGGAGATCATCGGCGAAGCACCGGCGATGCAGGAAGTGTTTCGCGCCATCGGCCGTCTGTCCCGTTCGTCGATTTCTGTGCTGATCAATGGCGAATCCGGCACAGGTAAAGAGCTGGTGGCCCAGGCGCTGCACCGCCACAGCCCGAGACGGGAGAGCGAATTTATCGCGCTCAACATGGCGGCCATTCCCAAAGATCTGATTGAATCTGAACTGTTTGGCCATGAAAAAGGCGCGTTTACCGGCGCCAACAACATCCGCCAGGGACGTTTTGAACAGGCCAATGGCGGCACCCTGTTTCTGGATGAAATCGGCGACATGCCACTGGATATCCAGACCCGCCTGCTGCGGGTCTTGGCTGACGGTCAGTTCTACCGCGTTGGCGGCCATTCTCCCATCAATGTCGATGTCCGCATCATCGCGGCGACCCATCAGAATCTGGAACGCCTGGTAGCCAAAGGGGATTTCCGGGAAGACCTGTTCCACCGCCTGAATGTCATCCGGGTCCATCTGCCTGCCCTGAAAGATCGCCGGCAGGATATTCCCCAGCTGACCCGTCACTTCTTAAAGCGGGCCTCCGATGAACTGGGGGTGGAGATTAAGTCTCTGCACCCGGACACAGAAACCCTGCTCACCAGCCTGGCCTGGCCGGGTAATGTCCGCCAGCTGGAAAATACCTGTCGCTGGCTGACCGTGATGGCCAGCGGTAACGAAATCCTGCCGTCGGATCTGCCGCCGGAACTGACCGCAGTCGACAGCCAGCCGAAAGGCGACGGCAGCGAACCGCACTGGCAACAATCGCTGCAGCACTGGGCCCGCCAGGCATTGCAGCAGGGCAACCAGAATCTGCTGGGCGAAGCCATGCCGGAATTTGAACGCATTCTGCTCGATACCGCTCTGGAATTTACCCATGGCCACAAGCAGGAAGCCGCCAAGCTGCTCGGCTGGGGACGCAATACCCTGACCCGCAAACTCAAAGAGCTGAACATGGCCAGTGACTGATCTTCTGCCCACTGCGGGCCTGCAGGATTGGTGTTTTTTTCAACAGCGGAAGTAAACATCAGCCCGATCTTGATGATCGGGCCGGATCCTCGCCCTGAGTGTAATGATTGTCTTGATATCTTTGCTTATACTGAGGCTACAGTTTTTCCGGGATACCATGATCATGATTAGCAAACACCTGCCACTGACCGATTTGCACCGTCACCTGGACGGCAACATCCGTATTCAGACCATTCTTGAGCTGGGCCAGCAGTTTGGCATGGCATTGCCTGCCAACGACCTGGAGTCGCTGCGTCCGCACGTTCAGATCGTTGAGGCTGAGCCCAGTCTGGTCGCTTTCCTGTCCAAGCTGGACTGGGGCGTCGCAGTACTGGGTGATCTGGAGGCCTGCCGCCGTGTCGCCTACGAGAATGTCGAAGACGCCCTGAACGCCCAGATTGACTATGCTGAGCTGCGCTTTTCACCCTATTACATGGCAATGAAGCACCAGTTACCCGTTGCCGGGGTGGTCGAAGCCGTTGTGGACGGTGTGCGTGCCGGTTGCCGTGACTTCGGCATCAAAGCCAACCTGATCGGTATCATGAGCCGGACTTTCGGCACCCAGGCCTGCCAGCAGGAACTGGACGCCCTGCTGAGCCAGAAAGACCACCTTGTTGCCGTTGATCTGGCCGGCGATGAACTGGGCCAGCCTGGCGACCAGTTTGTCGGCCACTTCAAGCAGGTTCGCGATGCCGGTCTGCAGGTCACAGTGCATGCCGGTGAAGCCGCAGGCCCGGAAAGCATGTGGCAAGCGATTCAGGAGCTGGGCGCGGTGCGTATCGGCCACGGCGTCAAAGCGGTGGAAGACGCACGTCTGATGGATTATCTGGCTGAGCACAAGATCGGGATTGAATCCTGCCTGACCTCAAATATCCAGACCAGCACAGTGGCCAGCCTGGCCGGTCACCCGATCAAGCAGTTTCTCGATCACGGCATTCTGGCCTGCCTGAATACCGATGACCCGGCGGTGGAAGGCATTGAGCTGCCTTACGAATACGAGATCGCTGCCCCGCAGGCGGGTCTGACTCCGGCGCAAATCCGACAGGCACAAATCAATGGCCTGGAGCTGGCTTTCCTGTCTGACAGCGAGAAGAACGTCCTGCGTGAGATGGCGGCCCAGCGTTAATTCCGCTATCGTCCGCGCAACAAAAACGCCCCGCTGGTGATCGCCAGCGGGGCGTTTTTCTTTGCTGAGCGCGATCCGCGCCAAGGTCAGATCACCCGCGAGAATTGCTGCTGACGGGCACGCTGACGCAGATAGACATCAAAGCACATGCAGATATTGCGGATCAGCAATCGGCCTTTGGCTGCCACCTCAATCCGCTCATCGGTGACACGCACCAGATCGTCATCAATAAAGGTCTGCAGCAATGACAGGTCTTCGGAAAAATAGTCGGTAAACCCGATGCCATACCGCTGCTCAATTTCCGTTATCGACAACTCAAACTGGCAAATCAGAGTTTTAATCACTTCCCGTCGCAGCAGATCATCCGCGGTCAGGTTCACCCCTTTCCACAACGCATGCTGCTGCGATTCAATGTCGGCATAGTAAGCCTTGAGATCTTTCTGGTTCTGAGCATAACTGTCGCCGATCATCGAAATGGCGGACACCCCGAGCCCCAGCAGATCGCAATCGCCCTGGGTGGTATACCCCTGAAAATTGCGGTGCAACTTGCCTTGGCGCTGGGCAACCGCCAGTTCGTCTTCCGGCAGGGCAAAATGGTCCATGCCGATAAACTGATAGCCGGCCCCGGTCAGGGTCTCAATCGTGCTGTGCAGCATTGCCAGCTTTTCAGACGGAGTCGGTAAATCGGCATCTTTAATTTTTCGCTGGGCAGCAAACAATGACGGCATGTGGGCATAGTTAAACACAGACAAGCGCCCCGGTTTCATCGCCAGCACCTGCTCCAGCGTGTTGACGAAACGGGCATTGTTCTGCTTCGGTAAGCCGTAGATCAGATCCAGATTGGTCGAGCGGAAACCCAATTCCCGGGCACGATGGACCAAAGCTTCAATAAAATCGCTGTCCTGTTCGCGGTTGACCAGTTGCTGAACTTCTTTATCGAAATCCTGCACGCCGATACTCAGGCGGTTAAAGCCTTCTTCGCGCAGATGATCCAGCACATCCAGCGCCATCCGGCGCGGGTCAACTTCGATACTGATTTCCGCATCCGGTAACAAAGTGAAGGAGGCGCGCAGCTGGGTCATCAGCCGGGTGATTTGCGACTTGGTCAGAAAGGTGGGCGTCCCGCCGCCCAGATGCAGCTGACTGACAGCCCGGCCACGCATCAGTGCCGCACGCTGACGAATTTCAATGTCCAGGGCCGCCAGATAGATGTCGGCCTTGTGTGCATGCCGGGTTATGACCTTATTACAGCCACAGTAATAACAGAGGGTGTGGCAGAACGGAATGTGGATATAGAGCGATAAACGGCGATCGGGATAGCGCTGACAGGCGGCGGTAAAATCCACCGCGGTAAAATCGGGCTGAAATTCCAGTGCCGTCGGATAGGAGGTATAACGGGGGCCTGAATAATTATATTTTTCGATCAGTGCCTGATCCCAAATCATGGCTTGCTCTGTCATCGCGGCGTTACCTCGCTGGCGCTCTACCAAGTCAATCCGCCAAGCTAGCATGAGGCCGCCGCCCGATGATTGATCGATAACAAAAACCGATCCGATTTTTGCTGCCACCAACAAAAAACCCAGTGGCAAGCCACTGGGTTTATCGTTTCACTCGCAGGCTCTGAGTCAGGCCTTTTTGCGCCAGGATCTGAGTCAGTTCCGACTGTATCGCATCAAACAGCCGTGATTCGGCTTTCATGCGCCGCAGATCGTCCTTCATCCGCTCCTGCTTGGCCAGGGCTTTGCGTTCATCGCCACGCGGCATCTCTTCAACCACTTTATACAGCTCGAACAAAGCCGGATACTGAGCGGAAAAGTTGACGCTGCGCTCGGCCTGCAACACTGTCATCAGCTTGTACAGACGAATCGCAATTTCCGACATGTCACACTGCTCCTGCCGTCCGGCTTCGGCAATGATGTAGACACTTTCCAGAATATTGCGATTGCGCTGCGCAATCGCCTCGCTCTGTTGCAGCTCCGCGCGGGCGATAAATGCCTTATGGCGTTGCTTCTGTATGTACAGCTGATAGAGCAGATAGCCGGCATAGGCCGCCAGGGCCACAACAATCAGGCTTCCTGCCACAAACAACCAGAGTTTCAGATCCTGCAAGGCTTACTCCTTATCGAAATCGTCCCAACGGGTATTTTCAAAGTCATCGAGCAGATCTTCTTCGCTGCGGGCATCCCCGGCGGCGATTTGATCCTCAGCATCATCCTGATCGTCGTCGTACAGACCCAGCTGTTTCATTAACTGCTCAATACGATCCAGTTTCTGGTCAACCTGCTTCTGCAGGCCGGCACCCAGTTTTTCACCGGCATCGAGACGGTCCAACAACGCCATCAGCTGCGGATCATTCTCCAGCATGGCCAGTTCCTGCTCGGCACTCATGCGACGCGCCTGCTTGGTTGGCTTCGGCTCGACAATCAGTGGCACCGGCTTTTTGCTGCCGTGGCGAGGATCTTTCGCCTGTCCCTGACGGTGCGCATTCTGAGCATCCGCATCTGAATGACGGCTGCCTGCTTTCAAGCCTTTACGCTTACGGGCTTTCTGACGGGCACGGCCATCCAGATCTTGCTGGCTGACACTCTTTTCTACAAACTGCGCCGGGCCTTCAGAGCCAGGTTTACGGCCTCTTTTCTTACGGGTCATGACTGATTTTTCCTCAGCATAATTACATCGTTTCCAATAAATTCCACCGCCAGACCATCTCGTTGTGCCAGAAAACGGAACGTCTCTTGGCTGAAAAAGCTGACGTGGGTGGGATCATTCTTGTAATGCCAGCGGCTGAACGCCTCGGCATCGGTTGCCAGCTTCGTCATCAATCCCAGCCAGCCGCCCGGCTTGACCAATGACAGCAGCAACTGCCATTCACGGGCCGGGGTATAAAAATGTTCAATCGCCTCGGTACAGGTGACAAAGTCATACTGAGAGGCCAGTGCACCTGTATCCGGGGCAAAATACGGATCATACACAGCGACCTGATGTCCCTGCTCACGAAACATGCTTGCCAGAGCAGGTCCAGGGCCGCAGCCGAAATCCAGGCCATCCAGCGGCCCTGGCGGCAAACGCGCGCTCAGCGGTGCGGCCAGCCGGCTGAGGAAACGACGATACCCTTCATCTTCAACATGGTTTTCATGCTGATCGTAGACCGCTTTTTCCTGCTCAGGTGTCAAATGCGAGGCCGGATCCGCAAACACCAGACTGCAGGCCCGACATTGAAAATAGGCCCGCCGATTGTCTTGATGATAAACCTGAATGGCTGCGCTGTCGCATAAGGTACAAACCGTCATCAGCATCTCCTTGAGCCAGGCTTTCCGGCGCGGTCAAAATCAAGCCGCGTATGATAGCAGACCTGCGACGATTGAGAAACGGACAGCGCGGTGAATCCCAGCCAGTAAAAAAGGCAGCCTGAGCTGCCTTTATTACACTGCGAAGCTTGCGATACTGAGTGTATGATCAGTGAAGACCACCAACGTACTGTGACAAGGCGTCGATTTCCTTATCACTCAGTTTCGCTGCGACTGAACGCATCATCGCGTTCATGTCGTTGCTACGCTGGCCTTCGCGGAACATGGTCAACTGTTTCTTGATGTATTCCGCAGGCTGCCCGGAAATATCCGGGAAACCAGACAGGCTGGTGCCATTACCCCGCGGACCGTGACACGCCGTACAGGCCGCAATGCCACGGTCGGCATCACCCACACGGTAGAGCTGCTGACCGATTTCGATCGAACTCTCGGTTGTGGTGCCTTCAATCGCAGGCAGGGAACTGAAGTAAGCCGCCAGATCCGCCATGTCTTGTTCAGACAATGGCATCGCCATGCCGCCCATCACAGGATCATTACGCCCTTGTTCACCACCAGTCGTCATCGCCAGCTTGAATTCCTTCAGCTGCTTCTCCAGATAACGTGGGTGCTGACCCGCAAGGTTGGGGTATTGTCCTGTGATACCTTTTCCATCAGCGCCATGGCATGCTGCACATGTCGCTGCTTTTGCTTTTCCAGCTTCAACATCTCCCTGGGCCCAGCTTGTGCAACTGGCAAGAAGTGTAAATATCAATGCTAATTTCTTCATGACATTCCGTTTATAATTATTGAGCTTCCAGTACCACAAGTATTGCTTAGCAACATGGTATACAATGCACCACTAACCAAGCAGGGTTAGTGGTACATTTTACACACTTTCGCATAAAAGTAATTAGTCGACGACCAGAAGACTTGACGGAGTTAACAGTGAATTCCCCTCTCAACTACAGACAAACCCATTTTATTACCAGTGCTCCGGACATCCGCCACCTTCCTTTGGATAAAGGCGTTGAGATTGCATTTGCTGGCCGATCGAATGCCGGTAAATCAAGTGCTTTAAATCGTCTGACTGATCAGAAAAGTCTGGCACGGACCTCAAAAACCCCAGGTCGCACCCAGTTGATCAACATGTTTGAAGTCAGAACCGGCTGTAACCTGATTGACCTGCCAGGCTACGGCTATGCTCAGGTACCGCTTGAGATGAAGAAGAAGTGGCAGGCCGCACTGGGTGAATACCTGCAAAAACGCGAATGTCTGCAGGGACTGGTGGTACTCATGGATATCCGCCACCCGATGAAAGATCTCGACCAGCAAATGATTTACTGGGCGGTGGAAAGCCAACTGCCGGTACTGGTGCTGCTGACCAAAGCCGACAAACTCAAAAGCGGTGCCCGTAAAGCCCAGCTGCTGAAAATTCGCGAAGCCGCGCTGGCCTTTGGTGGCGATGTGGAAGTCGAGAATTTTTCTGCCCTCAAAGGCATCGGGGTTGATCAAGTCCGCCGCAAACTCGATATCTGGTTTGCCCCGGAACTGGCCCGTCAGCAGGCGTTGCTGGAAGCAGAGAATCCTGAACAGGACGGTATGGCGCCGGACGCAGAATAAGCTCAGTCAGTATGCCTGATCGCCCGATCAGGCATCAACCCGCCGTTTTTCTCACTTTCGTGCCAATCAGACCGTTGACGAACGCCAGATAAAAATGTCCCCACCGGAACGATGGGGCAACGGGAGAGAAATAGGAGGTTTTTATATTTGTTCAGAAAGGATTAATGATTTAACCAGCCAACGCAAGTTTTTTATACGAAATCTGGACATTTTTTCCCCTCTGATTCCTGATTTTCCATAGCTCCCCTCCGGTATAACATTCACTTTTGCCCGACTCAGCCCAAAAGCCCGCTCAATTGTTTCATTCTGCAAATTAAGTCAGTTTGGGTGAATCTCGCCTCTTCATTTTGGAACTTTATTACAGAAACATGGCAAAATGACAAAAAAAAAGCCACCCAAAAGACGGGTGGCCGGATCATGGATCAGTCGGCTGGCAATGTCTTCGCTCAGCCCGACAAATATGAACAAGAAGCAGGCTGCATTATAAACGCCTCATGAATATTATTAAAGTAATTACTCTAATTTTTATTCCTCAAGGCTTCGCCCGGGTCATCCGCAATATAGGGAACGCCGGGCTGACGCGTCAGATTCGCTGCGATTCCTGGCCAAGATGCACAGAGTGTCAGCAAATATTGTCAGCAAAGGGAGAATTTATACCAAAGATGGTGAGCAACAGTCGGGGGATGAAGGCGGGTAATCACTTGGCTGGCGACAAATAAAAACGCCCTGGCCAAATGACCAGGGCGGCTAAAAAAAGCCAAATCCAATAACGTGAAACAAAAGGTCTGAAAGATAGAACATCTTACCTCTGTACCCTACGCCGCTAACTGTATATCAAGTGTGCAGAGAAAAAAGCCCTTTCCGTAGTTTTTTTCATACAAGACGTAATTAAATTATACAAAAATTTGATAAACCCTGATTCAGGTTGAAAAAAACCGGCCTGCGGGCCGGTTTTTGACGACTTTATTACATGTTTACCAGTGCACGCTGAGAGGAATTAATGCGCCTGGTCCCAGTTGTCACCACTGCCTGCATCCGCGATAAGTGGCACATCCAGCTCGGCAGCGGCTTCCATCAGCTCGCAAACCGACTTCGCCACACTTTCCAGCTCTGATTCTTTCACTTCAAACACCAGTTCATCGTGTACCTGCATCAGCAGACGGACACGGTCGCTGTCTTGTGTCTGGATCCAGTGATCGACAGCCACCATGGCACGTTTGATGATATCCGCCGCCGTGCCCTGCATCGGGGCATTGATCGCCGCCCGCTCCGCCGCTTTGCGGCGAATGGCGTTACGCGATTTGATATCCGGCAGATAAAGACGACGGCCAAACAGGGTTTCTACATACCCTTGCTCGCTGGCCTGGGTACGGGTGCTTTCCATATATTCCAGTACGCCCGGGTAGCGCTCAAAATACACATTCATGTATTGCTGCGCCTCGTTCCGGCCCATCCCCAGCTGTTTTGCCAGACCAAAGGCACTCATGCCGTATATCAAACCAAAGTTAATGGCTTTGGCACGACGGCGCTGTTCGCTGGTGACGTCTTCGATCGGCAGACCGAGGATCTCGGCCGCGGTCGCGGCGTGAATATCTTTGCCGTGGCGGAAGGCATCAAGCAGCGCTTTGTCACCGGACAGATGGGCCATGATCCTCAGCTCAATCTGAGAGTAGTCGACCGCCAGAATCTTGTAGCCTGGCGGTGCGATAAAGGCCTGGCGGATCCGACGCCCTTGTTCGTTGCGAATCGGAATGTTCTGCAGGTTCGGATCGGTCGACGACAGACGCCCCGTTGCCGCGACCGCTTGATGGTATGACGTATGTACCCGTTTGGTCTCCGGGTTAATCATACGCGGCAGCTTGTCGGTATAAGTCGATTTGAGTTTCGCCAGTCCGCGGTGCTCCAGCAGCAGCTTCGGCAGCGGATAATCCAATGCCAGCTCCTGCAACACTTCTTCATTGGTCGATGGAGTACCGGAAGGGGTTTTCTTGACCACAGGCAAACCCATTTTCTCAAACAGGATCGCCTGCAGCTGTTTGGGCGAGCTGAGATTAAACTCCTCACCGGCCACGTCGTAAGCTTTGGCCTGGATCTCATCTAACCGCACCGCAATTTCCTGCGACTGTGCAGTCAGCAAACTGGCATCGAGCAGCACACCCGTGCGCTCCATGCGAGACAGCACAGGCACCAGCGGCATTTCGATCTCATCCAGCACGCTTTTCAGTTTGGGATCCGCATTGAGCTTGCCGATCAGCAGGTGATGCAGCCGCAGGGTGATATCCGCATCTTCTGCGGCATAAGGGCCGGCCTGTTCCAGATCGATCTGGTTGAAGGTCAGCTGTTTCTTCCCTTTGCCGGCAATGTCTTCGAAACTGATGGTTTTGTGTTCCAGATAACGCAGCGACAGGCTGTCCATATCATGGCGGCCCACCACACTGTTGTACACATACGACTCCAGCATGGTATCGAAGCGTATGCCCTGCATGGTCACCCCATAGCGCGCCAGCACGCTGGCATCATATTTGAGGTTCTGGCCCACTTTGGCCTGCGCCGGATCTTCCAGCAAAGGTTTCAGCTGGGCGATCACCCAGTCGCGGTCCAGCTGCGACGGCGCATCCAGATAATCATGGGCCACAGGCACATAAGCCGCTTTGCCTTCTTCAGCCGCAAATGACAAGCCGACCAGATTAGCGACCATGTAATCGAGGTTGTCCGTTTCGGTATCAAAGGCAAAGACATCCGATTGTTTGAGTATCTCCAGCCACTCAGTGAAACGGGCTTCGTCCAGCACCACTTCATAGCCGCTGCGGTCAATCACCGGGGCCGGGGCCGACGATTGCGTCGGCTCACTGTCTTGGGTCGCAATGGTGGCGGCGCCATCCGCGACTATGCGGCCATCACTGCCGTCGAGCATTTCTGCCAGCCAGCGACGAAATTGCAGTTTGCCGAACAGTCGGGTCAGCTCATCAATATCCGGGGTGCCTTTTTGCAGCTCCTGCGGACTGAACTCAAGCGCAACATCCAGCTTGATGGTGGCCAGCTCATAGGACATCATTGCCGCTTCGCGGTTCTCTTCCAGTTTTTTGGCCATGGTTTTCGAGCCACGAAAACCCAGCGCTGCAATCGCATCCAGGTTGTCATACAGATCTTTCAGGCCGCCAATCCCGGTCAGCAAGGCGGTGGCTGTCTTGTCACCCACACCAGGCACACCGGGAATGTTGTCGACCTTGTCTCCCATCAGGGCCAGATAATCAATGATCAGTTCCGGACCGATACCAAACTTTTCCCGGACTCCGTCCGGATCCATCACCACACCCGTCATGGTGTTGATCAGGGTAACGTTCTCATCCACCAGCTGCGCCATGTCTTTATCGCCGGTACTGATCAGCACAGGCATCCCGGCCTGGGAAGCCTGACGAGCCAGCGTGCCGATGACATCATCAGCCTCGACCCCGGGTTCGCAAATCAGCGGCAGGCCCATGGCTTTGATGATGGCGTGTAAAGGTTCTATCTGGGCACGCAAATCATCCGGCATCGGCGGGCGATGCGCTTTATACTCGGGATAGAGCTCATCGCGGAAGGTCTTGCCTTTGGCATCAAAGACAACGGCAATGTGTTCCGTCGCAAATTGACGCAGCATGCTACGCAACATATTTACCACGCCATACACAGCCCCGGTTGGTTCACCATCTGAGTTAGTGAAATTGGGTGAAGCATGATAGGCACGATAAAGATACGAGGAACCATCGATCAGGATCAGTGGATTTTCTGGAATAGTTGCCATAATGGATTGTCTGTATCTGGAAGATAAAAGGATCAGGGTCTTAGGATGCCATGAGATGTGCCGAGTGTTAACAGAAGTTTTTCCCTTCCTGGATCACTCCGCCTGTGGATAAGTTTGTGAGTTTTTGGAATAAGCCTGATGATCTTTTTTTGAATAACTTGAGAAACACGATTTAAATTACATAAAAATCATTAACTTAAAATATATAACCAAAAGTAACCCTTGATCCTGTAAAGATCATCAAGTGTGGAAAAAGTTATCAGATGGCGGTGTAATCGGTCAAAGCGATGCCAAATTCCCCAAGGTTGAACAAAAAGGAGGCCAAGATGAAAAAGGTTGCAGTGATATTAAGCGGTTCCGGTGTCTTTGACGGCAGCGAGATCCATGAAGCTGTGCTGGCACTGTACGCCATCGAGCAGGCCGGTGCCAGCTGGCACTGTTTCGCCCCGAACGTGGATCAACACCATGTGATTAACCATATGACCGGCGAGCCGATGGATGAAACCCGCAATGTGCTGATCGAAGCCTCGCGCATTGCCCGGGGCCAGATCCAGGATGTGGCGGAACTCAGCGCACGAGACTTCGATGCCCTGCTGCTGCCGGGCGGCTTCGGTGCAGCCAAAAACCTGTCAGACTTCGCCATCAAAGGTGCATCCTGCCAGATCCACCCGGAAGTCAAGCGTGCCTGCCAGGAATTTGCCCGGGCGCAGAAACCGGCGGCTTATCTGTGCATTGCCCCGGTATTGATCCCCAGATTTATGGCAAGGGCGCAAAAGGCACCATAGGCGATGAGAAAGAGGTGGCCAGTGCATTTCGCGCCATGGGCGGCGATCATATTGACTGCCCTGTCGATGAGTTTGTGCTGGATCAGGAGCGCTGTCTGTTAAGCACGCCGGCTTACATGCTGGCAGGCTCAATCTCAGAAGCGGCCAGCGGGATC
This sequence comes from Photobacterium sp. Hal280, assembly GCF_037162255.1. NCBI lineage: Bacteria > Pseudomonadati > Pseudomonadota > Gammaproteobacteria > Vibrionales > Vibrionaceae > Photobacterium > Photobacterium sp. Hal280. The sequence continues at coordinate 50,437 of NZ_JARLUO010000002.1, forward strand.
AACAAGCTGGTGCAGCAACTGGTCAAAATGGCCTGAAAAAGAAAAAGCGGCGCTTGATACAAGCGCCGCTCAGCAGAAGTAGTCATTGTCTTTAGCCCTACACCAAAAACCTGACCAAGCTGTATTACTGGAAGCAATGTGAGCAATGTCGTGCCTTCATACGGAAACTATTACTGCTTACTTCCCGCTGAGTGCGAGTTAATAATAACCATTCTCATTACCTTTGCAAGCGTTAATTGATAATAATTTTCATTCATCAATAAATTCAAGGCCTTCGCCAGCTTATGACTTGTCTTACCCGTCTTCTGACAGAGAAAAAGAAAAAGCGGTGCTTGAAAACAAGCACCGCTAAGCAAAAGTCGACAGCATATTCAGCCCTACACTCAATATCTGCCTTCGCTAAAGTACACTGGAAGCAATGTGAGCAATGTCGTGCCATCAGACCAGAAACGCCTTGCTGTTCGTTTCTCGCTGAAAGCAAGTTAATAATAACCATTCTCATTTATTGATCAAGCATTATTTGCGAATAGTTTTTATTTACTTTCTTGATCCCAGCTTTTCACGAAATGCAGGCGGTAATCCTGGATGCCGTCTTTCTTCTCCATATGCTCTATCTGGTAGCCGTTTCTCAGTAACAGTCTCAGCATCGAAGGGTAACGATTACGGGATTTGACTCTCAGCTCCAGATAGCCCTGCGCTTTGACCCAGGCTTCCTGAGTGTTCATCAGCGCCTGAGCCACCCCGTTGTGACGCACTTCTGCCACCACGCCGCCAAGCCAGCTGTAATAACAGGTTTCCGACAGGCTATAGCCAATTTTCACCCCCACCAGTTCACCCTCGATTTCCGCCACCAGAATCAAAGGGCAACGCCCGCGCACCCGGGTGGCCAGGCTGTGCTCTGTCTCAGGGTGATCGAATTCTTTAATTCTGGCCAGCACGCTGGCTGCCTCAGCCAGACTGGCTTCTCGTATGTTCATCACAGCTCCCACACTCAGTTGCGGCCCACAAAAAAGCCGGCGCTTGCCGGCTTTGAGTTTATGACAGCCCCTGCGAGGGCTCAAGCTGAGGTCGCAGACCGGTCAGCCGTTTCACCAGATAATTGAGCAGTACGCCGTACATAGGCACAAACAGGCCCAGGCTGATGATCAATTTGACGCCATAATCCACCAGGGCAATTTCCACCCAGTGCTCGGCCATAAAGGCATCCGGGCTCTGGTAAAAGGCGATGGCGAAGAAAGCAATGGTATCAATCGCATTACCGAATACCGTCGAGCAAGTGGGCGCTATCCACCATTGCTTGCACTGGCGCAGGCGGTTAAACACAGACACATCCAGGATCTGTCCCAGCAGATAGGCCATAAAGCTGGCAATCGCGATCCGGGCCACAAAGAGATTCAACTCACCCAGCGGCGCGAGCCCCTGAAAAGCGCCCTGATAGAAAACCACAGAGAGGAGATAAGATACCGCCAGGGCCGGCAGCATCACCCGGGTAATGATCTGACGCGCCATGCTGGCCCCGTAAATCCGGACCGTCAGATCGGTGGCCAGAAAAATAAACGGGAAGGTAAAAGCGCCCCAGGTGGTATGGACACCAAACAGGGTAAAGGGGATCTGAACCAGATAGTTGCTGGAGGCAATGATCACCAGGTGGAACAAGACCAGAATCCACAGAGCCTGGCGCTGCTGGGCGGGCGAGAAAGGAGAAGTCGTCATCAACAGACCTTTTTGTCAAATGGGGGCGAGGGAACCCAAACACATCAACAGCACATTTTATGTCCAGTGCTGTTACCAAAGGCGCTGATTATACAGTAACCAATCCGACTGCCAAGACACCACAGGGGATGGCAAACGTTTGCAGTTAAAATTTGATTACCGAGTCAACTTTTCGAGCCAGCTTGCCAGAAAGGCCAGGGTGTCACTGTCATCCCGGCTGAGTAATTCCAGCCACATCGCCGTACTGTAATGCTCGCCTTTCAGCATCATCCGGCAACCTTCAAAATCGATCAGCCAGATATGTAAATCGGCATTGGCCTCTTTTTCTACCACACTCGCCCCCAGTACATTAACCAGTGCCTGCGCGACATCGGCAAAGCTGTCGTAGTCAAAATCCGGGGTCAGCAAATGCAAACAACCCTGTGCCAGGTCGAACTCGCGAACGCCAAAACGGATGTCAGTCGGATTAATCATTGGGTGTCATTCCAGTCTCCGGCGCTGCCGGGCAGTGATGGTGTAAGTAAGTGTGTATTAACGTATCAAAGCATAAGCAAGGCATAGCAATGGGCGGGGATTCGTGGTCTTATCGCCCGGTTGCCTTGACGGCCAGGAGGCCTAGCCGGGTAACACTGTGGTGATGAATTGCATTCTCACCCCAATACGCAAGCTGTTTTGTAGTACACAAAATCTCGATTTTGTATCTGCTACACTCTCTGCCGGATAATCCAGGATTGTCCGGTATTTTTTTGCCTTCGGCCCGGTTAATACTCAGCGGCAGCCAGCAAATGCTCTTCGATCACCGATAAAAACACCTTGCCGTATTTTTCCAGCTTCCGCTGACCGACACCGTTGACGGCCAGCAATTCACCTTCAGAGGTCGGTAAACGCTCGGCCATTTCCATCAGGCTGGCATCATTGAAGACCACATAGGGCGGCAGCGATTCGTCGTCGGCAATCGCTTTCCGTACCATCCGCAGTTTGGAAAACAGTTTCTTGTCGTACTGGCGTTTGAGCCGGTTATCCTGACGGTTGTTGCCACGCGTGCTGCTGTCAATCCGCGGCACCGCCAGCTGCAGGCTGCTCTCTCCGCGCAGCACTGCGCGCGCCTTTTCGGTCAGCTGCAGGGTGGAGCTGTTGACGATGTTCTGAGTCAGGAAGCCGCGGTGGATCAGCTGGCGCACAATACTGACCCAGAATTCATGGCTGTGCTCGCGGCCAATACCGTAGGTACTGAGCTTGTCATGCCCCTGCTCCCGGACTTTGGCATTTTGCAGGCCGCGCAGGACATCAACCACATGGTGGACTCCAAAGCGCTGATTCACCCGGTAGACACAGGACAGCGCCTTCTGCGCCATTTCCAGTGCCTCAAAATGCTGCGGCGGATCAATACAGATATCGCAGTTACCGCAGGCGTGCTCACTGTGCTCGCCAAAATAATGCAGCAGCACCTGGCGGCGACAGGTCTGTGCCTCGGCAAACGCCCCCATGGCATTGAGCTTGTGACTTTCAACCTGCTTTTGCGGGCCTTCCTCTTTTTCATCCAGACAGCGGCGCAGCCAGGCCAGATCGGCCGGGTCATAAAACATCACGGCTTCGGCGGGCAGACCATCTCGCCCGGCACGGCCGGTTTCCTGATAATAGGATTCGATATTGCGCGGAATATCAAAATGGACCACGAAACGGACATTGGGTTTGTTGATCCCCATCCCGAAGGCGACCGTGGCGGCGACCACCTGAATGTCATCGCGCTGGAACCCTTCCTGCACCCGGATCCGCTCGTCGTGGTCCAGCCCGGCATGATAAGCCGCCGCGCGTATCCCCTGCTCGGTGAGCTTCTCGGCCACCTGTTCCACTTTCTTGCGGCTGTTACAGTAAATAATGCCGCTCTGGCCGCGAACGCTGGCTAAAAAGCGCACCAGTTGCGCCATCGGCTTGTACTTTTCCTGCAGGGTATAGCGAATATTGGGACGGTCAAAACTGCCCAGATGGGTAAAAGGCGCATCCAGTGCCAGCCGGTTCATGATGTCCTGCCGGGTGGTATCGTCGGCTGTGGCGGTGAGGGCAATCACAGGCATGGCGGGGAAGTGCTGCTTGAGCATGCCCAGGGACGCATACTCAGGCCGAAAATCATGCCCCCACTGGGAAATGCAGTGCGCTTCATCCACGGCCAGCAGGCTGACCGGCAAGCCACTGAGCCGGTCAATAAAATCGCGGCTCACCACCCGTTCCGGCGACACGTACACCAGCTTGAGCGTGCCGTCTGCCATCCCCTGCCAGGTCGACTGTATCGCCTCCGCGGACATGGTCGAATTGAGGCACCCGGCTGCCACGCCATTGGCCTGCAGCTGGTCAACCTGATCTTTCATCAGTGAAATCAGCGGGGAGATCACCAGCGTCAGCCCTTCGCGCATCAGGGCCGGGATCTGATAACAGAGCGACTTGCCGCCCCCGGTCGGTAAGATCACCAGGCAATCACGGCCGGACGCCACAGCCTCGATCACTGCCTGCTGGCCGGGCCGGAAAGACTGGTAGCCAAACACCTGCTGCAGAATCTGCTCGCTGTTGGCGGATGGAACGGCACGGCTGAGATCAGGGGTTGAGGCGGACATGACTTCACTCTTGATGAACACAGCCGGCTATTCTATACCATTCAGATCCCGGATGGGAGCGCCAGCCTCACGGTAACCGGACCAGCAAAAGAAGTCGCTGGTCAATTAGTTCTGGCTGGCATTATACTGCCCGTTCGGGCATATCTAGCAAAATGCCCATACCTTCCTCTCAATATTGACCATAACGTACTGGAATAGCATGGACGAGCAAGCAAAAACGACCCAACGCGGGGTCATACTGGCTATTGCCGCCTACACCATGTGGGGCATTGCACCGATTTATTTTAAGATGCTGCAAAGCGTCAGTCCTCTGGAAATCCTCAGCCACCGCATTCTCTGGTCTTTCCTTTTTCTGGCGGGATTAATCTTTCTTGGCAAGGGCTGGGGCAAAGTCCGTCAGGTCCTCAAACAGCCCAGAGTCCTGCTGATGCTGCTGGCCAGCTCGGTCATCATCGGGGCCAACTGGCTGATCTTTATCTGGGCAGTGAACAGCAACTATATGCTGGATGCCAGCCTGGGCTATTTCATCAATCCGCTGCTCAATGTGCTGCTGGGCATGGTGTTTCTGGGCGAGCGGCTGCGTCCGCTGCAATGGCTGGCGGTTGCACTGGCCGCCGGCGGCGTGCTGGTACAGTTAATCCATTTCGGCTCCCTGCCCTGGGTCGCCCTGGTGCTGGCGGCCAGTTTTGGTGTCTACGGCCTGCTGCGCAAAAAGGTCAATCTGGATGCCCAGACCGGCCTGTTCATGGAAACCAGCATCCTGCTGCCACTGGCGCTGGGCTATGTGTTGCTGTTCGCCAGCAGCCCGACCTCGGACTGGACGCTGAACAGCCTGGACACCAACCTGCTGCTGATGGCGGCAGGGATCGTCACCACACTGCCCTTGCTGTGCTTTACCGGCGCGGCCACCAAGCTCAAACTGTCGACCTTGGGCTTTTTCCAGTACATCGGCCCCAGCCTGATGTTTCTGCTGGCCGTCGCCGTGTACGGTGAGCAATTCAGTGCCGACAAGAGCCTGACATTTGCCTGCATCTGGGTTGCGCTGGTGCTGTTCAGCTACGATGGCATCAAGGGTCACCGCCAGAGCCGCAAGAAAGCCCAAATCGCCTGACGCTGCCCGCCCGCTTGCCATGTCACACACAGATTGCTCACACCCGTGGGCAATCTGTGTTAAAAACACCTACTCTTATTGACTGATTCCAAACCATTTTCAGAAGGATAAGCCATGAAAAGGACGTCCCTTGCGCTGGCTCTGACCTGCGCCTTGCTCTCCGCCTCTGCCTACAGTGAACAAGCCACCGATCTCATCGCCCCGGAAGGGGCCACGGGCTTTCAGCGTAACGCGCAGGTCACAGGTAAAGCGTGGATGATCGCCACCGCCAACCCGTATGCCAGTGATGCCGGGGCCGCGATGCTGGCCAAAGGCGGCAATGCCATTGATGCCATGATTGCCGCGCAGCTGGTGCTGGGGCTGACCGAACCGCAATCCTCCGGTCTGGGAGGGGGCGCATTTCTGGTCTACTGGGACAGTCAAAAAGAAGCCCTGACCACCTTCGACGGCCGTGAAACGGCCCCGGCCGAAGTCACGCCGCAGCTGTTCCAGGATGAAAACGGCAAGCCTTTAGCTTTCTACGATGCTGTGGTCGGTGGCCGCTCTGTCGGCACCCCAGGCACAGTCAAACTGATGTGGCATACCCACCAGCGTTTGGGCAAATTGGCCTGGAAAGATCTGTTTGAACCCGCCATTACCTTGGCCCGTGACGGCTTTACCATCAGCCCGCGACTGGCGCAATTAGTGCAGGAAGACAGCGAACGCCTGCAGCGCTGGCCGACCACCAAAGCGTACTTCTTCCCCAACGGGCAGGCGCTGAAAGCCGGCGATACACTCAAGAACCCCGCTTATTCCGATACCCTGCAGCAAATTGCTGAACGCGGCGCCAGCGCGTTTTATCACGGTGAGATTGCCAAAGACATCGTCAAAACCGTGCGCAACGCCGAAGGGAATCCCGGGGTGCTCAACACCATGGATCTGGCCACCTATCAGGTCAAAGAACGTCCGGCGGTCTGCGCGCCGTATCGCCAGTATGACGTGTGCGGTATGGGTCCACCCAGTTCCGGGGCGCTGACGCTGGGTCAGATCCTGGGGATGCTGAGTCACTTCCCGATGAAAGAGCTGGGACCGCAAAAAGCACTGAGCTGGCATTTGATTGGCGATGCATCCCGTCTGGCCTTTGCTGACCGCGGCCGCTATATGGCAGACAGTGATTATGTCCCGATGCCGACCGAGGGACTGTTAGACAAAGATTACCTCAGCCAGCGGGCCGGCCTGCTGAAAAGCAGCCAGGCGTTGCCAGAAGTCAGCGCAGGCCTGCCGCCCTGGTCACATGCTGTGAATTACGGTCAGGATAATGCGCTGGAGCTGCCCTCCACCAGCCATCTGGTGATTGTCGATAAAGACAGGAACGTATTGTCGATGACCACCACGATTGAGAACGGGTTTGGTTCCCGTCTGATGGTGCGCGGTTTCCTGCTCAACAATGAACTGACCGACTTTTCATTCAGCACCCACGACCATGGCATCCCGATTGCCAACCGGGTCGAACCCGGCAAACGTCCACGCTCGTCTATGGCGCCGACCATCGTGCTGAAAGACAACCAGCCGGTCGTGGCCATCGGTTCACCGGGCGGCAGCCAGATCATCGGCTATGTCGCCAAAACCCTGATCGCTCACCTCGACTGGGGATTGAGCCTGCAGCAGGCGATCGATCTGCCCAACATGAACAATCGCTTCGGCCCGTTCGAACTCGAGCAGGGCACCAGTGCTGAGCACTGGGCACCGGAGCTGGAAAAGCTGGGCTTTGAGGTTCAGATCAAGCCGCTCAACTCAGGTGTTCAGGCGATCGGCCTGTTCCGCGGTCAGCTCAATGGGGCCGCCGACCCGCGCCGGGAAGGGAAAGTGGTCGCTCAGTAAGCGCCCCTATCCTGTAAGGCAGGATCAAAAACGCGCCGCCCTCCTGAGGAGAACGGCGCGTTTCTTTTGAAGCTATCAATGAGAATTTACATCGCTTCCAGCTTAGCGTACTGAGTCACCAGCCACTTGATGCCTTCCCCGTTGAAGGCCACCTGCACCCGGCTCTGGGTACCGCTGCCTTCAAAGTTGATGATGGTCCCCTCGCCGAATTTGGGATGCTGCACCCGCTGACCCAGATTAAAACCGGTCTGATTAAAGTTATCGTTGACCTGGCTCTGGCTGAAGCGGCCCCCGGTGGACGGACGCGACACCTGCGCTTTCATCCGCACTTCTTCGATAAACTCTTCCGGGATTTCCCGGACAAAGCGCGATACTTTATGGAAATTGTCTTTGCCGTACAAACGCCGCATTTCGGCATGGGTGATGTAGAGTTTTTCCATCGCCCGCGTCATCCCCACGTAGCACAGACGACGCTCTTCTTCGAGGCGGCCATGCTCTTCGGAGGTGCGAAAGCTCGGGAACATGCCTTCTTCGACGCCCACCATAAAGACCACGGGAAATTCCAGCCCTTTGGCACTGTGCAAGGTCATCAGCTGCACAGCATCATCAAATTCATCGGCCTGCCCTTCGCCGGCTTCCAGCGCAGCATGCGACAAAAAGGCCGCCAGCGGACTCATTTCCTGTGCTTCTTCCGGCACTTCAAACTGCCGGGTGGCGGTCACCAGCTCTTCCAGGTTTTCGATCCTGGCCTGGGCTTTTTCGCCTTTTTCCTGCTCGTACATAGCCCGTAACCCGGACGCGCGAATGACTTCATCGGTCTGCTGATACAGCGGCAGATCGCGGGTATCATCTTCCAGCGCATTGACCAGCTCGACAAACCGGTGCAGTGAATTGGCGGCCCGGCCGGCCAGCACTTTTTCGTCCAGCAACTCGACACTGGCCTGCCACATGGTCATACCGCGATCGCGGGCGGCCATACGGATGGTATCTAAAGTGCGCTCACCCAAGCCCCGGGTCGGGGTATTCACTACCCGCTCAAACGAGGCGTCATCATTGCGGTTCGAGATCAAACGCAGGTACGACAGCGCATCTTTGATTTCCTGCCGCTCGAAGAAACGCATGCCACCGTAAATCCGGTACGGCATCCCCGCCTGAATTAAGGCTTCTTCCAGCACCCGCGACTGGGCATTGCTGCGGTACAGCATGGCCGTGTCATTGAGCGCGCCGCCACTGTCCTGCCAGCTTTTGATCTTCCCCACCACAAACCGGGCTTCGTCCAGCTCGTTAAAGGCCGAGTAAACAGAAATTTTTTCCCCTTCGCTGCCGTCGGTCCACAGGTTCTTGCCCATCCGCTCATTGTTATGGGCAATCAGGGCATTGGCAGCCTGAAGAATATTGCCGGTTGAACGGTAGTTCTGCTCCAGGAAAATACTCGAAGTATTGGAAAACTCGCGCAGAAAGCGCTGGATATTCTCGACCTTGGCGCCACGCCAGCCATAGATCGACTGGTCATCGTCCCCGACGATCATCACATGACAATCCGGACCGGCCATCAGGCGCAGCCAGGCAAACTGGATGTTGTTGGTATCCTGAAACTCGTCCACCAGTATGTGCTTGAAGCGGGCCTGATAATGCTCGCGGATATGCTTGTTATATTTGAGCAGCTCGAAGGCGCGCAGCAGCAATTCGGCAAAATCGACCAGACCAGCACGATCACAGGCTTCCTGATACGCGGTATAGAGCCGCAGCCAGGTCTGTTCAACCGGGTCGTTAAAGGTTTCGACATGGGACGGGCGCAGCCCCTCATCTTTCTTGCCATTGATATACCAGGCCGCCTGACGGGCCGGCCACTGCTTTTCATCCAGATTCTGGGCTTTGATCAGACGGCGCAGCAAGCGCATCTGATCATCTGAATCGATGATATTGAAATCTTCCGGCAATTTCGCATCAAGATAATGGGCGCGCAGCATGCGGTGGCTCAGGCCGTGAAAGGTACCGTTCCACATCCCGGCGCAGTTGCCCTGCATCAGCGCATTGATGCGACCGCGCATCTCTGCCGCAGCTTTGTTGGTAAAAGTCACCGACATCAGTGAGAAAGGCGAGGCTTCTTCAACCCGCAGCAGCCAGGCAATCCGGTGCACCAGCACCCGTGTTTTACCACTGCCGGCGCCAGCCAGTACCAAGTGATTCCCCAGCGGTGCCGCCACCGCTTCGCGCTGTTTGTCATTCAGACCATCTAACAAGAGTGAAACGTCCATCGCCTTTCTACTGGTTATTTATACACTGGCGGTGATTATAACAGCTCAGACAGAGAATGCCTGCCCTGTCGTCGTCTGCGGCTTGCTTCACCCGCGCAAACCCAAAGCTGCCACCGATTTTCATGAAAAAAATCCACCCTGGCTGAAATTTATCCGCCCGCCTGCCTTTCTAGTCTTTATAAGAAGGTCAGCTCTGCACATGCGCCACTAGTGGTTGCCAGATACCGCAGGAAGGACGTTCGTTCACCGCAACATCTCACTGTTTACTGAAAGAGGAAAGATGATGAACAAGAGCCACTTAGCCTTAGCCTCCGCCGTCTCCGGTCTGTTAATTCTGGCCGGTACTCTCTCTGCACCTGCGACCGCCGCCGAGGCCAAAGAAAAATGCTACGGCGTTGCCAAAGCCGGTAAAAATGACTGCGCCACCAAAACCGGCTCCTGTGCCGGCACGGCCAAAACCGATGCTCAGAAAGACGCCTTTATCATGGTCCCCAAAGGTCTGTGTGATCGTCTGGCAGGCGGCAGCACAGAAGGCAATTAACGCATGCGATGCGATCATGCCTTTGAACAGGTGGGGGTTGGCCTGCGTGCACCCCACCTGAGTCTGTTTGCCGAGATGAACCAGCCTGAAGTGGGCTGGCTGGAAATTCACAGCGAAAACTATTTCCACCCCGACAGCCCGGCGCGCCACAGCCTGAACCGCATCGCTGAACGTACCCCGATCAGCTGCCACGGGATCGGCCTGTCGCTGGGATCGGCTGATCCGCTGGATGTCCGTCACCTGGCTCAGCTCAAACGCCTGATCGACGACATTGCACCCATCGCTGTGTCCGACCATTTAAGCTGGAGCTCGATCAACGGCCAGTATTTCAACGACCTGCTGCCGATCCCCTACACGGAACAAGCGCTGAATGTGGTCTGCGCTAAAATCCATCAGGTGCAGGAGGCGCTGGGACGCCAGTTACTGCTTGAAAATCCGTCCAGCTACCTGAGTTTCAGCCATGCCACTTACACCGAGTGGGATTTTCTGGCTCTGGTTCAGCAGCGTACCGGCTGCGGCCTGCTGCTGGATCTCAATAACATTTACGTCAGCAGTTTCAATCACGGTTTTGACTGTGCCACCTATCTGGCCGCGCTGGATCCGGACGCCATCAAAGAAATCCACCTGGCGGGCTTTACGGTCAAACAACTCGATGAAGGTGAGATCTGGATTGATACCCACAGCCGCCCGGTCAGTGATCCCGTCTGGCAACTGTACCGGGACTGGGTTCACACCCACGGTTCAGTGCCGACCCTGATTGAATGGGATCTCGACATTCCCCCGCTGGCCGTGCTGCTGGGTGAAGCCGACAAGGCCCGGCAGATTTTGCGTGAAATCCCCCTGGCGGAGGCGAGCATGAACAACGACGCGCCTGATCTGGCCACCCTGCAGACGAATTTTGCCCAGGCCTTACAATACCGGCCCAGCGATGTCACCGGCCTGATCACCGATCACCATTTCAGCGCCGAACAACGGCTGCAAATCTACCGCAACAACTTTGTCATCAGCCTGAGCGAAGTGCTGGAAGCCACCTATCCGGCCGTCAAAGCCGTGGTGGGTGACGCGTGTTTTTCGGCGCTGGCCCGCCAGCATATTCTGACCTCGCCGTTGGAACAGGGCGATGTCAGTCATTATGGCGCCGGTTTTGATCAGACGATTTGTGCTCAGCCATCACTGGTTACAGCTGTGCCGTATCTCGCCGATCTGGCGGCCTTAGAGTGGCTGGTCGACCGGGCGTCTATGAACGATGCAGCCCTGCCGTCGTTTCCGCTGGAAAAACTGCAGGGGCTGACAGCGCAGCGTCTGGCTGAGGCCAGATTGCTCCCTCAGCCTGCCTGCTGGTTACTGGACAGCGACTATGCGGTTGCCTCGCTGTGGCAGGCCATACGCGATGATCAACTGGATGGGTTGAACATTGAGACGAGGGAATCTGCCATCGTGCTGCCCGGACCCGCCGTGATTGCGACCACGCAGGCGGGAACCACACTGGTACAGCTGGCGCGGCAACATCAGCCACTGGGACAAGCCAGCCAGGAGATGCTGGCCGTGCTGGGGACACTGATTGCGGCACAGGTTTTTTCCGATATCCACTATGCTGATGATATGTAATCAAAATATTCAGCACTTCCGTGCCCACGCCACCTCAGCGCTGCACTGAAGATCAGGAGGCTGACATGCTCTACCTAATTAAAGATATTGATACCCGGTTCAGCCGTCTGCTGGCACCGCTGACACCATTACTGCTGTTATTCACACGTTTATGGGTCGCCTGGATTTTTTTCAACTCGGGCATGATCAAATACCAGAGCTGGGACAGCACCCTGTATCTGTTCGAATATGAATATCAGGTTCCCCTGCTGCCCTGGCGGATCGCCGCCTATCTCGGGACGGCGACAGAGCTGATCGTGCCGGTTTTTCTGGTGCTGGGCTTGCTGACCCGGCCAATGGCGCTGCTGCTGTTTGTCTTCAACATCCTCGCCGTGGTGTCTTATCCGCTGCTGTGGGAGAAAGGGTATTTTGACCACCAGCTGTGGGGCATGATGCTGCTGGTGAATGTGTTCTGGGGAGCGGGGCTGATGTCACTGGATCATCTGTCCGGCCAGGCACGACGGCCCAGCCGCTTACTGGAATAGGCTCACACCAGCGACAACAGCTGATCCAGCGTGTGGATTTCGACATCCGGCAGCCAGCTCGCCCTGGACTCCTGATGCATCTGACGTGACTGATCATTGAACCAGCAGGCCTGAAAACCGCTGCGACGGGCGCCGCCCACGTCGCTGATCAGGTGATCGCCAACATGAAGAATATCCGCCGCAGACAGCCCCAACAATGCCTGAGCCTGGAGAAACAAATCCGGTTCAGGTTTGGACAAGCCGTCACGCCCGGCCACCAGTACCCGGGAGAAATACTGGCCCAGACCGATTGTATCCGCATCCACATTGCCGTTGGTAATCGCCAGCAGCGGCACCCGCGTGGCCAGCTCGCTCAGCACAGTATGGGTGAGCTCAGGCACATCGACCTGATTTCTGACCCTGAGCACTATGTGCAACCCTTCTTCCGTGGCGTCAGAAGCCTGGCGCTGTGAATAGCCCAGCTGAATCAGTCCGGTGCGCAGCATGACCCGGCGCCATTCGGTCACGTCATGGCGCAGCATCGGATTGTCCTTCGCCAACTGGTATTTGAGCCGCTGCCAGTCGGCCGGGCTCAGGGCATGGGCAGCCGGATGCGCGGCGGCCAGCCAGTCATACATCGCCTGCTCAGCGCGCAGAATCACCGGATGGTTATCGTACAGGGTATCGTCCAGATCAAAGGTCAGTGCTTTGGGAGAACGAAAACTGCGGTAAAACTGCATGGCACCGGCTCCTTATTTGTTTTTTTGGCACGCGGGTGTGCCTGATCGTACACCTTGGCTAAATGCTGAAAGTCTAAATGGGTGTAGATTTGTGTAGTACTGAGATTGGCGTGGCCCAGCAGCTCCTGCACCGCGCGCAGATCGCCGCTCGACTCCAGCATGTGGGTGGCAAAGCTGTGGCGCAGCTTATGCGGATTAATGTGGCTGGACACCGCTTGCTTCTGGCCCCATTCCGCCATGCGTTTCTGCACATTCCGGTTGGAGATACGCTGACCCAGCTTGGACACAAACAATGCCGGCTCACCGGGAGCGGCCAGTTGTCCGCGCATTTTCAGCCAGATCCCCACCCATTCGCGGGCCAGACCGGCAAAGGGAACAATACGCTCTTTGTCACCTTTACCGATCACCCGCAGATCGCCCTTACTCAGGCTGATATCTTTCACGTTCAGCCCAACCAGCTCCGACAAGCGCAGGCCCGCGCCATACATGAGTTCCATCATGGCCCGATCCCGGACCGACAAGGGATCACTCTCGTCAACACTGAGCAGCTGATCCATCTCATCGACATCCAGGTTTTTCGGCAGCGGCCGGGACTTGCGCGGGGCCGACACCCCTTTGGCCGGATTGGCCTTCAGCTCTCCCTGATGAACCAGATAATCCAGAAAACTGCGCAGCGCGGATAAGCGCATGGCCAGACTGCTGGCCTTGAGGCCGTCCCGCATCCCTTTGCTTGCCACCTGACGGACCCAGGCCGCATCTAAGGTGTGCCAGTCGGAGACCCCCAGTTCGAGCAGTTGCTCTGCCACTGTAGTCAGCTGGCGCTTGTAGTTCTGCTGGGTATGCAGACTCAGCTCCCGCTCACTGCGCAGGTACTCGTAAAAGCGGTCAAGCGAGCGGGTCAGACTGGCCGGCAAATTCATTCAATCACCTCGCGGCTGTATTCCCAGTGCCGGATCAGACGTCCCAGCACATCAGCGAGCTGTGTCACGAACAGGGTGTCCATCCCGGGCTGAAAATGGCCGCCATCCCGGCTGGCAAAACACAAAACACCGTCCGGCCGTTCCGATTCACCCAGCTTGAGCACGATGAATGATCCCAGCTGAGGGGGCTGTTCAAACAGCATTTCGCTTTCAGCACTGCGCAGCCGGCCAAGATAGACATCCTGCGGGTTAAGCCGGGCGCGCCGAAACCCCTCAAACGCCTGCCGGCTCAGCGACAGCTCGGCATCCATGCTGTCAAACAGGCGCACGCTGACCCGCAGCTCCAGTTCCGTTGCCAGTGCAGTCAGCACACTCAGCGCCTGGTAAATATTGTGGGTCTGAAACAATTGCTGCTGGGCACGGGCGAACGCTGTAAATAACGCACTGTTACTGGCCGCAACAGACATCATGCCGTCGATGTGCTTTTCCAGTTCCGCCACTTTATGACGCAGCCGCTCCATCTGGCGTTCGACCAGCGAGACCGAACCGCGCTCGGCATGAGGCAGCCGGAGCTGCTCCAGCAACTCGGGCTGCTGGATAAAAAAGTCAGGATTGGCAGTTAAAAAGGCCGCAATCGCCTGCGGATTGAGCACGGTATCCTCATCATCCGCCGGGCGTTGGTTCAGTTGGGTTATCTCAGTCATCACTTGCAGATTTGGTTAGGCTCAATGGGGCCAGACAGCCCCATCGGCAACTTGCCATTTGCCACACTTCAGAGCGTGATCTGGCCGTCGAACACATGAGCAACAGGCCCGGTCATATACAGAGGCTGACCCTCACCGGCCCAGCGAATATGCAAGTCGCCGCCGGGCAGGCTGACGGTCACATTGCTGTCCAGCAACCCCTGGCGCTGACCAATCGCCACAGCGGCACACGCGCCGCTGCCGCACGCCTGCGTTTCGCCGGCGCCGCGTTCGTAGACCCGCAGGCGGACGGCAGCGCGCGACACCACCTGCATGAAGCCGACATTGACCCGCTCGGGAAAGCGTTCATGGCTTTCCAGCAACGGACCAAGTGTCTCGACATCCGCCGTATCCACATCATCCACGACGGTTACACAATGCGGGTTGCCCATGCTGGCGGCACCACAGAAAACAGTGTTATCTTCCGCGCGCAGTATGTAAGTTTTTTCTTCCTGTTTGGCCTTAAACGGAATTTTTTCCGGTGTGAACTCAGGCACGCCCATGTTGACCGTCACCTGATTGTCGTTCTCCAGCTGCAGCACCATCTTGCCTGATTTGGTACTGACCGCGATACGGTACTTATTGGTCAGCCCTTTCATGGAGACAAAGCGGGCAAAACACCGGGCCCCGTTACCGCACTGCGACACTTCGCTGCCATCGGCATTAAAAATGCGGTAGTGAAAATCCGTCTCGGGATCATAAGGCGGCTCTACGACCAGAAGCTGATCAAAACCTACCCCGCGATGCCGATCCGCCAGACGCCTGATGGCGTCCGGGGAGAAGAAGATGTTCTGGGTCACACAGTCGACGACCATGAAATCATTGCCCAGACCATGCATCTTAGAAAATTGAAACTGCATCGGCGTTCTCTCGCTATGGGTTAAGGCAGCAGGCGCTCAGACTGCCACAACTGACTCAGTGTTTCACGTTCGCGCACCACGTGAGCCTGATCGCCATCCACCATGATTTCCGCCACACGTGGCCGGGTGTTGTAGTTGGAGGACATCACAAACCCGTAGGCACCAGCAGAACGCACGGCGACCAGGTCACCCTGCTCCAGTTTCAGCAGGCGCTCTTTCCCGATGTAGTCGCCGGTTTCACAAATCGGGCCGACAAAATCGTATTCCAGCGGCTCGCCGTCACGCGGGACGACCGGCACGATCGCCTGCCAGGCGTGATACAGGGTCGGACGGATCAGATCATTCATGGCAGCATCGACGATGGCGAAGTTTTTGTGCTCGGTATGCTTGAGATACTCAACACGGGTCACCAGCACACCGGCATTGGCGGCAATCGCACGACCCGGCTCAAAAATCAGCTCCAGATCCATATGATTTTCCAGTCGCTCCAGCAGGGCTTTCGCGTAATCTGAAGGTAGCGGCGGCTGCTCATCGTTGTAGGTCACACCCAGACCGCCGCCGACATCCAGATGGCGGATCACAATGCCTTCGGCTTTCAGGGTATCAATCAGGGCCAGCAGGCGATCGGTAGCATCAATGAAGGGCGTCAGCTCTGTCAGCTGTGAACCGATATGACAGTCCATGCCAATCACATTCAGATTCGGCAGGCTGTGCGCCAGACGATACACTTCCGGGGCACGGTCAAAGGCAATACCGAACTTGTTGTCGCGCAGGCCGGTGGAAATATACGGATGCGTCTTGGCATCCACATCCGGGTTGATGCGCAGTGACACAGACGCCACTTTGCCCATCTCCGCGGCCACCTGATTCAGGCGCTCCAGCTCAGGCTCAGATTCAACATTAAAACACTTGATGTTCAGTTCAAGCGCCCGGCGCATTTCTGCGGCAGTTTTACCGACACCGGAGAAGACAACTTTGCCGGCATCACCGCCGGCGGCAATCACCCGCTCCAGCTCGCCGACAGACACAATATCAAACCCTGAACCCAGTCGGGCCAGGACATTCAGTACCCCGAGGTTGGAGTTCGCTTTCACCGCGTAACAGATCAGATGCGGATGATCGGCCACCGCACTGTCAAACGCACGCCAGTGGCGTTCCAGTGTTGCACGGGAGTAAACATAGAGCGGCGTGCCAAAACGTTCAGCCAGGTCAGTTACTGCGATATCTTCAGCGTATAGCTGGCCGTCTTGCTGATAATTAAAATAATCCAATGTGGTCTCTTCCCTGTTATGGCCGCGGTTATTCGGTTTGCTCTGCCTGTTCGGTGTCATCGGCTGGCATATACAGCGGACCGCTCTGGCCGCAGCCTGCCAATGTCAGTACTGTCAGAATAAATGTTGCGATTAAACCTGTACGCATTTTTAAAGCCAGTGATAATGATTGCAATGCCCTCTATAATCGCACCCACACTAGGAAAAGCAATAGGACTTACAGGATGAACGATACTGAATTTCATAAACTGGCTGATCAGGTACTGATGCATATCGAGGAAGGCATCGATCAGTCCGGCGCTGACATCGAATATGAGACGACGGGCAACGTGCTGACACTGGAGTTTGAAAACCGCAGCCAGATCGTCATCAACCGCCAGGAGCCGCTGCATGAAATCTGGGTAGCGTCCAAATCAGGCGGGTATCATTTCAAATATAATGATGGGATCTGGCTTTGCACCCGCAGCGGCGAAGAGCTGATTGCCCTGATTAAGCGTGAGTGCTCGGTACACGCAGAAGAAAGTGTCGACTGGTAAAAACAACGGCGCCGCAGAGAAAACCCTCTGCGGCGCCGCAATCTGTTTCCCGGGATAACGCGGCCTTAAGACAGACTCATCTGGCCGCTTTTGCCGGCTTCATCCGCACTGGCCTGGTTATCGGCTGCCAGCCGACGCTCAGCCTGATAGCCGCTCTTGTAAGGTAACACCTGGCACTCGCCTTCCTCGCCATACACGATATGGTAGAACTGAGGCAGGTTAAAATTGATGAAATTCGAGCTGTAACTGAATCTGTCCTGCGCCGAGGTATAAAAACGGTTCACGCCATGGACCATTTCATCCATGTTGCCGCTGCACTGGCGATAGACTTCAATCCGGTTGGTTTCATCGAGAATGTAAATATTGAAACCGTGGTTTTCACAGTCTTCAAAGAAGAACTGGATCAGACCTTCACTGGCGTACGCATCGACAATGGACGGCGGATGCGGCTCATCGGTTTTCCCCATCACCACACTGGCACTGCCCAGCAGCTTGTTACTGGAAATACAGCGATAAAAATCGACCGAGTTTTCCAGCTTCTGCACCGAGACCCCGCGACGCTCAAAGAACAGGCCATGGGTCTGGCTGCCAATGCGGATCGCTTTGAAACGGCGCTGCTTCTCCTGCTGCTCCACCGGCATCAGGCGCATCTCAATGCACTCGGCCACCAGCTGATAAACCAGGTTGCGGATCATCCCGCGCATATGCTTGCTGTAGCAAAATACATCGACCGATTCAGGCGAAATCGCATCCTGATGCATCTTGCTCAAAATAGTTTTCAGCGCATCCATCATGGCGTTTTCACCCTTGAAGTTCAGGGTGCGCACTTCATTCCATGAGTTGCGGTAAACCAGATCCACGCTGCCGACCAGACAGGTCTGCTCCGGGCCAAAGCTGAAAATATCGGTGTTTTTGAAATCAAACTTCACCGCCCGGCTTTTCATTTCTTCCGTCGGATCCTGCTCCAGATTGATGAAAATCCCTAACTGGCGGATTTCACACGGGCTGGACAAGGCCTTCAAGCCCGGCTTGGGACGGCGGATCGAAAAGGTATTGCGGATATCGCTCACCATCTGGTACAGCTTGTCGATATCCATCGCCGAATCGCGCACCACAGTGTGCAAATTGGTCGTTTCGGTCAGCAGGCCGTTGAAATACGCCCAGGCCACCAGTTTGCTCAGGTAGCGGTTATGCTCTAACGACGGCTGGCCCAGAATGGCATACGGATCCAGCGGCTGCTTGTACAGGTACCAGCCCGCGGTATTGGTCCGTCCGGCAGGCACCTGGATAAAGGTCAGATCCCCTTCGTGCAAGTCAGGCGACACCTGCGGATTAAGCAGGGTCACTTTGCCGGGCAGTACCTCAAAGGCCGCATACAGCTTACGGGCCAGAATGCTGATATCTTCCGGGCTGATCGACGAGGTAATGTCGTTGCGGCGCGCGAACAGGATCAGATTACGGTAACTGAGCATCAGGGCATCAAGCAGTTCGTTATGAGCGCGCTTGACCTGCTCCACCTTCCAGTTACGGCGGTTATCCAGCTCCTGAATAACCTCGTGTGACCATTGCCACTCAGTGGTCAGCTCCACCAGTACCTCACGGCGCCAGGCCACTGAGCCAATCCCAGGCTCACGCGTTAGTTTCTCGTGGGTTTTCAGATAGAAACAGCGACGCACCAGATCCAGACGACGGTGATCGTTTATCCGCTCCAGATAGCGGGTCACTTTTTCCAGCATCAGGTAGTAGGCATCCATCGCGTAGTGCGACGACTGCTCGGAGAAAAAGCGCCGCTTGCCGTCCACGCTCAAGAGTTGCGTGTGGGGGTACTCGCAGGAGTAAGCTTCCAGCAAAATGGCTTTCAGTACCGATTTGTAGGGAGAGTCGATACTTTTGTACAGATGCCACAGGCTGGAGCCGAAATATTCTTCGGCCGGAATGCGGCACAGGCCGCCAAAGTCAATCCACTCATCGCGGTTGATATAGCCATTCGCCGCCAGATAAGCAACGTAATCGTCGTAACACTCTTCCATTTCCGGCGGTACCAGATACCACAGGAAGCGCTGTCCTGCCAGAAGCACGGCCGAGCGGTAAAACTCGTCCAGCAACAGCAAATGCTGACTGGAACCACAGTTATCACCGCTCAGGGCTTCCGAACGGTTGTGGCGGAAA
Source organism: Photobacterium sp. Hal280 (assembly GCF_037162255.1). Taxonomy (NCBI): domain Bacteria; kingdom Pseudomonadati; phylum Pseudomonadota; class Gammaproteobacteria; order Vibrionales; family Vibrionaceae; genus Photobacterium; species Photobacterium sp. Hal280. Next base: position 69,879 of record NZ_JARLUO010000002.1, read on the forward strand.
CGGTTATCGTCGATCAGGAAAAAGTTGGCTTCCACACCCTGCGTCTGTGCCCAGCCGGACACGGCTTTGCATTTGGTCAGCAGCGCCTCACGCTCATCGACAGGCATACGGGTGCGGATACAGACCCAGATATCCAGATCACTGGTCAGGCTCTGGCCCAGCGACGAGGTGCTGCCCATCGCGTATAAACCCAGAATGTCACCATCGGGCGAGTCATGAAAAAAGAAGCGGGAAGATCGAAAGCAAAATGCTCACGGATCAGCGTCGACTGACGTGACGTCGGAACAAATGACGCAATACCTTGCGGTACTTCGGCATCCTGGTAGCCAGGCAATGCGGGATGGTTAACATGCAACAGCACAGGCAGCACACTGAACACCTGCTCAGATTGTGCGCTCATGGCCAGACGCGCACGTTCAACCCGACGGTGGTTATGCTTATCCAACCTGCCAATTAAGGTATTAATATAATTTTGCAAATTACTCTTCCAAGAGCTACCAGCATCCAGAGCGGCCCGAATCTTGTCATCGTTAGGGGACTCTGTGAGCCATTCGTGAGCAAAAACGTGATCAATCTAACACTTTTCAGGCATTCCGTAAAGTCTGTACGGTCTATCAAGCGGAAGCCTGCTCCGTTATGCTCAATTCCATTGAGTATCACCACAAAATAGTACAATGACTCGAAATCGCCAGCACCTTAGACTTTGGAAGCCAGATCACACTCAGTAATGTGACTTATCTCCCATAAGCGATATCACAGAACCGGACAAATGCGCTTCACCGCACCGGCAACAACATCTACATTACCTTACCCGTACCGGAGTGGTACGATTAGTATATTTAGAGCAATTAGATGGACCCCCAAGCTATGACTGAGATGCCAATCCGGATCGCAACCCGAAAAAGCCCGCTCGCCCTATGGCAGGCGGAATATGTCAAGGCCGCACTGGAGCAGGCCCACCCAGGCATTATTGTCGAACTGGTCCCTATGGTTACCAAAGGCGATATCATTCTTGATACCCCGCTGGCCAAAGTGGGTGGTAAGGGTTTGTTTGTCAAAGAGCTGGAGCAGGCAATGCTGGAAGGCCGGGCGGATATTGCCGTGCATTCAATGAAAGATGTACCGGTCGAATTCCCGGAAGGTCTGGGACTGGTCACCATCTGTGAGCGTGAAGATCCACGCGATGCGTTCGTGTCCAATCACTACGCCGATCTGGACGCGCTGCCGCAAGGCGCCATCGTCGGCACCTCCAGCCTGCGTCGCCAGTGCCAGCTGCTGGCCAGCCGCCCGGATCTGCAGATTAAAACCCTGCGCGGCAACGTGGCGACCCGCCTGCGGAAATTGGACGAAGGCGAATACGACGCCATCGTGCTGGCCTGTGCCGGCCTGAAGCGCCTGAAAATGGACGACCGTATCCGTTGCGCGCTCGCCCCTGAAATCAGCCTGCCGGCTGTCGGCCAGGGCGCTGTCGGCATTGAATGCCGTCTGGACGATACCCGCATCCGGAGCTTGCTTGAGGCCTTAAGTGACACCACCACCACCACCCGCGTTTTATGTGAGCGGGCGATGAACAACCGGCTGGAAGGCGGCTGTCAGGTGCCTATCGGCAGTTATGCTGAACTGGAGGGCGATCAAATCTGGCTGCGCGCGCTGGTAGGTGAGCCGGATGGCAGCCAGATTGTCGCCGGTGAAATTCGCGGACCGATTGCGGAGGCGGAAAAACTGGGCACTCAGCTGGCCGAAGAGCTGCTTGATCGCGGGGCGCGCGCGATACTGACCCGACTGTACGACGAGGCAGAATGACCGTCCTGATCACCCGACCGGCCCCGCACGGCGAGGCACTGGCACAAGCATTGGCCGCAACAGGCATCAAGGCGCTGGTTCAGCCATTGCTGACGATCGCCCCCGGTGCCGGCCTGCTAACGCTGGGTGATCAGCTCGCCAGACTGAAAAAAGGCGATTGTCTTATTGCTGTCAGCCCCCACGCGGTAAAAATGGCGCATACTTACCTGACAGACAAAGAGATTTGCTGGCCGGACAATCTTCATTATATTGCCGTCGGTCAGCAAACTGCCGCCACACTGGCAGCCGCCTGCGGCCAGCATGTCGATGCGCCGCAACAGGAAGACAGTGAAGGGCTGCTGACCCTGCCCGCACTGAAGACACCGGCAGGGCGCAATGTGCTGATCTTGCGCGGCAACGGCGGCCGCGAACTGATTTTCGAGACACTGGCTGCACGTCAGGCCAGCGTTGCTTACTGTGAAACGTATACCCGACACTGGCTGGCACTCAATGGCGCTGTTTTGAGCCGGCAGTGGCAACAACAGGGTGTGGACTCACTGGTGGTTACCAGTGGTCAGCAACTGGAATACCTGTACCGGTTAGTACCGGCGCAGGCAAAGCCATGGCTGATAGCCTGCCACTTGCTGGTCCCCAGCGAGCGCATCGCCAATCTGGCCAGGGACATTGGCTTTTGCCATATAACGACTGTGGGCAGTGCCAGCAATGCCACACTGCTTGCTACACTAAATACAACAGGCACAACGGGATAAACGGATGACTGAGAAGAAAACCAATAACGATACCCCTAAGACAGACAAGCAGTCTGATGCCTCTTCCAAGGCCAAGGAAACGCCACACACTGCCGGCACGCCACCTAAGTCGTCTGCCGCCAGCCAGCCTGCTGCCCCCGCCGAATCCGGCAAAGGCAGTAAAACCGGCTGGGTCGCCATTGCTCTGGTGATCCTGTTGGGTGCCGGCCTGTATTATCACGGCCACCAGCAAAACCGCGACCAGCTGGCACAGGTCACTGCGCTGCGAGCTCAGCTCGAGACCCTGAAAAGCGAGCTGACGAAAAACACCCAGGATGTCAGAAGCGAGGTTGAGCAGCGCTTACTCAGCGCCACAGGCAAGCTGGATCAGCAGAGCAATGACATTCAAGGCCTGCAGCTGGCAATGTCGGAAGTCAAAGGCCGCCGCCCGAATGACTGGCTACTGGCCGAAGCGGATTACCTGACACGCATGGCGGGCCGCAAACTCTGGCTGGAACACGATGTGGCCAGTGCCACCGTCTTACTGGAAACCGCCGATAACCGCCTTGCCCAGCTCAATGATCCGAGCCTGACGGCACTGCGCAGTGCCATGAGCGATGACATTGCCAGCCTCAAAGCCGTGGCCCGGGTTGACCGCGACGGGATCGTACTCCGCCTGACCAGCCTGCAGCAGATGGTCGCCAGTTTGCCGCTGGCCAACGCCATTGTGCCGGAATCGCTGGATCAGCCACAGAATGAAACGGTCAGCGAGTCAGTCTCTGACTGGCAGTCCAACCTGATGACCTCCCTGAAACAGTTCAGCGAACACTTTGTGACTTACCGCAAACGCGATGGCAATGTCATTCCGCTCTTATCGCCGGAGCAGGATTTCTACCTGCAGGAAAACATTAAGTCCAAGCTGGAAACCGCCATTAAGGCTGTGTATCGCGAACAGGGTGAGCTGTACACCCAGTCGCTGACCATGGCCAAAGACTGGGCCAGCCAGTTCTACAACACGGATGATGTGAAAACGCAGAGCTTCATTAAAGGCCTCAATGAGATGGCCGGCCAGAACATTGAAGCCAGCTACCCGGACAAACTGAAATCACCTTCGCTGTTAGCGGATCTGGTGAACCAGCGCCTGCGGCAACAGATCGCTCCCATCAAGACTGAGGAGGATCCGGCATGATTAAACTTCTCCTGCTGGTCGCCGCGCTGATCGCCGGCATCGTTGTCGGCCCCATGCTGGCCGGCAATCAGGGCTATGTGCTGATCTCCGCCGCCAACCAGACCCTGGAAATGAGCCTGACCACCCTGCTCTTACTGGTGATTGTGCTTTTCGGGGCGTTTTTCCTGCTCGAGCACCTGCTGAAGTGGCTGCTGTCCCTGAGCAGCGTCACCCGCGGCTGGTTCTCCGGCCGCCAAACCCGCAAAGCACGTAAGCTGACTTCCAGCGGCCTGGTCAAGGTCCTGGAAGGGGACTGGAAACAGGCGGAAAAGCTGGTCGTCAAATCGGCCAATCACAGCGACACCCCGCTGCTGAACTATCTCGCCGCCGCGGAAGCCGCGCAGGGGCAGGGACAGTTGCATCAGCGTGACGAATACCTGCGTCTGGCCGCCGAACAGGACAGCGACAGCCTGGCGGTGGCGCTGACCCGGGCCAGACTGCAGTGCCAGCAGCATCAATATGAAGAAGCGGTCGCCACACTGCAGGAGATGAAAAGCAGCCATCCGCGCAATCCGCTGTTACTGGAACTGCTGAAACAATGCTACGTACAGCTGGAAGACTGGCCAGCCCTGCTGGGCCTCATTGCGCCGCTGAGAAAGTACGGCAGCCTGAGCGGCGAGCAGCTGGATAAATTAGAGGAGCAGGCCGAGTGCGGCTTGATGGCACAGATCAGCCTGCACAGCGGCAGCGATGGTCTGATGGGGCACTGGAACAGCCTGAGCCGTAAAGCCAAACAAAACCCTGAGCTGGTTGCCTGCTTCGTCCGCGAGATGTGCGCCCGCAACGCCGACAGCGAAGGCTACACTATACTGCGCGAAGCGCTGCGCAAAAAAATTGACTCCCGTCTGATCAGCCTGATGCCGACACTGAAGCTGACCGATTATCACCCCGCCATTGTGACTCTTCAGGATTTGCTGAAATACGACAGTAACAATGCCGCCACCCACAGTGCGCTGGGACAACTGTATCTTCGTGACGGTAAGCCCAAAGAAGCCCGCACCCACCTGGAGCGGGCCATTGAGCTGCACCCGACGGTCACCGATTACGGTTATCTGGTCGAGGTACTGGAAGCCCTGAACGATAAAGCGGCCGCTGCCCGCTTATCCAAAGAAGGATTAACTCTGGCCCTGCCAGCCAAAATCTGAGCTGACAGACACACCTGTTACTAAATGTAAAAAAGCGCCGTAACAGGCGCTTTTTTGTTCTATTTAACATTGCATTAACGAGATTTAATTCGCTTTTGTATCCATCTGTTAATAGCCATTTCATCATATATATTTGCTATTGATGGAAGTAATTAAAAACTATTCAATGTGGCCTCTTTTAGCGCTATAGATGGAAGTAAGGCTATGCTCCCTTGGTTAATTGTTTCTGGCATTATTGTTGCGGTAATCACTTGCCTGATGACAGCTGTGCTGATTAAAGAATCCTGATTGATTCAATTCCCCCTGAAACCAAGAAGCCTCCGTTAACGGAGGCTTCTTTTATCGGGCCGCTGATGATCAGGCACTGGCTTGATAGATCAGCTTGTCGAACTGTCGCTGTATCTTCTCGGCTTTTTTCCGGTACTTTTCCGCCTTCTTCAGGTATTTGTCGGTTTTCTTGAGGCGCTTACGTTTCTTTTTGGCCAGCTTGCGCAGCTTCTTATCCAGCTTCTTCACCGACACGCTCAGCAATCCCACCGGCAGCCCCACCAGGGCACCGCTTTCCAATCGCTCACCCACAGGCGGCAAGGCCGGATCCTGTTCTGAAACTGGCTGCGGGGCCATCACGGACGCGACAGTGACCGACGGGATGATCGCTGGCGCCCGCTTGCCCTGCACGGGTAAACGTCCCGGTTTGCACAGCGAGGATTTGCCATTGGCGACTCTGGCACAGCTACGACAAAAATACTGGGGCGCGTTCACCAGCTCAGCAATCGAGGCAATCTTCTCGCTGATCTCTGAACGACGGTACTTACACAATGACCGGGTCATGTCGGCTTTCTCCAACCTGCAACAGCTCGCTGCCGTCAGCAGCTACTTCATTGCCGCTTTGACATAGACATCAAAGCGGTTCTTCTTGGTAGTGATCACGGTGGACGGCGCTTGATCATCCAGCCAGGGCGCATAGTCCGGACGCTTGACCACCACACGTTTGTTCGCCAGCGTCAGCGCAGGCGCCAACAGCTGATCAGCATCCATATCGGCACCGACCAGGCTCTGGAACACGCGCATTTCTTTTTTCACCAGGGCCGATTTCTTTTTATGGGGAAACATAGGGTCCAGATACACCACATCCGGCAGGACATAGCCAGGTTCAGCCGCCAGATCCGTGAGCGCATCCTGGCTGGTGGCATGCAGCAGGCTCATCCGTTCACGCACCCAGCCGCCGATTTCCGCATCGGCACAAGCGCGGCGCAAGCCATCTTCCAGCAAGGCCGCTACCACAGGATGACGCTCAACCATCTGAACCCGGCATCCCAGGGATGCCAGCACAAACGCATCACGACCCAGCCCTGCCGTAGCATCCAGTACAGTCGGCGTAACCCCGCTCTTTAAGCCCACGGCTTTGGCAATAGCCTGACCTCGCCCGCCACCAAACTTGCGCCTGTGCGCAGCCGCCCCGCCAGCCAGATCGACAAACACCGCCCCGAGCTTAGGTTCATCCTGCTTGAGCAATTCCAGACGCTCTGGCGTCAAAGACAGCGCAAACTGCGCCTGAGCGTGATGCTCCAGCCCCCAACGGGCAGCCAGTTCAGCCAGCTCGGCGTGACGTTCAGGTTGATCACAAAGTAAAGCGATTTGCACGGGTGTCTCCGCAAAACAATGTCCGCCCGCCACGAGGCTGACAGACAGGAATCCATATATTGTGGCGGATTATACCCAATCAGGATCAGTAATTGGTCTACTTTTTGATAAGGCAGAAAAGCGGCAACACGGCGGGAGGTGACACGGCCGCTTTCCCCGGACAGACTTTGCCTGGAATCAAGGCGCGTTACGAGATCGACTCAGTGGTTGAAGTGTGGTTCAGGCTGTCGACCAGCAGCGCCAAAGGCATAGGTTTACCAAATTGGTAGCCCTGAGCATAATCCACCCCCAACTGCTCCAGACGGCGCAAAATCGCTTCGTTCTCGACAAACTCAGCCACGGTCTGCTTACCCATTTTCTTGGCCAGATCGTTAATGGCTTTCACCATGGCAAAATCCACTTCATCATCGGCAATGTCACGGACGAACATACCGTCAATTTTGATCAGATCCACAGGCAGGCGTTTCAGGTAACCAAACGAGGACAGACCGGCACCAAAGTCATCCAGCGAAATCAGGCACCCCAGCGATTTCAGTTGGGTGAATAATTCGATGGCTTCACTCATGTTGCCGATTGCGGCGGTTTCGGTAATTTCCAGACACAGCTTGCTGGCCGGCACACTGGATTGCCCAATGCGCGTCAGCAGAAAATCGACAAAATCAGGATTGCCCATTGACTGTCCGGACAGATTAACCGAACACAGCTTGAGCAACGTCACCGCCGCCGGGTGCATTTCCAGCCAATGGAGCACCGCATTGACCACATACCGATCGATCAGGTGAGCCAGGTTGTAGCGTTCAGCCGCCGGCATGAACAGCCCGGGCGGTATCATTGCCCCGTCGCTGCTGCGCATCCGGATCAGAATTTCATAGTGATGACCGGTGGACGCGGTTGCCAGCGGCGCAATCGCCTGGGCATAGAGCTCAAACCGCTGTTCATCCAGCGCACGCCGGATATGGTTGACGTACGCCATTTCCCGCTCGCGCCGTTGCAATTCTTCATCATCCGGGCGGTACAGATGCAGCCGGTTGCGGCCTTCATCTTTCGCGGCATAACACGCGGTATCGGCCTGGGCATGGACCTGCTGTGGTGAGCCGGCGGTATCGTCAATTAACCGGATGCCGATCGAGGCGCTCAGGCTGAAGCGGGTGTTTTGCCAGTAGAACTCGCTTTCTTCCAGCAGATGCAGGATTTCAGCGCCCAGACGCAACGCCCCTTCCACCTCGCAGTGACTGAGAATAATGGCAAATTCATCACCGCCCAGCCGTGCCAGCGTCGCCTTATGCGGCATGATCCCCCGCAGCAGCCAGGCCACTTGCTTGAGCGCTTCATCGCCGGCTTCATGGCCTGCCGTATCATTGATGACTTTAAACTGATCGAGATCCAGATAGAGCATGGCATGCCGGGCGCCTTTGTCTCTGGCTTCCGACAACGATACGTCGAGCTGACGTTCGAAATAACTGCGGTTAAACAAACTGGTCAGATAGTCATGATTGGCCTGGTATTCCAGTTTGGCTTCCAGCTCGCGGGTGCTGGTAATATCTTCACCGACCAGCAACAGCTGATGCTGAGACAAGGAAGAGCGGATGGTTTCCCGGATCCAGACCGCTTTGCCGCTGGCACTGGTATAGCGCAGCTGGCGCCGCCAGACGTTCTGCTCATCTTTGCCCTGGTGGGCCGAGATAAAATGCTGAGGGATCTCTTCATCGTCCAGGTAAAAGTCGGTGACTTTATGGCCCAGCATTTCCCGCTTGCTGTAGCCCAGTAGCTCGGTGGCAAACTGATTCACCGACTGAATGCGGCCATGCTGGTTGATCGCCAGCAAGATCACCGGCTGCTGCTCGTAAAGCAGGCGGTAACTGATTTCCCGCTCCCGCAGTTTTTCTTCCATATGATGACGGGACGTCACATCCCGGGCTTCAAGCAGTAACTGCCCCTCGACACCGTCCGTATGGGGCAGGGGTTTGATGGAAATATCCAGGATCCGCGTGCCGTCTTCACTGCTGTTGATGCCGGTTTCAAATCTCACCAGCTGGCTGCGGGTCGCCGACAGGAAAGACTGTTTGAGCTGCTCGGTGCTGGTGCGCTCCCAACAGCCCCAATCCCAGAACGGACGGTCATATTTGATCACCGAACGACCGAGCAAATCCTGCAGCGCCAGATTCGCCGATTGCAACTGACCGTTCGGGTGCAAGATGGCAATAAACTGGAAACTCTGATCAAAGACCCCTTCGAACATGGTCCGGCTCTGAGTCAGTTTTCTTTCACTGCGGCGCAGACGCCGGATAATCACAATCAGCAGCAGGATCACCGAGAGCATCACTGCCAGCACCAGGCTGAACAGCCTGACCTGGCCAGCATACTTGTCAAACCAGCTCACCGGCCGGTTCACCAAGAGCACCTGCTCCTTATCCACAGGCACCTTCCAGCGTTGCAAGGCCGGGTAATTAAACATTACCTGGCGGGGACTGTTGAGGAACACGGGATATTGCGTATCCGGATCGTGCAGCACCTGCTTTAACAATTGTCCCAGTATCATGCCCTGATCGTAACCGCGGCTGACCACCCCACCCAGCGCACCGCCCTCGAGCAGAAAACGGTAAGACACATACACAGGCGCGCTGGCCTTGCGGGTCAGGGTTTGCATCAGCTCACGGCTCGGCATGTAGACGCCGTTACCATCGACAAAATAACTGAGGAAGATAATCGCAGAATCAGGCGGTAACTGGCCGACCGCCTCAAACAAGTCGGCAAACGACTGCGGACTGAGATAGGTGTAATCCAATTCGGGGTGCTGGCTGAGATAGCGCTGGGCATCCTGCCAGAGCTCGCGGCCGGTTGCGGTGTGATCAGTAATAAAGTAATACTGCCGGACCTCAGGCTGAATGGTCTGGATTAAGTTAATATTGGCAGAAATATCATTGGCTTCCAGCACTCCGCCAACCCGGGTCAGATTGGCATGCTTGGCAGGTTTGTAGGTATTGATGCCCGACATCAGCACAGGCGTTAAGCCGATTTCCTCCGACAGCTGATTGACCAGCCACAGGGCGTTATCGTCAGTGACCAGGATGGCATCAAATTTTTCACTGCTGAGTTTGGCACGGTACAAATCCACCAGCTGATCCAGATACCAGGGCGACTGGTAGCGCTTGCTGTCCATGTAATCGACCTGCAGATGCACCGACTCTGCACGCAGGGCGGCTTCCAGCCCGGCCTGCTGGGCATCGGTCCATTGCATGCCTTGATGATAGGAATGAATCACCAGCACATTCGCTTCTGCCAGCGCCAATCTGGGTAGGAGAAGAACCAGGAGCAAGAGAACTAAGCGCATGAAGAGACAGTGATATCCTTTATTTATGCTGTGATTGAGAGCCAATCCTAATCCGTGCGTCATGAGTCAAGCCAGTATATGATGCAGTAGTTGCGAACTACCACGGAAAGATGCCATGACCCCGCTACCTCGTCTGGATGATTTAGACCGAGATATTCTGAATGCCCTGATGCACGATGCCCGGATCCCCTATGCCGAAATGGCCAAGCGCTTCAATGTCAGCCCGGCCACCGTCCATGTCCGTGTCGAAAAAATGCGCGCCGCCAACATCATTACTGGAACTGAAGTGATTATCAACCCTAAGCTTCTGGGATATGACGTCTGTTGCTTTATTGGGATTAATTTGAATGCGGCCAGAGATTATCATTCCGCTCTGGCAAAACTCAATGAACTCGACGAAGTGGTGGAAGCCTATTACACCACAGGGGCATACAACATCTTCGTCAAGCTGATGTGCCGCTCGATTGAAGAGCTGCAGTATGTACTCATCGACAAGCTTCAGGCCATTGATGAAGTGCAATCGACTGAAACCCTGATCTCGCTGCAAAACCCGATCAATCGTAACGTGAAACCCTGATCGTCAGGCAAGAAAAAAGCGAGCCTGGGCTCGCTTTTCTGAGGCGTTTATTTCCTGTCGGCCACACTGGCCTGACGTTCTGCCGCTTCCGCCGCCAGCCATTCGGCCACCGACTTGGCAAAGTAAGTCAGAATCCCGTCGGCACCGGCACGCTTGAAGCACAGCAGCGATTCCATCACGGTTTCCTTTTCTTTCAGCCAGCCATTCTGGATCGCTGCCATGTGCATGGCATACTCCCCCGAGACCTGATAGGCAAAGGTCGGCACCTGCAGCTCGGTCTTCACCCGGCGCACCACATCCAGGTACGGCATGCCCGGTTTCACCATCACCATGTCCGCTCCTTCCTGCACATCCATCGCCACTTCGTGCAGGGCTTCGTCTGTGTTGGCCGGATCCATCTGGTAGGTTTTCTTGTCGCCGCCTTTGAGGTTGCTCGCCGAGCCGACCGCATCACGGAACGGGCCGTAATAGTTCGACGCATACTTGGCTGAGTACGCCATGATCTGAGTATGGATATAGCCGGCTTCTTCTAACGCTTCACGGATGGCGCCGATACGGCCATCCATCATGTCAGACGGTGCCACGATATCGGCACCGGCTTCCGCATGCGACAAGGCCTGCTTGACCAGAACTTCCGTCGTTTCATCGTTGATCACATAGCCGTTGTCATCAATGATGCCGTCCTGGCCGTGGGTGGTGAACGGGTCCAGTGCCACATCCGTGATCACCCCCATCTGAGGCACATGCTCTTTGAGCAGACGCACGGCGCGCTGTACCAGGCCCTCAGGGTTATAGGCTTCGGCAGCGCACACACTCTTGAAGTCCTGCGACACCACAGGGAACAAGGCAATAGCCGGTACACCCAGCTTGGACAGATATTCCGCTTCCAGCAGCATCAGATCAATCGACAGACGCTCCACACCCGGCATGGATTCCACCGGTTCACGGCGGTTTTTACCCAGCAGGATAAACATGGGATAGATCAGGTCGTTCACTGAAATCTGATTCTCTGCCGTCAGTCGGCGGCTGAAATCTTGCTTGCGCACACGGCGCATACGACGGGCCGGAAATGCCCCCTGAATAGATACAGACACTGCTCACTCCTTGTTGGTAATGCGGCAACGGGTACCGCAGTCAATCACAGTTGCGTTTCATCTTATCATCGAACAAAAGTTTACGCTGGCTCGATCTGAAAAAATGCCCGGCTGGTCGCCGATACGGCAGCCATCAGATCGGCGGGCGACTGTTCCCGGCATGCTGCCACCGCTTGTGCGATATGGGGCAAATACGCCGGTTCATTGCGGCTGGACTTGGGTTTGGGCCGCAAATCGCGCGGCAGCAGATACGGGCAGTCTGTTTCTATCATCAGCCGGCTGTCCGGAATATGCCGCACGATATCACGCAGCTCGGTTCCCCGCCGTTCATCGCAGATCCACCCGGTAATCCCAATGTGCAGATCCAGCGCCAGGCAGTCTTTCAGCGCCTGCTCGCTGCCGGTAAAGCAATGCAGCACCGCCGCCGGCAGTTTATCGCGCCAGGGCTTGAGGATTGCCAGAAAGCGCTCATGGGCATCCCGGCAGTGCATAAACACCGGTTTTTGCAGCTCAGCTGCCAGTGCCAGCTGCGCCTCAAAAACAGCCTCCTGCTGCGGACGGGGCGAAAAATCACGGTTGAAATCCAGGCCGCATTCGCCCATCGCGACCACAGCCGGATCAGCGGCCAGTTCGCGAATCACGGGCAGAGACAAGTCCGACACCGATTTGGCATCGTGCGGATGCACGCCCGCGGTACTGAAGCAGTAGCCCGGCCACTGATGCGCCATCGCCAGCGCCTGCCGGCTCTCATCCTCACTGGTGCCGGTCAGGATCAGGGCTTTGACACCGGCCTGCTGTGCACGGGCGATGACCGCTTCCCTGTCTTTATCAAAACGGCTGTTGGTCAGGTTGACGCCAATATCTATCATCACTGTGCTATCCGCAGAAAAAGAAACCCATTCTACACACCGGGCGATGACAAAGAAAAACCGCGGAAACAAAAACAGCCGCCCCGGGCGGCTGTTTCTCAGCAATCAGTAAAAAGCGGCTTAATCTTCTTCCGACGGCGCCTGCTCATCGGCGCGAATATAGAAGCGCGAGAAGAACAAACCGACCTCAAACAACAGGCACATGGGAATCGCCAGCAAGGTCTGGGAAATGATGTCCGGCGGGGTCAGCAGCATCCCCACGACAAACGCCGCCACTATGATATAGGGCCGCTTCTGACGCAGGCTCTGCGGATCGGTCGCGCCGGTCCAGCACAACAGAATAATCGCCACCGGAATTTCAAAGGCGATCCCGAAGGCCAGGAACAGCGCCAGGACAAAGTCCAGATAGCTGGCGATATCGGTCGCCACCTGCACCCCTTCCGGGGCAATACTGGTAAAGAAGCCGAACACCAGCGGGAATACCACAAAATACGCAAAGGCCACACCACAATAGAACAGCAGCGAGCTGGAAAATAGCAGCGGCATCACCAGCCGGCGCTCGTGCTTGTATAATCCCGGGGCGACAAAGGCCCAGATTTGATACAGGATCAGCGGCACGGCCAGAAACACAGAGGCAACCAGCGTCAGCTTGATCGGCGTAAAGAAAGGCGAGGCCACATCAGTGGCAATCATGCTGGTGCCTTCCGGCAATCTCTCCACCAGCGGGGCCGCCAGCAGACTGTAAATGTCATTGGCAAACCACACCAGGCAGAGAAACACCACCAGGACACTCAGGATAGAACGGAGCAGCCGGTTACGTAGTTCCAGCAGGTGACTGAACAAGGGCTGGGTGTCTTCCACACTCGACATGAGGCGTTATTAATCCTGTTTTTGCGATGAAGTTGGATGCGGCTGTACCGGGTCATCCTGATGAGGATCAGCCGGCGGACGATGATCTGTCGCCGCACCGTCAGGCATGATCTGAGGCTCAGACTCAGGTTCCGCCTTGGCGTAAGGGCGCTGCACCGAAGCCGCAGCCTCTTTCAGCTCGTCGACTGACCTTTGCAGCTCAGGAGACAGATCCTTCATGCCCGCCTGCTCGGCCTTTTTCAAGTCCTGCTGCAGTTCGTGAATTTTCAGTTCCTGAGACAGCTCAGTCTTCACCGCACTGGCCATATTTCTGGCTGCATTGATCCACCGAGACACTGAACGGATTGCCACAGGCAATCGCTCCGGTCCAAGCACGACCAGACCGACGATGGCAATTAAGATCAGCTCCCAGAACCCGATATCAAACACGCGTTAAACCTGCTCTTTATCTTTCGGGTTTTTCTGTGGCTCAGCGGCCTCTTTTTTATCCGCCAGCGACTTTTGCTCAAAATCGGCATCGGCCTTATGCTTCGCTTCGTCGTCGTCACTCAGGGCTTTTTTAAAACCTTTGACCGCCGACCCTAAGTCACCCCCCATGGAGCGTAACTTTTTGGTGCCGAATAATAAGACGATGATCAGGGCAACGATTAAGAGTTGCCAGATACTGATTCCACCCATGTTTACCTTTCCTCAATAAGATTCATAAAACGCGGTGCCGCCCAGCAGCACAGCCGTTATTTTGTGTAAGCCCGCCAGCCAAACAACCAGCACATCGCGCCGGCTGTGGCCAATACGACCGGATAAACATCCACCTGATTACCAAAAAGTATGGCAGAGCATATAATCAGCGTCGCCCCAACCCCAAAGCAGAATCTGGCCTGGGCTTGCTGACGACGGCTGGTCATGAAATTGTCGTACAGTTTATCAATCCGCTGATTCATCACCTTGCCCTGGCGCAAACTGTCATAAAGAAGTTCCGGTAATTCGGGTAACTTCTCCGCCCAGAAAGGGGCCTTGTCCCGCACTGCGCCAATAATGGCCTGCGGCCCGACCTGGCGTGACATCCAGTCTTCCAGAAACGGCTTGGCGGTATCCCAGAGATCCAGCTGCGGATACAGCTGCCGGCCTAACCCTTCGACATACAGCAGGGTTTTCTGCAGCAGCACCAGCTGAGGCTGGACTTCCATATTAAAGCGCCGTGCCGTATTGAACAGGTTCAGCAGCACGTGGCCAAAGGAGATGTCTGCCAGCGGTTTCTCGAAAATCGGCTCGCACACGGTACGAATCGCAAATTCAAATTCGTCGACATTGGTATCGGGCGGCACCCAGCCTGAATCCACATGCAGCTCAGCCACTTTGCGGTAATCCCGGTTAAAAAACGCCAGCAGGTTTTCAGCCAGATAGCGCTTATCTTCGCGGTTCAGCGTCCCGACAATCCCAAAATCCAGCGCAATCCACTGTGGATCAACCGGGTTCTTATGCGACACAAAAATATTGCCCGGATGCATATCCGCATGAAAGAAGCTGTCACGAAAGACCTGAGTGAAGAACACATTCACGGCTTTTTCCGACAGCAGCTTCATGTCTGTGCCATTGGCTTTCAGCGCCTCGACATCAGAAACCTGGATACCATAGATGCGTTCCATGACAAGAAGATTACTGTGCGAATAATCGGTAAAAACTTCAGGTACATAGAGTGAGTCACTGCCGTCAAAGTTACGTCTGAGCTGAATGGCATTGGCCGCTTCACGCATCAGATCCAGCTCATCAATTAAGGTTTTTTCATATTCCCGGATCACTTCTACCGGTCGCAGCCGACGTGCCTCTGGCATAAAGCGAGACAGCAAACGGGCCATCCGGTACATGAGTTTGATGTCGGCCTGAATCACAGGCAGGATGTCCGGACGGATCACCTTGAGCACCACTTCCCGACCGTTCTCTTTCAGTGTAGCAGTATGGACCTGAGCAATAGATGCCGAGGCCAGCGGCGTCTGATCAAAATCAGCAAACCAGGTATCCAGCGGCCCACCTAACGATTTTTCAATCTGCTTTCGGGCCAGGGCACCGTCAAAAGGGGCCACCCTGTCCTGCAGCAACGCCAGCTGATCAGCAATATGCGGCGGAAACAGGTCACGTCGGGTCGACATCATCTGACCAAACTTCACCCACACCGGCCCCAGCGTTTGCAACGCCAGCCGCAGACGCTCACCCAAAGGTTTGTCCGGATGCTGGTTGCGGATCCAGAACAGGCTCTTGCGCATCAGCTTCGGCAGCCGGGTCCGCGGGTCGTCCGGCAATAAATCGTCCAGCCCGTAACGCAGCTGGACGGCAGTGATCTGGTACAGGCGCTTAATTTCAGAAAAACGGCTCATGGGCTATCAGGTCAGGCTAGTGGGTTGCGCCAGCCGTTCAGCCAGCTTGTGAATCCGGGCTTCCAGACGGGCCAGCTGCGAAGCGGCTTCATCGACCTGGTCGGCAAAATGCGCAATTTCCAGCGCCGGCGGGGCCAGCCGCCATTCTTCTGTGACGATTTCGCCCAGATCGCGGCGGCGTTCACCGAGCAGGTGCTGCAGTCCGGCCAGCTTGTGCCGGGCGCCGCTCACGACGCTATGGGCCACCACATCGCCCGTGTAGCGAGACAAGCGTTCCGCCACATCCGGTTTGAGGCCGCTGAGCAGCGCAGAAAACTGCTGGGCCAGCTGAATATCCCCTTCCAGGGCCAGTTTATCGGCTTTAATCAACTGGGTGAGATTAGCCTGCTCTCGCAGTTCAGGCAGCGCGGCCAGACTCAGGGCCAGACGGCAGTCCGCCTCGCCTTCATACGCGGCCAGCACGTCAATTTGCTGACTGAACACAAAGAACAGCTGCTTGCCGAAATCGTTTATCTGCACACTGATCACTTTGCCACGCAGACGCGCCAGACGGCGCTGGCTGGCTTCTTCATCTTTCAGCAAAGCATTCAGGGCGGTTTCCACCACGCCGGTGACTAACGCATCAACTGGCATCCGGACCTCAGAATTTATAACCACGGTGCAGGGCAACAATGCCGCCCGTCAGGTTATGGAAGCTGGTTTGCTCGAAACCGGCTTCCTGCATCATCCCCTCCAGAGTGGCCTGATCCGGGTGCATACGGATAGATTCCGCCAGATAGCGGTAGCTGTCCGCATCCCCCACCACCATTTCACCCACGCGTGGCAAAATGTGGAACGAATAGGCGTCATAAATTTTGGACAGCGGGGCAATGACCGGCTTGGAAAATTCCAGCACCAGCAGGCGACCGCCCGGCTTGAGTACACGGAACATGGAGCGCAGCGCTTTGTTTTTGTCGGTCACGTTGCGCAGACAGAAACTGATGGTAATGCAGTCAAAGTAGTTATCCGGGAACGGCAGCTCTTCGGCGTTGGCCTGCACATAGGCCACGTTGCCGACAATACCGCGATCACGCAGTTTGCTGCGGCCCACTTTGAGCATAGAATTATTGATGTCCGCCAGCACCACCTGACCGTCTTCACCGACCATGCGCGAGAACTTGGCCGCCAAATCACCGGTACCGCCACCCAGATCCAGCACCCGGTGACCCCGACGCACGCCGCTGCAATCCACGGTGAAACGCTTCCAGATACGATGGATCCCCATCGACATCAGGTCGTTCATCAGATCGTACTTGTCCGCTACCGAGTGAAACACTTCCGCGACCAGCTGCGCTTTCTCATCTTTAGCGACCTTACGGTAACCAAAATCAGTGGTTTGTGTGGGTTCAGTCATGCTCGTTCCATCAATTCTCATCTAATTGCCGTAGTTTACTTGAAGCGCTCAGGTGTGTCATTCACCGTCTCGGCCAGCCTGTGGGCAGTATCACTGTCACGCTGCGCCTGCTCGGTCAGCGCCGCCGGTAAATCCCGTTTCACCTCCACGCCCAGCTGCTTGAAGCTTTCTGCCTGGCGGATAATATTGCCCCGTCCGCTCGCCAGCTTGTTCATGGCGCCCTGATAGCTCTGGCTGGCTTTCTCCAGTGCCGTGCCGATATTGTCCATATCGGCGACAAACAGCCGCAGCTTGTCGTACAACTTGCTGGCCCGTTCTGCGATCTGTTTGGCATTCTGATTCTGCCTTTCATTGCGCCACAAGTTATTGATGGTGCGCAAAGCCACCAGCAATGTGGTCGGGCTGACCAGCATAATATTGCTGTCCATGGCATCACGGATCAGCGCAGGATCGGCTTCGACCGCGACCTGAAACGCCGGTTCCACCGGGATGAACATCAGCACATAATCCAGACAGCGGACGCCGTCCAGCTGATGGTAGTCTTTGCGGCTCAGGCCGCGAATATGGCTGCGCAGCGAGACCAGATGATCGCTGAGGGCTTTGTCGCGCTCCGCCTGGCTCTCGGCATGAAAATAGCGCTCGTAGGCGACCAGCGACATTTTGGCATCGACCACCACGTCTTTCTCCTGCGGCAGGTGCACCACCACATCCGGCTGATAGCGCTTGCCGCTGCTGTCTTCCAGGTTCACCTGGGTGTGGTATTCATGCCCTTCCCGCAGGCCGGACTCGCTCAGCACCCGCGCCAGCACCACTTCGCCCCAGTTGCCCTGGGCTTTGTTATCCCCTTTCAACGCCTGGGTCAGGTTGACGGCCTCACGGGCCATCTGCTCATTGAGCTGTTTCAGGCTGTTGATTTCGTGGACCAGGGTATGCCGCTCTCTGGCCTCATGACTGAAGCTGTCATTGATCTGCTTGCGAAAGCCTTCCAGCTGCTCTTTGAGCGGGCTGAGCAGGCCATCCAGGCTCAGCTTGTTCTGCGCGTCCACGCTGCGGCTTTTTTGCTCAAACAGCCGGTTGGCCAGACTCTCAAACTGCTGCTGCAGCCGGTTTTCGGCATTTTCCAGTAGGGCGATTTTCTCCTGCGCCGCCTTTTGCTCTTCTCGGTAGCGGGTTTGCAGCTCACGTAAATCAGCAGCCAGGCCGGATTCCGCCTGCCGGGTTGTCTCCAGCCGCTCGGTCAGTTTCAGATTTTCCTGCCGCAGGGTTTCCAGGTAACGCAGCTTTTCTACCGCCGCCGCCAGCCGGGCGTGCATCTGCCGCAGCTCATTACTGAGGCGATCGCGCTCGACATCCAGGCTGTCCAGCTCCTGCTGCTGCTCTTGCAGATCGTGGCGCAACTGCTGCTCCTGCTGCCGGGCCAGCCGGGTTTCTGCATCCAGCTGCTGCTGCCAGATCGCCGCATGCTGCCGTAAACGTCCCTGAAACCACAGGGCCGTGGCACCGCCGGCGGTCGTCGCCCCGGCAATCGCAGCCGCCAGCCACTGACCATTCTCACTGAGCCATTCACCCATCATCAATCTGTTTCCTGCATGCTTTTGTATTGATACGATAAGGCTAAAAAGATACTGGATAAATGTCCAGATATTGTCATCAGTTCAGGCATCGCTGATGCCGACGTTCAGACTGGCTGAGTCAGCGCAAATGGCATAAACTGACCCCTTTATGATGACGGGCAGCGGTTCACCCTGCCGGTCACACGGACACCAGCAGCAGGAAGCCGCAGTATGCAGGAAAAAAAGCGATCGGGTTCGGCCTCGCCGCCGTGCTCTTATGGTCAACCGTCGCCACCGCCTTCAAAATCACTCTGGATTATTTTTCACCAATCCAGATGGTGGCGGCGGCCAGTACGGTCTCCGCCCTGGCCTTGCTCGTCATCGCCGGCACTCAGGGCAAACTGAACCAGCTGCTGCCGACCCTGCGCGCCCGCCCGCTGTATTACCTGATGCTCGGGCTGATCAATCCCTGCATCTATTATCTGGTGCTGTTCAAAGCCTATGATTTGCTGCCGGCCTCTCAGGCCCAGCCGCTCAACTACAGCTGGGCGATCACACTGACGTTGATGGCCGCACTGTTTCTCGGTCAGAAAATTCGCCCGCAGGACTGGGTCGCCTGCCTGTTTGGTTATCTGG
The DNA here is from genome assembly GCF_037162255.1 of Photobacterium sp. Hal280. Taxonomy (NCBI): domain Bacteria; kingdom Pseudomonadati; phylum Pseudomonadota; class Gammaproteobacteria; order Vibrionales; family Vibrionaceae; genus Photobacterium; species Photobacterium sp. Hal280. The sequence goes on from NZ_JARLUO010000002.1 coordinate 89,122, forward strand.
GGGTGGTGGTGATTGCCACCCAAGGCGACATCATGGCCTTGCAGTTCGACAGCCCGCTGGGGGTGGCTCTGGCGCTGGTTTCCACCTTGCTGTGGGCACTGTTCTGGATACTCAACACCAGAAACCAGGCCGATCCCGTGGTCAGTGTGTTGCTGGGCTTTGTGCTGTCGCTGCCTTTTTCCGTCGGTCTGAGCCTGTACATGGGCGGCTGGCAGCCGATTCCCTGGCAGGGCTGGCTGGCCGTCAGTTATGTCGGCCTGTTTGAAATGGGGATCACCTTCGTGCTCTGGCTCAATGCCATGAAACTGACCCGCAATACCGCCAAGCTGAGCAATCTGATTTTCCTGTCGCCTTTTATCTCGCTGATCCTGCTGGCGACCATTATCGGTGAAACCATTCATCCGGCGACCCTGGCCGGACTGGTGATGATCATCATCGGCCTGCTGATCCAGCAATGGCGCGGAAAAACCAAAGCCAACGACGCCAGCGCTTCGTGCTGATCCCTGACCTGCAACCGAAAAAAGGCCTGTCACCACAGTGACAGGCCAAGCGAGAGTTCAAAAGGGTTGTCGAGACCCTGCGCCTTTGCGGCGTCTAGTTATGAGCGAAAACATCGGACGCTGCCGCTTAATCCTGCGCCGGCGCCGGATGCCACTGGCGGCCTTTGCGCGATAACAAAATCAGCAGTCCGGGCAGCAGCATCAGCATCTGAAACGTCAGCAATAATGGCGGTGACAGCTCCATCCGCTGGGTCAGGCTGACCATCAGGCCGGCACCGCTCATCTGAAACAGACCCAGCATCGCCGCTGCGGTACCCGCTCTGTCACCAAAGGGCGCCAGCGCTTTACCGGCCGCCGAGCCAAGGACAAAAGCAAAACCAAAGGAGCTCATAAAAATCGGCACCATAAAGGCCCAGGCTGCAGCAATCTCTTTCAGTGCCAGCATCATCACGCCCGAAACCACCAGCATCGCCAGACCCGACATCAGGGTGCGGCGGGTGCCCATCTTATCCATGCATTTCGGCGCGACCATGCAGGCGATAATGTTCAGCACCGCATTGACACCGAACCAAGCGGTAAACTGCCCCATATCCAGGCCCAGATGCACCATCAGCCACATCGGCGCTGAGGTCACATAGGCCAGAATCACCGCCATCGCCAGCATAGACATCGAGGCATGAAAGACAAACACCGGCTCGCGCAAGACAGAAAAATACCGTGACGGACTGAACATCGCGCCGCTGACCAAAGTCTCTGCCGGACGGGTTTCGCGGAAGAACACGCTCAGCAGCGCACCGGCCACCAGCGCAAAACCGGCCATAAAGCTGAAGTTGGCACGCCAACCAAACTCATGGGTCAGCCAGGATCCCAGCAGAGGCGCCAGCGCCGGAATAAAGCAAATTGCGCCGTTCAGGTAACTGATCATCCGGCCGCTACGTTCCGGGCCGAAGCTGTCACGGGCCGCCGCAAACGCAGCCACTGAGGTGGCACAGGCGCCGAAGCCCTGCAAAAAGCGCGCGAGCAGCATGATATCCAGCGACTGGGCGGTATAGGCCAGTGCAGAGCTGAAGGCATAGACTGTCACACCGGCCAGCGCTATCGGGCGACGGCCGAAGCGATCGGCCAGCGGGCCGGCAAAAACCTGTCCCAGTCCTAAACTGAACATGAACCAGGTGACTGTGTCCTGCACCAGCGTCGGGTCGACGGCAAAGCTGTCCGCCATTGCAGGCAAAGCAGGCAGATAAATATCGATGGCCAGCGGGCTAAACAGCACCAGCAGGACCATGAGCGCCACAATACGGCGGGGAGACGTTGTTGGTTCAGGCTTCATTCACTCGGTTTCCTATCAGAAGACGGCGCCAGTCTAAGGCCTTCGTGATATGAATCAAAATGGTTTATATTCACTACTAAGATTCCATATCGGAATATCACTGTGAAGGTAACGGACACAATATGACTGTGGATAAATTAGCCCGCCTCGATCTCAACCTGCTGGTCTGCCTCCATGTCCTGCTGCAGGAATGCAGCGTGACCCGGGCAGCCCAGCGTTTGTTTCTCAGCCAGTCGGCGGTGAGCAAAAGTCTGGCCCGGCTGCGTGAGCAATTCGACGATGCACTGTTTGTCCGCAGTGCCCACGGCCTGCTGCCGACCCCGCGCGCCAAAATGCTGCAGCCTGTACTGGAGAAACTGCTTCAGGATATTGAGAACCTGACCGAACCGACCGAGTTTGTGCCGCAAAACAGCCACCGCCACTTTAAAATGTCGCTGGTCGAAAGCGCCTATCCGCTGCTGATGCCGCGTTTTCTCGGCGAAATCTTCAGTCAGGGCCCCAACATACTGCTCGATACCCAGGCCTGGGAGCCAGACACCTTCGACAAGATGCTGCGCGGGGAAATCGACTTTGGTATTACCGGCAAGGATCTCAATCCGCACGACGCCCAGCTCACCCTGATGCCGCCCAAAGGGATCATTTTTCAGGAACTTCACCGCGATACCCAGCGCTGTATTGTCCGCCCCGGCCATCCTGTGCTGGCACTGGTGGAGCAAGGTGAATGGACTCAGGCCAATTATCTGCTGCAGCGTCATATTCAGGTGCGCTGCGGCCGCGATGACCGCTGGCTGCTGGATTACAAACTGGCGGAACAAGGCCTGCAGCGCGATATTGCCATGTATGTGCCAGACTTTAATAGTGCCGCCAGTTTGTGTACCCACACGGATCTGATTTTTACGGCGCCGAGCCATTTTGCCGACTATGTCGCCGCGCAGCTCAACCTGGTGGTCCTGCCGCTGCCGACCCCGCTGCCGGCCATGGCCTACACCCTGTTCTGGCCACAGCATCAAGAGAATGATCCTGGCCATTGCTGGTTACGGCAGATAATCATTAACGGATGCCGCGAATTGTCCAGTCGATAATTGCAGCGGCTCTTTAAAAGCGCTACCGTTACCGGATCGGCCTGCTGCTGCCGTCAGGGTGACCAAGGGGCAGGTGCAGAGCATCCCCCGTTCGGATGACAACAACACAAAGGAATACAGACAGATGCAATCAGTGATCTCACAACGCGTGGCACAGATTCGCCAGTGGCTGGAAGCAGAACAGCTTGACGCCCTGGTGATTCCGCATGAAGACGAATACCTGGGCGAATACATTCCCGACCACAACGAACGCCTGTTATGGGCCACAGGGTTTACCGGCTCGGCCGGCGCGGCGGTGATCGGCCGTGACAAAGCGGCCATGTTCGTCGACGGCCGCTATGTGGTGCAGGTTCGCAAGCAAGTGCCGGGCGAGGTGTTTGAATACCGTCATCTGATCGAAGAGCCCCCGATGCACTGGGTGCAAGCGCATTTGCCGGCCGGCAGTAAAATTGCGGTTGATCCTCGGCTGCACAGCGGCGCCTGGCTCAAACGCGTCCAGCAAAATATCGGCAACGATCTGGAACTGGTGCTGCTCAGCAGCAACCCGATCGACAACCTGTGGGACGACCGTCCGGCTCCCACCCTGTCGGATGCCAGACTGATGGGGCTGGAGTATGTCGGCCAGAGCAGCAGCGAGAAGCGTGCCCAGATTGCCGCCAGCCTGCAGAAACAAAAAGCCGATGCCGTGCTGCTGACCCAGCTCGACAGCATCGCCTGGCTGCTGAACGTGCGCGGCAGCGATGTGCACTGCCTGCCGGTGCTGCTGTCCGCGGCAATTCTGCATCAGGACGCCAGTGTCGATTTCTTTATTGATCAGGCCCGCCTGCCTGCTGAATTTGCAGCACATGTTGGTGACGGTGTCCGCGTTCAGGCGCCGGAAACCCTCAAACACAGCCTGGAAGCCCTGAACGGCAAGCGGGTTCTGCTGGATCCGGCCACCAGCAATGCCTGGGCCGGACAGACACTGCACGACGCCGGTGCCGTCATTATCGAAGGTAGCGACCCCTGCATGCTGCCAAAAGCGGCGAAAAATGCCACGGAAGTGGCCGGTATGAAAGCCAGCCACATCCGCGATGGTGTTGCCGTGTCCAAATTCCTCGCCTGGGTCGACCGCCAGGTCGCAGCCGGCAAACTGCTGGACGAAGCCACGCTGGCCGATCAGCTGTGGCAGTTCCGCATCCAGGATCCGAGCTGTACCGATGTCAGCTTTGACACCATTTCTGCGGCCGGCGGCAACGCGGCCATGTGTCATTACAATCACAACAACCAGCCTGAGCCGGGCGTCTTGCAAATGGACAATGTCTATCTGGTCGACTCAGGCGGTCAGTACCCGGACGGCACCACAGATATCACCCGCACCATTGCCATTGGCAATCCTGACGCCGAAGTGAAGCAGACCTTTACCCTGGTGCTGAAGGGGCATATTGCACTGGCGACGGCCCGCTTCCCCCGCGGTACAACCGGCTCACAGCTTGATGCGCTGGCACGTCAGCATTTGTGGGCCCATGGTTTTGATTTCGACCACGGCACAGGCCACGGTGTCGGCCATTTCCTTAATGTGCATGAAGGGCCGCAGCGTATTTCAAAAGCACCGAATCCAACCGCACTGCTGCCGGGCATGGTACTGTCCAACGAACCGGGCTATTACCGCGCCGATGCATTTGGTATTCGCATCGAAAACCTGGAACTGGTGGTGGAAGTGGCAACCGAGGGTGACATGACAGTGCTGGGCTTCGAGTCGCTGACCCGTGCCCCGATTGACCGCCGCCTGGTGGATCTCAGCCTGCTGACCGAGACAGAACTCAACTGGCTGAACCGTTACCATCAAACCGTGTTCGAGGTGATCAGCCCATCACTGCAGGGCGAGGATCTGAGCTGGCTGCAGCAAGCCACGGCACCGCTCAGCCGTTAATCCGGTCACGCGATTTCATCCTCTGAGCCCGGCCATCTGTGCGCCGGGCTTTTTTATCACTGCCAGGCTCACACTTCAGTCAATCAACCCCATAAAAGCCAGATAACCAGCAACAATCCCCACTATTGACTGTTTTCACAACATAATAATGCCGTTAGCATCTCCGATGAAATTATATTCACTAATATTCATAAGGTTATGCGATGAAAAAGTATCTTCTCACTGCTGCATTAGGCTGTTTGTCCTTTGCCACTTTCGCCAATACCAACCCGCACCTGGACAGCTATACCAAGTCAGTCAGTCAAACATTAAGCAAAGGCCAGCGAGTCAACGTGACCGTTAATTTTTCCCTCCCTGCGGACCGACGCCATCTGGTCACACTGGGCTTTGATAACAACCAGCCCAACGCCATGGACTGTAAAATCAGTATTTACAATGCCGCCAGCCAGCGACTGCATTATCTGGACTGTCGTCCGGGCTGGGGAGAATTGCATTTTGATACGCCAAACGAGTATTACCAGAATGGCTACCGTGCCGTTATTTCCCTCTATAACGCCGATTTCAGTAAGCCGAGCCAGCGCTTCGACGGCAACTTTCGCTTTAACTTTGGCGAAAGCAGCAGCATAGACAATGATCGCCTGCCGACCTGGTGGAAAAAACCTATGAGGTTGTCGGGCTGGATGCCTATACCGACTATGATGGTGACGGTTTTACTCTGATGCAGGAATATTTCGGTAACAGCAAACCCAACGACGCCACCAGCTTCCCGGATCACGATCCGGTGATCGATTTTGATGAGACGCTGACGGCAGGCACCTCAATCTATGCCGGTTTCGGCACGCCTGTGACCAAATGGCTGGAAATCACGCCTTACAACAATAAAAAAGTGAAGTCGCTGGAACTGATGGTCGATACCACAGCCAATGCGCGAAATCAGTCTGTCGTGGCCTTCTTCTACAACGAAAACAATGAACGGATTTACCCCACTTACCTGAAATATCCCTCCGGCAATCTGTCGGTCTTTTTTGATCAGCCAGTTGAAGTCCAGACGCTGAAAGTGGAGCTGACGGCCCGTCATTACTCGTCCGGTATCACCGCCCGCTATGACGCCAAAGTCAATGCGGTCTTTACCGAATAAATCAAAAAAATCAGGCTGATGGTTCCATCAGCCTGATTTTGTTATCAACACAAACCCGAGTACCGACTTAAAGCGGCAGTCCGGAATACGCGTGATGCCAGTCTTTCCACACCACCTCAAAACCGTGTTGCTTCACCGCATCAGCAACCTCAGCTACGGCACGTTCATCACTGATCGCAAACTGCTCCAGCTCAGGCTCATCATCGGCATAGCCGCCAGGCTGAGTTTTGGAGCCCGCCGACATGCTGGTGATCCCTAATGGCAACACGTTATCGCGAAAATGCGGCGATTCCCGGGTCGACATGGACAGCTCGACTTCAGGATTAAACAGCCGGTAGGCACAAATCAGCTGCACCAACTGGCGGTCGCTCATCACGGATTTCGGCTCCAGGCCGCCCGTGCAGGGGCGCAAGCGCGGGAAGGAAATCGAATAACGGCTCTGCCAGTAGGTGCGTTCAAGATAGTCCAGATGGCTGGCGGTAAAAAAGCAGTCGGTGCGCCACTCTTCCAGCCCAATCAGGGCACCAATGCCGATTTTGTCGATCCCGGCACGGGCCAGTCTGTCCGGCGTGGCCAGCCGGTATTCAAAATCCATTTTATTGCCGCGCAGATGGTGTTTTGCATAGGTCGGGGCACTGTAGGTTTCCTGATACACCATGACCGCATCCAGCCCCAGGCTTTTCAGCTCGGCGTACTCGTGCTGATCCAGCGGCTGCACTTCCATCGACAGATAACTGAAGTGACGCTTAATTGCCGGCACACATTCGCGGAAATAGGCCATGCCGACCTTGCGTTCATGCTCTCCGGTGACCAGAAGCACGTTGTCGAAGTGCAGCGCCTTGATCGCCGCGCATTCGCGCTCAATCTCGTCAAGATTTAACGTCCGGCGCTTGATCTTGTTTTCCATGGTAAAGCCGCAATAGGTGCAGCTGTTGGCACAGAGGTTCGACAGGTACAAAGGGACATAAAACCCGATGGTGCGGCCAAACCGCTGCCGCGTCAGCGCGGCCGACTGCTGCGCCATCTGCTCAAGATACGGCTCTGCCGCAGGCGAGATCAGCGCTTTAAAATCCTCCAGATCGCGCTTGCGCTGACGGAGCGCCCGCTCGACATCCGCGGCCGTTTTGCTGTAAATCGACATCCGGACATCATCCCAGTTCAGCTGCCGCCATACATCAACATAACTCATGGCGTCTCCTTACGCGCTGGCGTCTAAAAACGCAGTGAGCGGGCTGGACGCCACTGCATGACTGACGGTACCGGCCAGGCCAGCTTCGTACGCCATCCGGCCGCTCTCCACGGCCAGTTTAAAGGCCAGTCCCATGGCAACCGGATCCGCCGCTGCCGCAATCGCCGTATTGACCAGCACGGCATCGGCACCGCGTTCCATGGCTTCAGCCGCATGAGACGGTGCGCCGATCCCGGCATCCACAATCACAGGCACCCGGGCCTGATCGATAATGATGTCGAGGAAATCCCGTGAGGCCAGCCCTTTATTAGAACCGATAGGGGCGCCCAGCGGCATCACAGCGGCACAGCCGACTTCCTCCAGCCGCTTGCACAACACAGGATCGGCATGGCAGTAGGGCAGTACTATGAAACCCTGTTGAACGAGCGCTTCCGCGGCCATCAGTGTTTCAATCGGATCCGGCATCAGGTATTTGGGATCCGGATGAATTTCCAGTTTCAGCCAGTTGGTGCCCAGTGCTTCACGGGCCAGCTGGGCGGCAAAAATCGCTTCTTTCGCATTCTTGGCTCCCGAGGTATTGGGCAGCAGGTTAACCCCCGCCTCGCGCAGCAGGGCAAGAATGTCGTCATCCCGGTTATCAATATCGACTCGTTTCAGCGCCATAGTCACCAGCTCAGAGCCGGATGTAATAATTGACCGGGACATCACGTCCCGGCCGGCATATTTGCCGGTACCGGTGAACAGTCGGGATGAAAAGGTTTTATCGGCAATGGTCAGCATGTCAGCCTCCTGCTATGGCTTGAAACAAGGCGATTTCATCGCCGTCATTGAGCCGCTGATCGGCCCAGAACTCGCGGCCCAAAATGGCCTGATTGAGCGCAACGGCCGTCGCATCCAGCGGCAGGGCCAGCTGCTCCAGCAACTGCTGCAGCGAACTTTGCGCCGCCAGCGACATGGCTTTATCGTTCACCAGAACGGTTATTGTGGTCATAGAGATTCCTTACTGCATACAGGACATTGAGGGTTGGCTGGCAAGGCAAACTGCTGCCATTGCAGGGTGAGGCCGTCAAATTGGCGGAACTGACGGGCACAGAGATCGCCGCTGCCGGTGATGGCTTTCACCGCCTGCAGCGCCTGAAAGGTCCCCATAATGCCCACCACAGGTCCGGCAATGCCGGATTCACTGCAGTTCTGCGGGGCTTTCATTTCGCCGTTCGGAAACAGGCAGTGGTAACACGGCCCCTGCCGGGTGCGAAAATCAAAGCTCATCAGTTGCCCCTGCCAGCGTATCGCTGCCGCCGAAATCAGCCGTTTGCCGTGTTCGAAGCAGGCCTGATTAATGGCATGACGACTGGCAAAGTTATCGGTGCAATCCAGCACCACGTCCGCCAGGCTGATTTCCATCGCCAGTTGCAGCTTGGCCAGCCGGGCCGTCACTGCGCGGGCACGGATCAGCGGATTGAGCGCCTTGACCTGCGCCACGGCGGCCTGCGCTTTGCTCTCACCCTGATTGTCATCACGGTAGATAATCTGGCGCTGCAGGTTAGAACGCTCAACCTTGTCGCCATCGGCAATCACCAGGCTGCCAACCCCTGCCGCTGCCAGATATAAGGCCGCCGGGGCGCCAAGCCCACCGGCGCCGATAATCAGTACTCTGGCCTGTTGCAGGGCCTGCTGGCCCTGCTCACCGATTTCCGGTAGTTGCACCTGACGCTGATAGCGCAAAAAAGACTCGTCTGTCAGCATGGCTCCCTCACCAGCTTGTCAGCAAAGGCTGCCAGTACCTGCGCTGTATCCGGGGCGGCGGTCACGGCGCGCACTACAGCGACACAGGACACACCGGTCTGCCAGACATCCGCAACATTGCTGAGATCAATACCGCCAATGGCAACCGTCGGGTAACGGCCGGCCACAGTGGCCAGATGCTCTTTTAACTGGGCGATCCCCTGCGGCGGGGTCGGCATGTCTTTGGTCGGGGTCGGGAAAATATGGCCGATCGCTACATAGCTGGGTGCCAGGGCCAGACCGCGTTGCAACTCCGCCGCGGTGCGGGTTGACACCCCCAGGCGGATATTGGCCTGGCGCAGCGCATCCAGATCGGCGATAGCCAGATCGTCCTGCCCCAGATGCACACCGTAAGCTCCGTGTCTGAGCGCCAGTTGCCAGTAGTCATTAATAAACACCTGAGCGTTATATTCCCTCCCCAGACGAATCGCTTCAATAATCTGCGCTTCCAGCTCAGGATGGGCCGGATCTTTGATCCGCAGCTGAACGGTTTTCACTCCCAGCGGCAGCAATCTGGCAATCCAGCTGACATGGTCAACCACAGGATAGAGCGGCCCGATGCCGCCCGCCATCACAGGAAATGACGTTTGCATCACCTCACTCATGCCTGCTCTTCCTCATGGGTTTTGGCCTTGTGGTAGAGCTCGCTGCCCTTGTCACGAAATTCCTCCGCTTTCTGGCGCATCCCTTCCAGCGGATCATCGAGCATGTGAATCACCTGGGCATCTTCCTGCGCTTTGGCGTAATCCCGTACTTCCTGAGAGATTTTCATCGAACAGAATTTCGGCCCGCACATCGAGCAGAAATGGGCCACTTTGCCCGATTCCTGCGGCAGGGTTTCATCATGGAATGCACGTGCAGTATCCGGGTCCAGTCCGAGATTGAACTGATCCTCCCAGCGGAATTCGAAACGGGCTTTGGACAGCGCATTATCACGCACCTGTGCGCCTGGATGGCCTTTGGCCAGATCAGCCGCGTGGGCACACAGCTTGTAGGTGATCAGGCCGGTTTTAACATCGTCTTTGTTCGGCAGGCCCAGGTGTTCCTTGGGGGTGACATAGCACAGCATGGCACAGCCAAACCAGCCAATCATGGCGGCCCCTATGCCAGAAGTAATGTGATCGTAACCCGGGGCAATATCGGTAGTCAGCGGGCCTAAGGTATAAAACGGCGCTTCATGACAGTGCTTGAGCTGCTCATCCATGTTTTCTTTGATCAGGTGCATGGGCACATGTCCCGGCCCTTCAATCATCACCTGGACATCGTACTCCCAGGCCACTTTGGTCAGCTCGCCTAAAGTGCGCAGCTCACTGAACTGGGCTTCATCATTGGCATCAGCGACAGAGCCGGGACGCAGGCCGTCACCCAGCGACAGGGAGATATCGTACTGAGCGCAGATCTCACAGATGTCACGAAAATGCTCATACAGAAAGCTTTCTTTGTGGTGCGCCAGACACCATTTCGCCATGATAGAGCCGCCGCGGGAAACAATCCCAGTTACCCGCTTGGCGGTCATAGGGACAAAGCGAAGCAGCACACCGGCGTGGATGGTAAAATAGTCAACGCCCTGCTCGGCTTGCTCCAGCAAGGTGTCGCGGAAAACTTCCCAGGTCAGGTTTTCAGCCACGCCATTGACCTTCTCCAGCGCCTGATACATAGGAACCGTGCCGATAGGCACCGGGCTGTTGCGGATGATCCATTCGCGGGTTTCGTGAATATTTCGGCCCGTCGACAGATCCATGACGGTATCGCCGCCCCAGCGGGTCGACCACACCAGTTTTTCCACTTCTTCTTCAATGGAAGAGCTCACGGCTGAATTACCGATATTCGCGTTGACCTTGACCAGGAAGTTGCGGCCAATGATCATCGGCTCGGATTCCGGGTGGTTGATGTTCGACGGAATAATCGCACGGCCTTCCGCGACTTCCCGGCGCACAAACTCGGCAGTGATGTCTTTCGGCAGATTGGCACCAAAGCTGTGTCCCGGGTGCTGCTGGTTCAGCACCTCATCACGGTACTGAGCACGGCCCATGTTTTCCCGGATCGCGATATATTCCATTTCCGGGGTGATAATGCCCTGCCGGGCATAGTGCATCTGAGTCACACACTGACCCGCTTGAGCACGGCGTACACGAGCTCGGTGGGCAAAACGCAGCTCTTCAAGTGTGTCGTCGGCCAGACGTTCTTTGGTATAGGCGGAGCTCAGCTCATCCAGCAGTTCGGTATCGCCGCGTTCCTCAATCCAGCTTTCACGCAGTGCCGGCAGGCCGTTATAGATATCAATGGTTTGATCTGGGTCGGTATAAAAGCCTGAGGTGTCATACACTCGAATCGGCTCGTTAGGCTCAAAGATAGGATTATTTTTATCGCCGCCGATCAGAGAATCGGCCTGAGCGATTTCACGCATACCGACACGGATATCATCCCGGCTGCCGGTGACATAGACTTTACGGGAATTGGGGTAGGCTTGGGTGGTGAGTGAATCAATGAATTGTTTCGCTTCCAGTCTCGCTTGCTTGCGACTCGACATAGCAATTTCCTTTTTCAAAGTTAGGGAAGTTGCTTGACGGATGGGCGCGTAAACAAGAGGCGGACACATGTAGGGCGTGTCGCATCGTCTGATACAGCAGCAGTACGCTAAAGGTACAGCTAGGCAGAAGATTTTCTCTTGTTCCCTTCGCAGATACTAATCTGATCAGGTTCAACGGATCCCGCAATGCGGTCTCAGCCAGTTGGCACTCCGACAAGTTTCAGTCAAAGAGTATAAGGAAGCATCACCCGCTCAGCAAGTCGTCTTTTTCATCCCCACACCACTACAGCGTTTTCTGCTGGCAGATCAGCACATCACACTTCAGGTGCTGCGCCAGCTCATAACGTATATCACCCAACCAATGGATGCCAGGTTTGTAGTTCCCCGTGATCACTAAATCGGCTTTCATCATCTTCCCCAAAGCAATCAGATGTTTGGCAACATCGCCATCGGCCAGATGAATCGCCGCAACCGGACGTGGAGAATGCTTTGCCAGATCAGACAACTGAGCCATTCTTCTCAGCTCCTGCTCGTTATGTGCCTCATCAAGCTGTAAATCGATATCCAGAAAGCTGACATTCCCGACCCCAGGCTCCACATAGGCCAGATGCAGATCCGCATTGTTTTGCTCTGCAATCACGCCTGCTTTTGCAACCAATTGTTTTACATTCAAATCATCCGGGTTGATTGCCAGTAAAATGGTATGGTACATACCCATAATCGTCTCTACTCCTGCTAGGATTAGTGCACAATGTAAACCATCATGTGAAAAAGCACGTCGCTTTGTGGTATCAGGCTTTCACCCTGTCTTTTCACCATAGCATGTAATGATTCTGTCACCATCTGGGCTTTCTATGAACCAACTGATTATTCTGGGCTATGTGGCCATTGGCGGGGCGATCGGCGCCTGTTCACGCTATCTGATTGCTGAACTCTCGGTGATTTTATTGGGCAAGGGGTTTCCGTACGGGACACTGGCCGTCAATATCATCGGCTCCTTAATTATGGGGATGCTAAGCTCGGCACTGAATCAAGGCATGATAGAGGCGACACCTTGGCGTCCATTGATAGGACTTGGCATGCTGGGAGCGCTAACGACCTTCTCCACCTTTTCAATGGATAACCTCATATTGCTTCAGCAAGGCGCCTATATTAAGGCTGGCTTGAATATGATGCTGAATTTAACTCTGAGCCTGTTTGCCTGCTTCGTGGGATTTCAGTTGCTACAGCGTGGGTAAGCAGGTGAATGGTCAATAATATCTTCAAGGACGTGAGATCCACTGCAAATCCCCGCAGATGCTCATCACCACGGACATAGAGACATAAAAAAACGCTGGATAACAAGGTTTCTAAGACTACAGTGGATGACGAAGCAACCGGCTGGCGTTCCAGACGCCGACATCAGCGCAACGCGCTGACCTTCAGAAACGACAAAGCCCCGTCCGGAGACGAGGCTTTTGTATTTGGCAGGGGATGACGGATTCGAACCGCCGACATTCGGTTTTGGAGACCGACGTTCTACCGGACTGAACTAATCCCCTAGAATTGGTAAGTATTGTATACAGCTGAACGAGAATTACCAGCCCTTGCGCCTGAAAATGACTGATTACTTTATCGATCGACTATTAAAACATCAACAACTTGCAATGCGCGTGATCTTAAGATGTTGCACATCACATTCACCAACCAATCAACTCACTCAGCAGATCCATAATCCTGAAAAAGCAAAAAGGCCACCCGATTAGGGTGGCCTTCTTTAAAAGGAAGCCTGGCGATGTCCTACTCTCACATGGGGAGACCCCACACTACCATCGGCGCTGCTGCGTTTCACGTCTGAGTTCGGCATGGGATCAGGTGGGTCCGCAACGCTATGGTCGCCAAGCAAATGCTTTCTCTACCGCCCGCAGGCGATAAATCACAATCTCGGAAATCTGACTAGTGTTCTCAGCACATCATTCAAGTGCTCATGGAGTCCGTAAAACCCCTTGGGTGTTGTATGGTTAAGCCTCACGGGCAATTAGTACAGGTTAGCTGAGCGCCTCACAACGCTTACACACCCTGCCTATCAACGTTCTAGTCTCGAACAGCCCTTCAGGAGGCTTAAAGCCTCAGGGATGACTCATCTCAGGGCTCGCTTCCCGCTTAGATGCTTTCAGCGGTTATCGATGCCGAACTTAGCTACCGGGCAATGCGTCTGGCGACACAACCCGAACACCAGCGGTTCGTTCACTCCGGTCCTCTCGTACTAGGAGCAACTCCCTTCAATCATCCAGCGCCCACGGCAGATAGGGACCGAACTGTCTCACGACGTTCTAAACCCAGCTCGCGTACCACTTTAAATGGCGAACAGCCATACCCTTGGGACCGACTTCAGCCCCAGGATGTGATGAGCCGACATCGAGGTGCCAAACACCGCCGTCGATATGAACTCTTGGGCGGTATCAGCCTGTTATCCCCGGAGTACCTTTTATCCGTTGAGCGATGGCCCTTCCATTCAGAACCACCGGATCACTATGACCTGCTTTCGCACCTGCTCGAACCGTCATTCTCGCAGTTAAGCGGGCTTATGCCATTGCACTAACCTCACGATGTCCGACCGTGATTAGCCCACCTTCGTGCTCCTCCGTTACGCTTTGGGAGGAGACCGCCCCAGTCAAACTACCCACCAGGCACTGTCCGCACCCCGGATAACGGGGCGACGTTAGAACATCAACACGACAAGGGTGGTATTTCAAGGACGGCTCCACAGATACTGGCGTACCTGCTTCGAAGCCTCCCACCTATCCTACACATGTAGGGTCAATGTTCAGTGCCAAGCTGTAGTAAAGGTTCACGGGGTCTTTCCGTCTAGCCGCGGGTACGCAGCATCTTCACTGCGATTTCAATTTCACTGAGTCTCGGGTGGAGACAGCGTGGCCATCATTACGCCATTCGTGCAGGTCGGAACTTACCCGACAAGGAATTTCGCTACCTTAGGACCGTTATAGTTACGGCCGCCGTTTACCGGGGCTTCGATCAAGAGCTTCTCCGAAGATAACCCCATCAATTAACCTTCCGGCACCGGGCAGGCGTCACACCGTATACGTCATCTTTCGATTTTGCACAGTGCTGTGTTTTTAATAAACAGTTGCAGCCACCTGGTATCTGCGACTCTCAGCAGCTCCATCCGCGAGGGACTTCACCGCCAAGAGCGTACCTTCTCCCGAAGTTACGGTACCATTTTGCCTAGTTCCTTCACCCGAGTTCTCTCAAGCGCCTTGGTATTCTCTACCCGACCACCTGTGTCGGTTTGGGGTACGATTGCTTATTATCTGAAGCTTAGAGGCTTTTCCCGGAAGCATGGCATCAATGACTTCATCACCGTAGTGACTCGACATCGGGTCTCAGCCTTAGTGCAGAACCGGATTTGCCTAATTCTGCAGCCTACACCCTTGAACCAGGACAACCGTCGCCTGGCCCACCTAGCCTTCTCCGTCCCCCCATCGCAATAATAAGCAGTACGGGAATATTAACCCGTTTCCCATCGACTACGCCTTTCGGCCTCGCCTTAGGGGTCGACTTACCCTGCCCCGATTAACGTTGGACAGGAACCCTTGGTCTTCCGGCGAGGGGGTTTTTCACCCCCTTTGTCGTTACTCATGTCAGCATTCGCACTTCTGATACGTCCAGCATGCCTTACAGCACACCTTCAACCGCTTACAGAACGCTCCCCTACCCAATACGATAAATCGCATTGCCGCAGCTTCGGTGTATCACTTAGCCCCGTTAAATCTTCCGCGCAGGCCGACTCGACCAGTGAGCTATTACGCTTTCTTTAAATGATGGCTGCTTCTAAGCCAACATCCTGGCTGTCTGAGCCTTCCCACATCGTTTCCCACTTAGTGATACTTTGGGACCTTAGCTGGCGGTCTGGGTTGTTTCCCTCTCCACGACGGACGTTAGCACCCGCCGTGTGTCTCCCGGATAGTACTTACTGGTATTCGGAGTTTGCAAAGGGTTGGTAAGTCGGGATGACCCCCTAGCCTTAACAGTGCTCTACCCCCAGTAGTATTCGTCCGAGGCGCTACCTAAATAGCTTTCGGGGAGAACCAGCTATCTCCAGGTTTGATTGGCCTTTCACCCCTAGCCACAAGTCATCCGCTAATTTTTCAACATTAGTCGGTTCGGTCCTCCAGTAAGTGTTACCTCACCTTCAACCTTGCCCATGGCTAGATCACCTGGTTTCGGGTCTAATCCCAGCAACTGTACGCCCAGTTAAGACTCGGTTTCCCTACGGCTCCCCTATACGGTTAACCTTGCTACTGAAATTAAGTCGCTGACCCATTATACAAAAGGTACGCAGTCACACCACGAAGGTGCTCCTACTGCTTGTACGTACACGGTTTCAGGTTCTTTTTCACTCCCCTCACAGGGGTTCTTTTCGCCTTTCCCTCACGGTACTGGTTCACTATCGGTCAGTCAGGAGTATTTAGCCTTGGAGGATGGTCCCCCCATGTTCAGACAGGATAACACGTGTCCCGTCCTACTCGTTTTCACGCTTAAAGCATCGTCGGTTACGGGGCTGTCACCCTGTATCGCGGCCCTTTCCAGGGACCTTCACCTGACACTAAAAACGCTTAAGGGCTAATCCGGTTTCGCTCGCCGCTACTGCCGGAATCTCGGTTGATTTCTCTTCCTCGGGGTACTTAGATGTTTCAGTTCCCCCGGTTCGCCTCACCAGGCTATGTATTCACCTGATGATAACTGCTTATGCAGCTGGGTTTCCCCATTCGGAAATCGGTGACTCAAGTGGCTCTTACTGCCTCATCACCGCTTATCGCAAGTTAGTACGTCCTTCATCGCCTCTGACTGCCCAGGCATCCACCGTGTACGCTTAGTCACTTAACCATACAACCCCAAGAGGTTTCGTATGTTCAAACAACCAAGGTTGTGTCTCTGACAAAGAGACAATTGGTTTATTCGCCGGACTCATGTTGTCTTCACCGCAGTGAACACAACGAACACAAGACACTTGAATGTGTATTGCTTGAGAACTCTGTTTCTCTCGAAACAGTTTGTATCCAATCTCTAGGATTGAATTTACTAGTCAGCTTTCCAGATTGTTAAAGAGCATGTGAATTATCGACAGATAACCACTTTGTAACCACACTCGCCTTGTGCAAGGGAATGTACTTAAAGAGTGGTGGAGCTAAGCAGGATCGAACTGCTGACCTCCTGCGTGCAAGGCAGGCGCTCTCCCAGCTGAGCTATAGCCCCATCGAGTATTGCAAGAGTGTTGAACCACTGCATTTGGGAAGACAGTGGTGGGTCTGAGTGGACTTGAACCACCGACCTCACCCTTATCAGGGGTGCGCTCTAACCACCTGAGCTACAGACCCTTCTCTTGCGCTCTTAACGATTTCGACCAGGCAATCTGTGTGGACACTGCGTCAGCGACACAGTCTTTAGGTAAGGAGGTGATCCAGCCCCAGGTTCCCCTAGGGCTACCTTGTTACGACTTCACCCCAGTCATGAACCACACCGTGGTAAACGCCCTCCCGAAGGTTAAGCTATCTACTTCTGGTGCAGCCCACTCCCATGGTGTGACGGGCGGTGTGTACAAGGCCCGGGAACGTATTCACCGTGGCATTCTGATCCACGATTACTAGCGATTCCGACTTCATGGAGTCGAGTTGCAGACTCCAATCCGGACTACGACGTACTTTGTGGGATTCGCTCACTATCGCTAGCTTGCCGCCCTCTGTATACGCCATTGTAGCACGTGTGTAGCCCTACTCGTAAGGGCCATGATGACTTGACGTCGTCCCCACCTTCCTCCGGTTTATCACCGGCAGTCTCCCTGGAGTTCCCACCCGAAGTGCTGGCAAACAAGGATAAGGGTTGCGCTCGTTGCGGGACTTAACCCAACATTTCACAACACGAGCTGACGACAGCCATGCAGCACCTGTCTCAGAGTTCCCGAAGGCACCAATCCATCTCTGGAAAGTTCTCTGGATGTCAAGAGTAGGTAAGGTTCTTCGCGTTGCATCGAATTAAACCACATGCTCCACCGCTTGTGCGGGCCCCCGTCAATTCATTTGAGTTTTAATCTTGCGACCGTACTCCCCAGGCGGTCTACTTAACGCGTTAGCTCCGAAAGCCAGTGTTCAAGACACCAACCTCCAAGTAGACATCGTTTACGGCGTGGACTACCAGGGTATCTAATCCTGTTTGCTCCCCACGCTTTCGCATCTGAGCGTCAGTCTTTGTCCAGGGGGCCGCCTTCGCCACCGGTATTCCTTCAGATCTCTACGCATTTCACCGCTACACCTGAAATTCTACCCCCTCTACAAGACTCTAGCCTGCCAGTTCCAAATGCGATTCCGAGGTTGAGCCCCGGGCTTTCACATCTGGCTTAACACGCCGCCTGCATGCGCTTTACGCCCAGTAATTCCGATTAACGCTCGCACCCTCCGTATTACCGCGGCTGCTGGCACGGAGTTAGCCGGTGCTTCTTCTGCAGCTAACGTCAAAGATGGCATCTATTAAACACCAACTCTTCCTCACTGCTGAAAGTGCTTTACAACCCGAAGGCCTTCTTCACACACGCGGCATGGCTGCATCAGGGTTTCCCCCATTGTGCAATATTCCCCACTGCTGCCTCCCGTAGGAGTCTGGACCGTGTCTCAGTTCCAGTGTGGCTGATCATCCTCTCAGACCAGCTAGGGATCGTCGCCTAGGTGAGCCGTTACCCCACCTACTAGCTAATCCCACCTGGGCCAATCTTAGCGCGCGAGGCCCGAAGGTCCCCCGCTTTGCTCCGTAGAGATTATGCGGTATTAGCCATCGTTTCCAATGGTTATCCCCCACACTAAGGCATGTTCCCAGGCATTACTCACCCGTCCGCCGCTCGCCGCCCATCAACGCACCCGAAGGATTGTTGATGTCGCTGCCGCTCGACTTGCATGTGTTAGGCCTGCCGCCAGCGTTCAATCTGAGCCATGATCAAACTCTTCAATTAAAGTTTTGTTGCCTTCCCGAAGGAAAGCGGCTCAGTGATTACTGATGTTTCAACCGAAGTTGAAACGAATTGACTGTGCCGGTAACCCTTTTATAAAAAGTGCTACCAATTGGTCACTCAGTTCACTGATAAATCTTTGATGACTGTATCATTGTCGAGTGCCCACACAGATTGCATGGTCAAATTGTTAAAGAACGTTGACTTTCAATGCGTTAGCACTGTGTGCTTCCGCCAGTCAGGACGCGTATAATACGCTTCCCTCGTTTCAAGTCAAGACAAAATTTTCATCTTTTTTCATCCCGGTCTGTCCCGGCCTGAAAGCAAAAAACTCTGTGTTGACTCCGCTCCCACCCGAAGGTCGGGAGCGAAGAAAAGCCCGTCGCCGGACGGACTTTTCAAATAGGAAGCCTGGCGATGTCCTACTCTCACATGGGGAGACCCCACACTACCATCGGCGCTGCTGCGTTTCACGTCTGAGTTCGGCATGGGATCAGGTGGGTCCGCAACGCTATGGTCGCCAAGCAAATGCTTTCTCTACCGCCCGCAGGCGATAAATCACAATCTCGGAAATCTGACTAGTGTTCTCAGCACATCATTCAAGTGCTCATGGAGTCCGTAAAACCCCTTGGGTGTTGTATGGTTAAGCCTCACGGGCAATTAGTACAGGTTAGCTGAGCGCCTCACAACGCTTACACACCCTGCCTATCAACGTTCTAGTCTCGAACAGCCCTTCAGGAGGCTTAAAGCCTCAGGGATGACTCATCTCAGGGCTCGCTTCCCGCTTAGATGCTTTCAGCGGTTATCGATGCCGAACTTAGCTACCGGGCAATGCGTCTGGCGACACAACCCGAACACCAGCGGTTCGTTCACTCCGGTCCTCTCGTACTAGGAGCAACTCCCTTCAATCATCCAGCGCCCACGGCAGATAGGGACCGAACTGTCTCACGACGTTCTAAACCCAGCTCGCGTACCACTTTAAATGGCGAACAGCCATACCCTTGGGACCGACTTCAGCCCCAGGATGTGATGAGCCGACATCGAGGTGCCAAACACCGCCGTCGATATGAACTCTTGGGCGGTATCAGCCTGTTATCCCCGGAGTACCTTTTATCCGTTGAGCGATGGCCCTTCCATTCAGAACCACCGGATCACTATGACCTGCTTTCGCACCTGCTCGAACCGTCATTCTCGCAGTTAAGCGGGCTTATGCCATTGCACTAACCTCACGATGTCCGACCGTGATTAGCCCACCTTCGTGCTCCTCCGTTACGCTTTGGGAGGAGACCGCCCCAGTCAAACTACCCACCAGGCACTGTCCGCACCCCGGATAACGGGGCGACGTTAGAACATCAACACGACAAGGGTGGTATTTCAAGGACGGCTCCACAGATACTGGCGTACCTGCTTCGAAGCCTCCCACCTATCCTACACATGTAGGGTCAATGTTCAGTGCCAAGCTGTAGTAAAGGTTCACGGGGTCTTTCCGTCTAGCCGCGGGTACGCAGCATCTTCACTGCGATTTCAATTTCACTGAGTCTCGGGTGGAGACAGCGTGGCCATCATTACGCCATTCGTGCAGGTCGGAACTTACCCGACAAGGAATTTCGCTACCTTAGGACCGTTATAGTTACGGCCGCCGTTTACCGGGGCTTCGATCAAGAGCTTCTCCGAAGATAACCCCATCAATTAACCTTCCGGCACCGGGCAGGCGTCACACCGTATACGTCATCTTTCGATTTTGCACAGTGCTGTGTTTTTAATAAACAGTTGCAGCCACCTGGTATCTGCGACTCTCAGCAGCTCCATCCGCGAGGGACTTCACCGCCAAGAGCGTACCTTCTCCCGAAGTTACGGTACCATTTTGCCTAGTTCCTTCACCCGAGTTCTCTCAAGCGCCTTGGTATTCTCTACCCGACCACCTGTGTCGGTTTGGGGTACGATTGCTTATTATCTGAAGCTTAGAGGCTTTTCCCGGAAGCATGGCATCAATGACTTCATCACCGTAGTGACTCGACATCGGGTCTCAGCCTTAGTGCAGAACCGGATTTGCCTAATTCTGCAGCCTACACCCTTGAACCAGGACAACCGTCGCCTGGCCC
>NZ_JARLUO010000003.1:0-204051 GCF_037162255.1 Photobacterium sp. Hal280
CGTTGACGCAACGTTATGTCTCGTTGGTCAGGGCTGCGTATTCTACCCAGCATTTTTTCTCAGTCAAGCGTTATTTTGAAAAACTTTCTCAAACACCCTCTTAACTAAGAGCTCACCAAAGATAACTTAAGGTTTTAAACCTTTAGCACCTTTTACTCGGTGAGGGTGCGCATTTTACAAAAACAAAAACGAGTGTCAACCCTGTTTCTCTTTCTTTTTTACGCCACTTTCAGTTCACACAAGTTATTCACAAGTTACCAAGAACTTATTCAAACCCGTGTGTGCCCTGTCAGTGAGGCGGCATTATAGGGGGTTAGCTGAAAGCAGCAAGTGTTTTTTGGTGATTTCATTGCAACCGGCTACCTTTTGCTCTGAAACTGATAAAAAACACAAAAAACAGCCAAAACAGGCATGGGACAGACAAGATAAAGAAACAGAGACTCAGAGGAGAGCGTAGCAACCGAGGAAACGATCAGCTCAACCTACTAGAGCAGAAGAGCAACCCGTCGGGTTACCCCGACGGCATAAAAGCATTTACTTACAGCGAACCAGGAAAGAAGGGTTCAGCAACTCTTCCCTGTGATATTGCAGTGGCTCTTGATTAAATAAGGTAACGGATGCACCTGCACTTTCTGCTATACATTGACCGGCAGCGGTATCCCACATCATGGTTGGCCCTAAACGTGGGTAGAATTGCGCCCTTCCTTCTGCAACCAGACAAAATTTCAGGGATGACCCGACCTCAGTCATCTTGTGTTGACCCAACTTATTGAGAAAGTCAGCCATGTCCGGGCTTGGATGAGAACGGCTACCCACCACGGTCGGCACTGTTGCTTCTCTCACTCGGATTGGTTCCCGACCAGCCTTGGTTTGTAACCAGGCTTTATGACCGTCTCCCAGCCAGGTTTTACCCAAAGCAGGCGCATGCACTACGGCAAGCACAGGCCTGCCTTCTTTAATCAAGGCGATGTTCACCGTGAACTCGCCGTTTTTCCGAAGAAACTCTTTTGTTCCATCAAGCGGATCCACCAGCCAAAATGATTGCCAGTGCTGACGGTCGCGCCATTCAGTATGTGCGGATTCCTCAGAGAGAATTGGGATATCGGGCGTAAGCTGTAATAAATGGCGGACGATCACCGCATTGGCAGCCAGGTCAGCTTCAGTGACCGGACTCTTATCCGCTTTTTCCTCAACCCGGACATTGCTGTGATAGCAGTCCATGATGACTTGCCCTGCTTCCAGTGCAACCTGATAGACAGACTCCAGTAGTGCGCTCACGCTGTACTCCTTGTCTTAAATAATGTGACGCTGTTTTAATGCTTCCACGCACAGAGTCACCAGCTCACCAACCGATGCATTGCCCGCTTGCAGATGAATCTCAGGATTTGCCGGCGGCTGATATTCAGAATCGATGCCGGTAAAGTCTTTAATCTCTCCCGCTCTGGCTTTCTTATACAAGCCTTTCGGATCGCGCTTTTCACATTCTGCCAGAGGTGTATCCACGAAGACTTCAATGAATTCTCCATCAGGCAGGAGTTCACGAACCAACTGGCGCTCAGCTCTATGAGGAGAGATAAACGCGGTCAGTACAATCAGACCAGCATCCGCCATCAACTTAGCCACTTCCCCGATGCGCCGAATGTTTTCCTTACGATCCTCTGCAGAGAAACCCAGATCCTTGCACAGGCCATGGCGAACATTATCGCCATCCAGCAGATAAGTATGGAAGCCCTGTTCAGTCAGGCGATTTTCCAGTGCGCCGGCGACTGTTGATTTACCAGCACCGCTCAACCCGGTAAACCACAGCACGCAGGGTCTCTGATTTTTTAACTGAGCACGCTGTGCTTTATCTGTCTGGTGATTGTGCCAGACCACGTTTTCATTTTCATGGGGTTGAACGACAGCGGTCATATTACACTCCGTTGCTAAAACACATTAAAAAGGAAAGAACTGCGGGATCAGGGCTAATACGACCACTGAGTACATCACGGAAAACGGCAATCCGATCCGTAGATAATCTCGCAACTTATAGTTGCCTACGGTGTAAACGAGCAGATTCGTCTGATAACCATAAGGTGAAATAAAACTGGCACTGGCCCCAAACAGCACTGCCATAATAAAGGGCATCGGATCGACCCCATAGCTCAGTGCCAGACTGTACGCTAAAGGGAAAGACAAAGCTGCCGCAGCATTATTAGTTACCAGCTCAGTCATCAGCAAGGTCAGCAGATACACGGCCACTAACCCGCCGTAGACGCCCCAGCCGTTAAAGGATGTCATCATGATATTGCCCATCCGCTCAGACAGACCGCTGGCAAGCATCAGTTGCGCCAGTGATAATGCCGAGCCGACAATTACCACGATGTCAATCGGAAAACGGCGGCGAATTTCGGCAAAGCTGATAATGCAGGTTGCCAGCAACAGTAACAGATAACCGGCCAGCCCTTTGATCAGCGGTAAAACATCCAACAGGCCCGCGGTGATCACGGCAACGAAACCGCCGAGCACGGCCATACTTTTGGTGCTGTCCAGCCGGGCACTGGAATCCAGGCCGTTGATCAGCACAAATTCACGGTTCAGCGTCTGCTTTTTCTCATGAAAGGTTTTGCCGGGCACGATCACCAGCGTATCACCGGGATGCAGTTCAATATTACCCAGTCCGCCGGCCAGACGCTCATGGCCACGACGGATCGCCACCACCACCGCATCAAAACGTTCACGGAACTGCACGCTTTTCAGCGTTTTACCCCGAATACCGGCGGAATGACTGACCACCACTTCCATCATGGACTGTCCATTGAGGTGGTGCTGGCCAAATAACCTCAGTCCGTCGATTTCCTGTAAGGTCGTGACACTTTCGATATCACCACAGAACAGCAGACTGTCACCGGCCTGTAATACTGTTTCGGGACACACAGGGGCAATGGTCTTGCCGTCACGAATGATTTCCGCCAGAAACAAGCGGCGCAGTGCCCGTAAACCATTTTCAGCAACCGACTTACCAACCAGCGATGAGGTCGGCTCGATTTTGGCTTCCAGAAAGTACGGCAGTTCATCCTGGCTGCTGTCATCGTAATTCGGTAGAAAATGGCTGAGGGGGATCAGAAAAACCAGCCCGACCAGCAACACAGCCAATCCAATCATTGATGGTGCAAAAAATCCCAGACTGGGTAATCCTGCATCTTCGACAAAGCTGTTCACAATCAGGTTGGTCGAGGTACCAATCAGGGTCAGCGTACCGCCTAAGATGGCGGTATACGACAGTGGGATTAACAAACGAGACGGCGCATGGCGCTGATTACGCTTGACAGCGCCAATCAAGGACACCACCACGGCCGTGTTATTGGTAAAGGAAGACAGGAAGGCCGTCGACAGACCAAGTTTGGCCACCACAGACGTTTGTCCTCCCTGAGAAATCTGGCGCCCGACCCAACTGATCAGGCGCGTTTTTTCAAGCGCAATGGAAACAAGGATCAGCAGGACCAGGGTCAGCAACGACGCGTTGGTGAAGTTACTCGCCAAAGTTGACAGCTCTATCATCCCGGTTTGAAAACCAATAAAGGCTGTCCCTGCAAACAAATAGGCAGGTTTGATTCTGGTGGTGATCAAACAGGTGATGATCACCACCAGCATCGCCAGTACCAGCGCTTGTTCCCATGCCATTGGCATTACCCCAGCAACTTACTGAGATCTTTAGCATCCCAGTGTGGGAAGTGCTTGCGGATCAGCGCGTTGAGCTCAACTTCAAAAGCACTGTATGCCTGCTGAGACGATGCGGATTCAGCCAGCGCCTCGCGCACCATGCCAGCACCGACAGTCACATTCGTCAGGCGATCAATCAGAATAAAGCCACCGGTATCGGCACAATTCTGATAAGCATCGATCGCAATCGACTCATTGAGTACCACTTCGCACAGACCAATACCGTTAAGCGGCAGCACATCGGTGGCAAAGGTGTCCAGGTTGTTAATATCCACCTGATGACGAATCGCACTGACCGAGCCAAGCGTTTTCTTACCGGCCACTTTGATATCGTACTGACGACCGGTTTCCAATGGTGATTCTGCCATCCAGACAATATCAGCCAGTAGCTGATTGCTGAGAGCCACTTCGTCACCGGCATGAACAATCGTGTCACCGCGGCTGATATCAATTTCATCGTTCAGCGTCAGCGTGATTGCCTGACCCGAATGAGCCTGCTCCAGATCACCGTCAAAGGTCACAATCCGGGCAACCGTTGAAGATTTACCTGAAGGCAAGACTTTCACAGCATCACCGACAGACACAGTACCGGATGCCAATGTGCCCGCGAAACCGCGGAAGTCCAGGTTCGGACGGTTCACGTATTGCACAGGGAAGCGTAGTTCGCCGTCCACTTTTTTGTTGATTTCAACACTTTCCAGCAAAGACAGCAGCGGCTCGCCCTCATACCAGGGTGTCAATTCACTGGCGGTGACGACATTGTCGCCTTCCAGCGCAGACAGCGGGACCAGCTGGATATTGATATCAGCATTGAGCTTTTCAGCAAACGCCAGGTAATCATCCCGGATCTGCTCGAAGCGGGCCTGCTCAAAACCGACCAGATCCATCTTGTTGACGGCCACTACAAACTGGCGAATTCCCAGCAGGCTGGCAATATAAGAGTGACGGCGGGTCTGATCCAGGACACCTTTACGGGCATCGATCAGGATTACCGCCACATCGCAGGTCGAGGCTCCTGTCGCCATGTTGCGGGTGTACTGCTCATGCCCAGGAGTGTCTGCAATGATGAACTTGCGTTTCTGGGTCGAGAAATAACGGTAAGCCACATCAATCGTGATGCCCTGCTCACGTTCCGCTTGCAGGCCGTCAACCAGCAGCGCCAGATCCGGCTTACTGCCTGTGGTGCCCACTTTCTGGCTGTCGGCATGAATCGCGGCCAGTTGATCTTCATAAATTTGCTGTGAATCGTGCAGCAGACGGCCAATCAGCGTACTTTTGCCGTCATCCACTGAACCACAGGTCAGGAACCGAAGCAGAGACTTGTTCTGGTGCTGATCCAGGTAAGCTTCAATGCCCAGCTCAGCTACTTGTTGTTGAATTGCGCTGTTCATGTCCCGACTCCTTAGAAATAACCCTGACGTTTCTTCAATTCCATGGATCCCGACTGATCGTGGTCGATCGCCCGTCCCTGACGCTCACTGGAGGTGGCCACCAGCATTTCTTCGATGATCTCAGGCAAGGTTTTGGCTTCAGATTCAATCGCCCCGGTCAGCGGGTAACAGCCCAGGGTGCGGAAGCGTACACTCTTGTGTTCAATCTGCTCTCCCGGACGCAGTTTCATGCGGTCATCATCCACCATGATCAGCATGCCGTCGCGATCAACCACCGGACGTTCCTGAGACAGATAAAGCGGCACGATGTCGATGCCTTCCAGATAGATGTATTGCCAGATATCCAGCTCGGTCCAGTTCGACAGCGGGAACACACGGATGCTCTCGCCTTTGTTGATCTGGCCGTTATAGGTCTTCCATAACTCAGGACGCTGGTTTTTCGGATCCCAGGTATGGTTCTTGTCACGGAAAGAATACACGCGCTCTTTGGCACGGGATTTCTCTTCGTCACGACGGGCGCCACCAAAGGCGGCGTCGAAACCGTACTTGTTCAGTGCCTGCTTCAGGCCCTGGGTTTTCATAATATCGGTATGCTTGGACGAGCCATGTTCGAACGGGCTGATCCCCATGGCCATGCCTTCCGGGTTTTTATGCACCAGCAGGTCAAACCCGTATTTCTTCGCTGTCGCATCGCGAAACTCAATCATTTCGCGGAATTTCCAGTCGGTATCAACGTGCAACAGCGGAAAAGGAATTTTTCCCGGATAAAAGGCTTTGCGGGCCAGATGCAGCATCACCGACGAATCTTTACCGATGGAGTACATCATCACAGGGTTATCAAACTCAGCGGCCACTTCACGGATGATATGAATACTCTCCGCTTCGAGCTGCTTAAGGTGGGTAAGGCGTTTCGGATCCATCTTTCTCTCCATGTTAAGCCAGGCTCACGACAGCGGGGTGTGGTTGCCCTTGTTGTTCCTGCTTTCCGAACCAATGTAATTTATCCGCCAGAGTCACCACTTCACCCACCACAATGAGTGACGGCGATTCTGCATGTTCAGCCAGTTGAGCCAGTTCGCTCAGTTGGCCTCTGAAGACTTTTTGTGATGCCTGCGTGCCACGCTCGATAATCGCAATCGGCGTTTCTGCGGCGCGGCCATGCTCAATCAGTTGTTGCTGAATATGGCTTGATTTCATCAGTCCCATATAAATCACCAGCGTCTGCTTTCCACGGGCCAGTGTTGACCAGTCGAGGTTATCGCTGTCCGGTTTGGTATGACCGGTAATAAACATGGCACTTTGTGCGTGATCTCTGTGTGTCAGAGGAATACCGGCATAGGCTGTCGCACCGGCTGCGGCGGTAATACCCGGCACAACCTGGAACGGGATACCGGCATCAAACAGCACTTCCAGCTCTTCGGCACCGCGACCGAAAATAAAAGGATCACCGCCTTTCAGGCGAACCACCCGCTTGCCCTGACGGGCATATTCCACCAGCAGACGGTTGGTTTCTTCCTGCGGCACACTGTGGTAGCCAGCGCGTTTGCCGACACAGACCAACTCCGCATCACGGCGAACCAGATCCATAATTTCATCTGAGACCAGATAGTCATACAGCACCACATCGGCCTGCTGCATCAACTGCAGCGCACGCAGGGTCAGCAAACCGGCGTCGCCGGGGCCGGAGCCGATCAATGCCACCTGTCCCTGGGTAGTCACCTGCTGGGACTGGCGGATCAATTCCTGCTCCGCTTCTTTGTCTTGTCCGGTAGCAACCAGCTCTGCGAAACGGCCGTCAAATGCCTGTTCCCAGAACAGACGGCGGGCAGAGAGGCTTTGCACTGAATTCTTGAGGCGATCGCGAAACTGGCCTGCCAGGGTTGCCATCTTGCCAAGGTGCTGAGGGAGTAAGGCTTCCAGCTTCTCACGAACCAAACGCGCCAGGACCGGCGCTTTGCCGGAAGAAGAAATCGCGACAATAAGAGGAGAGCGATCAACAATGGATGGCACAATAAAACTGCACCGCTGGGTATCATCCACCACATTCACCAGCACCTGACGCTGATTGGCCGACTGGTACACCAGCGCATTGATGGCTTTGCGATCGGTGGCTGCAATCGCCAGAAAAATACCGTCAAGGTGTTCTGGTATAAATTGCTCAGCAAGCAGGGTGATGTCGCCGTTATTCAACGCCTGCTGAAAATCAGCATTCAGCTCAGGAGCAATGACACGAACGTCGGCACCGGCTTTGAGCAGCATCCGGGTTTTCCGCCAGGCCACTTCTCCACCGCCTACCACCAGGCATGGACGACGCTTTAAATCGGCAAAAATAGGTAAATAGTCCATAGTCACTGCTCTTACTCTCTGTACGTAACAGCACTATAGACGGGGCAGGATATTACCTGAAATTCTAAAATTTCATTTTTTATTCCCAAAAGTTTAGCTTGGCTGACTTCACTCTCCTGTGGGTGCAATCCTTGCGGATATGGCAGCAATTCGTCCCTAACTCCGTATAAAACAATCACTTTCTCGCTTTTTTACATCAAAAAATGCTTATCTTATGCCTTTAAGATCTAACCCTTAGGTCAATTTCCTGCCCTGGAACACGGCAGTTCAGGAAAGAAACCCGATGCACAGATCAAGGAAGCACACTCAGGTCACATATCTGATAAGCGGTTGCATTTCAGCGACAGTATTTTTGCTACTTTTAGCGCGTTAATTTCTTCATAAAGACGGTGAAATCATGTCCTTAAGAGCAAAACCGCTTTCACTTGCCGTACTGGGCGCACTGCTGGCAACAGCAACTCCGACACTGGCAGACACCATTCAGCTGCGCATTCTTGAAACCACAGACATTCACGCCAATGTCATGGACTACGACTACTACAAAGATAAAGCAACCGAGAAAACCGGGCTGGTCCGGACCGCGACCTTAATCGAGCAGGCCAGGCGCGAAGTTACGAACAGTGTGCTGGTTGATAACGGCGATCTGATCCAGGGCAGCCCGATGGGCGACTACATCGCGTCCAAAGGACTGGCAGACGGCAGTGTTCACCCTGTCTATAAAGCCATGAACCCGCTCGATTACGAAGTCGGCAACATAGGGAACCACGAGTTCAACTACGGGCTGGATTTCCTGCAAACAGCATTAAAAGGCGCCAACTTTCCCTATATCAATGCCAATGTCTACGACCTCAAGACGGGAAAAAACCTCTTTACCCCTTATCTGATTAAAACCTATCGCCTGAAAGATACCGACGGCGCAGCGCATGACATTAAGATCGGCTACATCGGTTTTGTTCCGCCGCAGATTATGACCTGGGATAAAAAGAACCTGGAAGGCAAGGTCAGCGCCAGAGACATCAAGCAAACCGCAGACTATTTCGTACCGAAGATGAAAGCCGAAGGCGCTGATGTCATCGTCGCGATTCCGCACTCAGGCGTGTCTGCCGATCCTTACCATGCCATGGCGGAAAACTCGGTTTATTACCTGACAGAAGTGGAAGGCATCGATGCGATCGCTTTCGGCCATGCCCACGCCGTTTTTCCGAGCCAAACTTTTGCCAGCCTGCCCAATACCGACATCGCAAAAGGCACGATCAATGGTGTCGCGGCTGTGATGCCCGGCCGTTGGGGGGATCACCTGGGGGTGATCGATCTGGCGCTGACCCGGCAAGATGGCAAGTGGACGGTGACCGACCGTCAAACCCAGGCCCGCCCGATATTTGCCGACGGCAAAGCACAGGTGGCGGCAGACAGTAAACTGGTCGCAGCCGTGATGGCGGATCACAAGGGGACGCGTGAATTCGTCAACCAGCCCATCGGCAAAGCCAGTGACGTCATGTACAGCTATCTGGCGCTGGTACAGGATGATCCGACCGTCCAGATAGTGAACCTGGCACAGAAAGATTATGTAGAGCGCTTTATTCAGGGCGATCCGGATTTAGACGGCCTGCCTGTGCTGTCGGCAGCCGCCCCGTTCAAGGCGGGCGGACGGGCGAACGATCCGGGCAACTACACCGAAGTGGAAGCCGGTCAGCTGACCTTCCGCAACGCGGCAGATCTGTACCTGTACCCCAATACTCTGGTGGCGCTGAAAGTGACCGGCAAAGACGTCAAAGAATGGCTGGAGTGTTCTGCCGGACAATTTAACCAGATCGATCTCAACTCAGACGCGCCGCAGTCGCTGATCAACTGGGAAGACTTCCGTACCTATAACTTTGATGTGATTGACGGTGTTCAGTACCAGATCGATGTCTCCCAGCCCGCCCGTTACGACGGCGATTGCAAGCTGATCAACCCGGCTTCCGAGCGCATCCGCCAACTGACCTATCAGGGCAAAGCGGTTGATCCGGCTCAACCCTTTTTGATTGCCACCAACAATTACCGCGCTTACAGTGCCAAGTTTGCCGGTACGGGCGAGCAATTCATCGCCTTTGCGGCCCCGGATGAAAACCGCACTGTGCTGGCCAGCTACATCAGCCGGGTCAGTCAAGAGAAGGGACAAGTGATACCGAGTGCCGATAATAACTGGCGCTTTACACCGCTCAAAAGCACAACGCCGCTGGATATCCGTTTTGAGACTTCGCCGAGTGACAAAGCGGCCTCCTTTATCAAAGACAAAGGTCAGTATCCAATGCAACAAGTGGCGACCGATGCAGCCGGCTTTGCGGTTTACCGGATTGACCTGCAGCACTGATCTCAAAACCGCTTCACGATATCCCGATACCGCGGCCAATGGTCGCGGTATTTTTGGTAAGCTAAAGAAAGAAGACCTCAACAGCGACAAGACATGATGACTACACCACTCGCGCAATTTCTGGCTCTGCACGGTGCCGATCAGATCACGATTGATCAGGCACTGTCGCAGGCCGAATCCTTAGAGCTCCCTACCCGGCATGTCCTGGTGAATCAGGGAGAACTGGCCTCACAGGCATTTTTCCTGATTGATGGCCTGTGCCATGCCTGCTATCTCACCGGAGACGGCAAAACCATCAGCAGAGATTTCTTCTGGGAGCAGGATCTGCTGATTGGCTTTGAAAGCCTGCTGACCGATGAAGGCTCTCCCTATCTGCTGGAAACCTTATCCCCCTGCCTGATTCAGACACTGCCAGCAAATCTGATCCTTGGCTGGCGCCAAGACATGCCAGGCCTGTATATGGCTCTGGCCGAGCGGCAGTTGCTGTTCCGGGAGCAGAAAGAGCAGTTCATGCGCCTGTACAGCCCGGCCCGACGCTATGCTCTGTTCACAGACAGCGTCGGTGAGCTGGTCACACACATCACAGCATCGCAACTGGCCTCGTTTCTGAACCTGTCACTGAGTCAGCTGGACAGCCTGCAGCGTCATCTGGCCGCGCCGGGGAAATAAACGCCGGTTGCGGGATTTCATCACGCATTTTATGCTGACGAGCAGGTACAGAAACAGCAGCAAAAGGACACAATCAATGCAATGGCAATGCCTTCGCTTTGATCAGCTCACCACTGATCAACTCTATGACATCATGAAACTCAGGGTCGATGTGTTCGTGGTTGAACAGAACTGCCCATATCCGGAACTCGACGGCCACGACAAAGCTCAGGGTGTGCATCATTTAATTGCTTATGACAATGGCATTCTGATGGCTTATCTGCGGTTATTACCGGCGGGTACAACTTACGACTGTGTCAGTATCGGACGGGTGATTACCGCAGAAGCGGCGCGGGGCAAAGGGATGGGAAATATCTTGCTCACGCAAGGGCTGGCATACGCCGAGCAACTGTGGCCGGGACAGGATATTGAAATCGGCGCACAGTCACACTTGCAGAGTTATTACGGACGATTTGGCTTTGAGCCCAGCTCAGACGAATACCTGGAGGATGGCATTCCCCACATTGATATGCGGCTGACGAAAAACCCGGCAGCCGCCTGACACATCCGTTAATGACCGCGGGCGAAACTACCGTCAGAACGGCGGAAGAACATCACAGGATCGCCCTCCCGGCTCTCAATCTGCAGCACATCCAGATCGCCGTTGGCCAGTTGTTTGTAGCGCAATAACTGGCCGGATTTAATGTAACTGAGCGGTTTGTCTTTGCCTTCAATCGCAGCAATGGCGTAGAGATCGGTCAAAGGTAACGACTTGGCACGAAAGATGGTCGCCAGGGTTTCCCCTTTCTGGACTTCATAACTCCGCCAGTTTTCTGAAGACGCTGACTGCCGGGGCGTTGTTTTCACTGAAGACGATGACGTCGTCACCGCGGTTTGCGACGCCACAGCAGTGGTATTTGCCGGACGAGGCGGCGATGCCGGCTCCGGACGCTGGCCGACGGGTAAACGCGCGGGCTCATCCAGGTTCAGCGCCACTTCCTGACGCACAGGTTCGCTGCCGGGAATCTTGAGCTCGGGTTCTGAGGCCGGCAGCAGCAACAGCACAACCACCACAGGGATCAGTACCAGCAAGGCTTTGCGATGAAACCCGGGTAATTGCTGCCAGTAGGGCTGTACCCTCAGCCGGGCCTTCTGCCATTGCATCTGGCCGGCTGCACGCCAGTTCAGCTGGCTGAGCCGGGTCTTCCACTCCGTCAGCGACACCTGTGTCAGGGCCGGGGCCGATTTCTTCCGGTTACGGCGTTTCGCTTGTCCCATAACAACTACTCTCCATCACTCTGCGCCAAAACTTCAGGGTCACGCTTTGATGCGACCTCTGTTCACAAAAGTTTACCCCTGAGGGTTGAAACTGTTATCCTGCCCGCTTAATTCACTCGACATAAAGAGACGACACTATGTCTGACGTTAAACTAGATACAGTTGAAACTAAAGCGAGCTACGGTATTGGTCTGCAAATGGGCCAGCAACTGGCTCAAAGTGGCCTGGAAGGCCTGAACGTTGCTGCCATTGCCAAAGGCATTGCCACCTCGCTGACTGGCGACATGCCAGAAATCGCTGTAGACGACATCAACGACGCACTGCGTGATCTGCACACCCGCGCGGAAGAAGCTCGTCAGGTACAAGCGCAAGCTGCCGCTGCTGAAGGTGAAGCCTTCCTCAAAGATAACGCACTGCGTCCAGAAGTAACAGTCACCGAATCCGGTCTTCAGTACGAAGTCCTGGTTGAAGGTAACGGCGACATCCCAACGTCTGACAAGCAAGTTCGTGTTCACTATCACGGTCAACTGACTGACGGTACTGTCTTCGACAGCTCAGTCTCACGCGGTCAGCCAGCAGAATTCCCAGTCACCGGCGTGATCGCAGGTTGGGTAGAAGCGCTGCAAATGATGCCTGTCGGTTCTAAGTGGAAACTGTTTATTCCGCAAAACCTGGCATACGGTGAGCGTGGCGCAGGTGCTGCCATCCCACCTTTCGCTGCACTTGTTTTCGAAGTTGAGCTGCTGGACATTCTGTAAGTCCTGCGCCCTTCTGAAAAACGGTGCTTCGGCACCGTTTTTTTTGTCTCATATCAGCAACATACCCTGACAATAACCTGACAGACGCCCTCTTTTTCTTTTCCAGACTACGCTTAGAGTAGCTTACGCCTTCCCCACGGGAAACCTCGTCACGATTCTAAGGAGAACATTATGACCCGAGCTCTATTCCAACGCTTCTGGCTGGCTGCGATGCCATTACTGGCCTGTCTGGCACTGAGCCCTGCCGCCCATGCTTTTAGCCTGTCCGATTTATTCGGCGGCGGTGACGATAAAATGGAAGCCCTGGCCGATAACCCCCTTGCCAGCATGCTGACCGATCAGCTCGGTGTCAGTACTGAACAGGCTGCGGGTGGCGCCGGTGCACTGCTGTCTATGGCGGCCAGCCAGTTAAGCGGCGATCAGGCCACTGAGCTGACCAAGCTGATCCCGGGTTCAGAAAACCTGATGGACGCCATTCCAGCCGGACTGGGCGGCATGCTGAACAATATGGATGCCCTCGGCCCAGTGTTCACTGCACTTGGATTAGACGCTAGTATGATCAGTCAGTTCGTTCCCATTATCACGCAATTTTTAGGGACGCAGGGTGCCAGTGCCGGCCTGATTGATACCCTGACCAAAATCTGGACGCCAGCCAGCTGAATCACCACCTGATACCGGGCTGCGAGCGTAACGATTTCACCTTTTTCGGCTGTCAGCCTCAGGTCAATTTTCTGATTCCCCATAAAAAAACCTGACCGGTTTCCCGATCAGGTTTCTTATTTCCACAATGTAAAGCTGTCGGATTAAATACCGGAACCGTCGCTCTCGGCATCATCCTCATGCAGACCGCATTCCCGCTTCAGGCCGAAGAAACGGGTTTCCTCTTCTTTCATGCCCGGCTCCCACTTCACTGTGGTGTGAACATCACCGACAGAACGATAGCCTTGGGCCAGCAAAGGATGATAAGGCAAATCGAATTTCAGCAGGTATTCATCAATGTCCTGCTCTGACCAATCGATCAGCGGCAGGAATTTGAATTTACCGTTCTGAATCGCCAGTACCGGCAAAGTCGCACGGGAGGAGGACTGCTCCCGGCGCAGGCCAGAGAACCAGGTTTTCACCGCCAGCTCTTCCAGTGCGCGGCGCATCGGCTCCACCTTGTTCATTTTGTTGTACTGCTTAATGCCATCAACACCCTGAGTCCACAGCTGGCCGTAGCGTGCTTCCTGCCAGGCCGGACTGAGCTCTGAACGGTACACTTTCAGATTCAGATTCAGCCGCTCGGTCAGAAAATCGACAAACTGATAGGTTTCAGGGAACAGGTATCCCGTGTCTGTCAGAATCACAGGCACATTAGGTGACTCCTGAGTCACCAGATGCAGCATGACCGCAGACTGGATACCAAAACTGGAGGCTAAGGCAAAGTTGCCATCCAGAAATTCCAGCGCCCAGCGAACCCGCTCTTGGGCTGTCATCTGCTCCAGCTCGGCGTTAATTTCCGCCAGCTGAAGGATCTGCTCCACTTTGGTGGCACTCAGCAAATCCGCCAACGCATATTTAGGCATAAAAATCCCTCACAGAGACTTCAACAGGGGCAATGATGCCGCTACGGATCGTAAAGTCACCAAAGCCTTCACCGTCCTCACGCTCTTTCGCCCAGCGGCCCACCAGTTGATCCAATTCCGTCATGATTTCATCAACAGTGATATTTTCACGGTACATCTTAGGAATGCGTGTGCCGTTAATATTGCCGCCCAGGTGCAGGTTATAACGACCCGGCGCTTTACCCACCAGACCAATTTCCGCCAGCATGGCGCGTCCGCAGCCATTCGGACAGCCAGTCACGCGCAGAATCACGTGCTCGTCTTTACCCAGGCCGTGTTTGTCCAGCAGCCCTTCAAAATCGGTGACGAATTCCGGCAAGAAACGCTCGGCTTCTGCCATCGCCAGCGGACAGGTCGGCAGCGACACACACGCCATTGAATTCTGACGCTGCACGCTGACACCGTCGTCAATCAAACCGTGATCGCGGGCGATCTGTTCGATCGTCGCTTTGTCTTCTTTGGCCACACCGGCAATGATCAGATTCTGGTTGGACGTCATGCGCAGATCCCCTTTGTGGATCTTGGCAATCTCAGCCACACCGGTCTTCAGCGGTTTGCCCGGGTAATCCAGAATACGGCCGTTTTCAATAAACAGCGTCAGGTGATATTTACCGTCAATGCCATCCACCCAACCGATGCGATCCCCGCGATCCGTAAATTCGTAAGGGCGGCTGGCTTCAAAAGTAATGCCGGCGCGTTTCTCGACTTCGGCCTTGAAGACGTCAACACCCACACGATCCAGCGTGTATTTGGTTTTTGCGTTCTTCCGGTTAGAACGATTCCCCCAGTCACGCTGCGTGGTCACCACTGCGGCAGCGACATCCAGTGTTTTGTCCAGTGGCACAAAACCAAAGTCATCGGCGCGACGCGGATAGGTCGCGGTATCACCGTGGGTCATGGCCAAACCGCCGCCCACCAGCACGTTAAAACCGATCAACTGACCGTTTTCAGCAATGGCGACAAAGTTCAGGTCATTCGCGTGCACGTCCACATCATTCTGCGGCGGAATCACCACTGTGGTTTTGAACTTACGCGGCAGATAATTCGAACCCAGGATAGGCTCCTGGTCCTGATGCCCTTCAATTTTTTCGCCATCGAGCCAGATTTCCGCATAGGCACGAGTCTGAGGCAGCAGATGTTCACTGATCTTCTTCGCCCAGTCATACGCCTGCTGGTGCAATTCTGACTCCACCGGGTTAGACGTACACAGCACGTTACGGTTCACATCGCCAGCGGTGGCAATCGAGTCGATCCCGTACTCGTTCAGTGTCTGGTGCATCAGCTTGATATTCGGCTTCAGCACACCGTGAAACTGGAACGTCTGGCGAGTGGTCAGACGAATACTGCCGTACATGGTTTTGTCTTGCGCGAATTTATCAATCGCCAGCCATTGTTCCGGCGTGATGATGCCACCCGGCATGCGGGCGCGCAGCATGACGTTCTGCAAAGGTTCCAGTTTCTGCTTCTGACGCTCAGGGCGGATATCGCGGTCATCCTGCTGATACATACCGTGGAAACGGATCAGCTGGAAGTTATCAGCCGTAAAGCCACCGGTAATACGGTCCTGCAAATCCTGCTCAATGGTCCCGCGCAGAAAATTACTCTCGCGTTTCAGACGTTCGTTATCAGACAGTTTCTCAGTCATTAGTACACATCCTTCTGGTAGCGTTTGGCTTTACGCAAATCATTCAAATACAGCTCGGCATCTGCGCGGCTTTTGCCGCCCTGTTGCTCAACAACTGTGATCAGTGCGTCATGCACATCTTTTGCCATCCGGTTGGCATCACCACACACGTAAATATGTGCGCCGTCTTTCAGCCACTGCCAAACTTCAGCTGCATTTTCCAGAATACGGTGCTGGACATACACTTTCTCAGACTGATCGCGACTGAAAGCCACATCCAGCTTGGTCAGAATGCCGTCTTTGAGGTACTTCTGCCACTCCACCTGATACAGGAAGTCCTGGGTAAAGGTACGATCACCAAAGAACAGCCAGTTTTTCCCTTCGGCATCGCGGTTATCACGCTCCTGCACAAAAGCACGGAAAGGCGCGATCCCTGTGCCCGGACCAATCATGATCACCGGGGTATTATCATCTGCCGGTAGTTTGAAGTTATTGTTGCCTTCAACAAACACACGAACATTGGCGCCTTCTTCCAGACGGTGTGACAGGAAGCCGGAAGCCCCGCCGAAGCGGCTTTCTTCGCCCTGCTGATATTCCACCAGACCGACCGTCAGATGCACTTCTTCGCCCACTTCTTCCTGACTGGACGCAATCGAGTACAGGCGCGGCGTCAAACGGCGCAGCAGGCCTTGCAACTGCTCAGCGGTCAGCTGGGTTTTCTTCTCGGCAAAGACATCAATCACCTGAGTGTTTGCCGCGTACTCACGCAGCTTGTCTTTGTCTTCCACCAGCTTCTGCAGCTTTTTGCTGCCAGAGAGTTCAGCGAACTTGGTCACCAGCTGTGGGTTGGCGGCGGTGATTTCGTATTTAGAAACCAGCGCGTCTTTCAGGCTGTAGGCTTGGCCGTCCACCTCAACGCTTTCGTCACCGCTCAGGCCGACTTTCGCGGCCAGCGCTTCCGCCAGGGCAGGATCATTGTCATACCAGACGCCCAGCGCATCGCCCGGCTGATAAGTCAGGCCGGATTCACCGAGATCGATTTCCACATGGCGGACATCTTTCCCGGAGTCACGACCGGTAATTTTCTGGCTGACCAGCAGCTCTGCCGCATACGGATTTTGCTTATTGTACTGAGACACAGCCGCCGTCGCGTTTTGCGCCACGTGCAGCTGAACCACTTCGGCATCATTGCCGCCCAGCAGCTCTTCCTTGATGCTCTCCAGCGCTTTGGCGCGCCACTCGGCAGCCGGGGCATCATAATCAACATCACAGTCGATACGATCCACAAACGATTTGGCGCCCAGCTTACTGAGGTAGCTGTCAAAATCTTTGGCAGTCTGGCAGAAGAATTCATAGCTGGAATCCCCCAGGCCCAGCACGGCATAGTTCAGATTCGGCAGCTTAGGTGCACGCTTGGACTGCAGGAATTCATGCAGCTCCATGGCGTCATCCGGCGCTTCACCCTCACCGTGGGTTGAAGCCACTATGATCACGTGGGTTTCTTTGGTCAGGTTTTTGCCTTTGTAATCGCCAGAGGCAAACACGTCAGCCTGGATACCGGCCGCGACCGCTTCTTCCTTCAGCGCCTGAGCCACGCCTTTGGCGTTACCCGTCTGCGAGGCATAAATAATGGTAAGTTTGCCAGCCGGTTTCGCTGCTACAGCGGCGATGGGCTGACCGGCAGGCTGCTGGCCCGCCGTTTGGGTTTGACTTAATCCCCAGAAATAACCGCTAATCCACGCCAGTTGCTGTGGTGACAGCTCTGCGACTGTCTGTTGCAGCTGACCGATCTGCTGATCATTGAGAGGGCTGGCTAAAGCCGAGAGTTCCTTAAGTAACATGACACGACGATCCCTTTACATTGCGTAAGGGTAGATTAGCTACTCGACGAAATAACAAGAAAGAATAGATAAGAATGTTTTATAACTTTTTGGAAGAGAAAAGCAGAAGGTAGGGAAATAAAGCGGCACCAAGACGCCCAATCCGGGGATCAGGCGCCGCGGCATTCAGAAATGATCGGCAATACGTACCTGATGAAAACCCACTTCAAAGGCACGCTCAGTGGCTGTGTCTATGTCCCGGTAGCACTTTTCACTGCCAGAGCCGTCAGTCAGGGTGACAAAGCCACCACGGCGATGACGAAATTCGACCACCCAGCCGTTGGCCTGTAGTGAAGGCTCAATCACAGCTTCCACGATTTCGCTGTCCGCATATAAACGCTGTAACTCGGTAATTGTCATCTGCCTGATTCCTGCATCAATGCCCACTTTAAAAATGGCCTATAACTCAGCAAACAGGCAACAAAAAAGCCATGCGTTTAGCATGGCTTTAGGTCAGCAGTGTTAAACCGATCAGAAATCGACTTCAACACCGGCAAAAAATCCGTCCAGCTTCACTTTGCTGCCGGCAGGATTATTAATCGCATCAAAATCGTAATCCATCACCCGGTATCCGCCACGCAGATTAAGATCGGCCGCCACCAAAGGAATGGTGAACTTCATACCGGCTTTGGCATCAAGCGTGCTGGTATCATCGAAGCTACCGACGTTACCTTCAGCAAATACCGTCAGCGGTGTCATAGGAATGCCGACTTCAACATTGCCGTAAACCGCCGGCTGCCACTCATCATCAAACGTCTGCACGTGACCTTGCGCGTTGTACTCACCGTCGCCGAATTTAATCAGAGACACACCCACATCCACGGCAACCAGATCGTTATCCAGAATTTCGTAGTACAGAGTAAAGTCTGTTTGTTTAAATGCCACCGCATCCGCTTCTACATTGGCGTAAGCAATACGTGCGTTTGGAATCAGTGGAATAAAATGTTCAAACGATGCATAAAAAGACGGAATGGTTTTGTCGCCACCGTCTACTGCATCGTTAATTTCAGCGCTGCTCATCCAGGCATCCGCGCCTACTGTACCGCCCAGCAGCATGTCAGCCTGAGCAGGTACCGAAGCTGCAATTGCCACTGCTACGGCCACTGCTGAAAGCATGTTTTTTTTCATTTCTGAGTCTCCGCTCTTTATAATTGTGCTTTGATTTTTCTGCGCCAGACTATACCAGATGCTATGTAAGAAAACTGCATTTCATCGCCGGGAATCAGGGATTTGGGTCAAGCTCACTTTTTGAACATGCTAATATTTGCGTCTATGCATATCACGGGGCCGCGACGAACGAATCGACGACTCGCGACGTGCTCCGCGGTACAACCAGACAGCCACCGCAATCAAAATAATCCATGGCAGCAGTTTAATCACCACCCCCAATAAACCCGCCAGCGCCATTACCGCAAAACCGGCCGTTATCGCGATAACCATGCCCATCAGGCTGATCCCTGTCATGACCAGCACACCGGCAAACACCAGTAAAAATAAAAACTCTACCATTCCAATCTCTCCACTCACATCCGCTGGGAACAGAACCCGTTCTGCCCCTTCCTGCTTTACTGCAGGTTAACTGCAGGTTTCGGGCCAACATTCAGCCATCAAACAAATACTTATTTTTCAGAAAGATACAAAAACGCCGCGTTATCAGCTCGCGGCGTTACAGGCTAAGTTAGCAAATTTGACGATAACGAGTGGTTAAACTCACTATATCTTGCAGGCTAATCACACATCCAGATGAGCGGGAATCTTATCCAGCGCTTGCTGAACCACTTCTATACCCGACCCCGGCTTGTGGGCATTTTCGCTGATGTGCCGGCGCCACTGGCGGGCACCCGGCATATTCTGGAACAACCCCAGCATATGGCGGGTCATGTGACCCAGATACGAACCGTTCGCCAGCTGACGCTCAATATAAGGATACATAGCTTCAACCACCTCGCGGCGCTTGATGATGGGACGTTCGCTGCCGAATAACTGCTGATCCACTTCCGCCAGCATATACGGGTTCTGGTACGCTTCACGCCCGACCATCACCCCATCAAGGTGAGCTAGGTGGGATTCGATCTCGGCCAGCGTTTTCACCCCGCCGTTAATCGCCATGGTCAGGTGCGGAAAATCTTTCTTCAGCTGGTAGACACGCGGGTAATCCAGCGGCGGAATTTCACGGTTTTCTTTCGGGCTCAGACCGCTCAGCCAGGCTTTACGGGCATGAATAGTGAAATTATCGCAACCGCCTTTTTCAGACACAGTACCGACAAAATCTGCCAGGAACTGATAGGAATCCTGCTCATCGATACCAATCCGGGTTTTCACCGTCACGGGGATATCCACCACTTCACGCATGGCCGACACACACAAAGCCACCAGATCCGCCTCGCCCATCAGGCACGCACCAAAACGACCGTTCTGTACACGATCCGACGGGCAACCGACATTCAGGTTCACTTCATCGTACCCGCGCTCCTGCGCCAGTTTTGCACAATGCGCCAGATCCGCCGGGTTCGAGCCGCCCAGTTGCAACGCCACCGGATGCTCTTCCTCGTTAAAGCTCAGAAAATCACCCTTACCATGAATGATTGCCCCGGTCGTCACCATCTCGGTGTACAGCAGCGCATGCTGCGACAACAGACGATGGAAATAACGGCAGTGACGATCCGTCCAATCCAACATGGGTGCCACGGAAAAACGGCAAGTCGGGAATTCATGCTTAATCTCAGGTTTCACGCTGGTTTCACAAGGGTTTAGCATACTTCTCAGTTTCCTGTAATCTCTTTGAAATGCCGTTAATTTCGCTGTATGGTACGCCCATAGTACGCCTTTAAAGGGTAGGATTGTGGCCTCTTACAGCATTCAAACACGCCAGCTGGCATCGGGTGAAAAACGGTATAAAACGTCGGTTGTTCTTAAGAAAAACTCGAAGATTATACACCGGGAAGCCCGTACATTTAAGCATAAAGCCCAAGCAATGCAGTTTGGTAAACAGCGTGTGCGTGAACTGGAAGACCAAGGCCTTGATACTGCAACAGTTACCACCATTGGCGAACTGTTCGACCTGTACATGGCAAAACGCAATCTGTGGGATAACACGGGGCGTACCAAACAGTACGTCATAAAAATGCTGCGCGACTGCAACATTGCCAATGTGAAAACCAACGCCTTGAAACCATCAGATATCATCAGCCATTGCGAAAATCGCCTGGCTGCAGGGGCAAAGCCCGTCACCATTTACCACGATGTCGCTTACCTGCGCAGCGTGCTCAAAGTGGCTAAGCCGATATTTGATATCGACACCAATGTTCAGGTGTTTGAAGAAACGGTACCCATTCTGATCAACATGAAGTTGATTGGCAAAAGCCAGAAACGAACCCGCAGGCCAACCACAATAGAGCTCGACCGTTTACGCGAAGGTTTGGAAGCACGCATGGCGTTCCGCAGCAACGGCATCACGCGCATTCCGTTTACCGACATTCTGGAATTCAGCATTCTCACCTGCATGCGCATTGGCGAAGTGTGCGGCCTGCGCTGGGAAGATCTGAACGAAGACCATAAAACCGTACTGGTACGCGACCGAAAAGACCCGCGTAAAAAAGAAGGCAACCACATGATTGTGCCTTTGCTGGGTGGCTCGTTTGATATCGTAATGCGGCAGCCGCGCATTAACCGCCTGATCTTCCCCTACCAACCGCGCAGCGTGACGGCAGGTTTTCAGCGGGTAAGAAACAAACTGGGCATTGAAGATTTACGTTATCACGACCTGCGCCGAGAAGGGGCCAGCCGCTTGTTTGAGAAAGGCTACTCGATTGAAGAAGTGGCCCAGGTGACAGGCCACCGGAACTTGAACATTCTGTGGCAGATTTACACACAGCTGTATCCGCATAAGCTGCATGAGAAAGGAATCAGTTAACAATGGGAATCCATTATTCAGCGTCCTTTCTCGGAGTAACATCCGACAGATCATAGAACTGAATAGACCGCTGCTGGTGCTCACTTAACAATTCTTTCAATTCCGATTGAGACAGACCATTCGCATTGATCTTAGAACCATCGGAAAAAACAATATCGACTTTGCGTGAAGAACGTCGACCAACCCACACGCCTATCAAGCCAAACAGCGGTTCCCAAGGAATTGAGTCTAAAATTAACACGACTTGTTCAACTGGCGTCGCTGAAAAAAACTCCAGTTCATGGTAGCGTATACCGAATTGATTAAGTTCATCTCTAACTGATTGTTGTACGTTCGGATGAATCACGAGTTCCATTCGTAACATGAGAGTTCCGCCCTATGACAAACAAAGAAAAGCCAAGCATCACCTGGCCGCAAGCATTTCGGGATATTGGTGTCAAATTCGTTGAGAGCCTGCCGTTAATACTCTTTATGGTTGTGTTAGTTATCTCAGCTGGTTCATCATGATATCCCAGTTGACATTACACGCCGGACTACTCTCGGTGGCCGATAATCATCTTCAAAAAATGAGTTCTTACACGCAAGGCATTTCCAGTGGCCTTCGGAGAAAGTTTGCAGTCTTATCAGCTTGTTGTCTGAATTGAAGCACTGCTGACAGAAAGGTCCATCTTTTTCACCAGTCCGCATATCCCAGTAAAATGGCTTTTCCCAAATCATATGCTTCTTCAAGTCCTGAGATTCCTGAAGCTGACGAATCTCTTCATCCTTACTGACTAAAAGTTCTTTTAAGTCAGAAACCTCAAGCTTTGCATCGGCCAGCGCACTGATGAGCTCTGCCAATTTCATTTTGATCTCAGCTTGCTCAAGTGAAGTGCCACTTTCTTTAATCAGTTTTGCTATGTCAGTTGCCGTTTTCAGACTTCCTAATGCTGCATTCAAAGACGCAATGTCAATCATATCTTTACCTCATACTTAAGAACTTTCATCAAGCATCGACTTCTTCATTACTCTCTGAGTTTATCAACTCTTGATATGCCGCTTTAAAATAAGCTTTAAATTCAGAATCATTCCTGAATTCTTTATATACGTCACTTATATCAGAAACTATCTCATAAGCTTCATTTTCCAAGTCATCTCGATGCCCTGTAATACCATAAGGTTTACTTTTGAAATACACATTCAACTCATCTTTAATTAATTTCATTAAATTGTTATCCAATGAATACTTTGAATTTGTTGATATCATTCTTTTTTTAAGCAACGTAGACTTTATCGGTATTACCTTCTTTTCAATATTTTCTATTTTCAGCGCCAACTCTTCATGCCGACCAGCTAAATCTTCTTTATGAAAATCATTCGGGAAATGAAATTTAACAATGAATTCATCATGCAAATTCCGACCTATTAACTGCATCTCGAAATCTTCAGGCATTTGACCAAGACCAAGTTCGACAGATTCTTTCATGCGGTTTCCAAAAATAGCAATATTTTTACCTTTTCGTCTGGATTCATAAGAAAATGTTACTCTATCGGACTCCTCCACTTCAACATCAAACGCCCCCCAAACGTACCCACTCATACGAGTATCTAAATCATGCCTCTGCAAATCTAAATTTTTCTTCAATTGCCTTAGATGATCTTCTCTTTTCTCAACTTCATTTATTCTCTCGACAACATCTTCTAACTTTACCACTTTTTCAAATTCGGCCTTTCTTTGCTCAAGCAAACTAATTTCTTCTTTTTCGGCCTCATTTTTCCTCTCTACAGCTTTAGCTTCATCTTCAATGGATTTTGATAATTTTGCTTGATGAATTGCCCTTTTCTGGTCTAGTTCTACTTCAGATGATTTTTCCAATAATGCTAACTTAACACGAGCACCTTCAGTCTTCACTTTTTGGTCAAGTTTAAATTGATTCTCTTC
Organism: Photobacterium sp. Hal280; assembly: GCF_037162255.1. Classification (NCBI taxonomy): domain Bacteria; kingdom Pseudomonadati; phylum Pseudomonadota; class Gammaproteobacteria; order Vibrionales; family Vibrionaceae; genus Photobacterium; species Photobacterium sp. Hal280. Next base: position 23,419 of record NZ_JARLUO010000003.1, read on the forward strand.
TTCAACTTGCTTAACGATTTTTTCATCAACAAAATTAAATTTAGCTTTTGATACGAACAAGTTAACTAATGGTAATATAAACACATAAATAGATACTACGAGCAATGGTAAAATTAAATCTGTCATAAAGCTAAACGAAAGACTATCCAGCTTTTCCAGTTTCGTATTTCTTGAATCCTCACTAAAGATAAGATAAAAAACCAAACTATGGTTAACAAAAACCCAAGAAAAAACAAAGTTAACGAGTAAAGTGTTCTTGAGCCTATCTTTTAAAACATCACTAAATAATGACGTAAATTCTTTCATGATTACATCCTTGTAATGTAAAACGAGGAGTTTTCACTCCTCCGGTATTTCCCCAGTCTCAATCAAGGCTCTGAACTGTGGTTCGTTCAGTATGATGCAGCCTTGATCGAGTGCCTTTTCCAGTTTCTTTTGGCCTGCATTGTAGCCGTAGCAAAGCACGTTCAAATTCTTTGTTACTTCACCGCGTACAGTCATGCCATTTGCTTTGGCTATTTCTGTGAGTTGGGTCTTATCTGCTTTCTTAAAACCAGTAAAGTGAACGTCGAAGGTGGATGCGGAGAGGGCTTTTCTTTGGGAGGGGAAACAATCTCATCGGGGTCGAAATTGTTAAGGTAATCATTAGCATCTTGCAGGGTGTCGAAGGTATTGATGATTCTCTCTATCCTCAACGTTCGCGGTGCTTTGAACCTTTCACACCAACCTTGTATGTAGGGTTCATTGTGGCTGATGTTTCGAAGGCTCTGTACACTTACGAAGCCTTCATTGTTTCTATAAACGCATATTAACTCAGACACTCCATATCTCCTTAATAGCAAATTTAGTAAAATCACCGCATACTTATACAATCAATCCAAGCTATTAATTAACGAAACAATAGATGATTTGAATGCATTAGATGCTTTATCAAAACCATCAATCGCCAATTTAAATTGATTAAATGTTCTGCCATTAACCTTGTGGTTAGATTGTGCACAAAAATCCATTACAGACTCTTGGCAATTCTTAACATTAATATGCTCCTCCATAACCTCTGGAAGATACAACTGTAATATCAACTCAAATCTGTCATAGTCAATCTTATTTTCTTTTAAACTTTCCATAGCAGCAGAGTAAGCTTCTTCAAATGTATAATGTTTATTATAAGCTGGAATGAAGTACATATAATATACCGACACAGACTTCTCCCACTTTAAAAACAAAGAATACATTTCCTCTACTCTTTCCCGCTTAATGTCGTTACTTTTTCTCTTTTGCTCAAGCTGATTCTGTATATAAATCCTTTGATTTTGGCTCTTATTCGAAAAGAAAACACCAAGCAAAGCTGAAGACGCAGCAATGACACCTGTAATTACATTCCCCCACGGAATCGACATTAAAGTTGACTTTTCCAAAGTGACCTCATCATAAACTTAATCAATATGACTCAAGTGATAATCTAAATAATCATCGCAATCCACAAGCGTTTCACTAAGTTTTTTCTTGTTCATTGTCCCGACACGAGCGTTACAATGCAGTAGAACTTCATTAATAGCAGGGAGTAACAAGTACTCTTCAGATTCACTTAGGCCACCCACTCGCTCTAACTTAAGAAGCTCATTCTTACGAGCGCTAAGATCTTTTTTGAATTCACTGTACGAGTGAGAGGCTTGCTTAAGTTTGTTATCTTCCATCAACCTAAGCACTAAAGTGACTACTGTTTTCCAGTTCGTAAGTTCATTTTTCACGTTATCTGCATTCATATAACAATCTCAATTCTCAACCTTTCTATATAGATATACGACATCATGTCGTATAACTAGACAAAAAAATTAATCCTTCAATAACCTAGCCGCTACCCTACCAATAACCTTGATATCATTTTCTGAAATTTCTGTAGGTGTATCCGAGAACACAACTGATAGTTTTTTACCGGGTAAGCGCTGAATCTTGTTAATAGAGACTCTCCCGTCAAAGTCAATCAAGTATCGGCCAGAGAAAGGGTCATCATCACTTAAATCTACAAAATACAAGACATCGCCAATCTCAATAATTTCAGTTTTAGATTGAGACAAGCCAAATCGTTCAATAGTTTCTGAGTCAATACTTGATGTACCAGACTCTTCTTTTCTTCCGTTAACTAGCCTGTATACAGGTAAGGTTTTAGTAGGAACCATTCCATTACTAAAAAACTCACCTTCACCTAAAGCAATTGCTCTTAAATTTAAGCGAGGATCATTCAGCGCAGCCCTAAGGATAAGTTCATGAGCAGTTCTATTGTGTTGATGCCATGTCGAGATAGTACTAGCAGGTATGCCATAGATATCAGCTAGTTGCCTGTACTCTTTTACACCATTCACTGCTAAAAGCATGTTCGTAAAATCATGTCCACTTAAATACTGAAATGGCGGAACTTTAGCTTCCAGTCTACCCATTAACGAACTCCAAATCCCCAATCAACAAGTGTAGTTCGACTACACGTACCCAAAACTCAAAACGAGAAGCGGATCAAAAACCACATCTACAAATCGACATTTCGTATTGCCCACTTCGTAAAACAGATCTATCATTCAGCTAAATACGAATTCAGTAACGCTAGAAACCGTATTAACGCAAATAAGCACATTAGCCAACGCATAAGGATAACACCATGCTCTCATTTCAAATAGTGATCAACGCGCCATACATGACATATGAGGAATATTCCCGCCATTCAGGCCTTTCCGTCCGCACCCTGAAAGACTGGGCAGCACAGGGAAAGCTCATCATGGCACCTAAAGACGGCAAACGAGAAACCCCACTTATCAATGTGATAGCGATGACAGAACAAGCAGCGCAGCAAGCTTTGAAGCAGGTTGAGTGAAGATGCAATACAACTCGAAACCTGAAATGAAATTTCGCAAAACCGAACGCCTTAACAACGCGCATTCAGCCGGGCATCCGGAAAAGTGTCCGCTCTGGCTGCACCTGTTCGCGTTTTGCGTTGTTTTCTTACCCTTTGTATGTATTTGAGTATTTAGCACGGACGGAAATCACTCAATGTATGGATTACCTGAACGTAAACAAAAGCTTTTTGATGATGCCTGCTGCGCATTTGCGGAATCGGTAGTGATTGAACACGTTGCTACCGAACTGGGCATGGCCGGGCAAAAGCTGCGAAACAAGCTGAACCCAGAACAGCCAGCGCAGCTCACCTGTCGTGATCTCATCATGCTGACCGACTACACCGACGACCAAAAAATCATTAATGGGCTTTTGCTTGCGCTCGACATGGTGGCCGCAAAACGGCCCACCGATGCCAATGCCGCCACGCTTGCCAGCTGTGCGCTGGCCGCTTCTGCCAGTGTGGGCGAGTTATCTCAGGCGGCCATTCAACACCAGGATGCGAAATGGCTACCGCGGGATGAACGCCGCCGGCTTTCGAATTCGGCATGGAACGGCATACGGCACCTGATGTTGCTCGTGAGCGATCTGGAAAACAAAACATCAGGGGCTTCACCGTTCCTGAGCATGACTGTCGATTTCATCAGCAGCGGCGCACCTGTGCCCGGCTTTGCTTAAGGGGACCCTATGAACTTTCTATTCGCCCTGCTCGCCCGCTTTGGCAGCCCAACGGTCGAGCTGAAACAAATCAGTGAAGAGTTTTTCGGCATTAAGCCAAAAACCGCCGAGCAACAGGTGAAGGCTGGCGCTTTCCCTATTCCCGCTTTCAAGCTTCGCGACTCTGAACGCAGCCCCACGCTGGTTCGTTTGGAAGATTTGGCGGAGTACATGAACGAACGCTACCAAGAGGCCGCCGACGAGTGGGCCTCGGTTAACCGTCGATAAGGAGATCTTATGTCTACTACGCTGGTCACCCCAAAACCACAAACCGCCGTTGTGCCACCGCTGTTAAAAGGCCAGGCGAAATGCCGTAAAGATGCAGAGCGTGCAGCCCTGAATACACCGGTAAAAAGCGCGGCAGAATCTATCGCGGCAGTGAAAGGCATGTTCACGCATGACCACAAGCGCAACAAATTAAAGCTGGTTTACGGCTCGCTCTCTGAAGAACAGCGCCGGATGGTTTTGTTCTGCGCCCGGTTAACCAAAAACCACCTGGATAAACCCTTTGGTGATTTCACCAATGAGGAGGTCGCGGCCATCGCCACTGGCCTGAAGTTAATGTCTCGCGTTGTTACCCGTTTTGAAAACAGCACCGGCCCTATCAGCCGCCTGAACCCATCCAATTTCTGTAACTGATTGTTGTCGCCCTTTGCCCGCCCGGCGCGGGCTTTTTTTGTCACCCTGGTTAGGAGAAAACCATGAACAATACACAAGCGATACTGGAACAAGTACAGCAGGCCAAAGCAGAGGCCGCTGAATTACTGAAAGAAGTGACCTGCCGTTCAGAAGAGAACCTGAAGCTGCTTAACAAGTGTGAAGCGTTGGTCCGTCATGCCCTGGTGAAGCCATCAACCCGTAGTGGTTCACTGGAAGACCAAGCCGAAGCATTAGCGGTCGATTCTGAAGAGCTGGCAGCAGCGGTAAGAAACCGCAGTTGTCACGACATTGCGTTAGGCATTATGCAACTGGCGATGGAGTGTAAGGATGTGCTGCATATTCATATGGATTATTCACCTCATGTTGACGAACTTTCTTTGTACGTACGCCCTGTAACAACCCGATATTTAGATGGTGAGGTAAAGGATCGTCTATTCAAGAGATCGTTTTACTTCCAACGTGACGGCATCAAAGACCTGCTGGCAATTGAAGACAAGCTGATCGAGCTGGTTGCCGAAGCACGTGATCAGGCGGAGGTGCAGGCATGAGCAATTTCACCCTCCACGAAGTGAAAATCCAATCGGCTAACTTCACTGAAATCTTAGCCGGGCGTAAAACCCATGAAGTCATACTGAGCGACAGCTATCAGGTTGGTGATGTCCTGAACATGCTGGAAATCGATGAAAACGGCGATTACACCGGGCAGGAAATGAATTCACAGATCACCCATGTGCTTGAAGGTGGCCAATACGGCCTTGCAGAAGGTTGGTGTGTCCTGTCGCTGGCGAACACCACGCCAATGCAGGGTATTCGGCTGATCGGTTACCTGCGCGACCGCCTGCAGGAAACATGCGATTGCACCGAAGCCGCTTACCCGCTCATCGAAAAAGCAGGCTGCACCACCGACGATGCCAAACGCACCGTTGAGGCTGGCCGTTGCTGGGTTGATGAAGCCAATCACTTCCTTAAGAAAATTGGTGAGGTGGTGGCATGAAATCTATCTCTATCATGGTCACGGAAAGTGAATTGTTTGACAGCCTGAAAGGCGATCTGGCTTTCACTCAAAAAGAAGCTGAAGCCTTTATACGTCGTTTGGACTATATCGAGGATGCGGCCGGAGAATGGTTTGCACTGAATGCCGACCGAGTCCAATCCACTTTGTTTTCTTCCGCTGACACCCTTGAATACCAGAAAGTGATCCTTGGCTGGGTAGCGTTCTGGCAATGCGTTTTCAATGGCACAGAGAATGGCTGTTTTCTTGAACAGCAAGCACTTGGTGCTATTCGCGGGCTGTTTTTTGCCTCTGCAGCAGCAGATTTGATCATCCCAAGTTCTATTCAAACATCGTGGCATGAAACCGTTGATATTCACCACCAACCGACTTTGGGGGAGTGGGCATGATGAACTACCTCGCCGTTTTCCTTTGTCCTGATGGCGGCATCATCCGCCATAAACAAACCGCCGAACCCATGAATATTGAACTGGGTGATTTTGAAAACCGGATTGATGCAATTCGTGAAGCCTGTGTGGTGCTGGAATGCGAACACCTGATGAAAGGCGTGATCAGTAAAGGCCCCAACAAAGGCGGCTTCCTGATTGTGGATGCACAGGAGTTTGTGACGGTATGAGTGATGTTTACTCAGCACCGGAATACATCCGCAACGCTTCAATTGCTTGTCAGAACTGGGCTCAGCAAGAGTTAGAATTTGCTGAGCCTCAGCCAATCGCACTAATTCCCGCCAAAGTAGAAGCCGATCGCACGCCGGATGATATGACCATCAGCGAGCGCCGGCTTTACAACCTGAACCCGGCCGACCATGAATGGCGCCGTCAGTATTTTGGTGATCTGCCAGATTACCTGGCGCGCTATTTTGCCGATCGGTATATCCGCATTTTCGAGGCGGAAGGCCGCGCTGCAGCTAACATCTTTCTACGTACCTACATGGGTGAAGACCTGCAGCACCGCATTAGCATGGTGCGCCACCGTTACAGGCACCTGCCAACCTTCCAAAAGATTGCTGTGATGAACGATGAAGTTGATCAGAGCGATTTTCAGCACACCCAAAAAGCCAGAAAAGGCACCCTCGACAAAATGATGCAAAAGCGCAGCAAAACGCGACGCGTGCGCATTCTGGCAGAACTGGATAAAGAAGAAATCCGCAGCCTTGCTGCTCAGGTGGCTGACCTGTTTGAAAAAGAGTTTCGTACATTGACTGAGTCTTTTGGCCCCAAAGAATCCTATGAAGTCAGCGTGATTCAAACCTTCGAGCAACTGTCTGAGATGTGCAGAAGATTCGGCATTGTTCCCCCTACTCAAAGAAAAACATCTTGCCAGAAGAGGCCGAATGCGGCATTGGCAGGCTGGTAAAAGAAAAATGGTGGAAGGACAAACTTTGGCGAGCCCGCAATATCATGCGGGAACACTTAGCTATCGCCATGGGTGCGGTTTCTAAAATCGCTACGCCATACTGCAGCCGCGATTGCCTGGAAGAACATAAAGCCCAGCGTAAACGCAACTGGGACATGATCAGTAATCACGAACTGTTCGACGAAGACACAGAAGAAACCGCACAGCTGGAAGACATGGTGCTGAAGTCGGTCGCGAACCCGGCCATTCGCCGTCATGAACTGATGACCCGTGTTCGTGGCTGTGAAGACTTAGCCGCCAGTCTGCAACTGGCCGGACAGTTCTATACCCTCACTGCACCCAGCAAATACCACAACAGCCGCAAGCGCCGGAAAAAAGGCGCGAAGAATACTTTTGTTGAGCACTGGAACGGTGCCAGCCCTCGAGATACGCAACAGTACCTGTGCCGTACCTGGGCGAAGATTCGCGCAGAAATGGCCCGGGCTGATATCCGGTGGTTTGGTATTCGCGTTGCCGAACCGCACCACGATGGCACGCCGCACTGGCACATTTTACTGTGGTTAAAACCAGAAGATGTGAAGGCCGCGAAGGCCATTTTTATTGACTACGCGGTGGAAGAAGACCGCCACGAGCTCATTTCTAAACGCACGGGTAAGCTGCTACACCGTGCCCGCTGCGATGTGAAAACCATCGACCCGGAGAAAGGCACGGCTACCGGTTACATCGCGAAATACATCAGTAAAAATATCGACGGTTACGCAATGGATGACGCTGTCAGTAAAGAAACGGGCAAGCCGGTGCAAGACATGGCAAAGAACGTTACCGCCTGGGCGTCACGCTGGAGCATCCGCCAATTCCAGTTCTTTGGCGGTGCGCCGGTTACCGTGTGGCGTGAGCTGCGCCGGCTGGCAAACCTCGACCGCAACAGCTTTGCTCAGTACCTGTTTGAGCTGAACCGCAAGGAACTGAATCAGCTGTGGACCGACAGAAATCGCGATTTCGTCGGCCCGCATATGCCTGCACATTTAATGAAAGGTAAAGAGATTCGCCAACGCCTGGTCGATAGCTATCAGCCCAAAGCCAAACTGAATGACCAGATTGCCGAAACACTGCAGGCAGCAGATGAGGGCAACTGGCAAGGTTATGTCATGGGGCAGGGTGGCCCGTTCGCCAAACGAAAAGAACACCCTATCTCAACCCATTACGAAGTTACACCATTCGGGAACGAATACGGCGAGGCAGTCAGCCGCGTGAAAGGCGTAGATATCTTCAATGGGGAATCCACGGAAACCAAGATTACGCGGGTACGAAACTGGACCATACGCAAGAAATCGGCAACCGACACAACAGCCGGAGAAAGCGCTCTTGCCTCTGGCGGCTCTGCCGCCTCTCGGAGTTCTGTCAATAACTGTACGGGTGCTCAGCCGGACAGGTTTGTCGAAGATCTGAAAGCGGCGATCCGCAAAACCATAGGCCCAACGGCTGACAGTGACGGTAATATCAGCCGATTACTGGCTGGCAATACCCTATTTACCAACGATGGCGCCCGTTATCGCCTGCGTTCCGGGCCGTTGAACCGGCAATCCGGCACCGTGCCAATCGAAATAGAAACCACCTTTACCACCAAACCCCAGCCTTATGGCGACTGGGATGGTTGGGATGACCCCAAAAAACCTGCAGAACCCAAGCAGAAACCCGATACCGACCAGCCCGACTTGCTGCCACCTGCCAGCTGGCAGAGCGATGACGACTGGCCGTTGATTTGATCAGGAGAAATAACGATGTGCTTCAACGCCTCAGATTTGAAAGCAATAGAACAGCAGGTGCAACAAAACCACGAAAGAGGAGCAACAGGGGCGACTTATCAGGGATTCAATACGCACGCCATGCTGCTCTACATCAGCGACTTTTATGATGATGTGCTCTTACGGAAAGTAAGCAAAAACCACTGGTGCCTGGAACTGCAAACGAAAGGCGGTGAGAAAATTTATCACGAAGGTGGGCTGTTCAAAGTGCTCAGCAAAGCATTCTCCCCTTTCGTCAAAGAAGCGATGTCTACACGCAAGCAAGTGCAGTCTCGCCTGGACTTTGACTTCTCGCGGTTAGGCCGGGAATGAGGGCTTCTTAAGACCATCCCTGCTTTCCTGAAAAAACATTTTTGTGTTGATGCAGAGCCTGAGCCTTGCAATGTAGCATTCGATGAAATGATTTTATAAACAGGGAGTTAAATAGTGGATTCACTGGTTGAACAAGCAGAAAAGTTTATACAGTGCGCGCTCGCGGCAGATACTGATGGGGATTATGAAGAGAATGAGAAAGCTGCACACTTTCTCCAACAGTTACTTTCACGGTACAGGCAAGAAATAAATTTATCTGGTGTAGATGGAGACTGATAGCTTCGAAAATGGCCGCAAATGCGGCCTGCTGTCATTCCGACGTGCCGTCTTTCTCTTCATCAATCAACGCTAATGCATCAGCTTCATCAAGCAATTCTGACCATTCGTTCGGAACTTTACCCCCTTTAAGCATTTTTACAAATACCTTATAAGGGTCTGTTTTTGAACCAGACTTTCTTAGCGTCGATTCGTCATTAAGCCACGCGTAAACAATGCTTTTGGGCGGGGTGCTACTAAATCGAAAGAAAAGACGATATCTATCAGGCAAGGACATTTTCTTGATCCTACGCCAAGATGAATAGTTCTTCCCGAGATAACTCCCTAAACGATAAGGCTTAGCATTGGGGTCGGCCGGTACTTTCTCTGAAATGAGCGTATCAACAGCTTCAAAAAGTTTGATTGTAGGGTGAGACAGAAGACGTTCTGCTTCATCAAATTTTTCATCAGCAAATAGAGCATCGGCTTTAGTGACAATATCGCCGACTAAAGCCTGTAATCTTGCATATTCCTGGTTGAAGATTTTGAGTGCGAAGAGGCCATATCCATTGACCTGAGGGACATCCATGATTAGCCCTCAAGTAGCGCGGAATGCTGTTTTTCCTCAACACGAGCTCGCAATGCATCAATACGAGATCTCAGTTTTTTTCCGTTTGAAATCAGCTCTACAGACAAAGGTTCAATGTTTCCTTCAATCTGAGTTTCTTTATCAAGCAGTTTTGCGAACTCCGCCTCTGCACGTGCTTCATGTTGAGCGTCAGCAAAATTCACAACATTACTTGGTGTGCGAGTTGTTGGCATGTGGGGTGCTCCTTTTCTCAAAGAGTGATATAACTCCAGAGACAAAAAATAGCATGCTGAATCACTTCAGGATGCTGCTTCTAAGTATGACTAGGCGGTCATTATTTTCCAAAAGTGTACAATAGTTGACCATGCAGTACAAACCTAGTTTTGCCTATAAACGGGCTAAAACGTTACCTATGGTTACAAAACACTATGCAAGCATACTCACTTAAATATAGATGAATACTGGAACATACAAGCACTTCTATGTCTCAGTTGCGAGATATACTTTTGAAAATATTTGCGATGATAATCACACCCTTCCCATTGCTACAATAAGTTGAATCAGTGGCTTGCGAACCATCTTGGGAAGCCGAATCACCAGAGCCGCCACTTCTTCCGGCTTCGGCTGCCTGGTTCTAATTTCTCCCAATGCCGCGTCAATTCCTGTAATACTCAATGCTGACATTAACTCTCGAAGCTGGCGCAAATCTGGTACAGCCCTACCCTGTTCAAATCTGGATAGCGAGGTCAACGTGATGTGTGGGCACATATCCGCAAGTGCTTTTTGAGTCATTCCTTGTTGGACTCTGACTGTCGTGAAGTAGCGAATCATGGGGTCAACATCAGGCTTTTTCTTGTACATCTTCAACGACCTTAGGCGATAGTGACCAGAAATTCAGACAAATCAGTCACGTATGAACAGCACCGTCTGTTCATTGATCATAGTCGCATTCTTCCTTTATCGCTTCTCGTATGGTTACGCGAATTATATCAATAAGATGCACACAATGAGGTGTGTCACAGCGACGTGTAATGACAACGTGTACAATTGAATGTACTGTATAAACATACAGGGTTGCTAGGGACAAAAATGAATCAAAAACAAGAACAAGCGCTTTACTGGCTGCAGTGCCGTGCAGCAGAAAACACCGCCATTCCCGAAGAGAATGACGGTGTTTTGGAATACTTAGAACAATTGGTGAAACGGGATATTAAAAAAGCGACAACTGAGATTGGAGAGCCAGGCGGCGGTCAGGCGTTAAGGACCGGATAAGTGCTATGGTCAGTTCGTCGGTTGTTCTTGCTGACGGACTGAGTGTATGACTGTAAGCCAGAGCCATTACAAAACGGTGCCCGCAGTTTTGACAGTGGCAGTATAAATCAGCAACGTTTGTGGAAAGCCGGTTCGTTTTCTGAATAACAGCACGGCTTCCACAGCCACAATACACCCTCCCCCTGAGCATATCCGCTTAGCTGATCTTGTACTTTTTCAGGTAATTCCAGTGTGTGCTTAAATCCTATCTCAGACACAAACGAGTGCCCGCATTCCGGGTCCCGGCACGAACAGTAAAGCGCTGCTGTATCAGCAGAAAGTGTAACTGAGCGACGAACCGAAGACCCCGATCCGCATTGGCAATAAACCCGCATATTTTTGACCTGATATGTTGATTTCTTGCTGTGAGTATATCAGGTGGGCTGGATGTTTATACAGGCATTTACAGGTTTAGCGACTCGAGCTCAACATTCTTATGATTCTTATGATTCTTATGGATCTTATGGATCTTATGGTTTTTGTGTTGTATATTTGTTCTCACTAACCAAACAGAGGGCAAAGCAATGAATTATAAAACTTGGGTACTTTATTCTTCTTCAACAAAGACTTGTTTTATTAGCACACATGTAAGCTTTGAAGGGATGACAATCGCTGGATTTAAACGTGATATTCCGACTTGGAACCGGAAGCCTGAAATGCAAAGCGAGCTAAATGAAATGGCCGCTCAAGATGATTTTAGTTTTAAAACAGATTTTGTTTCCCATGTTGATGACCTACATCAAATTGCAGATGCCATGCGCAAAAACGGCTTTCGCGTTCTAAACCGCCGCATTGTATTAAAAAAATCAAATGTCGCAGTCTAACTGCATGTGTTCTTAATAACAGTTCGCTGATGTCGCACGGGCTTTGGCGGTAGGCAAAAAAAGCCCCCGGTTATTAGCCGGGGGTAATTGCAATTAGGAACAATTCACGGTTATGTCGATTAATTTATAAGTTATTGAATCAGGGTAAAGATGGGAAGTGGAAAGTTACTATTGAGAGCGAATTTTCGATCTGTTTCCACAAAAGAGTGAAACTGAGTTAATATCTTAAAAATTGTTTGTGACATAACAAGTTAGAGGAAAGGATGCTGAAAAAGTCGTAACAAGAGATCCAGAGCCTTCAACTCATCACTAATCAGATCACAGTTTGCACTTCAGCCTCAGAACATGTGCTATTGGCTTGCTATGATAATTTTGAGGATAGGTTTATCTTGGTGAGATATGATGCAGACAATTATCAGAATATTTATCGCATGCTTCGGGGCTTACTTTTTGTCGGGTTGCGCAAAGTCTGAAGTCACTGTGTTTCATCAGCTTGACAATACATTACAGCCTAAAACATATGTATTTTTTCCCACTGAAGACCAAAAAAATAGCCTTGAATACAAGACCTATCAGAATCTTATAAAGCAGCAACTTAGCAATTACAACTTCACAGAAGCAACATCGAATGAAATCCCTGATGTCGTCATTTCTTTTGGCTATGGCATTGATAATGGCAGGGAGAAACTAGCTTCAGTTCCAATTTACGGTCAGACTGGTGTTTCATCTTCAACTACTTACGGTACGTTGAATAATTATGGTCAATTTGGTACTTACTCGGGAACGACCACCTATACACCATCTTACGGAGTAGTGGGCACATCCACGTATTCTAAAACGGAGTACGAGCGAGGGATGTGGCTGTTTATGGTTGATGCTAAAAGTATCGGATCTGGTACTGAAAATCTTAAAATTCTTTATGAAGCAACAATCAAAAGCTCTGGCTCATCTTCTCAACTTTCTAGAATTATGCCCGCAATGATACAGGCACTATTTGAAGAGTTTCCTGGAGAGAGTGGAAAAGCCAGAATAGAAACCATTGCGTTGGATTAACTTCGGCTTATGTTGGGGGGAAGCCCCCAACATACTACTTCTGAAGGTTGGTGTTTTCATCCCCCGGCAACGCCACATCAAACTGCAAATGCAAATCCCGGTACGGCGCGATTTCCGGGTCGTTGTTCACCTCATCCATAATCAGCTTACAGACCGGGATAATCTCATCGCGAGCATACTCCCGGCTGACCTTCTCAATGTCGTCAAAACCTGCTGCATTGGTGGGCACGATGCCGCCTTTGCCAGGTGGGAACCGGTGTGATACCAGCACATCCTGCGCGGTAATGTTCTTGATGCGCTCGAACTCATCTTTAGTGGCAATGTCGCCCACCGGGATCAGCTGAATGCCTTTCTCTTTCCCGTTCGGGATATTCACAAACATGCTGCGGAAATTTCCCACGCCCTTACTGCTGGCGATCTTGGATTTCATCATTTCTTCGTCTTCCGCGCTCAGGTTCGGGTCAGTCGCATAGAAGATGAAGCCCATGTGGGCGCCGTTCTTGTAATACCGGCGACGAAACAGCGTGGCGTCTTTGTTCAGCAGGGAAGACTGCATGCCCCCTACGTAATCGGGTAATCCATATACCTGTTGTTTTGGGTCGTACTGGGGCAGCCAGATCACGTCTTTTGCTTTGTATGGCCGCTTCTGGTCTTCCCGCTCTAACAACCAGAAATCGCCGTTTTTTCGTTTGCGCATGAACATGGCAGGTAACGGGTAATACCCCATCACACCGCCAGCACGGTTGCGCAGCTTCAGTAACGCCCCATGTCCGAACTGAAAGTAATCGCGGCAGAACTGAGCCATGTGCCGGCGCCGGATATTACCGCCGCTTTTGAAACGGCCGGACACATAATTACCGCGGGCGATCAGCATACTGCCGTGATAGGCGTTGGCATGGGCCAGCTGTGCCAGCCCTTCTGGGTTAATGGGTGGCTCCCAGTAATCCTCGCCATCGTTGTAGAACAGATCCGTGTATTCCGTCAGCCAGCTGTTGCTGTCGACAACTTCGATATCCGAGCCAATGGAGTAGCTACTGGACGGTATGCCTGTCTGGTGTTCGTTGTTGGCGGTGGTGATCAATGCTTCTGTCATGCTGCGGTAGCCCAGGTTGATTTACGTTTGCTGTTATGGTCGAGCGGTTCATTGATAATCGCGTGGCTGATAGCCCAGAAAGCGTCGGCATGGCCTGTGGTTTCGCTGCGCGCTGCTTTGAAGGTCATGGCGTTGCCGCTTTTGGTGCTTTCTCGCTTAATGGCCATGAAGGCCATGGCGATGTCTTTGTGTTCGGCATCGAACTGCAGGCGATCGGCATCCACAATGTCTATCATCTTCAGCACCAGGCGGTTTTTGTTTTCGGTGGAATAGTGAATGGCAACGGCCTCACGGGGGTGCTTGGCAGTCACCAAGTCCCACACGCCAGCGCCAATGCCCGTGGTATCCACGCCCAGGTACGTCACGTTGTAGCGCTCGAAGACTTTCTCAATTTCCGCCACATGGTGCTGAAAGTTCAGCCCTTTCCAGTAGTGCTTTTCCAGAATACGGAATTTTTCCAGCGCGACAGCTGGCGGTGCCACCACAACCAGGCAGGCATTATCTCGTGTGCGGCTGGGGTCGTAACCCAGCCACACTTCACGATTAGCGAATGGCCGTTTGTTGTGGGGTTTGAAGTCCTGCCAGTGGGCGGTATCCACCATGGCTTTTTCCAGCTTGGTGAACTTAAACACGCTGTTGCTGCCGTCCACGAACACACACATGAACAGGTTGGCAAAGTCGTCGCCGCTGTATTCATCGCGCAGCTCCTCGATATCAAACAGGTCACAACCGCCTGCGGCAGCGTCCTCAATGGTGACAACATATCGCCATTGCCGATCGGGGCACAGGCGGCCACCGTCGCGGTACTCGTCAAAGCTCGGGAATTCAATTTTCTGGCGGGTGTCTTTGCCTTTCTTCCAGGCATCGCCGGTCCAGAACGGATACGCCTGATGGGTTTTCGACGATGGCGTCGAGAAATAGGTTTTACGCCATTTCTTGTGCGTTGCCATGGCCGAGGCCAGTTTGTTCAGCTCGTCGAATTTCGGGATCCAGAAATATTCGTCGATATACACATGGCCGTGATAACTCTGCGCGGTTTTGCTGTTGGTCGAGAGAAATCGCAGCTCGGCACCATTACTGATGATGATCGGGTTGCCGGTTAACTCAATACCCAGGAATTCCTTGGCAATCTGAATGATGTAGCTGCGAAACACCTCCGCCTGAGCACGGGACGCGGACAGGAAAATCTGGTTGTCGCCTGTGATAATGGCGTTTTCCAGTGCTTCGGCGGCGAAATAGTAGGTTGCGCCAATTTGACGGGATTTGAGAATGTTACGAGTGCGCTGATGCAGGTTGTCACGCATCGTGAGCTGGTATTTGAACAGGCTGTCATGCAGTTCAGTGAAGTCGGCTTCAGCTATTTCGCTGATGTCGTTTTTCGTTTTCTTGCCGCGCTTTTTACTGTTGGCGCCAGCTTTCTCACCTGCCGCTTTTAGATAAGCCTTTTGCTCTGGTGTCCTTTCATTGCCTGAGCTTTGCTGTGGCTCACTTTGCTTCACCGACTGAGCACGCTGCTTTTTCAGCTTCACGTGCTTTTCTATCAGCATGTCCAGTTCTTTCAACTGACCGGGGGTTTTCTCGGGCTGATCGGTAAGCAGCACAATGCGGCGGGCGATTGCGTCGTCCACCTCTTCTTCTCGCAGCATGTCGCGCCAGCCGTATTTATCCGCCCAGTGGTAGATGATGCGGGCATTCGGCAGGTTCAGTTCCATGCGAATTTCATCCGGCGTATAGCGCCGGAGATAGAGGCGTTTTGCCGCCTCACGTAAATCTAATGAGTATGCCATGCCCGCAGTTTACTGGCGTTTACTGCGAAAAAATCCGCTTACCGTTCGGATGCATTCTGAAACGGCTGAAATCCGAATTTTCAAGAACGAACCAGCATGAACACTGGCTTTTAAAGTCGTATCTTTGCCGTGACCTGATACGTAAACAGCGATTTCGCGAACTCATCAACGGTAAAAACAGACAGCATGGCAAAAGAAAGCGGATGGATCATCGTAGCAACTGAGGGAACGACCGTAGACGGCCGGACCATCACTGCGAATTGGATTAAAGACATGGCTGAGCAATACAGCCAGGACGAATACACCGCGTTGATTTGGCCTGAGCATAAGCGTTCTTATTGGCAGGAGTTCGACGGTAAAAACTGGGGCACCGTAGACGCACTGAAAGCCGAGAAAAAAGACGGCGTGTTGCGGCTGTTCGCCAAAATTACCGCGAATCAATACCTGATGAGCGCCAACAAAGACGGCCAGAAACTGTTTACTTCCATTGAGCCTAACCCGGACTACCGCGGTAAAGGCCGCTGTTATCTGATGGGCCTTGCCGTGACCGACTCCCCGGCCAGTACAGGTACCTCACGCCTGAAATTCTCGATGGGCAATACCGAGTGCGAGCGCGAATACAGCCAGTTGGAACCGTTTGAATTTGTGGCTGATGAGCCTGACATGAATGCATTCAAACGTTTATATCACGCAATGGAATCCTTTTTTAAAGCTGGCGACACCGCGCCGCCAGTCACTTCACCCACGGCAGAGGACACAGACGTGACCGAAGAGCAACTGAAAGCGGCGCTGAAAGAACAGTTCAGCACCATGAAAACCGAACTGAAAACGGAGCTGGAAGAAAGCCTGACAGCCAAGTTTTCCCAGAACCTGCAGGAGTCTGAGCCTGCTGAAACGCAGACTTTCTCAACCGAGAGCTTTACCAAAGCCCTGCAGGACGGCCTGAAACCACTGACTGACAAATTGGAAGGCCTTGAGCAGAAGTTTACCGCCCTGAATGTCGAAGTCGACGGCCAGCGCCCGGCGGGTGAAGGTTCAGACGCCGACAAAATGGAGGTGTTTTAAATGCTGAATGCTGTCTCTACTCAATTTCTGCACGAGTTCTGCAACGCCACCGTTGAAAGTGCTGGTGCGGCAGCGGGTACTAAGATGTTCAACATCACCCCGCCAATGGAAACCAAGCTGCGCCAGGCCATTATGCAGTCGGATGCCTTCCTGGGCATGATTGCACTGCTGCCGGTTCAGCAGATTAAAGGTCAGGTTGTCGATGTGGGTAACGATGGCCTTTCAACAGGGCGTGATCCGGCAGGCCGCTTCAGCGTCGAAGTCGGCCAAAACGGTAATACCTATGAGCTGACCAAAACTGATTCCGGTGCGCACATCCTTTGGGAAACCATGACCCAGTGGGCGAATTCGGGCTCAAAAGGTGAATGGCTGAAGATGATGAAAAACGCCATCTCACGTCGTTTTGCTCTGGATATGTTGCGGGTGGGTTTCAATGGTACCTCCATTGCCGATAAGACTGATCCGGTTGCCAACCCACTGGGCCAGGACGTCAACAAAGGCTGGCTGACCATAGTGAAGGAAAAGAAAGCCGCGCAGGTACTGGCCGCCGCTGTTCTTGACCCCACAGGCGCCGCGGCAGATTCCTATAAAAACCTTGATTCGCTGACGCAAGACCTGATTAACACCACCATTGCCCCTGAGCACCGGCAAGACCCGGACCTGGTTGTGATTGTCGGCTCTGATCTGGTTGCCGCGGAACAGCACCGCCTGCTGCAGGCTGCAGACACACCAACCGAACACAAAGCAGCCCAGCAACTGGCGAAGACCATCGCAGGTAAGAAAGCCTACACGCCGCCTTTCTTCCCGCCAAAAATGATTTGGGTAACCAATCTGAAAAACCTGCAGATCCTGACGCAGGAAGGCACACAGTGGCGGAAGCAGGAAAACAACGAAGACCGCCTGCGTTTTGAGAATAACCACATCCGCATGGAAGGTTATGCGGTGGGCAACCTGAACAAGTTCGCGGCCATTGAAGAAGTCACGGTCGCTGACCCTCAGCCAGCGGCATAGGAGTGATTCATGGTTAGCCCGTTAAAACGTCAGCGAGACCAGTTGCTCCAGTCGGAAACGCAAACCGTGGCGGCAGCCGCCACGGTGAATACCGATAGCCTGCACCTGCGTTTGATTGAGTTTGAAAACGACAAAAAGGTGCTGAAAAACTTCAACGCCATTGCTGACCGCATCGTCCATAAACGCGATGTATTGATGCCTAAGTATCGCCCCGTTGCGGAAGCCTATCTGGCAGCTGGCGAGCACTATGAAAACCCGATTTTCACCACCCTTACGCTGTGGATGTTTGATATCGGTGATCTGGAAACCGCGATTGCCTGGTGCCTGAAAGCCATTGAGATGGACTTGCCGACACCGGAGAACATCAAGCGCGACTGGCCGACCTTCTGCGCCGATCACGTTTTGGAATGGGCAGAGCGCGAAGCTGAACGCGGCCACAACATCGAACCGTATTTCAGCCAGGTTTTCGAAAAAGTGATGAATGACTGGCGGTTGCACGAAAAGGTCAGAGCTAAGTGGTTCAAGTTCGCCGGTTATTACCTGCTGCGCGATCACGAAGGCAAGCCACGCCCGGCGGCTGTGGGTGATATCGAGACCCTGGAAAAGGCACAGGCACTGCTGCAAAAAGCACATGAGTTTTACGACAAGATTGGCGTGAAAAGCGTGTTAGACCGCATCCCTCAGCGCATCAATGCCCTGAAGGACGGCAAGAATTTATAACGGCTCCTAACCCCGCCGCGCCTCGGCTGGCGAGGATAAGACAGTGTTTCACTCGTCTGAATCCGTCGACCCAGTGGGCAGAGGCGCACTAATTAAGGAACGGCCATGTTCACAGGTACAGCAGCCAGCTATCAGGAAACCCTGATCCAGAATGACGGATTCTGGCCAGACATTGACGCCGGAGCGTTTGAACGCCGTCGCAGTACGCCAGCAGCGCAAGATGATGAGCGCATTGCCTATGCCGTCGCCAATGCCATGGCCTCGGTCAATCTGGAGCTGGAACGCCTGAAAGCCCGTTATATGGCAGAGGGCATTGTGAAAGCCGCCGACATTGAAGCCTTCCCGGCCATCAACGGAAAAAACCGGGTGGTGATTCAGTATGAAGCCGCGGTGTTTGCCCGCGCGAAAGCCGATTTACTGCCGGACTTTGTCACGGTGCACCAGAAGAAAGACGGTGATCACCTGGCAGAGCGCAGCCTGGAAACCAAAAACGAATTGTTGGCCGAAAGTGTTCGCATTCTTCGGAACATGCTGGGCCACAACCGTTCAACGGTGGACTTGCTATGACCCAGTACCAGGCCGGTTACAAGCTGCGCGATTTGAAAACCCACATTGAGCAGTGCGTGGGTGAGCCAATTGCAAAACAGCTCAGTGCCGAGATGAGCAACATTGAGCTGCAGTTGTCACCGCGTCATATGGGGAACGGGGTTGTGCTGGCGTACCAGCGTTACACGGCAGAGTTTTATTTCGACCGCTTCCCGTTTCAAAAATACGACCCGGCAGTGCTGTTTGCCAACGTTGCCGCCTGGCTGATGGATAACGACTCAGAGCGTGAAGAACATCAGGAACTGGGCGACCCCAGCATTGATGTGGTGATGGAAGACGAGCACAGCGCGGAAGTCATTATCGAAGTGGCGTTTGAAGAGCCCATCAACCTAATTGAAGACGAGAACGGCGGTGTGTTCTGGCAGGGCAAGCGCTGGCGCATTGCTGAATATGAAGTCTGGGTGGCTGAGCGCCTGCGTGATGTGGTGATCCGGTGATTGAGGTTAAGGCCGACAAGCAAAGCTATCTGCGGGTAAAAGAGTCGCTGGAGCTGCTGGCGCTGGATAAGAAATCACGCCAGCGGATATTGCGCAAAGTCGGCGCCCAAATAGCTAAAACGACCCGCAAGAATATTCGTGCCCAACGTGGGCCGGATGGTCAGCAGTGGAAACAGCGGCAGCGTGGCCGCGGAAAGATGCTTAGGGGCTTTACCAAAAAGCTGAAGCACTTCCAGCGAAACAACAGCTTTGACTTGTTCGTGGGCTGGCCGTCGGCGCGAGGTACGGTGGCTTATCAGCATCATCACGGTTTGTCGCAAAGCAGTGGCCTTACAGCCCGGAAACGACAGGCAAAGAAACAGAGTGAGCCAAAGCCGGACGAGCCGGCAACCCGTGAGCAAGCGAAGGCGCTGCGTGATCTGGACTTTCGATTACAACCGCAGGGGCGGCAGAAACGGGGAAAGAAACCGACCCTCAAATGGATTATGGACAACATGAAGGTGGGTGAAGCGGCCAAGACCATACAAGAGCTGGAAAATAAAACGCCAGCGAGAAGCTGGGAAGTTGGCAGGCCGGAACGTCACCTGATTGGTGTCAGCCCAAAACGTACCGCAATGATGATTAAACGCGAGTTGACGCGAAACAGGAGCAAATAACATGGCATGGCCCACCGTTATTATCAAAATTCTGAACCTGATGAATGGCCCCATTGCCGGGGTTGAGTACCACTTTCTCTTTGTGGGCTACGGCCAGGTAACCGGCACTGAACGCCAGCTGCTGATGGTGGATGCAACCAGTGATCTGGATGATGCCCTGAGCAAGGCTGATGAATCCTTGCTGACTACCGTCAAAGCCGCACAGCTTAATGGCAAGAGCGAATGGACCGCTGGGGTGATGATTCTCGACCCCGCCGATAACTGGCAGGATGCCATCAAGAAAGCCAACGAAACATCGAGCTTTGAAGCCTTCGTGTTGGATTTCCCGGCCACCGATAAATCACTGCTGGAAGACGCTATCGCTCTGCGCACGGAGCTGAAAAGCACCCTGGGCCGTGAAGTGTTCGCCGCATGTTGCCTGCCGCAAATTGATAACGATTCGGTGAACGGTGACGACTGGGCTACCTGGCTGGCAAGTACGGTGGCGATCCCGACAGACGTCGCCAGCGAATACATCACTGTGGTACCACGCGTGCACGCCGATGGC
The DNA here is from genome assembly GCF_037162255.1 of Photobacterium sp. Hal280. Classification (NCBI taxonomy): domain Bacteria; kingdom Pseudomonadati; phylum Pseudomonadota; class Gammaproteobacteria; order Vibrionales; family Vibrionaceae; genus Photobacterium; species Photobacterium sp. Hal280. The sequence continues at coordinate 44,121 of NZ_JARLUO010000003.1, forward strand.
TCAACGCTCGGTAAATACTGCGGCCGCCTTGCCAATCAGGAAGTGTCTCTGGCCGATTCCCCTGCGCGGGTGAAAACGGGCAGCGTTCTTGGCAGCACGGAATTACTGACCGACAAGAACGGCAAGCCGCTCGAACTGGCGATCCTGAAAACCTTAGAGCAAAACCGCCTGGCAGTGCCGATGTGGTACCCGGATTACCCCGGCCAATACTGGACCACGGGCCGCACGCTGGATGTGCCCGGCGGTGACTATCAGGACATCCGCCATATCCGTGTCGCCATGAAGGCCGCTCGCAAGGTGCGTATTCGCGCTATTGCCCGCATTGCTGATCGGACACTCAATTCCCGGCCCGAGAGTATGGCGCAAGCCAAGCTCTATTTTACCCAGGACCTGCGCACCATGGCGCAAACCGGGGTACCGGGCGAAATTTTGCCGCCGGAAGATGACGACATTCAGATCAAGTGGGTAACCCGCGAAGAAGTCGAAATCTATATGGCCGTTCAGCCCTATGACTGCCCGGTCAAAATCACCATCGCTATTGCCATCAAACAGGGAGTGACGCAATGACAGCACGTTTCTCAGGACGCAGCTTTGATACCACCTTATTTGGTGAGTTTGTCCATGTAAAAAGCGCAACCGCCACCATTAACGACGAATCTGCTGCCGCCTTCACCCGCGGCGTCACCGATGGCTACACAGACGGCAAAGTCAGTTGTGATGTTGAAATTGAGCTGGATTTAAACCAGTTCAAAAAATCCATACGGCAGCCAAAAGTGCAGGCAGTTACCGCGGCATTAAACCGGAAGACATGATGTTTTACGCCAACAACGGTGTGGATGAAGACAAAGTGGAGCTGTTCGGCGTGAAGTGGGTGCTGGCCGATATCGTCGGGATTGATCCGGACAGTGCAGATAAGTCGACCCGCAAGATTAAAGGCTTTGTCACCAGCCCGCTGTTCGTTCGCATCAACGGCACGCCGTATCTGGATAAAAACGATACCCGCGGGCTGTTGAGCTGATGGACTTGCTTGATCATGCCAGTGGCATTGAAACCCAATTCACCGAAATGGCGCTGGCCCGACAGCTGGATGCCTCGTCCCGTAAGACGGGCAACCAGACCAGCGCGACAGAGTGCACGGAGTGCGGCGAATCGATCCCTGAAAAACGCCGCCAACACATACCGGGGTGCCAGTACTGCACCCCATGCCAGGAACTCGCCGACAAGGGGAAGCTGTGATGACACGTGAAGAATTTATCCGCCGCTGGCCGAACTTCAAACCGGAAGAATTTGCCTGTAAGTGCGGCCATTGCGGGCCGGAATCCGGCCTGAAGATGCAGCCTGCCACGATGGATAAACTGCAGAACACCCGAAGCGACATGGGCATACCGTTTGTGATCACCAGTGGGTACCGCTGCGATCGCCATCCGGTCGAAGCCCGCAAGTCCGCACCCGGTGCGCACAATTACGGGCAGGCAGTTGATGTCAGCTTAAGCGGTGAAACCGCACTGAATTTGATTGGTACCGCGCAGCAGTATGGCTTCACCGGCATTGGTGTGGCGCAGAAAGGCGCTGGCCGTTTTATTCATCTGGACGACATGGTGGCAGGGAAAAACCGCCCGCGTCCCTGGATTTGGAGCTACTGAGATGTGGGACAAAGTAAAACAGCTGATCGGTACCGCTGCGCCCATGGTTGGCACTTTAATTGGTGGCCCTGCTGGCGGTGCAGTCGGCGGACTGGTTGCCAGTGCGCTGGGTGTTGATAACACCCCGGAAGCCATCGAACATGCCATGAAAAATGACCCCGATGCCTTCCTCAAACTCAAGCAACTTGAGCTGGAACACGCGCAGGAGCTGAAACGCTTGTCGCTGGAAGAAGGGCGGCTGGCGATGGAATCGGCCCGGATTGCAATGGCAGATACCCAGCACGCCCGCGAGCAGCATAAAGACCACTGGATGCCGAGCGCTCTGGCAATTGCCATGGTTGGCATGGTGGCCCTGATGTTTACCGCCCTGTTGTTCGGCCCGCCGATGCCGGAACGTTATGACAGCGTGCTGATGATCATTGTGGGTTCTGTGCTGACTGCATTTTCAACAGGCATTGCCTACTGGCTGGGGAGCAGCAAAGGCAGCGCTGATAAAACCAAACACCTGAAAATCTCTGGGGGCTAGATGGAACCAGCTTGGGTATCGGCAGGTGTGGCTTTGCTGGCCGTGGTGTTCAGCCTGATTGCCTTGATATTCGGACGAACAGATAAAGGCCAGGCGACCGCTCGCGACCATGACCGCCGTATCCATGCTAACGAGCTGGCAACCGAGCGGCTGCGCGGTGACGTCGCGGAGAAGTACGCCACCAAACATGAACTGCGCGAAGCCGTGGACGACCTGAAATTATCAATCAACGGACGGTTTGACCGTCTGGAATCGAAATTAGACAAAGAGCGAGAAACCGCATGAGCAAATCTATGAAACCTGTCGTCGTGACCATTGGTGACACTGACTTTGAATTCAACCCAACCGTGACTGACGCCAACAACTACAGCAACAGTGTCACCCTGGATAAAAAAGTCGAACCGGCCCGCACCTATCTGGAACGCACCGTGAAGCCTGAGCAGAAAGCGGATCTGGTTGAGCTGATGAACACAGTGCCGGGCCTGACCATGGAAGTGTTCGGCACCGTGCATGAAGCCTCAAAAGGCGGCATCAAAATCACCCTAAAAAACTAACCGAGCGGGCGGAGCGCATCGACCAGAACGGTCTGGAACAGGCGCTTACCCTGCGGCGGTTGTACTTTCCCGGTGAAAGCGATGAGCCGCAGAACTTAGCCCGCGCCCTGTGGCTGGATAAGCACGAAAAAGAGCGCACTGAAATAGCCGTGATGGCTGCGATATCAAGGTTGTTTAGCCGATGAATGAAAAACTCCTGATGCAGATTGGTCTGATTGACCAAATCACCAAACCCTTACAGGGCATAACCAAACAGGTGCAATCCACGATGAATGCAGGCAAACAAGGCATGCAGGATATGGCTGTGGGTGGTGCAGGTTTGGTGGCATCAGGATTTGCCATTCAGGAAGCGCTAATGCCTGCCATTGAAATGGATCGGAAAATCGGGGAAGTGAAATCACTCGGAGTCACTGACGATGCCCTGAAGCAGTTAACGCAAACAGCGTTTGAGTTTTCATCCGAATATGGCAAGTCTGCCACGGACTTTGTCGCCGCTTCCTATGATATCCAGTCGGCGATTGCCGGGCTCGATGGCAATGAGTTGTCGCAGTTCACCAAAGCATCCGGCGTCTTGGCCGCGGCCACCAAAGCCGATACCTCAACCATCACCAGTTACATGGGCACCATGTACGGCATCTTCAAAAATCAGGCTGAAGAGATGGGGAAAGGGGAATGGGTGGAGCAGGTTGCAGGAATGACCGCCAGTGCGGTGCAGATGTTCAAAACCACGGGTAACGAGATGAGTGCAGCATTCACCAGTGTCGGTGCAAATGCGACATCTGCGGGCATTGCCATGTCGGAGCAGATGGCAATTCTCGGTACTTTGCAGGCCACCATGAGCGGTAGCGAAGCGGGTACCAAGTACAAGGCATTTCTGGCCGGGGTCGGGACTGCGCAGGATAAGCTTAATCTGAAGTTTACCGATGCCCAGGGCAACATGCTGCCGATGCTCGATATTCTCGACAAACTGAAAGGCAAGTTTGGCGACACCCTGGAAGTCACGGAATCCGATGCGCTGAAAAAAGCCTTTGGCTCAGAAGAGGCAGTGAGCTTAATCAAGCTGCTAATGGCAGATACCCAAGGGCTGGCAGGCAGCATTGAAGCACTGGGCCAGGTGAAAGGCATGACCAAGGCCGAGGAAATGGCCGGGGCCATGACAGACCAGTGGGAACGACTGGAAGCCAGCTGGTTTGCCGTACGTGCCGCGGTGTTTGGCGCCATTCTGCCTTCTATCAATGCGGTGGTGGGCAGCATGGCCGATGGCATGGTTTACCTGACGGGCTGGACAGCTGAATTCCCTTTCCTGACCGAAGTTCTGGGCTATGTGGCTATTGGGGCACTGGCATTGGGTGGCGTGGTGGCCTCGCTGTCCTTGGTGATGGGCATTGCCCGCATGATGTCAGCAGGCTGGGCAGTAACCACAGGCACGTTGAACGGGGTGCTGAAGTTGCTGCGTATCAATACGATGGCAATGACCGCGGCCACCTGGCTGATGAACGCGGCGCTGTGGGCCAACCCAATCACCTGGGTGATTGCCGGGATTGTCGCTTTAGTCGCGGCAGTGGGCGCCATGATTTATTGGTGGGACGACCTGAAAGCCGCGTTTGGTGATACCGCCGTGTTCAAGTTCCTGTCTGACACCATCGACTGGGTGATCGACAAACTGAATATGATCCCCGGTATCGATATTGAATGGCGTGCCGGAGAGATGCCTGAAGCCCCTGCCATGAAAGCGGTAGAGCAGGTTGAAAAAGCGACCCCGCCTGCTATTGCAACCCTGCCAGATGCGGCAACCTATCAGGTGCAGCACCCGGCGATGACGGCAGCCCCATTACCAGGGCAGGTATCTGCTGACGATATGCCGACAGCCATTCAGTACAAGCGCCCGGAAAACACGCCGTCAGTACCTCCAAGCATGGTTCAGAGCATGACCAGCCCGACACCGCCGCAGACCAGCAACATTCGTCAGTATGGCGATGTGTACATTGATGCGCCGAACGGAATGACTCCGGACCAATTAGCCGAATGGGATGAACTCAATGCCGGATAAACGTTATATCGATATTAAGGTGATCGACGGCGGCTGGCAGATGGATGCAGGCCAGCAGCCGGAAGCGACCAGCGATTTATACAGCATCGCCCAGGACATCAAGCACGCCATTATGGAAAAGGGGCTGGCCCGTGAACTGCAGGCTGAGCGCAACCCGGCATTGCGGGCCGATGTGCTGGTCCGCATCGAGCAAGAAGCTGAGCGCGATATTCGGGTGATCCCCGGCACGGCCACGGCCACTGAAGTCAGCTCGGACTACATCACCCTGAGTGCTGAGGCTTATGAGTATGGCCCCACCGGTGATATCACGATTGAGGTGATGGCATGAACCAGCGCCCTGATGTGGATTTTGTCAGCCTGATGGAAGATGAAGGCCTGCCCGTAACAGAAGCGGCCATCGAGGCCGAGCTGAAAACCTCCGTGGTTGCCGCGGGCAGCAAGGTGTCAAACGACTCAGACATGTCGCCGTTCTGGCGTTGGGTTCGGGCTGCGGTGGTGACGCCGGTTCACTGGCTGGTCAATGTGCTGCTGGCAACCCATGTGCTGCCCAATATGTTTGTGGCAACGGCGTCGCGCTGGGCGCTGGAGCTGAAAGCCTGGGAGCTGAACCTGACGCCGAAAGCCGCGGTGAAAGCGCAGGGAGAAATCACCCTGACCAAGGCTAACCCGAATGATGAGACCACGATAGCGCAAGGTGACGTGATTCAGACCGCGCCCATTGATGGCACCGTGTATCAGGTGAGGGTCACTGCGGAAACCGTGATCCCCGCAGGTACAGGCAGTGGTCGTGTGCCCGTTGAAGCCTCAGAGGCCGGAGCGGCGTTTAATCTGCCTGCCGGGTATTACAACCTGTTACCGCAAGAAATCCCCGGCATTGTCTCGGCTGAGAATGAGCCGGACTGGCTCACGCGTCTGGGCGCTAATGAAGAAACCGACGAAGAACTGGCCCTGCGTTGCCAGAACGCGTTTACCAGTTCTGGAAGCTGGCATATTGATGATGCGTACCGCTCCATCATTGCCAGCGTTGCAGGTATTCGCAGTGACAATATTTTCTTTGAAAACACCGGGCATATTCAGCCAGGGACGGCGACGGCTTTCATTCTGATGGATGTTGGCCCTACGCCCGCCGCAGTGATCAGCCAGCTCAATGAGCACATCATGAATCAGGGTTATCACGGGCATGGGGATGTATTGACCTGTCAGGCCATCCCGGATTTACCTGTGACCATGACCGTGCGGGCGGCACTGGTGAAGAACCTGACGCCCGAGCAGACTAGCGCCGCATTGGCTGAAGTGGAAAGCCGCATTCGTGCCTCCTTTCGGGAAACCGCAGCCCATGCTGAGATGAGCCGAGCCCGGCCACAAAGCCGGTTCAGTGTGTCGAAGATGGCCAGTGAAATTCACCAGGCCATGAGCACTGTTGAATCAGTGAAAATCTGGGTGAACGGTCTGGTTCAGGAGGACATTAGCGCGGCAATTGAACAGCCCCGTTTGGCATCGCTGTCTGTTGAAGCTGAGGGGGATTCGTGAAGCTGCCCAAAATAAAAATACCTTGGTGGCAGGACGGCAGCACCATTAGCGACGCCCTGCGAGAGCCCCATTACCTGACCCAGGGCGTGTACGCCTTCATGCAGAAAGTGCAGTTGTGGCTGCAGTGGCCGCTTGAACAGTTCGACCCGCTGACTTGCACTGAATCCCTGTTGAACCTGATGGCGTGGGATCGGGATATTCAGCGTTTTGATGGTGAGCCGCTGGTCCTGTACCGCAAGCGGGTGAAGTTCGCGGCTATCAATGCCAAAGACTCCGGCAGCGTAGCGGGATTCAAAGCGATATTTGAGCGGCTTGATATTGGCATCGTGGCTTTTAAAGAACGGGAAGACCCGGGCCAGTGGGACGTTATCACCATTGAAGTGCGTGACTCGGCGATGTCGCAGAACTCGCGGCTGATGCAAACCCTGATTGAGCAATACGGCCGGACCTGCCGCCGCTATCGGTTCGAGGTGAGTTATCCCGTAATCGTCAATCTCCATCACGGGGAATTCAGCCACAGCCACGCGCTGTACCGGGCCCGCGATGAATACACACAGAAGACGGCGGTGAACCCTAGCCAGGTGAATCACAGCCAAGACATCTTTGTTGCCAGCATAGGAAACAACCAATGAGTCAGACTGCAATACCGTTCGAATTTGAACGTTACCTGCAAAGCCAGATCAGTGCGGGCACCGGCCCGGACATGAACGAGATGATTTTTGCCTACATTCCGGGGCTGGATGCCAGCCAGCCGATTGACCGAAATCAGGGGCTGCCACCGTCCAATCAGTGGGTGCATCAGCAGGATATCGACCAGCTTGGCAAGATGGGTGACAACGCCCTGGCGTATTCGGTGGTAATCCCCGGCAGCCAACCTGCGTTTACCTTCAATGCGATTTTCCTGCGTGATAAAAATGTGGCGGGTTCGTGCGGTTTTGTGGTCCACAAGGCGCAGGAAACCAAAGAACTCGGCTCTGCGCTGACCCGTACCTTGGTGATGGAATACAACGGCGCCGCCGCACTGGCTGGCGTAACTGTTGATGCCGGTACCTGGCAGATTGACTTCTCAGCCCGCTTGTTGGGGATGGATGAAGACCACCGCTTAGCCTGCCTCGATAACTATGGTCAGGTCGGTTTCGTTAGCGGCTTTGATGTGGTTCAGCAGGCCGATCCGAACAAGTACAAAATCACATCCGGGGTTGCCTATGTCGGCGGCCTGCGTGCCGTGCTGGCCAATGACATTCTGCAGACCGTCTCAACCAAACCGAACGCACTCTGGCTGGATGTATACCGCCACGGCACGTCACTGTCGAAGTGGGAAAATCACGTCAACATCATCGCGTCAGGCTCGGCGAAATCTGATTACACCGACAGCCAGGGCCGTTTTCACTATGTTGCGAAGATTGCCGATATTGCTGCGGATGGCAGTGTGGTGGACAGGCGGCAGCGCGGTGGGATGCAGGAGCATTTGGAAGATGGGGATCCGCATCCGCAGTATCCATTGCGAGGGACAGTAACACCATTAGAACAATTTCAGTTCTGGTTTGATTATCAGTCAGCTCTGATTTTGTTGATCCCCTACGTGGATAATACAACACCGTCAGCAGGTGAGTCATACGTCTACGGGAAAATGCTCTTTCGTCGAGGTGGGCAAAGCGCATCGGACCGGGTTGAAACGCTAGATATCACTGTAAAATCGTCGTTTGATAGAACCAGCTACGCTATGAGTCGCCAGTTTAATGGTTGGGGTTGGCAGTTTTGTATTGTTGAATATCAAAGTCGGAAATGGTTGGCACTGAATAGCAGTGGCAATGTGCAAAATGGTGAAGTTTCGTTTATGGGAATGAGAGCCGTCGGAGCAGAGGGCTACGATGCCAGTGATCAATTTAAGGTCATGACATATGCCTCAACCAATGTGTCGATCCCGCCGACTCATCCCGAATTAGCTGACCTGATTACCGCAGTTCCTAACTATTATCCAGTAACGAATAATAACGGAAATCCATTTTATTCCCTCGATACCCCACCGTCCGTACCGGAGGTGCGGGGGTTAACAGAACTGATGATTGGTCAAGTTGTTGAGTTTTCAACAGATGTTCCCCGGCCAGGATATGTTAAGGCTCACCGGCTCGAGCTATCTCGAGCCGATTACTGGCAACTATGGAGCCATATTCAGGCTGCTGGGAATGTGACGACACAATCTATTATTGATGCCGCGCCAGATGATTATGCAGGTCATTACGGAACGGGTGATGGCGTATTAACATTTACAACCCCAGATTATCACAGAGGGCATTTTCGCCGCGGTGCGCAAGCTGGAGTAGAATTTGCTACCACTCAGAATGATGCAATCCGAAATATTACCGCGTCATTATCAAATGTATCTGTCGCATCAATATGGGAGACCAGTCGCATCGAAGGTGCGTTTGAGCCGGGCGAACTGAATGCAAGGTATGCAGACCTATCTGTGTCCGCTCAGTCAACTGAAAATTATTCAATGACTATCAAATTTGATGCATCCAGAGTTGTTCCAACTGCAGATGAAAACCGCCCTAAAACCATCAACACCTATATCTACATCTACCACGGAGCGGAAGCCGCATGATTGTTTACGCATATTCATCGGCTGATGGCCGATACATTCAGAAAACCAATGCACAACCTGATTTGTTGCATCCTGGTGAGTTTTTAATCCCCGGATATCACTCACCACAATCAATGCCCGAGTTTGAATTATCTGAAGGTGAGTACTTCGCTTACTTGGATGAAAACGGCACAGCGCCACGCAGGTATCAGGACGGTCATTGGACAGTCCAAAAAGAAAAGCAACCTACGACGGCCTGGCTAAAATTAGACTGCACCCAATCAAAGCAATTTGATGATGTCTCTGAAGTCACTAACGATTACACATCAGATAAACCCGCCACCCGATGGGACATCTGGACCGAGTCCGGCTGGCAAACTGACGAGCAGGCCAAGTTTGAATCGGAAGTTCAGGAAATCAACGGCATTCGCCGTCAGCAGTATGCCCAAATCGTTGATCCACTGATGAACGAAGCCCGGATGCAGCGCATGCTGGGTGATGATGTCGGTGCGGACAAAAACGAGCAACAGGCGCAGGAGTGGTACCTGAAAATTAAGCAAGACAACCCCTGGCCGCCTGCGCCCGTTGCCGAGTAACCGCTCATGGCTTGGCAACAATCATCACTTACCTGGCCGCAATCTGCGGCCAGTATTCAAACTCAGGCTGAATCGGTCACTGCTCAGGTTGGCAATGCTGCCGCTCAAGCAATGGAACAGCTCAATGCCGTTGCCGGAAAAGTCACTTTTCAGCGTCACCCGCTGGGTGCGGAAGCTGAGGCGTTACTCAGCTTGCGTGCTGAGCTGGACGCACTGCAGCAAACAGGCACGGTGCTGACGGTTTCGCCATACATGCATCAAGTCGGCAGTGAACTGCAGTCCGGCCGTTACCTGAATCCACAGCAGGCGGTAAGCCATCTGGCAGGCAAATTGCGGGATCAGGTCGATGTCCATCGGCCAACCGGGGCATTGTATGGCCTCGCCATCATGCTCACCGCCAGCCAGTTATCAGAATTCGCGCAACGTTTGACCGAGCTTACCAGTGTCTTCAATTTACCTGACTGGTGTCAGGTGGCCCGGTTCACGACCGCGCTGACTACCAATGAGCAAACCAGGCTGCATCAACCTGCGGCCATTGTTCAGCCCAGATTTAAGCCAACTGCAGGCCTGAATACTCAGCCATTGCGGGCAGCGTCGTCTGCCATGGGGGCTCAGTTGGCAACACTGGCATCATTGGCTGACGATAAGATGACGGTGATCGGCAAACTCGCCACATTAGCCACGAAACGCGCACAGCGCCTGGCATTTGCCAGTGACCATTTAAACGCCCTGAAATCATTACAAGGCAGCGTCTGGAGCATGCCACTTTCCGGCAACCCGCATTCCATGGCAACCACACTAGCTGCCGCTGCAGTGCCCGGCAATCATCCGTACACCATTGCCAGCCTGATGCTCAGTAACGAGCCGCTGACGTTTTTTGAGGAACTATTATGCTGAGTCTCGATGGTGTGGTGATCCGCATGCATGAAATGCGGGTTGAAATGCAAATGGAGCTGAAAGACAAGGATATGAGCGGGCAAAGCTCAGCGACCGACACCGCAGAGCAGGGAGACAAGGGCAAGCAGCTCACCTTTACCGGGTTGGTCCCTTTCAAAGACGCCCTGACCTTAACCCAGATTTACCAGTTTGCCGGAAACAAAAATGGCAACGGCCAGCGTCATATCTACCGGATAGGTAATGATATCGCCCGTGCGTTGAAAATCCGCCAGGTCAAATTTTCTGGCCGAATCAATGCCCGTGAACATGAATCACAAATGGCGTGGATTGTCAGTTTCAGCCTGCGGGAGCATCACTCAGTGGCCGAACAACGGGAGCAACGTGAAAAGCAGAAGTCAGGCAGCAAACCGCAAGCCCCGAAAACGGACCAGACTCAATTTCAGCAGGCGCTGGCACAATCTGAGGAGGTGAACCAGTGAAGCTGCAAACACGGCTATTCGTCAATCAGCAGGAAGTGAAACTGGCCGATCATAAAGTCAGCCTCAAACTGTCACTGGGTGGACGGGCAATTTTTGTATTCAGCGCAGAACAATCGCCTGAAATGCATCAACCCGTTGCCTTTGATGTCGGCTATAACGGCAAGTTGCACCGTTGGTTTGATGGCTATATCGAGAAGGTGCAACCGTCTGAAAACGGCCATCACAAAATCATGGTCAAGGAAAACGCCGGGATTTTAAGTCAGCGCTGGGCGGTAAGTCTGGAGCATCCAAGCTTACGCGACGTCATTGAAAAGCTCACGCAACTGACCGGGCTGATTTTTTCTTTGCCTGAGGACGTGGATTACACCGACCGCAAAATCCCCAATTTCGTCAGTCAGGGCGACGGCTATCAGTTAATGGCATCCCTGGGGCGAGCATTCGAGGTACCTGATTTTGTCTGGTACCAGCAAACCGATGGCAGCGTGTATGTGGGGAACTGGGCAAATTGCCATTTTGGTCAGCGGGCATTCTCGGTACCGCCGGAGCTGTCACAGCGGCAGATGGCCGACAGCATGACGTTTGCACCGTTTCCTGTGTTCCGTCCAGGCGCCAGGGTGAACGGTAAGCGCATCACCAGACTGGAACTGCACGGCGATGAAATGACCGCCTACTGGCAAGCCACGGAAACCCCGGTTTCGCCGAAAAAACGCGAGACCCTGAACCAGTTCCCGGAACTGGCGGCAGGTTACCATTTGCCTATCTTTGGTCGGGTTGAGGCGGTGCGCGACAGTAGCCAGTCCGGACAGCCAGCAGATCCATTCCGGCCCCGCTATGCGGTCGACGTGCAGCTGCTCAATGAAAACATGCAGCCTGACAGCAGTGTCCCAGTTTATCGCTCAGTCCCGCTGCCGGTGCACATGAGCGGCCACGAATCCGGGTTGATGGCGTATCCGCTGGAAGGCACGGTTGTTGAAATTGCTTTCGCCTATGGCCGTAATGATCGGCCTATCATCCGCGGCATTTATGGCCGGGATTACGCATTGCCAAAGATCGAGCCAGGCGAACAGCTACAACAGCAACGGGAAGGCGTGAGCCGTCGCATTGATGCTGCAGGTAATATCACCGATAGGACTGACCAGCAGTACAACCGCAATGCATTCAAACTCAATGACCAGGCAGAAAACTTTGAGGGACAGTTCGGCCAGCATCACCTGACCATCGATGAGCACAGCACTGAAGCAATTACAGGCAAAAAACTGATTGAAGCCCTGGGTACCATTAACCTGCTGGCCGGGGATGACCTGGTGCTCGGCAGTTTGGGGAATATGCAAGTTGCTATCGCCGGCGATCTGGTCCAGGTCATCGGCCAGCTGCGTGACGTGGTCATTGCGCTGGATGACAAACTGACGGTGATGAAAGACCGCATCCATACCATTGAAGGCAATGACCAACTGACCATCAGCAAAGACCTCATCATCAAGGCAAAAAATATCATCGAGGATGCTGACACCATCAAACTCAACGGTGGCAAAGGCGTCTGCACCGGTGCCACCATCTGCCCGTTCACAGGCAAGCCGCATGTGGATGTATCGACCACCGTTTTTGCAGGGAAGTAACCATGGCACTGAATAAGGAATCATTGAAAGTAAGGCTCGAAACCGAGCTAAATGCTCAAGGCTTTGAGACCGGTGGTGAATTCGCCATGGCTGCCAAGATGGCGGAAGCCATCGCCAATGCTGTGGTGGATGAAATCACCCAGAACGCGGAAGTGGCCGGCACTAAGGTCAGCTGACAATACACCCGCATAGAAATAACCACTCGACGCACCCAACCGGGTGCGTTCTCTTTTGCCTGGTGTACGCCGCGACACTTACACCCAGAGGATCACGTAAAGGAACAAACGGGTCACGTAATCCGCGCTCCTCTACACCCGCCTGCGAGGTTTTTGCGGTAGCTTTTTTGCAGTTTTGGATTGCTTCAATTTTGATAATAGTTCCCCTGCCCTAACCTCACTCTAAAGCCCGCCAATACTGGGCCGCGGGAAAACTAAAAAAGATAAAAATACAAAATATAAACGCTCAACAGAATTTCAATAATTGAGAAAAATTTCAGCATATTGAAAAAAGAAAGATCCCTAAAGATCTCAAGGTAAATGCTTAAATTACTGAAAATTAAAGATTTAATAAGAATTACGTGATGATTGGTAAGATCAAGCTGCTTGCATAGAATGATCCAGTGTCTAACCGTGAAGCCAGTAAACACAAGGGATTCGAAGATATTTATACAGATTAGATAATTTCAAAAAATTCTCAAACAGATGTAATACGAGAACTAAAAACAGAGAGGAGAAACGTCAGTGAAGGAATCAAGGTTTACGTGAGTTTAATGAGAGATTTGAAGTGCTGGAAATTGTGCTGGGTTGCCTTTAGTACGCCTCAATCACCACGAACCCAGGTATCGCCTGAAAGTCCGTGCAATCCAACATCGGTGCAACCGAAAAGCGGCATGAAGGATGATCGCCAGCGAGGTTGTGATTTTCCTGAGTATTTTCAGTGTGTCGCGTCATTCTGAATTTCCTGTCACTTCAATTGAAATTGCCCGAATTCCGTTCACTGTACCCTCGCAGTCCCCCTTCCAGAGCAGGACCATCTCGCTTCATTCATCGTCGAAAACAACACCCGAGAGCGATAACAGGCGGTACAAAGCAACTGTGTTCGTTAAAAAGCAGGGGCGCATTATACATGCAGAATACAAAATGATCAGGAAAAAGGAACTCGCCCGTACCTAAGGCAGAGACAGGCTCAGCGAGACAGCATCTGAAGGGGGACTGAAAGATAAACCAGTATTCGATATCAAAGCCAATCCAGACATCTTTGAAGAAGCTGTTCCCGTTCTGATTGAAATGGGCTTAGTCGGTAAAAGCCAGAAACGTACACGCCGCCCAACGGATAACGAGCTAGAGCGATTGAAAGAAGGGTTAAAAGACCGCCAAGAATTCCGTAGTAACGGGCCTACTCGTATCCCATTCACTGACATTCTGGAATTCAGCATTCTCACCTGCATTTGCATTGGCAAAGTGTGCGGCCTGCGCTGGGAAGATCTGAACGAAGACCATAAACCGTTCTGGTCCGCGACAGGAAAGACCCACGCAAAAAAGAAGGCAACCACATCATTGTGCCTTTGCTCGGTGGCTCGATTGAAGAAGTGGCCCAGGTAACGGAAGAGGGTGTTCATAGTTCTGTGTCAGCATAAGTCACAGATCCACATATTGATCGACCCTGTTCGGGAAGTGGAGGCTCAACTGGGATAACGTCAGATTCCAGTTCTGCACCGGATGCGTCCACTTCTCGGAAGCCTTCAACATCCCCGCATAAAGTAGCTTTAGCAAGCTGGTTTCGTTAGCGAAGCCGCCTTTAGTTTTGGTGAGCTTGCGGAACTGACGGTGTACCGCCTCAACCGCATTAGTGGTGTAGATAGCCCGCCAGATCTGCTCAGGATACTTGAAGTATACCGACAGATTGTGCCACTTGCTGCACCAGGACTTAATGACCAACGGATACTGTTTGCCCCATTTTGTTTCCAGTTCATCCAGCGCCAGCTCAGCAGCATTCTGTGTGACGGCCTTGTAGACACACTTGAGATCCGCCCATGAAGGCCTTCTGGTTCTTGCTCGCAACGTACTTCATGGAGTTGTTGATCTGGTGAATAACGCAGATCTGCACTTCCGTCTTGGGGTAGATGGTTTCAATCGCTTCCGGGAAGCCTTTCAAGCCATCTACCGAGGCGATCAGGATGCCCTTGACGCCGCGGTTCTGCAGGTCGGTCAGCACGCTGAGCCAGTAATGTGCGCCTTAATTTTCAGACAGATACAGCCCCAGCAGCTCTTTTACCCTCAACGGTCAGACACAGAATCGTGTAGATGACTTTCGATATGAAGCGACCGTTCTCCTTGATTTTATAGTGAGTTGCATCCAGCCAGACAAAGGGATAGAGCGGCTCCGGCTCCAGATCCCGCTCCTGCCATGCCCTGAGTTCAGGTACCAAGCGGTCGGTGATGGTGTTGATAGTGCCGCTGGAGATACTCATGCCGTACAGATCTAAGATGTGTTCGCGGATGTTCTAATAGCTGTTGCCAAGTGCGAACAGAGAGAGGATCTTCCCCTCCATCTCGTCGGTCAGGCGGGTCTGATACTTCTTGACGGTCTGAGGTTCGAACGTGCCGTTTCGGTCTCTTGGCGTTTCAAGTTCAAACTCACCTGACGATGTTTTGACCGTCTTTTTAGAGGAGCCATTCTTGCGGTTGGCAGAAGTTTCATTCGTCAGGTGCTCGTCCAGCTCGGCTCCCAAAGCGGCTTCAGTGATCTGCTTGATCAGCGGCGTGAGCAGGCCATCCTTGCCATTGAGGTTTTGCCCGGACTGCAGCGCTTTGACGAATGCCTGGATATCAATTTCGTATTTATCAGCCATGATGTGCCTCTCCCTTTTTTAGGAAGTGTAGGAAAAGACACAAAACTTTGAACACTACCCTCCTTTGAGGCATTGTATGTGATGGAATAAGTTAACATTGAATACTATTCAATACATCAGTATATAGAAAGATGTAGCAATTATTCCCATACAGATTTGATGGAACATAAATTTTTTCCAGTCACGCTTGTACATAGTCCAAATGGTTTGAACAAGATAGAAAACAATTGTGAACGGTATAGTCAGACCAAGAAAATATCCTAGTATTAGCGGAAGGTTATAATAAGATATGCCAAACATATCAAGGATTATATTAATAAATATAAACAAATACCAAAATATTGAAAAATACATTAAAACTCACCTTCAATAATATAGTCAAAATTCATTTCTGTAATAAATGGCTTATAAGCGTATTTCTCGTATCTTTGTAAGAGAAACCAAGACCTAAATAGAGATAATAACTCAAAATTTTTCCCACCATTAACATCGGGTTTATCAAGCCCAAAATGGTCCTGTATCTTATATTCGATTATACCTCTAAACTGATTGCCATTAAACTCTAGCTCTTTAACTTTAACAATAACCGACCAAACATCATGAACTGCGATACCTGTGCCATTCCCCCAAGAACCATAGCCGGAAAACTTAGGTAAAATATCGTTTTCATTTAATTTTTGTGATATCACACTAAAAAAATCTTTTCCAATCAAACAGTTGTTTTCTTTTAAATAATTAGCAATGTATCTCGAGATGCTATTCGAAAAGTCATTAGTGGTATAATGCTCTTTCATTGCTTTACTCAGCAAAGGACTTGAATATTTTTCACCTGTGCTTTCTTGAAACCTATCAATCAACTCTCCTATAATTGAACCATACTCACCCCATGAGACATACCATACACCTGATCTCATATTATCAAAATGCTCATCCGCATCATAGTCCAACTCTGATTTATTGCGATTGAAAACTTCTATAACGCCCATTTTTAGAATATCCGAGGATGTTAAATCTCCACATTGTAGGTCATCTGCTGAGTAGTCATCCATTTTTCTCTTAGTTTGATATATTTTAATTGGATATCCTTCACTAGGAACCGGGTTCCATTTATCTTCATTTGTTTTATCTTCGGTGGGCCAGAACATCAGCCCAGCATTCACCTCTAAAACTGATTTAGTGATAAATTTGGGCATTGTTAAATACAAAGGTTCAATTTTACTTTCAGCTGGAAAAGAAATTATTACTTCCTCAACGAGGTTATTTTCCAGGGATATGTCTGAAAAATCTCCACTATCTTCTGGTTGAACATCCACATTGTCCAACCTCATACGACCTATCGGTGATGATTTAGTGTTAATTGGGCTATCGCCATTTCTATCCCATTTCAAACAAAGCCCATTTGGTAAAATAGCTTGATATTGCTCTGTATCAACTTCAATTTTCTCTGCCATTACAACTGGGACATTATGATTGCAATGCTGAAAGGGAATGAGGCACTCTCTCCCTTCTTTATTTACTTTTACTCTAAATATTAAGTTTGTAGGCGCTTCCCGTACACTCGAAAGATCATTGTTGTTTAATAAGTGCTTTCCTCCCATTCCTATTGGTGAGAACACAACGCACCATGCTGGAAGTACAGGAGTTTCATCAAAGCTAAATGTCCATTCACCTAGCCGATTCAAATTAATTTCTATGCTTGCGGTCGAGCCAGAGGCCTTAAGAGAGTTTTGTGGTTTTAATGAGGAGAAATAGTTTTTGTTTTCTATTGGCTCACCTCCTATAAATAAAGAAAAATCTCCGAAGTGACTAATGGGTTTTATCGAGTTTTTATCTTTGGAATCAGAAGTGATTCCAGCAAAAACTTTATCCGACAATGGTCGTTGAGTTTTCATTAATGATTGAATAGGGTCGGGATCACCTTCAACGACGTTATTTGTAGTCACATTTCGTGAAATACTGATTGGAGGCGTTATTTTCCCATCTAGCAAATCGCCTTCATAAGCCATTGACCAAGTTGGGAAAAAACTATTCTCTCTGGCTTTATTATAATAAAGGTCTTCTTCAGGTGTAATTGGACTAAGCCTTTCAGGCGATTCATAGGCCATGGATGTCACTGGGAAAATACTTTTCTTATTACTCATGTCTGCTTAGTTACATAAAAACCACTAAGCTAGTGTAATATTTATCATTGATAAACAGTTATTTAGACTTAAATTCCTGTCGAAATGCATATTTTTCTTAATGTGAGACTCTGATTCAAATTATTAGGGCGTCGCTATCATGTTATTGGGTAAAATTAAAATGCTCTCTAACAATTTATTCAAGAGATTTTCCCCCATCTCCCGGCTACGCCAAATAAAACACCAGGTGCAAATCCCGATACGGCGAGATTTCCGGGACGTTATTCACCTCATCCATAATCAAGTCACAGACCGGAATCACCTCATCGCGGGCATACTCCCGGCTGGGTTTCTCAATATCGCCAAAATCCTGCCGCGCTGGCTCGTTCCGTGCTTCGGCGCGATCTGGAAACTGAACGGGTCAAACCAACACCGGATATGCTGCAATTAGTCGCGATGGCAAAAGCACAGAGCTTTCATTTGGTGAACGAAGACGAATTCATGTCTTTTCAGGACAGGCTGCAAATGCTCTGTCCACTTCCCCTTTAGCGAGACAATTCACAACTAG
Source organism: Photobacterium sp. Hal280 (assembly GCF_037162255.1). NCBI lineage: Bacteria > Pseudomonadati > Pseudomonadota > Gammaproteobacteria > Vibrionales > Vibrionaceae > Photobacterium > Photobacterium sp. Hal280. The sequence continues at coordinate 62,135 of NZ_JARLUO010000003.1, forward strand.
AGGTTTCCAGTTGCCTCCGGTATTCAGCCGGAGGAATATTGCCTAAGCTCTCGTGTGTTCGCTCTTCGTTGTAATCGCACATCCATACCCAAGCCATATCCCGAACCTGCTCAAGTGACTCGAACAAATAGGCATTCAAGAACTCGCGGCGAAATGACCCGTTGAAGCGTTCTACAAACCCATTTTGCTGAGGTTTTCCTGGCTGGATATAAACCAGCTCGATGTTATGAACCTCACACCAGTCGGTTAACTGGGACGATATCAGCTCTGGCCCATTATCCATTCGAAGCTGTTTTGGCAGACCTCGCTCCTGTTTCAAATGCTCTAAGGCGCGCACCACGCGTCCTGCGGGCAAACTCGTATCCACTTCTATCACCAGACATTCTCGGGTCGATTCATCAAGAATGTTCAGTGTCCGAAAACGCTTGCCACAATATAAGCTGTCATGCATAAAATCGAGTGCCCATTGATAGTTCGATTGATTCACCACATCTAATGGCGTAGCGATGCGAGCCGGTAATACGCGTTTTTGACACCTTTTTAGGTTTAATCCCATCCGGCAGTAAACTCGGTATACGCGCTTATGATTGAACCCTTTTCCCTTTCGTCGCATTCGCCTGAAGCATTTCCAGAATCCTGCATTGGGTGACTTCTCAAGCACCGCGTTCAGGGCATCGATGACATCGCTGTCGGCAATGCGCCAATCCTTGGGACTTCTGTAGTAGCTGGCCCGTCCCAAAAGCGTGAGTCGGCACGCACGGGTGACACTAAGACCTGCAGCCACCAACATACATGCACAATCGCGCCTGCTGCTGGCTACCAACCCTTTTTTTCGAACAGCTCCTTCATGGCCTGATTTTCTAAACTGACGTCTGCGAACATCTTTTTGAGCTTGGCATTTTCTGCTTCAAGCTCTTTGATGCGCTTGAGCTCAGAGGCGTCCAACCCGCCATATTTGGCTTTCCAGTTATAGTAGGTGGCGCTGCTAATCCCGTGCTGACGGCAAATATCATCGACCTTCAGGCCAGCATCCGCTTCTTTGAGAATCGCGACTATCTGTGTTTCAGTGAACCGTGACTTCTTCATGGTGATCTCCTGCTGTTATGTGGCAGAAATCTCCAGTTTAGACTGTCTCAGCATAGGGGAAGTGGACAGCTCCACCAAGAGGTTATGTACATTAAAAGTTGAAGTAAGTACCGACACGGTGCTTTAGTGGTGAGTGAAGAGAAATCCAGTGACATCGTTTTCAGCGAATCCTACATTCAAAACGAAGTCGGAGTGAAGGCGGCCAATGTCTTTCTGATGCCTGTGAAGGGTGACAGCATGTACCCAACACTCAAAAATGGCTGCTTGGTCATGGTGAACAAAATTGATCATTTTACTGGGGATGGAATTTACGTCTTTCGCTTTGAAGGGCAGTTAATGGTAAAACGCCTTCAGTTCTCAAAGCATGGCCTGTCTGTCACCAGTGACAACGACAGCTACCAGCCATGGGAACTGAGCAAAGAAGAGATCATGAGTAGTGATTTTGAAGTGATTGGTGAAGTAGTTTGGTCAGGACAGAGGATGTAGATAACTATGCAGTGCCCAATTCCAATCTAGGGCACTGCAAGTTTTTAAATAAAATTTTTCTCTACATTAAATAAGTTTAGTTTTTTCATAACAATAGTACTTAATATGAAAAATATCGCTGAAATTGGTACTGTAAGTGAGCTATCAAAAAAACTAATACTTGTTTCAAGTTTAGCCATCAATGATGCTGCTGATGTTCCAGAAGCCACCCATAAAAATATGTACTTAACATTGCTTTTCAATTCACCCGAAAAACATCTAAAAGCCGAATAAATATAAATACAAGTCATAACAGGCATACTGAAAATCAAAAGTGTATTTACTAGTATTTTTTTTGTTGTTTTAGAAGTGTCTTCTGACAATTTTACTTCAGCTACTTTTGCCACCCTTGCAAAAACACTTAAAGAATTAGGATTTCCATTTACCATTATCGATAAATTTATAGTATCTTCCTGGTTCAACAACAATGGTTTCACTACAACAGAGTTTTCATGATTATTCAATTCCACTGGAATTGATGGCGGAAATGTGCTTTTCAATGATGTTTTTAGTATTTTTGTCTTATCTTCAAAAACAAAAGTGATCGGAGAATCGAAATCACTTTTTTTAATTGGTTCCGAGCCTTTATTTCTAATTGTTATGTTTATTATGTTTGGAGATTCAACAGGCTTACCATCAAATAACATTTTTAACTCAGAGTCTCCTGCTAATTGCGGAGCAAGATTATCTATTGATACTAATTCGACATGGAGCTCATTTGACTCCTGATCAACTAGCCATAAAATCAATGGTAATAAAACTGAAATACAAGAAATAATAAACCCAATCCTTTTCACCACTTCAATCATCCTTTCGTAAATAAAATAATTGTTAATTCATCTTATAAGTACTTCAGCATGAAAGCTAATAGGCAACTAACTTTCCACTAAAAATTGGATTATACTATATTGCTATTACATACAACTAAGTAAAACTTAAGATACACTCAAAAAATATGAATTCGGTTCGTGAGTCGCGCACTAGCCCAGACAGGGCGCTAATTGCGCGTATTATCGAGCATCGAACCAATAAACAATCGCGTTCAACATTCGTATCTCAGACAGTCCCCCTATAGTACCCCCCAATACACCCAAACCCTCAAATAGCTTGAAGGTCAGCCCAGTCGAGCATAGGCGCCACAGAAAAGCGGCATGAAGGGTGATCGCCAGCGAGGCTGTGATTTTCCTGAGTATTTTCAGTGTGTCGCGTCATTCTGAATTTCCTGTCACTTCAATTGAAATTGCACGAATTCCGTTCACTGTACCCTCGCCGTCCCCCTTCCAGAGCAGGACTATCTCGCTTCATTCATCGTCGGAAACAACACCCGAGAGCGATAACAGGCGGTACAAAGCAACTGTGTTCGTTAAAAAGCAGGGGCGCATTAGACATGCAGAATACAAAATGATCAGGAAAAAGGAACTCGCCAAGTCAGGTCTCAGGCTACCTAAGCGGTCAAAGATAGCCGTTCAGGGGGCACTCCCCAAATCAGCCCACGTCAGTCCGGGGCTGATGGGTGATGGGTGATGCAGAAAACGATTTTTACTGATTCAGTCACAACAGTTCATCAGGCACGTTCCCGCCGTTGTCGGCCAGTTTCTGCAGCACGGTTTTATGCAGCCACATATTCATTTGGGCGGAATCGGCCATTTTGTCTGCGGGACAGCCCAGTTCAGTTGCCAGCTCTTTGCGGGCCGACAGGCTGCTGTCGAGACCCAGCAGTTTGAGCAGATCGACAATCGAGGTTTTCCAGTTCAGTGCTTCCGGATGGCCGGCAGCCATAGCATCGAGTTTGGCGACCACATCGACAGTTTCCATCGCCGGTGCGGATGGCTCAGCCGGTGCCGGAGAAACAGCAGGGGTTTCGTCGGGGGCAAAGGTGACATTGGCAGATGGCGTTGGTGTCTGGGGGGATTTTTTGCCAAAGCCCAGCTTATTGAGAATATCGTTGAACAAACCCATGACAGCTCCTTAACCGGTGTTGGCCGGATTGCGAATGACAGGCAAAACAGAGCGGCAGAAGTGCGCGCTCAGCTTCATTAAAGCTAGTCGGGTTATTCGGTACAGAGCGTCGCATTTCAACGACTGGCGACGGGTTCACCAAAAAGCGCCCTGAACGTCCTTGTCCGGGGCGCGAGCGTCATTCCCTTCTCGGTGATGACAGTTTAGAAGCTCGCTTCTAAGGACAAGCCGCCATAAGCGTTATAGCCATTGAGCATGATGTGATACCGCCCCGTCTGCGTGGGTGTGACGGTACAGGTTTCACCGTTACCCGCACGGTAAGGCCGGCAATCCCAGCTTGATTTGGTGGCTTTCTGCCCGAAGCGCACATACAGATCGGCATCCCCTGTTCCGCCAGAGGTACGAACCGTCAGGGTACGTCCTGCGGTGACATCAATATAGTAATGCTGCTCACTGCCGGACGTCCCGCTCAGGCCACTGAGCACCTGACCGTTTTCCAGTTTGCCGTCTGACGGAGTGCCCGGATCACCACCGCCATTGTCTGTGCCGCTGTAAGCCAGCAGATTGAGGCTGTTCCGCGGATCGCTCACTTTACCTGTGGTGCCGCGCTGCGCCAGTAACTGACTGAGCTGAGCGGGAGTCAGGTTCGGGTATTCGTCCAGATACAGCGCGCCGATACCGGCCACATGCGGTGTTGCCATGGAGGTTCCGCTGATGGTTTTGTAACTGCCGTCATACCAGGCGGAGGTAATAGACGATCCCGGGGCAAAAATGTCGACACAGCTGCCCCAGTTCGAAAAACTGGATCGCTGATCTGAACTGGTTGTCGAACCGACAGTGACCCCGTTTGCCACCCGGGCGGGCGAAACATTACAGGCATCCTGATTTTCATTGCCCGCCGCCAGCATGAAGCTGACACCTGAATTGACCGCGCTGTTGATGGCGCTGTCCAGTGCGGTAGAAATGCCGCCGCCCAGACTCATATTCGCCACAGAAGGCCCCGAGGCGTTCTGTTTCACCCAGTCCACCCCGGCAATCACCCCGGAGGTGGTGCCCGAGCCATTACAGCTCAGCACACGCACCCCAACCAGGCTGACGTTCTTCGCCACACCGTAGCGCGTCCCGCCAATGGTGCCGGCCACATGTGTACCGTGGCCATTACAGTCGGTGGCATTGCTGTCGTTATCGACGAAGTCGTAACCGGAACGGGCACGGCCGCCAAACTCGGCATGGGTGGTGGTGACACCGGTATCAATGACATATGCCGTCACGCCGGTGCCGTTATACTGGGTGACAAAATTACCGTCCAGCGGCAGGTTGCGCTGATCCACGCGATCCAGGCCCCAGGTGGCATTGGTCTGCTGCGCATCAAAGGCTTCAGGGAAAACCGGATCGAGTGAAATCACCTGATCCTGCTCGATGTAGTCGACCTGATTGTCCCGGCGGAGTGCATTGAGTTGTTCTGTCGTCAGCTCAGCAACAAAGCCGCTCAGGGCTGAATCAAACACCCTTTCCGCCTTCACGGCATGAAGCGTGCTGATCGACTCGACAGTACGGGCCACAAACTCGGCACGCGCGGCGAGATCATTGGCGATGTACGCCGGTTCTTTGAACACCACGATATACTGATTGGCAACGGCCTTTTCAGGCGCCGCGGTGATCAGCTGAGCCTGAGACTCTGAACTGACCGCAGCCAGTGAGTCGTTAGCCTGCAAAGCGGCACTGGTTAATACCAGCGCAGACGTGATACAGCAACCTAGCATTGTCTTCAACATTGTTATTCCTTTTTATGTTTGTCCGTGACTTGGAATGGCCTACCCCTCACATCCGGCACAGTTAAAACCTATACGCAACAAAGCTCTTACACATAAGAGATAAATACTGAATTTTATCAGTGAAACAGAGCTATAAGTGGTTGCATCCAAGTTGTGACCCATCACAAGGCATAAATAAGTTGCTGTTTTCATATAATTTTATGTCCAGCACTCCGGGTTTATTTCGCACAAGGAAGGATGTAAACAAATCCGAACAGGTAAAAAATCTGCTCATGACCACTTATATTTCATTATGTTAGATGTAAAAGGGCAAAGATCATCCGTATCTTTTCAACAGCCCGACTTTACAGCAGGCCTAAATGCTAATTTTGCCCGAATTTGTAAAACAGAAGATCTTGGCTAACAGCAGAGTATGTTGTGCTGATAAACAAAAAAATGGCCGCGTCTCAGGGTGTAACAGGAAAAATGTCCGTTTTTCGCTCAGACTTGTTGAGAACCTCTTTGACGACTCAGGGGAAAACCTATGCGCTGGCGCAACACCAAACAAAGTACCAACATCGATGACAGACGTGGTCAGGGGCCGGCTCGCTCCGGGATGGCTGTCGCTGGTTTGCTGCGTTTTCTCCCGTTTTTGCTCAAAACCAAAGTAGGGAAACTGATTCTGGTGGTCGGTGGGATATACCTTGCCTACCAGTACTTTACTGGTGGAGCGGGCATGATGGATGTCCAGCCGGGCTCTGCTCCTGGTCCAGGAACCATGCAGCAGGAAGGCGCGCAAACTGGTGGTTTACCGGCCAGTGACGAAGATGCCCAGTTTGTCGCGGCGATTCTGGGCACCACAGAAACCGTATGGAGCAAGCTGCTCGACGGCCAGTATCCCGAACCGCAGCTGGTGCTGTACACCAATATTACCCAGACGGGTTGTGGCATGGGCCAGGCGCAGTCCGGCCCGTTTTATTGTCCGGCAGACAGCAAGGTTTATCTGGATCTCAGCTTTATGGATGAGCTGAAAAAATTGGGGGCACCCGGCGATTTCGCGTTTGCCTATGTCATCGCGCACGAAGTCGGCCATCATGTGCAAAATGTGCTGGGTACCAACAAACAGGTTGCCCAGATGCAGCAGCAGGCCAGCGAGGCCGACGCCAATCGCTTGAGCGTGATGCTCGAACTTCAGGCCGACTGCTATGCCGGGGTCTGGGGCTATTATGTTCACAATGACATGCAGTTGCTTGAGCCGGGCGACATTGAAGAGGGATTGAAAGCCGCCAGTTCCGTGGGTGACGACCGGCTGCAGGAAATGGCAGGTCAGGCCGTACAGCCAGATGCCTTTACCCACGGGACGTCTGAGCAACGGGCAAACTGGTTTCGCACAGGGTTCGAATCCGGCAATCCCAAAGACTGCGACACTTTCCAGAACCTGCAGTAACCCTGCTCCGGGGCCAGCGCGACGCTGGCCCTGAAAAGAGCGACCAAGCCCCTAAGTCCTGCTTGCCATTTCATGGTTTGTGCATACACTTTGCCTCGCATTATTCAGGGCAACAACACTTGAGTATGACTGTCAGCACGGTAAGCCCCATATCCGGCATAGGCGGCATCTTTGACTGACAAACTAGTCAATAAATCAATCGATCTTGCCGTCATCTTCTTAACAGCTGATGCGAATGTGATCAGTTACACGAAAATTTTGTCCATCCGTGCTGGATTATGTCTCTCAGAGCTAGGTTTTTGAAATGCTATGATAGACTATGACGCTAGTCGCTTTTTTGAGGAAGTATGGCAAATCATATGCAACTGCTGAATCAGGCCCAAACACTCTGTGATAAACGTGGAGTCCGGCTGACCCCGCAACGCCAGAAAGTACTGGAACTGATTGTTGAGCGTCAAAGTTCTATCAGTGCTTACGAGCTGCTTGATTTGCTTCGGGAAACTGAACCTCAGGCCAAGCCTCCCACTGTGTACCGCGCACTCGACTTTCTGCTGGCCCAGGGCTTTGTGCATAAAGTTGAGTCGACAAACAGCTATATCGCCTGCAATCTGTTGGACCATGCCTCTCATTGTTCACAGCTTTTAATTTGCGATGAATGCAGTCATGTGGAGGAATGTCACGACGATGAATTGGCTAAAATGCTAAAACTAAAGGCACAACAGCAAGGCTTTCAGATTTCTCACCATGTGGTTGAAAGCCACGGTGTGTGCCGAGCATGCCAACTGAAGAAGTAGTCCGTTTCTGAACAACAACAAGGCAATCCAGATCCTATGCGAGCAGAATTTGTAAACCCGTTTCTGGCCTCTCTGCTGAATGTGCTCAAGACCATGGCGTCAATGGAGCTGGCCCCGCAAAAACCTCTGCTGAAAAAAGATGAAGTCGCCCGTGGTGATGTATCTGGCCTGATTGGTATGATTGGCCCGCAGACCAGAGGTTCAATGTCCATTACCTTTGATGAAGGCCTGGCGCTGGAAATCATGCAGCGCATGCTGGGCGAACGGCCCAATGGCATCAATGATGAAGTCACCGATATGGTCGGCGAGATCACCAATATGGTGACAGGCGGCGCGAAACGTATTCTGTCTGAAAAAGGCTATGACTTTGAAATGGCCACGCCTGCCGTTGTGTCAGGCCGCGGCCACACCATCACGCACAAGAGCGAAGGGGCGATCATCATCATGCCGTTTGAATCTGAATACGGCAAAGCCTTCATCGAAATCAGCTTCGACCGCTAACTTTCTTACATAGCACGTCTTTTTCTGCAGGCCAGTACAAACTGGCCTGACCTATTGGCGTGACCATGCTTAATTCTTTCATCCTTTTTGCATAAATAACGCATAAATCATTGCCCCGCCTTCCGGTTACGATCTAGACTGGAAATGCTATTTAGGCATCGACTCACCGATAAAGATACCTGTGAATAGCATTCGTGTTGCCTGCCTTCGGGTAACGCAAGGAATAGATTACAAAGGAAAGATCGTCAAATGAGCAAACTGACAGGAACCGTTAAATGGTTCAACGATGATAAAGGTTTTGGTTTTATCTCTGCTGCGGATGGCAAAGATGTTTTTGTTCACTTCAGCGCCATTCAGGCTCAGGGACGTCGTACCCTGAGAGAAGGCCAAAACGTTGAGTTTATCGTTACTGACGGCCAGAAAGGCCCACAAGCCAGCGAAGTGGTCGCCCTGTCTTAACCCTAAGGCATACCGCAACTAAGAAAAACGCCGCAAAAGCGGCGTTTTATCATTTCAGGCTGACGACTGAATTACTGACGCCATTGCTTGAAGGTATTGATCAGGCCATTGGTCGAACTGTCATGACTGCTCACCGGCGCGTTGTCCGCCAGTTCCGGCAGAATTTGATTGGCCAGCTGTTTACCCAGCTCAACGCCCCACTGATCGAAGCTGTAGATATTCCAAATCACGCCCTGAGTGAAGATCTTATGCTCATACATCGCGATCAGTGCACCCAGGGTATACGGGGTGACTTGCTTGACCAGAATAGAGTTGGTCGGACGGTTCCCCTCAAACACTTTGAAAGGCGCCAGCTCTGCGGCTTCTTCCGGCGTTTTACCGGCCGCAGTGAACTCGGCTTCCACCTGCTCGCGGGTTTTACCAAATGCCAGCGCTTCGGTCTGGGCAAAGAAGTTCGCCATCAGTTTCGGGTGGTGATCACCCAGCTGATTGTGGCTGATTGCCGGGGCAATAAAGTCACACGGGATCAGCTTGGTGCCCTGATGGATCAGCTGGTAGAACGCGTGCTGGCCGTTGGTGCCCGGCTCGCCCCAGATGATCGGTCCGGTCTGATAATCAACAGGATTACCGCCACGGTCGACATACTTACCGTTCGATTCCATGTTGCCTTGCTGGAAGTACGCCGCAAAACGGTGCATGTACTGATCGTAAGGCAGAATGGCTTCGGACTCGGCACCGAAGAAATTGTTATACCACAGGCCAATCAGCGCCAGAATAACCGGCAGGTTCTCGGTCAGCGGTGCTTGGGCAAAATGCTGATCCATCGCATGCGCACCGGCCAGCAGTTCTTCGAAACGCTCGTACCCCACAGCCAGACAGATAGACAAACCAATCGCTGACCACAGTGAATAACGGCCGCCGACCCAGTCCCAGAACTCGAACATATTGGCGGTATCAATACCAAAGGCAGACACCGCATCGGCATTGGTCGACAGCGCAGCAAAGTGCTTCGCCACATGCGCCTGATCTTGGGCTTCCGCCAGGAACCAGTCACGCGCCGAATGGGCGTTGGTCATGGTTTCCTGAGTGGTGAAGGTTTTTGACGCCACCAGGAACAGGGTCGTTTCCGGGTTCAGCCCCTTGAGGGTCTCGGCAATATGGGTGCCGTCCACGTTAGAGACAAAATGCAGGTTGAGACGGGTTTTGTACGGTGCCAGTGCTTCCGACACCATATAAGGCCCCAGATCAGAGCCGCCGATGCCGATATTGACCACATCGGTAATCGCCTTGCCTGTGTACCCTTTCCAGTCACCGCCAATGATCCGGTCGGAGAACTGCTTCATTTTCGCCAGCACGGCATTCACATGCGGCATTACATCTTCGCCGTCCACCAGCACTGGCGTGTTGCTGCGGTTGCGCAGCGCAACGTGCAGTACGGCGCGATCTTCGGTGCGGTTAATTTTTTCACCGTTGAACATAGACGCGATGGCCGATTTCAACTCGGTCTGCTCCGCCAGATCAAACAGCTTGGCCAACGTGTCTTCAGTGATCAGGTTCTTTGAATAATCCAGCAGGATATCGTTGCCGAACGCCGCGGAAAACGTCTCGAAACGTGATGAGTCTTTAGCAAACAGCTCACTGAGCTGAAGATCCTGCGCCTGTTCAAAATGGGCAGTCAGTGCCTGCCAGGCAGTTGTTTGCGTGGGGTTAATGTTTTTCAACATAATGACGTTCCTGATGTGTTATTTTTTCACTACAGCACAACCGGTGGCGCTGCAGTGAATGTCCAATTCAACGGCGTTTGCACAGCCAAACTGGCCATAAGCATGGCGACATTTTAGTAATTTTACAACTTATTGTTCATTATGCCGCTACCACCGCCCGACCTGCCTTGCTCCAGGTCACGCTTTCGGTGAATCGTATACAGCCGCTAAACTATAGGAAATTATCCTGCAGTCTGAAAGGAATAAAGAGATAAAAGCGACATACGTCAGCTGAGACAGTAGCATCCAGCGTCACCTTGACCTGACTTCCTGCCCATGGCTGATGAAATTGAACAACAGATGAACCATAATTCTGCCGGAACAGTCCCCCTCTGAATCCAGCCACCAGCCTTGTCAGAAAGCCAGCCATGGCGCTGATTCATCAGGTTGCAGACACAGTTTTAATTACCTTCTTAAAAAGATACTTGATAAAAAGATTTATCAGATTTATCTTTAGTCACATACCTTTTCATAAAGATACTTAATACAAAGCTATCTATTTTCAATCACTGAACATGTCCGCAGCAATGACACAAGGAAAAGAACCATGAAACTCAGCATTATTTCAGGCAGCCACCGTCAACAGTCGTACAGTGCTAAAGCGGCGCTCTATTTACAGCACCTTGCTCTCAGTGAGGGTTTCCAGAAGGCCGATGTGTTCGATCTGAGTGTTCTTGAATTTCCGCTGTGGAATGACGGCGTCTGGCGTGGCAGTGAAGAATGGAGCGAATGGAGACGCTTCGCCGACGATCTGAAAACATCGGATGCCATTGTACTGATCACGCCCGAATGGCACGGCATGGCGACCCCTGCGCTGAAAAACTTCCTGTTGCTCTGCACCTCAGCAGAGCTGGGGCACAAACCCGTTCTGCTGGCCAGTGTTTCCGCCAGCGTGAACGGGGTCTACCCCATCAGTGAGCTGCGTATGACGGGGAGTAAAAATAACCACGCCTGTTTCATTCCGGATCACCTGATCTTCCGCGACTGTGAAACCCTGCTGTCTGCCGACAAGGTCGTCAGTGATGAGCGGTTCCACGCCCGGGCGACATATACCGTTCAATCCCTGGCGGCCTATGCCAAAGCGCTGGGCCCGGTAAGGGAAGCGCTGCAACAGGGGATGAAAGATTTCCCGTTCGGTATGTAACTCCCCATATCAGGCCCCTGACAGCAAAGAAAAGCCGAAGCGATACTCGCTAGGGTTTGATCACCACACAGGCCGTCTGTTTCTGGCGGCCAAAACCGAGGATCTGGCTCAGACCAGCTTTATTGAGCGGAATATGCGCACGATGACTGCTGTCTGCCTTGTCTTCAGCAAAGGGGTCATGAAAGAAAAAGAATTGATCGCTGACGCCGCTCAGCACAATCCAGTGCGGCTCTTTGCAGCCGTTAAAACGGTAGGTACTGATCAGCATCAGCAGACAGCAGCCCTGTTTCAGCCACTCTTCGATCTGACTGACCGCAGGCATGGCATCCACCACTGGCACCCCCGCTTCATCCAACTGCTGACAAAAGTCCTGATGGACCAGTTCGATAATGTCCTTTTTCTTGGGATCGCGAACACTGTCAATAAAAGGGGTCGATAGTGACTGCGCCCACAATTCCACCTTGCATCCGCGTCTGTATGCCGCCAGCGCCAAACCCTGCCCGCTGCACCCGCCGTGGCCCGATGCCATGAAGATAGTGGTGGCCTCTCGCCACAACTGCATTTCCAGCTGACGACTAGGCTGAAATTCAGCATCCAGATAAGACAGACTCATCATTAAGCATGCCGGACCACAGGTGAATGGCGTGGTTTGCACATACAAAGGAAGCGCTAGCAAATGCTTCGCTTCCATAGGGCTCAGGCGTTTTTGCATCCTGACGCCATCGGCCAGATCATCGTAATAATGGATTAAAATTTTTAATGGTTTATAACCGCATTTTTCATAAAGATTTCGCGCCGCGACATTGTCATTGCGCACTTCCAGCCTTAATGTATTGAAACCGTTTTCCAACGCCGCCGCTTCACAGGCAGACAATAACTGCTGAGCAATGTGCCTGCCTCGGTAAACGGGATCGACGGCAAGGGAATACAACCGCGCCAGCTGGGTGCCCCGGTGAAACAACACCAGTCCATAGCCAGCGATTCGGCCTTCATCTTCCGCGACATACAGCACACTCTGGGGTGATTTAATAAACCGCCGCATCTGACGGGGAGAAATTCGATCCCCGTCGAAAAGCTGAGCCTCGAGAGCATTTAAACTATCTAGATCATAAAGCTGTGCAATACGGACTATCATGGACTTATTCACACTTGAGTGGACTAGTTCGATTTAATCCCAAAATTAGCCGTAAGGCTATAGGTGAAGAAAAAGATGACAAAAGTCCTCATTATTACCGACAACGACAGTGACTGGCGGCAGTACTTTCCCTCTGACAGGGTTGTCACTGTCGATACTTATTTGCAGCAGGGCGCATTTTGTGAAAACAAAGCCACTCAGGTCATCAACCTGTGCCGGGACTACGGCTACATGAGCAGCGGTTATTACTGCTCGCTGATGGCCGAAGCCCGTGGGCACAGGGTGATTCCCCGGGTGATGACGATCAATGATTTGTCTCAGCCTTTCTTATTGTCGGTACCGTCAGACCAGCTGGAAAAAGCCTTTGCACACCAGTTGCAGTCGTCTGGGGATCAGCTCGAAGAAAAAATTTACTTTGGTCAGTCCAAAGTACCCGGTTTTGAGAAAATGGCGCGCCGCCTGTTCGAGCACTTCATGGTGCCTGTGATTCAAGTGGTCATCCGCCGCTCCGATTCGCACTGGCAGGTAGATCAGATCACGCCGTTCCCGTTTCAGGATTTGACGGATCCTGAGCAGGATTTGTTTGCCGAGGCGCTGGAACGTTTTTCCAACAAGGTATGGCGTTCACCCAAGCCCAACAAAAATGCGCGCTACGATCTGGCCTTGCTGGTCGATCTGAACGAAAAGATGCCGCCATCAGACAGCGCGGCACTGCACAATTTTAAGAAGGCCGCCAAGCGCCTGGGCATGCGGCTGCAGCCCATTACGCCGGATGATCTCTCCCGGCTGGGCGAATTCGATGGCCTGTTCATTCGCGCCACCACCAATATTGGCAACTTCACTTACCGATTTGCCAAAACGGCGGAGAAGCTGGGCTTGATCGTCATGGACGATCCGGAATCCATCATGAAATGCACCAACAAGGTGTTTCTCACCGAATTGCTGCGGTTGCACAAAGTCCCGACCCCGAAAAGCGTAGTGCTGAAAAGCTTCGATCCGAACTGGCTTGAGCAGGCCGAAAACGACATCGGTTTCCCGATGGTGCTGAAAGTGCCGGACGGTGCTTTTTCCGTCGGCGTGGTCAAAGTGAAAACCCGCGAAGAGCTGCTGACCCAAATGGATACCCTGTTTGCGCGCAGTACACTGATTCTGGCGCAGGAATTTCTGCCAACCGATTTTGACTGGCGGATTGGGATTCTCAACCGTCAGCCGCTGTTCGCCTGTAAATACTATATGAGCCGCGGCCACTGGCAGATTTACCAGCACCATAACAGCGGCCGGGTCACCTCGGGCGGCTTTGAAACCCTGGATCTGAAACAGGTGCCGAAGAACGTGATTGAGGTGGCGCTCAAAGCGGCCAACCAGATTGGGTCCGGTCTGTACGGCGTCGATCTGAAGGAAGTGAATGGTCAGGTGGTGGTGATCGAAGTGAACGATAACCCGAGTATCGATCATAAAGTCGAAGATGCCTTCCTTGGCGATCTGCTCTACGACCGGGTGATGACAGAATTTCTGCGCCGCATTCAGCTGCGCGGATTTTGAGTCTGTAACTCAACTCCCTCCCAGCCAGCCTCCCCCGTCAAAGGGGGAGGCACTGTACAGAATTTGCTGAAGCGCGGATATTCCCTCCTCTTGGCCAGGCGGACGAACAGCTAAAGCACCGCTCTCAGAAGGGCTGATTGACCATGACGTTGAAACTACTTTCTTCTTCGCCCCAGGCCATTTCAGCCCGGACCACCACACCTTCCACCTGAAAGCGCACTGCGCCACCGGCACTCCAGCGCATGTCCTGGTTCAGCTGAGCAAGATCAAACGCGTCTGCCACCCGCCCCAAATCGGTAAACAGCACCCACTGCCACCAGGGGACATCATACCAGTCAAACACCGGCCAGCCGCCCAGCGGCTGCCATTCGGGCATCACGCGATATTCCATGCTGTAGCTGAGCGCACTGCGGTCAGAAAAACGCCCGCCGGGATAGCTGCGCAGGCGAAACAGCCCGCCCAGGCTGGCGCGGGCAAATTCCGGTGGCCTGTGATAACGGGTCTGCCCATCGACCTGCTCACTCTGATGCCAGCTTGGCACATCCGAGACATAGGCATTGAAGGCGATCACCTGTTGATCAAACCAGTCGCCGGCAGGTCCGATATCCCAGAACCAGCTCTGGCTCAGCTCCCACTGCCACCAGCTTTCCCGATCGCTGCCGCCGGGATCTGTGGTCACCGTCAGCAGACTGTGCGACCCCTGACTCGGGTTATGTTCGCTGTTGAGGTTATCCCACTCCAGGCGGGTTTCCAGCGCCCAGACCTCATCCGTATCGGCAAATTCCGTGTCCGGCAAAGGCGGGGAGTCGTGAAAGCGGCGGCTCTGATAATATGGACGAAATTCAAGAGAGGTGATCCCGCTTTGCCACGGGGTACTGCCGGTCAGTGGCCGCTCCAGCGCCAGGGCGGCCAGCGGGTTGGCCGTTGCAGAGCCCAGCGGAAAGATATAACGGGCAAACAGCCGGTATCGGGCATCATAGGCATTGGCGTTCAAGGCATCCAGGGCGCTTGAATCATTGCTGGCCGCCTCGCCGAGATAAAAATCGGACTGCTGAAAATCGGCGTTGTAGATCTCGGCACCGAGCAGCCAGCGGCTGTCATTGCTGAAGCGAAAGTTATCGCCGCGCATATAGGTCAGCCAGGTGCCCTTGTTTCCTTTCAGCCCGGCACCGAACAGTGAGGCCTGCGGCTGAAAAACGCCTTTGACCACCCCGGCCATCCCCAGAGCAAAACCGATATTGTCGGTATAAAAAGCAAAGGGCACCACGGCATAATCTTTTGCCCAGCTCAGTTCGCCATCGTCGTCATATTGGCCGGTATTCACTTTCACGCCATCATCTGCGGCATAAATACCGGCCGAAAAAAACAGGCCGCTGCTATCGCCGCGACCTGTCGTAGAGAACCTGGCTTAGGTTTGCTATGGAGATGACTCTTGATTTTATCCAGCGTCATCCGGCTCCCCTCACCTGTAGGCCATGGCCACGCGCGAGGTCAGCTTGGTGACCAACTCGTACGCGATGGTCCCGACATGGTCGGCCACCACCTCGGCGGGTAATCCCTGCCCCCAGAGAATAGCTTCATCACCGACTTGATCCGTGGCATCCGGTCCCAGATCAACCGTCAGCATATCCATAGAGACCCGGCCAGCAATCGGCACCAGCCGTCCATTGATCAGCACAGGCGTACCGTTCGGCGCGGTACGCGGATAACCGTCACCATAACCGATGGCCACTACGCCGACTTTGGTATCTCGCTCGCTGACCCAGGAGCCGCCATAACCGACCGCTTCCCCTTGCTTGACCGTCCGCACCGCAATCACACTGGAAGTCAGTGTCATCACAGGCTGCATACCAAAGGCCTCGGCAGAATGTGTCTGATCCGCGAACGGCGAAATGCCATACATGATAATGCCGGGACGAATCCACTCCAGGTGGCTGTCCGGCCAGGCCAGGATACCGGCGGAATTGGCCAGAGAGCGCTCCCCCGGCAACCTTGCGTCAGAGACATAAAAGTCTGAATCTGGCTGTCTGTCACCGGGCTGTCCAGCTCATCGGCACAGGCAAAATGACTCATATAGCGCAGCGGCTGCGCCACATTCTGGCTGGCATGCAGGCGCTCGACAAATGCCTGGAACTCTTCCGGACGCACGCCGAGGCGATGCATACCGCTGTCAATTTTGAGCCAGACTTTCACCGGCATCTCCAGCACGGCCTGCTCCAGAGCTTCCAGCTGCTCTATGGTGTGAACCACAGTCTGAATATTATTGGTCACCAGCACAGGTAAATCCGAGGGCGAATAAAAGCCTTCCATCAGGAGAATAGGTTTGACCACGCCGCAGGCACGCAACGACAGGGCTTCTTCGATTCTCGCGACACCAAAGCCGTCGGCATCCGGCAGTCCCGCTGCCACCTGCGCCAGACCATGCCCGTAACCATTGGCTTTGACCATGGCGAGCAACTTACAGCCTGGCGTGTGCTGTCTGAGCAGACTGACGTTTTGGCGCAGGGCCTGAAGATCAATATAGGCGGTTGCGGCTTTCATTCATTTTCCTACTGCTGGGAGAGATTAATACTCATCATCAAAAGCCGGGCCGGCATAGTTATCGAAACGGGAAAACTGGCCCTGGAAAGTCAGGCGCACGCTGCCGATAGGACCATTACGCTGCTTACCAATGATGATTTCTGCAATGCCTTTCAGTGCACTGTCTTCGTGATATACCTCATCACGGTAGATGAACATGATCAAGTCCGCATCCTGCTCGATGGCACCGGATTCACGCAAGTCCGAGTTCACCGGGCGCTTATCGGCACGCTGCTCCAGCGAGCGGTTCAGCTGCGACAGCGCCACCACAGGCACATTCAGCTCTTTCGCCAGGGCTTTGAGCGAGCGGGAAATTTCGGCAATTTCCAGCGTCCGGTTATCCTGCAAGCCAGGCACCCGCATCAGCTGAAGGTAGTCGACCATGATCATGCTCAGACCGCCATGTTCACGGGCAATCCGGCGGGCACGAGAGCGGACATCTGTCGGGGTCAGGCCAGAACTGTCATCAATGTACATGTTCTTCTTTTCCATCAGTATACCCATGGTCGACGAAATGCGCGCCCAGTCTTCATCGTCCAGCTGTCCGGTACGGATCTTGGTCTGATCCACCCGCGACAGCGACGCCAGCATACGCATCATGATTTGTTCGGCGGGCATCTCCAGCGAGAAAATCAGCACAGGTTTTTCCTGCTCCATGGCTGCGTTTTCACACAGGTTCATCGCGAAGGTCGTTTTACCCATAGATGGACGGGCCGCCACGATAATCAGATCCGAGCCCTGCAGACCTGCAGTTTTCTTATTCAGATCCGTAAAGCCGGTCGAGACTCCGGTGACACCATCCTGAGGCGACTGGTACAGCAGCTCAATCCGTTCCAGGGTTTTTTCCAGAATGGTATCGACATTCTGCGGGCCTTCATTCTCATTGGTCCGCTGCTCGGCAATGGCAAACACCTTGCTTTCTGCCATATCAAGCAGATCGACGCTGGTTCTGCCCTGCGGGTCATAACCGGCATCGGCAATCTCATTGGCGACCCCAATCATGTCGCGGATCAGCGCACGCTCTCTGACAATCTCAGCATAGGCGGTAATATTGGCCGCAGAAGGGGTGTTCTTGGCGAGTTCGGCCAGATAGGCAAAGCCACCGACATCATCTAGCTGATCATGCAGCTCAAGACGCTCTGACAGGGTGATCAAATCCAGCGGCTGACCGGACTCAAGCAATCCGGCGGCTGATTCAAAATCATCCGGTGCGGACGGCTGTAAAAATCTCGCGCGACCACTTTTTCTGCAACGCTGTCCCAGCGCTCATTATCCAGCAACAAGCCGCCAAGCACTGACTGCTCTGCCTCCAGCGAATGAGGCGGCATTTTGAGCGCATCCATCTGAGTGTCTTTTGGACGATTGGGTTTACTTTTCTCTGCCATAACCACTTGCACGTTTGACCTGAATCCGGCCTGCTAGTATACCTGAACATTCCTGCGAGCTGGCAGCCAACCAGACAAAAAAGACCCGGTAAAAACTGCGCTGCCCAATCTTACGGCACTTCAGCAAAATTTATGTCTAATAGCGCAACATCCTGACGATCATCTGACATTTTTCAGCTACACTGCGCCGCCTACACCTTGTTTTGCACTTTTTTGTGCTAGCCGTCGTTTCTTGTGTCAGTTGTTGGGAGGGCACGTGGCAAATCAATGCATCCTGCTTCCTGTACTGGCATCCGGCCTGTGTATCATGGCAGACGCCTGGGCAGAAGATGTGCCAGAACTCCCGCCGATCACCTCGCCCTGGTCCAGTGAACTGGAGCTGGGATACCAGTCGCTTTCCGGCAACTCGAATACCAAATCGCTCAATACCCGGCTGGGACTGACCTATGTCAAAGATCAGTTTCGTCAGCAGGTCGAAGCCAAATACCTGCTGGCGGAAGAAGATGGTGAGGAAGAAAAACGCAAAGGCCAGCTCGAATTACAGAGCGACTTCATCATCAATGAACGGGCGTATGTGCTGGGCAATACCAGCTACATCGACGACAAATACGGCCCCTACTTCAGGGATTTCACCCTGGCAACCGGTATCGGCTACCGGGTTATCCGACTGGAAAACATGATGATGGAAATTGAAGCCGGCCCGGGTTACCGCCATCAGGAACCCAACATCGACGAAATTGACGATGATGACATCATCGTGCCTGAAACCGTCGATGAACTGATCCTGCGTGGCAGCACCCGCTGGATCTGGAAACCGTCCAAAGATGTCGAGCTGAATGTCCGGCTGACAGGCATCGCCGGTAACAGTAACAGCACGCTGGAAACCCAGGTGTCTCTCACCAGTGCGATTTCAGAACATATCGCCATCAAGCTCAGCAACACGCAGAAGTTCAACAGCTGGGTACCGGACGGGCTGCAAAAGCGCGACGGCACCATGACAATCAACCTGCTATTCCATTACTGAACAGCGTCATGACTGAGCTGTGCCATCCTGCTGACAGCCTTTCTCCAGACATAAAAAAACCAGCCCTGAGGCTGGTTTTTTCGCAGAAGTGCCGGTGCTGATTACTCAGCAGCAACAACTTCCAGCTTAACTGTTGCAAATACGTCAGAGTGCAGCTGCAGGCTGATCTCATATTCGCCAGTTGTGCGCAGAGCACCTTCTGGCAGACGTACTTCGCTTTTCGCAACTTCAACGCCAGCAGCAGTTACTGCATCAGCGATATCACGAGTACCGATTGAACCGAACAGTTTGCCTTCGTCACCCGCTTTAGAAGCAATCACTACAGCTTCCAGAGCGTTAACTTTCTCAGCACGCGCTTGAGCAGCAGTCAGTTGCTCTGCAACTTTTGCTTCCAGCTCAGCACGACGAGTTTCAAACATTTCAACGTTAGATTTGGTAGCCATAACTGCTTTACCCTGAGGGATCAGGAAGTTACGAGCATAACCAGCTTTAACGCTTACCTGATCACCAAGGCTGCCCAGGTTACCGATTTTATCAAGTAGAATAACTTGCATTATCTTGTCCTCTTAAACTTAATTAAACCGGGCCTATTACTGATGCTTGTCAGTATATGGCAGCAGAGCCAGGTAACGTGAACGCTTGATAGCGCGAGCCAGCTGACGCTGGTACTTAGCGCGAGTACCTGTGATACGGCTTGGTACGATTTTACCAGCTTCAGTGATGTAGTTTTTCAGAGTGGCTACATCTTTGTAGTCAATCTCTTGTACGCCTTCTGCAGTAAAACGGCAGAACTTACGACGACGGAAGAAACGTGCCATGGGCTTATCTCCTGAACTAAATTTTTTCAATATGATCGGCATGCAACACTAATTTACCTATGCCATTCCGGCCGGTTTGCCACGAGATAAATCCCCCGGCTTTAATGTTGCTTCCGACAGCTAAATCATGAGTGAGTAATTGCTGACCTTTACCGCTGACCACCACGTTGATGTAACAGTACACCTGCCGGGTTAAGTCCGCTTCCACCTGGTTGGAACGATGCTCAAGCACAAAATGGCAATGAGGTACGCCCGCCGGGGACTGGCTTCGTTTGGGGTGCTTGGCAACAGTGCCAGACAGCTCCAGACGATTGGTCATTCAATAATTACTCAGCGTCGGCCATGTGACCTTCAGATTGTGCATCAGCACGATCTTCACGACGTGGGGCACGCTCTTCTTTAGCCTTCATCATTGGAGATGGCTCAGTGATAGCGCCTTTAGTGCGCATGATCATGTTACGGATCACAGCATCGTTAAAGCGGAAGCTTGACTCCAGCTCGTCGACCACAGACTGCTCTGCTTCAACGTTCATCAGAACGTAGTGTGCTTTGTGCAGTTTGTTGATTGGGTAAGCCAGTTGACGGCGGCCCCAATCTTCCAGACGGTGGATTTGACCGCCAGAATCTTTGATAGCACCAGTGTAACGCTCGACCATGCCAGCAACTTGCTCGCTTTGATCAGGGTGCACCATAAATACGATTTCGTAATGACGCATGGGTTGCTCCTTACGGATTATTCAGCTTCCCTGTTCAGCTCGGTTATCCTGGGGAAGCAAGGAACGAAAAAATAAAACCGAGAATTTAGGCGCGAGATAGTACAGAATTACACCGCTCAGCGCAACTAAAAGAACAGCGATATCGCCCTGTGCTGGTGTTTATTTTCACCGCAGACAGAAATGCCACCCGAGCGGATGGCATTTCATTTGATTTTGCAGGTCTTTTTGTTTTAGCCCTGGCGCTGGCGCACCGCTTCAAACAGGCAGATACCCGTTGCAACCGACACATTCAGACTGGAGACCGTGCCCGCCATCGGGATCTTAATCAGATCATCACAGGTCTCACGGGTCAGACGACGCATCCCTTCCCCTTCCGCGCCCATCACGATGGCCAGCGGCCCGGTCAGTTTGCTTTGATAGAGGTCATGAGTCGCTTCACCGGCGGTGCCGACAATCCAAATCCCTTTGTCCTGCAAGGCACGCATAGTGCGGGCCAGATTGGTCACCCGAATCAGCGGCACCACTTCAGCAGCGCCACAGGCCACTTTAGACGCGGTTGCGTTCAACTGGGCGGCCCTGTCTTTCGGCACGATAATCGCCACCACACCGGCGGCATCGGCATTACGCAGACACGCGCCCAGGTTATGCGGATCAGTCACGCCATCCAGTATCAGCAGCAGTGGATTGTCTTTGCCTTCAAGCAGGTCATCCAGATCCTGTTCATTGTACTGTTTACCCGGTTTTACCCGCGCCACAATCCCCTGATGGCTGCCGCCGTCGGCTTTATCGTCCAGAGCCTTTCGGCCGGTCTGCTGAATCGTCACCCCTAATCGCTGCAATTCGTTCAGCAGCGGCAATACACGCTCGTCCTGACGCCCTTTCAGCACAAAGACTTCAATGAAGCGTGCCGGATCGGAACCCAGCACAGCGCTGACGGCATGAATGCCGAAAATCATATCATTACGCATTACTTAGTCTTCTTCGCCGCTCGTTCTTTCTTACCGGCCCGCGGCTTGCGCGCCTTGACCGATTTCTTTTTTGCCTTATCTTTTTTCTTGGCTTTTTTGCCTTTCTTGTCGTCTTCGCTGCCAGGCTTGGCGATAACACCGGCTTTCAGCTGCTGACGGACAGAAGTGCGTTCTTTCTTCGCTTCCGCTTTGTGCTCCTGCTGCGCTTCACCGTTTTCAACGCGGTACGCTTTCAGGTTCTGACGCTGCAAGCCTTCTGCTTTGCGCATCCGTTGCTGCTTCTCACGAGTTTGCGCGGTTTTACCCGGCCGGCGGGACTTTCTGCCGCCGCCCACCAGTTCGAAATCAATCTGGCGGTCATTGAGGTTAATTGCCGCGACTTTCACCTGGACCGTATCACCCAGACGGTAAATTTTGCCGGAGGCATCCCCCACCAGGCGCTGACCAATCGGATCGAACTGGTAGTAATCGTTATCGAGATTTGAGATGTGTACCAGGCCGTCAATATTAAGCTCATTGAGGCGGACAAAGAAGCCAAAGCCCGTCACATTGGCAATCACGCCTTCAAACTCATCACCGACATGGTCCTGCATGTACTCACATTTCAGCCAGTCAGCCACATCACGCGTGGCATCATCGGCACGACGCTCTGTCATTGAGCATTGCTCGCCCAGCACATCCATATCGTCGAAGGAGTAGTGGTAGCCGCCGGTCGGCGTCCAGCGATCTTTGTGAGTGCCGTTTTCTTTGGCAATCAGATATTTGATAGCACGATGCAGAGCCAGATCAGGATAGCGGCGGATCGGTGAAGTAAAGTGCGCATATGAGTTCAGCGCCAGGCCAAAGTGGCCCAGGTTCTCCGCCTGATACACCGCCTGCTTCATGGAACGCAACAACATGGTCTGGATCAGTTCTTTGTCCGGACGATTCTGGATCGCCGCAGCCAGATGAGCATAATCACTCGGCGCAGGCTCCAGACCACCGGTCAGATTCAGACCCAGCTCACCGAGGAAATCCCGGAAGCCTGTCAGGCGTTCTTCACCCGGGGTATCATGCACCCGGTACAGCGCTGGCTCTTTGGCTTTTTCCACCAGCTTGGCGGAAGCCACATTGGCCATGATCATACATTCTTCGATGATCTTGTGGGCATCGTTCCGCTCTGACGGCACAATACGGTCAATCTTACGATCCGCATTGAAAATGAACTGGGTTTCCAGCGTTTCAAACTCAATGGCACCGCGCTGCTCGCGCGCAAGCTTGAGCACTTTGTACATGCTGTACAGCTCTTCCAGGTGCGGCACCAAAGGCGCATAGCGCTGACGCAGCTCCTCGTCCCCTTCCAGCATCTTGCTGACTTTGGTGTACGTCAGGCGAGCATGGGAGTTCATCACAGCTTCGTAATGCCGGTAGCCGGACAGTTTGCCGGCCGCCGAAATGGTCATCTCACAAACCATACACAGGCGGTCAACCTGAGGGTTGAGCGAGCACAGACCGTTCGACAGCACTTCAGGCAACATCGGGATCACCTGTGCCGGGAAGTAAACCGAGTTACCACGGTTGATCGCTTCTTTATCCAGCGCGCTGTCAGGACGCACATAGTAGCTGACATCGGCGATAGCCACCCATAAACGCCAGCCACCGGATTTTTTCTTTTCACAGAACACAGCGTCATCGAAATCACGGGCGTCTTCGCCGTCGATTGTCACCAGCGGCAAATCCCGCAGATCCACACGGCCTTTTTTGGCCTCTTCCGGCACTTCTTCTTTCAGTGTCGCGACCTGCTTCTCAACTTCTGCCGGCCAGACATGGGGAATATCGTAGGTACGCAGGGCAATTTCAATTTCCATGCCCGGTGCCATGTTCTCACCCAACACTTCCACAATTTTACCGACAGCATTGTACTGACGGGTGGCGCGCTGGGTGATTTCCACCACCACGACGTTCCCCATACGGGCGCCCTGACGCTCTTCCTGCGGGATCACGATATCCTGCGAGATCCGTGAATCATCCGGTACGACAAAGCCCATACCGTCTTCAATAAAATAACGGCCGACAATCTGGCCGCTGTATTCTTGCAGCACACGGACTATACGCCCTTCACGGCGGCCGCGTTTATCAACGCCTGCTACCTGAACCAGCACGTAATCACCATGGATCACACCGCGCATCTGATGAGACGGCAACAGCAGGTCATCTTGACGGGCCATGCCGCTGCCTTCAGGGCGCACAAAGCCAAAGCCGTCTTTATGGCCGATGACATGGCCTTTGATCAAATCCAGCCTTTCCGGCAGTGCGTAACACTGGCGGCGGGTGTACACCAGCTGGCCGTCGCGCTCCATGGCGCGCAATCGGCGGCGAAGGCCTTCATACTGGTCTTCGCCCTGCAATTTCAGCTCGGTAAACAGCTGATCGCGATTGACAGGTGTACTAAAGCCGCGAACCACTTCCAGAATGAATTCACGGCTTGGGATGGGGTTTTCGTAGTTTTGAGCTTCCCGCTCGCGGAAAGGATCGACGGGTAAATCAGTTGTACCTTTGGACATAAAATAATCCGTATTGGCAGCCAGATACCCTAAGTATATCCCTGCCATCAATAATTAGTTGGGAGCAGGTCAAATTCCGCTCCAATAAATGAAGATAATATCTGCGTGTGAATCAGTCGCTTACACGCTTGTTTTGTGAGCCTGCCTGTCTCCGGCAGCTCAAGCAACGCGACAAGTTAAATGCCGCTCAGATCACATTCTAAGCGCTAACTGCCTGAAAAGATACCGCAGGCCAAAAATCGCCTGGGTAAGAGGGAGGTTACCAGAAGCTCTCTCGTCGCTTCGCGCGAGCAATCACATTGGAAGGCATACGCTGCTCTAAATTGCGGCGTAACTGAGTAATCTTTCTGTGGGTGCGGCCGTCAGCCGTGACGGACTGATACAGCCAGCGATAAGCATCTTCGTAATCCAACGGGCTGCCATAGTCATTGAGCAGCAACTCGGCAAGCTGAATGCGTGCTGCCAGATGGCCCATCGCCGCCGCTTCACGCAAATAAGGAATTGCACGTTCCCGATCCTGCTGCACCAGGGTGCCCCGGGCATAATAACGGCCCAGCTGTTCCAGCGCCGAAGGCAGGCCCTGGCGAGCCGCGGTTTCCATGTAATAGAGACCCAGTTCAACGTCACGCTGCACACACACGCCCCAGGCCAGCATGTCGCCATACAGAAACTGATACGCCGGCAGTTCAACACGCTCTGCCCGCACTTCAATATCCTGTACCAACTGGCACTCATCGGCTTTCACGCGCTGTAACTGCTGGTTGCTCTCAAACAGATGGATCAGTTCCGCCTCTGAATACAAAGGCACAGCATCCCCAACATCTGTAATCGCTTTAGCCGGCATCGCCGCCATTAAAGCTGAAAGCACTATTGCACGCAGAACCATTCCGCTCTCTCTTTACATTGAAACATTACGACTGGACTCAGCCACATTTCTTCGCTGAAACGATAAAAAATCCGGCGGTATGAACCTTATCGACCAGAGGCAAACAGACTTTAGCCAAAATTTCAGAAAGCGAACAACAAAAAGCCAACCCGAAGGTTGGCTTTTGAGCATCAGGTCATATCGCTCAGCAATCAGCTTGCGTAAGGATGAACTTTGATGATGGTTTCGTTACGATCAGGGCCGGTTGAGATCAGATCGACAGGTACACCTGTCAGCTCTTCCAGACGCGCGATGTAATTCAGTGCCGCCTGTGGTAACTCTTCCAGTGTTTTCACACCGAAGGTGGTCTCAGTCCAGCCTGGCATCGTTTCGTAGATAGGCTCTACGTTTTCGAATGCATCAGCCGCCATTGGAGACACAGTCAGGATCTTGCCATCCGGCAGTTTGTAACCGGTACAGATCTTGATTTCTTCCAGACCATCCAGAACATCCAGCTTGGTCAGACAGAAACCCGACACTGAGTTGATTTGCACGGCACGGCGCATTGCAACGGCATCAAACCAGCCACAGCGACGCTTACGGCCTGTGGTCGCACCAAACTCATTACCTTTCACACCCAGGTGCTCACCAACTGCGTCATCAAGTTCAGTCGGGAACGGGCCTGCACCAACACGTGTGCAGTAGGCTTTGGCGATACCCAGAATGTAACCCAGGTAGCGAGGACCGAAACCAGAACCGGCAGCAACACCGCCTGCAGTCGTGTTAGAAGAAGTCACATACGGGTAAGTACCGTGGTCGATGTCCAGCAGCGTGCCTTGTGCACCTTCGAACATGATCTTGTCGCCACGCTTGCGTGCGTCATCCAGCTCCTGGGTTACATCAATAACCATAGATGTCAGGATGTCCGCCTGAGCCAGCACAGTTTCCAGTACTTCTTCGTAGCTTACAGGCTCAACATTGTAATAATGCTCCAGCTGGAAGTTATGGTAAGCCATCACTTCCTTCAGCTTCTCGGCAAATGCCTCTTTATCGAACAAATCGCCAACACGCAGACCGCGACGAGCAACTTTATCTTCATAGGCAGGACCGATACCACGGCCAGTCGTACCGATTGCTTTCTTACCACGAGCCAGTTCACGAGCCTGGTCCAGCGCAATATGATACGGAAGAATTAGCGGACAAGCTTCTGACAGGTATAAACGCTCACGAACTGGAATACCACGCGCTTCCAGTGGCTCCATTTCTTTCAGCAGAGCATCTGGAGAAAGGACAACACCGTTACCGATAATGCATTTCACGTTGTTACGCAGGATGCCTGAAGGGATTAAGTGCAGGACAGTTTTTTCACCATCTATGACAAGGGTGTGACCTGCGTTGTGACCGCCCTGGTAGCGAACCACATATTGTGCATCTTCAGTCAGCAGATCAACGATCTTGCCCTTACCTTCGTCACCCCACTGGGTGCCGAGAACGACTACATTGTTTGCCATCTTTCTTCGTCTATCAGTAGTTAAAAATGGATTCTAGCACCTTACAAATTTGCTTGCAGTCATTTTTTGACCATGACCCAGAAAATCGAAAGTCAGGCTTCACGAATACCCGACGTCAGGATTTACAGCTGGGTGAACATGAGATAAGCAATCACGCTGCCAGCGACGACTAAACAACCCCCTATGCGGCGCAATGTCTGATCATCCTGACGGCTCAACTGACTGATCAGTTCGCGCCAGCCTCTGGGTGCCAGCAATGGCCCCAAACCTTCCAGAATCAGGACCAGCCCGACGGCCAGCCAGAATGTTTGACTCATCGTTTTCCCCCGCTATCGGCTCACAATCTCCAGGTATCAGACAAAAAAAGACAAGGCCAACGCCTTGTCTTTTTTGTCAGCACTGAACCCGCTTAGTTCAGGCCGTCCGACCCTTTCATGTATTTGAAGAAATCACTGTTCGGATCCACCACCAGAATATCCTGCTTGGAGCTGAAGCTGTTTTCGTACGCTTTCAAAGAACGCAGGAAGTTATAAAACTCCGGATCTTTGTTAAACGCAGTCGCATAGATATCTGCTGCTTTTGCTTCGGCATCACCGCGCTGGATGCGGGCAATACGTTCAGCTTCAGAAATAATCTTGGCGACTTCCAGCTCAGACTGCGCACGGATAACCTCGGCTTTTTCACGGCCCTGAGAACGGTGCTTACGCGCAACCGATTCACGTTCGGCACGCATACGGCGATAGATCGACTCGCTGATCTCATCCGGCAGGTTGATTTTCTTCATGCGGAAATCAACCACTTCAATCCCAAGGTCACGGGCACTGATCTGAGTTTCAGCCAGTACATCGGCCATGATCTTGTCACGCTCGCCTTCCAGCTCTCGCTTGGGGGCTACTTCCTGGACAATTTCAGACGCAATGGCCACGCTTTCATCAACGGGGGCAGCAGCGCCGGCATCCACGTTGTTGCCGCGATCCGGACCAGACACGATCTGTTTGATCTCTTTGGCACCGATCTGCGCACGCAGACTGTCGACCACCTTACGTTTCAGCAGCCCTTCCGCCGTTGCGGTATTACCGCCACCGGTGGTCAGGTAATACTGACCGAAGTCCTGAATACGCCACTTCACATAAGTGTCGATAATCACGTCTTTTTTCTCAGAGGTGACAAAACGGTCAGCCTGATCATCCATGGTCTGAATACGGGCATCCAGCTTACGAACACGGTCAAATACCGGCACTTTGAAGTGCAGGCCCGGCTCATACACACGCGTCATGTTGCTAGTGTCATCTTTGATGATTCGACCGAAACGAACCACAATACCACGCTCGCCCTCTTTAACGACGAAGACGGACATCAACACCAGAGCGATGAGAATGACTACGAGCGGGATAATTAACTTACGCATAATTAATATCTCCCCTGACGACCAGAATCAGCACGCGGTGCCGCTGGAGTAGGATTCGCATTTTCCGTCTTCTCCAGCTCAATACCGTACGAGCTGGATGGGCTCATTTGCTGCTTACTGGCTTCAGACTGATTCATCAGCTTGTCCAGAGGCAGATATAACAGATTGCCACCGGATTTCGAGTCCACCATCACTTTGCTGGTGTTGGAGTAAACGCGCTCCATGGTATCCAGGTACAGACGATTACGGGTAACTTCTTTCGCTACGTTGTACTCAGGCAGCAGTTTCTCAAATTGAGCCACTTCACCCAGTGCGCCGTTAACCACTTTTTCAGTATACCCTTCCGCTTCTTTCTTCAGACGTTCAGCACGACCTGTCGCTTTTGGCAGGATATCGTTGCTGTACGCTTCTGCTTCGCGCACAAAGCGCTCCTCATCCTCACGGGCCGCAATTGCATCATCAAATGCATCTTTCACGGCTTCCGGCGGACGGGCCGACTGGAAGTTCACGTCCACAACCAGAATACCCATGTCATACTTGTCGGTAATCTTATCGATATCCGTCTGGGTATTGGCACGAATGGTCTGGCGACCACGGGTCAGGGCTTCATCCATCGTGGAGTCACCGATCACCGCACGCAGTGCAGAATCCGTCGCCTGGCGCAGACTGTCGTCCGCATTGGTCACACTGAACAGATACTTCTGTGCATCAGAAACCCTGTACTGCACTTCCATTTCAACTCGCAGTACGTTTTCATCCTTTGTCAGCATCAGACCTGAGCTGCGCAGAGAACGAATCGCCTGTACGTTGACCAGCTCAACATCATCGATGAAGGTAGGTTTCCAGTTCAGACCAGGATCGACCATTTCATAGAATTTACCAAACCGAAGTACGACGCCACGCTCAGCTTCGCCAACAGTGTAAAACCCAGAAAATCCCCAAATCGCAGCCGCGATAACAGCAATGACACCTAAGCCGACAGCACCGCCACCGCTCGAAGGTCCACGCTTATTCCCAAAAATACCACCAAACTTACGACTCAGTTTTGCAAACACTTCATCGAGATCAGGCGGCCCTTGTTCACGACCACCACGATTATTGTTCCCCCAAGGGTCCTTATCGCGGCCACCGTTGTTTCCAGGCTCATTCCACGCCATTATAGAACTCCATCAATATGATATGACGACAGTTTTTATTACTCTAGCAGTCCATCAGGCAAGGATAAAGTCATCCAGCCCCTGGTGCTCTCTTTTTGCAGTCGAGCCCATTCTGCGATGGGTAAACGTACATCCAGTATCAGGTTACCATTTTCTTCATACTCTTCCCGGACAATCGCCCCAAGCTGATAAAACTTGCTCCGGAAGCGACCGATCACTGCCGGCGGCAGGCACAGAGTATGGGTGACCATAGTCCCGGACAGCCGTTCCGTCAGTGCCGTGAAGAGCAGGTCAATCCCGGTTCCTTCACGGGCAGAAACCCAGACACACCGTGGAATACCGTCTTCGTCGCGCTCAATACGCGGCTCAGCCTGTTCCAGATTGTCGATCTTATTCATGACCACCAATACCGGGACATCACTGGCGTCGATCTCTTCCAGTACCGTGTTGACCGCATCGATATTTTCCCGATAACGCTCATCACTGGCATCCACCACATGTAACAGCAACGCGGCTTCCTGGGTTTCCTTCAGTGTGGCTTTAAACGCAGCCACCAGATCATGAGGAAGATGGCGGATAAATCCGACCGTATCAGCCAGGATACTGGTTCCCACATCCTCCACATCAATTTTCCGCAACGTCGGATCCAAGGTGGCGAACAGCTGATCTGCAGCATACACCCCAGCATCCGTCACCCGGTTAAACAGGGTAGACTTACCGGCGTTGGTATAACCGACTAACGAGATGGTCGGAATATCTGCCCGACTTCTGGCCCGACGACCCTGATCCCGCTGTTTGGAGACTTTATCCAGTCGGCGCAGAATCGCCTTGATCCTTTCGCGCAGCAAACGACGGTCAGTTTCAAGCTGAGTTTCACCCGGCCCGCGCAGACCTATCCCGCCCTTCTGTCGTTCAAGGTGGGTCCAGCCGCGGATCAAACGGGTAGAAATATGACGTAACTGCGCCAGCTCGACTTGCAGCTTACCCTCATGGGTTCGCGCGCGCTGAGCGAAGATATCCAAGATCAATCCGGTTCTGTCCAGAACCCGGCATTTGCACAGCTGCTCCAGGTTTCGCTCCTGGGCTGGCGAGAGTGAATGGTTAAAAATGACGATCTCGGCGTTTTCCGCTCTGACCGCATCGGCAATTTCCTGTGCTTTACCTTCTCCCACGTAATACTTAGGGTGGGGAGACTGTCGGCTGCCTGTAATCACACGCAGCTTATTGACTCCCGCCGAGGAGACCAGCATTTCAAACTCGCTGAGATCTTCCCATTCCCCTTCTTGCGTGAAGTTGATATGAACAAGAATTGCCTGTTCACCGGCTTCATAACGGTCAAACAAGCAATCAACTCCTTATCGAAGAATGTTATTCTTCTGTTTTTTCCTGGCCACGTTCTGTTGTCGGACGATCACCTGAGTGGTGATGATTGACCGGGCGAGCCGGCACGACAGTAGAAATAGCGTGCTTGTACACCATTTGGTTGACCGTATTTTTCAGCAGGATCACGAACTGGTCAAATGACTCAATCTGTCCCTGGAGCTTAATACCATTGACCAAGTAAATAGAAACCGGGATTCTTTCACGACGCAGCGCATTCAAAAACGGGTCTTGTAGAGATTGCCCCTTAGCCATTCTTTCTTTTCCTTATTTGTTTGTAGTTGTATGTTTCAATGAACAAAAAACAATACGCAAAGCAGAGATGAGTATACACGTTAATCAAACCTCACGGCTAACGGAGTTTGTGACTGTTTGTAACGCTTTCTCTACATCACTGCTATCCAACCAAGTCAGCGCTTTCCAGCTGCGAAGCCAGGTAATCTGCCGCTTGGCTAACTGACGGGTTGCACAGATTCCGCGAAAAACTGCGTCATCCAAGGTGCAATTACCGTCAAAGTAATCCCACATCTGTCGGTATCCAACACAGCGCACTGACGGGAGATCCGGATGCAGATCCCCCGCTCATACAAGGCTCGAACTTCCTGTTCAAAGCCTGCTTTGATCATTTTGTCAAAGCGCTGTTCGATCCTCTGATGAAGAATAGCCCTATCCATGGGTGTTATCGCAAATTGGTGTACCTGGTAAGGTAATGTTTCCCCCTGCGTTTGGGTCAACTCAGTTAAAGTTTTACCTGAAATTCGAAAAACTTCCAATGCCCGCGACAATCGTTGTGGATCATTTGGATGGATCCGTGTCGCAGAGACGGGATCAATTCGTTGCAATTCTTGATGTAAAGCCAGCCACCCCTGCTCCTGGGCTTGTTGCTCAATCTCAGCACGAATGGCCGGATCAGCCTGCGGTAGTGGCGAAAGCCCCTCCAGCAATGCCTTAAAGTAGAGCATCGTGCCGCCAACCAATAATGGAATGCGACCAGCTGCGACGATATCTGCCATTTCTTTCAGGGCATCTGCACGAAAATCGGCGGCTGAATAACTTTGTGACGGATCACGAATATCGATCAGCCGATGCGGCGCCTGGGCCAGCTCAGCGGCATCCGGTTTCGCGGTACCGATATCCATATCACGGTAAATCAGTGCCGAGTCCACACTGATTAATTCAACAGGCAGCTGCTGACGCAAACGGATTGCCAGATCGGTTTTACCCGACGCGGTCGGCCCCATCAGAAAAATGGCCTGTGGAAGAGATTTAGTCATGATTAAACGCTTCTAATGCCGGCTGCAAATCGACCGGACGCAGCAACCGGGAATAATAAGATTCCAGGGTTGTTCCCCAGAGTTGTTCGAGTTCACCCAGCAACGTGATGGCCTGAGACAGGCTGAAGCGTTCACTGTGCGCCGACAGCTCGGCGGCGAGCCAGTCCAGTAAAGCGTCCCAGTAATCTGCGTCATTCAGGTGTTCCCCGGCCTCAGACAACGCGCTGAGTTGCGCCAAAAGCGCCGGGATCAGCACCTGCAGGTTCTGCTGGCGAAGTGGCAGGCTTACTGTCAGGATCACCAGTTTATCCTGCCCTTTTGCCCGGATCTGAACACCCAGTTTCTGCAATACCGCGCTGTGCTGCCCGGCACTTTGGTTCAATCGCTGAGTGGTGGGGATCACGAGCGGGATCAGTAATGGCTGAGGTTTCAGGCCGTCATGACGGGCAAATTGCAGTTGCCCTTTAATACGCAGCTGATCGGCCTCTGTGAGCGATAATAAAGCGACATCAGCACCATGACTGACCAGCAGATAACGCTCAGCAATCACAGTCAGCGCTTTGCCCAGCCCGTGCTCCGGCTGGCTGTTGAGTACCGGATCGCGTTTGACCGGTTCCGGCGTGTCACGCCAGGCGTTGTCTGGGGGCGTCTTCTGCGGCTGACGTGACCTTTGCTCAGATTCTGACGAGGCGACCTGCGTCTGCATCAATACCTGATAGGCCGCAACTTCCGCTTTGGAAGGCGTTTCTGCGCCAGACTGACGAGGCGAGTGGCTCCGGGCACTGGCAGCAGAACGGGATGACGCTGAGGCCCTCTCCTGCTCTGGACGACCGTCCGGGCGCTCTGAGGTGACAGACATATCGCTCTGTCGCCATTCTTTTGCCGGCGCTTGTCGCGGATAGGCCGGATTGTTGGCAATGGCATCCAGGGTTCTGGAGGAAGGGACGCGCGCGCTGTCGGCGTCTGGTACCGAGTCCGGCTGTCTGCTGAGTGGCGCCGGCTCTTTGATCTGGTAAGCATTCTGCTGGGCGGCATCGCCGCGGGCCGATGCTCGCTCCGGTGCCGAGTACAGGCTGGTTTCAGCGCCACTCTGCTGCAATGCACTTTGCACACCCTGATAGATAAAATCATGCACCAGACGGGCATGATGAAAGCGGACTTCATGCTTGGCCGGGTGAACGTTCACATCCACCTGGTGCGGGTCGACTTCAATAAACAGCACGTAAGCCGCGTACTGCTCTGCGGCCAGGGCGCCTTCAAAGGCCTGACGGATCGCATGATTGATCAGCTTATCCTTCATCATCCGGCCATTGACATAGCAGTACTGAATATCGTTCTGTGCCCGCGCCCCTTGCGGGGTGCAGATCCAGCCTGACAGGCTCAGATCGCCGTGACCCAACTCCAGTGACAGCGCATGTTGCAAAAATCCCTGCCCGCACACGGCGGCCAGCCGGCGCTCTTTTTGCGCCTGTGTCTCTGCCGCACGGTACTGGCGGATCAGTTTGCCGTTGTGACGCAGCAGTATACTGGCGTCGAACCGGCTCAGTGCGATGCGTTTGAGCAGTTCATCAATATGGGCAAATTCGGTTTTTTCGGTCCGGAGAAATTTACGGCGCGCCGGAGTATTGAAAAACAGATCCAGCACTTCCACGGTGGTCCCGACCGGGTGGGCGGCCGGTTTAAGCTGCACCGTCATGTCACGCCCTTCGGCATAAGCCGACCAGGCTTCCGGCTGCGCGTCGGTACGGGAGGTCAGTGTCAGGCGGGAGACCGAACTGATACTCGCCAGTGCCTCGCCTCTGAAGCCAAGGCTGGCGATCGCTTCCAGATCATCCAGGGTGGTAATTTTTGACGTGGCGTGACGGCTGAGCGCGAGTTGCAGCTCTTCTTTCACGATCCCTACTCCGTTATCACGGATGCGAATGGTGCGGCTGCCGCCTTTATCAATGTCGATTTCAATACGGGTTGCGCCAGCATCCAGACTGTTTTCTACCAGCTCTTTCACCACAGAAGCAGGGCGTTCCACGACTTCACCAGCGGCAATCTGGTTCGCCAGCCTGGCAGGTAATATCTGAATGGGCATAATCAGGTCTGCAATTAAGTGCTTGGAATTTTAAGTTTCTGGCCCACCGCCAGTGTATCTGAGCTTAGCTGATTCGCTTGCCGGATACTACTGACGCTGACCCCATAATGGGCAGCAATTTTACCGAGGAACTCACCGCGGCGTACCGTATGCTCCACCAGCTTGCGCTGAACCGAAATTTTCAGCTTCTGACCGACAGCCAGTTCATCGGAGCGCAAAGCGTTCGTCTGACGAATGCTGTCGACCGTTACTTTATACTGGCTGGCGATCTTACCCAAAAACTCACCCCGCTGCACGGTATGCACCACAGTGCTTTTCGTGATGCTGGCCACGGCGGCACTGCTGTTGGAGGTGCCCCTGCTGTGGCTGACCGTTTTACCGGCGGGAATGCGCAGTATCTGGCCCACTTTCACCACATTGGATGACAGCTGGTTCATCTGACGGATGGCCTGGACAGACGAGCTGTATTTATCGGCGATCACACTCAATGACTCGCCACTGGCGACTTTGTGCTTAATACCGTGCTTGCGGGCGGCAAATAAGGTCCCTTCCGGTGGTTTATCATTGAAATAAGCCAGCACTCCCTTATACACCGCCTCTGAGAGTTTGTTCTGGTGGCTGGTGCTGTTGAGCAAGCGCTCTTCGCGCGGATTGGTAATAAATCCGGTTTCTACCAGCAGGGAAGGAATATCCGGCGATTTCAGCACCGCCAGACTGGCATGCTCGGGTTTTGACTTATGCAGCTTAGTTACTTTGGCCATTTCGTTCAGGACCCGGCTGGCAACGTCATACCCTTCTTTTTGCGAATGGCTGAACTGCAAATCCAACACCGCCATACTCAGGTACTGATCATCCTGGCCGCCGGACAGCACGTCGCCGCCGCCCAGCAATTCAGACTGCTTCTCGTGCTGTTCGAGCCAGCGACCGATTTCGGTATTGGCGCGGCGGGTATTCAATACCCAAACAGAGGCCCCTTGCGGCTGCGGTTTATGAAAGCCGTCCGCATGGATGGAAACCAGTAAATGCGCTTTGTTCTTGCGGGCGATTTCGGAGCGCTTGTTGAGATTGACGAAGTAATCCCCGCGGCGGGTCATGACCGCTTTCATGCCGGGTGTGGCGTTAATGCGATCAGCCACCTTGCGGGCAATAGTCAAAGTGACATTTTTTTCATATTTCCGGCTCGGTCCGATAGAGCCGGGATCTTCGCCACCATGGCCGGCATCAATGGCCACGATAATATCATCATTACCGTAAGGCAGATGAATGCTGTCGACCGCTTTTGCCTTGCTGCCCGTGTCCGCCGATTTAACGGTTTCGGTTTTAGCCGCATGCGGCAGATCCAGCACCAGGCGGTGACTGTAATGACCATCCGGAGTCGGTGGCAGTTTAAAAATTTTGGGGGACGTGGTGGCGCGGGTTTCAAACACCAACCGGGCTGTCCCGGTTTCCGGCGGGCTGCTGCTGCGAATTTTCGTCAATACATCGCTGTCTTTGACCACAACCGGTAACGAGGATTTCAACGACGTCGCCTTCAGATCGATCACCAGACGATCAGGTTTCGTCAGCGTAAAATAGGTAAAAGTCGGCTCTTCCTCCATGTCCAGCACGACCCGGGTTTCATCCGGGGCTGGCCAGACACGAATCCCTTCTACTTCATTGGCCAGAGCTGAGCCGCTCGCTATCCCGGCAAGAAATACCGTCAAAGAAAAACTTCTGCGCCACCCCATTGAATCAACTCTGCTCCAGTTTCTTTAACACTGCCATCCCGTAGCCGTTGTTCGCCGTCACTTCAACCTGACGGTGCTGATCTACGTAGCGAAGTTCAATATCCAGATCCGGCGCCGGCAATAATCCGGTGCCTTTTTCCGGCCATTCGACCAGACAGATAGCATCCGAGGTGAAATAGTCACGGATACCCATAAATTCCAGCTCTTCCGGATCGGCCAGACGGTAAAGATCAAAATGATAAACCTGCCAGGGCGGCAGTTCATAAGGTTCCACCAGGGTATAGGTCGGACTTTTTACATTACCCTGATGACCCAGCGCACGGATAAAGCCCCGACAAAAGGTCGTTTTCCCTGCACCTAAATCACCGTGAAGGTAAATCGTCGTCTGCCGCTCACAGGCCTGAGCCAGTTGTTGACCAAAGGCCACCGTTGCCGCTTCATCGGCCAACACAATATTCAATGTCTGCATTGTTGTCGTTATCTTTATCTTAGATTTATCAATTGTCGAATATACGCAAAGAGATCACCGGCCAGCAAGCCGCGCTCCCCTGACGCTGCAGCCAGATCAGCC
Source organism: Photobacterium sp. Hal280 (assembly GCF_037162255.1). Classification (NCBI taxonomy): domain Bacteria; kingdom Pseudomonadati; phylum Pseudomonadota; class Gammaproteobacteria; order Vibrionales; family Vibrionaceae; genus Photobacterium; species Photobacterium sp. Hal280. Next base: position 98,254 of record NZ_JARLUO010000003.1, read on the forward strand.
GCCCGGCTGTGAATCCACACCCGTCCGGCCCGCTTGCGATAGCGTCAGCCCCTGTGCCAGCAGTCCACCAATCAGTCCTGCCAGCACATCCCCCATTCCACCCGTCGCCATGCCGGGATTTCCGGCCAGACAGACATAATGCTGCCGGCCATCATACACCACAGTGCCGGCTCCTTTCAGTACTACAACCCCGCCATAACGTCGCTGGATCTGTTCTGCGGCGGCAAAACGATCAGCTTCGACCTCTGTAACGGTCAGGTTGAGTAATCGGGCAGCCTCACCCGGGTGAGGCGTCAAAATGCGGTTCTCTTTATAGTCTGGTGTCTGAGCCAATAAGTTCAATCCATCTGCATCCAGTACCAGTGACTGATCCTGTCGCACCACACTGTGGCTGGCATAGAGCGCTTTTCCCCATGCGCGCTGACCCAGACCCGGGCCTAATACGACAACATCAGCCCAGCCAATTCGGCCGCTGAGCTGTTGATTATCCTGGTCAAGGCCCATTTGCCAGCCCTGAGCCATTATTTCAGGACGCGCGGCTACAATTGCCAGCACATTGTCAGTATGTGTGACGGCCGCCGTCAGGCCTGCGCCAGCTCTGGCACAGGCTTCAGAGGCCAGACGAATCGCACCGCCCATGCCCTGATCGCCGCCCAGGCATAGCACCCGGCCGTAACTGCCCTTATGGGCTGTCCGCGAGCGCGGCGGCAGCATGGCGGCAACGTCCTCTTGCTGAATCAAGCTGATACTGGATGGTTGCAGTTGTTCGAATACCTTGGCAACCCCCAGCCCGGCAAAGATTAACTCCCCCGGTACAAGGCGGCCTGCCCGGTCAACAATCCTCTTTTCATGCCAATAAAGGTGACTGTCTGCCAGGCTTTTACCGTCTCACCCAAAATCCGGCCGGTATCGGCACACAAGCCCGACGGTATATCCACAGAAAGAACAGGCTTCGCGGCAGCGTTGAGCGTTGTTATCAGTGCGGCAGCATGATCACGCACGGCACCGGACAGCCCGGTCCCCAAGATAGCATCGATAATCACATCAACCGCTGCATCAATCTGTGGCTTTGGGGTGTCTATCTTGCCACCGCAGGCCAGCCAGGCATCCCGGGCCAGCGCCGCATCGCCCTGTAAACGGGAAGCCTCCCCCAACTGCCACAAGGTGACTGTGAGTCCGTATTCGCGTGCCAGACGGGCAACCACATAACCGTCACCGCCATTGTTACCGCCGCCACAACACACCAGCACATGCCGGGCCGCAGGATGGTACTGCTGAAGGCAGTCAAATAGCGCTGACCCTGCGTTTTCCATTAACTGATACATCGGCCAGCCCAGCTGTTGCGCCGCCTGTTTCTCACCCAGCCTGACCTGCTCAGCCCGATAAGCGGAACTGGGTAACGAAGTCTCTGTCATGTCGGCACGATTTCCTTAGCGCTGCGTCTGCTTATCAAAGCACACCATACTGGGCATATACTTTAAAATAGTGCCGAAAAGCGTTTCCGGGCACAACAATCTGTGCCGTATTTTTCGCCATCGCCAATTATTTTTCACCGTGCGAACTGTGCTACACTCCGGCCCCCAATTCATCCATCAGACGGCAGCCACATCATGCTCGACTATCAACAGCTCGCTCACGACATCAAACAATGGGGTAAAGACCTGGGTTTTCAGCATGTCGGTATCTGCGATGTTGATCTGTCAAAGCACGAGGCGCAGTTACAACGCTGGCTGGATGCCGGCTATCACGGCGAGATGGACTGGATGGCCCGTCATGGCATGATGCGTGCCCGTCCGGCAGAATTATTGCCCGGTACAATCAGAGTCATCAGCGTCAGGATGAACTACCTGCCACCGGAAGCCGGCTTTGCTCAAACCCTGAAACAGCCAGAGCAAGCCTATATCAGCCGTTATGCCCTCGGCCGCGATTACCATAAGCTGGTCCGTAACCGCCTCAAACAGCTGGGCCAGAAAATCGAACAGATTACCGGTGCTTTTGGCTACCGACCCTTTGTCGATTCTGCCCCCATCCTGGAGCGCCCGCTCGCGGAAAAAGCCGGATTAGGCTGGACGGGCAAGCATTCCCTCATCTTAAGTGAGGACGCAGGTTCCTGGTTCTTTCTCGGTGAGTTGCTGATTGATTTGCCTTTACCCACCGATGAGCCAGTCGATAATCAATGCGGCAAGTGTGTGGCCTGCATCACCAGTTGCCCGACTCAGGCCATCGTCGCTGAAGGGGTGGTCGATGCGCGTCGCTGTATTTCCTACCTGACCATTGAGCTGGATGGCCCTATTCCGGAAGAATTTCGCGAAGCCATGGGGAATCGGATTTACGGCTGCGATGATTGCCAACTGGTGTGCCCTTACAACCGGGAATCGGCAATTACCGATGAACCGGATTACCACTGCCGGCCGCAGCTCTATCAGCAAGATCTACTGACATTATTCCGCTGGGACGAAGCCACGTTTTTGAAGAACACCGAAGGCTCGCCCATTCGGCGCATCGGCCATCTCAAATGGCTACGCAATCTCAGTGTCGCCATTGGTAATGCGCCCTACACACCTGAACTGCTTAACGCTTTGATTGAACGGAAAGGGTTGGACAGTGTGCTGGATGAGCACCTTGACTGGTCAATCTGTCGTCAAATCGCCAGGCGGGATGAAGCCCGGGTCGATGTCGTGGCCAATAAAACCAAGCGACTGATCCGTATCGTCGAAAAAGGACTTCCCCGAGACGCCTGAAACCAGTCACCGCGCGTCCCCTCCGTTTGCGGGTGATTCACGGGCTACAAAACGCGATCCCGATCAGCCTTTTTTGTATGTGGAAAACAATTTCATTTGCACCATTTTGGTTATGAACACTGGTTATTAAGCACAAGCTGAAGCTGTTTGGTTTAAGAATGTTATTCACCATGATCATTATATGATCACTCTGTTCACAACTTTGAATTTGCCACAATTAAGCACATAAAAAACAATGAGTTAAACAATTAACGAAAGATTCATTTTCTGTTGATAATGGGGATATTTATTTAAATGCACAGAGTTATGCACAGATAGACAACACAACTAATCAACTGACTTATCCACAAACAAAACAATGTGGATAACTCTGTGCATTAGATGATGCAAATGCAGAATGTCGTTTGGATAACAGCAGACCCAAGCGTATGCACACTCATGTGCTCTGGGGCTGATTTGACGTGCAGACAAGATTGTAGTGTAGCCCATATTGGCTAAACAACATTGACTGTCATCATTGATGGTCGCCAATACTTCTCAGTATGGGAGTACAGAGCATCTTATTCTCAGACAAAAAAACAACCTTTCGGCTGTCTTCACTGATTTGGGATGATGTTGGTTTCAGCTCACTGATACTTATGTAAGCTTGAGGTGGTCTGGACAGTGTCCGATAGAACCTCGCGAGGCAAAGCTCTGACCTCTAAGACTATTACTTCACAGTAATGGTTTGTGATTCTACAGCTTTCAATGTATTAAGCTGTGATCTTCCTATCAAGTAGGAAATTTGGAGCGACACACGAAGTTCCTGATCTTCAAGGAACGAGGCGTGACCTCAACCTTGGCAAGGTTGCGCTCTACCTACTGAGCAAGTGTCGCATCGCTTTCACCGTTGGGTACGGTGACAACCCGCTTTTTCAAGCAAAGAATTTGGAGCGACACACGAGGTTCGAACTCGTGACCTCAACCTTGGCAAGGTTGCGCTCTACCAACTGAGCTAGTGTCGCATCACGTTTCACCGTTGAGTACGGTGACAACCCGCTTTTTCAAGCAAAGAATTTGGAGCGACACACGAGGTTCGAACTCGTGACCTCAACCTTGGCAAGGTTGCGCTCTACCAACTGAGCTAGTGTCGCATCACGTTTCATCGTTGAGTACGGTGACAACTCGCTTTTTCAAGCAAAGAATTTGGAGCGACACACGAGGTTCGAACTCGTGACCTCAACCTTGGCAAGGTTGCGCTCTACCAACTGAGCTAGTGTCGCATATTTTCTTAAAAAAGAAAATTGGTTGCGGGGGCCGGATTTGAACCGACGACCTTCGGGTTATGAGCCCGACGAGCTACCAAGCTGCTCCACCCCGCGTCCGTATTGTTTCACCGTTTGGTACGATGACAACCGCTTTTCTTCAAGCAAAGAAAGCTGGAGCGACACACGAGGTTCGAACTCGTGACCTCAACCTTGGCAAGGTTGCGCTCTACCAACTGAGCTAGTGTCGCATTTCGATAACCTGATACTGAATCAAGCCATCTTTAATTTGGTTGCGGGGGCTGGATTTGAACCAACGACCTTCGGGTTATGAGCCCGACGAGCTACCAAGCTGCTCCACCCCGCGTCCGTATTGTTTCACCGTCAGGTACGATGACAACCGCTTTTCTTCAAGCAAAGAAAGCTGGAGCGACACACGAGGTTCGAACTCGTGACCTCAACCTTGGCAAGGTTGCGCTCTACCAACTGAGCTAGTGTCGCATTTCGATAACCTGATACTGAATCAAGCCATCTTTAATTTTGGTTGCGGGGGCTGGATTTGAACCAACGACCTTCGGGTTATGAGCCCGACGAGCTACCAAGCTGCTCCACCCCGCGTCCGTATTGTTTCACCGTCAGGTACGATGACAACCGCTTTTCTTCAAGCAAAGAAAGCTGGAGCGACACACGAGGTTCGAACTCGTGACCTCAACCTTGGCAAGGTTGCGCTCTACCAACTGAGCTAGTGTCGCATTTCGATAACCTGGTATTCACCAAATCACCTTTAAATTTTTGGTTGCGGGGGCTGGATTTGAACCAACGACCTTCGGGTTATGAGCCCGACGAGCTACCAAGCTGCTCCACCCCGCGTCCGAAAACACTGAAAAGCAAACTGAAACATTATTGCCTTTCGAGGCTGCGCATTATACGAGGAAAACAGGCGGATGCAATAGTTCTGAGTAAAAATCTCCGCCGGCCCGTTCAACCGTTCATTAAAGCATCAAATTTTAAAGATCTGCTCACGATAGAAACGCAGTTCAGCAATGGATTCGCGAATATCATCCAGCGCCAGGTGGCTGCCCTGCTTATGGAAGTCGTTCAGCAGCTCAGGCTTCCAGCGACGGGTCAGCTCTTTCAGTGTGCTGACATCCAGATACCTGTAATGAAAGTATTGTTCTAATTCCGGCATGTGCCTATAAAGGAAACGACGATCCTGGCCTATGCTGTTGCCACAAATAGGCGATGCGCCCTTGGGCACCCATTGTTCGAGAAATGCGATGGTCTGACGTACCGCTTCCTGTTCATTAACCTGACTTTGCTGCACCCGGGTGACCAGGCCACTGTGAGTGTGTGTATTGGTACACCAGTCATCCATCTTGTCCAGTTCGGCTTGGGGTTGATGAATTGCCAGTACCGGTCCCTCGGCCAGAATATTGAGCTGGGCATCGGTCACTATGGTCGCAATTTCAATGATTTTGTGTGTATCGGGATCCAGACCTGTCATTTCCAGATCGATCCAAATCAGGTTCTGATCGCTGATTGTCATTGGAATTTGCCTATTTGATGACTAAAGCATGTATCATACTTAGCCTGAAGTGAAAGCCAACCAAACAGAACGATATTCTTGTGGCAAAAAAGAAAAAGTTAACTAAAGGTCAGAGCCGACGTGTCCGCTCTAACCAAAATAAGCGCCTGACTCAGGGCATGGAAGATATCCAATGGGATGAAGCCCTGCTGGAGAATGCCCGTGAAGGCCTGGTGATCACCCGGTTCGGCCAGCATGCCGATATTGAAGATCCGGAAACAGGGACCATCCACCGCTGTAACCTGCGTCGCAGTATTCAGAGTCTGGTATCCGGAGATCGCGTTGTCTGGCGGCCCGGTGTTGAAGCCCTGCAGGGCATCGCCGGTGTGGTCGAAGCGGTCCATGAACGGACGTCGGTGCTGACCCGCCCGGATTACTACGATGGGGTGAAGCCGGTGGCGGCAAATGTTAACCGCATCATCATCGTCTCTTCCGTGCTGCCTGAGCTGTCGCTGAACATTATCGACCGCTATCTGGTGGCGGCCGAGACCGTTGAAATCGAGCCGCTCATTGTGCTGAACAAAGTCGATTTACTCGATGACAAAACCCGTCAGCAGGTCGAGCGTACCTTGTCGCTGTATCAGAAGATCGGCTATGAAGTGCGTTACGTCAGCACCATGACCGGGGAAGGGTTAGCGGCACTGAAAGCGGATCTGAAAGATCACGTCAACATCTTTGCCGGTCAATCCGGGGTGGGGAAATCCAGCCTGGTCAATGCCCTGATGCCGGAAGTGGATGCCGAGATCGGCGATGTGTCAGAGAACTCGGGACTGGGCCAGCACACCACCACAGCAGCACGTCTGTACCACTTTGCTGAAGGTGGGGATCTGATCGATTCACCCGGGGTTCGGGAGTTCGGACTGTGGCACCTGGAACCGGAGCAAGTGACGAACGCATTTGTCGAGTTCCGGCGTTACCTGGGCGGCTGTAAATTCCGCGACTGTAAACACAAGGACGATCCGGGCTGCCTGCTGCGCGAAGCTTTAGCAGACGGAAACATCAGCCAGGAACGCTTTGACAGCTACCATAAAATCATTGAAAGCATGTCGGAAAACGTGGCGAACCGTCAGTTTTCCCGAAATAAGCAAAATTAAGCGGCCCTGCGTCATCAACTGCGAGCTGGCTCCCTCTTCGCGTGCGCTTACCTGACTTCATATCTGAAATCAGGTAAAATCCGCGACCCGGGTCAGCGCTACTGATGGCGAAGAACCAAATTATTGATTTATAGAACAATCGGAATCTTATTGTGAGCGATAATCTGAAAATTGGCCTGCAATACTGCGCGCCCAAACATGCCCTGACCCGTCTGGCCGGCAAACTTGCCGACCTGAAAGGTGGCTTTGTCACCACGGCAGTGATCCGTTGGTTTATCAACCGCTATAAAGTGGATATGGCAGAAGCCCGTCACGAAGATCCAGCATCTTACGCCACTTTCAACGATTTCTTCGTGCGCGAGCTCAAAGACGATGCCCGTCCGCTGAACGACGACGCAGAGGTCTTCTGTCACCCGGCCGATGCCTGTGTCAGCCAGCTGGGCCCGATTGAAAAAGGTCAGCTGATTCAGGCCAAGGGCCATTACTACGACGCCGTTGAACTGCTGGGCGGCGATCAGGCACTGGCAGAAGAATTTGCGGACGGGAGTTTCGCCACTCTGTATCTGTCTCCGCGAGATTATCACCGCGTCCACATGCCATGTGACGGCACCCTGCGTCAGATGATCTATGTGCCCGGCGATCTGTTCTCGGTCAACCCGCTGACCGCTGAAAATGTACCCAACCTGTTTGCCCGTAATGAGCGCGTGGTCTGTATCTTTGATACGGAATTCGGCCCGGTTGCTCAGGTCCTGGTGGGAGCCACCATCGTTGGCAGTATCGAAACCGTATGGGCTGGCACGATTGCACCGCCACGCGGCCCTGTGGTCCGTCGCTGGGATTACCCGGCCGACGGCGAGCAGGCCGTCACCCTGAAGAAAGGCCAGGAAATGGGCCGTTTCAAACTGGGATCCACCGTCATCAACCTGTTCCCGAAAGAGATGGTGACCTTTGCCGACAATCTGGCGCCCAATGTGGCGACCCGCATGGGTGAAGCCTATGCCCGTCTGACTGCATCGTCAGTGACTGAGCCGGTGGCAGACCACAGCGACGCTTAACCGCTCATGCTGACTGACAACAAAGGGACGGATTCGTCCCTTTGTTGATGCGATAATTTGATCTCACCCGTCATATGCATCTTATTGAGAGTGCTATGCTGTCCGTGCCTTTTTTATACAGAGCGCCGGACATGCGGGAAACATCCTTATCGCTACTGCTGAAATTACTGATTGCCTTCGGCCTGCCCTTTGCCCTGCTGCAGGTCCCGACGCCCTCGCTGCCGCTGGGTGAGCTGACGCTGGTGCAGCACAGGTTACTGGCCATTTTCGTGATGGCAGCATTGCTCTGGGTCTTAGAGCCGGTGCCTGTTTATGCGACGTCCCTGCTGATCATCGTACTGCAACTTGTCATGCTCTCCGATCAGAGCCTGCTGTTGTTTCGTCAGCCGGCAGACCCCACCCCGCTGGGCGATTTCATGGCCTATACCGATATTTTCCACGCCTTTGCTTCACCGATCATCATGCTGTTTCTCGGTGGCTTTGCCCTGGCGATTGCCGCCGCCAAGTACCGGCTGGACACCAATCTGGCGCGTGTGCTGTTAAAGCCCTTTGGCTCACAGCCACGCTATATCATGCTGGGGCTGATGCTGATCACGGCGGTCTTCTCCATGTTCATGTCCAATACCGCCACCACTGTCATGATGCTGGCGCTGCTGGTCCCGATCCTGGCAGCAGTGCCCAGAGAGGACAACAGCGTCAAAGCACTGGTGCTGGCGATACCGGTTGCCGCCAACACAGGCGGTATTGCCACCCCGATCGGCACGCCGCCCAATGCCATTGCATTACAGTACCTGAGCGGTGAGCACAGCATCAGTTTCCTGGGCTGGATGGCCTTCGGCCTGCCGTTTGTCCTTGTACAGCTGGCGCTGGCATGGTGGTTGCTGCAGCGGCTGTTTCCTGCCCGGCATCACACCCTGGCGTTGCACCTTGAAGGGCAGTTTCAGCGCTGCTGGCAGGCCTGGGTGGTCTACCTGACGTTCGGTCTCACCATAGTGCTCTGGCTGACCACGGCCTGGCACGGTATGAATGCCTATGTCGTCGCCCTGATCCCGCTGACAGTATTCGCGCTGACCGGCATCATCGGCAAAGAAGAGCTCAAACTTTTTAACTGGGATGTGCTGTGGCTGGTGGCTGGCGGAATCGCCATTGGCATGGCACTGGAACAGACCGGGCTGGCCGGACAGCTGGCCCATGCGATTGACTACGCCAGCCTGCCGTCACTGCTGATTCTGATCCTGCTCTCGGTATTGTGCTGGCTGATGGCCAATTTTATGTCGAATACGGCGACGGCCAACCTGCTGATGCCCATCGGAGCCGCGATTGCCACCTCGGTCCCTTCACTGGCCGGGTCGGGAGGATTGACGGCCATGCTGATCATGCTGGCCTTCTCTGCTTCATTAGGCATGGTGCTGCCCGTTTCAACCCCGCCCAATTCCCTGGCCTACTCCACCGGCCTGATTGACAGTCGCGACATGATGAAAGTGGGCGTGCTGGTCGGGCTCAGCGGCCTGTCGGTTCTGTATCTGGCAGCATTAATAGCTTTATCCGTGTAACTCAGTCCGGTGAAAGCATCATTTTGGCACCATGATCACATCCTAACAATGGACTGCGCAATTAGGCATCAAGCAAACATCAGATTCGCTGATAATTCCGAGTGACTCACTATTTACTTCTACCCATGCTTTTCACAGCAAAAGAAAGTCAGGGAACGAACTCGGGATTGCAGTATGAAATTCACGATAAAAATGAAAATCCAGGTGGCCATTGCAGCCATCATCGCCACCGTCAGTGCGATTCAGGCTGGCATTTCGGTCACTCAGCTTCGCACCGAAACGACCAATGAAGTCAATGCTCAAATGCGTGCCGCCGGCGGGGCCACCAGCGATTACATTGCCGACTGGCTGAGTACCCGCCGCGATATGGTCTTAGCCAACCTGCCGCTGATTGCAACCGATCACAACATTGACAGAGAGCTGCTGCTGACCAAGCGCGCCGGCAATTTTTTGTCTGTCTATGCCGGTTTCAGCGACGGCAGCATTGCCTACGGCGATAAAACGGAAGACTGGCCCGCTGACTATGATCCCCGCACCCGCCCCTGGTATCAGGACGCGAGCAAGTCCAGCCAGCTGATTCTGACTGAGCCCTATCAGGATTTTGATGGCAGCCTGGTGGTCAGCTTCGCCCGTTCATTCAGCGGCGAACGGCGCGGTGTACTGGCCGCAGACCTTACCGTCACCCACATTATCGACAAAATTCTCAGCCTGACGCTGGACAACGCTGGCAGCGCTTTTCTGATTGACGGCAACAATACGCTGGTCGCTTATCAGGATGCTTCACTGAGCCGTCAGCCCTTAACCCAATTAGATAATGATCTCTCCTCTGGCTTTATCCGCAAGGTGACCGGCAGCCAGCAGGTCGCAGAGTTCCATTTTGATCAGGACGGGAAAGACAAACTGCTCTTTGTCTCGCCGATTGCCGGTACCGACTGGTCTGTGGGTATCATTGAGGATAAAGATCTGGCGTATGCCGCCATAGGGAAAACCCTGTCCTTTACCCTGATTGCCTCTGTGCTCATGTATGTGATCATCGCTCTGCTGGCCGGCTGGATTATTAACAGCCTGCTGCGTCCGCTCAGTGAACTCAATCGCTCGGTGCATGCGCTGACCCAGGGCAACGGCGATCTGACCCAGCGCATTGCCATCCAGCGCATGGATGAAGTCGGCGAGCTGGCAGAGAATATGAACCTGTTCCTCAGCCAGCTGCAGCAGATGATCAAAGGCATCGTCTCCCGCTCACACACCCTGGGCGAGCAGGCCGAGCAATCATTTCACCAGGCCCGCCAGGCTTCAGAACGGGTGCACGGTCAGCAGAATGAAATCAACCAGATTGCCACCGCCATACACCAGATGTCAGCCACCGCTGCCGAAGTGGCGAGCCACGCCGAGCTGACCGCGTCTGCAGCTCAGTCTTCAACCAGTGCGTGCGATCAGGGCCAGACGGTGATCAGCCAAAACCGCGAAGCCATCATGTCGCTGGCCAATCAGGTCCAGGATGCCGCCACTGTGATCCAGACCCTGGAAGCGAATGCACAGAACATCAGCCACATTCTGGCGACCATTCAGGGCATTGCCGAGCAGACCAATTTGCTGGCGCTCAATGCCGCAATTGAAGCCGCCCGTGCCGGTGAACAGGGCCGCGGGTTTGCCGTGGTGGCCGATGAAGTCAGAGTGCTGAGTCAGCGCACCCACGACTCGACGGAAGAGATCCGGGCCATGATTGACACGCTGCAGGGCAATACCCGCCAGGCGGTCGACAGCATGGGTGCCAGCACAGAGCTGGCCGGGCAAAGTGTGGATTACGCCCAGGCCGCCAGTGACAGCCTGAGTCAGATCACCCGCTCCATCGCCGAGATTTCTGATATGGCCACCCAAATTGCCAGCGCGGCAGAGGAGCAGCGTGCGGTGAGTGAAGATATCAGTCGCAATACGCAGGCAATCCGAGATGTCTCGGATCATCTGGCCATCCAGACGCAGGACGTCAGTCAAAGCGCTCAGGGGATGAATCAGGCGGCCAAAGCGATGCGCGACGACGCCTCACGCTTTAAGATTTAACCCCGGCCATCCCCCGCACGGTCAGCCCGGACAGGCTGGCCGTGCCCGTTTTCTGCTGATCAATCCGTACCATTTTCCGCCGCTTTGCTGCATGATATGCCACCACTCAGCATCACAAACTGCCTCGCAGTGTTTTCGAATAAGGATATCCATGGGTTACGAATGGCTGGCGCTGGCCGCCGCTTTGTTGTGGGCCATCAGCAGTTTAATCTCCGTCACACCGTCTCGCCATCTCGGTGCCTTTGCCTACAGCCGCTGGCGCATGGCTTGCGTGACTGTGATGCTGTCTGCTATGGCGCTCCTCAATGGAGGCTGGGCCAGTCTGACTCTGGATCTGGCGTTGGTGATGGCCCTGTCGGGACTGATTGGTATTTTTATTGGTGATACTGCGCTGTTTGCCTGCTTCAACCGGATTGGCCCGCGCCGTGGCGGCCTGTTGTTCTCCTGCCATGCCGTCTTCTCGGCGCTGCTTGGTATCTGGCTGTTTGATGAGACCCTGCTGGGCTGGAAGCTGGTCGGGGCGCTGCTGGTGTTTGCCGGTGTGGTGACGGCCATTCTCTTCGGCCAGAAAAGCCAGAAGCATCAGATCGAAGCCATCACCGGCAGTTTAGCTGTCGCAGTGGTGCTGGGCTTGACGGCGGCACTGTGTCAGTCGCTGGGCGCGATTATCGCGAAACCCGCGATGCAGACCACGCTCGACCCGGTCGCCGCTTCGGCGATGCGCATGGCCACGGCATTCGGCGCCCACAGTGTGCTGCGCCTCAGTGGCGCCAGCATTGCCAAACCCCTGCAACCGATCAATCTGCCGATCTTCGGGATGGTTGCCCTGAACGGTTTTCTGGCCATGGCCGTCGGAATGACGCTGATTCTGTTTGCCCTGCAGCACGGTGATGTGGGTATGGTGGCGCTGTTATCTTCCACCACCCCGATCATGATTTTGCCGCTGCTGTGGATCTACACCCGACACCGACCGCCGGTCGCCGCCTGGCTGGGCGCGTTACTGGCGGTGATCGGTACCGGCTTGATCCTCAGTCTCTGATGTCGATTGGCCGAGTGCCGATCAGGCGATCGTGACCGGAAAAGCGGTCACTGCTGCGATGTGGGTCTGCCCCAGAGCCAGCATCACCAGGCGATCAATGCCCAGCGCCACGCCGGCACAATCGGGAAAACCAGCCTTGAGTGCGGCAACCAGATGCTGATCGATCGGCTGCGCCGGCAGCCCCATTGCCAGCCGCTTGGCGTTATCGGCTTCAAAGCGGGATAACTGCTCATCACCGTCGGCCAGCTCGTGAAAACCGTTGGCCAGCTCAATGCCGTTAAAGTACACCTCAAAGCGCTCAGCAACCCGGTGATCAGACGGGCTGATTCGCGCCAGTGCCGCTTGCGAGGCCGGAAAATCATACACAAAAACCGGCACCTGCTGGCCGATCACCGGCTCCACCCCCATGCTGAACATCAGTTGCAGCAAGGTGTCCCTGTCGGTTTCATCAGCCGCCACATCGCCCAGATTCAGCGGCAGTGCCGCACGTTTCAGCTCGGCCATCGCGGCGGTCAGCGGACAGACATTCAGCACCTGTAAAAAAGCCTGCTGATAGCTCATCCGTTCTGCAGCGCCGCATCGCAGCACAAGCTGCAGCAGGGCATCCATTTCATCCATCAGCGCATGGTGGTCAAACCCGGGGCGATACCACTCCAGCATGGTAAATTCCGGGTTGTGGTAACGGCCGGACTCTTCGTTGCGGAACGCCTTACCGATCTGATAGATAGCCCCGCTTCCCGCCGACAGCAGACGCTTCATGTGAAATTCAGGGCTGGTCATCAGATAGAGCGTCTGACCATGGGCAAAGCCGGGACCGACAAATTCAGTCTGGAAGGTATGCAGGTGAATGTCGGTGACTGTGGCCTGGCTCATGGCCGGGGTATCCACCTCCATTACACCGCGATGTGCAAAAAATTCACGCACAGACGCCAGAATTGCGGCCCGCTGGCGCAGGTTTGCCAGATCAGCCGTGGGTTGCCAATGCATTGTCATAGGAGAGTCTTTTTTCATCTGAGTCGAAAGGGGTGAAATTCATACGGGGCATGAAAACAACAAAGGCCGCATCATGCGGCCCTTGTCTGCTCACACGAAGAAATTACTTCACGCGGCTGACGTATTCCGCAGAGCGGGTGTCAACTTTGAGCACTTCACCGATTTGAATGAACAGCGGCACACGAACCACAGCACCGGTAGACAGAGTCGCAGGTTTACCGCCTGTGCCCTGGGTATCGCCTTTCAGGCCCGGGTCCGTCTCAACCACTTCCAGCTCCACAAAGTTAGGTGGCGTGACTGCAATCGGGTTGCCGTTCCACAGGGTCAGCGTACAGGTGTTGTTTTCGACCAGCCATTTTGCATTATCGCCAACTGCCTTTACATCAGCCGCGATTTGCTCAAAGGTTTCATTGTTCATGAAGTGGTAGAATTCACCGTCGTTGTACAGGTAATCCAGTTCAATATCGACCACGTCTGCGGCTTCAACGGAATCACCCGATTTGAAGGTTTTTTCCAGAACCTTACCCGACAGCAGTTTGCGGATTTTGACCCGGTTAAACGCCTGGCCTTTGCCTGGCTTCACAAATTCGTTTTCGATAATGACACAGGGTTCATTATCGAGCATAATTTTCATTCCGCCGCGGAATTCATTAGTGCTGAAAGACGCCATTTTTTCCTCTTAACATCTTCGAGTTATTTTTCATGCCGCACATCATAACCCGAAACGTCGCGACTGTTGAGCAAAACTGGCTCGAACAATTAGCCGATGCGATCTCGGATCCGCTTGAACTGCTTCACCGGCTGGAGATTGACCCTGCCCCCTGGCAAAACGGGCTGGCAGCCAGAAAGCTGTTTGCGCAGCGTGTCCCAAGAAGCTTCGTTGACAGAATGGAAATAGGCAACCCGCATGATCCTTTATTGCGCCAGGTGTTGCCGCTGGCCGAAGAATTTGAGGTGCATGAGGGCTTTTCACACGATCCGCTGGCAGAGCAGAATAACGCCCTGCCCGGCCTGTTGCACAAATACCGCAACCGGGTGCTGCTGATCGTCAAAGGCGGCTGCGCCATTAACTGCCGCTACTGCTTCCGTCGCCATTTTCCCTATCAGGACAATCCGGGCAGCAAGCGCCAGTGGCAGCAGGCGCTGGATTATATTGCCGCTCACCCTGAACTGAATGAGGTGATCCTGTCCGGCGGCGATCCGCTGATGGCCAAAGACAGTGAACTGCGCTGGTTAGTGGACGGTATCGCCGCCATCGGCCATATCAAACGGCTGCGGATCCATACCCGTCTGCCGGTGGTGATCCCGGCCCGGATCACTTCCGAGCTGCGCTTGCTGCTGCAGCAAACCCGGCTCCAGGTCGTTCTGGTCACCCATATCAACCACGGCAATGAAATCAACCCCGAGCTGAGCGCAGCACTGGCACCGCTGCGTGACGCCGGCGTCACTTTGCTCAATCAGGGCGTGTTACTGCGGGGGGTCAACGACTCGGTTGACGCCCTGGTCCATCTGAGCGAAGCCCTGTTTGATGCCGGGATCCTGCCTTATTACCTGCACGTGCTCGACAAAGTACAGGGCGCGGCCCATTTCATGGTGAGCGATGACGAAGCCCGGGTGTTAATGGCTGGCCTGATCGAAAAGGTGTCCGGTTATTTAGTGCCCAAACTGACCCGAGAGATAGGCGGACGTACCAGTAAAACCCCGCTGGATCTGCATTTGGAATAACGCCCGGATAACTGCCTCCGCTGTGGTCCCTTTTACCTGACCGATCAGGCTCACCAATGATGATCTGCGCGTTCCTATTGACGCAGGGACGCGCCCCGCCTAAAAAAGTACAACCTTTTCTTCACATCCAGATCATTAGCATATACAACTGAAAAATAATAATCATACAAAACAAAAACAAATAAAATTAATCACTTATTAGCGTTTGAAAGTGTTAATAATGTCATTAGACTGGCCGCCGAATACTCTCGTATTGCATATTTTTGTGATTCATATCACTCACTAGCATTCGGAAAAAGTCATGACTGCCAATTGGAATCTTAAAACCAAGCTTTCGATGCTGTTCACAGCCATCGCGCTTATTATCATCGCGGCTCTGTCTGCGATTTCTTATCACACCCTGGTCAATTCAGCGATGAGCAGTATTGATACCGAACTGAACACTGCTGCTCAGGCCGTGGAACAGCTCATCGGCGATCTGCCCAATGAGGAAGCCGGCCGGGATGATGCCCTGTATGACGACATTTCAGCCCATCTGACCCACTTTACCCAAGGCGCTAAGCTGGAATGGGCCTACTCGACCGTGCGTCGCGGTGGCCAGGTGTATTACACCTATATCAACCGGGATGAGAATGAGTGGAAAAGCGGCCGCTATAAGAACTGGTATCTGGAGCAATACCTGAAAGTGCCGGAAATGTTGTACGAAGCCTTCCGTACCGAGCAAACCCAGTATCAGAGTTATCAGGGCGAATACGGCATGTACCGCTCCATTTTCGTGCCTTTCCGCGGTGATAACGGCGATCTCCATGTCATCGGCATTGATGTCAAACTGACAGACATTGAAGAAGTCAAAACCGAAGCACTGAAGAAAACCTTCTTTATCGCAGCTGTGTTCCTGGTGCTGACAGTCATCGCGGCACGCATGATTGCCAACCTGATCGTCACCCCGGTCAATGGCCTCAACCAGGTGCTGCGTTCACTGGCGAACGGCAACTGGGATCTGAACCAGCGCGTGACCGTCCGCAGTCAGGATGAAATCGGCGAAATGTCCGATTCTTTCAATATCTTTATGGCCGCCCTGCGCCAGCGGATGCTGGAAGTGCAGCAATCCTCCGACAGTGTGGCAGCCACCAGCGCCCAGCTCGACACCCTGATCCGCGCCGTGACCGACCGCTCAATGACCCAGTCGGAACATGTCGGCAGCAGTGCCACCGCCATTGAAGAGCTGGCGGCCAGCGCCCAGAGCATCACTGAAATTGTCGATAATGCGAACCAGCAAATGGGCCAGTTCGAACTGCTGACTCAAAACACAGTCGAGGCCATCGATAACGCCGTGCGCGGCATGCAGTCTGTCCAGCTGGAAACCAATACCGTGGCTGACAAGCTGCAGCAGCTTGACAACCGTGCCAGTGAAATCAACTCCATTGTCGAAGTCATTAAAGACATTGCCGATCAAACCAACCTGCTGGCGCTCAATGCGGCAATTGAAGCCGCACGTGCCGGTGCACAGGGCCGCGGCTTTGCTGTGGTCGCCGATGAAGTCCGTCAGTTGTCGGAGCGCACCGCCAAAGCCACGGTGGAGATCAGCACCATGATCCGTTCGATTCAGACCGACACCAGCGACACCACCCAAACCATGCAACATGCCGTCGACCGGGTCGACAGCAGTGTGCAGCACGCCGATCAGGCCAATGCATCCCTCAGTTCCTTTAACCAGGAAATCTCAGCGGTCAGTTCCGGCATGGAAGAAATCGCCGGTTCGGTCAAGGAGCAGGCTCACGCCTCAGATCATCTGTCTCGCAATGTCGCTTCCCTGAGTGACAGCGCGGAAGAAAACCGCCTGTCCACCCTGGAAGCTCAGCAGGGGGTTGATGAACTCAAACGCCGCGCTAATGCGCTGCATCAGGTCGTCAATCAATTCACCCTGTAACCTGTAATAACAACAGAGACTTATAATGAAAAACTTTAAATTCTCACTGATTGCCCTTGCCATGATAGGGACCACTTCCGCTTCTATGCAGGCCACGGCTGCACCAATGCTGCCAGGCATTGAGCAGGCCAGCACCCTGGAAGACGTTCAGACAGCCAATGCCTGGGTGGAAGTCGACAAGGCGGCGTTTGAGTCCAACATTGCGCATCTGCAAAACCATGTGGGCAGCAACACCGACATCTGTGCCGTCATGAAGGCGGATGCCTACGGCAACGGTATTGCCAATCTGCTGCCTTCTGTGATGCAAAGCGGCATTCCTTGTGTCGGCATCACCAGCAACGCGGAAGCCCGCCTGGTCCGTGAGATGGGCTTTAACGGCCGCCTGATGCGCCTGCGTGCGGCGACACCTTCTGAAATCGAAACCGCCGTTGACCTCCAGCTTGAAGAGTTAATCGGCACCAAACAGCAGGCCAAGATCATCGCCCGCATTGCACGCCAGCACGGCACTGTGATCCCGGTTCATCTGGCACTGAACTCGGCTAGCATGGGCCGTAACGGTCTGGAAATGCGCACCAAACACGGCAAGAAAGAAGCCAGAAAGATTGTTAATACCCGACATCTGCAGATAGTGGGCATCATGACCCACTTCCCGACCGAAGATCTGGCGGAAATCCGTGCCGGTCTGCAGCAGTTCAAGCAAGACAGCCAGTGGATTTTCAAGCACACGGATCTGGAGCGTGATGAGGTCCTGCTGCACGTGGCCAACTCTTTCACCACCCTGATGGTGCCGGAAGCTCAGCTGGATATGGTTCGTACCGGCGGCGCCCTGTACGGTGATACAACACCTAATTTCCCTGAGTACAAGCGCATCGTGTCGTTCAAAACCCAGGTCGCATCCGTCCACCGCCTGCCGGCAGGCTCAACCATTGGCTACAGCAAGACGGAAACGCTGGAACGCAATTCTGTGCTGGCCAACCTGCCAATTGGCTACTCGGATGCTTTCCCTCGCTCACTGAGCCGTGTCGGTGAAGTACTGATCAACGGTCAGCGCGCCAAAGTGCTGGGTTCAACCTCAATGAACACCACTATGGTCGACATCACAGATATCAAAGGCGTGAAACCAGGCGATGAAGTGGTGCTGTTTGGCCGTCAGGGCCGTGACGAAATCACCATTGGCGAAACAGAAGAGCATTCAGGCCGCATTCTGTCTGAGCTCTATACCCTTTGGGGTACGTCAAACCCGAAAGTGCTGAATTAATTCAGCACTCCCCTGAGACCGCTCCCCCTTGGTCTCAGGGGACCTGTCCAGCCCGCTGATCGTGTGGTTTCGCCTTGTTGAGTAAATTATCTTCTCGTCACCATTAAAAGAGATCATGGTCCAACCTCTCGATTCTTAGTCACTTTCAGGGCATATTCTGCGTCCGTTTTACCGAGCAGAAATTCTAAGGTTGCCAGCCCCTCCGCTCGGATCCCTCCAGCTTTTTGACGAGAACACGATGAAAATTGGCATTTTGTCCCAGAACGCAAACCTGTATTCCACCCGACGCCTGCGCGAAGCCTGCGAACAACGGGGCCATGAAGCCGTGGTCATTAACGCCCTGCGCTGCTACATGAATATCAATTCCGTGCAACCTTCCATCCATTTTGAAGGCCATGATGTGGTCGGCATTGACGCCATCATTCCGCGCATCGGGGCGGATATCACCTTTTACGGCTGTTCTGTTCTGCGTCAGTTTGAAATGATGAATGTCTTTTCCATCAACCAGTCGATTGCCATTTCGCGCTCCCGAGACAAACTGCGCTCCCTGCAGTTGCTGAGCCGAAAAGGCGTCGGTATGCCGATCACCGGGTTTGCCAGCAAACCGGACGACGTCAAAGATCTGATCAAAATGGTCGGCGGGACGCCAGTGGTGATCAAACTGCTGGAAGGCACCCAAGGGATAGGCGTGGTCCTGGCTGAAACCCAGAAAGCTGCTGAAAGTGTGATTGAAGCTTTCATGGGCCTGAAAGCCAACATCATGATTCAGGAATACATCGCTGAAGCCGGCGGTGCCGATATCCGCTGCTTTGTCCTGGGTGACAAAGTGATCGCGTCCATGAAACGCCAGGCCGTCGAAGGGGAATTCCGCTCCAACCTGCATCGCGGGGGCAGTGCCTCGTTAGTACGGATTACTCCGGAAGAGCGCCGTACCGCGGTCGCGGCGGCAAAGGCCATGGGACTGAATGTGGCAGGTGTTGACTTGCTGCGCTCCAACCGCGGGCCGCTGATCATGGAAGTGAACTCATCGCCGGGCCTGGAAGGGATTGAGCATGCCACCGGCAAAGACATTGCCGGCATGATCATCGAGTACATCGAAAAGCACGCGGCTAAAAAGCGCCGTCATCAGCAGCAATAAGACCTGTAATTACGATACGCTGTCTCTGACACTCAGAGGCAGCCAGTACAGGTTTTTTCAATAAAGTCACCTTTAACCTGCCCGCTGTTATCCTCCTCTGCAATACCGGCCTGAAAACACAAACAAGACATTGATAATAAACAATTTTTATTTTCGTACAGCTTTTTCAGTTATTTTCCGGATGACGCTGATGCCGTCTTTTCATCATGATCTGCGGGATTGAGCCAGCCAATACAACGACAACAGGCAAGGCCACCAAACAAAAACAGCTTTTACCTTTCAAATCAGCTTTTTTATGCACAAGATTAGAGGAAGCTAATTAAGCCGGCATTAAAATTAATTAAATTATTGATTTTAAATAATTTTCTTAAATGTACAGCTTTTCCGGCTTTTTTCCCGGTGAACTCGGTCACGGTTAACGACGGCCCATGGCTAACAAAAATCACACAACAACCACTGGTACGGCTTTTTGCCTCACAGTCAGCGTTTTGCTGCTCAATCACAGCCTGCTGGATGAGAAAGTAAATAAACCCAATATAAATCACTGATTTTATTCAATATAAAAATTCGTACAGCTTTTTGAGCAATTTCCCCGCCGAACCCAGTACCGGTATGTCACTGTGATGCGGTGGCGTAAATTTTCACGCCGTAACCACCTTGGGGATCAGCGACAAAATCCACAAAATGCTCAATCGCATCTAACGCATCTTCTTCATGGTGCGTCACGTAAAGCAACTGGCTGATCTTCGCCGAGGCTATACGATTTAAGGCCTGATACACCAGCTTGCGATTCAGATAATCCAGCCCCTGATAAGGCTCGTCTAATATCAGCAAAGCCGGTTGTTTGATCAGAGCACGGCCAATCAGCAGCAATCTTTGCTGACCATAGTCGAGTTCCCGGAAGCTGACTTTTTCAAACGCCGCCATTTCAAGCAGCCCCAGCCACTCACGGGCCAGCTGGACTTCGCGCTTACTCGGCTGCTGATATAAGCCGATGGAGTCGTAAAACCCTGACAACAGCACATCCAGCGCCGGACAGCCGACGCGGTACTGCAGATGCAAGGCCGAAGAAACCACACCGATATGTTTTTTCACGTCCCAGATAGTTTCGCCACTGCCGCGCTTCATGCCCAATACGGTCACATCGTTGCTGTAGCACTGCGGATGATCGCCCAGCACCAGTCCCAGCAAAGTACTTTTGCCGCACCCGTTCGGGCCGCGGACCTGCCAATGCTGGCCTTGCTCTATCTGCCAGTTCACACCGGAGAAAATCCTGGCCCCCACGTATTCCACTTTGACATTCCGCATTGAGACCAGGGGGTTTGGGTAATCATGCGCCGCCTGATGCGCTTGTAATAAGGCCAGCATGGCGTCACTTTTTTGCTCGGACAAGGCTTTCATCTGCGCCATGACCGGGTGCGACAGCCAGGCTTCACGGCTGAGTACCTGCGACAGTTGCTTCTCGTCAAACAAAGCGACATGACTGATAAAAGGCGGCAGCTCATCTTCCCGGGATGTCACTATCAGTAATTGCATCTGTTGTGACAGTTCATCGAGCAGCAGCGACAAGGCCTGGCGATGCGGCACATCCAGCCCGGCGTAGGGCTCATCTAAAATCAGCAACGCCGGCTGTACTGCCAGCGCGCGGGCCAGCATCACCCTGCGGGTCTCACCGGTAGATAACTGGCGAAATCCCCGCTGCCTGAGGTGGAGGAGATCTGTCTTTTCCAGCAGCGCCTCCAGCTCGGCAGCACTGCACCCGGCTTCCATCACCAGATCTTCGACCCTGGTGCCGTAGTCGATGCTGTCGGTAAAATCGGTCTCGTCTTTGTCCAGTTCCAGATCCAGCAGTCGTTGCTGTTCATGCAGTGAAATACAGGCCACAGATTGCGGCAGGCCATGGATCCGGCCTTGCTCCGGCGTCAGCTCGCCACTGAAAATTCTCACCAGCAGCGACGCGGCATGGCTGTGGGTGGAAAAGATGCCCCAGTGCTGGCCCGGTTCAATGTGCCAGCTTTCGATAGACAGCGAGGCCGACTCGGTGTGGTGTTTTAAATCCTGAATATGCATATCAACTTTCCTTAGTCTCTCATCCCTCCATAGTGCATAACTTATTGGCTGATTTCTATGCGTTCCTGACTATTAAGACAATAAAAAAGCCGACGTTTGCACGTCAGCCTGAGATGCTTAATTGATGATGTCTCACACCAGGGCGGGACTCGGTGGGGATTCAATCCGGGTTTTCAGATTGCTGAACAGCTCGAACAGAGTGTTCACTTCCCCCACATGCGCCTGATCCGGACTCATTCCCAGCTGCAACCTGACCACCCGGCTTTTGCCCTTGGTCAGATCCACCGGCACCAAATCACCGTCCTCCAGCTTATCGGCAATACTGTGCGCGGGTAACCAGCCGAACCCCAGTCCCTGCTCAACCGACGCCATCGCGGCCGTCAGGCTGCTGACCGTCAGTCGCTGGTGGGATCCGAGCCAGCCGCTGTCCACATTCTGATTGCCCGAATCACGGATCACCACCTGGCGGTAACGTTTGAGTTCCGGCTGAAATACCTGGGTTTCAGTGGCCAGCGGAAACGAAGGGGCACAGACGCAGAGCAGCTCAATTTCCGCTAAAGGTTCCAGCACGGTTTCTTTGGGCAAACGGCCGGCAATGGCCAGCGACACACTGCCTGACTCCATCAACTGCCCGGCCCCGGATAACGAGGTTTCAAATACCCGTATCGACACCGTGGGATAGGCCTGATAAAAGCGTTCAAACACGCTCTGGATAAAATCGAACGGCAGCAGGACATCAACCGCGACATTGATTTCTGTCATCAGCTGGCCCTGGTACTTCGAAGCCAGCGCTTCAATCTGGGTAGCATTGTTATGTAAACTTTGGGCCCGCGGCAACAGACTGTGCCCCAGATCCGTTAAGGTGGATTTTCTGCCTTCGACGATAAACAGGGAGTGCCCCAGCAAGGACTCCATTTTCTTAATGCTGTGACACACGGCCGACTGGCTTTTATTCAGTTTCTGGGCCGCTTTCATCGCACTGCCCTGCTCGGCAATCGCAATAAAAGCCCGCCACATTTCTAAGGTTACGCGCGCTGACATGATAGATATCCCTCTGACTACACACTCTCAATATGCTTTTTTTTGCTGAACACAAGCTGACCATTGACTGAAAGTTGCGTTATAGTGCAACTTAATGATTAGCAACACAATGAATAAAAATGAAATTGTGAACTCGATCTATGCAGCCACAGCATCTGATACCGGCCAGACATAGAAAGAAAAACATCATGGAAGGGAGAAAACATGAGTATTGAGTATAATCTTGACCACCGTGGCTGTGCCCGCATCCGGCTGAACCGCGAACAGGTCCACAATGCCCTGAATGATCAGGTGATTGCCGACTTAATCACCCTGATTGAGCGGGCCCGGCAGGAAAAAGCGAAAGCCATTGTGTTATCCAGCCGCGGCAAACATTTTTCAGCCGGCGCGGATCTCGCCTGGATGAAATCAATGGCCGGCAACTCGCGGGAAGAGAATCTGGCAGACTCCGCACAGCTCGCGGCCCTGATGAGTGAGCTCAATTGCGCCCCGATGCCGGTGATCACGCTGGTACAGGGAGCAGCCTACGGCGGCGCACTGGGATTAATCGCCTGTAGCGATATTGTGATTGCCACCACCAATGCTGCTTTTTGTCTCAGTGAAGTAAAACTGGGCCTGATTCCGGCAGTGATCAGTCCCTATGTGATCAGAGCCATGGGGGAATCGCAGGCCCGTCGCTATTTTCTGACTGCTGAAGTGTTTCACGCTGAGGATGCCCTGCGTCTGGGCCTGATTCACCAGATCAGCGATGACCCTGAGCTGGTGGCTGAGCAGTTGCTGGATCAGATCCTGAAGAATTCACCTCAGGCTTTGATAGCAGCCAAACAGTTGATTGCCGATGTGTCCGGCCGATCGATTGATGCCGAACTGATTGCGGATACGGCGCAGCGCATTGCCGATATTCGCGTCTCTGAGGAGGGGCAGGAGGGGCTGGCCGCCTTTTTTGACAAGCGGCCGCCATCCTGGGTCAGTTAAGATTACTGGCTGAGTTTCTTGGCCAGCTGAGCCACATGCTGGCCTTGGAATTGTGCCATTGACAATTCTTTGGACGATGGCTGACGTGAGCCGTCACCCCCTGCGATACAGGCCGCACCCAGCGGAGAACCACCTTTGACTTCCGACAGGTCGGTCAGCTCAGAGGCTGTGTAAGGCAGACCCACCACCACCATCCCATGGTGGAACAAAGTGGTATGGAATGACTGCAAGGTGGTTTCATTGCCGCCGCCTGTGCCGGTTGAGGTGAATACGCTGCCGACCTTGCCAACCAGCTTCTTCTCAAACCATAAACCGCCGGTCTGGTCGAGGAAGTTGCGCATCTGGGCCGCCATGTTACCGAAGCGGGTTGGCGTACCAAAGATAATCGCATCGTAATTGGCCAGTTCGCCAGGCTCGGCAATCGGGGCCTGCTGATTGAGCTGAATACCGGATTGCTTGGCAATCTCTTCCGGCACCAGTTCAGGGACGCGCTTTAAATCGACCTGCACATCACTGACGCTCTTGGCCCCTTCTGCCACTGCGTGCGCCATTGTTTCAACATGTCCATAGCTTGAATAATAAAGAACCAGTACTTTTGTCGTCATTGTCTTATCTCACTTCAATGTAATCAGAAATTTGTCATGTTTTCCGGTTATCCGGACGGCATCTCAGGTTATTGCAAAAACAGCTGCTCGATTTGTTCGTTGGTCAGGGTGTCGGTCACCACATGCTCGCCGTTGATAATCAGGCTTGGAATACTGCGCAGGTTAAACTCTCTGGCCCGTTTGAGATCGGCTTCTACCGCCTGGCGGACTTCATCGCTGTCCAGCGCCTGGGTAAAGGCTGCCGTATCCAGGCCGATATTGCCTGCAGCGGCGATGATGACGTCACGATCGCCAATGTTGTCGTTCACTTTCAGGTGCAGGCGCTGAATTTCATCGAAGTAATCCCAGTGGGTGTCGGAATTACCAAGCAACTCGGCTGCTTTGGCACCCAGTGCCGCCAGATAACCGCTCGGGTAGGAAAATGGCTGAGCGCGCATGCCTTCAATATTAAAGCGGGTCGGATCATCTGCTCTTTGCTGGCAGGCAACCCAGTGGTTGAGAATTTCGGACTTGGCTGCCGCCAGAGAGCCAAAGCGCTGGACCATTTCCTCATCATTGCGTTGCAGAACAAAGCAGCGCTGTTTGACTTCGACATCGGCACGTTCAACCAGCTTGCGCAGCCGTGGGCTCAGGACATAACACCAGCCGCAGACGGCATCATGAAAAAATTCAATCGTTACTTTAGACATAGCTTGGTTTCCTTTTCGGTTAATTTGCTAATTCTTCTCTAAAGCCTGGCCAGGCATTGCTTGCTGTTCGTGAACCTCGAGACTGATAGTAGGAGCCCCCGCCTGATAAAAAAATTGAAAAGAGTGGCGCATTGGTATCGAATTAATTCAAACAACACCATAAGTGATTGATTTTTAAATAAATATAAAATCAATACGGATCGTAATGAGCGCGAAAAGAAAGCTAAAAAAGTGCTTACCCGGCTTGTAGGCTGAAAAAAGCAGTGCTCAGCCGCCGGGCAATCAGGCCGATTCAGCTCGGTGACCCGCGCGTTCCCGGCAAACAGCCAAAATGCCCAACGGACAAGCGGACAGGAACAAGCGAACAAGCGGTCAGACGGACTTGTAACCGTCCCTATTTGAATGGCGGCCATTCAGGCGGGCATTGTGGCGGCAGAATATGTCGGACAAAAGACGCGGTCGGGCTGACGCAGCAACTGGCTGCAAGGCCAGCCCGGAGGAAGGAAATCAGATAAAAAGAAAGATAGAAAATCAGACAAGCAACAACCGGGGGGAGCCGCCTCATGATTTGTCGATAAACTGCCAGCGGGCCAGCCGGGTGTCTTTGAGCTGACAGGACTGCAGCGACAGTGCCCGCCAGCGATGCAGCGGAGAGGACGTCTGATCGGATCGCTCTCCCACCGCGAGACACAGCTCTGAGCCTGTCAGCCGGATCTCCCCTTCGCTGCTCCACTGAAATTTCTGCAAAGGCTGCGCCTGCAAGAAGTCGGAATGTTCGCCGCAATCTCGCGCCATCAGTGCAGTGCCCGGCAGCGCCTGAGTATGGGGCGCAATAGCCGTGAGGCACTTTTGATAGGCCGGCAGAAAAATTTCACCGCTTTTGAGCAACGACATCGCCTGATCCCTGAATAAG
This sequence comes from Photobacterium sp. Hal280, assembly GCF_037162255.1. Classification (NCBI taxonomy): domain Bacteria; kingdom Pseudomonadati; phylum Pseudomonadota; class Gammaproteobacteria; order Vibrionales; family Vibrionaceae; genus Photobacterium; species Photobacterium sp. Hal280. The sequence continues at coordinate 123,960 of NZ_JARLUO010000003.1, forward strand.
CCGTTTTTGCAGTTATGGGCAATCAGGGGCAGATCCAGCCGCTCATAGGGGCTGTAGCCAATCACATCCAGACAAAAACCGTCTTTCGGCCTGTCCAGCGGGTCGATCAGCTGGATCACGCCAATGGAAGGCGATTTGAGGGGGCCGACTGGGCGGTGGCAGTGCCGGCACTGAAACACAGCGCCAACCCGCCTATCATCATACTGAGAGATCTGATGCCCTGCTTCATGCCGCCACCTCTGCTGTCGTATTCAGCGCCTGGCGACGCTTGAACTTACTGAGCTGAGCCGTAGCTATCAAACTGCGCGCGCCGGATGCGTTCACTTTGTAAGCCTCGCATTGGCTGAACAGCAGGTTGCGGCCATTGCGGGTAATGCGGGCTTCAAACTCGACCGTTTCACCGCGCTGTGTCGCTGACATGAGATTGGCCGAAAAATTATTGGTGATGGCGTACTCGCCGTCCTCCAGAGTGGCGATGGTCGCCAGCATGCTGGTGACATCCATCATGGAGTAGATCACCCCGCCGTGCAGGGTCTGGCTCAGGTTATCTATCTGTTCCGTCACCGTCAGCCGCGTTTTGCAGTACTCCGGGGTCTGTTCGACCACCTCTATGCCGCAGAACTGCTGGTAGTTATGATTAATTAACGCTTCAGTCAACAGCTGAGAATAGGCACTCAATGGCGCCGATTGTGCAGAATAAGTCATGGTTCTTCCTATTTCGTCAGAGAATGGATCAATGATTTACCGATGATGTTCTGTAACACTTCCGTGGTGCCGCCGCCCAGCGAGAGGATTTTGGCGTCGCGAAAGACCCGTTCCGGCAGATACCCCTTTTCACAGCCCCGGGCACCGAAGATCTGCACGGCCAGGCTGGACACCTGATCCAGAGCGCGGGTGGCATTGACCTTGGTGACACAGGCGGCCTCATCGGTCAGAAGCCCTGCTTTCAGCGCAGCCACACTTTGTGCAACCAGAGCGCCGGTGGCTGAAATCTGCAGTTGCATGTCAGCCAGATGGTGCAATATGGCCTGCTTGTTATGCAGCGGCGCGCCGTGCACCTGGCGTTTGTGGGCAAAAATCAGGCTGTCGTCCAGCAGGCTTCTGGCATCGCTGTGTGCCATCACGGCCAGATTGACCCGCTCCTTTTTCAGCATCATCTTCAGCGTGCCGAAGCAGGCCTGACTGCCGGCGATCAGCCGTCCTCTGGCCATCTCCAGCCTGACGGTCGACACATCCAGGCACTGCCAGCCCAGCGTGGGAATACGTGTTCCGGACACAGTCCCGGGCTCTCTGTCGACCAGAAACAGCCCCATTTCCTGCTGGCCGGTTTCACGATCGCCGTACTTTGCCAGCACCACAAAGTAGTTCGCATGCAGACCGCCACAGATATAGCTTTTCTCTCCCGTCAGCAGGAATGCATCCGAATGCGCTGACGGCAGCGCCTGCGTGGTGATCGCAGCAATATCCGACCCGGCCTGAGGCTCGGTAATCGCCAGCGAAATGGTGGCATCGCCGTCAAGGACCTGTTCAATCACGGCATCAAACCGGCCATCGTTATGCTGGTGCAGCGCACTTAAGCTCACCAGATAGGACGCCAGCCCCATGGCCAGGCCCTGGCTGCCGCTGGCGGTCAGGGTTTCCACCAGCGCCACGGCACTGTCGGTATCGCGAAACAGGCGGTCTCTGTCGTGATGGCCTAACCGCAAGATCCCTTCGTTGCCCGCCATACTGTGCAACGCCTGCGGGTACTCGCCTGCTGCTTCCCATTGCCCGATAAACGGCTTGATGTCTTGGTCCGCAAAGCGGTTGAGTTCAGTGACAAAAGATTGATTCATCATCATGTTAAAATGCCGTTGTTCGGGCCAGTTCGTGAAAGCGTCCCATCACCTCGCCGAGACGCTGCTGTTTTTGCACGGTTTCTTTCTGGAAATAAAACAAATCTGTCAGTTGCTCCATCACCTCGATTAACTGGCAGGAACGCTGTGCCACCCGGGTCTGGTAGCGCTTGAGTGCCGGTTGAATGTCATCAAAACAGCTGCCGTTCAGTGCCTGAGCCAGCATGAAGCAGTTTTCCAGCCCCAGGGTCAGCCCGTAACCCAGGGTCGGTAACATGCCGTGAATACTGTCACCCAGCAGCACACAACGGCCGTTGTACCATTGGTGACCCGGTGTGATGGCGTTGAGCGGCAGGGTCAGGATGTTGTCTTCCCGCGTGTTTTCGATCATCTCCAGCAGCGGCGCCGGCAGTCCTTCCAGGCGCTGCGCCATCTCGCTTCTGTCCAGCGTGGGCTGGTTCTGGTCGTGCTGGTACGCCACGAACCAGTAACGGAAACGGGTGCTGTTATCGAGCGGGTAAGTCACCAGCCGGGCCTGATCATGGGCGAAAATCTGGCACGCATTCTCTTCCAGAATGTCGCAGTCAAAGCAGGTCACACCCCGGGAAGCGATCACCCCGGTGTAATGCGGCTGGCTGTCGCAGACATATTCCCTCACCTTGGATGAGATGCCATCGGTGCCGACAACCAAATCGAAAGAGGCATACTCACTGTGGTTGATTTCAATTTTTGCCTCTTCGCGAGTGTTGATCACTTGGGTACAAGCTGCCCCGTAGCGGATGTCGTCCGGGCCCAGCTCCTGTTTGAGCAGATTGAACAGACGCTGGCGCTCAAACATCACAGCCGGTGCCGGAAAATCATGCCCCGGCATTTGAACCAGCTGGCGGTGCACTTCTTTGCCGTGGCGATCCAGGGTCACCAGCGAATCTATCGGCTGTCCTTCATTGAGAAAGCTGTTGTCATTGAGAATGAAACGCAGGATCTGCACCCCTTGCGGCCAGACATAAATCCCTGTGCCGGAATCTCGCGGTTGTTCGCTGCGCTCAAACACAGTGACCTCATGACCGAACTTTTTCAGCAGCAGCGCGCAGGCCAGTCCGTTCAATCCTGCGCCAACAATTCCGATCTTCATTATGCCGCTTCCTTATACACAGACGGTGTCGATGCCAGGTTGAACTTACGCTGCAAAATGCACAGGCTGGTCAGCTCCATCAGCATCGGGTCGAGCAGTGCCAGACGCTGAGGGGACATTTTCGGCATCTCTGCCAGCAGGCGGCGGACTTTCTTGCTGTCGAAGAAAGGCAGTGCATCCAGGCTGGACGAGTTCAGGGTGTCGTTCACCAGTTCAAACAGTGGTCCCTGCTGCATCAGTGTGGAAGGCGGGGCACGGAAGTAATGCTTTTTGCGCTTGTACAGTTCTTCAGGCAGGTAAGGTTTCATGGCCTCACGAAACACAAATTTTTCGGTATTCCCGCGCACTTTCAGGTGCACAGGCAATTTCGCCGCCAGCTCCATCACCCGGTGGTCCAGCAGAGGCACACGCCCTTCGACACTGTGGGCCATTTCCATCCGGTCACCCAGGGTGGTCAGCACAAAGTTCGGCAGGAAAGACTTGGCCCACAGATACATAGAGCGGTGCACCGGGTCGATCCCGGCCAGCTTGCGGTGATCAAGCTGGTTGAAGAAGATACGGTAGGGTTCGACATCACCAAACCGCTCAATCTGGCTGTCGGCATAGACGTTCTGCAGCTCTTTGAACCAGCCCGCCTGATTATCCAGCCAGGAGACGCCGTGCCCCAGCTGCTGCGTCAGCCACGCAACATCCGCCGGCATCCCTTGCTGGGTATAGCCCGCCTGATTGGCCTTCATTTTCTGTAAGATGGCCTGAACATCGTCCGGGTTCTGGCCCTGGGTGTTAAACAGCGCCATATCGCGCTTGAAGTGCGGGTAGCCGCCAAAGACTTCGTCCGCCCCTTCCCCGGTCAGCACCACTTTGTTCCCGGCATCCTGCACGATGCCGCTGAGGATATATTTCGCCACGCCGTGGGCATTAAAAAACGGAGTCTCGTTATGCCAGACGGCTTTTTCAAAATTGTCGGCCAGATCTTTTTGCGTTACAGGCACCGTATGGAAGCGGGCACCGTTCTTCTCCGCCGCCAGGCGGGCAAACCGGTTTTCGTCGTAATCTTCCATTTCACCAAACGACAGGTTATAGGCATCAAACGGCTTGCCCGCCAGCTGCGTCGCCATCCCCAGAATGGCCGAGGAATCCACCCCGCCGCTCAGGTATACGCCAATCGGAACATCCGCTCTCAGGCGCAGCTTCACCGACTCTTCAATGGCATCGTGCACCTGCTGAATGGCATCGGCATCAGACAGGGTGCTGGCATTGAGCGTGTCCGCATCCGGGTAGTCGATATCCCAGTAGCATTGCTGGGTCACCCCGGACGGCGTCAGGGTCATCATGTGCCCGGCCGGCACCGACTGCACATTCTGGAACAGGGTATTATTCTTGAGGTAAAACGCGCGGGTGTTATAGGACGCCTCATCCCAGACAGCGCGGACACCGGAATCAATGATGGCTTTGATTTCAGAGGCAAAATAATAACGACCCTGATCTTCGGCCACGAACAAAGGTTTCACCCCGGCTCGGTCACGCATCGCAATCACCAGGTTCTGGCGCTGGTCAAACAGCACCAGAGCAAACTCACCCCGCAGTTTTTCCAGCCCTTTGGTGCCGTACAGCTGATACAGGTGCAGCGCGATTTCGCTGTCCGACTGGGTCACAAACTTGCAGCCCTGACGGGTCAGCTCATAGCGGATTTTCTCAAAGTCATAAAATTCGCCATTCACCACAATGTGCAGGGCACCATCGGTACTGTGAATCGGCTGAATACCGTTATCCAGACCGATAATGCTCAGCCGGGTATGGCCCATAATCATGCGCTGATCATTGGACTGCCAGACCCGTCCCTCATCGGGACCGCGGTGAATGATGGATTTCAGACCCTGCTCAATCTGAGCAGGTTGAATCTGATTCAGAGGATTCGCACTATAAACCGTTACAAAGCCGCACATGTTACTCTTCCTTATGAAACAATTGATGAGATTGGTTTGATATTCAAAGTCGCGCTTTGGCCTTAAGCCGCTTTGCTCATGGGCTCAAGCACACGTTCATAGACACGCTTGTTGTCGTGAATCGCGGCCAGCCTGAAGTTCGAGCCGGACGTCGGGTTATAGCGAATATTGGCCTGATCGTAATCGCGCAGCTGGTACATATACTGGCAATAGGTGTCATAGCTGAGTGCGGTGCGCGCAGCCAGTTTTTGCTGATTCGCCAGGGTATTGATGGCGTTGCGGTAATTCTTATTCACCGTGCCCGAGAAGAATTCACCGACTGCGCCTGAGCCGTAGCTGAAGAAGCCGATGGTCTGCCCCGTCAGATCCTGCTCTGCGTTATCCAGCAGAGACAGCAGGCCGATGTAGAGGCTGGCGGTGTAGGTATTGCCGATTTCACGGCCGTATTGCTGGCTGATGCTGTAAGCGGCCTCGGTTTTACCCGCCATCTGCTCGGGATACTGGGCGCTGAGGTGCTCAAAAGCTTTTTTGGCCATCTTCGTGAATGGCTGGTGGAAGCAGAGCCATTCGAGCTGATCCAGGGGCTGACCGCCGTTGGCCAGATAGCCTTGATAACTGCTTGTCATCACATTGAGATAGGCATCTTTCGACAACTCGCCGTCCACCAGGGCATGTTTGAACTGGTTCGGACGCCAGAAGTCCATGATGTCTGCACTGTAACAGCCACGTTCAGCATCAATCTCAATGATGTCCGGGTCAGCCGTAATCAGCATCGCCACCGCACCGGCACCCTGTGTGCACTCACCCGGCGTGTTTTGCTGGTAGCGGGCAATGTCGCAGGCCACAACCAGGACAGATTCTTCCGGACGGGCGCGCACCATATCGCAAGCCATCTGCAGGCCGGCCGTGCCGCCGTAACAGGCTTGCTTCACTTCAAACGCCCGGCAGTTAGGATGAATGTCAATCAAGCCCATCAGATAAGCGGCACCCGACTTGGACTGGTCCACCCCCGTTTCCGTGGCAAAAATGAGCGTCGAAATGGTTTTCACTGCTTCGGGAGTCATAGCGTTCAGCACTGCCTGCGCCGCATTCGCCGCAATGGAGATGGTGTCTTCATCCGGCGCCGGCACCGCCATCTTAGACTGACCTATACCATGCAGGTATTTCGCAGGGTCGATCTGATGGGCTTCGGCCAGTTTTTCCAGCGTCAGGTAATTCTCTGTCGTGCTAAATTCGATGCGATGAATACCAACCTTGATTGCCTTGTTCATTGTTACATTCCTTAATTTAAGTAAATAAAGTGATTCATAAATGTCTCGTTGCTTGTTGGAATTCATCATAGACAAGGCAGATAAAAATAAAATTGAAAAAAATATAAAGCTATTAACCAAAAAATTAAAAGATAGATAAATCAAGAACAAAAACCAACCAAAAACAACAACTTGAATAACACAAAATCATTGACGAAAAGTTGAGCTCAAAACGAAATATCAGCGAAAAAGGAGATCAAAAGAAAATAAACACTATCATTAAATAGAATGAAAACGGCCTGAATTTAAATTAATCAATCGCATATCAAAAATGTACTGACAATGAACTAAAAAATTAAATCTTTAATAATTCATCCTGGTTTCTTTTATTGATAAATAGAATTACAACTATACCCTGAGGAGATAAATCAGCGCAGCAGCCATGACAGGGCTGTCCTGTGCTAACCATGAGATGAAACAGTGAAAAAAGAGAAGAGAAAAAGAAAAGTGACCAGCATCAAAAAGCCCGAACCAGAAGGCCGGGCTGAGCAGCCACTACAGCAACCGGAAGCGTTACTGGCGGGTGATCTCATAGGCATTATTGGCCATACCAATGCCAACCCGGCAACTGGTAGAAAAATGGTGTCTGCCGCGGATGTAGTTGGCGGGAATCGGCGAGTTGGCACACACAGTGAAACTGGGCCTGTACTTATCGGCATACACCTGCGTACTGCCGTTGACTGAGTTACCCGAGCCAAAATTACAGGCCGGATTGTAGATGTTGGCGATAATCACAAAGCCGTCGTACACCCGGCTGTGATATCCGGCGCAGGTGTTGAACAATGCACCGCTCTTCGGTGCTACGGTCAGAATATAGGCATTGTCGCTGTGTTGCCAGCTGCCGCAATCGAAATTCACTGAGGTGCCGGTGATGACATAGCCGTCTGGAATGAAGTCACCCCGGCAGATGGTCATGCTTCTCGACTGCGCCCGGAACATGTCACTGAGACGCTCGTCAGACAGCATCTGATCGCCCGGGATCTGATGGATCTGAGCATCCAGATGGTATTGGTCAATAAAGCTTTGCTCGGCATCACCGGCATGGCTGCTGGTGGTACCCAGAACACAGCCGGCCATGAACAAGGCCAAAGTGTGTTTCAACATAACGATTCCTCTGAAATGTGACAGTTGAAAACACTGAGTCTTAATCAAACCCTGAGGGCAAAGATACAACTGAATACCAAATATGCAACATAGATGATAATAAACATGTGCTGATAGTCAGCATGGTTACAGGCGGGTGATTTGACTATCACTCTCATGAGTCAAACTGACAGTGTACGCATATGCTGTCATGAGGTAAGCCTGCGGATGCCAGAAACAAAAAACCCGCCTTGCGGCGGGTTTTCAGATTCATTACAGGTGACGGGGCTGATTACATCATGCCGCCCATACCACCCATGCCGCCCATGGCCGCGCTCATATCAGGCGCGTCAGCTTTAGGCAGCTCAGTGACCATGGCTTCGGTGGTGATCATCAGACCCGCAACAGAAGCAGCGAACTGCAGCGCAGAGCGCGTCACTTTGGTTGGATCCAGGATACCCATTTCCAGCATGTCGCCGTACTCGCCAGTGGCCGCGTTGTAACCGTAGTTACCTTCGCCGTTCTTCACTTCGTTCGCCACAACAGATTCTTCGTCGCCGGCGTTACGGGTGATTTGACGGATAGGCGCTTCCATGGCACGCAGTGCAACACGGATACCGACCGTTTGCTCTTCGTTGTCGCCAGTCAGACCAGCCACTTTAGAGGCCGCACGGATCAGGGCAACACCACCACCGGCAACCACGCCTTCTTCAACCGCAGCACGGGTTGCGTGCAGGGCATCTTCAACGCGGTCTTTCTTCTCTTTCATTTCAACTTCAGTTGCCGCGCCAACTTTGATCACAGCAACACCGCCAGCCAGTTTAGCTACACGCTCTTGCAGTTTCTCTTTGTCGTAGTCTGAGGTTGCGTCTTCGATTTGCTGACGGATCTGAGTCACACGACCCTGGATTGCCACTTCTTCACCGTGACCATCAATGATGGTGGTATTTTCTTTGGTGATAGAGATACGCTTGGCCTGACCCAGATCTTCCAGCGTCACTTTATCCAGTTCCATGCCGATTTCTTCAGAAATCACAGTACCAGCAGTCAGTACCGCGATGTCCTGCAGCATGGCTTTACGGCGATCGCCAAAGCCAGGGGCTTTCACCGCTGCAACTTTCACGATGCCACGCATGTTGTTTACTACCAGCGTCGCCAGTGCTTCGCCTTCCACATCTTCTGCGATGATCAGCAGTGGGCGAGAGGCTTTCGCAACCGCTTCCAGTGTTGGCAGCAGTTCACGGATGTTGGAGATTTTCTTGTCGACCAGCAGGATAAACGGACTTTCCAGCTCAACGCTGCCCGCTTCCTGGTTGTTGATGAAGTAAGGTGACAGGTAGCCACGGTCGAACTGCATCCCTTCAACCACGTCCAGCTCGTCATGCAGCGCCTGACCTTCTTCAACGGTGATCACGCCGTCACGACCGACTTTTTCCATCGCTTCAGCGATGATGTTACCCACGGTAGAATCGGAGTTGGCAGAAATCGTACCAACCTGTGCGATCGCTTTGCTGTCTGCACAAGGAGAAGACAGCGCTTTCAGCTCTTCTACCGCCGCAATCACGGCTTTATCGATACCGCGCTTCAGATCCATCGGGTTCATGCCCGCTGCGACCGCTTTCAAACCTTCGGTGATGATCGCCTGAGCCAGCACTGTGGCTGTTGTGGTACCGTCGCCCGCCGCATCATTGGCCTGAGAAGCGACTTCTTTCACCATTTGTGCGCCCATGTTCTGGAATTTGTCTTCCAGTTCAATTTCACGCGCAACAGACACACCATCTTTCGTGATAACCGGCGCACCGAATGATTTATCCAGCACAACGTTACGGCCTTTCGGGCCCAGGGTGACTTTTACGGCATCGGCCAGAACGTTGACACCTTCCAGCATTTTTACGCGAGCATCGTTACCGAATTTTACGTCTTTAGCAGCCATGTTTATCTTCCTTTCTTAATTCTTAATTCAAAGTGAATGGATTATTCAACGATTGCCAAGATGTCATTTTCAGACATGATGAGAACTTCTTTACCGTCGATCTTCTCAGACTTGGTGGCATAACCTTCAGCGAAAATCACGCTGTCGCCAACCTTCACGTCCAACGGCTGCACAGAACCATTCTCCAGAATGCGGCCCTTGCCTACAGCCAACACTGTACCGCGGGTCGATTTTTCTGCAGCAGAACCAGTCAGAACGATGCCACCAGCAGATTTTGATTCAACTTCCTGGCGCTCAACGATCACTCGGTCATGTAAAGGACGAATATTCATCGGGTCGTCTCTCCTGATTTTGGTAATATCTATGGGTTGTTAGAATGCAGGACGGTGTTTGGTTCCATCCCGCGAAAACTGATACTTAGACATGTTGGGTCATTTTTCTGGAACCCAAGTCCTGACGTTAATTTTTTTACTTTTTGTGCCAGATTTTTTGCCCGATCACATTCTTTGCATTAGGGTGTGCTGGCAAAGACAGACCAGAGAGCCTTATGACCCAAACTGTTCGCCCTGATAAACACGGTTTACTGTCCGATCCGATTCCGGAAGTCCTGCGGCGTCTGACCATTCCTATGGTGTTTGGCATGGTCGCTATCCTGATGTTTAATCTGGTCGATACTTTCTTCATTTCACTGCTGGGCACCCAGGCACTGGCGGCGGTCAGTTTCACCTTCCCGGTCACGTTTGCCCTCAACTCCATTACCATGGGGGTCGGCGTCGGTTTGTCCGCCTGCATTGGCCGTCTGTTGGGCAGCGGCAGCAGCCAGGCGGCGGCCAGAGTCTCCAGTCACGGCCTGCTGCTGGCGCTATTGTTAGTGATCATTGCTGTGATCGCCGGGCTGCTGACCATCAATCCGCTGTTTCGCCTGTTAGGCGCCGAAGACAGCCTGCTGCCGATGATTCGTGACTATATGCAAGTCTGGTATCTGGCGATCCCGCTGCTGGTCATTCCCATGGCCGGTAACAGTGCGATCCGGGCCACAGGCGATGCGAAATCGCCGGCGAAAATCATGATGCTGGCCGGAGTGATCAACGGCGTGCTCGATCCCCTGCTGATTTTTGGCTACGGCCCTTTTCCCGAGTTGGGTGTGCGCGGCGCAGCCATTTCCAGCGGCGTCAGTTGGGCGGTTGCGTTCGTCTGGTCGTTACGGATACTGATTGTGCGCGAAAAGCTGCTGGCGGTCCCGGATCTGCGGCTGATCTTTGCTGACTGGCGACAGATACTGCACATCGGGACCCCGGCCGGGCTGTCCAACGCCCTGGCGCCTTTATCCAATGCGCTGGTGATGGTCCTGCTGGCCAGCCAGGGCACCGCCTCGGTCGCCGCCTATGGCGCAGCGATGCGGGTGGAGTCTCTGCTGATGCTGGTCATGTTCGCCCTGAGCTCGGCCCTGATGCCTTTCATGGCGCAGAATTTTGGCGCAAAACAGCCCAGACGGGCCTTCGATGCCCTGTTCACGGCCATGAAATTTGCCCTGGGCTTTCAGTTACTGGTGTTTGTGATGATGGTGCCGCTGAGCTGGCCCATCTCACTTATGTTCAGTCAGGATGAAGCGGTGCAGACCCAGCTGTGGCATTACCTGATCCTGGTCCCGGCCAGCTATGGCTTGCTGGCCGTGTGCATGCAATTGATCAATGCGCTGAATGCCATGCATCTGTCGGTTCAGGCACTGCTGTGGAATCTGAGCCGTCTGTTCGGCTTGCTGCTGCCGGCAGCCTGGATTGGCAGCTGGCTCAATGGAACTGAAGGGTTATTTACCGGGATCGCCGTGGCCAACGGGCTGTGTGGCCTGGCGGCACTGGGGTATGCGCGCAGGCTGCACCGGCAACATGTCAGCTCAGGGCACCAACAGGAAGCCAGCTCGCCTTCACGATCGCGATAGCTGCCGCTGACAGTTGCGCGGGAATGACGTTTATTTCATTAAATCAATAATCTAACAAATCACTCAGTGTAGCCGGTGCTGATCATCATCATCTGAGTGGTCTTTCTTCTCTTTCTCATCTTTGTCTTTGCGCTCATATTCGCCGTCAAACACATCCCCGTTTTGATCGCGCTGGAAAGGGTCACGGCCAGAAAACGGCCCTTGCGGACCAAAGCCACCGCCAAAGCCGCTCTGATGCATACTCTGCACTTTTACTTTGGTCATCAGATATTTTGCCAATGCGGCACGCGGTCCGGGCAGTAAAACCACCAGCCCCATCGCGTCTGTCATAAAACCCGGTGTCAGCAACAGCACACCGGCGACCGCCAGCATCACACCTTCCACAATTTGCTGAGCGGGCAATTCTCCCTGATTCAGCCTGTCCTGTACCGACATCAGGGTCGCAATGCCCTGGCTGCGCACCAGTGAGGCGCCGACCACGGCCGTCAGCAGAACAAGCAACAGAGTCGGCCACAGACCAATGACACCGCCAACCTGCACAAACAGGGCGATCTCGATAATGGGAACCAGGATAAATAAAAACAAAAGTACCGGAAACACAAACACCCCTTATTCAGGCTGGCGACTCATGAGGAAACTACCGTCCGCAGCTGAGCTGCAGCCACATAGCGCAAAGATGCCGCCTATGATGGCGAGATTGCCCTGATTTTCAACCATAGCAGCAGAGGCTTTTAGCTGGATCACCTTTCTGCATCGATTTTTTGCCGCGGCCTTGGCTAAAGCACTCAAACCAGCCGTGGTTACTGCACTTTGCCAAGCCTGCCGGGAGCTATAATTGCCTGAGAACACAGACAATGAAACTCAGCCTGATTTCTCGGGTCTGACACTTTGCCCCCATATGGGGTATATTGGCAACATCAAGACGCCATCTTCAAGCCGATGACCCGAGACTGAACGAGCCCGAATCCGATGACTATACTGCGACACTTGCCGATTACGCGTTTCTTTGTCTTCAGCCTGCTGATACTCAGCCTGCCGCTGCGGGCCGAATTTTCTCTGCCCGGGCTGACCAATTCATCGGGTCAGAACAGTTTTGTTCCCGTTGATCAGGCGTTTGCCTTTAACTTTTCGCAAAGCGACGATCAACTGGTGCTCGACTGGCAGGTCAAACCGGGATACTACCTCTATCAGCATCAGTTCTCCGTGGTAGCAAACGGGACCAGCATCGGCGATATCCGGCTGCCGGCAGGCACACCCTACAAGGATGAGTTTTTCGGCGAGGTTCAGATCTACCCTGAATCTCTGGCACTCACAGTGCCCATTGCACAGGCCAATGACAATGCGACCCTGACCGTTCGCTATCAGGGCTGCGCCAAGGCCGGCTTCTGTTATCCGCCCGAAACCCGCGAAGTGCCACTGTTTGCCGTAGCCTCTGACTCTGGTGCGCCTTTCGCAGGGCAAGAACCGTTCAAGGCCAACTTGATAGTAAGCACTGACAATCAGGCAGCGGCAGCGACTATGACCCCGACGGGTTCTGCCGGACAACAGCTCAGCAACAGTGCGCCGCTGAGCCAGCAGGATCAACTGGCCAGCGATCTGGCGCAGCAGTGGTGGACGCCTTTGCTGTTTCTGGCGCTGGGTATCGGACTGGCGTTCACGCCCTGCGTCCTGCCGATGTACCCGATCCTGACCGGTATCGTGTTGGGCCGCGGCCAGCTCAGCAGCGGGCGCACATTCACCCTGGCTTTCACCTATGTCCAGGGCATGGCACTGACTTACACCCTGCTGGGGTTAGTGGTCGCTTCGGCGGGCATGCAGTTTCAGGCTGCCCTGCAGCACCCGTATGTCCTGATTGGCCTGAGCGTGCTGTTTGTGCTGCTCGCCCTGTCCATGTTCGGCCTCTATTCGCTGCAACTGCCTTCCGGGGTGCAGACCTGGCTCAATCAGCTCAGCAATCAGCAAAAAGGCGGCCAGCTCGGCGGCGTATTTGCAATGGGCGCCATCTCCGGACTGGTTTGCTCGCCGTGCACCACGGCGCCCTTGTCTGGCGCCCTGATATACGTGGCCCAGAGCGGTGATCTGCTGACCGGTGCCATCGCGCTGTATGCACTGGCAATCGGGATGGGCATCCCGCTGATTCTGGTCGCCCTGTTCGGCAACCGCCTGCTGCCCAAAGCGGGGGCCTGGATGGAAAGCGTGAAAGTTTTCTTCGGCCTGGTGCTGCTGGCTGTGCCGCTGTTCCTGCTGGAACGTATTCTGCCCGCGCCTCTGATGCCGTATTTATGGTCCGCCTTCGGGCTGGGCGCCTTCGGCTGGCTGTACCATGTCAAACAGGGCATGGGCCATTCCTGGCGCAGCAGTCTGGTCGGTGTCATTGCCATCACCGGCCTGCTCGCCGCTCTGCTGCCTGTCTATCAGGGACTAACCGGCACTCAGCCGCAGGCCGTACCACAGAACGCGCCGCAGATCAGCTTTCAGCGCGTGGCCGGTATGGAGGAACTGACCACGGCGCTGGCCCAGGCCAAAGCCGAAGGCAAGCCTGTGATGCTGGATTTTTACGCCGACTGGTGTGTCGCCTGTAAAGAATTTGATAAGTACACTTTCCATGACGCCAGCGTGGCACCTGAATTACAGCGCTTCGTGCTGTTACAGGCCGATGTCACTGACACAAATCCGGACGACATCAAGTTACTGCAAAAAATGAATGTGCTGGGCCTGCCGACCCTGGATTTCTGGCATGCGGATGGTGAACAGGCGCCGAAAGCCCGTCTGACCGGCTTTGTTGAAGCTGAGCCTTTTCTCGATCACCTGAAAGCCAACCAGCTGATCGGCCAGTAAGTCGGGAACTATTCCCTGACGGGATAAAATACCCCCAAGATAGGTACGGGAACGGATCCAGTTCGTATCTTGGCGGTGAACAAATTGATCTGGCATTTCAGCAATGCTAGCGTTAGGAAAAACAAGAAGCTTAATGTCATGGACGCTCAGTACACTATAGTCATTGCCGATGATCACCCACTGTTTCGAAACGCCCTGTTTCAGTCAGTGCACATGGCGGTCAGCAAGGCCAATCTGCTGGAAGCAGATTCTCTCGATACCCTGTTACAGCTGCTTGATAAAGAGCCGGATGTTGATCTCTTGCTGCTGGATTTAAAAATGCCGGGTGCCAATGGCATGTCCGGTCTGATCCAGCTTCGCGCCCAGCACCCGGAACTGCCGGTCGTGGTGGTCTCTGCCAATGAAGAGGCATCCGTCATCCGCCAGGTCCGTCATCACGGCGCTTTTGGCTTTATTCCCAAATCCAGCGATATGCGAGAGCTGATCAGCGCCCTGAATCAGGTGCTGGACGGCGAACCTTACTTCCCGCCGGGTATCGGTGATGATGAAGACAACCCCGAGCTGGATGCACTGGCGGCCCGCATCGCCACCCTGACACCGCAACAATACAAAGTGCTGTGCATGCTGTCCGATGGTCTGCTCAACAAGCAGATCGCCTATGAACTCAATGTCTCCGAAGCCACCATCAAGGCACACATGACGGCCATTTTCCGCAAACTCGGGGTCAAAAACCGCACTCAGGCGGTGATTCTGCTCAATGAACTCAGTGATGAGTGAGTGATTGCTCACTCATCATCCTGTGCCTGATCGTCTTCTGGCAGGCGTAAACCCACCTTAGTGACCTGCCAGTTGGCGATATCCGCCACCACCCAATACAGGCCATTCCATTCAAAGTTATCCCCGAGTACCTGATTGGTACCCAGATGTTCAGTCACCAGATCCTTGAGCGTCATGGCCGGATTGACTTCACCCAGTTCCAGACCATAAGCAATCGCCACGTCCGCCAGTCTGGCGTCGGCATCGAGAAAAAAGTCACCAAAGAAACGCGCCAGCTCGGCTTTCTCGGGGGCTTCGCTGAACAACTGACTCAGGGCTTCCAGATCTTTCTCCTGCGCCAGCACGCACAGGGTATCTCCCTCTTCCAGCCGGGTACTGCCCGAAGGGTGCAGCAATTGCTGCTCGCGGAACACAGCCGCTATCCGGGTGCCCAGCGGCAGTGACAAGTTACGCAATGGCTCACCAATACACCACTTGTCCGCTTTCATTTTGTAGACAAACAGCTCCCACTCACTGGTGGGAAACACTTCTACCCCGGTGCGGGACACCGGTTCAGGACGAGGCGGCAGTTCGACTTTCGCCAGCGACATGGCTTTGGTCAGGCTGCCTCCCTGCAGGATCAGCGAGACCATGACCACGAAGAAAGCCAGATTAAAATACAGCTGGGCATTGGGCAGCCCGGCCATCATCGGAAAGACCGCCAGAATAATCGGCACGGCGCCGCGCAGGCCGACCCAGGAAATGAACCATTTCTCCCGCGCCGTGAAGCTGCGAAACGGCAGCAGGCTGATCCAGACCGAGATCGGACGGGCAAAGACAATCATCCCGAACGCCAGAGCCAGTCCGGGCAGTGCAATCGCAATCAGATTTGACGGCGTGACCAGCAGGCCCAGCACCAGGAACATACAGATCTGGCTGAGCCAGGTCATGCCGTCCAGCACATTGAGAATTGCATGACGACAGCGTGTCGGACGATTCCCCAGCAGCAAACCCACCAGGTAAATCGATAAAATACCGCTGCCGCCCAGGGTGTTTGAAATGGCAAAGATCATCAATCCGCCGCTGACCGCCAGGATCGAATACAAACCTTCCGGCAGCTGATTGCGATTGATCAGGCGCCACAACAGCCAGCCACCCGACAGGCCAGCGATCGCGCCAATGCCAAACTGCTTGACGAAACTCAGGGCCAGAAAACCGGCACTGAACTCGGTTCCCTGGCTGCTGAGGACCGCAATCAGGGTCACGGTCAGAAACACCGCCATCGGATCATTGGTGCCCGATTCAATTTCCAGTGTCGCGCCAACCCGCTCATTCAGGCTGCGTCCTTTGAGCAGGGAAAACACCGCGGCGGCATCGGTCGAGCCGACAATCGCCCCAATCAGAATGCCCTGCAAGGGTTCAAGATCAAACAGCCAGATCGCCATCAGCCCGGTCAGCGCTGTGGTGATTGCCACCCCGAGCGTGGCCAGCGCCACGGAAGGCCATAGAGCGACCCGAAAACTGGCCACCCGGGTCCGCATGCCGCCATCAAGTAAAATAATGGCCAGGGCCAGGTTACTGACCAGATAAGCCACGGAATAATCATCAAACAAAATCCCGCCCGGGCCGTCTTCACCGGCCATCATGCCGACGATCAGAAACACCAGCAGAATCGGAATGCCTAACTTGGATGATACCGGGCTCAGGAGAACACTTAACGCAATCAGTAAAGCGCCAACCAGAAAAAAACCGTTGATGGTAATCGCGTCCACTCATCCTCCAAAAATTATGATTGATTCAGCCACCGGCAGACAAAACCGGTGGCTCCTGTATTTTGCCCTAATATACAGCGACATTGAGAAAACTATATGTAAACAATTCCCCGACATTGCCAGTATTTAACGCTGACCCAGCACTATTTTCCCCCGCGAATATTCGGCACGAAGCCATGGTAACCGCCTGATCTTTATCTGCAGCCCGCCTTATACTTTCGGCTAACTTAACAGCAATTTAACATCCCATTTTTCTTGAGTCATATCACTAACTTTCTAAATTTAGCCAACATTTGATGGTTTTTTGCCCGACTAAAGTTGCACTGTGCGTCTTCAATAAGCTTGCTATTGTCATCACGTAACATTTTTTTAACTGAAAAATGACTGACCATAGTAAGGAGATGACCATGGCGTTTGAATCCAAGGAGCAAGCGCAAGCCTACTGGAAGGAGAACCTGACCATTATGGGTTCTTTGCTTGCCATCTGGTTCCTCGTGTCATACGGGGCAGGTGTGTTGTTTGTGGATGCCCTGAATCAGTTTCAGCTGGGCGGCTTTAAACTCGGCTTCTGGTTTTCACAACAAGGTTCCATTTACATCTTTGTTGCATTGATTTTTGTCTATGTCTACAAGATGAATGCGCTGGACCGCAAATTTAACGTTCACGAGGATTAAGGGAGTAGTCACTCATGGATATTCAAACCTGGACCTTCATACTGGTGGGTCTGTCTTTCGCACTCTATATCGGGATTGCTATCTGGTCCCGTGCCGGGTCAACCAGCGAGTTCTATGTCGCCGGTGGCGGCGTTCACCCGGTCGCGAACGGTATGGCGACCGCTGCGGACTGGATGTCTGCCGCTTCGTTCATTTCTATGGCAGGGATTATTTCGTTTGCCGGTTATGACGGCGGCGTATACCTGATGGGCTGGACCGGCGGTTATGTGCTGCTGGCACTGTGCCTGGCCCCTTACCTGCGTAAATTCGGCAAGTTCACTGTGCCGGACTTTATCGGCGACCGTTACTACTCCCGCACGGCCCGCATGGTCGCTGTGTTCTGCGCCATCTTTGTTTCTTTCACCTATGTAGCAGGACAAATGCGTGGCGTGGGCGTGGTTTTTGCCCGCTTCCTGGAAGTCGACATTAACGTCGGTATCATTATCGGTATGGCGATCGTGTTCTTCTATGCGGTTATGGGCGGCATGAAAGGCATTACCTACACTCAGGTTGCACAGTACTGCGTGCTGATTTTCGCCTTTATGGTACCAGCCATCTTCACCTCGATTATGGTCACCGGTTCCGCGATTCCGCAAATCGGCTTCGGTTCGACCATTAGTGGGACAGATGTCTACCTGATGGACAAGCTGGAAGGCCTGAGTACCGAACTGGGCTTCACCTCCTACATCGACGGCTCCAAGAGCATGGTGGATGTCTTCTTCATCACCGCGGCTCTGATGGTCGGTACGGCAGGTCTGCCGCACGTGATCATCCGTTTCTTCACCGTACCTCGCGTGAAAGATGCCCGTATTTCGGCTGGCTGGGCACTGCTGTTCATTGCCTTCCTGTACACCACGGCACCGGCTGTGGCGGCGTTTGCCCGTATCAACATGTTTGAAACCTTAAACGGTCCGGACATGCAGGGTGTTGCGGCCGAGCAAGCTCCAAGCTGGGTGACCAACTGGGAGAAAACCGGTCTGGTCAGCTGGGAGGACAAGAATGGCGACGGCAAAATGTTCTACTCTGGCGATGAGCGTAACGAGATGAACATCAACCGTGACATCATCGTACTGGCAAGTCCTGAGCTGGCCAAACTGCCTAACTGGGTGGTTGCCCTGCTGGCGGCGGGTGGTCTGGCGGCAGCACTGTCGACGGCGGCCGGTTTGCTGCTGGTCATCTCCACCTCAGTCGCGCATGACCTGCTCAAAAAAGGCTTCAAACCCAATATGACGGATAAACAGGAGCTGAGGGCGGCCCGGATAGGGGCGGGGCTGGCGATTATCGGTGCCGGCTATCTGGGGATAAACCCACCGGGCTTTGTGGCACAGGTGGTGGCTTTCGCCTTCGGTCTGGCGGCCTCGTCCTTCTTCCCGGCGATTATCATGGGCATCTTCTACAAGAAGATGAATAAGGAAGGCGCGATCGCCGGTATGCTGAGCGGGATCCTGTTCACTGCGGCTTACATCATCTACTTCAAGTTCATCAACCCGGCGGCCAGCACCCCGGACAACTGGTGGTTCGGTATCAGCCCTGAAGGTATCGGTACCCTGGGTATGTGTGTGAACTTCGTGGTGTCGATTGTGGTGAACAAGTTCACCGCAGAAGTACCGGAAGATGTCCAGGAGCTGGTGGAGTCAATCCGTTATCCGAAAGGATCGGGTGCAGCGCACAGCCACTAAACCCAACCGACAGAATAACAACACTCAGTAGCAAAACGGGGGAAACCCCACTCCCTGACGGAGCCATGATGGCTCCGTTTTTTTATGCGCAGAGCAAGCGCTGCGTTTCGCCCGCTCTCTGCGCCACTTCTGAGGTGCAGTGCCACTTTCGAGCGCAGGATGCCGCAGCGTATCCTCTAACTGATCCTCGCCTGCGCGTACTGGTTCAGCAAAGAGCGCAGTTTCAGCGGCTTCACCGGCTTGCTGATAAAGGCAAAGCCTTTGCTGCGGATCGTCTGCTGCGTTTCCGGCAGCCTGTCGGCACTGATGATCACGCCTTTGAACACCGGTCCCAGCTTAGCTTCGCACTCAATCAGCACATCCAGGCCGGTTTCCAGCTCGGTGAGGTGATAGTCGCTGAAAATGACATCAGGCACCCAGCCGTCATCACACTGTGCCAGCGCAGCCGACACAGATTCCGCCAGCCGGATCTCACAGCCCCAGCGGCTGAGCAGACTGTCCATGCCGGTCAGAATATCTTTTTCGTTATCAACACAGAGCACCCGGGTTCCGGACAAGGGCAACGGCGGCTCTGGCGCTGTCTCCGGTTTACTTTGCGGCAAATGGATCGCCTGTCCCCGGCGTACCGACAGTGCGAACACTGTGCCCTCGCCCAGCCAGGAGCGCAGCGACAGCGGATGATCCATCACCCGGCTGATCCCCCGGGCAATGGCCAGCCCGAGGCCGAGACCATGATCGCCGCGTCCGCGGTCTATACGGGTGAATTCATCAAAAATATTGGCCTGTTTCTCTTGCGGAATGCCGGGGCCGTTATCCCAGACTTCGATCCGGAGCTGGCTGCCAACCCGCCGCACCCCGAGCAGCACTTTGCCGCCCGGGTTATAGCGAAAGGCGTTGGTCAGGAAGTTTTGCAGCGCCCGGCGCAGCAACCTGGGATCCGAGTGCACCAGCGCCTTGCTGTCCACCACGGCAAAGTCTATGCCCTGCTGTTTTGCCAGCGCACTGAACTCGGCATTGAGCGTATTGAACACATCGCTGAGCGGAAACACATGGACATTGACCTGCAGCTTTCCGGCCTCCAGGCGCGACACATCGAGCAGATCACCAATCAGATCCTCGGCCGCTCCCAGCGCGCTCTCAATATGGTGTGCCAGTTTCGTGCTTTCCTCATCCTTGGCCACCTCAGACAACGACGACGAAAACAAACGGGCCGCATTGAGCGGCTGCATCAGATCGTGACTGACCGCAGCCAGAAAACGGCTTTTCGAATGGGCCTGCTGCTCGGCATGCTGCGTGGCCGAGACCAGCCGGCGGTTCAGCTGCTCCAGCTCTTGGGTTCGCTGCCGCACCCTGGCCTCCAGGTTTTCATTGGCTTCTTTGAGCGCTTCCTCTGCCTGACGAAATGCTGTGATATCGGTAAAGCTCATGACAAAACCACCGCCCGGCATCGGATTGCCCTGCACTTCAATCACCCGTCCGTCCGGCCGGATCCGGGAAGAGGTATGCGCCGTTCCGTGCTGCAGGTGCTTCACCCGCTTGGCAACATGGACTTCAGGATCCCCCGGCCCGCACAACCCCAGACGCGCGTTATGGCGGATCACATCCGCAATCGGCCGCCCGACCTGAATTAATCCGGGCGGGAAAGAAAACAGTTCCAGATAACGCTGGTTCCAGGCCACCAGCCGCAGCTGTTTATCCACCACGGCAATCCCCTGACTGATGTGTTCAATGGCGCCTTGCAGTAGTCCGCGGCTGAAATCAAACAGTTCAGAAGCTTCATCCACTATGGTGGCCACTTCTTCGAGCTGCATGTTGCGCCCCTGTAACGCAGAGGTCAGTACTAAACGGGCCGAAGAGGCCCCAAACACCCCCGCCAGTACCCGTTCGGTATGGCGGATCAGGCTGGCCGGCGCCTGCTGCTGGGGCTGAAAATTAAACTGGTGCTGCTGGGCAAAGTGGGTGAAAGCCTGACGCATCCGCTTGCGGCCGACAAACCGCGCCGCCAGCAGTTCAAGCTCAGACACAGTCACCCTGGCCTGGTACAGGCGGGCGTCATCGGCCTCCGGCATCGGCGCGCCGACAAAAGTGGCGGCCTGCAGGCGCTCGGTCAGTGATGAGCGGGTCACCATAGACACCAGAACGTATAGCAGCAGGTTGGTCGTCAGACTGATCAGCATGCCCCAGTCCACCGTAGTCAACTCGCTCAGTACCGGCAGGGAAGGCGGCGTCAGCAACCACAGCAACAGGTTAGTGTCGGCACTGCCGGCCAGCATGCCTGTCTGGCTCATCAGGGTGATCACCCACAGCGCGGTGCCGCCCAGCATACCGGCGTAGACACCGTTGCGGTTGCCTTCGCGCCAGTAAATTCCCCCAGCAACGCCGGTGCGAACTGGGCAATCGCCGCAAAGGATAACAGCCCGATCGCCGACAGCGATTCGATTTCATCCAGCACTTCATGAAAGCCCCAGGCCGCCAGCAGCAGCAACAGGATCAGCCCGCGGCGGATATTGAGCAGCAGGCCGGAAAACGCGGCATGGTTTCGGCTCGAGACCCGCAACCGGCGCAGCAGCAATGGCAGGACCAGATCGTTGGATGCCATGATCGCCAGTGCGATGGTCGAGACAATCACCATGCCGCTGGCCGCCGAGGTGCCGCCCAGAAATGCCAGTAAGGCAATGGTGTCGGCCCCTTGCAGCAAAGGCAGGTTGATCACATAGGTATCGGCGGGGACATCCGGCAGCAGCACTTTCCCGGCCAGCGCCAGTGGCACCACAAATATCCCCATCAGCAGCAGGTACACAGGGAATACCCGCCGAGCGAGGTGCAGATCCGGCGCATGGGTATTTTCAACTACGGTGGTATGGAACTGGCGCGGCAGACAGATAATCGCTGTCATGGTCAGCAGGGTATGAATAATAAAACTGCCGGCATTGATATCCATGGAGGGCAAAACAGACATATCCAGCTGGCTGAGTTCCAGCGCCGGGACATCCCACCACAGCAGCATGACAAACAATCCCACCACCAGAAAGGCCGCCAGCTTGATCAAGGATTCAAAGGCCACCGCCATCATCATGCCACGGTGATGTTCTGTGGTATCGAGATGACGGGTGCCGAACAGCACAGTAAAAGCGGCCAGCGCCAGGGTCACCAGCCAGGCAATATCGCCGTCGTTGAGCATACTGTTGCGGGTCAGATCAGGGGCCACCTGGGCCAGCCCCATGGTGATCCCCCGCAGTTGCAGGGCGATATAAGGCAGAATACCGGCAGTGGCAATCAGGGTGACCAGCACCGCCAGCCCCTGAGATTTGCCATAGCGCGCGGCGATAAAATCGGCAATCGAGGTGATATGTTCGCGCTTGGCGATCAGGATCAGGCGGGCAAAAATACGCCAGCCAAAGGTGAAGACCAGAATGGGCGCCAGGTAGATCGGCAGAAACGACCACAAATCCCGGCTGGCCTGACCGACCGTGCCGTAAAACGTCCAGGAGGTACAGTAGACCGCAATCGACAGACTGTAGATCCAGGGGCGCCAGCGGGACATCCATCCGGTATGTTTATCGCCGTACCAGGCAATGAAAAACAATAGCCCAAGATAGGCCAGTGATACCGGCACGACTATCCATCCCTGCTCCATAGGATCTCCCTGAAAAATGTTCCCTGATTCGGCCCCGTGCCTGGGGCCGAGTGTACCTCACTCTCGGGTGAGTATCCGTCCGGCAGGTCACATCTCACCTGCAGGCTGCTGTGCTTAATGCACTTCGCGCGCTGCCGCGCGTTCCGCCTGGGGCGATTCATCAATTTTCATCAGCAAGACCGGCAGCCCCATCACGGCCATCAGCCAGAACACATCGGCTCCCCACCAGCCGTATCCCCAGCCGCTCAGAGTGGTCAGCGCCGCCATGACAGCGCCCAGCGGCAAGGCATTATAGAGCGCCTGCAGTGCCACCATCTGGTGGCTTTGCGCATGCTGAATATAACGAATCGCCGCCAGATGCGCCGCGGCAAAGGTCACGCCATGCAACGCCTGCGTCATCACCAGCATCGGCAGCTCGGTCATGGTCGCGGTCAGTCCCCAGCGCAACAAGACACCCACCGCCGCCAGCCGGAACATGGCTGCCACACGCCAGCCGGCAAACAACCGTTTGCTGAGTGCAAACACCGCAATCTCAGCGATCACACTGAAGCTCCACAAATAGCCGCTCACCGCTTCGCTGTAGCCGATCGTTTTCCAGTACATAGCGCTGAAACTGTAATACGCGGCATGGCTCCCCTGCAGCAGGGCCACAATGATCAGAAAACGCATCACCCGTTTATCGCGCAGAATCCCCAGTAACGGAGGTCGGGACTGGCGTACTGTGTCGGCTTCGCTGGGCAATACAGTTGGCTGGCGCAACGACAAGAACAAGGCAGCAGCCAGCCCGCCAACCGCGACCCAGGGGATCACCGCCGCGCCAAACTCGGCGGCCGCCATACCGGCGATGGTCGAACCGACAATAAAAGCGATCGATCCCCACAGCCGCGTTCGACCATAGTCTAAATGCCCGTGTTTGGCGTAATAATTAGCCAGACTGTCTGTCAGCGGGATCACCGGCCCGACGAGAATATTAAACAGCACAATCACGGCCGTCAGCGCGGCCAGATTGCCGCTGACCATCACAAAAGACACGCAGCAGATCAAGCTGAGTACCGCCAGCCAGCGCAACGCAGGCAACAAGTGCTCCACCTGGTGTACCCTGGGCGTCAGCACCATATTGGCAAAGCAGCGCACCCCCAGGCCCAGCCCCAGCAACACACCGATATCACCGGCCGGTATGCCCAGTGAATTCAGCCAGACGGCCCAGAACGGCAGATACACACCATAGTTAAAGTAAAAGCCGAACATATACTGTGCTGTCCAGCCAAACGGGCTACTTCTTAACATCCCAAAACCCTGCTGCATGAAAATGGTCGTCATTATGCCTGTCCAGCACATGGCAGGAAAGGCGGCAGCAAAGTTATTAGCCCTGACCCCGCACATTCTCCCGCCTTTGACAGTGCAGCGACTGTTTGGCCGTCCCCTAGACTAAAGTCGGCTGGAGCAAAAGCGGGCACTGGGCGACACTGCTTAGCAGAGGATTCACCTTCACCCCTGTGCACACCCGCGCCACCTGCGCTAGCACCCAAAGTGAGAGAGCAATGCCGGATACCTTGAATACGTCCCTGATCCCGTTTGACCGGCTCGACCCCAGCCAGCAGGACGCACTGCTCAAAGCGCTGGATGTGGCGTATTTTCGCAGCGGTGAGGTGATCATCCGGGCCGGCGATCCCTGCCAGTCGCTGCACATCATTATTAAAGGCAGCGTGGAAGAGACCTCGGCGGACCGGCAAGAGCACTTTGCCCACTACACCACAGATGACCTGTTTGATGTGCGCGCCCAGTTCAGCGGTCACAGCCGCCATCAGTACCGGGCGACAGAAGACACGCTGTGCTATCTGCTCCCTCAGGCGCACTTTACCGGTTTGTGTCAGCACAATCCGGCGTTCGCGGCTTATTTCAACAGCGATCTGGCCACCCGCCAGCAACTGCTCGAACAGGCGCACCAGCAACAGAATCTGGCGGAGTTCATTCTGACCCGCATCCGCCAGGACAATATCCAGCCCTGTCTGGTACTGCCTGCCGAAACCGATCTGCGGACCGCCACCGAACATATGCGCCAGCGCAACTGCGATGCGGCTTTCATCATTGTGGATGACACGGCAGAGCAGGCCGAACACAGGTTTGGCATCGTCACCCGCACCGATCTGCTGCATGCCGTGATGCTGGATAACCGGGCCGCCGGCACTGCAGTCGGCCAGATCGCCAGCTCGCCGGTGATCAGCATTGAGCTGGGGGCGTATCTGTTCAAGGCCATGATCACCATGACCCGGCACAAGGTCAAACGCGTGCTGGTCACACAGGGCAATGACATCGCCGGCATGCTGGACATGACTCAGGTACTGAGCCTGTTTTCCACCCATTCCCATGTGCTGGCACTGCGCATAGCCCGTGCCACCCGCATTGAGGAGCTGGCGCAGGCGGCAGCCAGCCAGCTGGCACTGGTAGAGACATTGTTCAACAACGGCATTCATACCCGGTTCCTGATGGAGCTGATTGCCAGCATCAATGAACAGATAATTGAAAAAGCCTTTCAGCTGGTGGTGCCAGAACAATGGCAGTCCCGCTGCTGCCTGCTCGTGCTGGGCTCAGAAGGCCGCGGTGAGCAAATTCTGAAAACCGATCAGGATAACGCCCTGATTCTGGCAGACAACATCGACTGGCCTGAGTGCAGGGCCGTGATGGCACAGCTGAGCGACACCCTGTGTCAGCTCGGTTACCCGCCCTGCCCGGGCCGGGTCATGGTCAATAATCCGGACTGGGTCCAGAGCGTCTCCGGTTGGCAGCACACCGTGCAGACATGCTGCGACAAAGGGGATGAAACCGCCATGATGACACTGGCCATCCTGGCGGATGCTCAGGCCGTTGCAGGTAACAGGCAACTGCTGACACCGGTCAAAAACAGCCTGCATCAACGGCTCAGCAGTCAGGAATTACTGCTGGCAACCTTTGCCCGCCCGGCGCTCAGGTTCAGCGTCCCGCTGACCCTGTTCGGCCAGATCAAACGCTGTAAAAACGGGCCGGACATCAAGCGGGGCGGAATATTCCCGATTGTTCACGGCATCAGAACTCTGGCACTTGAGCACGATGTGGCAGACACCAACACCTTTCGCCGCCTGACCGTCTTGCAGCAGCGCCAGGTGCTGGAGCCGAGTACGGCTTCAAATCTGAGCGAGGCCCTCAAGCTCTTCATCCGCCTCAGGCTCCGTCAGCAGCTCAGCCTGCCTGCAGGCACGGCCTCTGCCGGACAGCATCATCTGCTGGATCTGGCCACACTCAGCCGCGCGGAGCGCGATCTCTTGCGGCACAGCCTGCATGTGGTGAAAAAATTTAAAGAATGGCTCGGCTATCACTACCAGATCAGAGACTGAGACTTAAGGAATGGTGAGATGAAATGAATATTCTGCGTCGCTGGTGGTATCAGTACAAATTCCGCCATCACCCGATACACGCCCTGTTTCAGCGCTATAACGGCGATGAACTGGTGTCGGTTGACTGTGAAACCACCAGCCTGGATCCCGCCAGCGCGGAGCTGGTGACGATTGCGGCAACCCGCATCAAAGCCAACCGGATCCTGACCAGTGAGTCGCTTTATCTGACCCTGAGCCCACCCGACAGCCTGAGCGCGGCCTCGGTGACCATCCACAAGATGCGCCATCAGGATCTCCGTCACGGTCTGGCGCCCAGAGAGGCTCTGACACTGCTGCTGGAGTTCATCGGCAACCGGCCCCTGGTCGGCTATCACATCCGTTATGATAAGGCGATTCTCGACCGTTATTTCAAGCGCTTGTTCGGCTTTGCCCTGCCCAATAAACTGGTCGAGGTCAGCCACCTGTACCATGAGCAGCTTGAGCGCCAATTGCCCAATACCTGTTACGATCTGAGCCTTGAGGCCATCAGCCGTCATTTGGGCCTGCCGCACCCGGAGCGGCACGATGCCTTGCAGGACAGCATTACCGCCGCCCTGATTTATGTCCGGCTCAAACACGGGGATCTGCCCGCGCTGACCTCGCCCTTGTAAGGGCTTTTAGCTCGCCACTCCTCCAACCAGCCTGGCGGAAAATAATGTAAGCCAATGCAAATACACAGAAAAAGCCATGACAGCGCACACTCATCCTAAAGTCTAATTGAGCCGGTTCCGAATCTGGCTCAAGTTAACACAACTATAATGATCAATGATCCGGTCCGCGCAGGACGAAGACGGAAACACAAGGAGAATGAGATGAGTGAGGTTCATGTTTACCCTGTCAACCAGCAGATTGCTGAGCGGGCTCATATCACGGAAGAGCAATACATCGACATGTACCAGCAGTCTGTCAGCGACCCGGAAGCCTTCTGGCGCGAGCACGGTAAGATTGTTGACTGGATCACCCCGTACAACAAGATTAAACAAACCTCTTTCGATACCGGCCATGTCAATATCAAATGGTTTGAAGACGGCACACTGAACGTCTCCGCCAACTGTCTCGACCGTCACCTGGCAACCCGCGGCGATCAGCCTGCCATCATCTGGGAAGGTGACGACCCGGCCGATGATGCCACCCTGACTTATCACGAACTCCATCTGCAAGTCTGCAAGTTCGCCAACGCCCTGAAAGCCCAGGGCGTGAAAAAAGGCGATGTGGTTTGCCTGTATATGCCAATGGTGGCTGAAGCCGCGGTAGCCATGCTGGCCTGTACCCGCATCGGTGCCGTGCACACGATCGTCTTCGGCGGCTTCTCGCCGGAAGCCCTTGCGGGTCGTATTATCGATTCAAAAGCCAAAGTCGTTGTCACCGCCGATGAAGGGGTTCGCGGTGGCCGCGCGGTGCCATTGAAGAAGAACGTCGACGATGCCCTGAAACACCCTGAGGTCACCAGCATTGAGAAAGTGGTGGTGTTCCAGCGTACCGGCAATGCGGTGGCATGGGATGATAACCGCGATGTCTGGTGGCATGACGCCACGGCAGCCGTGCCGGATCATTGCGACCCGGAACCGATGAATGCCGAAGATCCGCTGTTTATCCTCTATACCTCGGGCTCGACCGGCAAGCCGAAAGGCGTGCTGCACACCACGGGCGGCTACCTGGTGTACGCGACCATGACCTTTAAATATGTCTTCGACTATCAGGAAGGTGAAGTCTACTGGTGTACCGCCGATGTGGGCTGGATCACCGGCCACAGCTATCTGGTGTATGGTCCGCTGGCCAACGGCGCCACCACCCTGCTGTTTGAAGGCGTCCCCAATTATCCGTCCACAGCCCGCATGAGCGAAGTGGTCGACAAGCATCAGGTCAACATTCTGTATACCGCGCCGACCGCCATTCGCGCCCTGATGGCCAAAGGCGATGAAGCCATTGCCGGGACTCAGCGTTCATCGCTGCGGATCATGGGCTCGGTTGGCGAGCCGATTAACCCGGAAGCCTGGGAATGGTATCACCGCACGATCGGTGACAGCCGCTGCCCGATTGTCGATACCTGGTGGCAGACCGAAACCGGCGGCATCCTGATCACCCCGCTGCCTGGCGCGACCGCGCTGAAACCCGGCTCGGCCACCCGTCCGTTCTTTGGCGTTCAGCCGGCGCTGGTCGATAACATGGGCAACATTCTGCCTGGCGCGACGGAAGGCAACCTGGTGATGCTGGACAGCTGGCCGGGTCAGATGCGTACGCTCTGGGGTGACCATGAGCGCTTTGAACAGACCTACTTCTCGACCTTCAAAGGCATGTATTTTACCGGTGACGGCGCCCGCCGCGATGAAGACGGCTACTACTGGATCACCGGCCGTGTCGATGACGTCCTGAATATCTCAGGTCACCGCATGGGAACCGCTGAAATTGAATCGGCACTAGTGGCTTTCGACAAGATTGCCGAAGCCGCTATCGTCGGCGTGCCGCACGATATCAAAGGCCAGGCCATTTATGCCTATATCACCCTGAATGACGGCGTGATCCCAACGGCTGAACTGCATAAAGAAGTCAAAGACTGGGTCCGTAAGGAAATCGGCCCGATTGCCACACCGGACTTCCTGCACTGGACTGACGCGTTGCCGAAAACCCGCTCCGGTAAAATTATGCGCCGGATTCTGCGCAAAATCGCCACCGGGGACACCGGCTCACTGGGGGATACCTCTACCCTGGCCGATCCCAGTGTGGTCGACAAACTGATCGCAGAAAAAGAAAAAGTCGTCTGATCGACAAATACCTGCACGCCACACAAGCCGCCGCAAGGCGGCTTTCTTCTATCCCCGGCCAACCGGCTCCGATGCCAGCAAAAACCTAAGCAGATCCGTATTGCGGGAACTCCCGGCAATCTTCCATTGTCTGATTTGTCTGATTCACCGCCACAGCATCTTTGTTTGAACCTGCTGCATTATGCGGTTAATTTCCGCAAAACTGATTAAGATTCAAGGTGATTGGCCGCTTATCTTGTAGGTGAGCTTCATCTGTCGGCTATCTTACTGAAGCAGCGACGAAAAGCGAGGCGACACGCGGCAATTTACGCCAGTTGCGTACAGTTGTAAGGTCAAAAAAGTGGTGATTAGACCAGTATTTTGCTGCGAATTGTGCTGAATTCTCTATAATTGAGCCACAAACAGGTTTTAGGCCTTGATGGTTTGCATGAAAGGAAGCAAAGTCACAGTTTTTTTGTGCTTTGTCGCTTGAAACAGCAAGAACAGGTATAGATAACAGAATATGTCGACTAATTACCGCATTTTACTGCTTAATGGACCCAATCTGAATTTGCTGGGCCTGCGCGAGCCGGGACACTATGGCCAGCAGACACTGGATCAGATTGTAGCAAACCTGAGTGCCAAAGCCGCCAGTCTGGGCGTGACACTGGATCACCTGCAGTCCAATGCAGAACACGCACTGATAGAGGCCATCCACCAGGCGCACGGTAAGGTGGATTTTATCCTCATCAACCCGGCAGCCTACACCCATACCAGCGTCGCCATTCGCGATGCGCTGTTGGGCGTGGCTATCCCGTTTATTGAAATACATTTGTCAAACGTGCATGCCCGCGAGCCCTTCCGCCACCATTCCTACCTGTCTGACAAGGCGGTTGGCGTGATCTGCGGTCTGGGCCCTGATGGTTATGAATTCGCCCTGGAGGCAGCTGTCCGCCGCCTTCAGAACGCTCAATGAACAACATGAAGAGTAAAGATACATGGATATTCGCAAGATCAAGAAACTTATCGAACTGGTAGAAGAGTCAGGCATCTCCGAGCTGGAAATCTCTGAAGGCGAAGAATCAGTACGCATCAGCCGTACCACAGCAGCACCGGTTGCTGCCCCTGCGCAAATGTACGCAGCACCGGCACCAGCCGCTCCTGCTGCACCGGCACCGGTTGCCGCACCTGCTGAAGCGGCGGCACCAGCTGCTCCTGCTGCGCCTGCCGGTCACCAGGTCCTGTCTCCTATGGTCGGTACTTTCTACCGCGCGCCTAGCCCGGAAGCAAAATCCTTTGTGGAAGTGGGTCAAAGCGTAAACGTTGGCGATACCCTGTGCATCGTTGAAGCCATGAAAATGATGAACCAGATCGAAGCCGATAAAGCCGGTACCGTTGTGGCTATCCTGGCCGAAAACGGTGACCCGATTGAATTCGATCAACCTCTGGTTATCATCGAGTAACTGAGGCGCATATGTTAGATAAAGTAGTCATAGCAAACCGCGGCGAAATCGCCCTGCGTATCCTGCGTGCCTGTAAAGAGCTGGGGATCAAAACGGTCGCTGTGCACTCCACAGCTGACCGCGATCTGAAACACGTTCTTCTGGCAGATGAGTCTATCTGTATCGGTCCGGCACGAGGCACAGACAGCTACCTGAACATTCCCCGCATCATCAGTGCGGCAGAAGTGACCGGGGCTGTTGCCATCCACCCGGGTTACGGCTTCCTGTCTGAGAACGCGGATTTTGCCGAGCAGGTTGAACGTTCAGGCTTCATTTTTGTTGGCCCTAAGGCAGAAACCATCCGCCTGATGGGTGACAAAGTGTCCGCCATCAACGCCATGAAAAAAGCCGGTGTCCCTTGTGTGCCGGGTTCTGACGGCCCGCTGGGCGACGATGAAGCCAAAAACAAGTCGATTGCCAAGCGTATCGGTTATCCCGTCATCATCAAAGCTTCTGGCGGCGGCGGTGGTCGTGGTATGCGCGTGGTCCGCAAAGAAGCGGATCTGATCCAGTCGATCGCCATGACACGTGCCGAAGCCAAAGCGGCGTTCAGCAACGACATGGTGTACATGGAAAAATTCCTGGAAAACCCACGCCACATCGAAGTTCAGGTGCTGGCCGACGGTCAGGGCGGTGCTATCCATCTGGGTGAGCGTGACTGTTCCATGCAGCGCCGTCACCAGAAAGTGGTTGAAGAAGCACCGGCACCAGGCATCACCGAAGAAATGCGCAAGTACATCGGTGAGCGCTGTACCCGAGCCTGTCTCGAAATCAATTACCGCGGTGCGGGTACGTTCGAGTTCCTGTATGAAAACGGCGAGTTCTATTTCATTGAAATGAACACCCGGATTCAGGTTGAGCACCCAGTCACCGAAATGGTCACTGGCGTTGATCTGATCAAAGAGCAGCTGCGCATTGCAGCCGGTCAGCCGCTGTCATTCAGCCAGAGCGACATTCACCTGCGTGGTCACGCGATTGAATGCCGTATCAATGCTGAAGATCCGGTGCGTTTCCTGCCTTCTCCGGGCAAGATCGAGCGTTTCCATGCGCCAGGTGGTATGGGTATCCGTTGGGAGTCCCACATCTACACCGGCTACACGGTGCCGCCGCACTACGATTCGATGATCGGCAAACTGATTGCTTACGGTGAAAACCGTGACGTGGCGATTTCGCGCATGCGCAACGCCCTGAACGAGATGATCATCGACGGCATCAAGACCAACGTTCCGCTGCAGAAAGACATCATGGCAGACGAGAACTTCCAGCACGGTGGTGCCAACATCCACTATCTGGAGAAGAAACTGGGCCTGCAATAATTGCAATCCCACTTTCAGTCATATCCAAGGCTGCCTCCGGGCAGCCTTTTTATTTCCCGAATCAATGACCTGCCGCTGGTGCAGACGAATGTCATTTGTCACAATAGCTTTCTTTTTCTTCTTTTCGGAACGATTTCGCCCGGATATCGACGTCGTTCGACGTTTTACATTGACTGACCGGAAATTCAGTATGAAGACACTTTCCACCCGATACCGTCAGGCGCACAGAGAAGCCAGATGGGCGCTGGGACTGGCTTTCGCCTATTTTCTGTGGTGGTACTGCTCTGCCTATTTCTTTGCTCCTGAGCCCATGCAGAGCAGCCTGCCTGCGCTTTACTGGGGGTTACCGCTTTGGTTTCTGCTCGCCTGTATCGTCGGGCCGGTACTCTTTACGCTGCTGTGCGCCCTGATGGTGAAGTGCATCTATCAGGATATGCCGCTGTCCGCGGATGCGGAGGATGACGATGCATAATCAATTACTGATCCCGCTCGTGCTGTATCTGGCGGCTGTGTTTGCTCTGGCTCTGTTTACCCGCCGCCGCGCTCAAAAAGGAAGTGGCTTCTTGAGCGAATATCTGCTGGGTAACCGCAGTATGGGCGGCTTCGTGCTGGCGATGACACTGGCAGCCACCTATGCCAGTGCCAGTTCCTTCATCGGCGGACCCGGTGCGGCTTACAAGATGGGACTGGGCTGGGTATTGCTGGCGATGATCCAGCTCCCGGCCGCCTGGCTGACACTCGGAGTGCTGGGGAAAAAATTTGCAATTGAAGCCCGCAAGCATAACGCACTGACCCTCAATGACATGCTCTACGCCCGCTATCAGCACCGGGGCGTGGTGGTTTTTGCTTCCCTGGCACTGCTGCTGGCGTTTTTCGGCACTATGGTGGTGCAGTTTGTCGGCGGGGCCCGGTTGCTGCAAACCGTCACCGGTCTGTCTTACGCTCAGGGGCTGATGATTTTTGCCGCCACCGTCGGGCTGTACACCACGATTGGCGGATTCCGGGCTGTGGTCATGACCGATACCTTACAAGGCATCATGATGATCATCGGCACACTGGCTCTGCTGGCTGGCATTATTCACGCTGGCGGTAGTCTCGGTGAGCTGGTCACCACACTGCACCAGATCGATCCGGCACTGATTTCACCGTACGGTCCGGACAACTTTATGTCACAGCCCTTTATGCTCAGCTTCTGGATCTTGGTCTGCTTCGGCGTCATTGGTCTGCCCCATGCCGCTGTGCGCTGTATGTCCTACAAAGACAGTCAATCCCTGCATCGCGGCATGGTGATCAGCACCGCCATGGTCGCTTTTCTGATGCTGGGGATGCACCTGGCCGGCGCACTGGGGCGGGCGATTTTCCCGGATATTGCCACGCCGGATCAGATCATGCCGACCTTGATGATGGGCGTACTGCCGCCTGTGGTGGCCGGTATTTTTCTCGCCGGTCCGATGGCGGCCATTATGTCGACCATTGATTCCCAGCTGATTCAGGCCTCCGCGACACTGCTGAAAGATTTGTACCTGAATTACATCAACCCCAAAGCATCGGAACAGCCTGATATCGAAAGCCGGTTGCCAAAGTTATCGCTGTGGGTGACCGGCATTTTCTCGCTACTGGTTTTTATCGCGGCAACCCATCCGCCGGATATGATTATCTGGCTTAACCTGCTGGCCTTTGGCGGCATGCAAGCCGTCTTCCTCTGGCCACTGGTGCTGGGGCTGTACTGGCAAAAAGCCTCGGCCGCCGGGGCCTTTGCCTCCATGCTGAGCGGGCTGGGATGTTACATCACA
Source organism: Photobacterium sp. Hal280 (assembly GCF_037162255.1). Taxonomy (NCBI): domain Bacteria; kingdom Pseudomonadati; phylum Pseudomonadota; class Gammaproteobacteria; order Vibrionales; family Vibrionaceae; genus Photobacterium; species Photobacterium sp. Hal280. The sequence continues at coordinate 157,295 of NZ_JARLUO010000003.1, forward strand.
CTATCGCTGTTCAAGCCGGATCTGCATGGCGTGCATGCGATTGTTCCGACCCTGCTGGTCGGGCTGATCAGCTTTGTCGCCGCCAGCTACCTCTGGCCCAACCGGGCACATTCCCGGCACGCCAAGGCGGAATGCACTGCAAACTGACAAAATAGCACCATGGGGTGCTATTTTTTACTCTGCAGCCAGTATCCTCTGCCGTGCGCGATAGGAAGCTGATGCGAGCTGACTACTTTTCGTGCTAAACTCCGCGGCCTTATGCCAAAGTCTCTTTGATAGCGAATTTACTCATGCCTTGGATTCAACTGAAACTGAATGCCACTGCGGCCAATGCAGAAGCCATTGGCGACTTGCTGATGGATGAAACCGGCGCTCTGTCGGTCACTTTTCTCGACGCACAGGACACTCCGGTTTTCGAACCGCTGCCGGGCGAAACCCGCCTGTGGGGCGATACCGACGTCATTGGCCTGTACGATGCAGAAAGCGACATGGACATGGTGCTCTCGCTGCTGAAAAGCAGTCCGTTACTGGCGGACGATTTTGCCTACAAGGTTGAGCAGCTGGAAGACAAAGACTGGGAGCGCGAGTGGATGGATAACTTCCACCCGATGAAATTCGGCCAGCGTCTGTGGATCTGCCCGAGCTGGCGTGAAGCGCCTGAGCCGGGTGCCGTCAACGTGCTGCTCGATCCGGGCCTGGCATTCGGCACCGGCACCCACCCGACCACCTCTCTGTGTCTGGAATGGCTGGACGGCCAGGATCTGAACGGCAAAACCGTGATCGATTTCGGCTGTGGCTCCGGCATTCTGGCGATTGCCGCCCTCAAGCTGGGCGCTGCCAAAGTGATCGGGATTGATATTGATCCGCAGGCGATCCTGGCCTCGCGTGACAACGCGGAACGCAACGGTGTGTCTGAAAACCTGGACCTGTATCTGCCCAAAGATCAGCCGGAAAATCTGCAAGCCGATGTGGTGGTGGCCAATATTCTGGCCGGTCCGCTGCGTGAGCTGTCACCGGTGATCAAGAGCCTGGTCAGGGACAACGGCCTGCTGGCGATTTCCGGAGTCCTGGAGTCTCAGGCGGACGATGTGGCCAGCCATTACAGCGACGAGCTGACGCTGGACCCGATCGCTGCCCGCGAGGAATGGTGCCGGATTTCAGGCCAAAAAGCCTGATCCTGACAAATTTGTCCATTGTGCATTTTATGAGCAATACACTGAATTCCATGACCTTTTGCAATCCAAAATCAGGATGCTCAAATATTGGCCTTTTCAGCACAGCAAAAAATGCGTAAAATGCGCGCCCTTACTGGCATAGTCAGGAACAGACATTGAAGATCGGTCCATATCAATTAGACAACCCGTTAATTGTCGCGCCAATGGCAGGTGTGACCGATCGTCCGTTTCGCGAGTTATGTCTGCGTCACGGCGCAGGCATGGCGGTCAGCGAGATGATGTCTGCCAACCCAGACGTTTGGAAAACGGCCAAGTCGCTCAACCGCATGGTGCATGAAGGTGAGTCTGGACTTCGTTCGGTACAGATTGCCGGGGCAGATCCCCGGCAGATGGCCGACGCCGCCCGCTTCAGCGTGGCGCACGGTGCCCAGATCATTGATATCAACATGGGTTGCCCGGCCAAGAAAGTAAACAAACGCCTGGCAGGCTCTGCCCTGCTGCAATACCCGGATCTTGTCGAGGATATCCTCAAGGCCGTGGTAAGCGCCGTGGACGTCCCTGTGACGCTGAAAACACGGACCGGCTGGGATACAGAGAACCGAAACTGTGTCGAGATCGCACAGCTCGCTGAACACTGTGGCATTCAGGCACTGGCCCTGCACGGCAGAACCAAGGCCTGTATGTACAAAGGGGAAGCGGAATACGATTACATCAAGGCAGTGAAACAGGCGGTGTCGATTCCTGTGATTGCGAACGGTGATATCGACTCACCGGAAAAAGCACGCTTCGTCCTGGATTATACCGGGGCCGATGCCTTGATGATTGGCCGCCCAGCGCAGGGACGGCCGTGGATTTTTCGGGAAATCCAGCATTATTTAACAACCGGTGAACACCTGCCAGCGCCTTCTTTTGAAGAAGTCAGCAGCATCTTGCTGGAGCATGTACAGGCACTCCACGCTTTCTATGGGGAGTACCAGGGGTTACGCATCGCACGTAAACACGTGTCGTGGTACCTCAAAGAACAGGCTTCTGCGGGTGATTTCCGCCGGACCTTCAACGCACTCGAAGATGCTCAAGAGCAAATCGATGCGCTGCAAGGCTACTTCGACAACGTTGCATAAATACCAGAAGAGCTTACAGAATATGTTCGAACAAAATCTGACTTCCGAAGCACTTACAGTGACTACTGTCACTTCTCAAGACCAAATCACTCAGAAACCACTGCGTGACTCCGTCAAAGCCTCGCTTAAGAACTATCTCGCCCAGCTGAACGGTCAGGACGTCGATGATCTGTACGAGCTTGTACTGGCTGAAGTCGAGCAACCCCTGCTGGACACCATCATGCAGTACACCCGCGGCAACCAGACCCGCGCGGCAACCATGATGGGCATCAACCGCGGTACCCTGCGTAAGAAACTGAAAAAATACGGCATGAACTGATCATCAGTTCAGATGACGCTGATTTTACAGGGTTATGCACACGCATAGCCCTTTTTTGATGGCCCTTCCCCTGTTCGCCCCTGACGCTCACCCTGCCAAACTTTCCCGATGCACGCCCGTAAGCCCTCAGATGCATATCCCCAAGCTGTAACTTAGCGACAAATTAATAGCGCCTGAATGATGCCCTTTTATTTCACAGCGCGAACAAAAATATCAGCGTGATACAGATCACCCAGATTGCCAGAGCCCGTTTGTCAAAATGCATGATGCGTGATCAAGATCACCAAGAGATTAATAACCCATCAGTTAATAAATGTGACATCAAGCAGCTAAAATTAATTGACTATTGCAGGACGCATTAAATGTAATTTTATTACACAGGATAAATGTTAGTTGGATCACTGTATCTTGGTGGGGAGGCGCTAGAAAAGGAGACGGGGATCACGAGAACCCCGTTATCAGTTCCGTTTTCAGGATCTGTGGTAGATTGATTGGGTACGAAGCAATCGACGGTTTTGGCGAACCGTTATCGACGCAACAGAACTTGAAGCTGAACATCAAACGGGGAAACGTTATGATATCACCAGACACCAAGGTCAAGATACAGAATTTTGGCCGCTTCCTCTCCAACATGGTGATGCCCAATATTGGCGCATTCATCGCTTGGGGGTTTATTACAGCGCTTTTCATTCCGACCGGCTGGCTGCCCAACGAGACAATAGCCAAGCTGGTGGGTCCTATGATTACTTACCTGCTGCCCCTGCTGATCGGTTATACCGGCGGTAAACTTGTGGGTGGCGATCGGGGTGCCGTGGTGGGCGCCGTGACCACCATGGGTGTGATCGTGGGGACAGATATCCCGATGTTCATGGGGGCCATGATTGTCGGCCCGATGGGCGGCTGGGCAATTAAGCACTTTGATAAGGCCGTTGAAGGCAAAATCAAAAGCGGCTTCGAAATGCTGGTCAACAACTTCTCGGCCGGCATCATCGGGATGTTGTGCGCCATCGTTGCCTTTTTCCTGATCGGTCCTTTCGTAAAAATTCTCTCTGGCGGTCTGGCTGCCGGGGTCAACTTCCTGGTTGATGCCGGTTTACTGCCGCTGACCTCGATCTTCGTTGAGCCGGCGAAAATCCTGTTCCTCAACAATGCCATCAATCACGGCATCTTCTCGCCGCTGGGCATTCAGCAGGCCAATGAGGTCGGTCAGTCTATTTTCTTCCTGATTGAAGCAAACCCGGGTCCCGGACTGGGCATTTTACTGGCTTACATGGTCTTTGGCCGCGGGACAGCCAAGCAAACCGCCGGGGGTGCCGCCATCATCCACTTCTTCGGGGGGATCCACGAAATTTATTTCCCCTATATTCTGATGAATCCGCGCCTGATCCTGGCGGCGATTGCCGGTGGCATGACAGGGGTTTTCACCCTGACCCTGTTCAACGCCGGTCTGGTCTCGCCCGCATCACCGGGCTCTATCTTCGCCGTGATGCTGATGGCGCCGAAAGCCTCCATCGTGGGCGTGCTGTGCTCTATCGTGGCAGCGGCGACTGTGTCCTTCCTGGTGGCTTCACTGCTGCTGAAAACCCAGAAAGTGACCGAAGACGACGACGGCAGCGCGCTGAAAAATGCCAGCGAGAAGATGAAAGCCATGAAATCGGGCAAAGCCACGGAAGGGGCTGCGACCACAGGCGCTTCGGCAACCACTGCCAGCCGCCAGCTTGCTTCTGCGGTTCAGCTCAGTCAGGTCCGCAAAATTATCGTGGCCTGTGATGCCGGGATGGGTTCCAGCGCCATGGGGGCCGGTTTACTGCGCAAGAAAGTCCATGAAGCCAAACTGAATATTGATGTCACCAACAGCGCCATCAACAACCTGCCCGATGATGTCGATATTGTGATCACCCACAAAGATCTCACGGAACGTGCCCGCAAGCATGCCCCGCAGGCGCAACATATGTCGCTGACCAACTTCCTCGACGGTCAGATCTACAATGATTTGATCACCCGTATCATCGCCGCGTCCAGCCCGGAAGCGGCCAATGATCCGAACCTGGTCAAACTGACGCCGGTGGCCGCCAACGACGACAGCCTGGCGCCGCAGCAACCCTCGGTCTTCCAGATCCAGGCGGCCAATATCCATCTCGGGCTCAAAGCCACCAATAAGGACGAGGCCATCCGCTTTGCCGGTGAGCAGCTGGTCAAACTGGGCTATGCCGAACCTGAATACATTGATGCCATGTTTGCCCGCGAGGCGCTGGTGCCGACTTATCTCGGGGAATCTATCGCCGTGCCGCACGGGACGGTGGAAGCCAAAGACCGGGTGATCAAAACCGGTATCGTCATTTGCCAGTACCCTGCCGGGGTAGCGTTTACCGACGACGAAGACGACATCGCCCATCTGGTGATCGGCATTGCCGCCAAAAATGACGAACACATTCAGGTGATTACTACCATCACCAACGCACTGGATGACCACGAGGCCATTGAGCGTCTCAAACGTACTCAGGATGTCCGGGAAGTGCTCAGCATCCTGGCCAGTGAAGAAGCGGCGTAACCGCCAGTGCAGATTCCGGGGCCGCCCAGCGCGGCCTCTTACAAACTTAAGGTAGTCATCATCATGAAAGCAGTTCATTTTGGCGCCGGCAATATCGGCCGGGGGTTTATTGGTAAAGTACTGGCAGATGCCGAGGTTAACGTCACTTTTGCCGACGTTAACGGGCCGTTGATCGACCAGCTCAGCCATGCGCAGTCTTACAAGGTTAAAGTGGTAGGCAACGACTGTCATCTGGATACCGTCAGCCATATCACCGCGGTCAATGCCGTCGGACCGGACGTGATCAATCAGATAATGCAGACCGATCTGATCACCACAGCCGTCGGCCCTGCGGTGCTGGATAAAATTGCCAGTACCATCGCAAGCGGACTGGCCAAACGGTTTGAAGCGGGTAACACCCAGCCGCTCAATATCATTGCCTGTGAAAACATGGTGCGGGGCACCACGCATCTGAAAGAAGAGGTCTATAAACAACTGACGCCTGCGCACCGGCAACTGGCGGATCAGCATGTCGGCTTTGTCGATTCGGCCGTCGACCGCATTGTGCCGCCCGCGGAAGCGGCTAACGATGATCCCCTGGAAGTCACAGTGGAAAGCTTCAGCGAGTGGATTGTCGATCAGCAACAGTTCAAAGGCGAGATCCCCCGCATTGCCGGGATGGAAACCACAGATAACCTGATGGCATTTGTCGAGCGGAAGTTGTTTACCCTGAACACAGGCCATATCATGACCGCCTATCTGGGCGCGCTGAAGGGCTACCGGACGATCCGCGATGCGATAGAAGATCAGGAGATCTGCGGGCAGGTCCGAACCGCAATGCGGGAAAGCGGCGAAGTGCTGATTCGCCGTTATGGCTTTGATCGTGAGCAGCATGATGCTTACATCGAAAAAATCCTGACCCGCTTTGCCAATCCCTTCCTGCGCGATGAGATTGACCGGGTTGGCCGCCAGCCGCTGCGCAAGCTGGGCAGCAACGACAGATTGATTAAACCTCTGCTGGGCACTCTGGAGTACGGTACTGACAATCGTATGCTGATCAAAGGTATCGCTGCGGCTTTGAAGTATGTGAATGCGACCGATCCACAGGCTGTGGAACTGCAGCAGACATTACACGAGAAAGGGGTCCGCCGGACACTGGCACAATACACAGGTCTGGATGCTGGCAGCAAAGTGGCCCGCGACATAGAACACTGCTATCAGGCACTGACCTGATCACTTTGCGGGGAGTTCGCTCCCCGCCTTTGCGGCACAAAGAGAAGACGAATCCATGGCAACCAGTAAACACGAAGCTGACATCATAGAACGCCTGAACGAGGCGACGACAGTTCGCGGCTTTTTTATTACCTCTGTGGATATCTTAGAAGAAGCCGTCGATGCACTGATCCAGCGCATTTTCCGCAAGGACGACTTTGCGGTGAAATCTGTGGTAGAACCGCTGTTGCACGACACAGGTCCGCTCGGGGAGCTCAGCGTGCGTCTTAAGCTGCTGTACGGCCTGGGGGTGATTGCCCAGCCTGTCTATCAGGATATTGAACGCTGTCTGCATATCAAAGACATGCTCAACCGGGATGTGACCGAATACCAGTTTACCGACCCTAAAATCATTCAAGAAATCAAGGCGCTTCATCAGGCCAATGTGATGGGAATCGCCCAGCTGGACATGGCTCCGATCACCGAAGACATCGATCTGGCTTTCTATCAGATGCAGACCGCCCGTCAGGAGCAGATCGTCAAATCCACCCTGGCACTGGCCATTTCCGGCATTGCCACTTCGCTCAACAAAGACAGTCCGTTTTAGATCCCGTCCGGTTGCCCTGCCAGGTGGCAGACAGCATGAACAGCGACTCGTCACCCGCTCAAACCTCTGTTGCCCTGCTCAGCCATCAGCTGACAGGTTCGCAACCAGGCGCAGTACGTGCTTGAACCGATTAAAGGCGGCAGATAAAAAGAGGGGCGCAAAGCAATATCAGGCAGGAAAACCAGCTGGTATCCCCAGCTGGCGGGTAGCAGGGCAGATTACAGGTAGTCACACAAATAAGCGGTGGTTTCTGCAATCTTGACATCAAATGAAGCATCGCCAGGGACTTCAAAATCATCACCGGCATTGTAGGTTTCCCAATCGACATGGCCCGGCAGCTTGACCGAAATCGCCCCTTTCACCACAGTCATGCGCTCCGGCGCAGCCGTTGAGAAAGTATAAGACCCCGGAAGCATCACACCGACACTGCTGCGCGCACCTTCGGCTTCAAAACCAATAGACTTTACATTCCCATCAAAATATTCGTTCGTATTCAGCATGATAATCCTTATCCTGTTCTTCTTTTCGGGCATTGGAAACCCATCACGCTATCACAGATTTTTACGGTCGCATACACCTTTCTCAGCGCTTGCTGAGGCCTCAGTCAGTACTGCTCATCGGCCAGCGCTTCCAGGATTGAACAGTGGCTGGCATCGTCATCCGCCGCACCACAACAAGCATCATTCAAGCGCTTCAATGCCCGCCGTATTCGCTGTAATTCCGCCAGTTTGCTGTCAATATCATCTAACTTGGCCTGCGTGATGGCTTTCACTTCCGCGCAGCTGTGCTGGTCGGCTTCGACCCGGATCGCCAGCAGCTCCCGGATTTCTTCCAGGCTCAGGCCAATGGCTTTGGCCCGCAGAATGAACCGGATACGGGAAACATCGTCGTCGCTGTAGAGCCGGTAGCCGCTTTCGCTGCGCTCACCGGGGATCAGCAGGCCATTCTTTTCGTAAAAGCGCAAAGTATCACTGCTGACCTCACAGAGCTTTGCCAGTTGTCCGATCAAGTACCTAGCCATCATTACCTCCTGATCCTTCTCCCCTCTCCCTGCACAGTACTCGCAACTGGCCATTTTTGGCCCAAGGCAAACGTTTGCGCAATGCAGGGAATCATGTAAAATACGCGCCATTACGCAAATCCCATCCCGCCTGACGGATGAGGCTATTTGCCAAAGGCAACCTCAGTATAACAGGTCAGCTTTTGGCAAATAATTCACCGCAATCAAAGAGATGGTAGCAATGGAAAACGCTCGTCCTATTCGCCGTGCTCTGATCAGCGTATCAGACAAAACGGGAATTGTTGAATTCGCACAAGCTCTTGCCAACCGTGGCGTCGATATCCTGTCCACTGGCGGCACTGCCCGCCTGCTGGCTGATCAGGGTATTCAGGTGACTGAAGTCTCCGACTACACGGGCTTTCCTGAAATGATGGATGGCCGTGTCAAAACCCTGCACCCGAAAGTGCATGGCGGCGTCCTGGGCCGACGTGGCCGGGACGATGCGATCATGGCTGAGCATGGCATTGCACCGATTGATATGGTGGTGGTAAACCTCTATCCGTTCGCGGCGACAGTCGCCAAGCCGGGTTGTACCTTAGAAGACGCCGTTGAGAACATCGACATCGGCGGCCCGACTATGGTGCGCAGTGCCGCCAAAAACCACAAAGACGTGACGATTGTGGTCAATGCACATGACTACGACCGCGTGCTGGCTGAAATGGCCGACAACGACGGCTCTCTGACCCACGCCACCCGTTTTGATCTGGCCATTGCCGCCTTCGAGCACACTGCTGCTTACGACGGCATGATTGCCAACTACTTCGGCACTATGGTGCCTTCTTATGGTGACTCTGCTGACGAAGACTCTAAGTTCCCGCGCACCTTCAACCAGCAGTTCATCAAGAAACAAGACATGCGCTATGGCGAAAACAGCCATCAGGACGCTGCTTTCTACGTCGAAGCACAGCCTGAAGAAGCATCCGTCGCCACTGCACGTCAGTTACAAGGCAAAGCACTGTCTTACAACAATATCGCCGATACCGATGCCGCGCTGGAGTGTGTCAAAGAATTCGACCAGCCAGCCTGTGTAATCGTCAAACACGCCAATCCTTGTGGTGTGGCACTGGGTGCTAACCTGCTGGAAGCTTATGATCGCGCTTATCAAACTGACCCAACGTCAGCATTTGGCGGTATCATTGCCTTCAACGGTGAGCTGGATGCCGACACCGCCAAAGCCATTGTTGAGCGCCAGTTCGTTGAAGTGATTATTGCCCCGAGCGTCAGCGCCGAAGCGGCTGCAGTGGTGTCTGCCAAGCAAAACGTTCGTCTGCTGGCATGCGGCCAGTGGCACAGCAAAACCACAGGCTTCGACGTCAAACGCGTCAACGGCGGCCTGCTGGTGCAGGATCGCGATCAGGGCATGGTAGATCAGAGCGATTTAAAAGTCGTTTCCAAGCGCCAGCCGACCGAAGAAGAACTGCGCGATTCGCTGTTCTGCTGGAAAGTGGCCAAATACGTCAAATCCAATGCGATCGTCTACGCCAAAGGCAATATGACGATTGGGGTGGGCGCCGGCCAGATGAGCCGCGTGTATTCTGCCAAAATCGCCGGCATCAAAGCGGCGGATGAAAATCTGGAAGTCGCCGGCAGTGTGATGGCATCGGATGCCTTCTTCCCGTTCCGCGACGGCATTGATGCCGCAGCAGCAGCCGGGATCACCTGTGTGATTCAGCCGGGCGGTTCGATGCGTGATGAAGAAGTGATTGCCGCTGCCGATGAACACGGCATGGCGATGGTCTTCACCGGCATGCGTCATTTCCGTCACTAATATTTTGGCAGGCGTCTCTGTGGCGCCTTCCTGCGTATATCAGCCCCTGATCACATCAGGGGCTTTCCTCCATCTCACGAGGTAAAGGATTTAGCATGAAAGTTCTTGTCATTGGTAATGGCGGCCGCGAGCACGCCCTGGGCTGGAAAGCGGCTCAGTCTGCACAGGTCGAAAAAGTTTTCGTGGCACCGGGCAACGCCGGGACTGCCCTGGAACCTAAGCTGGAAAATGTCGCGATTGGCGTCGAAGACACCGCTGCACTGGTGGCGTTTGCCCAAGCGCAGCAGATCGGCCTGACCATTGTTGGCCCGGAAGCGCCGCTGGTGATTGGCGTGGTAGACGCATTCCGTGCAGCCGGACTGCCGATTTTCGGTCCGACTCAGGCTGCTGCCCAGCTGGAAGGCTCCAAAGCCTTCACCAAAGATTTCCTGGCCCGCCATCAGATCCCGACCGCCGAATACCAGAACTTTACCGAGATCGAACCGGCTCTGGCTTACCTGAAAGAAAAAGGCGCGCCCATTGTGGTCAAAGCCGATGGTCTGGCGGCCGGTAAAGGCGTGATCGTGGCCATGACACTGGAAGAAGCCGAAGCGGCAGTGCGTGACATGCTGGCAGGCAATGCCTTTGGCGAAGCCGGTCACCGCGTCGTGATCGAGGAATTCCTGGATGGCGAAGAAGCCAGCTTCATTGTCATGGTGGACGGCGAACATATTCTGCCGATGGCCACCAGTCAGGATCACAAACGCGTTGGCAACGGCGACACAGGTCCGAATACCGGTGGCATGGGCGCTTACTCGCCGGCCCCTGTGGTCACTCAGGCAATCCACCAGCGCGTGATGGACGAAGTGATCGTTCCGACCGTGCGTGGCATGGCTGCCGAAGGCAATCCCTACACAGGGTTTCTGTATGCCGGCCTGATGATCATGGCCGACGGCACACCGAAAGTGATTGAATATAACTGCCGCTTCGGCGACCCGGAAACCCAGCCGATTATGCTGCGCCTGCAGTCCGATCTGGTTGAGCTGTGTCTGGCCGCGGTTGATGGCAAACTGGATACCGTAGACTCTCAGTGGGATCCGCGTGCGGCAATTGGCGTGGTACTGGCCGCCGGCGGTTATCCGGGCGACTACAGCAAAGGGGATGTGATTTCCGGTCTGCCTCAGCAGGACGGCGACGCACAAAAAGTCTTCCATGCCGGTACAGCCAGCAAAGACGGTGCCGTCGTGACCAATGGCGGCCGCGTGTTGTGTGCCACAGCGATGGGTGACACAGTGTCAGATGCTCAGCAACGTGCTTATGCGCTGGCAAAACAAATCAGCTGGAACGGTGTGTTCTTCCGCGATGACATTGGCTACCGCGCCATTGCCCGCGAGCAGGACTGATCCGGCAGCCAATCCCCATAAACATAAGGCGCCGAAAGGCGCCTTATTGGTTGTTATCCGTTTATCTGTCACTCAGTCCGTCAGGACACATCCAGTAATCTGGGCGGCGTCAGGCAGCGCTGCTCGGTTGTCCGGTTCAGCACCAGTTGCTGCGCGGTGATCTTGCCCCGGCCGTCAGATTTTCCGACCAGCGCGATATAGCCCGGCTGGACATGAATCTGCTGCCAGTTGATCTCAATCTCAGTCTGATCATCACAGTGAACAAACCGCTGACCGTCCCACACACCCTGCACCAGCTGGAATCCCTCCCGCGACTGCTCTCGGACCAGATCTACCGCCCTGTCGGCCTGCTGGCTGAGCTGATGGAGTTGGGTATCAGACAAAGGAAAAACTGTGTCGCCGACTTTATAGCGCTGGAACACAGCATCGCCGTGCTGATCGTAACGCACATGTAATTCAAACGGCTGGTGTTGATCGTCTTTCAGCGCTGTGCCGGCCCGCTTCAATTCACGCAGTTGCCCGTCGTGCCAGCGATAATCCGTCTGATACTCCCCGTAATCGCCCATCCAGACCCGTTCAGCCAAAGACTCGGGTTTCGACTGACGCTGGTTGACCCAATACAGTGATGACGCATCACCAACAACCTGGCCGCCGCTAAGGCGTTCCAAAGGAGACAGTGAGTGGGGTGATAAAGCAGAGCTGCCACAGGCAGAAAGCAGGCAAGACAGTGCAATCAGGAAGGTTCGTTTCATAAATAAAAAACTCCGCCGAAGAGATCCCCGACGGAGTTCAAATTATTTTACAGAATCTTTCAGCGCTTTACCTGCAACGAAAGCAGGTACGTTGGCTGCAGCGATCTGGATTTCTTTACCAGTCTGCGGGTTACGACCTGTACGCGCTGCGCGGTGGTTTACTTTAAATGTGCCAAAGCCAATAAGTTGAACCTGGTCACCGGATTTCAATGCTTCGGTGATGCCGCTCAGGGTTGATTCCAGCGCGTCTTTTGCTTGCGCTTTAGTCAGGTCCGCTTGTTCAGCAATCAGGTCAATCAGTTGGGTCTTGTTCATTCGGTTTCCCTTCTAAGGTTTTTTCTTCAGACTTATCCACTCTAATTCAAAAGAAGCCCATGTGGCAAAGGTTTGTCGGCTTTCCTGCGGTTAGCTGCGGGGTCTTTAACCATAAACTGAGCGCAAGTTCACAAATTGTTACTATCCTGAAGAAGACGCTGGTTGCTTTTGCTTCATATTGCACCAATTAATACTCAAATAACTCAAGCAGCTAGGTGCCGCGTGTTCAACGCATTCATACATACCAGCGCTGTTGCGGTCCTTATCATTCGGCAATTTGAGGCCACTTGAGTCTCTTCATCGTTAGCCCACTAAGAGCACATCAAAACGCATGTTACTTCTGATCATCTATATCTCAATCGCCATAGGCGTTTCTTTTATCTGCTCCGTACTGGAAGCGGTACTGCTCAGTATTTCTCCCAGCTACATTGGCACCCTGCGTCAGCAAGAGCATCCCATGGCAGGCAAACTGGCAGAGCTGAAAGGCAATATCGATCGCCCGCTGGCGTCGATTCTGACCCTGAACACCATCGCCCACACTATTGGTGCCGCCACTGCCGGTGCCCAGGCTGCTGTCGTCTTCGGCAGCCAGTGGTTGGGGGTGTTCTCCGCCGCGCTCACGGTCGGTATTCTTCTGCTGTCGGAAATTATTCCCAAAACCATAGGCGCAACATACTGGCGTCAGTTGGCCCCGTTCACGGCTCATGTCCTGGGATGGATGATTTGGCTGCTTCGTCCTTTCGTGTGGGTGTCGGAGCAAATCACCCGCCGTTTGTCGCGGGGCCACCAGCCACCGAAACTGCGGGATGAACTCTCCGCCATGGCGATGCTGGCCAAAGAGTCCGGCGAGCTGGCCGAAGGGGAATCCAAAATCATGCATAACCTGCTGCAGTTCTGCGATGTCAGCGTGAGTAAAATCATGACCCCGCGCCCGGTCCTGTTCCGTGTCGAGGGCAGTTTGTCGGTCAACGAGTTTTTGAGTCAGGCCAAAGACAGTCCTTTCTCGCGCCCGTTGATCTACCAGGACAGCAAAGACAATATTCTCGGGTTTGTGCATCGTCTCGAACTGTTTGCCGCCAGTCAGAGCGGACAGGGCAATCTGCTGCTCAGCGATCTGATGCGGCCGCTGCCTGTGGTCCTGAACCTGGATACTGTGCCGGTGGCGTTTGAAAAACTGATGAAGGAGCGCACCCAGCTGGCGTTAGTGGTCGATGAATACGGCACTGTGATGGGACTGGTCACCCTGGAAGATATTTTCGAGAGTCTGGTCGGCGAAGAAATTGTCGATGAAGCCGATACCAATACAGATATGCAGCAACTGGCGTTTCAGCGCTGGGAACGCTGGAAGAAAAAACACGGGGTGATTGAAAACCGCGACGAAGACGAAGACGACTACAACAACTGACACTCAACAACAGCTACCAAGGCAGGAGTGCGCTCCTGCCTTGTGACAGCAACCGGACTCAGAGCGCAATTCCGATATTGCTCACCCCGTCGTCACGCAACTCACGACGCAGGCTTTTAATCAGCTCAATATCCCGGCCATCCGTCTCTTTCAGTGCACGGTAGATGGCCCACTGGACATCCCATTCTTCGCACACGGCCTGATTTTCCTTTTGGTTGTCATTGGTGATTTCCTCACCCTCGCGCGCTTCTTCCAGATTGGCGACGGTTTCAACAGACAGGGAACTGATGCTCAGGGCTGTCTCAGGGATCAGATCGCGGTCCAGCAGCGCATGCAGCAGATCTGCCAGCCCGACACAGGCATCGATCGCCGGGTTCACCGCATACAGATCATAATCGTCGGCTGCGGGCACCATCTCTTCCAGCTTCTCGAGCTGGTTTTCAAAATTGATCTTGGCATTTTTCACCGTCAGGATTTCCCAGACACTGTCGAGGATCACACGGTAAGGCTGAGGATCCGCAAATTCAGTCTCGCGGCAGAAGAAAGCGTAGTTGGGATACATCCGCTCGCAAAGGGAGGCCATAAAGGTCAGGTATTGCCAGGGTTCAAATTTTTCTAGGCGAAGCTGAATTGGATTCTTAAGCATGGGATAATCTGTCTGAAAACGTTAACTTGAATTTTACTTGATAACCCGCCAGCGCAAAAGGAAAAAGCCATGCATCAACTCTGTATTGTTTCCCGACGGGCAGACCTGTACCGTCAACTGATTGAAGAAGCAGACTTACCGGCGCTGTCACTGACAGACAATCCGGACGATGCAACCCTGGTGCTGGCCGATCCGCCGTTGATCACAGACAAGTTAGCGCAATTTCCGCAGCTGCACTGGTTGCAATCCACCTATGCCGGCATAGACGCGCTGATCCAACCCGGATTGCGCAGCGATTATGCATTGACCAATGTCCGGGGGATCTTCGGCCAGCTGATCAGCGAGTACGTCCTGGGTTTGCTGATCAGCCACCAGCGCCATTTCGGTCGCTATCAGGCCCAGCAACAGCAGGCACAGTGGCAACCGCATCGCTACGGCGCTTTGTCTGAAAAAACCATGGTGATTCTGGGCACCGGCTCGATTGGCCAGCATCTGGCCGGCGTAGCCAAAGCCTTCGGCATGACAGTGCTGGGGGTGAACCGCTCCGGCGAATGCTCAGCGCCTGGTTTTGATCAGATTATCGCGATCCAGGATCTGAGCGAGGCACTGCAACAGGCGGATGTACTGGTCTCAGTGCTGCCTGCCACAGCCATGACGGACAATCTGCTCAATGCCGACAGCCTGAGCCACTGCCGCGGCACCTTACTTTTCAATGTCGGCCGGGGTAATGCGGTGTGTGAACAAGGCCTGCGGCAGGCGCTGGCCAGTGGCGCGCTCAGCCATGCTTTTCTGGATGTGTTCAAACAAGAACCGCTGCCTGCTGAACACCCTTTCTGGTGCCATCCTCAGATAACGGTCACGCCGCACATTGCCGCCGAAAGCTTCCCGGAACAGGTGATGGAAATATTCAAAACCAACTACCTGCGCTATGTTGAAGGGAAGCCGTTGCAACACCAGATTGATTTCGCACTCGGCTATTAAGGCGAATGATGGCAAAGCTCACCCATGCGCACACCTTACCTGCATTGCTGGACCGGATCCGGCAATGTGAACTGTGCAAAGCGCACCTGCCGCTCGGTCCGCGACCAGTGGTGCAGGCCAGCAGCGAAGCGCGCTTGATGATCGTCGGCCAGGCGCCGGGGACCCGGGTCCATGACACCGGCATTCCCTGGCACGATCCGAGCGGTGATCGGCTGCGTCGCTGGCTGGATCTCGACCGTGACACTTTCTATGATCCCAGCCGTATCGCCATTATGCCGATGGGTTTTTGCTATCCGGGGAAAGGTAAGAGCGGTGATCTGCCGCCGAGACCGGAATGCGCACCGCAATGGCATGACCAGGTCTGGCCGCTGCTGCCCAATATCGGCATGACGCTGCTGATCGGCCAGTATGCGCAGAATTATTACCTGCCGGATAAACCGAAAACCCTGACCGAGACAGTCAAAGCCTGGCGACGATGGGCGCCCACCTACCTGCCGCTGCCTCATCCATCACCGCGCAATACTTTATGGCTGAAGAGGAATCCCTGGTTTGAAGCCGATGTCGTGCCCTATATCCGCGACTATGTCCACCAGCACCTGGAGCTGTAAGCGGCCTTTAAAAACGCAAAAAGCGAGCCCTTCAGCTCGCTTTCTGGTGTTACCTGCCGCCGCTTACTTGTGGTAAGGCGCAGACAGCTCATGGACCGCCTCAACAAAGACGCCGGCATTTTCCGGCGGCACGTCGAGATGGATACCGTGGCCCAGGTTAAAGACATGGCCCGTGCCTTCACCGAAACCGGACAGAATCCCGGCCACTTCTTCACGAATACGCGCTGGCGACGCGTATAGCATGGACGGGTCCATATTGCCTTGCAGGGCCACTTTGTCACCCACACGGCGCTTGGCGTCGGCAATGTCAATGGTCCAGTCCAGGCCCACTGCATCACAACCGGTTGCCGCAATCGCTTCCAGCCACATACCGCCGTTCTTGGTAAACAGGGTTACAGGAACACGACGGCCTTCGTTTTCACGGATCAGGCCATCGACAATTTTGTGCATGTACTGCAGCGAAAACAGCTGGTAATCACGCGGGGTCAATACGCCACCCCAGGTGTCAAACACCATCACTGACTGGGCACCGGCTTTGATTTGGGCATTCAGGTACTGAATCACACTGTCGGCCAGTTTATCCAGCAGTGCATGCAGAACCGCAGGTTCGGCGTACATCATTTTTTTGATTTTTGTAAACGCCTTAGAGCTACCGCCTTCCACCATGTAAGTGGCCAGCGTCCAAGGGCTGCCGGAAAAACCAATCAACGGTACTTCACCCTGCAAATCTTTGCGGATTTGACGCACCGCGTTCATCACATATTGCAGCTCACCTTCAGGGTCAGGGATGCCTATCTTATCGACATCGGCTTTACAGGTGATCGGACGCTCGAATTTTGGCCCTTCACCGGTTTCAAAATACAGCCCCAGACCCATGGCATCCGGAATGGTCAGGATGTCAGAAAACAGGATAGCGGCATCCAGCGGAAAACGGCGCAGGGGTTGCAAAGTCACTTCGCTGGCCAGTTCAGCATTCTTGCACAGCGACATAAAGTCGCCCGCCACACCGCGGGTCGCCCGGTATTCTGGTAGATAACGGCCTGCCTGACGCATCATCCATACAGGGGTGCAGTCAACCGGCTGCTTGAGTAAAGCACGCAGATAGCGATCGTTTTTCAATTCTGTCATTGTCAACATCCTGGCAAATAATTGAGTACATTGTAACACCCCGATCCGGCATCAGCAGCTATGCATTCACCCTGAATGGTAATTAATGCCGCTTAGCGCACATCGCTTGCAAACAGTACAGTTTGAGCGTTACCGGTTTCATTTTTGGCAATCTAATGTTGCAGATATTTTAATCAATACCCTATCTATTCTCTGATACTGTTATTAACAGCCAACATCGGCTACTGCAAAGATTGGAGGACCTATGAACCTGCAAGTTGTTATCGAATTTACTGAAACCGGTGTGTACAAAGACCGCTGCTGGGAAAACTCTTTCAAAGCCATGAAAGGACAGCTGCACAAAGTTACTCCGCATTATGCTGCGCATCTGATCAAGCATTCCAAAGCCGTTTTCCGCGGACTGCCAGAAAGCCACTCTGGCTAATAGGCGCCTGGCTCCAGTTTCAGTAAAATGTCTTCCTGGCATTTACTGGTCACCATCCTTCCGGATTGCTGCTTCCTGCCTGATGGTCTCGCAAGTAGCCTGAATAAGACGATGTGCAATCGTCCCTGGCGGCGCGATCTGCGGTAACTGATCGTGGTTAAACCAGCGGGCATCAACCAGCTCTTCGTAATCCGGACGGATAACACCACTTTGGTATTGCGCCAGAAATCCCATCATGATATTGGACGGAAACGCCCAGGGCTGACTGTCAAAGTAGCGGATATTGCACACCTCAATCCCCGTCTCTTCTTTGACCTCCCGAGCCACACATTGCTCCAGGGTTTCTCCTGCCTCGACAAAGCCGGCAATCACGGTATACATACCATTTTTGTGGCGGGGATGCTGCGCCAGCAAAATACAGTCCTCTTTCTTCACCGCAACAATAATACAGGGAGCAATGCGCGGATAATGGTAGCTGTCACAGGCCTGGCATTGCATGGCGTGTGCACTGCCGGTCAATGTCGTTTTCCCGCCGCAGAAAGAACAAAATGCCTGCGTCTCACACATATGGGATAGCTGCATCGCTTTGCCGGCCAGGGCAAACAGATCCTCATCTTCGTGAAGAAATTCCCTGAGCGAATAAAATTTTTTATCGGCTAATACATTAGGATCTTCCAGCCATTTCACCGGATATCCCTGATGAAAACCGATCACTTGAGATCTTACAAGATCCAAGTCAGTAAAGCCTTCCAGAGTAAGTGGTAACTTACCCTGCTCTAAATAAATTCTGCGGTCACGAATGACGCACCAGTAGCTGTGATCTTGCTTTTTTGACATTAGCTGCTCCTCCATCCTTGCAGGGTATCAGTTTTGCTGGCAATCTAAACCTAACAGTGGAATTTGGCTTTGCCATATTGGTACTCTTAGTGTCACTAAGAGTTTGACAGGTATTGTTTTCGGCTCCTGCTTCTTGCGGGGCGATCATGAGGACATGGTCATGCTTAGTAAATTCGAACAAGTGCAAAAACAATGGGGTGGCAACAATGATGTCATCGATCATTGGCTGATGTCGAGGCAGCAGCTGCTGATAGATTACTGCAAATTAGCAGGCTTACCACCCTTTGAAAATAAATCCCGGCAACTTCCCACTTCTTCGCAGCTCCAACTCTTCAGCCAGCAACTGGTTGATTACATCTCCGAAGGTCACTTTAAAATTTATGACAAGGTGATGGCAAGATGGCAGGCGACCGGATATTCCCCGACCACAGAAATCTCACAGCTCTACAACAAAATTACTGATACCACAGATCCCTTGCTGAATTTTGCAGACCGCTATTGTGAGATCACAGACGACAGTGATGATTGGGATGATTTTGATAACGAGTTGTCCCTGGTAGGTGAACAAATCGAATTGAGATTCGAGCTGGAAGATGATCTGATTGAACTGATCAGTGAGAGCTTAGCCGTTCCACCCGGCGCTTAATCACAGCCAGTCACCCGCTGTGCTATCAAGAACGGGTCATCAGAATCACTGATTACTGTATGCATCTTTGTCTGTTGAAAATCGGCCAAGGCCAGAAATATTCAAGCAGCTGAAAACACCTTACTGACTGAACAACTACAAATTGTTGATTAATAAGAAAAACAAAAGGCACCCCTGAGGGTGCCTTTTCAGTTTTCGATTACGTAAGAACCAGGCAGATCTTAATCTTCGTCGTTCAGACCAGCATTCAGCAGTGCCGCCAGGTCTTGAGACGCCTGCTCGGCATCAACCTGAGGCTCTACCGGAGCCAGATCCGCATCGCGACGGCGCTGACGCTGCTGGTGGTAAGAGAAACCCGTACCCGCTGGGATCAGACGACCCACGATGACGTTTTCTTTCAGACCACGCAGCTCATCACGCTTACCGGCAACTGCGGCTTCAGTCAGTACGCGAGTCGTTTCCTGGAACGACGCGGCAGAGATGAAGGACTCAGTGGCCAGAGACGCTTTGGTAATACCCAGCAGATCACGCTCAAACAGCGCTGGCTGCTTGTCTTCAGCAATCAGCTGACGGTTGGCGATGTTCACGCGGGAGAATTCCACCTGCTCGCCTTCCAGGAACTCAGAGTCACCCGGAACCGTAATGGTTACCTTACGCAGCATCTGACGGATGATCGTCTCGATGTGCTTATCGTTAATCTTAACGCCTTGCAGACGATAAACTTCCTGAACCTCGTTCACGATATACTCAGCTACGGCGTGAACACCACGCAGACGCAGGATATCGTGCGGCGCTTCCGGACCATCGGCAATGACATCACCTTTTTCAACTTTCTCGCCTTCAAAGACGTTCAGCTGACGCCACTTAGGAATCATTTCCTCATATGGCTGGCCATCAGTTGGCGTAATGATCAAACGACGCTTACCTTTGGTCTCTTTACCGAAGGACACTGCACCTGTAATTTCAGCCAGGATAGCAGGCTCTTTCGGCTTACGCGCTTCGAACAGGTCAGCAACGCGTGGCAGACCACCGGTGATATCTTTCGTACCGCCAGATTCCTGAGGAATACGAGACAGCGTGTCACCGATACCAACCGCAGAACCGTCTTCCAGCTGAACAATGGCTTTACCCGGCAGGAAGTACTGCGCAGGCATATCTGTCCCCGGAATCATGACATCGTTGCCTTTGTCATCAACCAGTTTCACCATTGGACGCATATCTTTACCTGCACCGGTACGTTCTGAACCGTCCAGGATTACGATAGAAGACAGACCCGTCAGGTCGTCCGTCTGGCGAGAAACCGTCACACCATCAATCAGATCCACAAACTGGATATGACCTGCCACTTCAGTAATGATTGGCATGGTGTGCGGGTCCCAGTTCGCCACCACTTCACCGGCTTCAACCGCATCGTTGTCGCCTTTGCCCAGCATCGAACCGTAAGGCAGCTTGTAGCTTTCCTTGGTACGACCGAACTCATCAACAATAGTCAGCTCAGCAGCACGTGAAGTGATCACTAGCTTGCCGTCGTTGTTGGTTACGAACTTGGCATTGTGAAGCTTCAGAGAACCTTTGTTCTTCACCTGAATGCTGTTTTCTGCTGCCGCACGTGATGCCGCACCACCGATGTGGAACGTACGCATCGTCAGCTGTGTACCTGGTTCACCGATAGACTGTGCTGCCACAACACCGACTGCTTCACCCTGGTTAACCAGGTGACCACGAGCCAGGTCACGACCATAACAGTTACGGCAACAACCGAAGTCGTTTTCACAGGTCACAACAGAGCGCACTTTAATCTGGTCAACTGAGTTGTCTTCCAGAATGTCACACCACTTCTCGTCCAGCATCGTGTTGCGTTGAACCAGTACTTCTTCAGTACCCGGTTTCAGCACATCATCGGCCACGACACGACCCAGTACGCGATCACGCAGTGGTTCTTTAACATCACCACCTTCGATCAGCGGCATCATCGTGATACCTGCGTGCGTACCACAGTCATCGGCTGTGATCACCACATCCTGGGCAACGTCTACCAGACGACGAGTCAGGTAACCTGAGTTCGCTGTTTTCAGTGCCGTATCCGCCAGACCTTTACGCGCACCGTGCGTGGAGATGAAGTACTGGAGTACGTTCAGACCTTCACGGAAGTTCGCTGTGATTGGCGTTTCGATGATCGAACCATCGGGTTTCGCCATCAGACCACGCATACCCGCCAACTGACGAATCTGTGCAGCCGAACCACGAGCACCGGAATCGGCCATCATGTATACGCTGTTAAACGATTTCTGTTGTTCTTCTTTACCTTCGCGGTTGATAACGGTGTCAAAAGACAGGTTATCCATCATCGCTTTCGCAACCTGCTCATTCGCGGTTGCCCAGATATCGATAACTTTGTTGTAACGCTCACCAGCCGTTACCAGACCAGACTGGAACTGGTCCTGAATTTCTGCCACTTCTGCTTCAGCTTCAGCGATCTTGGTATATTTCGCATCTGGCACGACCATATCGTCGATACCAACAGACACACCAGACAGGGCAGCGTAAGCAAAACCTGTGTACATGATCTGGTCAGCAAAGATAACGGTCTGCTTCATGCCCAGTTCACGGTAACAGGTGTTCAGCAGGTTCGAGATCTGCTTCTTACCCAGTGCTTCGGTATTCACCAGGCTGTATGGCAGGCCTTTTGGCACGATTTGCCACAGCATGGCACGACCAACAGTGGTATCCACCAGCTGGGTGTTTTTCACCAGCTCGCCTTGCTCGTTTTTCACGTGCTCGGTGATACGCACTTTCACACGGGCATGCAGTTCAGCATTGCCGGTGCGGTACGCTTTCTCTGCTTCAGCAGAGCCAGCCAGGTACATGCCTTCGCCTTTGGCGTTGATCTTGTCACGGGTCATGTAGTACAGACCCAGTACAACGTCCTGAGACGGTACGATGATTGGATCACCGGATGCTGGCGACAGAATGTTGTTCGTCGACATCATCAGCGCACGCGCTTCCAGCTGGGCTTCCAGCGTCAGCGGTACGTGAACAGCCATCTGGTCACCATCGAAGTCGGCGTTATAAGCCGCACAGACCAGCGGGTGCAGCTGAATCGCTTTACCTTCGATCAGTACAGGTTCGAACGCCTGGATACCCAGACGGTGCAGTGTTGGTGCACGGTTCAGCATCACCGGGTGTTCGCGGATCACTTCGTCCAGGATATCCCAAACGACAGCTTCTTCACGCTCAACCATCTTCTTGGCAGCTTTGATCGTCGTCGCCAGACCACGGGTTTCCAGCTTGCCGTAGATGAATGGCTTGAACAGCTCCAGAGCCATTTTCTTCGGCAGACCACACTGGTGCAGACGCAGGTATGGACCAACGGTAATAACCGAACGGCCTGAGTAGTCAACACGCTTACCCAGCAGGTTCTGACGGAAACGACCCTGCTTACCTTTGATCATGTCAGCCAGAGATTTCAGCGGACGCTTGTTCGAACCCGTAATGGCACGACCACGACGGCCGTTGTCCAGCAGTGCATCCACAGACTCTTGCAGCATACGCTTTTCGTTACGTACGATGATGTCTGGTGCAGCCAGATCCAGCAGGCGCTTCAAACGGTTGTTACGGTTGATCACACGACGGTATAGGTCGTTCAGATCTGAAGTCGCAAAACGACCACCATCCAGCGGTACCAGAGGACGCAGATCCGGCGGCAGTACAGGCAGTACTGACAGGATCATCCACTCTGGGTTGTTACCGGATTGAACAAATGCTTCTACCAGCTTCAGACGCTTGGTCAGCTTCTTGCGCTTGGTTTCAGAGTTGGTTTCTTCCAGCTCTTCACGCATCAGTTCGATTTCAGCATTCAGATCCATGTTGGCCAGCAGTGCTTTCACTGCTTCGGCGCCCATGCGCGCGTCGAACTCATCGCCCCACTCTTCCAGCGCGTCCAGATACTGTTCTTCAGACAGCAGCTGACTACGCTCAAGATTGGTCATGCCAGGTTCGATAACCACATAAGATTCGAAATAAAGCACGCGCTCAATATCACGCAGCGGCATGTCCATCAACAGACCGATACGGGATGGCAGTGATTTCAGGAACCAGATGTGGGCAACAGGAGAAGCCAGCTCAATATGACCCATACGCTCACGACGTACTTTGGTCTGAGTAACTTCTACACCACATTTTTCACAGATCACGCCGCGGTGCTTCAGGCGTTTGTATTTACCACAAAGACATTCATAGTCTTTGACCGGGCCAAAGATACGTGCACAGAACAGACCGTCACGCTCAGGCTTAAAGGTACGGTAGTTAATGGTTTCTGGCTTTTTCACTTCACCGAAAGACCATGAACGAATCATGTCAGGTGAAGCAAGACCGATTTTGATCGCGTCAAATTCTTCGGTCTTGTGCTGTGCTTTCAGAAACTTAAGTAAGTCTTTCACATTCGGCTCCTGTGAGGAGTTGACCCATAAAGGCGCCGTGGCGGCGGCGCCTTCATATTGATACCGGATTCAAGTCGTACTGACAGCGTCAGGATTACTCGTCTTCCAGCTCGATGTTGATACCCAACGAGCGGATCTCTTTTAACAATACGTTAAAGGATTCCGGCATACCTGGTTCCATACGGTGATCACCATCGACGATGTTCTTATACATCTTCGTACGGCCATTCACGTCATCCGATTTCACTGTCAGCATTTCCTGCAGCGTATAAGCTGCACCGTAAGCTTCCAGTGCCCACACTTCCATCTCACCGAAGCGCTGACCACCAAACTGAGCTTTACCACCCAGTGGCTGCTGGGTAACCAGACTGTATGAACCAGTAGAACGGGCGTGCATCTTGTCGTCGACCAGGTGGTTCAGTTTCAGCATGTACATGTAACCGACAGTTACAGGACGCTCAAACTTCTCACCGGTACGGCCATCAAACAGATTCAGCTGACCAGATTCCGGCAAGTCTGCCAGTTTCAACAGCTCTTTGATTGCTGGCTCTGGCGCACCGTCAAAGACTGGTGTCGCGATCGGCAGACCTGCACGCAGGTTCTCAATCAGGGTACGAACTTCATCATCAGACATAGATGCAATATCAACATTCTGACGGGTATCGCCCAGATCATAGACCTTCTGAAGGAATTCGCGGAACCTGTGCAGTTCCTGCTGCTCTTTCAGCATCTGATTGATCTTGTCACCGATACCTTTTGCCGCCAGACCCATGTGAGTTTCCAGGATCTGACCGATGTTCATACGCGAAGGTACACCCAGCGGGTTCAGTACGATGTCGACTGTCTGGCCTTTCTCATCGTAAGGCATGTCCTCAACCGGACAAATCTTCGAGATAACACCCTTGTTACCGTGACGGCCGGCCATCTTATCACCAGGCTGAATACGGCGCTTAACGGCCAGATAGACCTTCACGATCTTCAGGACGCCAGGGGCCAGATCATCACCTTGGGTGATCTTACGACGCTTGGTTTCGAATTTCTTATCGAACTCAGATTTCAGCTCGTCGTACTGCTCTGCCAGCTGCTCCAGCTGGTTTTGCAGTGACTCATCATCCAGAGTCTGAGAAAACAGCTTCTCACGGTCCATGGCAGACACACGCGCGTCATCATAACCGGCAGACAGCAGCAGAGTACGGACACGAGCCAGCAAACCACCTTCCAGGATCTGGAATTCTTCGGTGATGTCTTTCTTCGCTTCTTTCAGCTGCATCTCTTCAATTTCGAGTGCACGCTTGTCCTTCTCTACGCCATCACGCGTGAAGACCTGAACGTCGATGATGGTACCAGACACAGAGTTAGGTACACGCAGCGACGAGTCTTTCACGTCAGAGGCTTTTTCACCGAAGATGGCACGCAGCAGTTTCTCTTCCGGTGTCAGCTGAGTCTCACCCTTCGGCGTGACTTTACCAACCAGAATGTCGCCACCCTTCACTTCCGCACCGATGTAAACGATGCCGGACTCGTCCAGCTTGGACAGGGCCGCTTCACCCACGTTCGGGATGTCTGCTGTGATTTCTTCCGCACCCAGCTTAGTATCACGCGCCACACAGGACAGTTCCTGGATGTGGATAGTCGTCAGGCGATCTTCCTGAACCACACGCTCAGAGACCAAGATGGAGTCTTCGAAGTTGTAGCCGTTCCAAGGCATGAACGCGATACGCATGTTCTGGCCAAGAGCCAGCTCACCCAGGTCAGTAGACGGACCATCAGCCAGCACGTCACCACGTGCTACAGGTTCTCCCGGCATCACAGTTGGACGCTGGTTGATACAGGTGTTCTGGTTAGAACGGGTGTACTTAGTCAGGTTGTAGATGTCGATACCCGCTTCGCCCGGTACCAGCTCGTCTTCGTTCACTTTGATCACGATACGAGACGCATCAACCGACTGAACCATACCGCCACGCTTAGCCACCGATGTTACACCGGAGTCCACCGCTACCGCACGCTCAATCCCTGTACCTACCAGCGGCTTATCAGCACGCAGAGTCGGTACGGCCTGACGTTGCATGTTCGCACCCATCAGGGCACGGTTCGCATCATCGTGCTCCAGGAACGGGATCAGGGACGCTGCCACAGATACGACCTGGTTGGTTGCGACGTCCATGTACTGAACGTGATCACGTGGGTGAAGACCAGATTCACCTTTGTGACGGGCAGTGATCAGCTCATCGGTAAAGCTGCCGTCTTCTTCAAGAGCGGCGTTCGCCTGAGCGATAACAAACTGACCTTCTTCAATCGCTGACAGATAATCAATCTGGTCGGTAACCTCACCATCAACCACTTTGCGGTATGGTGTTTCCAGGAAACCGTACGGGTTACAACGCGCAAATACAGACAGCGAGTTGATCAGACCGATGTTCGGACCTTCAGGAGTCTCGATAGGACACAGACGACCGTAGTGCGTGGCGTGAACATCTCGAACTTCAAAGCCTGCACGCTCACGCGTCAGACCGCCTGGACCCAGGGCAGAAATACGACGTTTGTGCGTCACTTCTGACAGAGGGTTGTTCTGATCCATAAACTGAGACAACTGAGAAGAGCCAAAGAACTCTTTCACGGCTGCTGAGATAGGCTTGGCGTTGATCAGATCCTGTGGCATCACAGCATCCAGATCACCCAGGCTCAGACGCTCTTTCACTGCACGCTCAACACGCACCAGACCGACACGGAACTGGTTTTCAGCCATTTCGCCAACACTACGGATACGGCGGTTACCCAGGTGGTCGATATCATCAACTTCACCTTTACCGTTACGAATGTCGATCAGCTTACGCATCACGTCGATAATGTCGTCGTGATCCAGCGTGCCAGAACCTGTTGTTTCTTCACGAACCAGAGAGCTGTTGAACTTCATGCGGCCAACCGCAGACAGGTCATAGCGATCTTCTGAGAAGAACAGGCTTTCAAACAGCTGCTCAGCCGCTTCACGCGTTGGTGGCTCACCAGGGCGCATCATGCGGTAGATTTCAACCAAGGCGCTCAGACGATCCGTGGTACTGTCAATACGCAGGGTATCGGACATGTACGGACCGTAATCCAGGTCGTTGGTAAACAGAACTTCGATGGCTTTGTGGCCAGCCTGAGACAGCTTCGCCAGAATTTCCAGGCTCAACTCTTGGTTCGCTTCAACGATCAGCTCACCTGTGTCTTCATTCACGTAGTCACGTGCTGACACTTTGCCCACGATGTACTCAACCGGTACTTCAATGTGGTCAATGTTATCTTTCTGCAGCTGACGAATATGGCGCGCAGTAATACGGCGGCCTTTTTCAACGTACACAGTGCCGTTTGCTTCAATATCGAAGCTCGCAGTTTCACCGCGCAGACGGTCTGGCACCAGCTCCATAACCAAAGACTTGCCTTGTACTTCGAAATTGATCTTCTCGAAGAACAGGTCAAGGATTTGCTCAGTGGTATAGTTCAGCGCACGCAGAATGATAGACGCAGGCAACTTACGACGACGGTCGATACGAACGTAGACGTTATCCTTAGGATCAAATTCGAAATCCAACCATGAACCACGGTAAGGAATGATGCGTGCGTTATAAAGCACTTTACCTGAGGAGTGGGTTTTACCCTTATCGCTGTCGAAAAAGACGCCCGGGCTACGGTGCAGCTGGGATACGATAACCCTCTCGGTACCGTTAATAACGAATGTACCGTTATCTGTCATGAGCGGAATTTCGCCCATGTAAACTTCTTGTTCTTTAATGTCTTTGACTGTGCCAGCTGGTGCATCCTTGTCATACATAACAAGACGTAATTTCACGCGTAGTGGCGCAGAATACGTTACACCACGAATCTGACATTCTTTGACATCGAACACCGGCTCACCGAGACGATAGCTAACGTATTGCAGCTCGGAATTGCCGTTATAGCTCTGAATTGGGAATACAGAGCGAAAGGCAGCTTCTAGACCGTAATGCCCTTCCGGATCCTGCTCGATGAACTTATCAAAAGACTCAAGCTGGATCGACAGCAAGTAAGGGATATCCAATACTTGAGGACGCTTACCAAAATCCTTACGGATACGCTTTTTCTCGGTATAAGAGTAAACCATAGGTTCCTCAGATCGCTGATAAGTGATCCAAACTACCTCTAGTAAGAGGCAGTGACTAATAACATTGTTTGTAGCAGGAACAGCACTGGTATACAGGCTGTGATTTGCACGGGAAGCGGTTGCAAAACAATGTGAAAAACACCACTACCCTATAGCGCAAAAGGGCCGGTGGCTTTTTAGCCACCAGCCCATAGCCATAAAGGCTAAGAAATTAAGTAATAATTACTTGATTTCAACAGATGCACCAGCTTCTTCCAGCTGAGCTTTCAGCGCGTCAGCTTCAGCTTTATCAACACCTTCTTTCAGAGGTGCTGGAGCGCCGTCAACCAGAGCTTTAGCTTCTTTCAGGCCCAGACCAGTTGCGCCACGTACTGCTTTGATTACAGCAACTTTGTTACCGCCAGCAGCAGTCAGGATTACGTCGAATTCAGTTTGCTCTTCAGCAACTGCTTCAGCAGCACCGCCAGCAACTACTGCAGCAGCAGCAGTAACACCGAACTTCTCTTCCATTGCTTCGATCAGTTCAACAACTTGCATTACAGACATTTCTGCAACTGCGTCTAGGATTTGCTCGTTAGTGATAGACATAACAATTCTCTTTTAAAGTCAACAATTAGTTTAAATAGCAACCAATAAAAAGCCAAACTTATTAAGCGGCTTCTTTCTGATCGCGAATAGCTGCAATAGTACGAACCAGCTTGCCAGCAGAAGCTTCTTTCATGCACATCATCAGACGTGCGATCGCTTCGTCGTAAGTTGGCAGTTTCGCCAGAACATCTGCATCAGTCAGTACGCCTTCGAATGCAGCAGCTTTGATCTCGAAATTTTTGTTCTCTTTAGCAAAGTCTTTGAAAAGACGTGCTGCGGCACCTGGGTGCTCAGTAGAGAAAGCCAGCAGAGTAGGACCTACGAAAGTGTCAGCAAGACACTCGTAGTTAGTACCTACTACTGCACGACGAGCCAGAGTATTACGAACAACACGTACGTAAACACCCGCTTCACGCGCTTGTTTACGCAGAGTCGTCATAGCACCCACGGCTACGCCACGAGAGTCAGCAACAACTGCAGACAGGGCACCACTGGCAGCTTCGTTGACTTCAGCAACAATTGCCTTTTTGTCTTGAAGGTTTAAAGCCATTGGATTTGCTCCTGGATTGTGTTTACCCACTCACTGCAAAATTGCAGGAGAGTTTGTACGGCGCAGATCCAAGAAAGACAGTATATCAATCATGTTCCTGGCACCGTCTACGTAGGCTGAATTATTAAGTTCAGAGAACACCTACGGTCTAGGACGAAGATCCCGGCAGAATGCTGCCCAGATCTTAGCCATTAATTCGAAACGCAGGATTATACATAATCCCAGCGATTCTGCAAATATTAAACGTTAGCGTCCAGAGTATTCTGGTCTAGCGCTACACCTGCACCCATAGTGGTAGAGATGCTAACTTTCTTGATGAAAGAACCTTTAGCTGAAGCAGGTTTTGCTTTTTTCAGCGCAACCAGCAGAGATTCCAGGTTAGCTTTCAGTTTGTCAGCGTCGAAATCAACCTTACCGATAGTGGTGTGGATGATACCGTTCTTGTCGTTACGGTAACGAACCTGACCTGCTTTAGCATTCTTCACAGCTTCAGCAACATTAGGTGTTACAGTACCCACTTTCGGGTTTGGCATCAGGCCACGAGGACCCAGGATAGTACCCAGCTGACCAACAACGCGCATTGCGTCTGGAGAAGCGATAACAACGTCAAAGTTCATTTCGCCTTTCTTAACCAGTTCAGCCAGATCTTCCATACCAACCAGATCCGCACCCGCTTCTTTCGCTGCTTCAGCGTTAGCACCTTGAGTGAAAACCGCTACGCGAACATCACGGCCAGTACCGTGTGGCAGTACAGTTGCGCCACGAACGTTCTGATCAGATTTACGCGCATCGATACCCAGGTTAACTGAAACGTCAACACTTTCTACGAATTTAGCAGTAGCCAGTTCTTTCAGCAGAGCAACAGCTTCGTTGATGTCGTACTCGCGAGTAGCGTCAACTTTCTCACGGATTACGCGCATACGCTTAGTTAGTTTTGCCATTGTCTTAACCCTCAACTACCAGACCCATTGAACGGGCAGTACCCGCGATAGAGCGCTTCATCGCTTCGATGTCGGCGCCAGTCATGTCTGCAGCTTTAGTTTCTGCGATCTCTTGGATCTGAGCTTCAGTCACTTTACCCACTTTTTCAGTGTTAGGACGGCCAGAGCCTGACTTAACACCAGCCGCTTTCTTCAGCAGAACTGCAGCAGGTGGAGTTTTAGTAACGAAAGTGAAAGAACGGTCGCTATAAACAGTGATAACCACTGGAGTTGGCAGACCTTTCTCCATTGAATCTGTTTTGGCGTTAAACGCTTTACAGAATTCCATGATGTTTACACCGTGCTGACCCAGAGCTGGACCAACTGGTGGAGATGGGTTTGCCATACCAGCTGCAACTTGCAGCTTGATGTAAGCTTCTACTTTTTTAGCCATTGCTTAATTACCTTAATTTGGGTTCAAACGTCTGCTTTTGGCAAACAGACTCCCCGTCTAACGAAAGGGCGCGAAATTATAGTGTAATTCCACGCCCTTGACAATATGACTTGATTACTTATTGATCAGTTTTTCTCAACCTGACCAAACTCCAGTTCAACCGGAGTTGCACGGCCGAAGATAGAGACCGAGACTTTCACCCGGCTCTTGTCGTAATCGACTTCTTCAACCACACCGTTAAAGTCAGCAAACGGACCATCCGTCACGCGAACCACTTCACCCGGCTCAAACACAGTTTTGTGCACAGGCGATTCACTCGCCTGCTGCAGACGATTAAGAATTGCAGCGGCTTCTTTGTCTGAAATTGGCGCCGGGCGGTCAGATGTTCCGCCAATGAACCCCATCACACGAGGAATACTACGTACCAGATGCCAGGTTTCATCATTCATCACCATCTGTACGAGAACGTAACCTGGGAAGAACTTACGCTCGCTTTTGCGGCGCTGGCCAGCACGCATTTCCACCACTTCTTCTGTCGGTACCAAGACCTCGTCGAAGTAGTCTTCCATGCCATGCATCTTGATATGTTCACGTAGTGACTGTGCAACTCGTCCTTCAAAACCAGAGAAGGCCTGCACAACATACCATCGTTTTTTTGGAGCTTCGCTCATGAACTCTTACCTCTACACACCGGTAACCAGGCGGACCAAACGGACCATAATGCCGTCGATGCCCCACAGGGCTAACGCCATAATGACAGTGACAGCTAAAACGATAAAGGTTGTCTGCGTCGCTTCCTGACGAGTTGGCCATACGACCTTGCGGACTTCCATGCGCGATTCACGGGCAAAAGTGATCGCTGTTTTACCTTTCGCTGTCATTGCGGCAATACCACCAGCAGCAGCAACAAGAACCACAACGCCTGCAGCTCTGGCTGCGACATAAGGTATCAAACTACTAGACAGGTAAAAACCAACCACGGCAGTTGCCAGCAGTGCAAATACAACAACCCACTTCAGGCCATCCATACTACTAGAGCTGCTTTGGTTTTCAGCATTCGCTTTCATACAACCAACCTGTAACTTGTCTCAATATAGACGAAATTAACCTCGCAAGTAGCGAGGCTTTCTAAGGATTAAGTGAATCCCTTTCGTAGCGCTCTGTACACCTTAACGTATTTTTTACTCGGCACACTGACCAAAAAATACGCTAATCTGAGGCGGAGCGTAGAAAAAGGGCATCAAATGATGCCCTTTTTCGTGCCTTGTCGTCAAATATTATTCAACGATCTTAGCAACAACACCAGCACCAACGGTACGGCCACCTTCACGGATTGCGAAGCGCAGACCTTCGTCCATTGCGATAGGTGCGATCAGAGTAACAACCATCTTGATGTTGTCACCTGGCATAACCATCTCAACGCCTTCTGGCAGTTCGATAGTACCGGTCACGTCAGTTGTACGGAAGTAGAACTGTGGACGGTAGCCTTTGAAGAATGGCGTGTGACGGCCGCCTTCATCTTTAGACAGAACGTATACTTCAGACTCGAAAGTCGTGTGTGGAGTGATTGAACCAGGCTTAGCCAGTACTTGACCACGCTCAACTTCGTCACGCTTAGTACCACGCAGCAGAACACCAACGTTCTCACCAGCACGGCCTTCGTCCAGAAGCTTACGGAACATCTCAACACCAGTACAAGTCGTCGTGATGGTGTCTTTGATACCTACGATAGCAACTTCGTCACCTACGCGAACGATACCTTGCTCAACACGACCAGTTACAACAGTACCACGGCCCTGGATTGAGAATACGTCTTCGATTGGCAGGATGAACGGCTTGTCGATCGCACGCTCTGGCTCTGGGATGTAAGAATCCAGTGCTTCAGCCAGCTCAACAATTTTCGCTTCCCACTGAGCGTCACCATTCAGTGCACCCAGAGCAGAACCTTGGATTACTGGGCAATCGTCGCCTGGGAAGTCGTACTCAGACAGAAGTTCACGCACTTCCATCTCAACCAGCTCCAGCAGCTCTTCGTCATCAACCATGTCACACTTGTTCATGAACACGATGATGTAAGGGATACCAACCTGACGACCCAGCAGGATGTGCTCACGAGTCTGAGGCATTGGGCCATCAGTCGCAGCAACAACCAGGATACCACCGTCCATCTGAGCAGCACCGGTGATCATGTTCTTAACGTAGTCGGCGTGTCCTGGGCAGTCTACGTGCGCGTAGTGGCGAGTCGGAGTATCGTACTCTACGTGAGAAGTAGAGATAGTGATACCACGCTCACGCTCTTCTGGCGCATTATCGATAGATGCGAAGTCACGCGCTGCACCGCCGTAAGTTTTGGCCAGTACAGTACAGATAGCAGCAGTCAGAGTAGTTTTACCGTGGTCAACGTGGCCGATAGTACCAACGTTAACGTGCGGTTTCGTACGTTCAAATTTTTCTTTAGACATGGGTAGTCCCTCTAGGCACGGTATTTAGGTGGTATAACGACCACACAACCAATCATGGGTTTTGTAGAGTATATATCAAAAGGATTGAAGTGCTTCGGAGAGAGAGTGGTGCTGATAGGCGGATTTGAACCGCCGACCTCACCCTTACCAAGGGTGCGCTCTACCAACTGAGCTATATCAGCACACGAGAAATGTGGAGCGGGCAGCGGGAATCGAACCCGCATCATCAGCTTGGAAGGCTGAGGTAATAGCCATTATACGATGCCCGCAAACTCGTAACTCGTAGAGCTATTCAACCATTTGAATATGGTGGAGGGAGAAGGATTCGAACCTTCGAAGGCGGAGCCGTCAGATTTACAGTCTGATCCCTTTGGCCACTCGGGAATCCCTCCAAATTTTGGTGCCGACTACCGGAATCGAACTGGTGACCTACTGATTACAAGTCAGTTGCTCTACCTACTGAGCTAAGTCGGCGTAAGTGCTGCGCATTCTATGCGATGGTTTTTGGGGTTGCAATAGGTAAATACAAAAAAAATTATAATGGTCGCTCTAATGTACATTTCTTAATCAAACAAGGGACTATGCTGGCAGAATTCTTCAAAAGGAGAAATCATGGCCTCTTTCACTTCCTCTACCGATCCTGTATTGTCCCAATCCCTGTAAATGAGATTTTGGTTACAAGATGAACGAGATCCTAACCCCCTATCTTACTTTTGACCGGCAGGCCTGGGCTGATTTACGCAAGTCTGTGCCCATGACGCTGGATGAAGCTGATCTCGAACGTCTTCGCGGTATTAATGAGCATTTGTCGATGGATGAAGTCCGCGATATTTATTTGCCTTTATCACGCTTACTCAATCTCTATGTCGGGGCGCGCAAGGGTCGAAACCGCGTTCTGGAAGAGTTTCTGTCTCAGCCTAAACCAAGCACAGTACCTTACATTATAGGGATTGCCGGCAGTGTCGCTGTCGGTAAAAGCACCACCGCACGTCTGCTGAAAGCCTTACTGACCCGATGGCCGGAGCATCCGAAGGTCGAGTTAATCACTACTGACGGCTTTCTCTATCCAAACAATGTGCTGCTTGAAAAGAATCTGATGAAAAAGAAAGGATTTCCGCAGTCTTACGATATTCGGCGTTTGGTTGAGTTTCTCACCGATGTAAAATCAGGCAAGCCTCAGGTGGATGCACCTGTGTATTCTCATTTATTTTACGATATTACCGATGAGATAAAGACGGTAGAGCAACCGGACATCTTGATTATTGAAGGGCTGAATGTGTTACAGAGCGGTATGGATTACCCGCATGAACCACATCGGGTCTTTATTTCTGATTTGCTCGACTTTTCCATTTATGTCGATGCCGAACCGGATCTGTTGCAGACCTGGTACATCGAACGCTTCTTGAAATTCCGTCAGGGTGCCTTTACGGATCCATCCTCCTATTTCAATCATTACACCAAACTGACCGAATCAGAAGCGGTGAAAACGGCTACGAATATCTGGCAGGAAATTAATGGTAAAAACTTGCTGGAGAATATTCTGCCAACGCGCGAACGAGCCAGTCTTATCCTGCAAAAAGGGTCCAACCATGCGGTGCAGACCGTTAAGCTGAGAAAATAGAAGACCGGCTCATCCTGGCTTTACTGTTAATCGTCTTTACGCAAAGAGATCTCTCCGCCCAGATACGGTATCTTCCCCTGCTCCGTTTCCAGCATCAACGCTCCCTGGGGGTTAATGCCACGGGCAACACCACGGATGATTTTGTCCCCAATCAACAGCTTCACCGGCCGGCCAAGGAAATTATCATACTGGTCCCACTCATCGACAAAACCCGCCATGCCAACCTCTTCATAGCGCAGCAAGGTTTCCGTCATCCCCGCAATGATGGCTGCCGCCAACTGATTGCGGCCAGGCATAGGGTCGCAGGCTTCAGCCAAATTCGACCAGGGTTGCCCCACTGTTTCGGTATCTGTATTAGACATGGTGAGGTTCAGCCCCATACCAATGACCAAATGCGCAGCATCTCCGGCTTTACCGCTCATTTCAACCAAAATACCAGCTAATTTTTTGTCCTGATAATAGAGGTCATTGGGCCATTTCACCTTGATCTCCGCCGCGCCCAGTTTCTGCAATGTTTTCGCCACAGCCAAGCCAACGACCAGACTCAATCCCATCGCAGCCGCAACCCCGGCATCCAGGCGCCAGTACATCGACAAATACAGGTTGCTGCCAAACGGAGAAAGCCATTGCCGCCCACGGCGCCCGCGTCCGGCTTGCTGGTACTCAGCCACACAAACCGCGCCTTTGGGTAACTGGCCTATGCGATCCAGCATATATTGATTGGTTGAATCAATCACAGGGATCAGCGCCAATGACGGACAATCAACCTGAGTCTGGATAAGGGGCTCATCCAATAAATCAAACCCGGCAGCCAGGCAATAACCTTTGCCCTGGACCCGATGAATATCAAGGCCCCATTCCTGAATCCCTTTGATATGCTTGCTGATTGCGGCCCGAGAGATCCCCAGCGCCTCACCCAGCGCTTCGCCGGAGTGAAACTGCCCATCGGCCAAAAACCGGATCAGCGCCAGCTTGGTTGTGTGTTCTTTCATGGCATCACCTTATCCAGTGTGGTTTCTCCGTCAGACGCCATAAAGCGCACTTCATGCTCTAATGTGACATCAAAGCGCGCATTGACTGTGTCGACGATATAGCGCGCCAATCTCAGCACATCTTCAGGGCTGGCCGTGCCGAGGTTTACAATCACTAATGCCTGCTGCTGGTGTACGGCCGCACCGCCAATCTGATGACCTTTCAGTCCGCATTGATCGATCAACCACCCGGCGGCCAATTTAAACTGGCCTCCTGCCGTAGGATAACAAGGGACAGACGGAAATTCAGCCGTCAGCTTCTGATAAGTACTTTCAGAGACCACTGGGTTTTTAAAGAAACTGCCGGCATTACCGAGCACCGCCGGATCCGGCAGCTTAGTCTGCCGAGTTGCGCACACCTGCGCCAGAATTTCGCCCGCAGTAACTGTGGCAGGATCCAGGTTCGCTAATGGTCCATAGCTCGTATTTGGCTGCCAGTCTTTACTCAGACGAAGACCAACCGCCACTATGATATGGCTGTCTTTCAATTCGTGCTTAAAAATAGAATCACGGTAGCCAAAGCGGCACGCTTCCGCCGTTAAGCGTACGACATCCCCACTTTTTCGCTCCAGCACATCAACGTATTCGCAGATATCCTGAAGCTCAACGCCATAAGCCCCGATATTCTGTATGGGTGCAGAGCCTGCGCAACCAGGAATCAGGGCCAGGTTTTCCAGTCCTGGCATCCCCTGCTCCACCGTCCAGCACACCAACTGATGCCAGTTTTCACCTGCGCCAACATGAAGATGATAAGCGAAATCGGTTTCATCCACCTCAATCCCCATGATCCGATTCAGTATGACAGTTCCGTTATAGTCTTCGCAAAACAACAAGTTACTCCCTTGCCCTATCACAAGAGCAGAAGTAAACCCTGCCACATCACTGGACAACAGCGTTTTCAGCTCATCCACCGATCTAATGGTCACGACCTGAGAGGCAGAGACACTCAAGCCAAATGTGTGCAATGAAGCCAGTGAATGGCGATGCAAAACTTCCATACCAAATTCAAACCGTCGCTTTATACTGGAGGGCGCATTCTAACTGATCACACATAGCGACGCAGTTAATTCCATGACAGATTTAACGAAAACAACACTTAGCTTCCATCCTTTGGAACCTCTTCGCCTTCCTTTGGTCAATCGTCTGTACAAGGCGCATTACCCTGCGGGTAAAGCCAAGAAGGACGAAATCATCTGGATCGGAGAAGCGGCGAAGTCCATCGTGGCCGCTGTCCGTTTCCAGCAATATGACGATTTTCAATTCATGACAGGTATGCTGGTTGTGCCGCAGTTGAGACAACAGGGCCTTGGCCTTGCGTTATTGAACGCTTGCCATTCGCAACTTATAGCTAAGCCCTGTTACTGTTTTGCTTTCAGCCACCTTGAATCGCTGTACCTAAAAGCACAGTTTTCGGTCATTGCAGATGATGCGCTACCGCTTCCTCTTGCTCATCGAATTGAACGCTACAGAGTTGGTGGAAAATCGCTCATTCCTATGCAATATCAGGCCAGTTGACCCAACTTGCCTCCCAAGCTCATTAATTGGATCGGCCCGGTCGCTTTACCAGCACTAAAATCTGGTATAATTGGCCCCCTAATTTTTAGATTTATCATATAAATCGCGGAACGAGGCGATAATGGATTCAGCTACTGCAAATAGGCAGCTCATCGATCAGCTACCACGTATTGCACATCAGCCGGAAGATATAGAAACACTGCTTGATGCCGGTGCCTTTCGTGAACGTTTACATCAGGAAATAGCCAATGCGACCAAGCGGATTTATCTGGTTGCATTGTACCTGCAAGACGACGATGCGGGTCGCAGTATTCTTCAAGCATTGTATGATGCAAAACAGCGACGTCCCGAACTGGACATTAAAGTGCTCGTCGATTGGCACCGGGCTCAGCGTGGGCTGATAGGTGCAGAAAAATCGGAAGGTAATGCAGCGCTCTACCGTGAGTTTGCCCAATCCTACCAGCATAAGATTGAAGTGTTGGGCGTGCCCGTTCGCAATCGTGAAGTCTTTGGTGTGCTCCACCTCAAAGGCTTTATCATTGACAATACTGTCATATATAGCGGCGCCAGCCTGAATGATGTCTACCTGGCTCAACATCAACGTTACCGCTACGACAGATATCATGTATTGAAAAATACCAAACTGGCTGACAGCATGGTCCACTTTGTCCAGCGAACGCTGGTCGACAGTGAAGCGGTCAATTGCCTCAATCAGCAGGCCCGGCCGGAAACGAAAGTCTTACGCAATGCGATTAAGCAATTGCGCCTGGAATTACAGCGCGCAAGCTATTATTTTGATCCTGAGCCTATCGCTGATGATCAGGTTGGCCTCACCCCCATTGTTGGCCTTGGCCGTCGTAAGAACAATCTGAATAAGTACATTTGTACCCTGATCGCCAGTGCTCAACATGAACTGACGATCTGCACCCCTTATTTCAACTTTCCCCGCAGCGTGAGCCGGGAAGTGAAACGGGCTTTGCGTCGCGGTGTAAAGATCACGCTGATTGTCGGCGATAAAACCGCGAATGATTTTTACATCCCGCCCAGCGAACCATTCAGAACCATCGCAGGATTACCTTACTTATATGAGGTGAATTTGCGTAGTTTTGCTAAACACAACGAAGCCGCTATCGCCCGCCGTCAGCTGGCTATTCATATTTGGAAACACGACGACAACAGCTTCCACCTGAAAGGAATCTGGGTTGATCGCCAATACATGCTTATTACCGGTAATAACCTCAATCCGCGTGCATGGAAACTGGATTTAGAGAACGCCATCCTGGTCCATGACAAACATGAGCTGCTAGCAGAGCAAAAGCAGCAGGAACTCAGTGCCATTTTGCGACATACTCAATTAATGGGCAGCTATAAATTCATTGATAGAGTTGACAGTTACCCACTACCGGTACGACGCTTGATTAAGCGTATACGGCGTCTGAAAGCAGATCATATTCTGAATCAGATTCTGTAAGGAGAGTGTCATGGCTATTGCAGCAATCGACGTGGATGCCCAGCAAACCTTTACTCCACTTTGTCCTGATGAACTGCCTGTTCCAGAGGGCCATCATATTGCTCTGGCCTTAAATCAACAGGCTGAATTAGCGAGCTGGCGTATTTTGACAAAAGATGCGCACCCGGAGAATGCTGTGTGGGTTGTTGATAGCCATGACAAAATGTTCCAACCATTATCACACCCTAATGCGGATTTAACCTGGGTCAGACACGCTGTCCCAGGCAGTAAGGGCTTTGAAGTCATACCTGGGCTTCCCAATGTAACTGAGTATGACCACGTCATTTGGAAAGGGATAGAGCCAGACCTGCATCCTTACGGCGCTTGTTTTCACGATCTTGAAGAAAAGCTAAGTACCGGACTGATCGAGTGGCTACTTCACAAAGGTGTCACCACTGTCATTCTTGGCGGCCTCGCAACGGATTACTGCGTTAAAACAACAGCCTTGCAACTGCAGACAACCAACTCCTTTAAAGTCATTGTCAATTTATCTGCATGTCGAGGCATTGCGCCTGACACCATTGCCGAGAGTTGCAATCAAATGCAATCGGCTGGCATTTTTTTGGCAAGTAATTTGGGCGATGTAAAGCGGTTATGCTTTGCTGACAGTAAGATCCTACCCTGATGTAACGGCTCTTTATTCGAGATTGCAGCAGAGTATTCATCCCCCTTCTACACCATCCTTCAAGTAACTTGCCACCCAGACATCCCCCTACGTCACACAGCTTTGAGAAAATCCTGCAATCTCAGCTCGGCTCCATAAACCTGATACGCTTTCTGATACTGGTTTCAGCATTTGCGAACGGTTTAAACTCATCAGAGGTAAGCATAAGTATTTCACCTTATCGAACCTATCTCTATGAGTTCGCACTTTACTGTGATTGGTATATATGACGAGCAGTCGGAGATATTGCAAACACCACGACAACCCAGCCATTGCTGGCTGAGTTTCTAATAAATAGCGGACGGGACTCGATGGTCCGGCATTCCGGCCCGCGACCAAAATGCGTAGCGCTTTTTGGGGCGCAGAGATGTGGAAAAGCTCCCGTCTGTCATTGACACCTAGTCTGAGGGTCTTCATAACTGAAGAACAATCAGAGGCATAGCAAACACCAGATAGCAAAAAACCCAGCCATTACTGACTGGGTTTCTCTGAGAAGTGGCGGAGCGGACGGGACTCGAACCCGCGACCCCCGGCGTGACAGGCCGGTATTCTAACCAACTGAACTACCGCTCCACACGGCCGAAACCAGATTGACTCTGATTTCTAAATAGGAAGCCTGGCGATGTCCTACTCTCACATGGGGAGACCCCACACTACCATCGGCGCTGCTGCGTTTCACGTCTGAGTTCGGCATGGGATCAGGTGGGTCCGCAACGCTATGGTCGCCAAGCAAATGCTTTCTCTACCGCCCGCAGGCGATAAATCACAATCTCGGAAATCTGACTAGTGTTCTCAGCACATCATTCAAGTGCTCATGGAGTCCGTAAAACCCCTTGGGTGTTGTATGGTTAAGCCTCACGGGCAATTAGTACAGGTTAGCTGAGCGCCTCACAACGCTTACACACCCTGCCTATCAACGTTCTAGTCTCGAACAGCCCTTCAGGAGGCTTAAAGCCTCAGGGATGACTCATCTCAGGGCTCGCTTCCCGCTTAGATGCTTTCAGCGGTTATCGATGCCGAACTTAGCTACCGGGCAATGCGTCTGGCGACACAACCCGAACACCAGCGGTTCGTTCACTCCGGTCCTCTCGTACTAGGAGCAACTCCCTTCAATCATCCAGCGCCCACGGCAGATAGGGACCGAACTGTCTCACGACGTTCTAAACCCAGCTCGCGTACCACTTTAAATGGCGAACAGCCATACCCTTGGGACCGACTTCAGCCCCAGGATGTGATGAGCCGACATCGAGGTGCCAAACACCGCCGTCGATATGAACTCTTGGGCGGTATCAGCCTGTTATCCCCGGAGTACCTTTTATCCGTTGAGCGATGGCCCTTCCATTCAGAACCACCGGATCACTATGACCTGCTTTCGCACCTGCTCGAACCGTCATTCTCGCAGTTAAGCGGGCTTATGCCATTGCACTAACCTCACGATGTCCGACCGTGATTAGCCCACCTTCGTGCTCCTCCGTTACGCTTTGGGAGGAGACCGCCCCAGTCAAACTACCCACCAGGCACTGTCCGCACCCCGGATAACGGGGCGACGTTAGAACATCAACACGACAAGGGTGGTATTTCAAGGACGGCTCCACAGATACTGGCGTACCTGCTTCGAAGCCTCCCACCTATCCTACACATGTAGGGTCAATGTTCAGTGCCAAGCTGTAGTAAAGGTTCACGGGGTCTTTCCGTCTAGCCGCGGGTACGCAGCATCTTCACTGCGATTTCAATTTCACTGAGTCTCGGGTGGAGACAGCGTGGCCATCATTACGCCATTCGTGCAGGTCGGAACTTACCCGACAAGGAATTTCGCTACCTTAGGACCGTTATAGTTACGGCCGCCGTTTACCGGGGCTTCGATCAAGAGCTTCTCCGAAGATAACCCCATCAATTAACCTTCCGGCACCGGGCAGGCGTCACACCGTATACGTCATCTTTCGATTTTGCACAGTGCTGTGTTTTTAATAAACAGTTGCAGCCACCTGGTATCTGCGACTCTCAGCAGCTCCATCCGCGAGGGACTTCACCGCCAAGAGCGTACCTTCTCCCGAAGTTACGGTACCATTTTGCCTAGTTCCTTCACCCGAGTTCTCTCAAGCGCCTTGGTATTCTCTACCCGACCACCTGTGTCGGTTTGGGGTACGATTGCTTATTATCTGAAGCTTAGAGGCTTTTCCCGGAAGCATGGCATCAATGACTTCATCACCGTAGTGACTCGACATCGGGTCTCAGCCTTAGTGCAGAACCGGATTTGCCTAATTCTGCAGCCTACACCCTTGAACCAGGACAACCGTCGCCTGGCCCACCTAGCCTTCTCCGTCCCCCCATCGCAATAATAAGCAGTACGGGAATATTAACCCGTTTCCCATCGACTACGCCTTTCGGCCTCGCCTTAGGGGTCGACTTACCCTGCCCCGATTAACGTTGGACAGGAACCCTTGGTCTTCCGGCGAGGGGGTTTTTCACCCCCTTTGTCGTTACTCATGTCAGCATTCGCACTTCTGATACGTCCAGCATGCCTTACAGCACACCTTCAACCGCTTACAGAACGCTCCCCTACCCAATACAATAAATTGCATTGCCGCAGCTTCGGTGTATCACTTAGCCCCGTTAAATCTTCCGCGCAGGCCGACTCGACCAGTGAGCTATTACGCTTTCTTTAAATGATGGCTGCTTCTAAGCCAACATCCTGGCTGTCTGAGCCTTCCCACATCGTTTCCCACTTAGTGATACTTTGGGACCTTAGCTGGCGGTCTGGGTTGTTTCCCTCTCCACGACGGACGTTAGCACCCGCCGTGTGTCTCCCGGATAGTACTTACTGGTATTCGGAGTTTGCAAAGGGTTGGTAAGTCGGGATGACCCCCTAGCCTTAACAGTGCTCTACCCCCAGTAGTATTCGTCCGAGGCGCTACCTAAATAGCTTTCGGGGAGAACCAGCTATCTCCAGGTTTGATTGGCCTTTCACCCCTAGCCACAAGTCATCCGCTAATTTTTCAACATTAGTCGGTTCGGTCCTCCAGTAAGTGTTACCTCACCTTCAACCTGCCCATGGCTAGATCACCTGGTTTCGGGTCTAATCCCAGCAACTGTA
Source organism: Photobacterium sp. Hal280 (assembly GCF_037162255.1). Lineage (NCBI taxonomy): Bacteria > Pseudomonadati > Pseudomonadota > Gammaproteobacteria > Vibrionales > Vibrionaceae > Photobacterium > Photobacterium sp. Hal280. Next base: position 199,179 of record NZ_JARLUO010000003.1, read on the forward strand.
CGCCCAGTTAAGACTCGGTTTCCCTACGGCTCCCCTATACGGTTAACCTTGCTACTGAAATTAAGTCGCTGACCCATTATACAAAAGGTACGCAGTCACACCACGAAGGTGCTCCTACTGCTTGTACGTACACGGTTTCAGGTTCTTTTTCACTCCCCTCACAGGGGTTCTTTTCGCCTTTCCCTCACGGTACTGGTTCACTATCGGTCAGTCAGGAGTATTTAGCCTTGGAGGATGGTCCCCCCATGTTCAGACAGGATAACACGTGTCCCGTCCTACTCGTTTTCACGCTTAAAGCATCGTCGGTTACGGGGCTGTCACCCTGTATCGCGGCCCTTTCCAGGGACCTTCACCTGACACTAAAAACGCTTAAGGGCTAATCCGGTTTCGCTCGCCGCTACTGCCGGAATCTCGGTTGATTTCTCTTCCTCGGGGTACTTAGATGTTTCAGTTCCCCCGGTTCGCCTCACCAGGCTATGTATTCACCTGATGATAACTGCTTATGCAGCTGGGTTTCCCCATTCGGAAATCGGTGACTCAAGTGGCTCTTACTGCCTCATCACCGCTTATCGCAAGTTAGTACGTCCTTCATCGCCTCTGACTGCCCAGGCATCCACCGTGTACGCTTAGTCACTTAACCATACAACCCCAAGAGGTTTCGTATGTTCAAACAACCAAGGTTGTGTCTCTGACAAAGAGACAATTGGTTTATTCGCCGGACTCATGTTGTCTTCACCGCAGTGAACACAACGAACACAAGACACTTGAATGTGTATTGCTTGAGAACTCTGTTTCTCTCGAAACAGTTTGTATCCAATCTCTAGGATTGAATTTACTAGTCAGCTTTCCAGATTGTTAAAGAGCATGTGAATTATCGACAGATAACCACTTTGTAACCACACTCGCCTTGTGCAAGGGAATGTACTTAAAGAGTGGTGGAGCTAAGCAGGATCGAACTGCTGACCTCCTGCGTGCAAGGCAGGCGCTCTCCCAGCTGAGCTATAGCCCCATCGAGTATTGCAAGAGTGTTGAACCACTGCATTTGGGAAGACAGTGGTGGGTCTGAGTGGACTTGAACCACCGACCTCACCCTTATCAGGGGTGCGCTCTAACCACCTGAGCTACAGACCCTTCTCTTGCGCTCTTAACGATTTCGACCAGGCAATCTGTGTGGACACTGCGTCAGCGACACAGTCTTTAGGTAAGGAGGTGATCCAGCCCCAGGTTCCCCTAGGGCTACCTTGTTACGACTTCACCCCAGTCATGAACCACACCGTGGTAAACGCCCTCCCGAAGGTTAAGCTATCTACTTCTGGTGCAGCCCACTCCCATGGTGTGACGGGCGGTGTGTACAAGGCCCGGGAACGTATTCACCGTGGCATTCTGATCCACGATTACTAGCGATTCCGACTTCATGGAGTCGAGTTGCAGACTCCAATCCGGACTACGACGTACTTTGTGGGATTCGCTCACTATCGCTAGCTTGCCGCCCTCTGTATACGCCATTGTAGCACGTGTGTAGCCCTACTCGTAAGGGCCATGATGACTTGACGTCGTCCCCACCTTCCTCCGGTTTATCACCGGCAGTCTCCCTGGAGTTCCCACCCGAAGTGCTGGCAAACAAGGATAAGGGTTGCGCTCGTTGCGGGACTTAACCCAACATTTCACAACACGAGCTGACGACAGCCATGCAGCACCTGTCTCAGAGTTCCCGAAGGCACCAATCCATCTCTGGAAAGTTCTCTGGATGTCAAGAGTAGGTAAGGTTCTTCGCGTTGCATCGAATTAAACCACATGCTCCACCGCTTGTGCGGGCCCCCGTCAATTCATTTGAGTTTTAATCTTGCGACCGTACTCCCCAGGCGGTCTACTTAACGCGTTAGCTCCGAAAGCCAGTGTTCAAGACACCAACCTCCAAGTAGACATCGTTTACGGCGTGGACTACCAGGGTATCTAATCCTGTTTGCTCCCCACGCTTTCGCATCTGAGCGTCAGTCTTTGTCCAGGGGGCCGCCTTCGCCACCGGTATTCCTTCAGATCTCTACGCATTTCACCGCTACACCTGAAATTCTACCCCCTCTACAAGACTCTAGCCTGCCAGTTCCAAATGCGATTCCGAGGTTGAGCCCCGGGCTTTCACATCTGGCTTAACACGCCGCCTGCATGCGCTTTACGCCCAGTAATTCCGATTAACGCTCGCACCCTCCGTATTACCGCGGCTGCTGGCACGGAGTTAGCCGGTGCTTCTTCTGCAGCTAACGTCAAAGATGGCATCTATTAAACACCAACTCTTCCTCACTGCTGAAAGTGCTTTACAACCCGAAGGCCTTCTTCACACACGCGGCATGGCTGCATCAGGGTTTCCCCCATTGTGCAATATTCCCCACTGCTGCCTCCCGTAGGAGTCTGGACCGTGTCTCAGTTCCAGTGTGGCTGATCATCCTCTCAGACCAGCTAGGGATCGTCGCCTAGGTGAGCCGTTACCCCACCTACTAGCTAATCCCACCTGGGCCAATCTTAGCGCGCGAGGCCCGAAGGTCCCCCGCTTTGCTCCGTAGAGATTATGCGGTATTAGCCATCGTTTCCAATGGTTATCCCCCACACTAAGGCATGTTCCCAGGCATTACTCACCCGTCCGCCGCTCGCCGCCCATCAACGCACCCGAAGGATTGTTGATGTCGCTGCCGCTCGACTTGCATGTGTTAGGCCTGCCGCCAGCGTTCAATCTGAGCCATGATCAAACTCTTCAATTAAAGTTTTGTTGCCTTCCCGAAGGAAAGCGGCTCAGTGATTACTGATGTTTCAACCGAAGTTGAAACGAATTGACTGTGCCGGTAACCCTTTTATAAAAGTGCTACCAATTGGTCACTCAGTTCACTGATAAATCTTTGATGACTGTATCATTGTCGAGTGCCCACACAGATTGCATGGTCAAATTGTTAAAGAACGTTGACTTTCAATGCGTTAGCACTGTGTGCTTCCGCCAGTCAGGACGCGTATAATACGCTTCCCTCGTTTCAAGTCAAGACAAAATTTTCATCTTTTTTCATCCCGGTCTGTCCCGGCCTGAAAGCAAAAAACTCTGTGTTGACTCCGCTCCCACCCGAAGGTCGGGAGCGAAGAAAAAGCCCGTCGCCGGACGGACTTTTCAAATAGGAAGCCTGGCGATGTCCTACTCTCACATGGGGAGACCCCACACTACCATCGGCGCTGCTGCGTTTCACGTCTGAGTTCGGCATGGGATCAGGTGGGTCCGCAACGCTATGGTCGCCAAGCAAATGCTTTCTCTACCGCCCGCAGGCGATAAATCACAATCTCGGAAATCTGACTAGTGTTCTCAGCACATCATTCAAGTGCTCATGGAGTCCGTAAAACCCCTTGGGTGTTGTATGGTTAAGCCTCACGGGCAATTAGTACAGGTTAGCTGAGCGCCTCACAACGCTTACACACCCTGCCTATCAACGTTCTAGTCTCGAACAGCCCTTCAGGAGGCTTAAAGCCTCAGGGATGACTCATCTCAGGGCTCGCTTCCCGCTTAGATGCTTTCAGCGGTTATCGATGCCGAACTTAGCTACCGGGCAATGCGTCTGGCGACACAACCCGAACACCAGCGGTTCGTTCACTCCGGTCCTCTCGTACTAGGAGCAACTCCCTTCAATCATCCAGCGCCCACGGCAGATAGGGACCGAACTGTCTCACGACGTTCTAAACCCAGCTCGCGTACCACTTTAAATGGCGAACAGCCATACCCTTGGGACCGACTTCAGCCCCAGGATGTGATGAGCCGACATCGAGGTGCCAAACACCGCCGTCGATATGAACTCTTGGGCGGTATCAGCCTGTTATCCCCGGAGTACCTTTTATCCGTTGAGCGATGGCCCTTCCATTCAGAACCACCGGATCACTATGACCTGCTTTCGCACCTGCTCGAACCGTCATTCTCGCAGTTAAGCGGGCTTATGCCATTGCACTAACCTCACGATGTCCGACCGTGATTAGCCCACCTTCGTGCTCCTCCGTTACGCTTTGGGAGGAGACCGCCCCAGTCAAACTACCCACCAGGCACTGTCCGCACCCCGGATAACGGGGCGACGTTAGAACATCAACACGACAAGGGTGGTATTTCAAGGACGGCTCCACAGATACTGGCGTACCTGCTTCGAAGCCTCCCACCTATCCTACACATGTAGGGTCAATGTTCAGTGCCAAGCTGTAGTAAAGGTTCACGGGGTCTTTCCGTCTAGCCGCGGGTACGCAGCATCTTCACTGCGATTTCAATTTCACTGAGTCTCGGGTGGAGACAGCGTGGCCATCATTACGCCATTCGTGCAGGTCGGAACTTACCCGACAAGGAATTTCGCTACCTTAGGACCGTTATAGTTACGGCCGCCGTTTACCGGGGCTTCGATCAAGAGCTTCTCCGAAGATAACCCCATCAATTAACCTTCCGGCACCGGGCAGGCGTCACACCGTATACGTCATCTTTCGATTTTGCACAGTGCTGTGTTTTTAATAAACAGTTGCAGCCACCTGGTATCTGCGACTCTCAGCAGCTCCATCCGCGAGGGACTTCACCGCCAAGAGCGTACCTTCTCCCGAAGTTACGGTACCATTTTGCCTAGTTCCTTCACCCGAGTTCTCTCAAGCGCCTTGGTATTCTCTACCCGACCACCTGTGTCGGTTTGGGGTACGATTGCTTATTATCTGAAGCTTAGAGGCTTTTCCCGGAAGCATGGCATCAATGACTTCATCACCGTAGTGACTCGACATCGGGTCTCAGCCTTAGTGCAGAACCGGATTTGCCTAATTCTGCAGCCTACACCCTTGAACCAGGACAACCGTCGCCTGGCCCACCTAGCCTTCTCCGTCCCCC
>NZ_JARLUO010000004.1:0-112353 GCF_037162255.1 Photobacterium sp. Hal280
ACTCAGGAATACGTTTATTCGTCATCAATGACTGATCAGTTACAAGGGCCGATCAATGTCCAGGGACCCCCTGATCCGGCTGATTATTATTCGTCCACCATTTGGCTTCGTAAATATTACCGTTATAAAGCGCCTGATCACCTGCGGTATAAATCTGACCATTGACCCAAGGTGCGGGGCAAGATGAACCCGGTTCAAAGCTTACAACCAGAGTCTGATTGGCTGTCACAGCGGTGAAGGTGTAACTGCTGCTCACAGGCTGAGCGACACCATTAACAACCACTGAACTGACGGTGTAACCACTGTCTGGTACAAAGTTGACCGTAAAGTCATCGCCACCTTTTGCAGACAGGACACCGGATGCATCAGGTGCTGGTGAAATCGTACCCCCACTACCACTGACACTGGCACTAATCTCAAAGTAAACCGGAATATCAATGGTCGTCTCTGTATAACTACCGGTAAAACCTGCAAAATTACTGGCAGACAGCGTCGTCACATCCGTATTATTCAATACCAGACGCTTCTGATTTCCCTGAGCAAAGGGATCCAGTAAGGTGATGACTGTGTTTGCGCCCTCCTGAGTCAGCTTCACAGCACTGAACGGAATCGCTTCATTGCTTGGCGTAGTAATGACGGTTTTTGCCACATCAAAACTATTTACGACCAGCTCAACATTCCAGCCCCAGGTCACACTATTGATTGGCACAATATAACCCAGACGATCATAGCCACCTGTTACATTGACAAACATATCCGGCGTGAGGTCAGCCAGGGTCAGTCCCACCAGCTCATAAGAGGCATAAATACCACCATCTTCAGCCTGTGGACCAATAATCACTGAGGTTGCAGTCTCGAAAGCTTTCAAATGTTTGAAGCCGATACCGGCACTACCTTCAATCTTATCAACTGCGGGATCAAACCCGGTAACCACTTGCTTGCCTGAGTTCCAGGCCAGCGTATAGACATCCGACTTCACAATCACCTGCTCGGTATTGGCCTGCACGTCTGCAGCAGTCACACCATTCAGGACCACAGTCTGGCCGGAGAACTGTAACTCTGTGCCACCAGCAACGGAAGAAACCACCAGGCCAGCCAATGGATCCGCAGCTTGCCAGCCGCGCAGCACAATAATGTCATCACCAACGGTAAAATCGTTCACTGTCGTGACCGCACCCGTTTGCTCATTCAGCAGAATCTGATCTTTACCGCCACCGGTAATCACAGTGTCATTACCTTCACCAGCAGTCAGCACTTCGTCGTAAGGTGAACCCTCGATGACATCGTTCCCCGGGGTATCAAAAATGGTATTGAAGCCGCCGAACTTATGGACATATTTGGTAATACACGTCCCCAGCTCGTCACAGGTAATCTGATCATTAGTCAGCAATGCGGCAGTCCCCCAGGCGCCACGTAAGTGGGCAGCGGCCAAAATACCGGACATTGTTGCCTGAACCTGAATCGGATTACCGTCGTCGTCTGTACCCGGCCAGCTTTTTGCCAGCGCCTGTCCCCAGGTCATGTTCGCGTCATCAAGTAACTTGCTGATCACTTTGACGTTAAAGTGCATTGCATCGCGCATCACCAGTTCTTGCTTTTCAGGCAGACGCAAATCGGCTAAAGAGTTCACACCATTTTTACCGACAAATGTGCCTTCCCAGCGGTTATTATCTGTCACATAAACCTGATTACCCCCTGAACCCTCGATTTCTGCTAAGGCTTCGGTTTTACAGCCAATCCAGGTTGAATCAGGAACAAACATATAAAAACTGTCGTAATCAGTCCCATCAATGTTTACCACATTCGGGCTGTAATAACCGGCATCAATCAGAACGGCCTCACCCAGCTGATAACCTATAAAGCCCCACGCATTCATAGAGTTATACTGCATCTGCCGGAACATTTCCGGATCATTCGGTGTGTTCGGGTTATAAATATTATCAATACCCAGTTTGGTAAAGAACTGGCTGATAGTCGTTGGCTCAGAGAGCATAGTGCCTGTTGAACAGTCACGAACCAGACGACCGGGTTCTGTCACTTGCGCATAGGTATACACAGGATTATCCAGGTTCTGGGCATAAAAATCAGCCAGAGCAGGATTAATACCCGATTCAAAATCACGCAATGAGTCCAAGAACCCCTGAATACCGCTTGCTTGTGCCTGTCCACTTAATGCTGAGGCCACCAGCAAAGTGACGAGCCCGTATTTTGTCTTTAACATAATTTCCCTTTCTTTTCTTTCCTATTGAGGGGAACCCTCTCCCAAATCTCCCAACCGCAAAATACTGGGAGGCCGCCCCGCTGGCGCACGCCAGCAGGAAATTTAATCTGTGTCTATTCGATCAGAATGTGAGCGGTCAGCTCATCCGGTTCACAGCGCAGCCATGTCCGGCCGCATGCTCACCAGCCAGTACCCTGGCTGCAGCAGCAGCACTTTCAGGCCGGGAGGAGTGAGCACAGAGGTAGTGAGAGACTGTGGGATAACGCAGCAAGTCATAGGGGCTGCGCAACGCCACAACGATCAGATGACTGAAGTCCTGGCTGAGTTGCTGAACCAGTTGCTGAGCCTGCACCTGGTCAAAGTCTTCACCGGGTAGCGGATGGTTTTCAGTGACCACTACCAAGTAACCGTCGCTACAGCTTTCGGGCAGCTGATCGGCACTGACTTCCTGCCACACCGCTTCTGTCTGACGCAGGGTTTGGATAAATGCCTCATAAGCGGGTTGAGACTGATTCGGGCCAATCCCTCTGGGATTCATCAGGTTATGATAACTGGACTCCGGCGTAGCATTGATCACATAGAGTTTCTGACCTTGGGTCTCTAAGCCGCCGCGCACCCAGGTCACTGCCGACTCTGCCGCCTGCCTGGCCACTATCTGGCCGGCTGGCATAGAGACTTTGTGAAACAACGGCATGGGCTGCAGCTTATCCAGCTTAAAGTGCACCACTTTTTGTAATGCCTCATCAATGACTTGCTCAGACAGTTCGCCAGATTTCACGGCATCAATCACACCGTGAATCATCGCCAGTTGCTTGTCCAGATACGCCTCTGAGTGATCATAGTGCTCTTCAGAGAGCATGATCATGGTAATCCCGGCCTGCATGGCCCGGACAGCGGCTTCAACCGGCGTATAATGATGCTGGATGGCGCCCATGTTCATGCTGTCGGAAATAATAATGCCGTCAAATCCCATATCCTTGCGTAACACCTGCTGCAAGATCACTGATGACAGTGTCGCCGGGTAAGTGTCATCAAGCTGCGGATAAAGAATGTGGCTGGTCATCACCAGATCCACGCCAGCATTGATCGCCGCCTGAAACGGTGCCAGATCATTGGCTTTCAGCTCGTCGTACGATTTATTGACGCGGGGGATATCCCTGTGCGTGTCTCCCTGCGTGTCACCATGACCGGGAAAATGCTTGGCGCAGGCGGTAATGTCGCCTTGGTGTAATCCGCGAACCGCAGCGGCAGAATGGGCGCTGACTTTCTTCGGCTGATCGCCAAACGAACGGGTATCGATAATGGGCGATTCCGGATTAAAGTTCACATCACAGCAAGGGCCGAGGATGCAGTTAAAGCCGGCATATCGCATTTCATCACCGATCACTTTATACATGCGTTCCGTCCCCGTCACGGCGTCCGGCACCCCCAGCGCCAGATTGCCCGGCCCGGTCGTCGACTCTCCCACCAGGACGCCCCAGGCACCTTCCTGATCCACGCCCAGCAATAAAGGCAAGCGATGGTGATGCTTGACGATGACATCCAGCGACTGATTCAGCTGATGTGCTTCGGTGAACGTTTCCGCGTTGTCCTGGCTTAAGTAACAGCCGCCCAGGTTATACTCTGCCACCATCTGACGCGTCGCCTCGGCAGATTTGCCGGGAAATGCCAGAATAAACAGCTGACCCACTTTCTCCTTGAGTGTCCAGCCGGCAATCAGCTCTGCCACTTGTATTTCTGAAGCCATGATTCTCTCCCATCATCCTTAATCAAAGTAAAAACGTTATTTCTTACGTAACTGGCGAATCTGGCCCATGGTGAAAGTCACCGCCACAATCACAATGATGCCGCGCAGGATCAGCTGCTGATCGACATTCAGCCCCATCAGAATCAAGCCGTTGTTCACCATACCCATGATGAGCGCCCCAATCACCGAGCCGATCACGGTTCCTTTACCGCCAAACAAGTTGGTGCCACCGATAATTACCGCGGCAATCACCAGCATCAGGTCGTTTTCACCTAAGGTGTAACGGGCGCTGTAAAGGCGGCCTGAGTACAAAATACCGGCCAGCGCAGCAAGAAAACCGTTCAGCATCAGTACATACAGCTTGATACGGTTAACATTGATCCCTGAATACATGGCAGAAACTTTATTGCCCCCCGTCGCCAGCACATGTTTCCCAAAGGTGGTATTGCGCAGCACAAAGGCACCAATGACGGTGACGATAATGGTCCAGATAAACAGGATGGAAAACGGGCCAATGTCGCCGGAGCCAAAGATGAAGGTATAGGTATCATTATCAATCGGAATCGACTGCAACGACGTCGACCATCGGGCAATACCGGTAATAATGCCAGTTGTCCCTAAGGTGACCAGAAACGATGGAATCCCCACCTGAGTGACAAAAACCCCGTTCACAAAACCTATCATGGTGCCCACCATCAGCGCGGCAGACATAGCAAGCAAAATGCTGTCGGTTTCCTGCAGTGTCAGGGCCGACACGATGGCGGCTAAAGCCACAGTGGCACCAAAAGACAGGTCAATCTCCGCCGCACTCAGCACAAAGGTCATGCCGACCGCCATGATGGCGATGGTTGCGGTCTGGCGGGCAATGTTCATCAGGTTGACTGAAGTCAGAAACCCTTTGTCATGCAGCATCACCGAAAAGAAGATGAAGATGCCGATAAAGACAAAATAAATAATGTAATCGCGCCAGTTAATGCGGCTTGTCCGTGGCGGCTGAAGTGTTTTCTCGTTCATTCGCAATTCCTTATCCTTACTGCACTGCTGCCAGCAATGCTTCTTCCGTCATACGCTGGCCACTGAAATGGCGAACGATACGCCCCTTGTTGACCACATAAATTACATCGCAGAAACTGCCCACTTCGGCATATTCACTGGACACAAAAATCACGCCATTCCCCTGAGCGACATACTGATTCACAATTTTCATGATTTCGTATTTCGCATTGATATCAATGCCGAATGTCGGATCATCAAGCAGCAGGACTTTCGCGTCTGTGGACAGACATTTGCCAATCACCACTTTCTGCTGGTTGCCGCCGGACAAAAAGCGTACCGGCTGAGACACACCTGTGGTCTTCACCCCCAGTTTTTTAATGGTGTCTTCCACCATGGACTGCCCTTTGGCTTTATCCAGCACCATAGAGCGTGAGATCCGGTCAAACGACGCCATCAAGACGTTGTCTTCGACAGAAAAATCCAGCACCAGTCCCTGAGAACGGCGCTCTTCCGGCACCATATTGATCCCGCTTTCGATTGCTTGCCGGGGTGAGTGTATATTCACGACCTGGCCGTTCACCCTTACTTCACCACTCTGTATCGGCGTTAAGCCATAAATCGCTTCCAGAATTTCGGTTCTGCCGCTGCCCAGCAATCCCGCCAGGCCGACCACCTGACCCGGCATCACCTTCAGGGATACGTCATCCAGATCGCAGGTCGTAACGTTACACAACTCTAATAACGGCACTGTCTCTGGTGTGGATGTGGCCGGGCGCTCCCAGACAAAATCCGTGTCGGTTTTGCTGCCCAGCATGGCTTCAACCAGCGCATCGACCGAGGTGTCTGCCGTCTGGGTTTCCAGTACGCTATAGCCATCTCGCAGCACAGTCACCGCATCGCAGATACGCATAATGTCACTCATATAATGCGTAATGTAGATAATTGAAATACCTTTGCTTTTCAGATTTCTGATCACAGTGAACAGCGCATTGATTTCATTGTTCGACAAGGATGCGGTTGGCTCGTCCAGTACCAGAATACGGGCATCCATTGCCATGGCTTTGGCAATCTCAATAAACTGCTGCTCACCGACGCTCAAGGTCTCCACCTTCTGCCGAGGGTCTATATCTACCCCCAGCGTCGCCAGAATCGGTTCGGCCTGACGTACCCGGTCACGATTTGATATCAGTGCTGAACGCTGAGAATGAGTCAGAAAAATATTGTCTGCCACACTCAAGCTGGGGATCAGGCTGAGATCCTGATAGACCATCGCAATCCCTTTCGCCTGTGCCTCTTTCGGAGTGGCAAAATGACTCTGTTCGCCGAAGAGACGGATCTCACCGCCGTCCCGCTGATGAAAGCCATTGATCAGTTTGACCAGGGTTGATTTACCGGCCCCGTTCTGACCGACCAGGGCGTGTACCTCTCCGGTTTTCAGAGTGAAATTAACCTCTTTCAGCACCGGATTTCCATCAAAGCCTTTCTTAAGGCGACGGGCTTCAATTGCATTCACTTCCATTGAATACCTCTTTATAGCGGTATGCCGACAACACGCTGGCATACCTGCAAACCGAATTTAATGACCCAATGCTTTTTGCACAGAAGCCGGGGCTTCGCGGCGGAGCGCCTGCTGCCAGGCATCAGCCAGATTATCGCGTGTCACGGCACTGGCACTGACGGTGACAAACGGTGGCGTGTATTCACCCAATTTCGCCAGGGCGCCCATGCGGGCTAGTGTCTGCCCCAGGTCATAAGGCAAATCGGTCACGATACCGGCAACGTTTCGGCCTTTGGCCATATCCAGCGCATTGGCAGCGCCGAGATCCATGGTCACCACTTTAATGTCTTTACGTCCCGCAGCGCGCGTTGCCGCGACGACGCCTTCGGCAATGCTGTCCCAGGGCGCATAAATGGCGGTCATATCCGGGTACTGGGTAATCAGCGCCGAAGCCACCACTTCACCGTCATTCGCATTGGCAATCCCACGCTTTGCCACAATCTCAATACCCGGGTAATTTTTCTGCAGATTGGTCAGTACCGCTTGATCACGCTGGTTGGTCACGTAATAATTAGCTTCGTGATAAATAAACCCGACTTTCCCTTCATTACCCACCGCCTTGGCGAGCATATCGGCAGCCAGTTTCCCCATCTGGAACAAATCATCCGTCACGATCCCGGCATAGTCTTTACCATGTTCAAAACCACTGGGCAGATTACTGATGAGCACCAGTTTACTACCCTGCTGTACGGCAGGTTTAAACGCAGCAGCCCCTGACACCGGGTCGACCACCAGTGCAATCAGAATGTCCGGCTTCATGGCCATCGTGGTTTCAACATCCGTTTTTTGCTTATTGGCATCAAATTCCGCGTCTGTCACGGCCACCACGTCAATGTTCAGTTCAGCAAACATGTCTTTCGCGCCATCAATCAGGGCGTTGGACCAATCTGATGTGCTATGCATCAGAATTGCTGCCGTGTAATCCTTGCTTTTAATCGCACTTTCTTGCGAGGTATTTAAAACCACTTCGGTGTAAGGCGTCGCTTTCTCACCGTTAGGTCCTTGTGTGGAAGTGACTTCTGCCAATGACGGCATGGTCACGGCCAAAAGAGCAGTAACACCTAGCGTTTGGCATACCTGAGCTATTTTCTTCATCTTCATTCCCTGTCCCCATCTGTTCCATTGAGTATTACATGAGTATTAATATAGGTGTTTTTTAGGTATTTAATGAGATCAAGATCTCGACACATACTCTTTACATAGTGATAACAATCACAACAACGATTGAAAATTCAACGGGAAAATCATTGACCCTATCAATAATCCCCGTAAAAAGCGCAATGAAACGAGGGAGAACACCCATTTAATACCTACAAATCAAAAAGCAAGGTGATTGATAGGTAAAAGCTGGGTATCATGGCAGGGAAATACTGACCAGGGCCGCGGTCTGTATAAAAGAGGTAATCAGGAAACATGAGTCAGCACACCGCTAATCAAAACAGCAGTTCTGCTAAAGTGACTGCCGGTATTTACCAGCAAATACTGGTACATCACGATATCTACTTTATTGCATTCGATCAGCATGAGCAGGTGATTGCCAGTAACTATCCGGTTGCAACACTCACACTCAAGCAGCTGAATGATCTTGTTTTTCTGGTCGGCCCGGCGAATATTGCGCAAATTCGATCAGTGCTGCAGCAGCAAACCGAGCGATGCCGTTTCTCTGTCGCCAATCTCGAGTTCGAGACCCAGTGTCTGCAGGATGGAGAAAGCCCGGCGGTCTATTGCCTGTATATCAAAGCCAAGGACGACAGCACCAGCGAGCCCAAGTTGTCCGCCATTGAGCAGGATTATAAAATTATCAACGAACTTGCCAGCTCTCTGAGTTTCCTCACCACGGCATCGGAGAATCATCTGCCCGAGCATCTGCAGCAGGAGGTGCGTGATACCCATTTACCGGAAGTGGAAGCCCGACTGAAGCAGGTGCAGGATCCCGGGCTGAAAATGTGCCTTGAGATTGTAAAATCCAATATGGAAAGCCTGCTGAACGATGTACCGGGAATGAATAGCCGTTTGCTGGAGGTGCTGACCCCGTCAGAGCTGCAGGTTGCAGAATTCATTCGAGGCGGGATGTCGAGTAAAGAAATTGCCAGTACCCTGAATGTGGCGCGCAAGACGGTGGAAAACCACAGAAACAGCTTACGCAACAAACTGGGTATCACTAACAGAGGGGTTAATCTCAGGAATTACCTGTTGAGCCTGGAAAAGAAATAATCATCCTTAATTCAATGTTGCCTGTGTCAAACTTTTGACTTATCAACCGTTCGCGGTACGCAGGCGTTGCGGCCACAGAGTTGTACCGGACGACAGCATCACAATCTTTCCTTCCCGTGCTTCACCCGAATGATGGGAAAGCACATTACCCAGCAGCGGTTCAACTTTCATAGGACTGCGCGAAGCCGGAATCATGTCGATTAAACGGGAGAACTCTTCAAATCCCATTGGTTCAAGATGATTTGCTCGAATTTTCATGTTCATTGCGCTTCTACACTCCTTTCCTTGGCGGTCATCATCGCAACAAAATATGACAATAATAAATCTCAATGTGACATTTATGTTAAACGTTAATTCCCTGTAAGAAATTGACATATCCCTCAATAATCTGGACGTACCTCTTAAATCACTACGAGCAAGGTCACAAATATTAAAGATAGGAAACATAACTAAAATCAATGTATCACCTCATTGCGACTGAAAAGCCGTGAAGATGAGATGATTATTTTTATGTCTTAAGTCTGTCTTAAGTTTCCCTTTCTAAGGTGTGTATACATACCTTAAGGGGAAATATGCGATGGATCAGAATAATTTTAACAAAATAACCTTGGTGCATATTGATAAAGATCATCCTTTACGTGAGAAAACAGAATCTTATGTTGCCTCACGCTATGCTTCTGCCTTTCACGCACGCATCCACACCTTCATGCCCGACTTCCTGGCATTAGTCGATGACCAGAATCAACTCTTGTCAGTCTGCGGTTTTCAATCTGCTGACACCGGACCGCTGTTCCTGGAGCAATATCTGGATCTGCCTGCTGACCACCTGATGTCTGAGCGGTTTGGCTTGCCTGTCTCTCGTTGCGAATTGATTGAATTTGGCCAGCTCGCTGCATTTTCTAAAGGAATGTCATCTTTGCACTTCACCCTGATTGCCCGGTATATGGTCAATCAGGGCTACCACTGGTGCATTTTCACTGCGACCGGGCCATTGCAGGCCATGATGCGCCGGTTCGGATTAAACCCGCACATACTGGCAGATGCATCACCCGATCGTATTCCTGATGCTGAAAAAATCTGGGGCACCTATTATTGCCACCAGCCCAGAATCTCAGGCGGCAACCTGGCGGCCGGCCTGCAAACTCTGATCCAGCACCAGCAGACGTCACCGTTCGCGCTCAGCCTGACCCAGGGAGGACTGGCATGAGTAATCTGATCCTTGAGCGGCTGTTTCAGTTCGCGCAAACAGCTCCCCGGCAGACAGCCCTTCAGGGGCGTAATCCGGATACCGGTCACCCCATCAGCCTCAGCTTCCATCAACTGGCTGATGAGGTCATACGTGCTGCCGATACCCTTAACCAGCAAGACGTTCATTGTCTGGCCCTCAAAGCCGATAACGGGCTGGCCTGGGCGATTGCCGATCTTGCCGCCATGGTCGCCGGAAAAGTGCTGATACCGGTTCCCGTTTTTTCTCTGATCAACAAATCCGGCACCTGCTCACTGCATCGCAGGTTGATGCGCTGTGGGGCAACTGGTCAGTCGATGAGCACGCAGAGTCAATGGCGATTGCCGATCTGCCTTTCTATCGGTTGTCTTCTCGCGGCCAGCCCGGCCCGTTGCATCCTCAGACCTGTAAAGTCACCTTTACTTCGGGTTCCACCGCCCAGCCCAAAGGGGTATGTCTGAGTCAGCACCATCTGGCCACCACCAGTCAGGGGTTAGCGGAAGCTATCACCCCGAGTGTCAATCCCAGAAAGCATCTGGTGATGTTGCCGCTTGCCACCTTGCTCGAGAACATCACCGGTCTGTATGTGCCGCTGCTGCTGGGAGCGACTTCGGTGATATTACCGGGTGAGGACGTCGGCCTGACAGGCTCCAGTGCCTTTGATCCGGTGCGTTTCGCTCAGGTTCTGGCCGAACATCAGCCGGAAAGCCTGGTGCTGACGCCGGCATTACTGATGGCGCTTTGTCAGATTGCCGCTCAACAGCCGGCACTGACCCGGTCGCTGCAATTTGTGGCGGTCGGCGGCGCACGGGTCGCTCCCGCCCTGCTGGCACAGGCACATGCACTGAACATTCCCGCTTATGAAGGATATGGTCTGTCAGAGTGCGGTTCTGTGGTCAGCCTCAATCTGCCCGGTGCCGACAAGCCCGGAAGCTGCGGTCGTCCCCTTTCCCATTCCAGGATCAACGTCACGCCCGAGGGTGACATTCAGGTTACCGGCAACAGCATGCTGGGATACCTCGGCCAAGAGGCAAGCCCAGACACAATAAACACAGGTGACATCGGCTATCTGGATGACGACGGATTTCTCCATGTAACCGGTCGGCGCAAGAATCAGCTGATCACCGGCTTTGGCCGCAATATCTCACCCGAATGGATTGAATCAGAAGCCCAGGCATTTCCCTCGCTGTTTGGCATGGTGGTGATTGGTGACTCACAACTCACACTGAGCGGCATTCTCTTCAGCCAGTCACCGGACTCGGTGCCGCCAGCCATACAGGCACTGAATCAACAACTGCCGGATTATGCCCGAATCGGCAACCTGATCATCACAGACCAGCCCCTGTCTCGTATCCCGGGCTTGATGACGGCCAATGGCCGCCCCAAACGCGACGCTTTGCATCGTTACTTTATGCCTGCCTTGCTCACCGCACAGACAGAGACAAGATCTTGGCACAGCAGCCAGGCGTCGCTGTCGCTTTACACTGCCAAAACGTTCACTGACCAGCTTGCGCTCACTCCTTATACAACGAAAGAGGACACCCCTATGAGTTCGGGATTTTTCCAGACCCTGATCACAGAAACCGAAGCGGCCCGCAGCCGTATGGCGGACGCCCCCATTTTTACCGCCTGTCAGCAAGGCACGATTGATACTGCAACTTATCTGGCTTTTCTGACCCAGGCTTACCATCACGTTAAACATACTGTGCCCCTGCTGATGGCTTGTGGCAGCAAATTAAGCGAAGACTATGAATGGCTCCGTCAGGCGATTGGGCATTACATTGAAGAGGAAATGGGCCACCAGGCCTGGATACTGAACGACATCGCAGCCTGCGGGGGAAATCCCGATCCGGTCCGCGACAACCAGGGACCAGGCAAAGTCGGCCTGCCCATAGAGCTGATGGTGTCCTATCTCTATCACCAGATTGACCGCCGTAACCCGATGGGACTGTTCGGCATGGTCTGGGTGCTGGAAGGGACCAGTGTCAGTATCGGCGGTCCGATCGCGCAGCGCATCCAGCAAGTACTCGGCCTGCCTGATAACGCCATGACCTATCTCAAGTCACACAGTGAGCTGGATCAGAGCCATATTCAGACCTTCGAAGGTTTAATGAACCGCATTAACGATCCTGCCGATCAACGCGCCATCATCGAGAGTGCCAATACGGTCTACAGCCTTTATGGCCAGATGCTGGCCTCACTGCCGATACCCAGGCTGCACTAACCAGAACGAACGATAAATTTACGTGCACAGGAGATCTTGCATGGATATCAAAAATAAACGCCTGCTGCTGACCGGCGCTTGCGGGGGAATCGGCGCTGAGATTGCCGCAGTATTGGCCGACGCCGGCGCCAGCCTGATTCTGGTCGGCCGTAACGAAAGTAAACTCAGGGCGTTACAGCTTTCACTGAACCAGCCTGACTCGCACCTGCTGATAGTGGCAGACCTGAGTACACCACAAGGCATTGAGACCATTAATCTGGCCTGCCAGCAATGGAAGCAGGCAGGCACGCCCATTCACGGCCTGATCAACAATGCCGGCAGTAATTGCTTTGCCAGTCTGTCGCAACGTGAACCGGCAAGTATCAGCAATGAGATTCATCTGAACCTGACAGTGCCGGTGCTCCTTTGTCAGCAGGCGCTGAACTGGTTGTCCCGGCCGGCTCTGATCCTCAACATAGGCTCAACGTTTTCGGCTATCGGTTATCCCGGCTACACCACTTATTGCGCCAGTAAAGCCGGATTACACAGATTCAGTGAAGCGCTGCACCGCGAACTTGACGGAACCGGCGTGCAGGTGCTGTACCTCGCCCCGCGGGCCACGGACACCACACTGAACTCAGCCACAGTGACCGAACTCAATCAGCAGCTGGGCAATCATATTGATGCTCCCCGCTGGGTGGCTGAGCAAGTCCTGCACAGCCTTAGAAATGAAACACAAATTCGCTGGCTGGGATGGCCGGAGAAACTCTGGGTTCGGGTAAACCAGATCCTCCCAGCGTCGGTAGCCAATGCTATCCGCAAACAAAGCAACACAATACGCCAGTACCTGACCAAAGCCGAAGTCATCTGATATCCATGGAGGCATTATGAAAACATTTACCTTTTCACCGGTTACATCCCTGCTGACCTTTGCCTGTATCCTGGGTGCATCCGTCAGTTTCAGCAGTCTGGCCGTCGCTGATGAGCTCAGTGATATCCAGCAACAATGGGCGAAATGCCAGTACGATACCTTTAACAAAGACAACAAAGTGCAGTGTCTCAATCAGGTGATCGCCAACAATCAACAAGCTCTGCGCCAGGCGCCGACCCGCTCCGATCTGAAAGTCTGGCTGGCCATCAACAAAAGCAGCCTGGCCGGCGCAAAAGGCGGACTGAGTGCCCTGCCACTGGTAAAAGAAGCTAAGTCGTTGTTAGAAGATGTGATCCGCACCGATCCGAATGTGCTGGACGGCTCTGCCTATACCAGTCTGGGCACGTTATACTATCAGGTGCCGGGCTGGCCGATTGGCTTTGGAGATGACGACAAAGCGGAAGCTATGCTGAAAAAGGCACTGGCAATCAACCCGAACGGTATCGATCCGAATTACTTTTATGGCGATTTTCTGGCTCAGAACGGCCGTCGTGATGATGCAATCAGCTATCTGAAGAAAGCCAGTCAGGCCAAGCCTCGCCCCGGCCGAAAACTGGCCGATACAGGCAGACAGCAGGAAATCCGACAAAAACTGAAGGAGCTGCAATAACCGATGCGCATCTTACTAATCGAAGATGATCTGATGCTGGGTGAATCCATGGTGGCCTCACTGAGCCGCCGTGGCTACACCGTTGACTGGTTACAGCAAGGTCAGGGAGTTGAACTCGCCCTGAAAACCGAGGACTTCCTGGCCGTTATTTTAGACTTAACCCTGCCCGATATTGACGGCCTGCAGGTATTACGGCAGATTCGTCGCTCAGGTCACCAACTGCCCGTCATGATTCTTACCGCCCGTGACGGGATTGACGACCGTGTGAAAGGGCTGGACGGCGGCGCGGATGATTATCTGGTAAAGCCGTTCGCGCTGGAAGAGTTACTGGCCCGCTTGCGGGTCATGATACGTCGGCTGTCCGGCAGCTCTGAAACGGAGATTCAGTTAGGCGAGCTGACCTTATCGCTGCTCAACAATGATGTGTGCTTTCGTGGCGAGCCGGTGAAACTTACCCGCAATGAATTCAAAATTCTCAGTACGCTGGTCGCACAGGCGGGCCGGGTGATGAGCAAAGATAAGCTCCAGCAAGCCCTGCACGGTTGGGATGACACCGCCAGTGATAACGCCATTGAAGTGCATATCCACAATATCCGGAAAAAACTGGGCAGTCCTGTGATTAAAAATATTCGCGGCGTAGGGTATATCATTGAAAACCGCTGAGACCACACCTGTTCTTTCCATCAAAAAAAGGCTGATCACGCTGACCGTGGCGGCTGCAACTGTGCTGATTGCCATTTCATGGAGCCTGATCTTTGCTGAATCCAAACATGAAATTGATGAGATCTTTGACGCCCGGCTGGGGCAATCAGCGAAGCTGCTGGCACTCAGTGCACCGCAACTGCTCAACATGCCGCCGGAACAAATAGAGCAATTTTATAACGACTGGTATCAGGGAATCAGCAATCATGCCGCTTTCAGTGATGATGATCCGACCCCTTATGGCCACCCCTATGAACAAAAGCTGATGTTTCAGCTTTTCGACGCTCAGGGCAAGGTTCTGCTGCGCTCTCCCAGCGCACCATCGCACCCGCTGTCGGCCACCGATCACATTGGCTACCATCCCATTACCTTTGATGACCAGCTTTGGCGTAGTTTTCAGATTCGCCTGCCATTTAGCGACGACAGCCAAGTTGCCGCATTTCTGGTGGTGGCCGAAAAACAAGCCATCCGCGATGAACTCATTGACGAAATTGCTTTTTCCACCGGGATTCCACAGTTATTGCTGATTCCCTGCCTGGCACTGGCCATTATCCTGCTGGTCAACTATGTCATGCAGCCGGTCGGTGAACTGCAACAAGCGCTTTCACTAAGAACAATCAATAAGTTGCATGCAATCAGGGTGTCGCAGCCCACGGAGGAGCTTAAGCCCCTCGTCGATCAGTTGAATTACCTGCTGTCAGAACTGGATAAAGCCTGGGTGCGCGAAAAACGCTTTACCCACACAGCGGCCCACGAGCTGAAAACACCGCTGGCTGTCCTGCGGCTAAACGCAGAAAATGCCCTGTCCAGCGATAATCCGGCTGATCTTCAGAGCGATCTCAACCACATTCTCAAAGGGATAGACAGGACTGACCGTCTTATTCAGCAGTTACTGATGCTGGCGAGAGTCGAAAGCGGCAACACCTTTTCGTTCAGCCATCTTGACCTGATGGAATGCCTGCGTGAGGTCATTGCTTCACTGGCGCCTTTAGCGTTAAGACAGGAACAAAATCTGTCTCTGGATGGCCCGTCCTCGCTCACGATTGAGGCCAATCTGCCGCTGCTGCACAGTCTGTTCAGCAATCTTATCGACAATGCCACCCGCTATGCAGGCGAGCATGCGGACATCAACATCAGCGTTCAGACATCGGAATCTGACCAGGTTCTGATTCGTGTCTGTGATTCGGGCCAGCCCATACCTGACGCAATTCGCGAGCGGATGTTTGAGAAATTCTTCCGGGCCAATACAGAACGCGGCGATGGTGCGGGACTGGGCATGTCCATCATCCGCGACATCGCTGAACTGCATGGCGGCACCATTTCACTGGAACCACAATCTTCGACAGGCAAAAACTGCTTCCTGGTCACCCTTCCGCTCAAAACCGGCCATATTCAATAGTCAACTAAGCATAGAATCAGGCTGCCTGCCCTGCGATGCGATTACCAGCTATCCTGCTGAAACACAGGCAAAAAACAAAACCATCACAGGTCACAATCACACAAGTCAGGCCAAATTAAACCCTACCCACTTGGAATCAGCTGCCATAATTACTTAGATAACAAAACATTTTATCTGTAAGGATTGAATAGCGGACACCCTCATTTATGACTGTCAAAATGGAAGTAAAAAATCTCTACAAAGTGTTTGGCAGCGCCCCAGAAAGGGCGTTTCCATTACTGGAGCAGGGGTTAGATAAGGATGCCATTTTTGAGAAAACCGGCCTGACTGTCGGCGTCAAAGATGCCACGCTCACCATTAACCAAGGCGAAATCTTCGTCATCATGGGTCTTTCAGGCTCAGGAAAATCAACGCTGGTTCGCCTGCTGAACCGCCTTATCGAACCCACCAGCGGCCAGGTACTGCTTGATAATAAAGACATCGCCAGCATCTCAGAGGACGAGTTGCGTACTGTGCGGCGGAACAATATCAGCATGGTGTTTCAGTCATTTGCCCTCATGCCCCATATGACGGTGATTGACAATACCGCCTTCGGCCTGGATCTCGCGGGGGTCGACAAAGCCACCCGTTACGATACCGCACTCCAGGCACTGGCACGGGTTGGACTGGAAGCTTATGCCGCCTCATACCCTGACGAGTTATCAGGAGGTATGAAGCAAAGGGTCGGTCTGGCAAGAGCACTGGCCAATGACCCGGACATCCTGTTGATGGATGAGGCCTTTTCTGCCCTTGATCCATTGATCCGCACCGAAATGCAAGATGAGCTTATCCGCCTGCAAAGCGATGACAAACGCACTGTGGTTTTTATTTCACACGACCTGGATGAAGCCATGCGGATTGGTGATCGAATTGCCATTATGCAAAATGGTGAAGTCGTTCAGATTGGCTCACCGGATGAAATCCTCCATCATCCGGCGAATGATTATGTGCGCTCTTTCTTTAAAGGCGTAGATGTCACCAATGTCTTTACCGCTAAAGACATCGCCCGCAAACAAGCCGTCACTGTGATAAAAAAAGCCGAAACTGACGGTCCGCGCGCCGCACTGAAGCTGCTCAATGATAATGACAGGGAGTACGGCATTGTGGTGGACCGGCGCAATTTGTATGTCGGGTTAGTGTCGACGGACACCCTGCAAACGGCCAGTAAAGCAGGCCATACCCTGACTCAAGCGCTGCTGGGCGATACCATCACTTTTCTGCCTGAAACCCCTGTCGGTGAACTAATCGGTCAGGTTGCCAATCTGCCTTATGGCGTGCCTGTTGTTGATGAAAACCAGATTTACCATGGTGTTATTACCAAAGCTCGCCTGTTACAGACACTAGATCGGGAGGCCTGATATGAGCCAGGAAAATAACCCAGCGTCATCCGCACCGGTGGCGGACAACCCGCCAGCGCCTGCCTCACCAGATCCCTGGGCCAGCGCAGACACCAGTCATACCGACCCCTGGGGCAATTCAGCCACCTCGACGCCTAATTCAGGTTCCGACTGGCTCAATACCGCAGATGCAGCGCCCGTTGACCCGTCCATCGACTGGATACATCCGTTTCAGGATGCCCTGATCCCGTTCGATCAATGGGTCGAAGACGGCATCAACTGGCTGGTCGCCAATTTCCGACCAGCGTTTCAGGCGATCAGTGTGCCGATTGATTACATCCTCACCGCCTTTCAGGCAACGCTGCAGAGCACACCGGCACTCTTGATGATTTTTCTGATCATGATTCTGGCCTGGCAGATTGCCGGTCCACGGATGGGGCTTGCCAGTGTGATCTCGCTGCTGCTGATAGGTGCTATCGGCGCCTGGGATCAGGCAATGGTCACATTGGCATTGGTTCTGACGTCCGTTTTCTTCTGTCTGCTGATTGGGCTACCCACCGGTATCTGGCTGGCCAGGAGTGAAAAAGCGGCCAGAATTGTCAGGCCGATCCTTGATGCGATGCAAACCACCCCGGCTTTTGTCTATCTGGTGCCCATCGTGATGTTATTTGGTATCGGGAATGTACCTGGGGTCGTGGTGACCATCATCTTTGCCCTGCCTCCGATTATCCGACTGACTATTTTAGGTATCCGCCAGGTACCTGAAGAACTGATTGAAGCAGCCCACTCTTTTGGCGCGAACCCGAAACAAATGCTCTATAAAGTTCAGCTACCGCTGGCCATGCCCACCATTATGGCCGGCGTGAACCAAACCCTGATGCTGGCGCTGTCCATGGTGGTGATTGCCTCCATGATAGCCGTTGGCGGACTGGGTCAGATGGTGCTGCGCGGTATCGGTCGACTGGATATGGGACTGGCCGCCATTGGCGGGCTGGGGATCGTCATCCTGGCTATCCTGCTCGACAGGCTGACACAGGCAATGGGCGCATCCGAGCGCGGCAGGTCATATCGTCACTGGTATGAACACGGTCCTATCGGGTTTATTTATCGCCGGTTCAAAAAAGACGAGGCTCCCCATCTGACAACACATTCACAACCCTGAGGAGAAGATAATGACAAGGTCCTGGAAGTCACTCTCACTGAGCTCGGCATTATTTGCCGGTGCCTTTTCTTTCCCTGCGATGGCCGCAGATTTACCCGGTGAAGGCGTTACCGTACAGCCTGTACAAAGTACGGTGGCGGAAGAAACCTTCCAGACACTTATCGTTAATAAAGCACTGGAAGCACTAGGTTACGATGTCCAACCCACCAAAGAGGTGGACTATAACGTGGGCTACACTTCAATTGCCAATGGCGACGCCACCTTCCTGGCTGTCAACTGGGCACCGCTGCACAAAGACAAATTCATCAAATCAGGCGGGGATGATAAATTCTTCCGCAAAGGCTATTACATTACCGGCGCTGCTCAGGGCTACCTGATCGATAAAAAAACTGCCGATCAATACGGCATCACCAATATCAGTCAGCTCAAAGATCCCAAGCTGGCCAAGCTGTTTGATGCCAACGGCGACGGAAAAGCGGATATGACAGGCTGTAACCCGGGCTGGGGGTGTGAAGGGGTGATCGAACACCAGCTCGATGCATTCGGGCTGCGTGACACAGTCACCCATAATCAGGGAAACTACGCCGCTATCATTGCCGACACCATCTCCCGCTACCGTAACGGCTCGCCCATTCTTTACTACACCTGGACGCCGTATTGGGTCAGCGGTGTGCTGGTGCCGGGCAAAGACGTCGTATGGCTGGAAGTGCCGTTCTCATCATTACCGGGCGAGCGGGAAAACGTTGATACCGCCCTGCCGAACGGTAAAAACTACGGCTTTGAAATGAACAGCATGCGTATTGTTGCCAACAAACAGTTCGCGAAAGACAACCCGGCGGCGGCCAAACTGTTTGAAGTCATGGCACTGGATATCAATGACGTCAGTGCTCAGAATATGCGCATGAGCCAGGGGCAGAATTCCCAGAAAGATATAGAAAACCATGTGAACGGCTGGATCAAGTCACACCAGAAACTGTTTAACAGCTGGATTAGTCAGGCAAAAAAAGCCGCTGAAGATGCATCATAATAGCTGTTATATGCAATTAATCTGATACTATATTTGCCGGGCCAGCATATTGCTGGCCTGATGCAATCTGAATTAAACCTGAAAGACAAAAACCTCATAATTGCTAAGATTATTTAATAGCGATATTCTTGAGATCATGGTTCAAATTTGACGGTAAATATATGTTTTTGGATTATTTTGCATTGGGATTACTTATTTTTGTAGCCCTTGTTTTGTTTTACGGCATCATAGCGATTCACGATATTCCTTACGAGATTGCCAAAGAGCGAGAACATCCCCATCAGGATGCGATTCACTACGCTGGCTGGGTAAGCTTATTCACATTACATGCTCTGTGGCCATTTTTATGGATATGGGCCACCTTGTGGCGTAAAGAAAGAGGCTGGGGTTTCAAGCAGGTTCATGATGAACAAGTTTTACTGCAGACCCAGTTAACCAAAATGGAAATACAACTCCAGCAACTGCAATCTGAGCTCTCCGCATTAAAACAACAACACCAGCCTATGAATCACAACAATAATAACACTGAGGGTAATCAATAATGGAAACGTTACTGGTACTCTCCTACGCAGCCATCTGTATTTTTATCTTCAAAGTTTTCCGGATACCGTTAAATAAATGGACTGTGCCAACTGCCGTACTTGGCGGTATCGTCCTGGTCGGTGCTTTGGTGTTGTTCATGAACTATAACCACCCGCACACCAGCCTGGGCGGTGAATATTACGTCTCCACCCCGATTATGCCGAACGTGCGCGGTAAGGTCATTGAGGTGCCCGTCACTCCGAACTCCCCGCTCAAGCAAGGTGATGTACTGTTCAAAATTGATCCCACACCTTTCCAGGCGGAAGTTGACCGGCTGGAAGCCCAGCTGGCAGAAACCAGACAAAACGTACTCGGCCAGGAAGCCAGCTACAAAGCAGCAATGGCAACCCGCATTAAAGCGCAGGCAGAACGCGATCGCACCTATCAGCAGTACCAGCGTTATGCCACAGGTTATAAACGCGGCGCCTTCACCAAAGCCGATGTCGATAACCGTGAGCAATTCTACCGCAGCGCCGAAGCCGCACTGGAAGCCGCGCAAGCGGATGAACGCCGGGCAAAACTGGCTTACGAGTCTAACATCAATGGCGAGAACACGGCTGTGGCTCAAATCCAGGCGCAGCTGGTCAAAGCCCGGTTTAATCTGGATTCAACCATCGTTCGTGCGCCTACGGATGGCTTTGTGACTCAGGTGCTGCTGCGCCCTGGCATGATGGCAGTGCCACTGCCGCTGCGTCCGGTGATGACCTTTATCAACACCAACGATGATTTCATCATCGGTGCATTCCGTCAGAACTCGCTGCTGCGCCTCAAACCTGGCTATGAAGCCGATATCATTTTCCGTGCTATTCCGGGGAAAACCTTCAAAGCCGAAATTATCGACGTCTTACCCGCGATTGGTGAAGGTCAGGCACAGGCGCAAGGCACACTGATTGGCACCGATATGTTAATGCGTCAGGGCCGGCCGCTGGTCAGGTTTAAAATGATAGACGACCTCAGTGAATACCAACTGCCTTTAGGGGCCAATATGGAAATTGCCGTGTATTCAGATCACGCGCACCATCTGGCGGTGATGCGTAAGATTTTGATCCGCATGAAGAGCTGGCAGAACTTCCTGTATCTGGATCATTAATTCCTGCCCGGCATGCCTGCAATACGCAGGCATGCTTCACTCTTGTGTTTTCACTGCCGACTGAATCTGGGTCTGAGTCACTATCTGGCGCGCACAATCCAGGATCAAAAAGAGTACTGCGATCCAGATAAAGAGATAGGTCGGCCACTCTCCTTCGGCAATGCTTTCCCCGAGCAGCAAAGACACCACCACCAGTAATACAGGTTCCACATAGCTCAATAATCCGAACAGACTGAAACTCAGCAGTTTGCTCGCCACAATGTAGCTCCCGACCGCAAAAGCACTGATGATGCCCAGCCCCATGATGAGCCAGCGAAGATGCGGATGCTGAGCAAAAACGCTCAGGCTTTCATGCTCGACAAATAACCACCAGATGGCCGGGGGAATCATGATGGCCATATCAAACCACAGCCCCCCCAGACTGTCTGTGCCGAGTTTACGCCGCAGCATAAAATAGCCGGGGTAGCCTATCGCCACCACCAGCGTTTCCCAATACAGACCACCCGAAAGCCAAAGCTTGTGAGCAACGCCGACCGCCGCAAAGGCCACCGCGATTTTTTGCAGCCCGCTCAGTCTGTCCTGATAAACGAAACGGCCCAGCACCACCATGACCAGCGGCATCATGAAATAGCCCAGAGACACCGGCAGCGCACGGCCATTGATCGGCGCCCACATGAACAGCCAGAACTGGACGCCCAGCAAGAATGCCGACAAAGGTAAGCCCAGCCATAACAGGGGACGCTGACGGACTGCAGACACAATGGCGGCTACTTGCGGCCATTCTTTGCTGAGCAGCAAAAATGCAGTCAGAAACGGTAAGGTCAGTAACAGCCGCCAGCTAAAAATGGCTTCGCCATTGAGCGGCGTCAGCAGGGTCGAGTAGTAATACAGCGCCCCGAACAGACACGACGACATTACTGACAGAAAAACGCCTTTACCCACATTACACCCCTGACATCTGAACCATTTGGCGACAAGCTTAAACGCACAGGATGATATCAGCCCGCTGTCGCCAATGGCGATGTAAATTTCCGTCAGGGATGCAGGACGTTGTGAAGATGGGATCCGGGTCAGTCCAGCGTTTTCTTAAAGCGCCAGGAAGCTAACAGCAATCCGAGCAAGGTAAATCCCAGCAGCCAGAGTGCGTCTTTCCATAGCACAGCCACATCGGCGCCACGCAGCACTATGCCCCGTATCATGCGCATAAAATGGGTCGCAGGCAGGACTTCAGCAATCCATTGGGCCACCACAGGCATCCCTTCATACGGGAACATAAAGCCGGATAACAATATCGAAGGTAACAGAATAAACACCGTCATCTGCATCGCTTGCAGCTGAGTCTGTGCAATGGTCGAGATCACCAGCCCCAGGGTCAGGCTGGCCGCAATAAACAGCAAGGTGCCCAACAGAATCTGACTGACCGGGCCATTAATCGGCACCGCAAAAATGAAATGACCCAGACCAAGAATAATCACCACCTGAATCAGACCAATGACGATATAAGGGGCGATTTTTGCCAGCATGAGTTCAAGGGAATGCACAGGCGTGGTGATCAGCAATTCCAGATTGCCCCTTTCCCGCTCGCGGACGATTGCCGCAGAGGTGAACAGTATCATGGTCATGGTGAGTATGACGCCGAGCAGACCCGGCACAATATTGACCGCCGTTCGCCGCTCGGGGTTAAAGTACAGCGCAACTTCAAAGGTCGGTGTCATCACACTCGACTGCTGCGCTTTGTAATCCGACACCAGATGATCGACCGGCATATTCTGTAATTGCAGCAAGGCGGAACTGACCATCGTATCCGAGCCATCCACCAGCCATTGCCCGGCCTTTCTGTGCTGTGCCAGCCGTTGGTCCAGATCCCTCGGCAGCACCAGCACACCCCGAACTTTACCGGCAGTAATGGCCTGCTCGCCTTCGCCGGGCGTGGCGTAGGTCGCCACCACAGTGACCACCTGAGTGGCTTTCACCGCTTCGGTAATGATCCGGCCATACTGAGACTGGCTTTGATCCACAATGGCGACGGGAATATTGCGCACATCCGTATTGATGGCAAAACCAAACAACAACAGCTGTATCAGCGGGATCATCACCACCATGCCGAAGGTAATTCTGTCGCGGGACAGCTGGCGGAATTCTTTCATCAGAATCGCTTTCATTCTGATCAGGCTGGACGTTACGGCATTCATCATTTGCTCCCTGTGCTGGTGACAAAAACGTCTTCCAGACTTGGGCGAACCACATCCAGCTCAGCCTGAGCCAGGGCCGGTAGCTGGCGTTTCAGCCAGGCCACAGGGTCAGATTCTTCCGCGCGCACCAAGACACGCAGACGAATACCTAACTGCGCGGCAGACACCACGGCCGGAATGGCCAGCAAACTGTCTTTGATCTGCCGAAGTCCCGGGGCTTTGATTTCAACCACACTGACCCCCATCTGCTTCATCAGGGAATCAGGCGGGCCGTCTGCCTTGATTTCACCGGCTTCCATAATCGCCAGTCCGTGACAGCGCTCGGCTTCGTCCATGTAATGGGTGGTCACTAAAATGGTGGTGCCTGAGTCAGACAAGTCAAAAAGCTGCTCCCAGAAATCACGCCGGGACTGAGGATCCACCGCGGAGGTCGGTTCGTCCAGAAACAGTAAATCAGGTTTGTGCATCACAGCCGCCGCCAGGGCAAGCCGCTGTTTCTGCCCGCCGCTCATGCTGCCGACCCGTTGTTTCATCAATTCATTCAGGTTATAAATGCTGCCGAGCTCTGCCACCCTGGGTTTCAGCTCCCGGCCTGGCAAACCATAAATCTGACCGATAAACTGCAGGTTTTCTCTGACCGACAAATCTTCATACAAGGAAAATTTCTGCGTCATGTAGCCAATTTTCATCCGCAGCGCTTCCGCCTGTTCGGGAATGCGCAGGCCAAGCACATTAATCTCTCCCTCACTGGGGCTCAACAGCCCGGTTAACATACGCAGCGTGGTGGATTTACCACAGCCATTCGGCCCCAGAAAACCATAGATGTGGCCCTTGGGGACTTGCAGGTTCAGCTTGTTCACTGCGGTGAAATCGCCGAACCGCCGCGTCAGGCCAGTCGCCTGAATTGCCAGCTCACTCAAGGGGCATCTCCACCTGAACCGGTACGCCGGAAGGCAAAGACTCGGCATCCGACAAATCAAACTCGGCCAGATAAACCAGCCGCGCCCTGTCATCTTCATTCAGAGCGTAATAAGGGGTAAAGGCCGGCTCAGTCGCTATCCAGCGCAAAGTGCCTTCAAATGGTTCTGAAACGCCATCAACATACACCTTTGCCACACTGCCCGGCTGCAAGGCAACCCGGTAAGGCTCAGGGACATAGACTCTGGCGTAAGGCTGGCTACTGGCCTGAATGACAGCAACAACAGCGCTCATGGGCACTCGCTCGCCCAGGTTATACGGCAGGCTGTCCAAAATACCGTCGCGGGTTGCCACGACCGTGAGATCATTGAAAATCCGCTGCTGCAGAGCCACATTGGCTGTTGCCGCTTCCAGTTCTGCCTGCGCCTGCTGAATATCTTCAATTCTTTCGCCCCGGGTCAGCTTGGTGAAATGCTCCCGCGCCTCGGCCACCTGAGCCCTTGCACTGTCACGCTCGGCTTTTGCGGTATCCCGCTCGGCCACGCTGATCAGTTTCTGCCGCACCAGGCTCTCTCGGCGCAGGTAGGTTTTTTCCGCATCGGTCAAACGGGCATTCGCCTGCTCAAGCTGCGCCTTCGCCGCGGCAATATCTTCTACCCGCTCGCCATTGGTGAGCCGGAGCAGATAAGCCGCCGCTCTGGCCTGCTCGGCTTTCACCTGCGCCAGGGTAGCGGCCTGGCGTGCCGTGTCCAGCCGGACCAGCACCTCTCCGGCTTTCACTGGCTGACCTTCGGCTACCGGCATGTCGCGGATGATTTCATTTGCCGTCGCCGTCAAGGTAATCCGGTCGCGCTCCAGAGTCCCCAGAGCCTGCGAAGATGGCCGATTGTCGCACCCGGCCAATGACATAAGTGCCAGCACCAGAAAGGGGAATGACCAGACAGATTTCATTAAGCACCACTCCAAGACAGACCGTAAGGTAAAAGCTAGCTAAGATGAGCTGAAATTCAATGTGTTAGCATGAGTATGCCGTATTTTCATACGCAGTAATGTCGTGTATTTCTCACTTCTCTGCTGTTGCGAAAATATGCGCAACAGGCATTGATCACGATCCAATACTCATGGCTGGCTCATCACTCCCCTTGTACTGCCAACAAAAGCCATTAGAATGGCGCGCAATGAAAAGCACTTCATTATCAAGTAAAAGTAAAATTTTTCTCTGACTTTTAAGGGAGTACCATGTCACTGTTGGGATATTTGCGCTGGATGACCTTTTCTCTTTTCCTTTTCACCAGCCCCACAGCTTTTTCTACGACCATCACTGACAGTCTTGGGAACCCGTTTACCCTGGACACACCACCTCAACGTATTATCACACTGGAATATGCCTTCGCTGATGCACTGGCCGCGATTGACATCAGTCCTGTGGGTATTGCCGATGATAATGATCCGCTCAATCTCCACCCTGCGGTATTGGCGAAGCTGGAAGGATGGGTATCGGTCGGTGAAAGAGCGACCCCCGATCTTGAACAGATCGCAGCGCTGAAACCGGATTTGATTATCGCCGATGTTAACCGGCATCAGGCGATGTATGCCGCGCTCAGCCAGATTGCCCCGACTGTACTGCTGGCATCCCGCGGTGAAACCTACCAGGAGAACCTTGACGTTGCCCTCAAGATTGGCGACATCGCAGGCCACCCGGAGCTGATACAGGCACGGCTCCTGCAGCACAAAAACACCATGCAAGGTGCGGCAGACGCGCTCAGCCGCTATCACGGTAAAAGCGTGCTTTTCGCGGTGGCATCCGAAAATGGCTTATATGCCTATTCCGGGGCCGCCTACCCTGGCGGCGTATTGAGGGCCCTCAAGCTGACGGTGCCCGAGAAAGTCGGCGAAGAAGACAGAGCGCTGAGACAGCTGACTTTTGACGATATCGCCAGCATGGATCCCGACATTCTGCTTTCCGGCAACATGACACCTGACAGTATTCTTGCTCAGTGGCAGCAGCAGCCAGCCTGGCAATCGCTGAAGGCCGTGTCGCGCGGGCAGCTCATTGGTGTCGACGGCAATCACTGGGCCAACTGCCGGGGCATGCTGGCTTCAGAAGCCATGGCAGACAATCTGCAGCAGGCCTTAGCGGTGACGTCAGCACCGTCACCCGAAGTCTTACCAAGTGAGCGGGATCTCGGCATAGAGCCGGAATAAGAGGTTCTCGTCCCAGGGCAGGATCGGTGCTTTGCCCTGGACACGGTAAGGCGCCAGATTATAGCGGGTGTATGACACCGACACATTCAGGCTGTCCATTACGGGATGGAGAATCGGGTAATGGATCGCCAGAAAGAGTTTATTTTCCAGCCAGTTATCCTGATCGCGCCACTGCTGCCAGTACCCGTCCCAGCTGAGTGCCGTCTTTAACGAGCGCTGAAAAAACAGCTTCCAGGCTAATGCGTCACTGCTGCGTTTCAGCGCTTCCCGGCTATAACCTCTGGCCTCAGGGACATCGTCATCGAATTCCAGCCCGTAGTAGCCGCCGCCCATCACCAGCCCGACAGCGTCAGCCTGGCGCTGATAATTCAATCCGATCCCCAATTGTGCCTGCAGCGCCTCTTCTACGCCGGACACCGTATTCTGTAGCCAGCTGACATCCGTCTGCCAGCCAAGTGTGATGCCAGAATCATCCAGGTTAACCAGAGATTGGGAGAGCGAGCCGTTTGCCATCATCCAGAAAGGGTCATGATCAGGGTCCAGCTGATCAATATCGTGATCATATTACGCGATGATCCCGGTTTGCCCGCTCAGGTTTGCCGCACCGTCATAAAAGAGGCCGAGGCCAAGGTTAACGCCCAGGGTATCTGAGTCTGCCTCGGCAACCCGGGTATCATGCAGTCCTGCTGAGGCAGATGTGCGCCATGCCGCGTGAGTCGCAGGCGCAGTAATACACACCGGCACTAAGGCCAGTAAGGCCCACTGAGATCTGACACTACGCCCGATACCTGTCATTAATCTGCATACCAGCGACACAATATTGACAGTGTAGTGGCTGACTGGTGACTCAGTCGTTTCAATCGTTAGCCATCGGGGGAAATACCCGTGATCAGGGATAACATCAGTCATCAGGCCAATAGCGGCAGAAGAAAACAGATATGAGTACGGGTTTAGTCACGGGTAATTTTCGCCGCCACCTCATAACAAACAGAATTCAATTGCCATTTTCATTCCCCGGTAATACATTAGGTATCGCTAAAATAAAATAAATAAAACCATTCAATTATTGTGAATGGCAAACTTATATTCCCCCAACACCGATCACCTTTCGCTAGCATTCATCACAAGGCATCAACCGACGTTTCATTTGACGCACTTTGTTCACATCAACGGTTCTAAGATAAAAATTATGCGCGAACGAAAATTAGATAGACTTTATTTTTTCATTTTGATAATTTCAATGACAGAATAAAAAACAGCGCTCAATACACTGCAACAACAAAAAAGTAAAATAGAAACCCCTTTATTAGTTCAGGTAAATATACATATCCGGCGAATAGTTCATTTATTTGTCGCAAACACTATCAGTCAGATAATTACAACATTAGATAATAATAAATTAGCGGAAACATACTTTTTCATTTTTCACTTTTTAAAGGTATCCACCACGTTCGTGTATTTCAGTAAAACCTCAAGATGCGTTAACACTCCTCTTTTATAAGGAAACCTTTATGGTCAAATTTAAGCAATTAGCGCTCATCGCTTTACCCTTATTCAGCCTGACTCCGGTTGCTCACGCCTCATTGTATGGCGACTGTATTGACTCTGGTGAGGCGCTTGTCGACGCCCGGTTCGGAGGCTCCTACACCAAAGATGTGGATGATTCTTCCCAGGATCTGGCCTCTTCTACCATCAAAGGCTATCTGAACGTACAAGGCCGCAGCAGCTGCCTGCGTGTTGAAGGTGTGGCCGGTATTGATGGCAAATTACTGAACAATGAAATTCAGGTGGCGTCTGTCACCGCTGGGGCCACAGCAACCAATACCGCGCAATTCGGCGTTGACGGGCGCGTCAATGTCATGGGTACCGATATCCTTTCTCAGGAATACACGATGTCCGCTGAAGAAGGGCCATCACTGAAGAAAGACCTGCCGATCCTGCCGATTCCGGATCTGGGCCTGTATGCGGGTATCCCGCTGGGACCTGTCATTCTGGATGTCGGTGTCGGCGTAAGAACCAAGCTCAACGTGGCACTGGAAGCGGGTTATGACAACCTGGCACTGACTGCCAAAGCCGTGCCCAGCGCCGATGTGACAGGATTCACAGAAGCCTCCGCCCGCATTTTGCTCAATAAAATCTCTCTCGGTGGTGAAGTGTCTATTATCTCGGATGATCTGGCCTTTGAAACCTATGGTCGCTGGGACGCACCGCAGAACGGCTTTGCATTTGGCTACGGCATTACCAACACCGCCAACCTGGCCGGTGGCAATATCTACGGCTCTGTGAACGATAAGTACAAACTGACCATCTATGAATGGCCTGGCTACACCTTTGAGAAAACGTTAGCGGAAGGAAGCACTTTCCTGCCCGTTCAATAATCTCAGCACCCTTCCTCCCCGCACCGACAGTGCGGGGAGCATCTCTGTGTCATGAGTCGATATTCTATGAAGAACAAATTACTTTTTATTCTGGTGCTGGTCTGTTGCGTTGCCGCAGGCGCCGCGCTGTTTAGCCTTTCAGGTTCGCCCACTCCCGCTCTGGCTGACCATGAATCCGCTTCTGCCTCAGCCCTGTCACCCGCCACGCAAACAAGCACGAGCAGCAATACACCAGCATTTCAGGACACCGGCACGCCGCCTTCACACAGTGACAACACCGCTTCCGAGGCATTTGCCAAACACGTCTTTGCGCTGCAATACAGTAGCGATATTGCTTTTTCGGCCCCTGGCACTACGGTTGAGCAAACGATCCGATTCGACGTCAGCGGCGACCTGATCCAGTACCGGCAAATCCGCGATGATCACACCTATCAACTGCTCAGAATGCCGTCACCGGACATTACTGCGGTCGTCAATCAGCAGGCCAATCCCGAGATTGTGGCAGCAATTCGCCAGCAGGTAGAGCAAGGAATAGAGTTCATCAGCTCCCCGGAAGGCGAGATCCTGGAAGTCTACCTGTCACAGCCTCATCCGTCGCTGAAGTCCATGGAAACGATCGCCTTCATGATGCAGCATATTGTTCCGGAAACGGTCAGCGGCAACGCGCAATGGCAACGTTCCGAACAGGATTACAACGGCGAGTTCACCGCTTTCTACAGCCTGCAGCCGGACACAGCGCCAGCACCGGCAACCGACAGTTACGCCTTATTTAAACGCCGTGAACTGGAAAAAGCCACTTATGATCAGGTGAGTGGAGATCAGGCTCGTGGATTGGCAAACCAGCTCAAGCCCGTCTACTCCTTCAGTCATCAGGCCCGCTGGGATCAGCAACACCGTATGCTGCAGTCGCTGTCGGTTGATGAAAGCGTCGAGCACCAGCTCAATGGTCAGCCGCTGGCAAGCAGTAACAACCGCTTGGTTCTGAACCTGACGTCATGGACTCAGGACATCAGCCAGAGCGAACTTGCCCTGATCCAACAGGTTCAATCGCAGCGTCAGATCGAGTTAACCGCCGCTGAGGTGTTTCTTTCCTCCGGGGGCAAAGCCAGCCAACGTACAGGGACTCAAGGAGAAGAAACTGCCGAACAGCAAAAATCAGATCAGAACGCTCAGGGAATGAACACTTCTGCGGAAGCCGCTTATCAGGAAATCAAAGACCTGTATGATGCCATGCTATCGCTGGACGGCCTGGAAAGGGTCAAAGCAGAAAGTCAGCTGAGCGCCCTGCTGCAGAACTTTGCCCGCACCTATCCCGGCGATCTGGATTTGCTGACTGATGATCT
Organism: Photobacterium sp. Hal280; assembly: GCF_037162255.1. Taxonomy (NCBI): domain Bacteria; kingdom Pseudomonadati; phylum Pseudomonadota; class Gammaproteobacteria; order Vibrionales; family Vibrionaceae; genus Photobacterium; species Photobacterium sp. Hal280. The sequence continues at coordinate 30,080 of NZ_JARLUO010000004.1, forward strand.
GGCGAAATTTGGCACGCATGAGCCGGGATTCAGCCTGTATCTGAGTGCACTGAGTACGGTGGCAAGCCACGCTTCACAAGAAGCTATGCTGACCACGTTGAATGCCCGGATGAACGAGAATCAGGCGGCAGCCTCAATCATGGCGTCGCTGGCGCTGTCGCCGCAGGGCAATACGCAAACCTTTGAACGCTTCTCCAATATGGTCGGCAACAGCCCGCTGGCAGAGTCGATGGCAACCAATGTCGATCTGGCCAAAAGTGCCATGGTTCAGCGCATGGGCGTGGAAGATAGCACTACAGCCAACGCTTATGTCTCTGATCAGTTGCGGGAACTCAAGTCTGCAGCCGATACCTCGGCGACACTTCATCATCTGACCGTGCTGGGCAATATGGGGCAGTACCTGAGCTTCGGCGATTTACAAACGTATACCGAACAACCCAATACCGACGTTCGTCAGCGGGCCACCCATGCCCTGCGGTTTGTCCCCGGACCGGATGCCACCGACTATTTGTTGCAGACTCTCAAAGATGATGCAAATGTCACCACCCGCGAAGTGGCCGCCAATTCTCTCAGTTACCGTGCGCTGGACAGCACGACGCTGGATCAGCTCCGTCAGCAGATTGAGACTGAATCCAGCCAGCAGATCAAAGACAGATTGCAGGACATCGTCAATAAGTATGCGCTGGCCCCCAATGAGGAGATGCCGCAGTAAAACACAATCGCTGAGCTTCGCCACACACTCTGTCACGAATAGCGGCCGGCTCTTATGGCCTGTCCTCTGAGCCAGCCGCATACTCTGTGAGTGTGATTATCTGAATATCACGACCAACAAAGTTACTTCCCGGCTACTGGCATCGCTGCCCCCTCGGCCTCATGCTCAGCCGCCAGCCGGGTATCCAGAGCTTCGGCATACGCAAAGCAGGGCCGCGAGGTGACCCGCGCCAGATACTGAGTAATCACAGGATCTGACTCAACCGAGCCAAATGCCGTGCAATATTTCAGCGCGGTTGCCCATAACAGATCTGCCGCCGTGAAACGCTCGCCCAGCAAATAAGGGCCTGCGCTGAGTTGCTCAATGAGTACCCGGATCACTGTGTCATAGTCTCCGTAAGGGCTGATCTTTTGCGCACTGGGCACCCAGCCCATGGCTTTGTCGCAAACGGCAGGTTCAAAGCAGGCGGAGTAAAAAAGCATCCAGCGCAAATAGGGACCACGCAGCGGATCGCTCAGGCCGGGTGCCAGATCGCCGGAGGAAAATAAGTCAGCCAGATACAAATAAATAGCCACCTGGTCGGTAATCAAAGCGCCGTTATCCAGTAAAGCCGGCACCTTACCCAGCGGATTAACCGCCAGATAATCGGGTTGTCTGTTTTCCCCCATCAGCATATTCAGCACGTTCAGCTCAAAAGGCACATCCAACTCGTGAAGCAGGATCAGCACGCTGGACGAGCGCGTATGCGGTGAATGGAACAAGATTAGTTCGTTACCAAGTACTTTATCGGACATTGTGATTTCCTGTTGTTGTTATCAGTCCGGGTCACTATATTGGCCATACCTGTCAGATTTTGTCAGGTTTAAATACGATCCTGACTCTTTGTGATTACTTTCTTTAACGGTGGAGAAACTAATGCGCGCCAGCCGGCTCCTGACCATTCTGATGACACTGCAATCGCGCGAGCAAGTCAGTGCTGCAGAGCTCGCCCGCGACTGTCAGGTTTCTGTGCGCAGTATCTATCGCGACATCGACAGCCTGAGCGCACTGGGCATTCCGGTGTACAGTGAACAGGGCGTCCATGGCGGTTACCGGCTGCTGGAAGGCTATCGCACCCAGCTCAATGGTTTCTCGAAACAGGAAATCGAAACACTGTTCATGCTCGGCTTGTCCGGCCCGGTGCAGGAACTCGGACTCGCGCCCGCCATGTCGGAAGCCAGGCTCAAGTTACTGGCGGCCATTCCGGCCAGTCTGCGCACGCATGCCGAACGTTTTCAGTCCTGTTTTTTACTCGATACCCCAGGCTGGTTTACCGAAAAAGAAACCGTTGGCGACCTGCCGCAGCTGTTCAACGCAATCTGGCAGAAAAACCAGATCATGTTTCATTATCAAAGCTGGCGTGGCAGCAGCCAGCGGGTCGTCAATCCGCTGGGTATGGTGTTAAAAGCAGGCAACTGGTATTTGGTGGCACAGTCTGAAGGCCAGATCAGAACTTTTCGGGTCGCCCGCATCCAGGACCTGAATATCCTGAATCAGTGTTTTGAATCACAGACGCCCTTTGACTTACCCGCCTACTGGCAGCAAAGCCACCGCCAGATGGAAGCTGAGCTCTACCCCGATATCGCAGAGATCAAACTCACCGCCAAAGGGCTGAAAATGCTAAGCAGCCTGAGTCCGCCTTATGTCCGGCAACATACGCAGATTGGGCAAACCGATGATGCCGGCTGGACAAGCGTCACCTTACCTTCGGGCAAAACCGAGCAGGCCGTGGTGGAAATGCTGAGATTCGGCCCGGACGTTCAGGTCATCCAGCCTGAAACACTGCGATTAGCGATGAAAAATGCGATTGACGCGATGTTCCAGTATTACATTGCCACCTGACAACGCCGGACCTGACCCTCACGGTCTTCAAGAGGAGCGGGGCTTCCCGCTCCCGGATTGGACTTACTTCGTGGTATATCCCCCGTTGACAAGAATCGTCTGGCCTGTCATCCACCAGCCATCCGAGACCATGAAGACGATCCAGGGAGCAATATCTTCGATATCCGTCAGACCGGTTTTTGAGAACGGTGAAAGTGCCGCAGCAGTTTGATGATAGGCCACCGCTTCTTTCTCTTCCGCCGGATAGAAGAAAGGGGTATCCATCGGGCCAGGACCAATGGCTGTCACCGAAATCCCCCGCGCCCCGAATTCTTTCGAGGCAGCACGAGTAAAGTGTTCAACCGGGGCTTTCAACCCTTCATAAGCGGCATAAAACGGCGTGTAAGCGCCCAGCAGCGACGTCACAATGGTGCAGATTTTACCGTTGTCGTTCACATGCTTTCCGGCTTCCTTCAGAAAAAAGAAAGCCGTTTTTACGTTCACGGCACAAGATTGATCAAACACCGCCTCTGTGACTTCCACCATCGGCTGCTTCACCACCATACCCACGGTGTTAGTCGCAATATCAGGGCGGCCAACAGCCGCCGTAACGTCGCTGAAGAGTTTCTCCATCGCCGCCGCCCGGGTTAAATCGGCCTGAAACGCTACCGCCTCCGCTCCTGCGGCCTTCACCGCAGCCAGCGTTTCCTCGGCGGCAGCGCGCGTCGCATTACTGTTATAGTGAATGGCAACCGCTTTTGCACCTTTCTGAGCAAACTCACGCGCCAGCAATCCACCCAGATTTTTTGCGCCACCCGCAATCAAGACCACTTTACCTTCAATACTATTTCTAGCCATGAGCTCTCTCCCTATTTCCATGTGAATAACAACATTGGATGACTATAGTGAGTGACCTACACTAGATAAATCCGAAAACCTGACAGGACCTGTCGGGATATCCGAACAATCACAGAGGTTCAATGGACAGAATCCAGCAAATGGAAGTATTTATTCAGGTCATGGAAAGTGGCAGCTTTACCAAAGCCGCAGAAGCATTAAACATGCCCCGCTCGACCATCTCAACGGTGATACAAACACTGGAAAATCGGCTGGGTGTTCAGCTACTGCACCGCACCACCCGCCAACTGACCGCAACTCAGGACGGCATGCGTTATCTGGAAACCGCCAACACCCTGATTCAGCAGTTCAACGCAACAGAGCGGATGTTCCAGTCTGAACCCCACCAAATCCAGGGGCGACTGCGCATTGATATGCCCAGCCGAATTGCACGTCGCATCGTGATCCCGGCGCTGCCTGATTTTTTGTCTCTGTATCCGCAGCTCAACATTGAACTCAGCATGAAAGACAGAATGGTGGATCTGATTGCAGACGGTGTGGATTGTGTCATTCGGGTGGGTGAATTATCAGACTCAGAGCTGATCTGCCAAAAGCTTGGTGACTTAGAAGTCATCTACTGTGCCAGCCCCGAATATTTAGCAGCGTTTGGCCTCCCGGCGTCTATGGATGCCCTTCGCCATCATCACCTGATTCATTATGCGATCCAAATGCCGGCACAACCGGCCAAGCTGACCTACCAAACCGCTGGGGAAAGTGTCTCGGTTCCCATGCAAAGCCGAATCACGGTTGATAATGCGGAAGCTTATATCGCCAGTGCTCTGGCTGGGATGGGCATCATTGAAATTCCCAAATATGATGTGCAGCATTTACTGGAAAACAACTCGCTGCAGGAAATATTACCCGACTGCAAACCCAGCGCACTCCCGCTTTCGTTTTTATATCCAAGCCGGAAAAATTTATCCTTACGGGTGGATGTGTTTCGCGCCTGGATAAGCCAGCTTCTGGCAACGACCTGCTTCAACCGGGCCTAGACAGTCCGGCGAGCTTCAGGCGCTCGCCGGATTCCCCGCCCCCGCCTGTGCGAGCAACCATAGTTTAAAGTGAATCTGAGCCTGGCTTTCTTTCTGCGCATGCAATTTGGTGAGCCAGTAAGACCCCTTATGCAGATAAATATCAAACGGCTGCACCAGCTTTTCTTCCGCAAGCTGTCTTTCAAACATTGCAGGTGGCGCCAGTGCCACACCATAGCCCTGCATTGCCGCTTCAACCATGGCAATGGAGGAATCAAAAACAATGGCACTCAGTTTCGCTTTTGGCACTGCCACTTTGGCTTCGCTCAGCCACAATGACCACTCATCGGGTTGATAGGAGCGCAATAAGGTGTAGTTCAGCACTTCTCTTGGTGAGGACAATGCCTGGCCGATTCCCGGCGGACACAAGACAGTCAACGGCGCGGGAAAAAGCTCAGTCGCCTCCGTGGCATGCCAGCTGCCTTTCCCGAAACGGATCAGATAATCCAGGCCTTCTGCCACCGGATCGGCTTTGTTGTTATGGGTTGAGATACGCAGGTCAATCAGGGGATAACGCGTCTGAAAATCCGCCAGGCGAGGCAGCAGCCAGTTCACCGCAAACGTGCCGACAACCCCGACAGAGACGACTTCTCTGTGGATCCCCTGCATCAGCATATCCATCGCTTCAGACAAGTGATCAAACGCCCCTTTCACCACAGGCAGCAGTATGCTCCCTTCTTCCGTTAAATTGAGTCCTCTGGACTGACGGATAAATAGAGACACGCCCAACTGCGCTTCGAGCATTTTGACCTGCTGACTGACAGCAGCCTGAGTGACGCACAGTTCGACCGCCGCCTTGGTAAAATTCAGATGTTTTGCCGACACCAGAAAAGCACGCATCGCATTCAGCGGCAGATGGGTAATATTCATCTCAAGACCCTAGATTTTCTTATTGCTCTTCTTAGATTTCGCACATTGTGCCTCAAATGAACTCACTTTAATATCCGCCCATCGCTCCGGGGTTCCGATCAAAACCATTCACTTTTAACCGAGTCAGAAGTCACCATGAACCATATTCTCTGCAACACCAGAACATTGATTTTATCTGCCCTGTGTCTGGCATCAGCCGCTGCGCCGGTTCACAGTCAAACCACAACAGCGCCCGACCCGATCAGACAAGTCGTTGATCAGCAGGCAGCAAGACTTATGGCTGCTTATCAGATTCCGGGCATGGCTATCGGCATCACCCTTCATGGCAAAGCATATTACTACAACTATGGTCTGGCAGATGTCCAGCGTGATCTTCCTGTCACAGAAAACACGATTTTTGAGCTGGGCTCGGTCAGCAAAACCTTTGCCGCGACGCTGGCCAGCGATGCCCAGCTTCAGGGAAAGCTGTCTTTTGAAGATAAGGCATCGACATACCTGCCAATGCTGAAAGGCAGTGCCATTGGCGACACCGCCTTAATCCAGCTTGCCACCTATACCGCAGGCGGATTACCGCTGCAGTTTCCGGACCCGGTGACGGATCACTCGACCATGCTGGACTACTACCGCCACTGGCAACCCGCATTTCCGGCCGCAACCCGCAGGCAATATTCAAATCCGAGTATTGGCCTCTTTGGCCATATAGCGGCACTGAGTGTGGGAGAGTCCTACCAAACACTGATGGAAAGTCGCATCCTGCCGGCGCTTGGCATGACCCGTACCTTTGTGAATGTGCCCACCAGCAAGCTGGCTGACTACGCCTTCGGCTACAACGCCGCTGGCGATGCGGTTCGGGTGACTCCCGGTGTACTGGACGCCGAAGCCTACGGCATTAAATCAACGGTTGCCGATATGGTGCACTATATCGAAGCAAACGTCGGGACGGCGCAGGTGAGCCCCGCCATGTCGCAAGCACTGGCAAATACCAGAACCGGGTATTATCAGTCCGGTCCGCTAACCCAGGGACTGGGCTGGGAAATGTATCCGTATCCGGTAACGCTGGACACCCTGCTGGCTGGCAACGCAACCGAGATGATTCTCAACCCGATGCCAATTCAGGCCATTGATGATCCCGAGCCACTCCCTGCACAGATCTGGGTGAATAAAACGGGCTCAACCGGCGGGTTTGGTGCTTACGTCGCCTATATCCCTGCCGAACAAACCGGCATCGTGATTCTGGCCAACAAAAATTACCCCAACGCAGAACGCATCAAAGCGGCCTATGCGATTTTGAATGCTGCCCTGAAATAGTCCGCCAACGCTTTCATGTCGATTTCCGTGTGCTCCGCAGTCAGTCCATCCGACAGGGTGCACACGGATTTCTTTTTTACTGTTGGCATAAGCGATTAACCACAACTTCGGCCCTATTTTTATGGATTCAGGCATACATCCAAAAATCTAACAGACCAATACCTTTTTCTGCTGAAATGCGATGGAAACATCATTCCATTCATAACGATTTTGGTAACACGCTCTAGCATTCTCTGCGTTGTTTGCCTCAATTAATACAGGTGCTAATACAAATCCCTGCCTGAATAAACTCAAGATGATATCCGATGCACTTTCCGTATGAAGTGCTTCAAAAACCAGCACGTCTTCTTTCACCAGCACACAATATTTCATTTAAACCCCATTCATCAATGTCGATATCAGAATTATCGCCATTTATGCTATAGTGCATAGTGATTTTATTTTTATGGCGATAACGTAAAGTTATGAAGGTTAATCCGAAATATTTACACTCGATTGAAATCCTTGCCAGCGTGAAGAACTTCAGGGTTGCATCACAGATACTTTGTATTTCACAACCCGCACTGTCAAAGCAGATCAAAAACTTTGAAGATGCCTATGAAATCGAAATCTTTGTCAGAGACAGCCAGGGTGTCACCCTGTCAGATGCTGGAAAGCTCATGATTGACGAAATTACTGCGTTAAATCGGCATATCAAGAAAACAGATGAATTAATATCCAGCATCTCGCAGAATAACCTGACACCTTTATCGATTGGTTTTGGTAAATCAAGTAATGATTTCCTGCCGGTTTTTATTCGTGAGTTCCAGAAAAAACAAAGTAACATTTCTATTTCCCTGTCAGATATATGCTCACAGGATCAAGAGGAGCAATTACTTTCAGGTTCTTTAGATATTGGATTCATGAGAAAACCGTCCTCTCAGTCACTCTGCAGCATTCCTGTTTCAAGTGATGCGTTTGTTTTAGCTGTGTCAAAAAACCAATATAACAATGACAATGTTGATTTCTATTTACAGACATATAACTTATTGATGATGAGTAATCACAGTAAATCTCAGATCAATGTCAATACTATGTCTTTATTAAAAAACAGAACATACAATATCACCAATATTTCAGCCGATTTGCAAACCATAATTACACTAATTTCATCCAATACGGGTGTGGCAATCTTGCCGAAAAAAGCCATTCTCGGCTTTTATGACGCCATACAATTAATCCCGTTTCCAGAAGAGACAAGCTGGGATATTCATATGGTTTGGAGTCCAAACCGGCTCTCCCGATCGGTCGCGCTTTTCATAGAGCATGTCAAAGATCAGATTGCCAGTCCTGTTCCGGATTAATACCAGAATCACAATGCCATCGCCTGTTTGACACTCACGCTATGTGCAGTGATTCCCGTCAGCCGGGGGAACATTCGTGGAAAGATTGCTTCCCGACTTACGCGCCCCCATCGTCAGCCTGACCATTATCTAAGAGGATGTCCGCTTTTGTACCTCTGTGAGCATCAAGGTCAATTCGTCCACTGAGCCGACCGGATAGGACACCATCTCTTCAGCAGGGATAGTCTGACCGGTTTGTTCTGAAACAAATCTGGCAAGCTGTTCTGGCTGGATCTGCCCATCGGCTGACCTGAGCCTGTTGAGATCTGCTTCACTTAAAGTCTTGGCCGTGCCCGGTAAGTAAATGGTGCCGTAATACAGATCCACCCCGAAAGCGATCAAACCGGGCACAATAAACAGGAGCAAGCCCGCCGCATTCAAAACGGCAATAGCCGGATCCACCTGACCGCCCCGCTGACCTTTTCGCTCCGGGTGTAACAACACACCACACCCTGACAGCTGTATCGTTAATACCGCCGTCAAACACATCCCTAATGCCTGCTGCTTCATTTGGCCTCCCTACCCCACTTAGTCCGAAAAATGTGTTGTCACTTTTTGATGATGACTACGTCTAATTATGGCGATAAATGAGCCACTTGCAGAAAATGTTGGGAATATTTGCCCATCAACGCCTGACCGATGTGCTGGCCGGAGTGCGTTGACTGCTTCCCGACCAGCACAGTCCACACTAACCAATCGCCAGTTTAGTCTCGGGGTAGCGGATTTTTTCTTTCTGGGGCTGGCTAAAAAATACGCCAGCGTGAGCGGCCCTAACCGGCCCATGAACATCATAAAGATAATGATGAATTCTCCCGCGGCGGAAAGATTGCCGGTGAGCCCCCTCGACAGACCGACCGTTCCCAGCGCAGACACGGCTTCGAAGACGATATCCAGCATGGGCGCGTTTTCACTCAGTAACAGGGCAAAAATGGCCAGCCAGGTCACGCCGGCAGAGATCAAGGTCAGTGCCAGCGCCTTGCTGATGGTTTCTTTAGTGATCTCACGTTTAAACACATCCACCGCTTCATCGCGCCGTAAATAGGCGTATGTCGCTAGAATAAGCACGATAAAAGTCACCACTTTAATCCCGCTTGCGGTACTCAGAGAGCCGCCACCAATGAACATCAGCACTAACATCATTGAAGTGGTCGCATCTTCTAACTGATCAATGGCCAGGGTATTGAAGCCCGCCGTGCGCGGCGTCACCGCCTGAAACCAGGACGCCAGCCACTTGCCGGATTCACTCAAAGGGGCCAGCGTATCCGGGTTGTCGTACTCAATCAGATAAATAGCGATTAATGCCACCAGATTGATGATGACCGTGCCTGAGATCATCATCCGGCTGTATACCGTCAGGCGTGACCAGCAGCGATTGCGCCTGAGATCCATCCAGACCGAAAAGCCCAGACCGCCAATCATAAACAGGCCGGTAATCGTGATATTCACAACAGGGTCATCCACATAAGGCATTAAACTGTCGGCACTTAGCGCAAATCCGGCATTGTTAAAGGCGCTGATGGTATAGAAAAAGCCGTGAAAGAGGCTCGTCTGCCAGCCCAGTTCTTCCCGCCAGTACAGGGTGAGCACAGTAATCCCTATCAGCTCGACGACCAGCGCAAACCCCAGCACCGATTTCGCCGTAGAGGCCAGTGTGGATGAATCGGTCTGGTTAAAGGCTTCCCGTGCGACCGTGCGTTCTAAAAAGCCGATTTTCCCCCCCAGCGCAATCAGGGTCACAACGGCAAAAGTCATTAAACCCAGCCCGCCGCACTGAATCAGCAGGGCAATCACGGTTTGACCAAATGGTGTAAACACAGTGCCGGTATCAACCACCACCAGCCCGGTCACCGTCACCGCCGATGTTGCCGTAAACAGGCTTTGTACCCAGCTGATGGGCTCGTGAGTCGCAAACGGCAGTTTTAGCAGCCCGGCCCCCATCAGGATTAACAGCAAAAAGCTGGCGCTGAGGATGAAAGGCGGTGCGCCCAGCAGTTTTTTACCAGCTTTGGGGCGGCGCTCTATGGGAGAGACGGAAGGATGCCACAACACCATGCTACACCAACCTTGGCGCGATATACTTCAGCTCCGCCCGGGTGCCGCAAAGTAAAAGTACATCGTGTTCTTGAAGAGAAAATCCGCCTGAATACCGGTGAACACTTCCTGCTCCCGCTTCACCAACACAGCCTGCACACTGCCGCGCGCATCCCCCAGTACCCGGGAAACCGGCACATCATGCAGCGCAGGTTTCACATGGATTTCCACCACATATAACCCGTGCCCGATCGCCAGGTAGTTATTGACCATCGGATAATTGAGCGACTGGGCAACGCGGATCCCCATCTCTTCTTCCGGGTGAATAATGCGCTGTACACCCAGTTTCGACACTATGGTGTGATGCGCTTTGGTACTCGCTTTGACCCAGATTTCCTTCACCCCGAGGTTCTTCAGTGCCAGCGTACACAGCAGGCTCGATTGCATGTCTTCGCCAATCGCCACCAGCACAGCTTCGCTGTTCGCCAGATCCAGCTCCTTTAACGCGCTTTCATCGGTTGAGTCGCAAATCACGGCTTGCGTGAGATCTTCAACATACTTCTCGACAATTTTCGGATCTCTGTCGACCCCTGTCACTGTATGCCCGAGGTGGATCAATTCCAGGCTGGCGGACACGCCAAAGCGCCCTAAGCCAATGACTGTAAAATGTGCCATACAATACCTTCGTTATTTTTTCCAAAAATGAGGGAGTGATCTCGCCAGCCCCGCAAAGCATGCGAAATGGCTGATATGTGTTGGATTAACCGCTATCCGATGGCCCGAGAACCAAACGATAACCGAGCCCGGATTCGGTTTTAATCAACTGTTGCTCATCTGCGCTGTCCCTGAGTTTTTTACGCAGCTGGCTGACCAGAATACGCAGATAATGTGTGTCATCACGATGGGTCGCTCCCCAGATCACATCGAGCAAAGACGACTGTTTCACCAATTTTCCCGGCTGCTGAATCAGCTGCTCAATGAAAGCAAACTCTTTCTTTGTTAACGGTATTTCATTGTCGTCCAGCCAGAATTGATGCGTACTTTTCAGGATTTTCAGCCTGCCGCAGTGCATTTCATCCCCAGTTGCCGGATCATCAACCAAATCTCTGACCAGCACCTTGATGCGCACGATCAGCTCCTTGATGCCAAAGGGTTTGCTCAGATAATCGTTCGCACCGGCTTCGAGTAAGCGGATCTTTTCTTCTTCCTGATCGCGGGCTGTCAGAATCAGGACCGGGGTTTTATGCGACTGACGAAGACGGGCCAGAAACGCCGCGCCATCGCCATCCGGCAGGCCGAGATCCAGAACGACCACATGGGGAGCATGCGCTTCAAAACACGCTGTCGCCGACTGAACAGTCTCAGCTCCCAGATAGTCAAATCCCTCAGCGGCAAGGGAGATGCGGATAAAGGTGTGAATCTGTGGCTCATCATCCACCACTAAAATTTTATAGCTCATGATTTTTCACCTTGAGGGCCGCTTGGGGTCTGATCGTTCGGTAAACAGATTCGGATCAGGCAGCCTTCCGACACAGGCACAGACTCAATGTGGCCCTGATGCGCGCTAATAATGCCTTTTGCGACCGCTAAACCTATGCCTGAGCCTGAATCTGCCGTTTTCTTGCCTGCGCTGGAATAAAAGAGATCGAAGATCCGCGCCGCTTCATCGCGCTGAATGCCGACGCCTCTGTCTTGTATATCAATCCCGATAACAGCCGGTTCCTGAAAGAGTGTGACAACCACAGGCTGGTGCGCAGGTGAAAAACGTAACGCATTATCCAGTACATTGAACAAAGCTTGCTCGATGAGCACACCGCTCACCGAAAGGCGGGATACCTGGCCGTGTACCTGCACCCTGCCTCTGCTTTGGACATCGGGTAATCGCAAAACCGCCTGATGCACGAGATCAGCCAGAGACTCGTCATTTCGGGTGATTTTCAGCGCACCATGCTGCAGCTTCGTTGCTTGCAGAAGGTTCTCGATATACTGGTGTAAGCGATGGCTTTCTGCGGTCGCGCTGTTCAGCAACTCTCTTTTTTCACCCTCGCTGAGTTTGGGCAGATATTCGTTGAGCGTGGTGAGTGTGCCAATAATCGTCGCCAGTGGCGTGCGAAGATCATGGGATACCGAGAGCAAAATACTGTTGCGCAGTTTGGCTTGTTTTAATTCATCCTGCTGGCGGCGATAATGCTCTGCAAGCTGGCTGGTTGTCAGTGCCACAATCATAAAAACAGCCAGATTAATGATGTCTTCCGCATGGAACATCTGCAGTGAATAACGGGGCGTGGTAAACAAGAAGTTGAAGCTCAGCGCTTCAATGACCGCGAAACCGTAAGCAAAACGCGCCGTACATTGTAACGCCACCACCACAACGGCAAGTTGTAAAATCAGCAAAACCGCTATCGTAGAGCCAAGCGCCTGATCAACCAGCCACGAGGCCGAGAGCGCACTCGCCAACGCCATGAAAGAAAACAGAAAATGGCTGTATCGCCAATCAGTAAACATAGTCGGATTCAGAGAACAATCAGTACGGACACTCTAGCAAATGGCCCCTGAGAGTTCGCGTAAAAAAAGCGTAAAAAGGCAGGAGATAAAGAATACTACTGCGACAGTTAGGAATCCGTGGGGATGGGGGTCTGTCTGGGTCACAAAATGAAATACAAACGCGATCTTAATATGCAAAAACACCGCACGAGCCAAATAAACCACACGAACTTTCTTGGTGGTATTGGCCGCACTCGCTCAAGCAGAGATTAAAACGCTGACGGACGCCATGCGCGTTAGAACGATGTCATCGATTTAAAATAATAATAAAAAGGGGGAAGACTTAAAGTAAGCGACTAAACAGAAAAAACCGGACTCCCCTAAAACACTCAGGATTCATAATGCGTGCGGTTCACAACAGTCCGTTATTCTGAAGCACAAGATCACTCAGAAAATCGGCAACAAACCTTACTCTTCTGGCGTGTGCCAGAGCTGAATGCATCGCCAGCCAAATCGGCTCACTTGGCAGAATTAGTGAACCTAAAGGTAAGGGACCGGCTTTAGATGGGTGGCCAGTTCGATAAGGCGTGGTCGCTGATCCGGCGTATTTTCAATGCGCGCCTTTGCATCAATGTGACAGAGACTTAACGTTGCAGGCGATGTCGCCAGCCAACGAATGCTTCCTGTGTATCAATGTCATCGGCGGCATGAGGCAATGGAATTTCATGTACCGGGAAAATATCACTGCGCAACAAGTGGCGGGCACCGTGTTCTCCTTCACATTGGGTTAACCGGGAAAAGCAACGGGCAGGAAAGAGTGCGGGCACCCCTCGCCGGTCGTTATATCTTGCACAGACAATGTGTTCAGGTGCCGCAAATGCCGCTATGCGTTTGAAGTCTTGACTGCTCAGCGCGACCTGATCGGCGAGGGTGATCATAATTGCGTCAAAATCAGAGGCTAACATTTGGGTTCCGTGTGCAATCGAACGGCCTAACCCTTGCGACCACCGGGAGCAGTATAACAAAGGTACCTGAGCCAGAAGCCCCTGCTTTTGCGCATGCGCAATTTCGTTATGCCACCGGCCAGTGACGACAAACACCGGCCCTGCCTGACTGTCCAGTGCCATCTCAACGGCATACGACAACAGACTGTGTCTGGCATCCCGCTGGCTCAGCAGTTTGCAGCCTCCGAAGCGCTTTCCCTCTCCGGCAGCCATGATCATTACAGCGATCTGCATCTCTTAATTTCCATGCCGTCTCATCTCACCTGCTGTTGATATCCCGCTTAGCGACCGGGCAGTGGTACGAGTAATTGCAGCCTGGCACTCGGCGAGAATCGACAACGCGATCGTTTCAGGCAGTTCAGCTCCCAGATCCAGCCCGGCGGGTCCTGAGAGCGGTACCGGCAACTTGCCGGTATCGATCCCCGACAGTTCAATCACGCATTCACGGCGGTTCACCGGCCCCAAAAGTGCCATATACTTGAGCTCAACCCCGGCCAGAGCCGCCAGTGCCTCTGCATCCAGCGTTGCATTGTGGCTCATCAATACTGCCGCCGACACATGATGTGTCAGACAATAATCACTGAGTTTGCAGGCTTTTCCGCTCAGCCGCTGAGCCAGATGCGGAAAATATTCCCTGCGGCCATTCGCGGGCCTGGGATCCCACAAACTGACACGCCATCCGAGATGATATGCCAGCTGAGCAACCGGTCTGGCATCAATACCGCCGCCGACTATCAGCAAATGCAGAGGGGCTTCAACCGGGGTGCACAACCACAGACCGTCGTCCTGTTCAAGAAGCTGAGCGCGTAAGCTATGATGATCACCGTGCACCGGCTCTGCCATAAAACGTGCAGCAATGTCTTTATTGGAGATTTTTTGAAAATAATAGCCTTTGCGATGGCATTGCAGTGCATCGACAATCTGCAGAAGGCCGAGGTATTGATTACTGGCTGCCAACGGCTGCAAAAGAATATGGACAGTTCCGCCACAACCGATGCCAAGTTGAAACGCGACATCATCTTCATCGCTGCCGTCGTACGTCAGTGTCACTGCTCGCTGACTGACAATTGCTTTACGAGCGTGCAAATGAATATCTGATTCGAGGCAGCCACCACTCAGCATGCCCAATTGGTGCCCTGCATCACTGAACAGCATCATGGCCCCGGATTTACGGTAAGCCGGCCCTTCCGTTTGATATACGGTACCCAGAACCCAGTTTGCTACATCTTTCAGATCACGCCATTGGGTCAGCAAAGACAACAAGTGATGAGACATGTTTGCTCCCAAAAGTATTTAAACACGGTACATTGAAATCAAACGCCTTCCCTTCTGAAATCTGCTCAAACAAGCGCCACATCAACCAAAAGGATAAGACCGCCTGGGCATGGCTCAGCGTTTCAACAGACTCAGATCAGTGGGTTGCCTGTTTCTGATTGTCCTCGACTTCTTTACGTAAAGCGCCCATCTGCGCCACTGTGTAACGGACCGGCGACTCAGTAAAAGCGGCCTTGAGGTAGTTCACCAGCTCTGTCAGCTCGGCATCACTGAGTTTGTTGCCAAAAGCCGGCATATCATCAAACGACACTAAGGTCGAGTAATGCTGGGGCTGAATACCGTACAGCGTCGCCACTAACAAGTTGACACTATTGTCATGGGCCAGAGAGCCATTGCCCGCCAGGCCCGGAGCAAAGTTGGGCTTACCTTCTCCTGCAATACCGTGACAGCCGGCACAGTAGCCCAGGTAAAGCTGGTAGCCTGCACCTTGGTTAGCCTCACTATTGACGGTCAGGGCCGTGCCTGCCACGTCTTTATCGCTGTCGAGCAAATACACTGCTGCCGCTTGTAAGTCCTGCGCATCAAACTTACTCAGGCTGTGATAAATTGCAGTGTACATTTCTCCCACCACTGTCCCTTTGCGTGAGTAACCCGTGCTCAGCAGATCCTTCACATCCCGGGTGCTCCAGCCTTGTGCAATCAAGCTTTTTGAGGTGATATCCGGTGCCCATACATTGCCTATCATGGCCCCCTGATAATGCTTGTCTTCTTCCATCGCAAAGGTTATATCCCGGGGAGTATGGCATTCCCCGCAATGCCCAAAGCTGTTAAGGATATAGTTCCCCCGGTTCCAGTCTTCGCTTTTGCTGTTATCCATCACATATTTTTGCGGACTGAAATTGAAAAAATTCCATGCTTTCAAACCCATACGGATATTCGCCGGAAACATCACATCATTATCAGGATTGGGCTGCGTTGAGGGCTTGATGTCCATGAAGTACGCGTACAGCGCTTGCATGTCTTCATGGGTGATCTTATCGAAAGAGGTATAGGGCATGGCCGGGTATAAGTTCCCTTTCGGAGCAACACCCAAGCGCACAGCCTTGTCGAACTGTTCAAAGCTGTAGTCGCCAATGCCATGCTGTTTGTCTGAGGTGATATTGGTTGAATAAATGGTGCCAAACGGGGTTTTAAATGCTAATCCGCCCGCGTACGGTTCTCCCCCTCCGCGGTATGGCAGGCATAACAGTCTGCCATCTCGGCTAAGTATTTGCCTTGTTTGACAAGCCCGGTATCCGCATCGGCCATGGCCAGCTGGCTGATAACCAATAGCAGAGCAAGAGTGACCAATTTCTGCATTATACCGTCGCTCCTTCAGTCGCTAAGATCAGCTCTTTGACTGCTTTGTAGTACTTCACATAGCCAGTACAGCGGCAAATATGATCTTTGAGTTCAGCTTCAATGACCTGCTGAACCTGATCTTTGGGAATCGGATTACGTTTCAATTTTTCAATTAAAGCCACGGTTTTATTGGTAAAGCCGGATGTACACCAGCCACACTGGAAGGAAAAATTCGTCACAAAAGCTTCTTGCACCGGGTGCAGTGCAATAATTTCACCGGCTTGGTTGGTGGTAGCGTGGCCTTCAATCGTACGCAGCTTTTTGCCATGAAAGACCACGGCGTTCGTGATGCAGGTTCTCACTGTGTCACTGGTACCATCTTCGTTATCCACGATGATGGTACATGCCTGACATACCCCCTGGCCGCAGCCGAATTTGGTGCCGGTTAAGTTTAAGAACTCATGCAGAAAGTCGGTCATTTTCACTTCAGGATCAACGTCCAACGGACCGTACAACTTATTGTTGATGGTTACACTGATCATACTCATGACTTCATTGCCTCGACAATATCTTGTGCCCTGACTGGGGTACGGTAAAAGCGGATATTGGTGGCCTGATAAATCGCTTCTATCAATGCAGGCACCACAGGGATCATGACCACTTCCGCAATTCCTTTGGCAGGATCTGACTCAGATAACGGCGGCAGCATGGTGTGTGTGAGGTTCCACACACCATTATGTTTTGCCAGCGGCACCTGATAGCGATTCAGGTTCCACGTACCATTGCCGGCACCGTTTTCATCACTTGGCAGGTATTCATATAGCGCATGACCCACCCCCATCGTCAGGCCGCCTTCTATTTGGCCTTCAACGAGCGGCTCAACCAACACGGTCCCCGGCTCCAACCAAGTGTGGGTCGATAAGATTTCCACCTTACCCGACGCTTTCTCTACCGAGATTTCAGCTAAGGTGGCGCAGGGTGCGTAATAAGTCACCATGGCATTGTTCAGCTGAGTGCTGGGATAATCGACATTCTTGCGTTCAATAACCTGATATCCAAAGCGGTTCGTCGCCACATTACGGGCGCCAATGCCACGTTTGACGGCGATCGCATCTAAGGGATAGCGTTTGGTAACACCATTGACTTCAAACTCGGCCGTTGCCCAAGCCCAGCGGTTAAAAGCATGGGTCATCACAGCAGTTATCCCGCCATCTAGATGTGCTTTTTTTGCCAGTGTGGCTAAATCTATGGGCGGGTAACCTTTTATCGTCAGGCCATCTTTGCTCCAGTGAGCCTCAGAAATATCGACAAAATCAGGGGTGGCTAATTCACCGTTAAAATAGCGGGTCTTCCAGATCTCGACCGCCGCTGGAAACAGAGCGTGTTCAAACAGGATGCGCGCTGCATTCTCTGTGGTTTGGGCCTGATAAAAGCTCGACATACTGGCCGCTGTTGACATAGATACGACAGGCGTCCAGCGCGGATTCTTAGCCATTTCCTCCTGGCGTTCCTGCGAAGTGATATACGGGTTATCGGTGGCGAACAGTTCCATGGCATCAAATTCTTCCGTGACTGCCATTTGCACTTCATCAGCGGCGGCCCCTAAATATTTAGACACCAGGGCGCCTTGCGATGTGTCGATGCCTGTGCCCATTTCCACGGAACAGGTCTTCACGATGATCTTACCCTCCGGGGTCAGCTCGACACTTGAAGACGGTGCTGCTGCACCCGTACCATAATCTTTAGAGACGATGCCAAACCCCACGCCATAGAGCTTCCCAGGATGCTCCGCTTCAAACGTTTTTTCGCCGATTGTCGATTCACCCAGATGGGGTGCTTCTCAGCCAGCTCCAGCATCTCGACATAACGCATATCACCATTGGGCCGTGCGCCCTGCGTATTCCTCTCTCCCGGCCGGAGGGCGTTGATTTTACGCAGTGCTATCGGATCGATATTCAGCTCGGCGGCGGCTTCATTAAACATCATTTCCATTGCAGACATCGACTGTAATGTGCCGTAGCCACGCATTGATCCCGCGTGAGGCGTTTGTGACGGGTAACATACCGCGGCGATATCATTACGTGGAATGTAATAGATTCCCTGAAGCGCGCTGGCGCCAACCATAGTCACTGATGGCGAGAAGTTGATTCGGCCACCGCCGTCTACTTCCATATCTGAAACCAATCCAGCAATTTTCTTGGTCTTTTTATCAAAGGCAAGCTGGTTCACCATCTTGAATGGGTGGCGTTTCAGGCCGTACTGAAACTGCTCGAACCTGTCATTTGCAAGACGTACCGGAGCTTTCGCAAAGAGCGTAGCCAGGATGCCATAATAAGGAAAATGGGTGTGGTCCTTCGAGCCGAAACCGCCACCGATGTAAGGCGTATGCACCACTACGTTTTTAATATCACTGGCCAGTGAACTCTTGGCGATGGCTTTGCCAGCTTCGTAGTAAAAATGTTGCGCTGACTGGCTTGAGATCACTATGTGCATGGTTTTAGACGCCTTGTCATACCAGCCATTGAAAGATTCTGGCTCGAATGCCATCGGTTCAATCGACTGGGTATGATAAGTACGATTCAGAACAAACCACTCATCGTGGTCAGCCATATCATTTTGTAACTGCTGCGCATAGAACATGCCGCGCTTACCGTTATCATCCGGGCTGTTTTCCGCATCCGGCCATACGGGTCTGTGTTCTGCATAATCTGGAAAAAACAAGCCGTCTTGTAATGCGCTGTAACGATCCCTTTGCCCCGACGGGCCTTGCTCACGAACGATACGCCAGGAAGCATAGGGATCTCTTGAAGCGGCTACCAGAGGTGTTTGTTCGCCATATTGCACCACATCTTTATTGAACTGAATGCGGCTTTTTGCCTTATTGAAGGCGTCAAATGAATCAAATAAAAGTACGGCAATTTCATGACCGAGATAATCTGGTGTACGGCCCTTTTCGAGCAACATGTTCCCACCAAACTCTTCAATTAAATCAATGTGATGCGATTTAAGATCGTCAGCGGTAATGACTTTGTAAGGCTGCATACCAGCCGGCAGGAATGAGAGATCAAATCCCTGATAAATACGGTTGGCGACCGAGGCGCGTATGATCAGGGCATGATGCTGCTCATCGGGCCAGCCCGGCATATCGACGGCACGAAAATCCCGGCTATAAATTTTTTTCCCGGTGACTTTTTCGATGGCATCGAAACGAAAATGTGTTTTATTGTCTTGTTTCCAGTTCGCGCGGAATTTTTCTATCTGGTTGTTTTCCGAGGCATGGACACTGCTTAGCAACATTGGAGCACTATAAATGGTAACGCCACCAATCACGCATTGTTTAATGAACCTACGCCTAGAACTATTGTGTGGTATGGACATGCCCACTCCCCCTCAGAAGCCCAGATTTATATTTTAAGCCCATTTGTAGACATCTACCCAATTAACAAATGAGAACTTGTTAATCCATTACCGCTCACAAATGCAACAACACGCTTATCAAATACTAATGCAAGGAGATTCAATCATAGGGAACGACTCTGCTTATTAGCCTGGTTTACTGCCCGGAGTGAAAACGTGATATTGTGTGTCTCTTATATAGTCTTCTAGTTTTCACCGATTTAGCCATTGTCGGTTTGCCTGAATGCTGGCTTTATGGTTTACCCTTACCGCATGTCTTATTTACAAAGCTATTATTCGAAATAATTCCGTTTTATTTTTTTATTCTGGATTTATGCTTATTTCGTTCATTCCAAACGATTCCTTCGTATGTAAACAACGAAAAATACAACATAACGCTAGGTATCAATATGCCTATTTCAAATCTTGCTGAAACACTCTCTCTGCAACAATCAGAAAGTGTTCAATCTGTCATTATGAGCGCTGCAAAGGTTTACCGACTCTCTCTTTCAGCTAAAGAATTCGCCACAAAACAGTCCAAACTACAGTCGCCATAGCAAACGAGCTAAAATTTGTTGATGTGCCGATAGAAATACCTGTATGAGGCGAAATCCACCACCTTGCCATTGATACAACTGCACTCAAAGTAATCGGGGACAGTGGATACAGGCACTCACCCTTTTATAAAACCAGTGTCAAATAAAGCAACGGAACAGATCTGAGCTAGCCATGATAGCTAGCCCATGATTGGGTTAAATATGTAAACAACCTTGCTGTTCTGCAACCTATAAATTTCTCATAAATTGCATAACTACTCGGCTACATACTGTATATTTTCAATTTAATTAACATCTCATGATAATATGAAGTCGACTAGCAAGCGTTATCTGAACAAGTGAATTGATCTTCAGAAACCTTGATATGACCGCTAAGTTGATTAGTTCCATTATAATTATAATCTAATGACCCTGCTGAAGAACCAAAGTTACCATCGTCATTAATGTTATGAGCATCAAAGCTCACCGCAATAACTGGATAATTGCTGATGTCAATTTTCAGGAAATGGTCTAGGCTTCCTTCACTTGAATAAGATATTTTCAAGTTCCGTGGTGTATATTTAAAGTATTTTCCAGAATCGTCTGAAGTTAACATGATAATATTACTATTCGTCGTAATTTTTAAGTCCGCATCATTATCACCAAAGTTAGAGAGAGGCTGGATCATAGCTTTGATTACACACATCTGTACTTGCTGTAATGTTACATGTAGATAATATGTCACCAATTAACAAGCTGGTCGCGTCTAAAATGTCCTCTGCAGCACTTCTTGCTTCAGAACTGGATAATTCACTGGAAAGGGCCTGTTCTACATCCTCAGAATCACAACCAACGAGC
Organism: Photobacterium sp. Hal280; assembly: GCF_037162255.1. NCBI lineage: Bacteria > Pseudomonadati > Pseudomonadota > Gammaproteobacteria > Vibrionales > Vibrionaceae > Photobacterium > Photobacterium sp. Hal280. The sequence goes on from NZ_JARLUO010000004.1 coordinate 51,065, forward strand.
ACACCAGCAACTGCCGCTGCGAAGATGAATTTTTTCATTCAGTTATTCCCATTGTCAATTTAGTTAATAATTAACGTATAAATATTGATATAAGTTTAAGTTTGGGGTCAAAAAAATTGCTGAATTTCGTATATACGACAACAAACTAGCCATCTAAGGCTAGAAGGCTTCAATTATGATGTCAAATGCATATATTGATAATTGTTAATTGGGATTGAACATCGTTATCGTGACATCAAAGAGCTGTCCATACTCGAACAGGATCGATCAATATATGGAGATGTGAATTACGCTAACATAGAAATGAAGCATAAGGTGACATCACCTTGCCTTCGCTTAACTCCTACACCAGAGCGTGTAAGATTTTTTCTTTCATATCGTCACGACAACGAAACAATGCCCATTGCTATGGAAAGCCGCAATGCGGTTGTGGATAAATCGACTCAGGGGGATTGCCCTAAATCGTTACATTCAGAATAGAAAAGTATCTCGCATCCACATCCAGGTGAAAGACACTTTATTCATTATTTAGAATGTTTGAGTGCGTCTAGGATTACCTTAAAAGCCGCGGATGATTGAAGCCTGCTGGTGTAGTAGAGGTAATAGCCGGGATGTGTAATACAGTAAGACGGCAAGACAGATATGAGTTGGCCTGAATCGATAAACTTCAACACTAACGCCTCTGGCACATACGCGTAGCCATAACCATCAAGAGCTGCTTGTACCACTTGATTAACACCATTGACGACGATTTGTCCTTTTACACGGATCCTATATTCGTGCTCGTCAACAATAAAGACCCAAGGGAAGTGATCACCGTGAGTAGGAAGTTTTAGATTAATACAAGGTAACGAGACTAAATCACTTGGCACTTCAGGCAAAGTATCTTGCTGTGCACAATCTGGAGAAACAACCAGGGACATTTTATGCTCATTACTGATTTGCATTGCAATCATGTCTTTTGCAATTAAACCGCCACGACGAACTCCGGCATCAAACCCGCCTTTCGCAATATCCACTAAACCATAATCCGTCATCAACTCGAGATTTATTTCTGGGAACTGCTTAATGACAGGGGAAAGCTTAGGCCAAAGTACTTGTTGAATGGCATATTCATCGGCTGAGATACGCACTGTTCCAGAAGGCGTATCACGGAGTTCCCCTAACTGTTCTAGACCGATGTTAATGTCTTCGATTGCTGGTCCCACTAATGCAACTAACTTTTCACCAGCTTCTGTCAGCGTAAGGCTACGCGTCGTTCGGTGAAGCAGTTTGAGTTGCAGACGCTGTTCCAAGTTGCTTACTGTTTGACTCACTGCCGACTGTGAGGTTCCGGCGAGTGCCGCCGCCCGGGTAAAACTCCCCTCTTTGACCACATTCAAGAAAGTCACCAGGTCACTCAAATTCTCTTTCATAGATTCATAAGCTCTTCTTATAAGAATGTTCACATTATTCGCGCTAATCAAAGGGTATGTCTAGACCTAAAATCTTTCTCAACAAAACAGACGACACCAGAGAGGGATTCATCATGAAACCAGTGAACTTTATGAAGGCTGAAATCAAAATGGCTGGAAACCTGTTCTTTCCGGACAATTTTGATGAAAGAAATCAATACCCCGCCATAGTTCTCGTCCACCCAAGTGGTGGTGTAAAAGAGCAAACTGCAGGGCTTTACGCTGAAAAGCTGGCACAACATGGCTTCATCACATTGGCATATGATGCTTCGTGTCAGGGTGCGAGTGAAGGAGCGCCGCGTCACATAGAAAATCCTTACCAACGCGTTGACGATATCAGGGCTGCAATTGATTATCTGATCACTTTAGATTGCATTGACTCTGAGCGCATCGGTCTTATGGGGGTATGCGCTGGCGGTGGTTATGCGACTCATGCAAGCATGGTTGACCGCAGAGTGAAAGCATTAGGCACGGTGAGTGCCGTCAACTATGGCGATATGTATCGTTTTGGCTGGGATGGCACTCAAACGCCTGATCAGGCGATGCCATTACTAGAAATGGCCGCAGAGCAGATGAGCGCTGAAGCTAAAGGGGCTGAGGTGGGCTATCTTCCGACAACACCAGCCTCAGCAGAAGAAGCACCCAATAAAGACTTTGCAGAAGCTTATGAGTACTACCGTACGGAACGGGCCAGGCACTGTAATGCACCGAGTAAAATGACGACCCGCAGTTTGGCACAACTCGTCACCTATGATGCATTCAATCATGCTGAAATTTTCCTGACGCAGCCATTGTGCATCATTGCCGGCAGTGAAGCAGGTACTCGCTGGTTAAGCGAACAAATTGTTGAACGAGCAGCAAGTGAAAACAAATCGCTTCATATCGTTGATGGGGCAACGCATATCAGTATGTATGACAAGCCAGACAACGTAGCCGAAGCGATGAGCAAACTTGCGCCATTCTTCCTTCGTCATCTATAGGTCATCATTGAATTATGCTGGCCGTAGTAGAAACTTGATTACCGTCTTTTTAACACTCGAAAGCTACCTGAGAAAAGGTAGCTTTTTTTGTTTCAAGTAATCGCGCTTTATTCATAAGAATTACTTATATCTGAGTTCTCATTATGGCATCTAATCAAAGAAACGGTCCAAGCCTATACTGAGTTCACTGTCTCAGGACACCTATTCAATGCATCAAACGAGGGCCGATAAAATGAAGAACGTCACTTTTAAAAATCGCGACTGGGATGTCGCCGCGACGATACGTTTCCCGGATAATTTTGACTCCGCGAAAAGTTATCCCGCGATTATCTGTGCACATCCAATTAGTAGCTGTAAAGAACAAACGGCTGGGAACGTCTATGGTGAGGCATTGGCTAAATCTGGTTTTATTACACTGGCGTTCGACGCTTCAACCCAAGGTCAAAGTGGTGGCCAGCCTCAATACAGTGAAGATCCAGGTACGCGAACAGAAGATTTTCGCTGTGCGGTCGATTATCTCGTGACACTGGATTATGTTGATGCGGCACGAATCGGTGTACTGGGTGTATGTGGTGGCGGTGCTTATGCAGCTAACGTGGCGATGACAGAAAAGCGTATCAAAGCGGTTGGTACGGTTGTAGCAACCAATTATGGTCGCATGATGCGTGAGGGAGACATGTCACCCGACGCTGCTCTGAACTTGCTGGAAACGATTGGCCAATTACGTACAGCCGAGGCTCGTGGAGAAGACCCGCTTATCGTTGGCTATATTCCATTCAATAATCAGGCAGAGCGAGAGGCGGCAGGAATCGAGGATGTTGATATGATCGAGGCGATTGATTATTACCTGACACCACGAGGCCAAGCGGCAGGTTCGCCGAACAAACTACGTTTATCAAGCACTGGGCCTGCAGTCGGTTGGGATGCTTTTCATCTTGCAGATAAACTGCTAACACAACCATTACATGTCGTATTAGGCAGTGTTGCAGGTGCCTTTGGCTCATACCGAGATGGTTTCGAACTGTACACGAAAGCACGCTCAAGTGAAAAATCAATTCAGGTTGTTGATGGTGCGAGTCACTATGACCTTTATGATCAGCCAGAAGCGACCTCAAAAGCACTTGAGCAATTGGTGCCGTTTTACCAAAAACACTTGATGGACTAATACGTGACTCAAAAGAAAAGACGTCAGGGTTGACGTCTTTCTTTTTTGAAATGACTCAATTTATGGCAATTCTCCCATTTTTAACCGCAGTTAAAAGTAGAAGTTAAGCAGCCATCAAAGGGGGATTTACCTCCGTGGCCTTGTGTGGTCGCTCATCAATCACAGTTCTCATGGACTTTCTGATACAAAAACGGGCACTTTTCACGCCATAAAAAAGTAGCCCCAAAATACTGGGGTTTTAATCCTCATCCTGCCTGCCACACAAAAAATACATTGCCTTTAAAACTATTGCTAAAGCAACATTATTTTCCTATCATCCGCTCCACGCCACCACGAATGGCATACAAAAATCTTGATATGAGGCATGACTATGCAAGAAAAAATCGCACTTCTTCACGAACTCACGAATAGTCTTCAACCAGTCAGACGCGCCTGGAAACGAGCCGTATCTGAAATTATCGCGGATTACGGTATTTCGATGTCCCTGGCAAGCGCCGTTGTTCTGGTGTATCGAAATCCACAAGGTTTAAATCAGAAATTGTTAGCTGAGGAAATTGGCATCAATCCTGGCGCTTTAGTTCGACTATTGGATCAGGCTAGCAATGAACAATTGCTGGAACGCCGTGAAGATACTGCCGATCGCCGAATCAAAACTCTGCATATCTTGCCAAAGGGAACCGAGATCGCGGTAAGCATAGAGCGGGCAGCGGACGCGTTGCGCCTTGAGCTGATGAATGACGTTGATTTGGCAGCGATTGAACAAGCAACTCAAGTATTGCGGTTGTTTGAAAAGCGGGCCAACGAGTTTGTGCTGCAATCCAAGTCCAATAAATGAACATCACGCGTCAACAATGGCTATTTGCCGCCAAAATTTATGTATCGGCCATGCTCGCCTATTTTGTCGCGGTAGAGATTGGATTAGCGAACCCTTACTGGGCGATGGTGACGAGCTGTGTGCTCAGCAACCCTTTGTCCGGCGCTGTCCGTGCCCGAGCCACATACCGGTTTGCAGGAACATTATTTGCTGGCCTCGTCTCACTGCTACTCTCAGCCTGGCTAGCGAGTGAACCTTTCATTTTGGTGATCGTTACAGGCCTGGTTGCCTCTACAACCCTTGCTTTGTCTTTTGCCGACCGAACACCAAGCGCTTACAGCCTGCAATTGGCTGGCGTCACCATGATGTTAGTGCTGGTTGCGTACATCGGTCAGCCAGAACATATATTTACGATGGTTGTGACGAGAGTTGTCGAAATTTGCATTGGTATATTATCGGTCACCTTCGTCGATACGCTGTTTTTTCCGGGAACCACGCAACCCATGCTTCAATCTCGAGTGGATAACTGGGTCCGTGACCTTAAAACATGGCGTGATGATTGCCTCGCTGGCATTGCCGATCATTCGACAGACTCTGACAGATTGGCAGTTCTCAACGACATTTCATCATTGTCTCTGTTGGTTTCAACCATCAAGCGTGACCACGCTGTTGATCGGCAGACACGCCAAGCCGTCATCGCACTGCAAAGACAAATCATGAAGATGATTCCGACGATTTCTGCACTGGGTCATGCCATACACAACTTATCTTCTGAAACACGTGAACGCCTGTTACCCAGTTCGGAAAGCCTGAAAACCAATAACGAAGCATCGGAAATTCAACCGATTGAGATACCTGCCGCGGTTTATCATCAATCTTCCCCGTGGGAAAAACTGGTGCTCAATCGAATTCAGATACTGCTCAACCAGCACATTCAAGACTGGGAGTATGTCATTGCGTTTCAACGCCTTATGGAAGGAAAGCCCATTCACGGTTTCATGCGCTACGCGGCGATGAAGGCCAGAGCATTTCCGCTTCTGCCAGACACGGGCTTGATGTCACGCATGTTCGTCGGGATATTACTGACGTACTCGTTGCTCAGTGCCGTCTGGTATCTGACAGGATGGACTCAGGGCCCCAACTTAGTCTTGCTGGGTGTGGTGGCGATTAGCTTTTTTGGCGCCAGCGATGAACCCGGTCTCGCTATCACTCAGTTTGGACGCTTTGCATTTATCGCCACCTTTACCGCGTTTATTTTGGGATACCTGTTGTTACCACTGGCAAATAACCAAACCAGCTTTCTGGTGATCATGGCTGCTTTTATGTTGCCAATGGGAATTTGGGCATCAAGAAACCCGTTCGCGATGTTGGTTCTGGCATTGAGTCTGAGTAACATCAACTTCCAAAATCATTACGCACCTTTCGACATTGGCATCTTTTTGGAAAGCTCTGTCGCAACGTTAACAGGTATCTTTGTCGCTTTCGTTGCCGTCGCATTATGCCGCCGCTGGGGAGCACAACATGCACTGCACCAACTGTTGGAGCGCGAGCAAAAAGATCAACAGGCACTGACGCACAGGTTTGATGACGTAGCAATCGAAAACTACGTGATTCGCTCCTTAGACAGAATAGCTTTACAGCTATCAAGGCTAGGCGCAACGCTCGGTAAAGACACTCTCATCCTTCTGACTCAACTCAGAGCCAGCATCATAACGGCCAAATTGAGACAATTAAGTAGCGAACACTCAATGCCCTCAACATTGCAACCACTGCTGAAAAACCTCAGCCAGCGCCGTGACAGCCAATCTCAATTGACCGACGAATGGCTCAGACAAATTGATCTCAACATTCAGCATGCGAACCATGAAAATCAAACTGACGTGTTACATCTATTAACCGGATTGCGAATCGCCCTCTATCCAACAGCACCACACTGGAAACCATCTGATGCTTAACGAACTCGATATTTTGGGGATATATGTTTCACCATTGCTGTTATGCATGGTGCTCGCTTTCTTTCTCAGAATCTTACTCTCCTACTTACTTTTAAAGACAGGTTTCTATCGACTCATCGCGCAAAGGCCCGTTTTTGACTCAGCCCTCTTTGTTGCTCTTACCGGCTTGGTCTTTCACGTATTTGCGATCATCACAACACCAACTGGTCATTCACTACCATGATTAAAAACAAAGTTGTATCGAGCTTTAAAGTCCTGATGACGGCAAGTACAGTGCTTCTAGCCGGCGTCGTCGTTTGGAATTTATACAGTTACTATCACTATGCGCCGCAAACTCGGGATGGAAAAATTCGTGCAGATATCGTTCCGCTTGCCACCGATATTTCTGGAAACGTAGAAGCCGTCTATGTTCACGATAACCAGGTCGTTAATAAGGGCACACTGCTGTTTAGCTTAGATAAAAAGCGCCTGAACAGTGAAGTGACGCAAGCCAAAGCAATGGTGAAACAAGCTAAAGCAACACTTCACGCCGCTGATCGGGAATACAAACGCTATCAGCGATTAAATAACGCCGTCTCGGCGCAGCAACGTGACGATAAACGCGATGCACTCATTTTGGCTCAGGCCAGCGTGGATAAGTCTTTAGCAGACCTAGAGCTGGCTGAAATTAACCTGAGCAGAGCCGACATCTACTCGCCGGTTAATGGTGTGATCACGAATTTCTCTCTCAGACCAGGGACATTCGCCTCAGCTGGCGTCCCAGTCATGGCACTCGTTGATCAAAATAGTTTTTATGTCTCCGGATATTTTGAAGAGACAAAACTAAGTCGTATACAGAATGGCGCACTCGCCACCATCTTCGTGATGGGCGAAACCAAACCGATATATGGGCATGTTGAAGGGTTATCAGCGGGAATCAACGACAGTGAAAGAACAACAGCTTCAGGAACATTACTGGCAAATGTGAATCCGACATTCAGTTGGATACGCCTCGCTCAGCGCATTCCAGTTCGGATCAAAATAGATACGATTCCAAAAGACTTCACTTTAATTGCAGGACGAACCGTTTCAGTTTCACTAGAAGAGTTTAAATAGTTGAAGGGCAGTGAGTTAGCATAAATGCTATTACTCTTCATGACATTGTGGCTGATAACGCTACTCTGATTTCTTCTCGAGCTTCAAGCGTTCAATGTTGCTTGCTGCTTTTCGGGAGCTTTGGCTTGATACCACTGCCCACATCCCCTTTAGCGTGACAATTCAAAACTATAGCCGCGTACTTTACAGGGATTACACAGTGCTCAAATGCAGACACTACCACCATCAAGACCGATTCTGACCCCCAATATGCAAACATCCCCACAATTATTCATTATCGGCTGATGGTATGTCTGGCTGTGAGGTATGTCGCGCTTGAGTTCGGTATTTCTATCAGCATGATTTCATACGCACCAGATACGCTTTGCTGGCATAAAAGTATCCAGAAATGCCTTTTTATTCTTTGCTGCTGTCCCGGCAGGTTGTCGGCTTCCCGCCGCCGACAACCTGAAAATTCGCCCTGAATTTCCCCCTGGGGAGTGGGAAACTTTGGGGTCAAAACTCGTTTTTGGACATTTCCGAGTTAAAGTCTTAACTCTAACTCGTTCATTTCAGATTAAAATTTCTATGAGTTAACTCCCAATTAAGATGTGAGCAATACTACCACCTTCTTAAATCACTGCACCGTAAACACAAAAGTCAACTTAAAACAAAAATATCAAGCATTGCGAACCACTCTTAAGTTAATTGTTATACGTATTTTTAGTTAGGTTCAATATTTGGCGCATCTCCTGGTGTTTTTTTTACAGAATCCATCCACCCATTAGTTATTCCAACCTTATCTAAACAATATGATTGAAATAGTTTCCCTACAACTAAAGCGCACAACATCGCAATACCTGCTAGGTAACTAAGATGAAGTACAAAAGATAAGCTAGCCAAAGCTAGCAGCGTCAGACTAATAACTGTGAACACTTGATTTTTTTACTGTTTATTAATAGAGCCACGTTCTTTTGAGGAACTCTGTACTTTAAAAAAATCCAATATGTCATAGACATGGTTGCAAAAACAGGAAGACAGATTGCAAACAAGATAGTGGATAGCGATAACCAAAAACCAAAATAGTCGGGGTTAACATTGGTCATTACTAATAAAGCAGTAGCCGAGTAACCCGATATCACTGCATACATCCATTGATATTTTTCAATAAACACACGTTTTCCTTATTTCCTAGGCTCACTACGCATAATACCACCAAGCTAAAACACAGCAACTGCAACCACCGCAGCTCATTAGGACTAGAACTACCACGCGTTACAGTCCTTCTTGGTGCGTTTATTAGGTGCGTTTGCAAAGTTTATCAAAAAGTTCATTTTCTCTCGCTGCGAATTCATTTCTTATTGAATCAGCAACCCTTTCAGCTTCGCTAGAGAACGCATCAAGTTCTGACTTAGTAATCACAGTTACTGTTGTAGAGACTCTTTCAGAATGATAAGAACTAAATTTGAAACAGCTACGCTGCACTTCCTGAAGCTCTAACTCACCAGTTTCATTGAGCCAACATTCGAACAGTGGAGAATCCACCACGATAACAGGAAAACAATAACACAATCTGTCTGACACGTTACATGTGCGATCTTGTATATAACCCAAACAAGCTTTGATTACTCCAATAGCTGCCCCATAAGCTGGGTCATGGTCACCTCCCATAGCCTGTCGAAAATCATAACCAGCATATTTCGATGTCTCTGTATAATCTCGGATATACTCTAATTCACCGTTAATTAGTTTATCTACAAAGGCTTCTCTTCCGGCGACTGAAGCGATACAAAAGGAATTTAGCCTGTGGTAACTATCTGACAGTGTTTTGCCTTTAAGTACAACCCAAGGCTTTTTTGATGCTTTACATTCCATTACGTAAGCAACATCGATCATACCTTTACTGGTTTGATCAATATGTATTGCCAATACATCTATTTCTCTGCTTTTATCAGATTCAAAGTCTTTATAGTCGTAAGATTGATACACATCGAAGCTTTGCTTTCGAAAGCTAAGGGCAGTTTTCATTTCTAGCGGAAAACCTGTTTTATTCATCCAATCTAGAACTTTATTCGACAGCATCTAATTATTTCCTCTTAGCACCTAACGCCATAAACAGCGGCCGAGCTTAGCGAGATCCAGCCCCGTAGGGGCGACGCTGACTTTGCTTGTTATGTGACTTACCATTTACGAGCAAACCGTGACTTTACAGTTGTCGATATGTAGGAATTGAGTCCATACCCCTGTACAGCAAGGACTTTCATCCGTTCAACCACTGCCGCACCTGGCCTTAGGTTCGTATATTGATAATTTCGGAACCTACCAGACTTAAACCGAACAGTAATTGAATCATCCGCAACTTCATAAGATTCAATATTTGAATTTCCATTCATGTTTGTATAGGGTGTCATAAAAAGTCCATTTTCTCTGTGGTAGCATCAACCGACTTACCAGATAATGCTTAAATATTGATTGGGTTAGTTCATAAAATTTATGTTGGTTACATAGTAACGGAACTACATTTAGGGCACCTATACCTACCAAGATCATGGAAGGTTGAAGGAAGCTCCGACTCTGGAAATAATTTCCCGTTGTCGCTGTAGCACCTAGCACAATAGGGCCCCTGAGCCTCCCCTTCTTTTGGAGACTTTAAAAAATAGTGGCCCTTGTCGAAAAATACCTCATCGGTTTGATATAATTGGTTCTCTAACTCTTTTAATTTATTTCTAAGTTCTTGGTTCTCAACTCGAATTTCAGAAACTTGTATTTTTGCTTCAGACAAAGCCTCAATTAGATCAGCTAGTTTTAGCTTCACTTCAGCATCTTTTAGCAATGAGTCAATATTCCTTAGTTCTTTCGTAATATCCAATGCAGTTTTTATTGATGTTAACCCTGCGGATATAGATGCAATATCTACCATTTCAAACACCCTCTTTACTCACTTAACGCCAAGCTAAGCGGCAAACTTGGAGTGGACGTTTTTGTGCTCGCGTAGCGTTAAAGCACAAAAATCGGCCATGGAAAATTTGTCATTTCTTGAGCGCCTTGTTAGCTGAAAAATGATTCAGGATATGCATCATGTTCAGCGTAATATATTAAAAATGACAAGCTTTCTCGTTATTTGGTTGCCTGCCACCGTGATTTGAAGCCCAGCCCTCAAGAACCTCTTGGACTATAAAGACCTCAAGGAAATAGGACTTGCCAGGGCATCGTTTTCTTGCGAATTCACTAGTTTTCATTTCAAGTTCTTCGTCCGTCATTTCTATCACAACAGCTTCAGACTTAGGGTGATAAGAGCCATCAACTTTTTGTACGAATATTGTTCCTTCATCATCGAAGGTATCTATAGCATTTATGACTTCGAAGAGTTTCATAATTCCCTTTTACAGCTAACGCAAAGAGCAGTTTCAAAATTCGTGACATGTATTTTGTCAATTGCTTCGCCTTGTTATACGAATCATGCAACTTTAATAGCAACGGTATATTTCCCTCCCATTTTAGGAGAGCTCCCCTTAATTAACAGTGAGTTATCGTTCGGGTTAAAAGAGTATTCTTGCCAATCTGGAGAAAAATCTAAATGATAATAATCTGAAGTTAGTTCAGCTTCTTCTGTTATTGTAATATTCCCGTCATTGTATCCATTTCGGATGAATTTGACGGTTGTAATTTCGCTAACATTCCGTCGTTTACTTCTGAACTCAACTAACGCTTGAAACGTGCAATTACCATAGTCATCACGCTTTAAACTAAGATTATCTACAAAATCTTGCATAGCTAAATGTGAACTCATTTTTCCTCCGATTCGTATAACATTTTATTAGTGCGCATGCGTGTTTACCACGTTAGGCTAGTGAAAACGAGCACAGTTCACTATCTGTATGTAAAGAACTTATCAGCTTTCTATCAAATACACCCTCTGGAAAAAACGCGCATGCGTGTTTTCCAAAACTATTAACTAATTTGGTGTAAGTGTATATAATTGATTTTAAGTGGTTTTGATAATTTCAGATTAAAAAATGCGCAAACTAATGAGGTTAAAAGCGCAAAAAGCTACTTAAATTAGAATATGACTGTATACCCATCCAGTTCCGCTCACTCATGAAGAGGCGCTAAAAACGGGTTAATCAATAAGAACTGTTAGGGCAAGTAGTTCGTCAATTTTCGATTCACTAAACGAGTGCTAGCAAGCTTTGGGGCATCAGCGTGCTATTTAGCACAGCAACCCATTTAGTTACGCTACCGCCCTCACGTTCGCAAAATTCCGTGCCCCTAATCTATCCAGCATAGCTGCATGCAGAACTGTACACACAGTGCAATCACATAGATGTGCGCTCATTAACAGATTTATGGGAAAATGAAGTGGTTTGAGCGCTGTAGAGTTGCGGATCTAACAAACTTTGGGGCAATTATGAGCTTAAGTATGACGCGCGAAATAGGGTAAAAATTCAGGACGAATTTTTAGGTTTTCGGCGCCGGGAGCGCCTACAACCGACCCGGACAACATCAGAGAATTCAAAGGCATTTCTGGGTACTCTTTTTGCTGGAAAAGAGTACCTGGCGCGCATCAAACCATGTTGAATGAAATACCGAACTCAAGCGCGACATACCCTCTCATTGCAAGGAATATACGCCACAATAATAACTCTCCAACAACGAGCAAACTATCGTTACTCACTCTCCCCAAGGGAAAAATGCTGAGGAGCTCTCCGAATATAAAGCGCGACATGCAAAATCACCAAATGGCGAATTGGGAATGCCACAACACAGAGCAATTTAAAGAATCAGGAAGTCACTTTTGAAGCAGGAAATTGGCAAACGCCAGATGGGTGGAGACCCCCACCAGCCACATCCCGGCACACACGTCGCTCGCTGCGGCTGCTCCCTTCCAGGCCTGACCGGGTTCACGAGTTAGTGTTGCGGGAGGACCAATGGGGGCCTCCATAGATTCGATCTCTCACTGATAACCGTTTCAGATCATTGCGAGAACGGGACGGATTATCCACTAACCCCAATGACATTGCAAGGCATTGGCAAGCCGCGTACTGCTGACTGCTGGATTATTGCCCATCTAACAATTTTCCTTCAGCTGCTTTCGAGTTCGTTCAGTAAATATTCGGCCAGCGAGGCACTGCCCAGTACCAGCAGCCAGGAGACTAAAACAGGATTAGGCACTTCAAATTCAGGGATCACCACCAGGGTGGCAAACGCAATCGCCGGCAAGACCCAATTGAGCCTGGATACCCAAACCAGCTGGCTCTGCTGGTACAGCGTCTGGAGTGCGACAATAACACCGATGATGCACAGTACGACCAGAGCGGCCGGTGTCAGCCCGCCAAGCCATAAGGGCACTGCCAGCAGTAATGGCCAGCCATAATTGGCTTGAACCGGGCGCCAGTAACGGGCAGCAAGCCAGATGAAACACACCGCCAGAACCTGCAGCAAGGTGTAACCAGCCTGCCCCGTCAGCTTTTCTTCGCTTTGCAGTGCCAGTAAGCCTGCATCCATGGCGATCACGACCGCAAAGAGTAAGGCCGCGACCTGCCAGTTGCCCCGGGGCGAGAAAGACACAGTCAGGACAGGAAGCATCATCAGCAGGCTCACCGAGAGCGCGAGTGGCTGAAAAGGCAATACGGCACCAAACATACCGATGCCCATTAGCAGCAACACAGCAGGCAGACCGCCTTGCGGCAATAGCCACAGCGCGGGGATAGCAACCGCAAGGACAGTTAAATGATGCTGTGCGAGCCCGAGGGCGCTGACCCCGACAATGGTCAGTAACATGCTCATGACAGCCAGGATTGTGGTATATAACATTTGCACCTCCCTGCACAAATTGTTACCCAGGATCCCAATATGGACGACTTTAAGCATCAAATCTACAGCCAGATCACGCAGATTCCTTATGGCAAAGTGTCGACTTACGGTGATATTGCCCGCTTTGCAGGCTTCCCCGGTTATGCCCGTCATGTGGGAAAGCTGTTAGGCCAGCTGCCGGAAGGCTCTACGCTACCCTGGTTCCGGGTGATCAACAGTCAGGGGAAAATTTCACAGCAGGGTGATGACTTCCTGCGCCAGCGGCAATGTCTGATCGCTGATGGCATTGAGGTTTCTGCTACGGGCAGGGTTGCTTTGAAGCGTTACCGCTGGGATGGGTTTCCGGTGGCGTAGCGGGAAGAATATCCCCCGAAACTTGGTGCCCTGAAGACCCCCTCCTAGCCTCCCCCTCCACGAGGGGGAGGAACAAAAGCAAAGGACCCGACATTAAATACTGAGCTATTCCCTCCCCTTTTCAAGGGGAGGAACAAGAGCAAGAGCCTTGAATTGCACCCAAATGCAAAAAGCCCGGCGATGGCCGGGCTTTAGGGATTCTGATTCAGAGATTACTGGCTGACGCGTACCAGCATCAGATCCAACTGAGTGGTTTTGGACGGATCGGTAATCACATGATTGGCAGTATCCGTGATGAACAGCAGTTGGCCGTTCACTTCGATTCGTGCGCTCACAGCATAGGTATGAGAAGGCTTAATCTCTTCTTCCATATACTGAAGGCTGAATGAAAAAGGCACCTGCTTGCCTGCAGCCAGATACGACTGGCGGCTGATCACTTTCGCGGGCGCATCCATCAGAGAAACATCTGACAAGGTCACCGTAATCAGCGCATCATCCGGAAGCGCCATACGCTCACGATACGTCAGATTACCTTCAACTTTTCCGACACCTGCTTCTTTATTGATCATATTTGTACATGCTGAAATAACCATAGCTGTGACCAATAAGGTTAGTAACGCAAACATCTTTTTCATCGTTGTACCCTGCCCTTGATATTCCTCCCACAAACTGATGGTTCTAACACTTCGGAACCTTCCGCCTTGAGTTTATGGGTAACTAACTGTAAAAATTTGGCTAATAATAGCATTATAACTGGAGCTCCGATGAGCAAAGAACTGAACGAACTTCTCAATCTGTTGCACTTAGAACAACTGGAACAAGGTTTGTTCCGCGGCCAGAGTGAACATCTTGGTTTACCCCAGGTCTATGGTGGTCAGGTCATCGGACAATCCCTGTCAGCAGCGAAAGAAACTGTGCCGGAGAACCGGTTTGTCCATTCCTTCCATAGCTACTTCCTGCTGCCAGGTGATCCGCAAAAACCGATTATCTACGATGTCGAAAACCTGCGTGACGGCAAAAGTTTCAGCACCCGTCGGGTAAAAGCGATTCAGAACGGTCGCCCTATCTTTTACCTGACCGCGTCTTATCAAGCGCTGGAAGACGGTTTTAACCACCAGTTTCCGATGCCTGAAGAGGTGCCGCCACCCGAGTCGCTGAAATCAGAACAAGACCATGTCAAAGCCATCGCAGACCAGCTGCCCCGTAAATTTGTCGAGACCTTTGGCTGCGAGCGACCGATTGAAGTCCGTCCGGTCACAGTGATCAATCCGCTCCATCCTCAATCAGAGGCGGCCAAACAATACCTTTGGATAAGAGCCAATGGTGAAATGTTGAACGATCCTCGCATACACCAGTACCTGCTGGCCTACGCCTCTGACTGGGGTTTCCTGGTCACTGCCCTGCAACCCCATGCCGTCACCTTGCTGACCCCGAAAATGCAGGTGGCCACCATCGATCACTCCATGTGGTTCCACCGCCCGTTCCGGATGGACGACTGGCTGCTGTATGTCATTGACAGTCCATCAGCCAGCGGTTCACGCGGTCTGGTACGGGGTGAGATTTATAACCGTGACGGCGAACTGGTTGCTTCCGCCGTACAGGAAGGTTTGATGCGCAAGCGTGAAGACTGATTCATTTCACAGACGTTCATCTTACGGATCTTAAGTACTCACTCACGGCAAAGCTCCCGGAATAGCGATATGCCACCATTATCCCGGGAGCCATTTATAGTGAATGACTTGTACATTTTTGTCAGGCTGATGTCAATTTTCTGCTGTCTCTGCAGATGCTTCTTCCAAATGGTGGAGGTGATCACTCGCCTGCTGCAACTGGTACATTTGCCAGTACTGTTTTCGCTCAGAAAGCAAACTGAAATGCGTGCCTCTTTCAATCACTTCGCCATGGTGCAATACCACAATTTCATCAGCATCCATGATGGTTGAAAGCCGGTGCGCAATCACCACAATACTCATGTTCTGACGCAGCACCGAAAGCGCATGCTGAATTTTTTGCTCTGTCCCTGAGTCAATATTGGCGGTCGCTTCATCCAGGATCAGCACTTTCGGCTGCTCGACCAGTACGCGTGCCAGCGCCAGTAACTGCTTTTGTCCGGCAGACAGATTCACTTCCCCGCCCCCCAGCACAGTGTCCAAGCCCAACTCGTATTGTTGCACCTGTCCGGCCAGGCCGACTGTCTCTAAGGCGTGCCAGATCTGATCATCAGTCATCTCCCGGCCCAGGCTGACATTTTCCCTCACGGTGTCACTCAGTACATGCGGATCCTGCTGGACCATGGCGATGCCCTGACGCAACACAGGCCGACTCAGGCTTTCCAGCGCACGCCCGTCTAACTCAACGCCGCCTTCTGAACTTGGATAGAAGCCCATCATGAGCGAAGCCAAGGTACTTTTGCCGCTGCCCGTATGGCCCACCAGCGCCAGAAACCCCTGATGCGGCAGCTCAATATCAATGTTACTCAGCACTTTCTGCTTGCCGTCATAGCTGAAACTCAGATGACGGCACGCCAGATGCCCGCTGGTCAGTGGCTTTTCATCCTCACCGTATGCTTGCTGACGTGAATCGATCAGCGCAAAGATCCGCTCGCTGGCCACCAGTGCCTGCTGGAGCAGAGATAATTGCTGCGTCATTTCGATCAGCGGCTCAGTCACCCGGCCCAGATAGCTCAGAAACGCATACAGCACTCCGACCCCGATCAGCTCGGTGCCACCAAAACCAAACAGCGCCACCAGCGTCAGCAAGGCGATCCCGGACAACAAATCAATCAGGGGTCGCAGCAGCATGCTGTTCAGTTTGGTCACGCCGATTTGCGCCTTCAGGTGCTGATCGGTCAGCCCGGCAAAATAGGCACGAAAGGCTTTTTCCTGCCGCATGAGCTGGATCAGACTCATCCCCTGAATCGACTCGCTCATGGAAGAATTAATGTCCGCCAGCAAGTCGCGCATCCGCCGGTAGGCACTGGCACTTTTGTGCTGGTAGACCACCATCACGCCCACCACAACCGGCAACAACGCCAGTACCACCAGGGCCAGACGCCAGCTCATGATAAACATCACAGTGAGCATCACCACAATCAGAGTGACGTTCTTTAAAAAAGTCGCAATCACAAAAACATAAAAATCTTTAATCGATTCAGTGTCATTGGTCAGCCGGGAGATCAGCTTGCCACTGGGCATGTAATCAAACGCCGACAAAGGCTGGTTCATCACCCGGGCAAACAATTGCTTGCGGACTTTCTGCACCACGCCGATGGCAATCTGATTAAAACGCAGTGACTGGGCATACTTGAACACACCCGCCAGAATCATCAGCGCGAGATACGCCGCCACCAGCGTCGCCACATCGGCGACCGGAAACTGATCAACCGCAATGTAATGGTCGATGAAACGCTGCAGCAACCAGGGGCCGGACACATCCGCCAGAGAAGCCACAAACAAGAGCGCGATCGCAATGAACAGGTTGCGCTTATCATCCAGTGCGTATCTGAGCAGCCGCTGCAGTACCGCCCGGTTTACCGCCTGTGTTTTCATTGCGCCTCCTCAATCGCTTGTTCCAGTTTCTGGTAGCGGTACATCTCGGCGTACCAGTCGTCATTGTTCAGCAAAGCAGCGTGTTTCCCGCGCTCGCTCACCTGGCCATGCTGCAACACCACGATTTCATCGGCCTGCTCCAGCGCGGTCAGGCGATGGGCAATCACAATCACGGTCTGTCGCTGAGGCTGACTGCGCAGGTTATGCAAGATCCTGTGCTCTGTTTTGCCGTCGACAGCCGACAGCGCATCATCCAGCACCAGAATTTCAGCATTGAGCAGCAGCGCCCGGGCAATCGCGATACGCTGTTTCTGGCCGCCGGACAGCGTAATGCCCTTCTCTCCGACCAGGGTGTTGTAGCCCTCAGGGAACAGCAGGATGTCTTCATCAATACAGGCTAATTCGGCAGCGTGACGGATGGCCTCCAGACTGGCATCCGGCTTGCCCAATGCGATGTTTTCGGCAATTGAGCGGGAAAACAGGAACGGACTCTGACTGACCACGGCAAAACGGCTGCGCCATTGTTCCAGCACCGCGTCGCGGATACACACGCCGCCATACGCAATGCGACCATGGTTCAGCTCCTGCTGGCGTAACAACAGCGCCAGCAAGGTGGACTTGCCGCACCCGACCGGCCCGGCCAGCCCCAGCATCTGACCCGCCGGTAGTTGGATCGCCAGATCCTGCAGTGCAGGCTGGCGTTGCTGCGGCCAGGAAAACGCTTCAATCCGGATATCCAGCGCCTGACGGGTGTCCGGCAGTGTCTGGGTGCCGCTGACAATCGTCGGGGCCTGATCCAAAATTTCCTGCAGGCGTTTCCATGCCGCTGAGCCGCGCTCAAGAATATTGAACAACCAGGCAATAGCCAGCATCGGCCAGATCATCAAGCCCTGATAGAGGGTAAACGCGGTCAGATCGCCCAGAGTCAGCTCGCCCTGATGAATCAGATAAGCCCCGCCACCGACGCTGAGGAAAAAGACATCCCAATCGTCAGCTGGATCACTGGGTCAAACTTGGCGTCTACTTTGACCACACCAAAATTCTTTTCACCGGCATGGTCAACAACTTTCTCAAACGCCGCCTGCTGCCTGTGCTCCAGACCAAAAGCGCGGATCATCCTGACGCCGTTCAGCGACTCCTGAGTGGTATCTGTCAGGGCAGAAAAAGCCGCCTGCGATTCACTGAACCTGTCATGCAGTTGGCTGCCAAAACGCGAGACCAGCAAGGCCATCACGGGCATCGGCAGGAGCGCGAGAATGGTCAGTTGCCAGCTGAGCTGGGTGGACATAATCAGCAACACCGCCAGGCCGGTGATCAGTGAGTCCGCCGCGGTCAGTACGCCTTCTCCGGCGGTCATCACCAGCGCATTCACATCATTGGTTGAGCGGGCCATCAGATCACCGGTTTTGTGGCGCTCAAAAAATTCGGCGCCTGCCGGGTAAAATGGCGATAAAGCTTGTCTCTGAGCACAGTGCCCAGCTTTGCAGCACTGCCAAACAACCACAGACGCCAGACGATCCGCAGCACGTACACCAGCACCCACATCGCAGCCAGCCCGCCCAGCCACATCAGCATGGTGTTGAGGGTCATTTTGCCTTCAACCACACCATCAACAATCCAACCCACGGCCCGGGGTGGGATCAGTTCAAAAAAGGCAATGATGACAAAAATCGCAATTGCGCCGCCATATCGCCGCCATTCTTGCCGAAAGTACCACCTGAGTTGCCAAAAAACCTGCATGTTTCCTCCAGCAAAACACGCTCTGCTCACGAGAAGTAAGCGGAAGAATAGAAAAATATAATCAGATCGGGTGGATCGAGAGGATAAAATCGCTTATCACACTGAGGTGACAATCTAGCAACATATTGGCAAAAAGACAGGCTGATTATCAACCCAAATGTAAGGAATGGCAGCAAAACAGCAGGTGATGCTGCCTATTTTCACGGCGTTAACGGAATATTCGTTTTTATACAGTGCTTTTTCAATACAAATCAGAGATTTATAAAGGCAGCGCTGTGGTGTATTTCAGGGGCTCCATCGCAAAGGTAGAAGTCACATTGGTTAATCCGCTGATACTGTTGACCAGTTTTTTATAAAAGCTGTCAAACGCAGCCATATCTGCCATCTGAACTTTCATCATGTAGTCATATTCACCAGCCATGCGGTAGAACTCCATTACTTCCGGAAACTCACTGACAGTCGCGACAAAACGGTGATACCACTCCTGTGAATGATCGCTGGTTTTTATCTGCACAAAGGCAATGAATGACAGGCCTAATTTGACCGGGTCCAGCAAGGCCACCCGCCGCTTCAGGATTCCCGCTTCTTCCAGCCGTTTTAACCGTTTCCAGCACGGTGTGGTGGTCAGATTGACCGCTTCTGCTAAATCGTTGAGTGACAGGCTGGCATCCATTTGCAGCAAATCCAGCAGTAATCGGTCCGTGGTATCTATTTCCGCTATATTCCTTTCGGCCATATTTTTCCCTGAAATGTCTATTTTGAAGAAAAAATTTCTATAATTAATCAAATCAACAATAATAATAGCAAAGAAATTTCCATTCGTTTGCGTAAACTTTCATTGAGTTAATCAGTCAATTTTCAAGGATGTTTCATGCGTCATGATCCACTCTGGGTGAACCAGGCCATCAGAAAAATCGAAGCCGACTTTCAGCGCTCTGCCGATACTCATCTCATCAAACTGGATATTCCGGCCATTGAAGGGATCGACCTGTATCTGAAAGATGAAAGCACCCACCCGACCGGCAGCCTGAAGCACCGTCTGGCCCGTTCCCTGTTCCTCTACAGCCTGTGCAATGGCTGGATTGGCGAACACACCACTATCATCGAATCCTCGTCGGGCAGCACCGCGGTCTCTGAAGCCTATTTTGCCCGGCTGCTCGGCTTGCCGTTTATTGCCGTGGTGCCGCGCCGGACTGCCCGTAAAAAAATTGAACAAATTGAATTCTATGGCGGCCAGGCACATTTTGTGGATGATCCCTGCCAGATTTATGACGAATCTCGTCGTTTGGCTGAAAAACTGAACGGTCATTACATGGATCAGTTTACCTATGCGGAACGTGCCACTGACTGGCGGGGCAATAACAATATTGCCAAGAGTATTTTTGAGCAGATGCAGTTAGAAGCGCACCCGATACCAACATGGATCGTCATGAGTGCCGGCACGGGCGGCACCTCCGCCACCATCGGCCGCTATATTCGCTATCAGATGCACGGCACCCAACTGTGTGTGGTGGATCCTGAGCATTCGGTCTTTCACGATTACTACCTCACCCGGGATCCCAACCTGAAAGGTGAGCGTGGCAGCCGTATTGAAGGGATTGGCCGTCCGCGCGTCGAGCCAAGCTTCATCCCGGATGTCGTCGATGACATGCGCACCATTCCGGATGCCGCAAGTATCGCCACTGTGCACTGGCTGGAGAAACTGCTGGGCCGCAAAGCCGGCGCCTCTACCGGCACCAATCTGTACGGTGTGCTGCAGCTCGCCAGTGATATGAAAGCGCGCGGCGAACAAGGTTCCATCGTGACCTTGCTGTGCGACAGCGGTGAGCGCTACCTGGATACCTATTTCGACACCGACTGGGTCGCCAATAACATCGGTGACATTCAGCCCTACCTCGATCAGCTGACGGCCTTCGAACAGACAGGGCAACTCAGCTGAGGCTTCACGCCGGGTAAGCATGAGTGAAGGGACGGCTCACTTGGCATATCCTGACTCTCAGGGTAGGATGTGCCTTCTTTTTGAACCAGATTCGGAGCAGCACCATGCGCAAAGCCGTTGTCGTTTTCAGTGGCGGACAGGACTCGACCACCTGTTTAATTCAGGCTATGGCCAATTATGATGAAGTCCATTGCATCACCTTTGACTATGGTCAGCGCCATAAACTGGAAATCGAAGTGGCACAGGCCATTGCGAAAGACTTAGGGGTTGCCGCGCACAAGGTGATGGACGTCGGCCTGCTCAATGAACTGGCCATCAGCTCACTGACCCGGGACAATATTCCGGTGTCCCATGCGCTGCAAGAGAACGGCTTACCCAATTCCTTTGTGCCGGGTCGTAACATACTCTTCCTGACGCTGGCAGGCATTTACGCTTACCAGATCGGTGCAGAAGCCGTGATTACCGGTGTGTGTGAAACCGACTTCTCCGGCTACCCGGACTGCCGCGATGCATTTGTGAAATCACTGAATCAGTCCCTGGTGCTGGGCATGGATCGTCCGCTGAACATTGAAACGCCGCTGATGTGGCTCAACAAAGCCGAAACCTGGGCGCTGGCCGATCAGCACGGGAAACTGGATTATATCCGACATCAGACCCTGACCTGCTACAACGGTGTGATTGGTGACGGCTGTGGCAACTGTCCGTCCTGCGATCTGCGCCGTGATGGCCTGGAGTCTTATCTGAATGATAAAGAAGGTGTGATGAAGTCGCTGACCGACAAGCAGGCAGCCAACCGGGCATAAATGCTGATCTGACATCTAACAAAAACGCCGGCCGCACCATGCGGTCGGCAGCCATAAACCTGAATGTGTTTCACACCGACTCAACGTCCTCACCCGAGATCACGCTCTCCGCTCCCATTCTGAACTGGATCAACAGCAGCAGCAAAACCGCTCATCCGGCCGTGCCCGTACCGAACAGTGATTCGCACGATCCCGATTGTTTTATCCCACCCCATAGATTAAGCAGATATCGGTGCATCGCATCATGAGCAAAGTTACCGGTACTGATCCGTTTTACCCCCAAGCCCGCCAATTCATCAAAGGCAGGCAACTCAGGCATTGCCATCACATTCACCGGGAGCCGACTTGCTGCAACAACGGCCTTGATATCGTCAGCCTCAGTTAGACAAGGCACAAAGAAGCCATCAGCACCTGCCCTCTGATAAATTTGAGCGCGCTTGACCGTTTCGGCGCAAGCATGGTCTAAACCCAGTAAAAATGCGTCGCAGCGAACATTGAGAAAAACCTCCGTCTGGTGTTGTTGCAGGATCGCTTTCACGCCCGACACTATCGCCGCAAATTCCTCCGCCGGAACAAGGGTTCGTTCTGTGTCGACCCGGCTGTCTTCAAGATTAATCCCGACCACACCCAACGCCGCTAATTGCTGAATATGATGGGCGATCACGTCCGGATTCCGGCTGAACCCGGCTTCAATATCCACACTGAGGGGAAGCTTACTGACTGCGGCAATACGCCGAACCATAAAAATGAGCTCAGCAAACGGGATGTGTTCGCCATCCTCATAGCCCAGTAAACTCGCGATGGCTGCACTGGAAGTCCCTAACGCCTGATAACCGGCCTGCTGAGCACAACGGGCACTGGCAGCATCCCAAACATTTCCGATGATGAAAGGCGTCGTTTGCTGATGTAACTGCTTAAATTCTTGCATGATGTCTGTCTCCTGACTGGAAAACCACAAATGGGCCGGGCTGTTCCCTGCATGCCCATTTTGTTTGCCGACGCAGTTCAACACCAACGATACAAATCGACTTTAAATATAAGAAAAACTTATAATACTGACCCTACACAGACAAGACGCCCCTATTTTGCTGAAAAATATCAATCTACTGGTCACCTTTGAATGCGCAGCCAGACACAACAGCTATAGTCTGGCGGCGCATGAGCTCTGTATTTCCCAGGCTGCCGTCAGCCAGCAAATGCGGCAACTGGAACAGCATTTAGGATGCCGATTATTTATCCGGAAAGGCAAAAGCATGCTGCTGAGCCAGCAAGGACAAAGCCTGTTCGAGTGCGCGCAACAAGCTTTGGCGATCATTTCGCAGGGAGTGAACCAAATTCATCAGGAAGAAATTGCAGGGGAGCTCACCATCAGCTCAACACAGGCTTTTACCACGCTCTGGTTGATGCCAAGGATGCAACGCTTTTCCGAATTGCATCCTGATATCCAGATTCGAGTGGTCTCGTCCGCGGGGTTTGATGATCTCAGGCAAGCACATATTGATCTGGCGATTCGTTTCGGCACTGAAGTGGAAAAACACACACCGGACAACCTGTCCTGTGAGTACTTTGGTGAATCCGCAGTCTACCCGGTTTGTTCTGCGCAACTTGCCCGTGATCTGGCTTTCAGTTCCCCCGAAGATCTGCTGTCCACCTGGCTGGTTACCCTGGAACACCCCGGCGCCTACGATTGGCAAAGCTGGTTTGAACACACAGGTGTGCCAGCCAGCAAACAGCACGCCAAGTGGACCCGGGTCAACAGTACCGATATGGCACTGACGGCGGTGTTAAACGGCCATGGCGTTACACTGGCCGTCCCCTATTTATATCAGAGCCAGCTTGACGCCGGGCAGCTGGTGATCCCTTTTCAGTTGCCTCACCCGAATCCGGTCAGGCGCTATATGGTCTATGACCCGAACTCAGCCAGACTGGCGCGATTAAAGGTGTTCATGACGTGGCTGAACTCTGAAATGTCCGGTGCTTAACCTACCGAACCGACTGAAACCGCCCCCCATTGTTCTATCGAGCCCTACCCTAATTTCTGAGCTTACTGAGCAGATTCGCTTTCACCGCCGGCCACTCACCGGCAATGCTTCCGGGATTCAGCGCCTGCAAGCGGCGCATGGCGGAGCATCATCAATCGATATGAGACAAGTTTTATTAATTCTGACGGCGAGCTTCTTCTCGTAGTGGCTCTGAGCCCGCCGCCGGGCGACCATCAGCACGGGTTTAACGATGTTCGCTGTCGTACTGAAACAGTGAAAACAAAAAGCGCCAGCATCTTCAGCTGGCGCTTTTCTCAAACATCATCCGTGAACATCAGGCGACCAGCGCTTTGGGCGCGACACGCCGGAGCGTATCAGCCAGACTGGCGTAGACGGCTTCTGTCCCGGAGTACCCCAAACTGAAACGCAGGGTATTTTTTGCCACATCATCGCAATACCCCAGCCCGGTTGCCACTTTCGACAAGGCTGATTTCCGGTCTGAACAGGCCGATCCGGATGACACCATGATGCGGGCATCTTCCAGAACCGCCTGCAAAGCTTCCCGGCTGACGCCGCCAATAGCACAGAAAGTCAGTCCGGGAACACGCGGTGCCGTTTCGCCGATAATGACGGTTCCGGGAAAGTGGTGCTTCAGCGCTTGTTCAAAGCGTCGCTGCACCGCGGTAACTTCCGCCTGGTTCACCATCTGTTGTTGTGCAAGCGGCAAAGCAATGGCCATAGAAGCAATGCCCAGATAATTCTGGGTACCTGCCCGCAGGCTGGATTCCTGTCCGCCGCCCAGCAACAGCGGGCTGAAATGCCAGGAGTTTTTCACCAGCAGAAAACCGGTGCCGGGCAAAGCGCCAAACTTATGACCAGAAGCGACGGCATAATCCACTTCGCTTCGCTCGAAATCAAACGACTGCTTGCCAATCAGTTGCGTCGTATCACACAGATATTCCGCATCATATGCGTGGCACAATTCAGCAATCTGCTGATAGTCCTGAATCACCCCCGTTTCATTATGCGCAGCCATCACCGCCACCAGAACAGCTTTCCCCTGGCAGTCTTTCAGTGCAGTCTGCAACCCGGCCATATCCAGCAGCCCATTTTGTTCATGCGCGAGAGCGATACACTCTGCACCTTTCGAGCGACAGTAACGAATGTTTTCCAGCGTCGCAGAATGCTCATAGGGCGAATGCAGAATCACTGCATCCTGATAATTATGGTGCTCAAAGAAACTGTAAAACACATTTCTGATCCCTTCGGTTGCACCACCATTGAAGATCAGCTGGTGGCTGTCACAGGATAACACCCCGCACAATGTCCCCCTCGCCATCTCAATCTCCTGAAACAATCTGTTTCCGATGAAATGATTCGAGTTCGGGTTGCCAAAACGTTGTTCTGAAAACTGCTGTTTCAGGTAATCAAAAACCTCGGGCTTGATCCAGTCAGACCCGCTTACATCCGCATTAATCATTTTTCCACCAATCGGTTTGGATCAGCCGATAGCCATCGACATGATTTTGATAGAACTCAGCAGCACGAAAATATTCACGCAACGCGCAAGCATCTTTTCGTTCAACCGAAAATACAGGTAGCTACCGAGCTTTGCGCCGACGAATATGCCCGCCACCAGATAACCACAGAGCATCCAGTCCAGAGTGTCTGAAGCTGCACGTCCGAAAAACAATGAAAAAGAAGAGATAATCCCGATCACAGGCGCTGTCGCAATAGCCAGTTTGGGCAGGCAGCCGAAGAGAGCAATCATCACCGGCAGATAAATAAAGCCGCCACCCTGGCCGACAATCCCGCAAGTAAACCCCAGCAACAGACCCATGATCGGCAATACCACAGAATCTAACCGGATTTCGCCCAGCCACTTTCGCCAGAATTCCGGGCCTAAGGTCGTGATCACCACGGAACTGATCGCCAGCACAGAGAACGTGATTAAAATCACCTGGTCGGATAAATGAAACGTGAATAAAGAAACCGCCAGGCTGGCGACGCCCATAGGGACGCCGAAACGGTAAATCAGATTTTTATCCCGTTGCTGATATTTGGAGTGATGAAACAGGGCACTGACGGAACCAAAGAAGCTCTGGGCGACCGTCAATCCGGTAATGGTCACCATCGGCAGTGCGATTCCGTTTAGCCAGGGCATGCAAATAATCAGTAAAGGTGCCAGCAAAATGCCGCCACCGATACCCAGTAAACCCGACAAACTGCCTGTGATGATCCCTAACAGGCCAACGATAATTTCCTGACTCATTTGATGATGATCTGCCCTTGCCCTGCGCTGATTGTCCCGATCACATAATGGTCAGACTGTTCCGCTTCAAACAGCGGCAGAATATGATCCCGATAGGTTTCCTCGTCGACGGTAAACAATAATCCGCCGTTCGTCTGCGGATCGTGCAGAATCAGACGAAGCGCATCGCTGATGTCGGCTTCATATTTCACAAACCGAGCATAACGGCTGATATTGTTGTAAGTACCGCTCGGATTCTTCGTCACCGTCAGGCTCAGAGCTTCCACACCTTCAATGACAGGCACCGCATCCCCATCAATGCTGACGTTAAACCCAGTGTTGTCCACCAGCTCACTCAAATGTCCGGCGAGACCAAAACCGGTAATATCTGTCATCGCACTGACACCAGGATACTGAGCCAAAGTGTAACCAATCCGATTCACACGACTCATGATTTCGAGCGTTGACTCGGGTAACTCTGCTTCGCTCAATCTCCCCACTTTCAGGGCGTTTGAAATAATGCCAATCCCCAGCGGTTTGGTGATAATCACCAGATCATGATTTCGGGGGGTATTATTTTGCCGGATATGCGCATCCTCAACTTCACCAATCACCGCAAAGCCATACAAGGGCTGCGCATTTTTAATGGTATGGCCACCGACCACAGTTGCCCCGCATTCCGCCATCACTTCCTGGGCGCCCTCAATCATTTTTTCAATGTACGGCATGGGGATATCATCGGGTGGAAAAGCCAGGATGGAATTGACAATTAAAGGACGGCCGCCGGTCGCATAAATATCACTCAGTGCATTGGCTGCAGCTATTTTCCCGAACAGATAGGGAGAACTGACAGTTGAACTAAAAAAGTCAGTCGAAAATAATAGCTTTTTACCACCGAAATTATAAATGGCGCAGTCATCAGAGGTTTCAAAGCCCAATAAAATATCGTTATTTTTAACGGTGTTTTTCTGTTGTGTTGTTTTCAGAATATTCGTCAGCATCTGAGGCGGGATTTTACATCCGCAGCCACCAGACTCTGAAAATTCCAATAAATTGCAAACTGACATATCAGACACTCCATGTTTTTATTGTTTCACGTTACAAATTATTTTCAGAATCATGACAGATTTGAGTCAGGAAATTTACACCGGTCTGATGACAGTTTTATTTCAAAAATACGTCACAGAAATGACAGTAAATAACAATAAAAACAATAATTTAAAACAATTCTATCAATAACATTCGGTTGAGCCGCACTCCGGCTCACTTTTTAGTACCATCCTTTGAGACAATCGGAAAAGAAAAAAGGAAAGTCACAGTAAAGTCACTTTCCTTTTTATTGCGGTCTGTCACATCAGCCAGTCTGCTAAATCAGGCTCAATGCGCTGGCGCTCGTTCAATTGACCTGATCAGTGCACTTTGGCTCACTCACTCGTCAATAAACTGCCAGGTATCCGCCCCATCAAACAACCGGATACGAATCGGTCTGATCTCCCGGGCTGAAAACATACTGTAATTTACTGCGAGCCGATCACTGCCGGATGCTGGCGCCGAGGAATAATGTGTCACGCAGCCACAGCGTTTGCAGCGATGAAAATGAATGCACTTATCACCATGTTCATAATATTCGGTACCGGATTCCCCCACCTGAATCTCCACCTCAGACTCAGTCAGATATCCCCACAATGCCCCATAACGGTGACAGAGCGAACAATTACAGCGCGTGGCGGTTTCTGTGAGTCGCGCAATGGTTAACCGGACATTGCCGCAATGACACTGACCCTGATACATACCTGACTCTCCTTTTCTTCATTGACTACCGAGAATGGCTTTACCCCGGCCAGTGCGCCAGCAGAAACTGCCAGACCGCCTGCGATGCTTTGGTCCGTTCACCGACACAGACCAGCTGTATCGGACTGCGCTCTGGGTGGCGCCAGTCTGTCAGCACAGGCACTAACAGATTCTGCTGACACTCTTGCTGCACGAAAGCAGGGTCAACCATCATAATCCCCAGCCCTTCAGATGCCATATCGACCAAAGCCCGGCTGTTGTCGGTTTTGATTGCCGCGGCCACTTCAACCGTTTCTGTGTCGCCGTTCGCGTTCTGAAACGGCCAGAAATTGAAGCGACTAGTCGTATTTTCAAATACCAGGCAATCGTGCTGCGCCAGCTCATGCGGTGCTTGAGGGTGGCCCCGCTCAGCAAGGTAACGCGGCGAGGCAAACCATCCCCAGTGTTTATCCCCGATTTTTCGGGCAATCAGGGAAGAATCCGGTAGCTGACCAATACGAATGGCAATATCAATTTTCGCATCCAGCAAGTCGACCGTCTGATCATCTAAGCTCAGTTCAATCACAATATCAGGATACGTCTGGCGCAGCTGTTTCAGTACCGGCACCACAAAGCGCTGCCCCATCAGAATACTGGCACTGATTTTCACCCGCCCTTTCGGCGTCTGTTGCGTTTCGTCAATGATCCCATGCAAGTTCGATAATACCGCCCTGAGATCACCGGTGCCCAGCAAGAGGTTTCGGCCAACATCCGTCAGCTGCAGTTGTCTGGTGGAACGGTGCAGCAAAGGCTGACCAATAAACTGCTCAAGCTGGCGAATTTTCTTGCTGACCGAAGATCGCGGTAAGTGCAGTTCAGTCGCTGCAGCCTGAAAGCTGCCGCGCTCTGCCACCAGATGGAAGACGTGCAGCAGCGGCAAGTTCAGATAGGACATATCCATTCCTGTTTGTTTCTCTTTTGGCATCAGTATGTGGACATATTGGTACCTTATTGGCAACAGATCAAGCTGTTACGCTGTTCGCACAGCTAGAGACAAGATCACAGTCAGGAGAAATACCATGAAAGGAAAAACAATGTTAATCACTGGCGGCACCGCCGGTATCGGGCGGGCACTGGCGGAACATCTGGTTCAGTGCGGCCACCAGGTCATCATCACAGGTCGTGATCAAGCCAGAATTGATACCGTAACAAAAGCGATTGGCTGCACCGGATATGTGGCAGACAGCGCCCGTTCAGAACACATTAAACAGCTTGCGGCCACACTGAAACGTGACAACATTCAGCTCGATGGTCTGGTGCTGAACGCGGGTGTTTTCTACCCCGAATCCATACTGACGACCACAGAAGAAGCGTTTGACCTGACCATGGACATCAACACCAAAGGGCCGTGGCTGACGCTGCAGCAGCTTCATCCGATCCTCAACAACCCTTCCAGTGTGGTGTTTGTGTCCAGCATTGTCGTCAACACGGCGTTTGCCAACAGCGCAGTATATTCTGCCAGTAAAGCCGCCTTTGAGGCGATTGCCCGTGTCGCCAATCTCGAATTCGCGCCGCAGGGTATTCGGATCAATTCGGTTCGCCCAGGGGTTACCGCGACCGAGATTCAGTCTAAAGCCGGCATGACCACTGAGCAGCAACACGCCTTGTTTACCTCACTGGATAACACGCCATTGGGCAGAGTGATGTCCGCAGAAGACCAAATCGGTGCCATCGCCTTTTTGCTTTCCGAGCAATCGCTGGCCATGCGTAATGCTGTGCTGGACGTCAATGGCGGGTACGGACTGTAATCAAGCCGGCCTCACCGGAAAAACAGCCCTCCATTTTAGGTAATCTGCGTGCAGCCTTTCAGTCATTCCCTGAAGGGCGTTTTCTTACCGGGTTTGTTTGATCACTGCTTTATCAATGACCATTTATGCGTATAATCGCCGCTCTGTTACGTCATACCAACGAGTGATAAACCTCCAATGTCAAAATTTTTTTCAAAGGCCGCAGGGATGTAATGCAAAACCATGCGCAGTCTGGCTATAACGTAAACCGTGGCGTCAAAGCTGGTACTGAAGAAGCGCCCGTTTCTGTCGTGGTGAACACGGAAGCACGTAAAGCGGAGATTGAGGCGCTGGTTGCTGAGCACGCGATCGTGGCCGATATTGTTGTCGATGCCACTCAGAAAGAAAACACGGTTGCGCTGGATACGCTGCTGAACAAGCCCGCCACCATCACCTTTGAAAAGACACCCAACCGCAACGATCCTTGCTCTTGCGGCAGCGGTAAAAAATACAAAAAGTGCTGTGGCTAACTATACCTGAGTATCGTTACCTGAGTATCGTTACCTGAGTACCTTTGCCTGAGCATCTTGCAGCGACCTGCCTATGAACGACAAAAACCTGATCTTCATACGCAGGCGGCTGCCCTTCTTTTTCAGCGACCTGTGGCTTTTTCAGCGATCTGTTGCGGATTCCTGCTTTTCTTCCAGCGCCTTCAGGGCACACTGCAAGGGTGACTCAAGCGGTTTGGGATGAGCCTGAGTCAGAGACACTGTGCTGCACGCCTGAAAATCACAAAACTGCGCGACAGCCGCAGCAAAGGCCGCAATCAGCTGGTCTGCATCAAAGCGATGGTTTTCAAGATGCAGGGATTTGATTTCCAGGTGGCTGATTTTTCGGTGCGCTTTACAATCCATCCGGCCAATAAATTCACCGCGATACAGTAACGGCAGACAGAAATAGCCATACTGACGCTTGGCTTCAGGCACATAGCATTCAATCTGGTAGTCATAGTCAAACAGCGATTTGAGCCGGTCGCGCTGGATCACGGCATTATCGAACGGAGACAGGATCAGCATGCGCTGATTCAGCCGGGGAGCCGGACGATCCAGTGCCCCGGCTTCCATCACAAAGATTTCTCCACTGCTGACTTTCACTTGTTCCAGCGCGCCCAGCGCCAGCTTTTCCTGCACTAACGCTTTCACCGCTTTGCGCAAATCGGTACTGCGGCGCAGATACGTCAGCCCTTTCACGGACATCAGCCCATGGCTGCGCAGCTGGCGCTCCAGCAAATGCGCCGCAAAATCAGCCGTCTCTGGCATTTGGGTGTCCACATGGGAGGGCAGCACCCGCTCGGTTAAATCATAAGTTTTCTGAAAGCCTTCGCGACTGCTGACCATCAGGTCACCTTCCATATACAGCTGTTCGAGCGCTTTCTTGGCGGGTTTCCAGTCCCACCAGCCTGCGCGTTTTTTCGCTTTGGTTTCGATATCTCTGGAGCGAAGCGGGCCGTCCGAACGAATACGGGCCACTAACTCCCCCATCAGTTTCTGATCCCGTTCCCGGTACCAGTGGGTCTGCCCGCTTTTGATGGCCTGTTTATAAGGCAGGGAAAAGCGAAAATCAGCCATGGGCAGAAAAGCTGCCGCATGCGACCAGTATTCAAAAATATCGCCGTTCAGCAACATTTGGTTGGTCATCTCGGGCTTGAACTGAGGCACTCTGGAATGAATGACATGATGATGGGCGCGCTCCACCACAGAGATGGTGTCGATCTGCACATAACCTAAATGGTTAATCGCGTTACGCGCACCGGCCAGACCTCGTCCGTAAGGCTGAGCCTGAAGTAATCCCTGTGCACCCAAAGCCAGGCGCCGTAAACGCGCCAAATCCTGCGGGCGTTTCATTTCTTTCACTGTCATCTTCCCTAATGAACCTCAATTTTGTCGCTTTTCACCGCTGGTGACTGCCTTAGGTTGTCAGCGTTACATCCACCCCAACTGCTGGAGACTGATGCCATCGTTCCATATTTTCGTCATATGCCGAATCAGATTACCTTCAAATTGCATCACATAAACATAGTCCGCTTCAACCGTTTTTCCTGTCGGATCAACCGGTCCACCCGGACCACTGCTGGTGCCATGGAAAACGGCATAAGCGGCAACCGATGACCGTTTCTCATCTTCCGCAAAAAACTTAAGATCATAACGGCCATCCGGTAACGGCGTGAATAGATCTTTCATCCATTCAGTATATGCCTGCAGCGTATTCACCTCAGCAAGCACCGCTGTTTGCGATGAGAAAGTTGCATCTGGATGACAATAGGTTTTACACACTTGCCAGCCTTTTCCTGTTTCACACGCTTCGAAAAACAGTCTTGCTTGATCCAGTAAAACACTCATCTTGGTATCCTTGTTATATCAGTTACAGAACCCATGACAGAGTGTGGCTTACCGGGGAGACTGACGTGACTCACTTTATACACATTACCAATCATTGCACGGCTTCTCCCTGTGACCGATTCAAGCAGCCGATGGAAAAAGTGCGACGGGTCAGATTCAAAAGGCGGTTTTGCTCACCCAAAAAAAACGGAAGGCAAAGCCTTCCGTTCGATTTATATAACAAGGTAAAACTTTGCTTATACCAGCTCGGCCAGCATGGTATCGGAGTATTCGGTCAGTGCTTCGCCGGCTCGGACTTTGGCGACATAATCGGGATTGGCAATCAAGGGACGGCCAATCGCCAGCAAGTCGAACTTACCACTGGCAATCGCCTGGCTGCCGCTTTCCGGTGTAAAACCACCCACGCCAACCAGCGTCTTGCTGTAACGTGAGCGCATATACTCAGAAGCCGTGCCGCCCAGATAATCAAATGCCATACTGTCGTCAAACACGCCCACATGCAGGAACGCCAGATGACGGGTTTCCAGCTCAGCCAGCAGATAGTCAAACACCTCGCGATCGCGGGCATCAGCATCAATATTAAAGTAAGCCCCCGGTGACAGGCGCAGCGCCGTGCGGTCTTCGCCGATGGCATTCACTACAGCATCCACCACGGCCAGCGGGAAACGCGCCATGTTTTCTGGGCTGCCGCCGAATTCATCGTCACGTACGTTGCTGCTGTAGTGCAGGAACTGATCGATCAGATAGCCGTTCGCACCGTGGATTTCGACACCGTCAAAACCCGCTTCCAGTGCATTAATCGCCGCCTGGGCGTAGTCGGCAACCAGTTCTTCAATTTCTTCTTTGGTCGCCGCTTTCGGAACCATGTAGCTCAGTTCCCGCATCCGCGGTACTGTGCCTTCCACACCCAGCGCAGAAGGGGCCAGCACATCACCGCCGCCAAAGAAGTGCGGATGCGCGACCCGGCCGGTATGCCAGAGCTGAGCGAAGATTTTGCCGCCATTGTCATGGACTTTATCGGTGACGTTACGCCAGCCCGCAATTTGTGCCGGCGTAAACAGCCCTGGCGTGTTCGGATAGCCCTGCCCATCCGGCCGAATAATGGTTGCTTCTGAGATAATCAGACCAATATCCGCACGACGGGCGTAGTAATCAGCCATCGCCTGAGTCGGCACCAGTTCATCATCCGCCATACAGCGGGTTAAAGGCGCCATCAGAATACGGTTTTTCAGTGTGATAGAGCGATTCAGTGCGAGAGGTTGAAACAAATTTTCCATTAGGGACACCCTGTGATCATTTCTTGAACGCCCATTCAAGTTAGACGATCTTGAATGAGCGTTCAAGTATTTTTTGAATGCTCATTCAAGATCGGATAAAATCCCTGCAGGCCACATGGATAAGAGAAAATAGATGCGCAGCGCCGAATTTGACCGCGAAACGGTGTTACATTCCGCGATGGATGCCTTTATCGCCAAGGGTTACAGCAAAACCAGCATGCAGGATCTCAAGCAGGCCACCGGGCTGCATCCGGGGTCGATCTACTGTGCATTTACCAATAAGCGCGGCTTGCTGGTCGCGGCACTGGAGCAGTACCAAAAAGAACGGGATCTCGCGTTTCAGGCACTGTTTGAGAATCAGCCGTCCGCCATGGCGGGTATTGCAGCCTATCTGGAGCAAATGGTGATCGAATGCGAGCAGGAAAAGATTAAAGATTGCCTGTTGCAAAAAGCCCTGAGCGAACTGGCACAGGACGATAAAGAAATTGAGCACCTGATCAGCCACAAGCTGAAAGATTGGGAGCAACGCTTCGCCTGCAAATTTGCACAAGCCATTCGCGATGGGGAAATCGCGGGTAACCGCAGCGCGCAAGAGCTCGCCCGCTATCTGGTGATGGGTATTTACGGCATTCGCGCCTATTCTCACACCTGCCCCGCACCTGGTGTGTTGCGCGAGCTGAGTGATGAACTATTCAGAAATATTCAGGGACGATAATGTCTGATTGCGGGCAAATCCTGTTTCTGTCCAACGCTGAAAACAAGATCTGCCCTCATCTGAACGAATACAGTTCAATTCGCCCGGAGAATCACTCTCAACCGGGGTTGCCGATGAACGCCAGGGTGCTGTTGATCTCTTCCTGATCATAACCCTGCTGCATCAGTTCATATTGAACCTGCTCGCGCAACTTTTCTGCAGCTTCCCGGTTGCTATCCAGCCATTGCGCTAACCCATAATCCTCACACCAGTCGCGGACACTCTCCGCCCAGCATTCGCCCCGCGCATGAGTCAGTCTGGCTTGTATCACCGGCAGGAAAACCTCAAAGCCGCCGTGAATCCCCTCTTTGTATCGGCAATAATGATCAAACAGATCATCAATTTGCTCTCCGGTTCCTTTGTACTCAGTGATGACAGACAAAGCTTTCAGGTATTCGACATAGAGCGGAATATAGCGGCTGTGTGCTTCGGCCAGCATACCGGCGGCATAATGACCATAAGGCAGCTCTTCGATGTAAAACGCCGAACTGACCTGATTGTCCTGATACCAGCGAATCTGATCTTTCAGATAGGTTTCCAGCACTTCCCAGGACCCCAGCGCTTTGGCTTTGTCGAACAGGCAATAAGGAATCGCAGAACCATAAATTTTAGGCTTTTTCAGATCGAGCTGTTCGAGCAGGCTTTTATCCATGGATTGCTCCAACTGGCGGATCTCCTGTCCCATAAATCGCAGTTCAAACCGTTTTTCGTAGTCGTAACACAGAGGATCCAGTGAGACACGCGCATCAGGATGACGAAGCTCTTCCTGCCAGCGGCTCAGCGCTGCTGCCATTGCCTTTGGGGAGTCAATACCGGCAATCCGGTTGAGTTCCTGCTGATAAAGCTCATGGCGCTGCAGATACAGCGCTTGTAATAACTCAGCCTGGGAATGTTCTCTCAGGAGTGCCTGCTGCGCAGGATCTTCGAGTTGCAACATTTCCCGGATCTCATCCACACTTTCTTTCACATCATCGTCGTCAAGATGATGCTGCTCAGCATATGCCCGAACAGCAGCCATAAATAACTCAAGCTGATTGTGCTCATACAACCAGTCACGGATCGGCAGCGTCTCACACCAGTCGTAAAAATCTTCTCGGCCATGCTGGTCTGCTGCAAAGGTCAGGCGGGCAAGAATGATTGGATAAGTGTCTGCGCTGATCCCCAGCTCAGGGATGATCTCGCGCAGAAATTCGCCCACAGTTTCTTCTGGCACAGCCAGACGCAATGTGGTCAGGTATTGCGCATAAAGCGGACCATAACTTGCGTCATGGCGCAGCAAGGCTTCTGCGGCGTAGTTACCGTAAGGGGTTTCATCAATATACCAGGCGTTCCCTTCGCTGTTTTCATCCAGCCACTGAATTTGGGCTTTCAGATAACGCTCCAGCGCGTCCCAGCATTGCAATGCCTCCGCCTTTTCAAACAAGGCATCCAGAAAGGTATCGATATCCAGATCATAATAATCGCCTTCCGAGACGGCGAAGCTGTCCATCGAGTCGGTAAAGTAGCTTTCGATCTCAGCTTCCAGGGCCAGGTGCGCTTCGGTTTTGAACCGTTCATGAAAGCGCGAGGTGTAATCAATACTGGCAATCTCCGGGTCAATATAAGCCTGATGGCTTTCGTTCAGCCACTCATCAAGCAGCTCGCCAATCTGCGCCTGGCTCTCAGCTTCATTTACCCGATCAATCTGGTGCTGGTAAGCGTCCCTGGCTTCTTGCTCTTTGACAGCGAGTTTCGCCAGCAGCTCAGCAGGTATGCTGGCACGTACTTCTTCATCCGAACGCAGGGGAGCATCATTGTCCTCTTCGTCTTCGTCCTCATCCTCAAACTCAAAGTCTTCTTCGTGGCAGGCCATCGTGTCAGGCAGAGACTGATAAAAGCTGTCCCATTCAGGGCTATTGCCGTGGCGTGATTCCAGCAGGTGGATTCCCTCCCCGGTAAAAAACGCTTCATGATCCGGGTCGATGGCATTCAGGTAACGACTAATCAGCGGCAGCCAACGACTGTCAGATAAGCCAAGATGCAGCGCGCAATCTGCCAGTGCCGGTTTTTCATTTTCACTGAAACAATAATCAGCACCTTCGTAAGCGATAAAACTGTTCAGAATATCTGCCATCAATTCTGCAGTTGATTCAAAAGACAGCTGGATCACTGTGCTGAAAAACTGTGCTTCATTCCAGACTTCTTTCCCGTCTGTAAAAGCGAGGATCAGGTGATTGCCGGTACAAAAGTTCGCCATATCACTGCATTTCAGCGACAGGTAATAGAGCGCAGCCCCCAGCGCCTGCTCAGACCCGAAATCGGCAACTCTGGTCTTCCGCTTCCCCAACAGCGCCAGATGCAGTTTCTGCGCGTCACTTTGCTTATGTGGCTGAGACCAGTTATCTCCCCAGTCACAGACCTCTTCCTGCACCGCAGACCAGTCCTCAAGCGCTGCACTTGGACTTGTCATTGCCAGAGCGGCCAGCTGTTGTGTCGATAACCTCAGGGTATATAAATCATGCCAGCCGCCCAGCAGGATCCTCGGCTTGGTCGGAGAAGGCATCGCCTGCAGCAGACATGTCTCGCTCCGAGACGAACGGATGCGCTCCGGATCCGCTTTATCGGCAACAGCCAGAACCGGGGAACGCCACTGGCCATTCAGGGCCGTTTTGCGTACGGCATGATCGTGCCAGCAAACCCAGAAGGCATCGTCCTGCTCACTGAACTGCACACTCGTGATGCCTTGGATCAATGCGGCCTGATCTCTTTGATTTTCCGGATCAAAACGACTGCCCAGCTCCTGTGCGGTATAGCAACGCACCGGTATCTGTAACATCAGCTCTTGCACAGGTAACGGCGCTTCTCCTGCGGGCGGAATACGGTTCAAATCAATCAGATTGACCTGCTGGCGGTAGCCTGGCTGGCCCTTGTCATGACTGGCTGTCGTTTCAATTGCCATGCCGGGCATTGCCAGCAGGCCACGGTTGATATCCACGGCAATACAGCACTTCTCCGGCTTCCATCGCTTCGGCGGCGTCTCCAGCCGCTGAACACGAATACTGGCTTTCCCCTGGGGCAGGTTCAGATCGATCCGCATCAGAAATTGCAGCGGACGATTTTTCAGGTCGGTAAAACTGCGCTCACCACAGGCATAAAGAATCAGACTGTTATCCGGCCCCGCGAAGAGAAAGTCATCAAATTGAATCTCGTACAGGGGCAACAGATTGCCCGATGGCTCGTCATTGTCCTCGTCTTCATCAGCAGAACAGTCCAGCTCTACCGGATAGGAACGGCTCAGTTTGGTGCCGCTAAACTGCCAGAATTCCACTCTATGGTTGTCAGCCCACTCCGGTTCAAACAAAACAGCCAGTGTCCGGCCATCAGAGAGAATGACCGCCCGGATATGATCGATGCCGTAGTCATAAATAAAGTCTGCCTTTTGATTTTTCTCATCCACCAGATATAAACAACCACTACGGTCATAAGCGATACGGCACCGCTCATAACCAGGTTCGGCACTGAAAAAACCGGTCAGATTGATATTGCCTTTGGCTTTCAACAACGCAGTGGCCCAAACCAGATTTAAATTCGCTTCATCGCTATTCGGGCTGAGGTAATAAACCCGTGGCGCACCATGTTCAGGATCGATATAGATAAGTTCTTGCGTCCCGCTATTCGGATCAAGGCCTGTATTGATAAAATGACTCATGATTTGTTCCTGCTTATTTTTTGCACCTACTTTTATGCCAGATGCGAGATAACAACATTCTCTTCATCGATCAGCCGAACTAGCGAAAGGGTACCGAAAAAAGAATCTCTTCTTGGTAATCAGTGCACTGAAGGGTGAGCATATCTGAATTTTCTGACTTCATCAGACGGGGAAGCATCCAAGTTTCTTTGATTGGATCGCCCTACAAATAATGAATGGTCAACCTGACCGAATGAGCGACACATATTCGGGTTTACACCCGGTGATCGAATACCGGATATGCCATGATGTCAGATCATTGCGTAATCCATAATCTATTGCGGCATGTTCGATTGCAGCATTGAGCCCACTTTGAAAACTCGACTGAAATAACATCAGGACCATGGTTGATACGAAGCTTTTTAGGGGCTATGCCCAGATGAGATGCCCCTACAGCGCCACGATCCCAAAGATTTCCCGGAGGACGTAACCGACCAGAAAGGCCAGCGAGGCAGCGACGCCACCAGTAAAAAGCGTGCTGATTCCGGCAATAAAGACGGGCTTGGCGAAGAGCCGGCTTTTCAAAGCACCAATGGAAAAAAACATGAGTGCGGCAAGACAGGCGCTGCCGGCAAACTGCACAGACTTTTCTAAGCCGGGCATCATAAAGGGGATCAACGGCACAGAGCCAATCAGCACAAACGACACAAAAGTGGCGATGGCTGCCTTGACAGGATTCCGATTCGTTTTTTGCACCCCATGCTCCTCAATGAGCATGGTATCTATCCATAATTGCTGATCGGCGCTGATGGTGTCTACAATCTTTTCCAGCGTCTCGCCGGAGAAGCCTTTATTTTTGAAGATTTGCCGGATTTCTTCCCTTTCGCCTTCAGGTATTTTATCGATGTGTTCCTGTTCTTGATCGCGAATACTTTTAATAAATTCGCCCTGGGTTTTAATCGATTCATAGTTGCTGACAGCCATACTGAAACCATCAGCGAGCAAATTTGCAAACCCCAGAACCAGAGCAACAACCGGCGAAAATCCCGCGCCAACGACGCCGGATACCACAGCAAAGGTGGTCACGCAGCCGTCAATCCCCCCGAGAACAACATCTGACGCAAGATTTTCCTTCGCAGGCCTATTCAGCCTTTCTCTGATCACCTCCGGTCGATGCTCTCTGGAAAGTTTTTCACCTTTTTCATCAGCCATGCACCTGCCACCCCGTCCGATTCTGCAATGCCTCACTTCACGTAAGACTTGCCTCGTAAGAATAGTCCAGACCGCTCTATCATGTATCGGGTCATACTGCCGGGTGGGCCTGTTCGGCGGCGGTGAGAAAAACAACGCAAGCGACACACACTCCGCTGAGCCGCTTGCGGTGAACACAAAGCAAGATGAGCACTATACGCAGCGGTTAGTCGAAAACAGGGGCGTCAAAGTTGTACCCTTCATCGGAATAGGCCGTCACGATTGCATCGTCAACCAAGCCTGATTCTGCTTTCACCTGAGTTTCGAAAAAGTGTTGAATTTGTTGCCGGCGGCCATGGGCAGACCAGTCTTCAGCGCTTGCCCAGATTTCGTTAAAGACGATGGGATAGTCGTTTCTTGTTGCACTCGGGTGGTCGATCTGGCGGGTCAGGATGTATTG
Organism: Photobacterium sp. Hal280; assembly: GCF_037162255.1. Taxonomy (NCBI): domain Bacteria; kingdom Pseudomonadati; phylum Pseudomonadota; class Gammaproteobacteria; order Vibrionales; family Vibrionaceae; genus Photobacterium; species Photobacterium sp. Hal280. Next base: position 90,243 of record NZ_JARLUO010000004.1, read on the forward strand.
CACGCAGCCTTCCTCACGAAGCGAATCCGGCTCCAGCGCTTTTAGAACGTCAAACAGTTCGGCTTCTTTGCCTGCTTTGGGTTTAAATTGTGCCAACACATAAACGCGACTTGTCATTCGATTTCCTTTCTATTTCTGAACGTGAAGAGAATGTCGTTTGCAAACGATAGCATAGAAGAGAGAAAGTTGAAGACCGCCTGGGGCAATGTGGCGAAATGGCGTCAAATCGTGAACCAAGCGGAGTCATCCATCTTCAGTTCAGTGATTGACGCCATCATCAGTCTGTTCCGAACAGAACAGGGGAAGCTATGGATTTATCATTAGGCGCCGGATTCTGTACCGCTAGCGTTGGCACCTGACTGGCGCTGAACAGCAGATAAAAATTGACGAAGGACGTCGTCTTTACATTCCCGGAAGTGCTTGTTGTCTGGTTTGCGGAAAAAGGCACTCAGCTCATGCTTGCTTAAGCTCACACCAACCGTCTGCAGCAACTCAAGAATATCTTCCGCTTTTAAATTCAATGCAATACGTAATTTCTGGAACACCATATTGTTGTTCAGGTGCTCTTCCGGCTTGGGTTGCTCGCCATCGCGCTTACCCCGTTTGAAATTGATCAGCCCATTCAGAAACACGGCTAACTCTGTGTCAGTCAGCTTGATGAAGGTCTCAGCAGCGTCTTTTTCTAACCAACCCGCAACCTGTGCTTCGGTTGCGCTGAAATCCGCCATCGCGAAGATTTCAATTATCGTCTCGTTTTTAAAATCAAAGGTATCGCGTACACGACGCAAGATATCATTATTGGTCAAAATAGATCCTAGTCTTAGGTATGCCATGGCAATCAACACGATTGCTGGAGAACGGCGATTTTACCAGACTTGCGAGCCAAGCCCTATCAATTGCTCATATCACAGTAAAGCTTATTTTCCACTCGCACCGAGCAGCAACTTCAAACTGGCGGCTCCGAAAAACAGTGCAAACAGACTTTCAAATCCCCTTTTGGACCTGAGGTAAAGCTGCCGGATCCCTGAGCGGGAAAAAAGCGCTGCGTAACCCAGAAAAACGGATGCACTGACCAAACCAACCACAAGAATGACAGAGATCAGATCAGCGGGTCCGGCCGCTGCTGGTACGCCCATGGAATACAGAGCGCCAAAAAACAACACGGCTTTGGGGTTCGTCAGATGAATCAGCAGACCTTTTAAGTAATTGCCTTTTGCTGTCGATATCTGACTGTCTGGCAGTTCTAACGAAGCCGATTGAAAAGCGGATCGTAACGACTTCCATGCTAAATACAGCAAATACAACGCCCCGCAGTACCTCAGCGTTTCCAAAAGCCACACATTCGTATGCATTAAAGCTGCCAGACCAAACGCGGCAAAAGCAGACCACAACAATGAACCGGTAAGCACGCCGGCGGCCAGCGATAATCCCAGATAACGTCCGTGTTTCATAGAGGCACCGGCTATCGCCAGCGTCGCAGGTCCTGGACTGGCAATCGCTGCGAAAGCAGACACAATAATGAGCAGATAATTAATCTCGTCCATTGTTTTCTGACTCCCTGTTTGGGCTGATGAAAACTGATTTTATTGTTTATCCCTGATCGAGATATTTGACCGACAACAAAAGATAACCCGCATCAGACAACCACGCACACCTAACCTTCGCGCCCTTCGGAAAACGTCTGTAAATTGGAATGCAATTGACACCAGTTTGGCTTGTATGCGGTGTAAATTTGAGCATCAACTTTGACGGGTATATCGTCGTCAAACGTAGAGATTGCTAACTCAATGTCATTCGGTGTCGCATTTTTCACGCGAAAACCTAAACTGGAACCGCAATGGAAACAAAAGGTTCGAATCGTGCCATTGGGCGCAACAAACGCTTTCAGCAAGTGCTCTCCTGAAAGCCAGTTTAAACCCTGCACCCCAACCAGGGTTCCAAAAGCAGCCCCATGAAATTTACGACACATTGTGCAATAACAGTTCGCTGCCTGTTCACTGAAACCGCTAACAGAAAACTGAACGCCCCGGCACAAACAAGACCCTTGGTATATGTTGCTCATCTTACGTTTCCCTCCTTGTTGTATAACGAGTGACATCGCCCTCTCTTCAAACTTGACCGCACTGGAAATCCCATGCGTTGACTGCCCCTTTTGTCTTCGATGAAGCCCATCAGTATTCGGTGCCAGCACGCGCTCTTCTTGTGGGCTCTGTTTCATGCAGATAACGCGTCAATGTATCTTTTGGACGTTCAAGACCATTTTCGGCTAACACTCTTGAGGCCATACCACGGTGATTACTGCCATGTGTCAGTAAATGCAGCAAGATTTCTTCAACGGTGAGTTGCCCGAAGGCTCCATCAATAAACTTGAACGAAACAAGGCGCTTGAGCTCTTCCGGCGTGGCTGACTGCGTATAATTGACAAGCCATGAGTCATGCTCATTCATGGTCTGACGCAATTCGGATAAGGAAGGGGTTTCTACTGTATTATCACCACTGTATTTTTCAGGTTCTCCGATAATTCGACTGATGAACAGACTATCGACAACGGTGGTATGATTTAAAATCCGAACGAAAAAAGTGGCATCAACTTCGGGTAATTTTGAAAATTGCAGCTCTCCTAATTGAAGCAACTCCGCATTGGCCCATTGTTTATATTGAAACGCTTTAGATAACTGCATTTTTTCTCCGAACTGTAGCGCTTAGGAAAATACCTGGATATCATTTTCGTATTCATCAGCCATGATGTGTCTCTCAATTTTTAGGAAGCATAGGAAAAGACACTAAAATTTGAACACTAGAGAATCACAGTAATATTGGCAACCAGACTCGACTCATTTATCTTTGCGGCAAAATAAGTTCTATTTAAATAAGAACGAACCAGCGCTTTTTCATAGAATTGACGCCAAACCTCTGCATTGGTATCTATGCGTTCATCTTTCCTTGCGAGAAGAAAATGAAAACCCAAAGACTGACACAAGAATTCGTTAGAATATCCAGAATTTCCTTTAGGTTCTTTGATGTTATTTAAGGGTATTTGAATTCATTACCTGTAAAAATCTCTAAGCTGTTTCCTCATTTAGCATCTGATCTGTTTTATCTTTTTTACTTTCTTTATTAATCATATAAACCGAACGTACAGCAGCCATAAATAAGATTAATTTCAAGAAACCAAGTGCACCCGGAAACTGTTCTAACTCGATGTAGATTATAATCGAATTCACCAAATGATAGATTAAAAAGACAATTGCTGCCCATAGCTTCCGTTTGTAGAGAAAAAGGTTAAAACACTCAGTAAGAAAACATCAATCAGCATCCAGGGATCCAACATGTATTGAATTCTGGCATCTGAACTTGTTTGAAACAAACCAGCGATGGCTAAAGCCGCTGATATAAAAACCATTAATATCGACACGTAAACAGATACTTTTACAATCCGTTGTGCCATAACAACATCTTTTGGCCCCTGAAAAACGGCTAATATAAAACTTTGAGACATACTGCATCCTAGTTTAAAATTATGTTTAAAGATTGAAACCATCACATACCAAGCATCAACATCATATATACGGAGATGTAGCCCTCACCAAAAAATTCTATTGACGCCATATTAATTCATATTGACTCCCTGTTTTCAATTATGACTGATTTCTGGTTGTTATTAATATTGTTCATCAAATAGAAACCAACAGCAGAAAAAATTGAAATCACAATCACACTAGACCAAGTAACACTGTAACCATAACGATCAATAAAATATCCGACAACGACAAAGCTTGGCATAACCAAGAGACTCCTGAGCGTCACAAGTACTCCTTGAATTCTTCCTCTGTGACTGGACGGAGAGTTATTCGCCAAATATATTCCCTCTTTTGTCAGTAACAATACTTCCCCGGAAGATAAAAACAGCCAAGCCAGAAAATGTACAGGAATAGTTGGAAAAAGCATCACCAGCATATATCCAAAAGCAAACATTAAGCCAGCATAGGCCAAACTGACAGTCTCTGCTTTACTCGACGTAAGTTTCATTAAAAGAGGCGTAATAAGCACGACCAGCACACACGCATAGGTCATTAACTGGCCAAATATGATTGGGCCAGATTCACCAAACATATGACTTAAATATAATGGGCTTGCCATTGTCATTTGATGTAAAGAGTACCACAACAGGCCACAAAGTAGCGTAAATAATATAAGCCTTGGTCTTGCACTCAAAACACCCCATATGGTTCCGTCAACAGGCTGTTCTAACTCATTTTCGTTAATTGCTTCATTTTCTGGTTGTACCTGAATAAAAACAGCCACAATCAAAACCCCAAACAATGCAGCAAAGCCATTACCAAAAAATATCCATTCCGTATGATGCCAGAATAAATACCCCGCTATGATTGGACCTAATGCAGAGCCAAAATTATATGCGAGATAACTCAAAGACATCACCGCATCACGATTATGCATATTAGAAAGGTCTGCAACTAAAGCGTTACTTGCCGGCAATGACAAACCCACAAAGAAATAAGACACAAATAAAAACACCGGAACTAACACAGATGATTCAGGAAAAAAGCCACACAAAATGAGTAATATAGCACCTATAAACTCACCAAATACCATGACCTGTTTATGCCCAAATACATCTGATAGCTTCCCGCCTAAAAAACTCCCCAAAAGATAAGTCCCTGTCACTCCCATAGCCAGAGAGCCTGCGACCGTGGCTGAATAACCCAGCTTATCTGTTAAAAGTAAGACTAAAAATGGAATGATGAAATTACCCATTCCTAAAATCATTCGAGCTAACGCCAGATAATAGATATTACTCGGCAAGCCCCGATAAATTGAAATCGCTGACAATAACTTCTGTACCATGAAACTCCTGTAACATTTACCGGTGACCACAGGATCACAGCCGTCTACAGAAAGGAATGAGGGATAAAAGCCAGTTTAAGCCCTGCACCCCAACCAAGGTTCCGAAGGCTGCACCATGAAATTTACGACACATAGAGCAATAACAGTTCGCCGCCTTTTCACTGAAACCGTTAACAGAAAACTGAACACCCCGGCACAAACAAGACCCTTGGTATGTTATACACTTTCTTTGGCACATAAAATTGCAGCCGCAATAGCAGCTTTAGCTTGGGGGCTATTTTTCCAGCACGTGGTTCGTAACATAGAAGCCACCATTTCAGCGATTTCATCAACCTGATAGGTCGCTAAATCAGACAGTGTGTTAATTCCAATTTCCTCAAATCTTTTGATCACAGTCGGGCCAACACCTTTCACAGCCAAAAGCACTTCTCTTTCACGATCAGAAAATGTCATAAAAATTTCCTTATTCATATATGACAAATGGCATGGACTTGATCTAATCAAGCTATGTCACACCAAGGATGTCTGACTCCAGACTAACCGGAGGCCACCCTATCACCATCTTATCCATGTCATTTATTTAGCCAAATACAGTTTCGTACCCTGGTGAGGTTCACCAAGGCAAAATTTTAATCCACAAATCAATCACACTGTCAAAAGTCCTTGAGACGTTTGCTAATATCCCACCCGCGATTATCGGGATGGAAGCCTGCGGTACCTTTCATTACTGAGCCTGAGATTTAGCTAAGCTCAGCTTTACGCTAAAGATCATGGGAGCCTCAGTGAAAAAGATGAGGGCAAAAGACGCAATTGATATCATAATTCGTTTAATATTCCTATAAGCCGCACGATGCTTCGTTTAACCAGCCACGAACAATTTTCTGAATATTCGATTTAAGCCATATAGGACCATAATCAGTCATGTCATTATGTCGAGCATTAGGAATCTTTATAATGCAACTACCGTATTGCACTTGTTCAGTATTGGTAAGTAAAACACCATAATCAGCTTCAAAGTCGCTAGCTCGGACAGACAACACTTTGATGTCCTTAGTTCTGGGAAGAGGAACGCGGCGATGATCTAAGGTAATGATTTGGCTTACGTATGAAGGCGATTCACGAGTTAGCCAAGCTGATATATCGCCCCCGTTTGAATGACCAACCAAAACTAAGCTATCAAAGCTGTATTCGGGGTATTTAGCTTGAAGATCCTGCCTCACGACTTTTAGTGTTCGAGAGCCTCTTATCCAGTTTTCTGAGCGAGTTTCAAATAAATTGCCTAATACAGATAACGGAGGATCACTCGGCAGTTCGTGTCCGATAGCGACAACCAAATAGCCGAGATCAGAAAACAGATCTGTCAGGAACTGGTACTTTTGATGAGAAACACTATAGCCTGCACTCAAGAAGATAACTGGGCACTTTGAGTCAATAGAGCAGTCAAAGCTGCTCGGTGGAAACGAAGTCTCAACTGGAATAATCCGATTTCTATTGTGATCGACAATTTCACCGGCTACCCCAATCGAAGACGTGAATATAAGTATTAATGCAAGAATTCGATTCATCATTTTCCTGGATAAAGTAACGGCTGAACTACACATATCCTTATTTTTATATTTTTGATACCGCCATAAGTAAACAATAGTTTTTCCGTTTTTCCGTTTTTCCGTTTTTACAATGCTCACCCATCCAATATGGTTTGATTTTACCTTGCATTTGATCCAGACGGCTTGTTCGTCGTTTGTGCATCTATTAAAACCAATTCCTTACCTTCTTTGAGTTCTAATTCTTTCATTATCTTCTGAACTCGAAATAGATCGCTGTCGCTAAAATACAAAATCACTTTAATGGATTTCTTCGTTTGGTTTGCCGCCTTATACACCTCAACTTGTTTTGCCAGATTTTGCTTCAGCTTGGAATTGCTTGCCAGTTTGAACTCTACAAGGGTGCTATCTTTCGACCCTCTGGATATTTTGTAGTCGACCGGACCGCGACCATTATTGACTTCAGTATTAACGTCATCTTTCGAAGCGTACCAGGTCAGTCGAAACATAAGCTGAAGGTCCGACTCACGCTTGATTGGTTGACCACTAGAATAAAAAATTCGGTAGCCATCATTATTTTCAATAACTTGCTTTAAAAATAGAACGCGATTGTACGCTTCATCATGTGTATCGTCAGATGTCTCATAAAAACTGCTTTTACCCTTCAAGTTCTCAATTAAGTTAGCTACTTGGCGAATGAAAACCGTCTCAATTTCTTGGACCTTTTGTTCACTCAATGCAACAGCTTGATCACCTGTGTCTTCCTTAAGCCGGATGTAGCGGTCAATCAGCTCAGGGAAGTTCCTTAACGTCTTCGCTATGGCCTCATTGATTTCACGCTGTTTAGCGTCTTCTGGAACCCGGCGAAGGAAATAGTCGTTTACTTGATCTCTTAACTCTACATTGGGGATAGCCGCGATAATGTCATCAAAATCACCGATTATGTCGTGCTTGTTAATCCATGCATCATCCTTGGTAAGGATGTCTTTTGGCGTCAGCAATACATAATCACCATCTATAAAAGGTAACGTATATCTTTTTGACGTCCAACGACGAGTTTGATAATTAAACTCCGCATGCGGGACCATAACTGACTTAGTTCGCGACGAATCGACATGTTTTTGAGCAAAGTCTTGTGTGTATTCGCACAAGTACGACTTTATAAGATTGGTAGTGAAATCGCTTATGCTATCTTTTCCAACTCCTTCCTTAATAAGACATAGCTTTTCTAAGTGACTACTTTTCGTTATCTTCTCTGATCCAAAATTATTGAATATGTTACTAAGGTTTTCATTTAGCGCGTTTGCAAATCCCGGACCTAGGCCAGATCCACCATTTCCCACTTTGCTGAAACCTAGCCAATTTTGTTTTACTTCAGGGAATAAGAACCAGTGTCGAATCAATCCTTTAGAGATCTTCCCAGCCTCTGACATATCACGGAGAAATCCAATATACTTTATGATTTCATCATGCAAATTCTGATATTCCGGATTATCGCTATTAAAGAGCAAAAACGGATCTATAAATACAGGCAGGTCATTGATCAAGGAGACATTAAACGCACCATACTCTTCGAGGTCGTCCTTTGAAACAGAAAAATAGTCCGAAAAATAGACGTTCATTAAAATCCCCTTAAAAATATAACTCTTTGTTCTACAACACCATCCCATATAACTCGGTCGAATAACCCGACCAACCTATACCTTAACCACTTGATATAAAACAGATTAAACAAAAACCCCTTTACATTCGGCAAGTTAACAACCTCACGTCCTATCACTCCATCAAAGCAGGTGCTGATGTTCAAACCCTCCTCCCCTCAACCCAATCAGATATCCAAAAGTGATCCAGAAACTGGTGCATGCTCAATCCGTTTTCGATATTCATCGGACGCATCCCAGAGGCCAAGGAGTCATCTTGTGCCACGTCCCGTTCGGTAAACTCGGCTTGATGCGCTTAGGTACGCTACCGCCCCTGACAGTGAAGTCACGTAAGCAGGGTATTTTCGTCTGATGAGTCAGACATATTATTGGCATATGGGATAGGTTTCACTAAAACATAACATCGCAGTGTCAACTTTGTGGTTTAGGGCAAGTTTCGCGGGGAGGTGATAAGAACTGTCAATGAAGACATAACCAGATTATCCGGTATTAGCCTGGCTGCACTTGTGCGCTTGCAACAAGCAACCACGCCCGTCTGTTCGTCAGAGATGCGTCATCGCATTATATTTCTTGAGAGGGACTCGGCACGGAAATTGTGGTCTTTGCAATCTTCAGAGGACGCTCAGCGCCCCCTGAGATTTCTGCGCGTTATGAATTCAATCAGAAACTGCTGTATTGCCGTATGATGAATGCCCCTTCTGGCTGTCCTGCTGATGTTTCTCTTCATCCGCATCAGGATACGTTAATTGCTCTTGTGACGCTTCTTTCTGAACAGCGCTTTTTTCCAGTGAATCTGACGTTGCTTTTACATCCTCGGCCAGCTGATCCTGCTTGCCATCATTGATGATCAGCTGTGTCGTCCCTGTTTGATCAGCCGCCGATGCAAATCCGGACAGGGTCATGGATAACGTTGTCAGCACAACTCCCAGAGCGAATCCATGTTTTGATTGAATCTGACTCATCTTAAGTTCCTTTTTTAATTGATTGTTGGTACGGAGATAAATAAGCGCCTGGCATACTTGCATCATGTTTAGGCCTCGACTGCCGGAGTGAAAAAACGAAACGCCGTTTTTGCGATCAACCGCAAAGTCATGCCTGACAAAATCAGCAGATACAAAAACAGCCAGATCGCAATCTGGCTGTTTCGTTATTTAAGTGCGGTGAAGCAGAGATCAGTCTTTGTAGTCGGCGAAGTCGCCGGCACAATCGACCAGCTGTTCACGGGTCATCATGAAGACGCCGTGGCCGCCGTTTTCAAATTCCAGCCAGGTGAACGGAATGTGCGGGTACTGCGCTTCCATGTGAATCATGGAGTTGCCCACTTCACAGATCAGAATACCGTCGTCGGCCAGATAGTCCGGGGCATTGGCCAGAATACGGCGCACCAGATCCAGACCGTCAAAACCGGCGGCCAGGCCGAGTTCCGGCTCATGGCGGAATTCTTCCGGCAGGCTGTCCATATCTTCCTGATCCACATAAGGCGGATTGGACACGATGATGTCGTACTTGTCTTTGGGTACGTCACGCAGCAGATCCGAATGCAGCGGGATTACCTGCTGTTCCAGACCGTGGTCGTGAATATTCTGCTCGGCCACGGCCAGGGCATCGGTAGAAATATCTACCAGATCCACCTCGGCTTCCGGGAACGCATAGGCACAGGCGATACCGATACAGCCGCTGCCGGTACACAAGTCCATGATACGGGTGGGTTCACGGGTCAGGAAAGGTTCGAAGCCGTTATCAATCAGCTCGCCAATCGGTGAGCGAGGCACCAGCACACGCTCGTCGACGAAAAATTCCAGGCCACAGAACCAGGCTTTATTGGTCAGGTAAGACACAGGGGTGCGTTCAGTCACCCGGCGAACCACGCGCTCGACAATCGTTCGGCGCTCGCTGCTGGTCAGGCGCGAGAAGCGCGCGTCAGCCGGAATATCAATCGGCAGATGCAGGGTCGGCAGCACCAGCTGCACCGCTTCATCCCACGCATTGTCAGTGCCATGGCCATAAAACAGACCTGCATCGTTGAATCGGCTGACGGTCCAACGTAGCATATCCTGCAGTGTGTGAAGTTCGTTGACAGCTTCGTCGACAAAAATCTTATCCAAAATAGCCTCCAAATGGCGCTACAATACCGCGATAAAGTAGTTGGAAATTCATTATGAGTAAAAAAGACCCTGCACTGGAAGACGATTTCTCGCTCTTTCGGGATGCAGTGAAGGGCATTAAAAAGTTGTCGCATGATACCATAATCACTTCGCGCCGACAGAGCCCGAAAGCCGATAAGCGCAATGTGAATGCCAAAGAGAGCCATAATCACGAGTTTTATTTCTCTGACGAGTTCGAACCTCATCTGAGCGAACATGGCCCGATGCAATATGCCCGATCCGGCGTTTCCAAGTATGAAGTGAAAAAGTTACGGCGCGGTGTCTATGTGCCGGATATTTTTCTGGATATGCATGGCATGACACAAAAAGAAGCCAAACGTGAGTTGGCGGCCATGATTGCGGCCTGCATTAAAGACGGGGTGTCGTGCGCCTGCGTGATGCACGGGATCGGCAAACATATTCTGAAGCAAAAAGCGCCACTCTGGCTGGCACAGCATCCGGATGTGATGGCATTTCACCAGGCGCCGCTGGAGTTTGGTGGCGCCGGCGCCCTGTTAGTGCTGATTGAAGTGCCCGAGCGGTAAAGCAATTTCCTATCTCGAAACGAAAGCGTGTCAGGCAACTGCGCCTGACGCCTCGCTCAGCAGTGCTGCTTTTATCTGATCAATACACAGCCTGAGACAATGAACCGACGTTCACCACTTGGCCATCCTGGATCAGAGTGACTTCGCCGGTATCACACACCTGCATCCGTACTTTGACCGAGCCTTCGTTGTAATAGTGCTCACAGTTACCGTTACGGGCACTGTCGATACGGGAAAAAATGGTGATACCCCCCGGATTCAGCATAGAAGGCGGGCTCACAAAGGTTAAGGTGCTGCCGGTTTGAGAAATATTCATCTCTTCTCTCACACCATTTGCCCATTTGATCGCCCCGTTGGCGACAATATTGGGTGTCACCATGTTTGTCGCGCAAGCCGTCAGTCCCAGACAGCTAAGCAATACGAATGCTATTTTTTTCATAACCACTTAATTTATCAGTCTTTATTTTTATCGTTCATTGTACCAGACCTGTCGAATCAGGACAGGCTGGCAAGGTAAAACTGCGTCCCGCAGCCCATCAATGGTGATTCGGCTGAACAGCTTCGACAGGGTTCTCCTGCCATAATAAGGCGGACGGTTCCCCTTCAGGATGAAAATCCACTGCGGCAATGGATGAAGTGCGGAACATCAGCGGCTGTAATCCAGGCACCAGCTCAGCACTCAGATAGCCCACCAGCGGTAAATGCGACACCAGCAGAACCGTTTTCGGCTTTTCCAGCGCAATCACGGCTTTGAGGTAATCCGCAACCTGACTGGCGTCACCGTAGGGCGTGATATCATCGACCGTCATCAGAGTCTTTGGCACAGGCAGCTCATCTGACATTTCCTGCCAGGTTTGCTGAGCGCGCAGATACGGGCTGACCCACACCAGATCAAGCTGCCCGTCCAGATGACTCGCTAACTGCTTGGCCATCTGTCGGGAATACATCATGCCCTGGGCTGTCAGGGGCCGCTCCGCGTCACTTGGGGCAAAATGCTGTGCTTCGCCATGACGCATGATAAAAATTCGCATAGTCTCCAGTCCGATTGCGCGTTTCTGTCGTTATGCTAGCAAAGGCTGGCACAGACAGGGTAGCCATTTCATATTACGCGATGTGAAAGCGTGACGGCTGAATCGCTCTGATTACTGGCGCGCAGTCACACATCCCGGCCAGACAGAATTTGCCAGTGCCATTAATGGGCGTCATAATTACCCTAATTCCCTGTAAATATAGGCGCTTCCTGTGTTCAAAAGTCCGAACGATCCCAAAGAGTACCGCTATCTGACGCTGGACAATCAACTCAGGGTCTTGCTGGTTCATGATCACACGGCACCCCGGGCTGCAGCGGCGCTGTCTGTCGGCATCGGCCACTTTGATGATCCTCTGGATCGCCAGGGAATGGCGCACTTCCTTGAACACATGCTCTTTCTGGGAACGGAAAAATTCCCCAACCCGGGCGAATTCCAGTCCTTCGTAAACCAGTACGGCGGCAGCAACAATGCCTGGACAGGCACAGAAAACACCACCTATTTTTTTGAGATCGCCCCGCCGGCCTTTGCTGCCGGTCTGGAACGTTTCGGGCAATTTTTTATTGCCCCGCTGTTCAATGTCGACGCGGTCGACAAAGAACGCCAGGCTGTCGATTCCGAATACAAACTCAAGCTCAAAGACGATGTACGCCGCCTCTATCAGGTACACAAAGAAACCATCAACCCTGAGCACCCGTTTGCTAAATTTTCAGTCGGCGATATCACCACCCTGGAAGACAGGCCGGATAATCCGGTTCGCGATGAACTGATCGCTTTCTACCAGCAACATTATTCTGCCAATCAGATGGGGCTGGTGCTGCTGGGGCCGCAATCTCTGGACGAACTGGCAACCTACGCAGAACAGTACTTTGGTGCGATTCCCGACTCAGGCAAAGAGAAACCCGCCATTGAGGTTCCACTGATAACAGACAGGGAAAACGCCTGTTTTATTGCGATTGAGCCGATTAAAGAAGTGCGGAAACTCACGCTGTCTTTTACCCTGCCCCCCATGGATGCCCATTATCGCAGCAAGCCGTTGTCTTATCTGGCGCATCTACTGGGCAATGAAGGTACAGGCAGCCTGATGTCAGTCCTGAAAAGCGAAGGATTGATCAATACCCTGGCGGCGGGCGGCGGGATCAGTGGCAGTAATTTCCGGGAATTTACTATCGGCCTGAACCTGACACCCGATGGTCTGAATCGTGTCGATCATATCGTCACCACCATTTTCCAGTACATCCGACTCATCACCGAACACGGGCTGGCAGAATGGCGCTACTTGGAAAAGCAAGCGGTGCTGGAGCAGGCGTTCCGCTACCAGGAAAAAAGCCGGCCGCTTGATACCGTCAGCTATCTGGTGATGAACCTGCTGCACTATGCCCCGGAAGATATCGTCTACGGCGATTATATGATGAGCCAGTACGATGAAGCGCTGCTGCAAGATGTGCTTGGCTATCTTCGCCCGGACAATCTTCGCCTGACACTGGTGGCAAAAGGCCAGAAGCACGACAGAGTGGCCGACTGGTATCACACCCCTTATTCGGTCACGCCGTTTACCGAAGCGCAGTTAACGGCCTGGGCTGAGCCAGGCGATAACCCGGCGCTCATGCTGCCCGAGCAAAACCCCTACCTGTGCCAGCGTATGGATCCTCACCCGCTGACCGGTGAACAGGAAGCGATTCCTCAGTTAATTCAGGATCTGCCGGGCTTCCGGTTATGGTTCATGCAAGAACATGAGTTCAGAGTGCCCAAAGGCCAGGTCTATGTCGCCATCGACAGCCCGCACGCGGTCAGCTCTGTGCGCAATATCGTCAAGACGCGCCTGTGTGTCGAAATGCTGATGGAATCCTGCAACGAAGTGGCCTACCCGGCAGAAGTGGCAGGGATGGCATATAACCTGTACGCCCATCAGGGCGGGGTAACACTCCAGTTATCCGGTTTCAGCGAGAAGCAGCCATTGCTGCTCAAACTGCTGCTGGAAAAATTCTCCGGCCGCACGTTCAATATCGACCGCTTTAACAGCATCAAAGCACAGATGCTGCGTAACTGGCGCAATGCCGCGGAAGACAAGCCCATCTCTCAGTTGTTTAATCAACTGACCGGCCTGCTGCAACCGAATAACCCACCCTACCCGGCGATGATCAAAGAGCTGGAAACGGTTGAAGTCACCGAATTACCCGGTTTTGTCGAAGCCATGTTTGCCGAATTGCACATTGACGCTTTCGTGTACGGTGACTGGCGCAAAGATGATGCCCTGGCATTGGCAGAAGTGCTGAAAGACGCGTTTCGGGTCACCGATCAGCTCTATGGTGAGGCCCAGCGGCCATTGGTCCATCTGGGCGAATGCAGTACGCTGCGCTATGAAGTGGACTGCGGCCATGCCGATTCCGCCATCCTGATTTACTACCAGTCGCAGGAACAGTCGCCCAAAGCCATTGCCACCTACACTCTGGCCAATCATCTGATGTCGACCACCTTCTTCCACGAGCTGCGCACCGAACAGCAACTGGGGTATATGGTCGGCACGGCGAATCTGCCGCTGAACCGCTATCCGGGCCTGCTGCTGTATATCCAGTCGCCGGTGGCCGGTCCGTTGCAGCTGCTCGAAGCCATTGATGAATTCACCAATGCCTTCGCGCTGGTGTTGCTTGAGCTCAATGAGAGCCAATGGCAAGCCAGTAAACAAGGGCTGATCGCTCAGTTGTCCGAGCCGGATACCAATTTACGCGCCCGTGCCCAGCGCTATTGGGTCAGCATTGGCCACAAAGATGATCATTTTGACCAAAGGCAGAAAATTGCCCACGAAATGGCATCATTGTCCCGGGCTGAGCTGGTCCGTTTTCTGGTCGAAGACATTAAACCCAGAACCGCGAACCGGCTGGTGATGTATTATCAGGGCGGCGCGCACCTGAACCTGACCCCGCTGGAAGTGGGCGATCCGATTACCTCAGTGAGCGATTTTCAGCGTAACGCCCGGTAACCGCTTCTCCTCCTGAATCTCGAACTCAAGGGGAGACTGCTTGCATATCCAAAACGAAAAAAGTGGAATCACGATTCCACTTTTAGTATCCCTCTTAATTTTCCTTTTCCTGTCAGTCGATTATCTACATTAACAAACCCAAAAATACAGCCTCAGGCTGGCCGTCTGTATCGGATAGTGATGCAAGAAGCCGTGAGGTCGAATAAGCATAATTTCTCAGAACCATGTTCAGGAACCTGTTATGTCACACGCCTGTTCGATCTGCCGTCAGTCTATTACGGCGAAAAACCAGAGTTTACACAGCCGGCTGTTCTGCCGTCCCTGTATGAAGGCTATTCATCCGCGCCAGCTTGACAGCATGCTGTGTCTGCTGACCGCTATCGCCCTGTGTTCACTGACTTTCATGCTGTGGATTGGCTTTAACCCGCTGATGGTAGCAGGCTCGGTGATTCTGCTGCTGCACTTAGTCCGCCCGAAAAGCCTGTACCGGCGCTTTCGTCTGGGCATCAATGTGCAGCAAGGGTTAAAGCACCACAAAATCAGTTAACCGTTTCGCATCGCTCTTGTTTCCAATCTCTCGCGCCATCTCTTGCTCCATCTCCCTCTAACGACAAAGGCCTGCTATGCAGGCCTTTGATTTATTGGATGCTTAGCAGCAAATCAGTCGTAGAAACGCTGCCCGTCCTGCGCCATCTGCAGCAGACGCTCGCAGGGGCGGAAGCGATCGCCGTACTTGTTGACATGCTCATTGAGCAATTCAACGACACGCTTGGCACCAAGCTGATCCATATAGCGGAACGGACCGCCCAGGAATGGCGGGAAGCCGATACCGAAGATCGCACCAATATCGCCGTCACGGGCGCTGTAAACCACCCCTTCATCCAGACAACGGGCCGCTTCGTTCAGCATCATCAGTGCGCAGCGGATCGCGATGTCATGGCCCGAGGCTTTTCGCGCCGGGTTCAGCTTCAGCAGTTTATAAACGCTCTTATCGACCCCTTTTTTCTTACCGTTGTACAGGTAAAAACCTTTGCCTGACTTGCGGCCTTTACGGCCATCTTTCAGCAAAATGTCAAAGACATCCGGGCTCTTGAAGCGATCGCCCAGCTCTTTTTCCAGAATCGGGCTGATTTTGGCCCCGACATCCACACCCACTTCATCCAGCAAGGTGATAGGTCCAACCGGGAAACCAAAATCCAGCAGCGCGTTATCAATGTGTTCGATTGGCTCTCCGCCCAGCAGAGCCAGCGCGGCTTCGTTCATGTACGGGGCAAGAATACGGTTGACATAAAAGCCGGCGGTATCTGCGACCACAATCGGGGTTTTCCCCTGCTTCTTGGCTAATTTCACCACGGTCGCGACCGTTTGCGGCGATGTGCCGGCATGGGGGATCACTTCCACCAGCGGCATTTTTTCGACCGGGCTGAAATAATGCAAACCAACCACCAGCTCAGGACGCGCTGCGGCAGAAGCAATCTGGTTGATCGGCAACGAGGACGTGTTGGTGGCAAAGATGGTGTCGGGTCTGGCATGGGCTTCCACCTCTTGTACCATCTGATGCTTGAGACTGAGATCCTCAAAGACCGCCTCAATCACCACATCGGCTTTATCAAAACCCTGATAATCGACACCGCCGTTGATCATCAGCATCTGTTTTTGTAGCTCGGCTTTGCTGATAATTTTGCGCTTACGCTTTTTATCGAGCAGCTTAAAGTTATACGCCATCGCATTCAAAATGCCGTCGTTGGCGATATCTTTCACTTTGACCGGCAAGCCGGCTTTTGATGCAGTCACGTGGCTGATGCCGCCGCCCATCAGTCCACCACCCAGTACAGCGACCCGCTTCACCTCAGCCGGTTTGACATCGTCACCAACACCGGTTTCTTTCTTCATGGCCGTGGTGGCAAAAAAGATGCTGCGCAGTGAGGCAGATTCCGAAGACATCACCAGCTCTCCGAACCGGCGGGCCTCTTCTTTTTGTCCTTTGACTATGCCGTGCTGCAAGCCATATTTGATGACATCTAAAATGGCTTCCGCCGCCGGGTAATTGCCACGGGTTTTTTCGCGTGTCTTCTTACGGGCCTGATCAAACACCAGACCGCGGCCCACAGGGTTGCCGCCCATCGCCCAGTCCTGGAAACTGTGCTTGCGTACCGGCTTGCCTTTCAGCGCCAGTGTTTCTGCCACCTTGAGTAAAATACTGTCCGGTACACATTCATCGACCACGCCTAACTTCTTGGCTTTCTTGGCGCGCAGCTGTTTACCGGTCAGGATCATATCAAGCGAATTGGCCACGCCAATCAGACGAGGCAGACGCTGCGTGCCGCCTGAGCCCGGCAGCAGGCCAAGCTGAACTTCCGGCAGACCCAGTTTGGTGGCGTCGGAGTCGGTACATACCCGGCTGTGGCACGCCAGCGCCAGTTCAAGACCGCCGCCCAGGCACGGGCCATGAATGGCAGCGACCACATGAAACGGCAGCGCTTCAAGACGCTGGAACATCTGCTGCCCCTGCGTCGCCAGCTGCTCGGCTTCTTTGGCCGTGGTGCATGCCGCCAGCATGCGGATATCCGCCCCGGCAACAAAGTTATCCGGCTTGCCGGAATAAACCACCAGGCCTTTGATCTCTGCTTTTTTCGCTTCCAGCTCGTCCAGCACGCTGCCGACCTGGGTGGCAAAGGCGGCCTGGAGGGTATTCATTTTTTCCCCCGGCACATCAATTTTCAGCCAGGCAAGGCCATTGTCGCCGTAGCTCAGGCTGAAGGCTGATTGCGCCGGCTCAACCGTATGTTCTGTATTCGTCTGTTCAGTCATGGTTACATCCGTCATTATTCAGTCTCCAGGATCATGGCAGCACCCAAACCACCAGCGGCACAGGCGGTATTCAGCGCCAGACCGCCACCGCGACGCTGCAGCTCGCGCAGCGTTTGTGTAATCATTCGCGCGCCGGTTGCGGCGAAGGGGTGACCATAAGCCAGCGAACCACCCAGGACATTGAATTTGTCCATGTCGATCTCACCAATCGCATCACTGCGACCGAGTTTTTCCTGGGCAAACTTTTTCGAAGCAAACATTTTCACATTCGCCAGAGTTTGCGCGGCGAATGCCTCGTGCATCTCAATCAGCGTCAGATCTGAGAGTGTCAGACCGGCACGGTCCAGCGCCAGCGGGGTGGCATAGGATGGCCCCATCAGCATGTCCTGCTCTACGCCTATGGCTGAGAACGCATAGGAACGAATATAGCCCAGCGGTTTCAGGCCCAGCTCTTTTGCCCGGCCTTCGCGCATCAGCAATACCGCCGCACCACCGTCGGTCAGCGGCGTACTGTTGGCGGCCGTAACTGTGCCAAATTTACGGTCAAAAGCCGGACGCAGTTTCGCGTAGCCTTCTACCGAGGAATCTTCACGAATGTTGTTGTCTTTATCGATCCACTGACGATACGGTTCCGGGAAAGCGGTGATCACCTCCCCCTGAATCAACCCATCCCGCCACGCCTGGGCTGCCAGGCTGTGAGAGCGGTGGGCCAGTGCATCCTGCTCTTCACGGCTGATGCCGTGCGTTTTTGCCATTTGCTCCGCGGTCTGGCCCATACTCAGGCCGGTTGAGTATTCAGCAACCGCAGGCGGAACCGGCATTAAATCTTTCAGGCTGAGCTTGCTGAGCAGGCCCATTTTTTTGCTCATGGTTTTTGCTTTACTGAGCGCCAGCAGCGTGGCAGCCAGTTTTTTCGACACACCAATGGGTAAGACCGATGAGGAATCCGCACCGCCTGCAATACCAATATCAATGGTGCCCGAGATAATACTCTCAGCCACATTCGCCGCAGCCTGGAAACTCGTTGCACACGCTCGGGTGACACTGTAAGCATCGGTGTGAATATTCATCCCGGTTCCCAGCACGATTTCACGGGCAATATTCGGTGCTTCAGGCATCTGCACGACCTGACCGAACACGACCTGCTCAATCAAAGCGGGATCAAAATCAATCTTTTGCAGCATTTCATTGACCACCATCTTGCCCAGATCCAGTGCAGGCACACCGTTAAAGGCTGTAGCCTGGCGGGCAAAAGGGGTACGTAATCCGGTTACAACAGCGATGCGTTCACCCTGTTGGGTCGTGAGATTCTGGCGACGTGTCATCGCGGCTCCTTTTCATTATGGTAGAGGTCAGACCACACCGATTGTAACGGCATTGTTATTTAATTCAAATTAATGTTTAAGAAGTTGGAGCAACCAAAAACAATGAAAAATGTAAGGAGTTAAAACATAGCGCAAAAAAACCACACCGCTATGGTATGGTTAACAAACTCAACGTGTCAGTCGTTTGTGCAAGTTTGATAAAAAGAGCGAACAATAACGTTCAGCATTCCTTATTGAGTTATCAATTGAAATACTGACACTTTCCGCGCGCAAGTAGTTGAAGGGTATACTCAGTCCGTAAAGGACGTTATCAGGGGTTAAATCCGATAACACAGCTACTATAACGAAAGCGGGTTGACAGATATTGAGGGAAATCAATAACACAACAGTCTATTTTATGAATCCAATTCCTGTTATCTCCCGTATTATTGACGACGGCTCAATGGATACGGACGGGCTACATCATGATTAAGCAATTTTTTCGCAAGAAAAACACAGGTACCTCGGTCTCTGTGGATATGAATAAACAGACACGCTATGAAGCCCTGGTCAGGGCCTGGCACAAAGACCTATACAGGTACGCCTACTGGCTGTGCCATGATCAGCATATTGCCGAAGATTTGGTGCAGGAAACCTGCCTGCGCGCATGGCGATCGCTGGACAGCCTCAACGATGACAGTGCAGCCAAAGCCTGGCTGATCACTATTCTGCGTCGCGAAAATGCCCGGCGTTTTGAGCGTAAGCAACTCGATCTGGTCGACATAGACGATCACCCCGTTGCTGATGATCATGACACGGACGCAGGCGGATTAAATGAGTCTGAACTGGGCCAGCTACAACAGATGATCAAACAACTGCCGTCTGAATACCGTGAACCTTTGGTTTTACAGGTCATGGCTGGATTCAACGGTGATGAAATTGCTAATATCCTTGGACTGAACAGAAACACTGTGATGACCCGATTGTTCAGAGCGCGTAACCAGTTAAAAGATGCTTTAGAAAAGCAAACCGAGCGGAGGGGCCACCAGAATGGACGATCTTGAATTTCGTCGCCGAATTTTGGCAGATCCTAATGATCAGAGTCCAGAAATGGTCGCTACGAAAAATGCGTCAATCGCTAACCGTAAACTTCACGATGAGTTACAGCAATTAGACAGCAAGCTGTCTGCAGCGATGAAAGTGGATGTTCCGGAAGATCTGGCCGATAAAATCTTGTTCCGCCAGTCCGGGCAAGGCTATCAGGCCGAGAAAAAAGTCCGTCGTCATTTAGCGATTGCGGCCTCCGTGGCTTTCCTGTGTGGCTTGTTAATCGGTCAGTTTCAGCCTGGATTTTCGCTGAGCCCTGCCGAAGACATGGGTCAGATTGCACTGGCGCATATTTATAACGAAGCCCCATTTGTCGATCAGGTTGATGAAGGTGTGTCTCTGACTCAGGTGAACGCCAAACTCAAGCCTTTCGGGCCAGAGCTCAGCGGTCTGCCTTCTCATGTTTACTATCTCAATCATTGTGGCTTTAATGGCAGTGGAGCCTTACACATGGTCATCGGCGGTAAGCACGGTAAGATCACTGTCTTTGTCGTACCTCAATCTTCAAACGCCATGAAAAGCTTCGAAGACGGCAAAATGCGCGGCGTTGTCATGCCTTCTCAGAACGCCAGCCTGATCGTGGTGGGGAACAAAGGCGAAAATGTCATGCCTGTCGCTGAACAACTGAAAGACGCCATGCGTTGGACCAGTATTTAACCTTGCGGTGGTATCACGACCAGTGACCACCGCAAAAAAATGCCTATCATTTCATCAGTCAGTACCTATCCACTCCAATAAAACAATCATTTAGATACTGGTCTGATTTGTTGTTTTTTTGCCTGCTCCTACAATCGCTGCCTCTCTGGCACAGTTAACGTGCCAGCAAGAACCGATCAGGATAAAAATAACTATGTACAAGAAGCGTCTGTTTACAAAAACGCTGATGGCAACCGCCGTCATGCTGGCTTCGCAGCAAACATTGGCTGCCGGATTCCAGCTTAACTCACAATCTGCCACCGGCCTGGGCCGTGCTTTTGCCGGTGATGCCGTCATTGCTGACAATGCTTCAGTGATGTCACGTAACGCCGCAGCGATGACCCTGTTTAATGCACCTGCAATGTCACTGGGTCTGAATGTTATTGATACAGACATTACCGTCAAAGATACGACTTACGCGAGTGTCCTGCCGCTTGATGATGCACAAATCGGTGGCACATCATACGTACCAAACCTGTATTATGTTCACCCTGTCAACGACAAACTGGCTCTGGGTGCCGGGATTTATTCAAACTTCGGCACCAAGACCGAATTCAGCAGCAGCTATGCTGCCAACGAATTTGGCGGCCTGACGGATGTGAAAAGTCTGAACCTGGCGCTGAATGCGGCTTATCGCCTCAGTCCTCAGTGGAGTATTGGTGGTGGTCTGGACATCATCTATGGTCAGGGTGAATTAAAGCGTTCCAACCCAAAATTCGGCGGTACCGTGCTGGATGTCGATGTTGACGGCACCGCTGTTGGCTTCAACCTGGGTACAGTCTATGAGCTTAACGACCTCAACCGCTTCGGTCTGGCCTATCATTACAGCCCTGAGCTGAAAGCCGAAGGCGACATTTATCTGCTGCCAGCAGGCGGCAACCTGAACGGCCAGAGCTTATTGATGCCACTGCCGGATATGGTGGAGTTTTCCGGCTTCCACCAACTGAACAGCCAGTTCGCCGTTCACTATAGCGTTCAGTGGATCGAGTGGAGCAGCTTTGATGCGCTGAAAACCAACAAAGGTGTGACACTGAACGATTACCAGTGGCAGGATGGCTGGCACTATGCGATTGGTGGTACTTACACAGTGAATGCTGACTGGACCCTGCGTGCCGGTTATATGTATGACACCAGTGCTCAGGACAAGAAAACCTCCATTTCTGTCCCGGATTCAGATCGCCAATGGTTCTCCGGCGGCTTCAGCTACAATCTGGACAGCAAGTCGACGCTGGACGTCGGCCTGACCTACCTGATGGGTAAAGACGTAAACGCTTCTGAAACCAACGGTATCACGTCCGTGACCGCAACCACGCGAGCAGATGCACTGCTGTATGGTGTTCAGTACAGCTATTCGTTCTGATTCCCGGCCAGCCGGTGCACAGAAAAAAGCCGCTCAGTTGAGCGGCTTTGTCTTTTATATTTTCG
>NZ_JARLUO010000005.1:0-959510 GCF_037162255.1 Photobacterium sp. Hal280
GATAAGAATCTTTGTGATTCATCTCTCGAAACGGGCGGCCATTCTAACTAATTAAAGTGAAGTGTCAAACACTTTTTTCAATTTGTTTTTCTAACCGCTTACACTGCCTAGCGTTTTAATTTTGCTGCTCTGCCGTGTCAGTGAGGCGGCATTATAGAGAGTTCGATCACGTTGGCAATAGCCAAATTGAAATAATTCTGTCATTTTCGACCAAGCGAGCAAGATTCACACAACCTTTTGTGATTTTGGTGGTATAAACACCGCAGACGTTCCGAGACTCAGTAATCCTGCTCCAGATATTCGAGGTAACCAGATGCAAAACTCTCTCCGGTCATATAAAGGAATCACTCCCACAATAGGCGAGGAAGTCTATATCGACCCGTCAGCCGTACTGGTAGGAGATATTCACTTGGCTGACCACAGCAGTATCTGGCCATTGGTGGCAGCACGGGGTGACGTCAATCATATCAAGATAGGAAAGCGTACCAATGTACAAGATGGAACTGTCTTGCACGTCACCCGCAAAAGCAACAGCAATCCTGATGGCCATCCTCTGATTATTGGTGATGATGTGACAATTGGCCACAAAGCCATGCTGCATGGCTGCCGGGTAGGGAATCGGGTCCTGATAGGGATGGGTGCCATTCTTCTTGATGGCGCAGTGATCGAAGATGATGTGATTATCGGGGCTGGGACTTTAGTCCCGCCAGGCAAAGTATTGGAAAGCGGGTACTTGTATGTCGGCAGCCCCGCCAAGCAGGCGAGACCTTTGACCGATACTGAATTAGCATTTCTTCCGCAGTCAGCCGAGAACTATGTCCGACTGAAAGATGAATACCTCGAAGAGCATAAGATCAGCCAATCATGATTTCGCCGTCTTGATTAAAGTTCTCTTGGTCAATCGACGTCTCGGCGAGCTCTTCAAGATCAAAACGGTACTCGGCAAAGGCGGCTAATATAGCCGCCTCATCGGTCAGTGCCATCTCGGCTTGCTTTTCCAACCAGTCCAGCCTGACCCAGCAACGGATCAACGCTCCGGCTTGCTGGGCGGGAAAGCATACCGCCTGGCGCTCACTGTCCCAGCTTTGCAAGTCGGCAAATAAAATATCTTGATTCATGGCATTCTCTATTTTGCCTGTAAAGTACGACGCAGCTCGCGCAGTACCTGTTCGGTACCGGGCCGCATGCCGCGCCACAGCATAAAACTTTCAGCAGCCTGACCCACCAGCATACCCAGGCCATCAATCACCTGACGGGCGCCTAATGTCTCTGCCCACTGATTAAATGTGGTTTGCTCCTGACCATAAACCATGTCGTAGCACACCACTTCAGGATGAATAAGAGAAGCAGGAATGCCCGGCAGTGACTGGCTCAGGCTGGCAGAAGTCGAATTGATGATCACATCGAAATGCGGCGCATCAGCCAGATCATCCAATGCCATACCCGCCACCTTGCCATAAGCAGCAAACACGGCGGCCAGCTCTTCTGCTTTGGTAAAGGTTCGATTGGTAATCACCAGATTGGCAGGGGCCTGCGCCAGCAAAGGCAGAATGACGCCGCGCGCCGCGCCTCCCGCTCCGATAAGAAGAATGCGCTTGCCCTGGATTGCCACCTGATTGCGCAGTAAATCCTGCACCAGACCTTCACCATCCGTGTTATCCCCGAGGATACCGCCATCATCGAGTTTCTTCAGCGTATTCACGGCGCCGGCTGATTGCGCCCGCTCTGTCAGTTGGGTGGCATAGCTAAACGCCTGCTCTTTAAAAGGCACGGTAATATTACAACCGCGTCCCCCGGCAGCAAAAAACTGATCCGCGGCAGCCAGAAAACCCGCCACTGGCGCCAGCCGGGCCTCATACACCATGTTTTGTGCTGTTTGACGCGCAAACAGGGTATGAATCAACGGTGACTTGCTCTGGGCAATCGGATTACCGAATACGACATATTTATCCTTGGCCTGATTCATGGTTGCTGTGTCTTCCTTATCACTCAATCACTTAATCACTTTCTTCATATTCACCGGCGCCGGACTACCAGTCGCGCGGGGTCAGGTAATCGCACAAACGGGCTTCCTGTGAATCCGGCTCTGGCTGGAAGCAATACTCCCACCGTGCCAGAGGAGGCATCGACATCAAAATAGACTCAGTGCGCCCGCCACTTTGCAGGCCGAATAAGGTCCCCCGGTCATAGACCAGGTTAAATTCGACATAACGACCACGGCGATAAAGCTGGAATTGACGTTCACGCTCACCGTAAGGGGTAGGGTAGCGTTTGTCTACTATAGGCAGATAAGCATCCAGAAAACCCAAGCCCACTGACTGCATATACGCAAAGGACTTTTCAAATCCCCACTGATTGAGATCATCAAAGAATAAACCGCCGACGCCCCGGGTTTCCTGACGATGCGGCAGAAAGAAGTATTGATCACACCAGGCTTTATGCTCGGCATAAACCGTGTCGCCGAAGGGGGCGCAAATCTCTTTCGCTACCTGATGCCAGTGACGACAGTCTTCATCAAAGGGATAAAAAGGAGTCAGGTCAAAACCGCCGCCAAACCACCAGACCGGATCTTCGCCCTCTTTCTCGGCAATAAAGAAGCGGACATTGGCATGCGACGTCGGGATATAGGGATTCTTGGGATGAATCACCAGAGAAACGCCCATCGCCTCAAAGCGACGTCCTGCCAGTTCAGGCCGGTGAGCTGTTGCCGAAGCCGGCATCTGGGCACCATACACATGAGAGAAATTGACGCCGCCCTGCTCAAAGACAGCACCATTACGCAATACCCGGCTGCGGCCGCCGCCACCTTCTTCTCTTTCCCAGCTGTCTTCGACAAAGCAGGCCTGGCCATCCTGCGCTTCCAGTGCCCGGCAGATGGTCTCTTGCAGCTCCAGTAAGAACGCCTTCACGGCGTGTTTGTTAACGTCTTGCATGCGTAAATTATCCCTGTCGAAAAATATGCCCTGTTGCAGCATCGCGAATTTCAGACGGATTGTCACGCCCCCCGTTTCACCGTGCAAGATGGTACTTAGGTGATCCCCCAATTGGGATACCACCTCATCCACTGTCCGGCATGGTGGTTCGCCAGTCAGGTTCGCACTGGTTGAGGTCAGCGGCTTACCAAACTCACGGCACAGCTGCTGCACCAGCGGATGGTCGGTCACCCGAACCGCAATCGTGGTGAATTGTCCGGTCAAAAAAGCGGGTACCTGGGGTTTGGTGGGCATGACCCAGGTTACCGGGCCCGGCCAGGTGGCCATAATACGGGTTTTCTGCTCATCGGTGAGCTGGCTGTCATCGATATACGGCGCCAGCTGAGCATAATCGGCCGCGATTAAAATCAAGCCTTTCTCAACCGGTCGTTGCTTCAGCGCCAGCAGCCTGGCAACCGCCTCCGGATTATCGGGATCGCAGCCCACCCCAAAGACGGCTTCTGTCGGGTAGGCAATCACTTCACCTTGCTGTAACGCGGTGACCACTTGGCTTAAATTATCCACACTGTCCTCAATGGCTTGATACCGCACCAGACCCGCTGGCGACGGTTGTTATTCTCTGGGGCGTTATTTTAACTCAATCTCAGCGAACTGCATCAATTACGCCCCAGACCGCGACGCAAACGTTTTCCTTAAGGAAAAATCTCCGTATAATGCGCGGCAAACCCTCTTGCCTGATTAACATAACCCTAAGGAGTTCGGGATGAAAGTCGGTATTATCATGGGCTCAAAATCTGACTGGCCAACCATGCAACATGCAGCTGAGATGCTGGATCGCTTCAATATTGCCTACGAAACCAGAGTCGTTTCCGCGCACCGGACTCCGCACCTGTTGGCCGAATACGCCGAAACCGCGCATCAGCGCGGCATTTCAGTGATTATCGCAGGGGCTGGCGGCGCCGCCCATTTGCCGGGCATGACCGCCGCGTTCACCAGCCTGCCGGTGCTTGGCGTCCCTGTGCAGTCACGGGCGCTGAAAGGCATGGACTCGCTGCTGTCGATTGTTCAGATGCCCAAAGGGGTAGCGGTAGGAACACTGGCCATTGGCGAAGCAGGCGCGGCGAATGCCGGTTTACTGGCGGCACAAATCATAGGCACTCAGGATGCCGGCGTGATGGCGGCGATTGATGCCTTCCGCAAAGAGCAGACTGACACAGTGCTGAGCCAGCCGGATCCATCTGAGGAAATCTGAGCATGAAAAAGGTTCTGGTTTTAGGTGCCGGGCAACTGGCCCGTATGATGTCGCTGGCGGGTGCCCCGTTAAATATTGATGTGATCGCCTACGACGTGAACAGCGAGAACATCGTGCATCCGCTGACGCAAACCGTGCTTGGCCACGGACTGGACAGCGCGATTGCCCAATGCGACGTCATCACCGCAGAGTTCGAGCACATCCCGCACAATATCCTGGATATCTGCGAAAAAAGCGGCAAGTTCCTGCCGACGACAGCGGCGATCAAAGCCGGCGGTGATCGACGCATAGAGAAAACTTTGCTGGATACCGCCGGCGTAAAAAATGCCCGATATACTGTGATTCAGAGCCGCGATGACTTCAACACCGCCATTGCACATGTTGGTGTCCCTATGGTGCTGAAAAGTGCCCTGGGCGGCTACGACGGAAAAGGTCAGTGGCGGCTGAAAAGCGCTGCCGATGCTGATCTTATCTGGCCGGAAATGGCACAATGCATCGCCGCCACCCCCACTCAGGCTATTGTGGCAGAAGAATTTGTGCCTTTTGATCGCGAAGTCTCTCTGGTCGGTGTGCGTGGCAAAAACGGGGACATCGCTGTTTATCCGCTGGCGGAAAATGTACACACCGATGGTGTGCTGAGCCTGTCTACCGCAATCCATTGCCCTGAGCTGCAGCAGCAAGCCAAAGAAATGTTCACCGCGGTGGCGGACAGCCTGGATTATGTCGGCGTCCTGGCGCTGGAATTCTTTGATGTGCATGGCCAGTTGCTGGTCAATGAAATTGCCCCCCGGGTGCACAATTCAGGCCACTGGACCCAGCAGGGCGCAGAAACCTGTCAGTTCGAAAATCATTTACGGGCAGTGTGCGGCTTGCCACTGGGCAGCACGGATTTGATTCGTCCTACAGCGATGATCAATATTCTGGGGGAAGACACCCTGCCCGAGGCCTTGCTGGCCATGGCGGGCTGCCATATTCACTGGTACGGCAAGGAAAAACGCGCAGGGCGCAAGATGGGGCATATCAATGTCTGTGCCGACACAGACAGTCAGCTGGAATCGCGCCTTGCGTCACTGGCAGAGATCTTAAACCCTCGCACTTTCCCGGCTCTGCAGCAATACCAACACTAACTCCTGATACGCAGGCGGCATCAACCGTCTGCGTCCTTTTGCTTTTGTCATTTACGCTAAGTGAATACTGAAATCCGCTCAGGACGACTGGATATGCTGACACTTACGGTGAGCACACTGGTGCTTTTCGCCGCTGGCGAGCTTTTTTTGCACCAGCAACGGATAGCCACAGGCCTCACATTGTCCGGCAACAGGCTGCGCATTGACGGCAAATTTACACTTGGGATAGCCATCGCAGCCGTAAAACGCCTTGCCGTAACGGCTGTTACGTTTCACCAGATGCCCCGTGCCACATTCAGGACATAACCTGGCATTCTCCTGCGGTTCTGCAGGTGGCGCATTTTGCGTTTCTATATGGTGACACGCTGGGTAATTGCTGCAGCCGATGAACATGCCGTAGCGTCCCTGGCGCAGGACCAGCTCATGCTGGCACTCGGGACATGGCACACCCAGCGCTTTGACGATGTGGCCGTCATTCTGATGCAAGGGTTTGATGTAATCGCAGGCCGGATAGGCGCTGCAACCCAAAAAGGGACCGTGTTTTCCATGGCGCATGAACAGAGCCGCCCCGCATTGAGGGCAGGGCGTCTCTTGGTGAACCTGGTGGGAAAACAGCTCAGGGTTAATTTTACGGGCCATACCTCAGGCCTTCGCTTCTGTGATGTCGCAATTAATGAAGATAGCCGTCCTCTGCACCATAAAGCAGCTCTTCCATCTGGCTGTAGGCGCTTTCATTACCCGGCGCATTAAACAGCACCATCAGAATGATCCACTTCAGATCATCGAGAATAAATTCTGTCGTTTCCAGTTCCATGACTCTGTCGATCACCATCTCCCGAGTTTCAGAGCTCAGAACATGGATTTGCTCCAGATAGGTCAGGAAACCACGGCAAGTGACGTCCAGACGATTCATCTCATCCTGTGTATAAACACGGATTGAGGTTACCGCACTGGTGTTCATATAAGGGGTATGGTCGGTATCTTGCAGCGCTGCAAGTTTCTCTAGCCAGTTCAGAGCCTTATAAATATCTTCTTGGTGAAATCCTGCGCGCAGTAATTCTTCGGACAGTTCGTCCTGATCTACCATTAATTCAGCGTCACTGTGAATATAGGTTTCAAACAGGTACATGAGTATATCCATCATGACTAGCCCCTCCTCGATCTGATATAGCCACCGGGCACTGAAGTGATAACCCCTTGCAATTCTAACTCCAGCAATTGCGTCATTACTTCATGGACAGGTTGATCACAACGTTCAGCAACCACATCTACGGGTGTTGCTTCATTGCCTACGTTAGCCAACACCGCATTAAATGGCAATTGCTCATTTTCAGGATGTGGCAGCGATACGCTCATTTGACTACTTTTTGCGCAGTGGGTGAGTGCGCCAACCTCCTCAAAGATATCGACCGGGCTTTCCACCAGTTTAGCACCGGATTTAATCAGCGCGTTACAGCCTTTGCTGCCGGGTGCATAAATAGAGCCGGGGAGGGCAAACACCTCGCGATCTTGCTCCAGCGCATAGCGTGCTGTGATCAGCGAGCCGCTCTTCAGTGCGGCCTCCACCACAAGCACGCCGACAGACAACCCGCTGATGATACGGTTACGGCGGGGAAAATGCTGCGGCCTGGGAGGCTCTGACGGCCAGAACTCAGAAACCAGAGCACCTTGCTCCGCAATCAGGCCCGCCAGTTCCCGATGAGCGGCGGGATAGATGCGGCCCAGACCCGATCCCAGCACAGCCACAGTCGCGCCGCCATTTTTCAGCGCGCTGTCATGGGCGTGGCCATCCACTCCCAGCGCCAGGCCACTGGTCACGACATAATCCGCGGCAACCATCGCCGCGGCAAACTCCCGTGCCGCCTCTCGACCATCAAGACTGGCATGCCGGCTGCCGACAATCGCCAGCTGCGGCTCACTGAGCCAATGTGGCTGTCCGCGAATAAAAAGGACAGGCGGCGGTGAGCTGATTTCCTTCAGCAGGCGGGGGTAAGCCGGGTCACTTAAGACCAGCAGGTGCTGGTTATCCAGTTCGCACCAGCGCAGGGCTTCGTGCAAGCGCTTGCTGTCCGGCCGTCGCAACAGGTTGATTTGCCGCCCTTTCAGCCCCATCGCCATCAGGTGCGGTTCGGGCATGTTACGGATCTCGGCCACAGTGGCCTGCGCCAGCAATTGCTGGATTCGCTGTCCGCCCAGACCGGGCACGGCGGCCAGTGCCAGCCAGTCTTCCCTGTCATTCATGTTCGCGCTCAATGCGTTTTGCAATATCGCCGATTTTGATCGGTCCCTGGCTGCGAATGACCTGGGCGAGACTGAATTGGTCAAGGGTATCGCCGATTTCCACATCCGCCACCAGCCGCTGTCCCAGCAAGTGATGTTCAATCCGCCAGCGCTGACCGGGCTCCAGGCCATGCTCCGCGCCGTGATCCAGCACCAGCCAGTCCTGCATATAATGGTGGTCCTGCAAACCTCCCAGCACTCTGACAGCCTCCGGAGGGACATCGGACTGACCGGCTGAATGGGGAGCCGTGGGCCTGAGCAGGCGATCACCCGGGCGGATTTCCTGCATCCCTGCGGTCACCGCCAGCCGGCTGCCCTGATCATCATTGGTCACCACGGTGACACTCGCCACCGGCAGCATACCCCACACATCGGCGGCGGAATGATAGGAAGGTTCAGTCGTGCTGAATGCCCGTGTCGGGCGGTAGATATGCCAGGTACTGCCATTCTCGAGCACTTCTTTGACCAGGAGTTCATCGTCGCGGGTCAGGTATTGACGCCCGTTCATCACTGGGATCACTCTCGGGGCTAATCCCAGCTGCTCCGCGGTCACTAAACGCCCCGGTAACCCGAACCCGGCAACGGCCGGCGTTAACGCCGACAGCCACAGTACACTCACCCATACACACATACGCATCATCAATCGTCCCTCTCACTCCACGCTTGGTGCAGCCTGTCAGGCAAAGTCGTCTGTTGCTATGTGATGGTTGGATCTTTGCGGCAGAATTCTCGCTTTCAGATTCGGGTTTCATCATGCAGGTAATCGGACTGACGGCCGGTATCACAGCCGCTTGTCCGGCAGACAAAGGTGTCGAAAGCTGTTCTTTGAGGATGAAAATGACTAGAATTAGAGCAAATAAGCTATTGTCCTTTTTTATACGTCACTATTTACGGGAATCTATGTCTGTTTTAAACGTGTTAACTTTCCCTGATGATCGCCTGCGGACTGTCGCCAAGCCAGTCGAAGCGGTCACGCCTGAAATCCAGAAAATCGTCGATGACATGCTGGACACTATGTATGACGAAGATGGTATCGGCCTGGCGGCCACACAGGTTGATATTCATCAGCGAATCGTTGTCATTGATATCTCGGAAGAACGCAACCAGCCGATGGTGCTGATCAACCCGGAAATCCTGGAAAAACGCGGCGAAGACGGCATCGAAGAAGGTTGCCTGTCTGTGCCTGGCGCCCGGGCACTGGTCCCCGCGCTGCGGAAGTCACAGTGCGCGCCCTGGACCGTGACGGCAAGGAATACACTTTTGAAGCCGACGATCTGCTGGCCATTTGTGTACAGCACGAACTGGACCATCTGGCCGGTAAGCTCTTCGTAGATTACCTGTCACCTCTCAAGCGCCAGCGGATCCAGAAAAAGCTGGAAAAAATGAAGCGCTACCAAGAGCAAGTCTAAGAAGCCGAGGTTATCTTGAGCCAACCCTTACGTATCGTATTTGCTGGTACGCCTGATTTCGCCGCCCGTCATCTGGCGGCGTTATTATCTTCACAGCACGAGGTTATCGCCGTTTACACCCGTCAGGACCAGCCTGCCGGCCGCGGCAAAAAACTCACCGCCAGCCCGGTTAAACATCTGGCGCTGGAGCAGAATATCCCGGTTTACCAGCCGAAAACCCTGCGCGATGAAACCGCCCAGCAGGAACTGGCCGCCCTGAACGCTGACCTCATGGTGGTGGTGGCCTATGGCCTGATCCTGCCCAAAGTGGTCCTGGATACGCCGCGTCTGGGCTGTATTAATGTCCATGGCTCCATTCTGCCGCGCTGGCGGGGCGCCGCACCGATCCAGCGCTCTATCTGGGCCGGGGATGCAGAAACCGGCGTGACCATCATGCAGATGGATGAAGGTCTCGATACCGGCGACATGCTGAAAATCGCCTCACTGCCGATCGCCGCAACAGATACCAGTGCCAGCCTGTACGACAAACTGGCCGGGCTGGGACCGGACACGCTGCTGAGCTGCCTGGACGATATCGCCGCAGGCCGCGCCGTGGCGGAAAAACAAAATGACGAGCGTGCCAATTACGCAGAAAAACTCAGCAAAGAAGAAGCGAAAATCGACTGGACCATGGACGCCGAAGCGATTGAGCGCTGTGTTCGCGCCTTCAATCCGTGGCCGATGAGCTTTTTTACCGTGGCAGAGCAAAACGTCAAAGTCTGGCAGGCCGAGGTGGAAGCCGATCACCAGGGCCAGGCCCCTGGCACCATTTTGTCAGCCGACAAACAGGGCATCCTGGTTGCCACCGGCAAAGGCGCCTTGCGTCTGGTACAACTGCAGCCGCCGGGCAAGAAAGCCATGGCCGCGCAGGATCTGCTGAACTCACGCCGCGAGTGGTTTACCCCGGGTGCCGTGCTGTAAACAGATGCGCCCCTACAAACGGTTTTTAGCCAGTGAACAAGGCAGATTTGCTGTTGCGCTGGCTTTTTCATTCGCCGCTCATGCGGCAACCATGGCAGTCAGCAAACTGCCATAAGCTCATCTAGTCAGGAATGCAATCATGAATGTAAGAGCTGCTGCGGCCGAGGTGATCTATCAGGTGGTGGATCAAGGCCAATCGCTGGCTACTGCTCTGCCAGCCGCGCAACAGGGGATCAAACCCCGTGACCACGCCCTGCTGCAGGAAATCTGCTACGGCGTACTGCGCTGGCTGCCGCGCCTGGAATCTGTCACTCAGTCCTTGATGGATAAGCCGCTGAAAGGCAAACAACGTGTGTTTC
This sequence comes from Photobacterium sp. Hal280, assembly GCF_037162255.1. NCBI lineage: Bacteria > Pseudomonadati > Pseudomonadota > Gammaproteobacteria > Vibrionales > Vibrionaceae > Photobacterium > Photobacterium sp. Hal280. The sequence continues at coordinate 10,321 of NZ_JARLUO010000005.1, forward strand.
ATCATTTGATCCTGGTCGGCCTGTACCAGCTCGGGTATATGCGCATTCCGGCGCATGCCGCCGTGGCCGAAACTGTCGATGCCACCAAGACACTGAAAAAGCCCCAGCTTCGCGGCCTGATCAACGCAATTTTGCGTAACTATCAGCGTCAGCAAGAAGCGCTGGATCAGCAGGCAATGAGCCATGATGCCGGTAAGTACGGCCATCCCGGCTGGTTACTCAAGCTGCTGCGCGAGCATTACCCGGCGCAACTGGACGCCGTGACCGCCGCCAACAACACCAAAGCCCCGATGTGGCTGCGTGTGAATCGCCGTCACCACAGCCGGGATCAGTACCTGGCCCTGCTGGACGAAACGGAGATCAGGGCGACTGTCCATCCGCAGGCCGGCGATGCGCTGAAGCTGGAACGCGCCTGTGATGTTCAGTTGCTGCCGGGGTTTGCCGATGGCTGGGTCTCGGTGCAGGATGCCGCCGCACAGCTGGCCGTCGATTACCTCAAGCCGCAGGCCGGTGAGCTGATCCTGGATTGCTGCGCCGCACCGGGCGGCAAAACCGCCCATATTCTGGAGCGCGAGCCGGGCGCCAGTGTCGTCGCTATCGACTGTGATGAACAGCGGCTGCTGAGAATCAAAGACAATCTGCAGCGCCTGAAACTGGACGCCGAAGTCTTGTGTGCCGATGCCCGTTATCCGCAGCAATGGTGGCAGGGCAGTGCCTTTGACCGGATTTTGCTCGACGCGCCGTGTTCGGCAACCGGGGTGATCCGCCGTCATCCGGACATCAAATGGCTGCGCCGCGCCGACGACATTGCGGCACTGGCTACCCTGCAGGCCGAGATTCTGGATGCCATGTGGCAACAGCTGAAACCGGGCGGCACGCTGGTGTACGCAACCTGCTCCATTCTGCCGCAGGAAAACCGCGAGCAAGTGAAAGCCTTCCTGTCGCGCACGCCAGATGCAGTGCTGGCCGAAGGGGCAGACAACGGCACCGCTGACGCGCCAGGACGCCAGATTCTGCCGGGTGAAGCGGACATGGACGGCTTCTATTACGCGGTGCTGGAGAAACGCGTCACGGCCTGATCCCGTGGTGAGAGAAGTATCAGTGCATTCCGCAAAACAAGGTTAAGTCTTTGTGCAAACGGGTTGAAATTGCTGCTTCTCTCACCAACTCAGTGTACCCTAACGACAAACAGCAAGGATCTGAGAACACTCATCAGGCATCAGCTATGAAAATTATCATTCTTGGCGCAGGCCAGGTCGGCGGTACGCTGGCAGAAAACCTGGTTGGCGAGAACAATGACATCACCATTGTCGACTCCAACCCTGAACGCTTGCGCGAACTGCAGGACAAATACGATTTGCGGGTGGTTCAGGGGTATGCCAGTCATCCCCGTACCCTCAGGGACGCCGGTGCGCAGGACGCAGACATGCTGGTTGCCGTCACCAATTCTGACGAAACCAACATGATTGCCTGTCAGATCGCCTTTTCTCTGTTCAACACCCCGAACCGGGTGGCCCGTATCCGTTCTCCGGAATATCTCAAAGAAAAACATCAGCTGTTCCATACCGATGCAGTGCCGGTCGATCACCTGATTGCACCGGAAGAGTTGGTGACAGGTTATATTGAACGCCTGATTGCTTACCCGGGTGCACTGCAGGTGGTGGGCTTTGCCGACAACAAAGTCGGGCTGGTAGCGGTCAAAGCCTATTACGGCGGTCCGCTGGTCGGCAATGCACTGTCCGCGCTGCGCGAGCACATGCCGCACGTCGATACCCGTGTCGCAGCAATTTTCCGTCAGGGGCGACCGATCCGTCCGCAGGGAACCACCATTATCGAAGCCGATGATGAAGTGTTTTTCGTCGCCGCCAGCAACCATATCCGCTCAGTGATGAGTGAGCTGCAGCGTCTGGAAAAACCGTACAAACGCCTGATGATCGTCGGGGGCGGCAACATCGGCGCCGGTTTGGCCAAACGGCTGGAAAACAGCTACAGCGTCAAGCTGATCGAACACAACCCGCAGCGCGCAGAAAGCTTATCGGAAATGCTGACCAACACCATCGTCTTCTGTGGTGACGCTTCTGATCAGGAACTGCTGAGCGAAGAGCATATCGAGCAGATCGACGTCTTCATCGCCGTCACCAACGATGACGAAGCCAATATCATGTCGGCCATGCTGGCCAAACGCATGGGTGCCAAGAAGGTGATGGTGCTTATCCAGCGCGGCGCGTATGTCGATCTGGTGCAGGGCGGCACAATCGATATCGCAATTTCACCGCAGCAGGCCACGATTTCTGCTTTGCTGACCCATGTGCGTAAAGCCGATATCGTCAACGTTTCCTCGCTGCGGCGCGGCGCGGCAGAAGCGATTGAAGCCATCGCGCACGGCGATGCCAGCACCTCCAAAGTGGTTGGCAAAGCCATCGGGGATATCAAGCTGCCGCCGGGCACCACCATTGGCGCCATCGTGCGCGGCGAAGAAGTGCTGATTGCCCACGACCGTACCGTGATAGAGCAGGACGACCACGTGGTCATGTTCCTGGTCGACAAGAAGTACATCCCGGATGTAGAACGCCTGTTCCAGCCCAGTCCTTTCTTTCTCTGAGCAGCTATGGTTAATCTTCGTCCGATCATTTTTGTCATAGGGCTGGTCTTGTCCAAGATCGCCCTGTTCATGTACCTGCCCACCATACTGGCTTTTCTGACCGGTACGGGCGGCTTCATTGATTTTGCGACCGCGGTTATCATTACCCATATCGTGGCCTTTGCTTGCCTGACATTCGGAAAAGTCACAGATTTCAAGCTCGGGGTCAGGGACATGTTCCTGCTGACCACTCTGGTCTGGACGGTGGCCAGTGCCTTTGCCGCGCTCCCCTTTATGCTGATCAACCACATCAGCTTTACCGACGCCTATTTCGAAACCATGTCGGGCATCACCACCACAGGATCAACGGTACTGAGCGGTCTCGATGACATGGCCCCCAGCATTCTGTTGTGGCGCTCCACCCTGCAATGGCTGGGCGGGATCGGCTTTATCGTGATGGGGGTCGCCATTCTGCCGATGCTCAACGTTGGCGGGATGCGCCTGTTCCAGACCGAATCCTCGGACTGGTCGGAAAAAAGCTCGCCGCGCACCAAAAACGTAGCCACCAATATTGTGATTGTTTATCTCAGCCTCACGGCGATGTGCATTCTCGGTTTTATGGCAGCGGGCATGAACACATTTGATGCGGTCAATCATGCGTTCACCACCTTATCCACCGGTGGCTATTCCACTTCAGACAGCTCGATGAACCACTTCTCACCGGCCGCGCACTGGGTCGCCATTGTGTTTATGTTTGCCGGCGGACTGCCGTTTCTGCTCTTTGTGCAGATGCTGCGCAAAAAACAGCCGGCGTCATTATTTCGGGATGCACAGGTCCGGGGTTATACGATCACTGTGCTGATCGTCAGCCTGATGGTTGCCCTCTGGCTGTGCTGGCAGGATGGTTATGACTTCAGTCATGCCATTCGGGTCGCCATGTTCAATATCGTTTCAGTGGTCACCACCACAGGATTCGGGCTGGAAGATTTTACCGCCTGGGGCGCGTTTCCGACCGTGGTGTTTGCTTTCATGATGCTGGTCGGTGGCTGCTCAGGATCGACGGCCGGCGGCTTCAAAGTGTTCCGTTTTCAGGTTGCCATCGCCTTGCTGCGCAAACAGCTGATGCAGCTGATTCACCCGTCCGGGGTGTTTATTCAGCGATATAATCAAAGACCGGTGACGGATGCGATTGTCCGCTCTGTGGTGGCCTTCGCCCTGACTTTCATCATGACCATCATCATCATTGCCGCTTTACTGGCCATGCTGGGACTGGATCCGATCACCAGCATCAGCGGCTCGGTGACAGCCGTGGCCAATGTAGGGCCGGGCATGGGGACGATGATTGGCCCGACCGGTAATTTCGCCTCCCTGCCGGATGCCGCCAAATGGATCCTCAGCCTTGGCATGCTGATGGGCCGCTTAGAAATCCTGACCGTACTGGTCTTGGCATTCCCGGCCTTCTGGAAAAACTGATCCGTGGTGCATGGCCGGGTTAGCCCGGCAGCCCGGCCGCTGGCGCCACATACCAGTAAATCGCCAGAAAATGGCAAACCGTGCCGCCCAGCACAAACAGGTGCCAGATGGCGTGATTGTAGGGAATCCGTTGATTGACGTAGAACACCACGCCAAGGGAATACACCACACCGCCCACGGCCAGCCAGATCAGTCCGGCCGCCGACATGGCCATCGCCAGCGGATACACGGCTACCAGCGACAGCCATCCCATCGCCAGATAGATCACCAGAGACAAGCGCTTAAAGTGGTAGATAAACACCACTTTGAACATGATCCCCAGCAAGGCGACCGTCCAGATCACGGCCATCAGCGTCACCGCCAGCGGCGTTCGCAGGGTAATCAGCAGGAAAGGGGTATACGTACCGGCAATCAGCAGGTAAATCGCGCAGTGATCCAGGGTTTTCAGCACGCGTTTGGCCCGCGCAAACGGAATGGCGTGATACAGGGTGGAGGCCAGATACAATAAAATGATACTGGCGCCATAAATACTCAGGCTGGCCACACTGAGCGCATCAGCATTCACTTCGACCGCCCGCATCAAGAGCATCACCAGCGCAACGATACCAAACACCATACCGGCCCCGTGACTGAGGCTGTTGGCGGTTTCCTCGGCTGCCGAGTACGTTATTTTTTGTGGTTCAACCATGTAAAGCAATCCGTTATCTTCTGTACTTTCCAGCAGTATGGCACAGTTTAGCTTACACGTGTAAGCTGAATTTTATCGCGCTTGGATGAAGATATTGATCGCCAGATTCACGATTGATCACAGATCATCGACCTGCTCCAGATACTGCAGCATCCGCTCTCCGGCTTCTGACGGGGACAAATCCAACGGCAACCGCAACTGTCGTTTGAGCTCGCTGCTGCCGAGCAGGCCGGACAACAAACCGCCCACCCCGCGCTGGCGGCGATCAATCGAGAACCACAGCCTGAGGCAGTCATCGTCACGCTGAGTGATCAGCTCCAGTTCACGCCAGCGGCCGTGAAAAGGACCGGACACAGGCACAAACTCAAACACCTGCACAAAGGGCAGTTCAAACCCGCGCACCGCTTCGCATTCCACCTGTAAGATTCGCAGTCCCGCTTGCTCAAGGGCAGTGAACACGCCGTCCAGCAACCGATCCGGCCGCACGGTCAGGGAATCTTTATCTTTGGGATCCAAGGCCGAGGGCACATCCAGGTGCGTTTCCAGCCACACGCCCGAATAGCCGATAGTGATTGGGGTGTTGAGCGGCAATTCAAACCGGCAGTCAAACTGACGCGCTTCACCGGCAGCCAGGGTAAAGGCCTGTGGCAAATGCCACTGGGCCAGGGTGTGCGTTCGGGTGACTTTTTCCATCCGCCGCTCGCTGTCCCCCCGACTGACAGCCTGCTCATCTTCAAAGCTGCAGCACAGATACAAATGCACATTATCCACCGCCTGCGCAACTTTTCCGCCTTTGACCTCAATACGAACGGGCAGAGCCTGACCCGGGATCAACACTTCGGTTTCCAGCACTGTATCGACTCTGGCGCCCCCCAAACCTAAACTGGCCAGTGTTCTGTGAAAAAGCGACATCATGACTCCTTGTCCGTCGTCATCCATTGTGAGTATGAAACCAGTTTATATAGCCAATTGGGGTTCAGCAAGGCATGCGCTGAAACTGACAGCGTTTGGGTTCTGACATCACCGTCTGGTATAATCCACACTAAAAGTAAGCTTAACAAAGGAGCCGGACCATGGCTGAGCACCGCATGACCGAAATGCTGGCACTTCTCAAACCTTACTGGCAGCAGTACCCGGATTTAAGCCTGAGCGGGGTCATGGCACAGCTGGCAAACGAAGCCGGATTTCAGGGCCAACTGATCGATGTGAGCGATGATATGCTGATTTATCAGCTGAAAATGCGACAGGAAAAGCAAGAGGCTATGATTCCTGGCCTGGCGAAAGACTGCGAGCCCGATTTTAAAACCGCCCTGCTCAAAGCCAGAGGGATCATCAAATAACCCTAAAAACCTTAAGCGCATTTTTTGAGCGAGGTAGAATATTCAACCAGTTAGATAAGGTATAATCCGAGCTTATTACTATCAGGAGCAATCGCACCTGAATTTATGATTGCCCAGGCGATGCACCCGGGCACATCTGCCAGCGTACAGACTGGCTAGCCCAAGGAATGCAATGCCATGAACCAAGAGAGAATCAAAATCAAGGATGTCACTCCCAAAGAGTACAACCCTAAGACCCATAAAGGCGGCGACGACCGCTTCAACCCGAGCAACCGGATTTATGTGCGGGCCATGAAAGGGGTTTATCAGCAGCTGCGCCAACGTATGGGGTGGTTAATGATGGGCCTGTTCCTGATATTGCCGTGGATCACCTACAATGGCAGGCAGGCGATTTTGCTTGATATCGGCCGCCAGCAGTTCAACATTTTCGGGACAACTTTCTGGCCTCAGGATCTGATGTTACTGGCCAGCCTGCTGATGGTCGCGGCCTTTGCGCTGTTTTTTGTCACCACTTTTCTCGGCCGGGTCTGGTGCGGTTATATGTGCCCGCAAACGGTCTGGACCTTCATCTACATCTGGTTCGAGGAAAAACTGGAAGGGCCGGCCAACAAGCGCCGCACTCAGGACAGCAAAGCACTGACCTCCGAACTGATTGTGCGCAAAACCCTCAAGCACATAGCCTGGCTGGTGGTCGCCCTGATCAGCGGCCTGACCTTCGTCGGCTATTTTCTGCCGATCCGTGAATTAGTTCCCGGCTTCTTCACCTTTAGTGCCAGCTTCCTGGCCGTGTTCTGGGTGCTGTTCTTCACCTTCTGCACCTATGGCAACGCGGGCTGGATGCGCTCTATCGTCTGTATTCACATGTGTCCGTATGCCAGATTCCAGTCCGCCATGTTCGACAAAGACACCTATATCGTCGGCTATGATGCCGCCCGGGGCGAAAAACGCGGCCCGCGCTCGCGCAAAACCGATCATAAAGCACAGGGGCTGGGCGACTGTATCGACTGTAACCTCTGCGTCCAGGTATGCCCGACCGGCATTGATATCCGGGACGGCCTGCAGTACGAATGCATCAACTGCGGTGCCTGTGTCGATGCCTGTAACCAGACGATGGACAAAATGGGCTATCCGCGCGATCTGATCACTTACACCACAGAGCACAAGCTGGAAGGCAAGAAAACCCATATCATGCGGCCAAAACTGATCGGCTACGGCGCTGTGATGCTGGCGATGTTCGGCCTGATGGCCTACCTGGTGGTTTCCGTACAGCCCATGGGACTGGATGTGATCCGCGACCGTAACCAGCTGTTCCGTATCAATACCGAGGGGCTGGTCGAGAATACCTACACCCTGAAAATCCTCAACAAGACTCAGCAGGATGCCACGTATCAGCTGCGGGTTGAAGGTCTGGACAATGCCCAATGGTATGGCCCTCAACAAGTGACGGTGAATGCCGGTGAAGTGTTTACCCTGCCGATCAGTCTGGGGGTTGACCCGTATGAGCTGGAGCGGCCGATTGTCGACATCCGGTTTATCATGGAGCATCAGGGCAGCGAGGAAACGCGTCGTCTGGTGACCGACAGCCGCTTTATCGGCGAGTTACGCTAAAAGCCTCTCACGCCACCAATCCGTAAATAAAGGGCCGATTACGGCCCTTTTTCATTATGCTGTATACTGATGCGACATTTATAACCATGGCTGTAACACTATGACAGCACTTGATGATTTCAGCTTTGCTGATCTGACCCCGGACTTACTGCTCAATGCGCTCGAGAGCACAGGCGTCTATGCCTCATCGGGACTCTTGCCCCTCAACAGTTATGAAAACCGGGTCTACCAGTTCAGCAGTGATGACGGCCGCCGCTACGTCGCCAAATTCTACCGTCCGCAGCGATGGAGTGATGCCCAGATCCAGGAAGAACATGACTTCGCCGCCGAACTGGCTGCGCAGGAAATTCCGCTGGCTGCGCCCCTGGCAATCAACGGCCAAACCCTGCATCACTATGAACACCACCGTTTCGCGCTGTTTCCCAGCGTCGGCGGCCGCCAGTTTGAAGTCGATAATGTGGATCAGCTTGAGCAGGTCGGCCGCTTCCTGGGCCGCATCCACAAAGTCGGTCAGCACACCCTGTTCAGCCACAGACCGACCATCGGCCTGGAAGAATATCTGGTTCAGCCCCGGCTCGTCCTGGAGCAGTCCGGGTTTATCCCGACGCATCTGGAATCGGCCTTTTTCGGCGATCTGGACCGCCTGATCGCCTTACTGAGTGAGCGCTGGCACAGCGACTGGCAGTCGCAGCGGATTCACGGCGACTGTCATCCGGGCAACATACTGTGGCGCGACGGCCCGCTGTTTGTCGATCTGGATGATGCGCGAAACGGGCCGGCGGTGCAGGATTTGTGGATGCTGCTCAACGGCAGCCGCCAGGATCAGCTGATGCAGCTGGACACCCTGCTGGAAGCGTATGGCGAATTTGCCGATTTTGATCCCCGTGAATTGCAACTTATTGAACCATTACGCGGTCTTAGATTGGTGCATTACATGGCATGGCTAGCAAAACGCTGGCAGGATCCGGCTTTCCCGCGTGCATTCCCCTGGTTTGCTGATGCAAAATACTGGGAAGGTCAGGTACTGGCCATCAAAGAACAACTGGCTGCCCTTGAAGAGCCGCCACTGCAGCTGATGCCGCAATGGTAATCAGTCTGACTTGAATCCGAACAGCCGTACCTGTAAAAGGTATTGTATTGATTTTTCAGGGAGAACCCTTACATGTTGAAAACACTTTTTGCGCTGGCAACAGCGGCGCTGCTTTCTTTCTGCCCACGCCGCCAAGTTTAGCGAAGGCGATTACTACCAGGTGCTGGAACTGCCGAAATCATCCACACCTGTGGTGAACGAGTTTTTCTCGTTTTACTGCCCGCACTGCTTCAACTTTGAACCGCTGATTCAGCAGCTGAAAACCAAAATCCCGGACAACGCCAAGTTCCAGAAAAGCCATGTCTCCTTCATGGGCGGCAACATGGGCACCTCGATGAGCAAGGCTTACGCGACCTCGGTCACTCTGGGGATTGATGACAAAATGATCCCGGTACTGTTCAGCCAAATCCATCAGGCAAACAAACCGCCGCGCAACGATGAAGAGCTGCGCCAGATCTTTCTCGATAACGGCGTGAAAGCCGAAGACTTCGACGGCGCCTTCAACAGCTTCGCCGTCAACTCAATGGTCAACCGTTTCAACAAAGGGTTCCGCGACAGCGGCCTGACCGGTGTCCCAGCCGTGGTGGTCAACAACAAATACCTGGTGAAAACCGACAAAGTGAAATCCGCCGATGAATACTTCGAGCTGATCAACTTCCTGCTCAAGCAGTAAGTTTGTTTTTTCTGTGAAAAAGGGCCGAAAGGCCCTTTTTTGTATCTTGATGCATCATCAAAATAAACAACCACTAGATCCTGAGCTGTTTGCAGACCCAGTCACAGGCTCGCAAAGAATAATACATCAAGAAAACAAAACCCAAACCTATCAGAAAAATAAGACCAATAACCACCCACTTATTTGTCATATTCATGACAGGGGCATCAATCTCAATGCCAAATAAGCTAGGGATCATATTGATAAAAATTGCGATCAAAACACCATCAATTGCAAACGCTATATTCATTAATGTAATACGTAAAAATCGGTGAAACTTTGTTCGGCCTTCAGCGATGGAAAATGGATAATCTTTTAGTTTCGATTTCTTCTCTCTATATATCATCCCAGCCAATATCCTTTATAACCTCAGTGATTTTTATCACAGTATTAACGGTTACTGTCTCTCATTCTTTGTAATTCTTCTTTAAACTCGACCATAAGACCATCCGTTACTGGCTGAAGTTGTTTCACTTCAGAAATCATCACTGGTTGCATCTTTTGTTGTATCCGAGGTAGTTCTTGAACTAGTCTTTTACCCGTAGAGGACATATAAAAATCAATTATTTCATCCAGTTCCTCTTTTGTAAATGCTTCCTTATAAAGCGTAAAAATTAAGTTCATTACTTTTTTTGAATGATAAAATTCGGATAAAACTTGCTTATGCATATAACTATAACTAACCGCTAACGATGCTTCCTCTTTATTATCAACATCAATAAACTGCGCATATTGGCTTAAGGCTATAGATCTAAGACCTTCCACTGTTACATCTATTGACTCACCAATATTCAAAGCTTCGATGAGCTTTTCAGCGGATTCTGCATGAGCATCCGCTGATACTGAAAAAGGAAAAAAAGAACAGTCCATACAAACAAGTACTTCATCAAACCAAAACCCATATGAAATCAAAACCATATAATTTAACCATAATTAGCCTGTTTTACACAGCGTTTATTCTCTCCCAGGTAATCACACCACCTGGCTGGTGATCTGCTTCAGCAACCGATCCATGGCGCGATAGCCTAAGGCTTCGGCCAGATGGGCCCGTTCAATCTCAGGTTTACCGGCCAGATCGGCGATAGTGCGGGCGACTTTGATGATCCGGTGATAGGCGCGGATTGACAGGCCGAGCTGGTGCAGCGCGGTTTCGAGAAACTCAGCGTCGGCTTTGGTCAGTGCGCAGTGCAGGTCCAGTTCGCGGGTCCCGAGCAGGGCGTTGATCTTGCCGCCGCGGCTGTGCATCCGGTCCCGTGCTTCCTGCACCCGTGCTTTGATCACCCCGGTGGTTTCCCCTCTGTCGCCACCCTGTGCCAGGGTGCCTCGGGGTAGGGCGGGGATCTCAATCGACATATCAAACCGGTCCAGCAACGGGCCGGACAAACGCCCCAGATAGCGCAGGATCGCCTGCGGATTGGTGCGGGTCTGGCTGCCTTCGTAGTAGCCGGTCGGGCTGGGATTGAGGGCGCCAATGAGCTGGAACCGGGCCGGAAAGGTGGTTTTGCTGGTGGCCCGGGAAATCACGATCTCGCCAGATTCCAGCGGTTCCCGCAAAGAATCCAGCACTTTTCGCTCAAACTCCGGCATTTCATCTAAAAACAAAATCCCGTTATGAGCCAGCGAAATTTCACCGGGGCGGGGGATGGAGCCGCCGCCCACCAGCGCCGCCATTGAGCTGGAATGATGCGGGGCGCGAAACGGACGGTTGCGCCAGTTACCGGCATGGAGCGACTGAGCGGTCAGAGAAGTAATGGCAGCGGTTTCCAGTGCTTCCTCAACATCCATCTCCGGCAGCAAATCGCACAATCGCGAGGCCAGCATGGTCTTGCCGGTGCCCGGCGGGCCGACGAACAATAGGTTGTGGCCGCCTGCCGCGGCGATCTCCAGCGCCCTTTTACCCTGCTGCTGGCCGATGATGTCCTGCATATCGCGGCCATGTACCTTCGGCAGCGCCTGACCGGGCGCGCGACAATGCAGCGACAGCGCTTCCTGACCACACAGATAGGCACACACGGCCAGTAAGCTGGCTGCAGATTTGTGTTTATCCCGGCCCACCAGCGCCGCCTGATCGCCATTGGCATCGGGCAGCACCAGGCAGCGGTTCTGCTGCTTAGCGGCCAGCGCCGCCGGCAGCGCGCCTTTGACGGCACGTAACTCGCCGGACAGGGCCAACTCGCCCAAAAATTCATGATCGTGCAGCTTCGTGTCGGGGATCTGACCCGATGCGGCCAAAATGCCCAGCGCGATGGGTAAATCAAACCGCCCGCCCTCTTTGGGCAAATCGGCCGGAGCCAGATTGACCGTGATCCGTCGCGACGGAAATTCGAAATTGGCATTCACGATCGCGCTTCTGACTCGGTCTCTGGCCTCCTTCACTGTGGTCTCAGGCAACCCCACCAAATTGACCGCCGGCAGGCCATTACTAAGGTGAACCTCGATGGTAACCGCCGGCGCATCCACCCCGACACAAGCCCTGCTGTGAACTATCGCCAGCGTCATTTTCAACCTCTCAATAAATTAATTAACTGCCATATCACTGGATAAATACGTTTTATCAGCACAATGTACGCAAGATATCCAAGGCGGATTGAAAATAACCACAACAAATTTCTTGTCATGCGACGAATGTCTGTGTTAAGACTAAGGGCGAACAACACATAAACAAGAATTTTGGACAGACAAGCCAATGCTATTCAACGTTAACCTACTGGTCCTCATTATTAACGTCATCGTGGTGATTATTTCACCGCGACGGGGGCTGGCAGGCGTAAAATAGCACAAACGCAAACACACGCAGAAAAAGCCCCCGCACCGACAAGGTCCGGGGGCTTTTTCATACCTGATGCCAGACAGACTGCACTATTCCAATAAACCGCAGCACTGGCAGAGGTCATCAAGAAACAGGGAGCCATGATGACAGGCGCAGAGTTAGTAGTAGAAGCCTTGAAACAACAGGGGGTGAGCACAGTCTTCGGATATCCGGGCGGTGCCATCATGCCGATTTACGATGCCTTGTACGATGGCGGCGTCAGGCACGTCCTGTGCCGCCATGAGCAGGGTGCCGCCATCGCCGCTATCGGATATGCCAGAGCCAGCAAAGGCATCGGTGTTTGCCTGGCTACCTCAGGACCAGGCGCCACCAATCTGATCACCGGACTGGCCGACGCGATGCTCGATTCCATCCCGCTCGTGGCTATCACAGGTCAGGTTGCCAGCCCGATGATAGGCACTGACGCGTTCCAGGAAGTCGATGTGCTGGGGATGTCACTGTCGTGCACCAAGCACAGTTTTCTGGTGACTGATCCGGCAGATTTACCCGCGGTCCTGAGCGAGGCCTTCGAAGTGGCACAAAGCGGACGACCGGGCCCTGTGCTGGTGGATATCGCCAAAGATGTACAAATCGCCGCCATCGAACACCCGCTTGCCCCACTGCACGAATTACCAGCATTGCCCGAGACCGATCCCGCACAGTTTGCCCTGGCTCAGCAGCTCATTGCCGACAGCCAGCGTCCTATTCTTTATGTCGGTGGCGGGGTACAGCTGGCAGATGCCGTGGCCAGCGTGCGCGAGTTTCTCGACATCACGCACATGCCGGCAGTCTCGACCCTGAAAGGGCTGGGCTGTGTTGAGAAAAACTACCCGTACCACCTGGGCATGCTGGGGATGCACGGCACCAAAGCGGCCAACCTGGCAGTCCAGGAAGCCGATTTGCTGATTGCGGTCGGCGCCCGTTTCGATGACAGGGTGACCGGCAAACTGGATACCTTCGCACCGCATGCCAAAGTGGTCCATCTGGATATCGATACCGCAGAGCTGGGCAAACTGCGCCAGGCCCATGCCGCTTTGCGTTGCGATATCAACACTGTGCTGCCGCAACTGGCCCGTCCGCTCTCTCTCGCGCCCTGGCAACAACACCTCAGCAGCCTGATGGCAGACAACGGCTGGCGCTATGATCATCCGGGTGAGCGCATTTTCGCACCGCTGCTGCTCAAGCAGCTGTCAGACAAGATGGACGACAACACTGTGATCAGTACCGATGTCGGCCAGCACCAGATGTGGGTGGCCCAGCACATGACCCACAGACAGCCGCAGAATCTGCTGACCTCCGCCGGGTTAGGTACGATGGGCTTTGGCCTGCCGGCCGCGATCGGCGCCAAGCTGTCCCGTCCGGACGATCAGTCGATACTGGTGTCGGGCGACGGCTCTTTCATGATGAATGTGCAGGAACTGGGCACCATTCGCCGTCTCGGCCTGCCGGTCAAGATTGTACTGCTGGACAACCAGCGCCTGGGCATGGTGCGCCAGTGGCAGGAGCTGTTCTTTGACGGCCGCTACAGCGAAACCAATCTGTCCGATAACCCGGATTTCGTCACCCTGGCCAGTGCCTTCGGCATTCCGGGCCAGACCATTACCCGCAAGGAAGAAGTCGGTCCTGCATTAGATACCCTACTGGCCAGCGAGACAGCCTACCTGCTGCACGTTGCCATTTCTGAAGCTGATAACGTCTGGCCGCTGGTTCCACCCGGTGGTGCCAACCACGACATGATGGAGGAACCTGTATGACCCAGCACACCCTGACTATCCAAGCCACCAGCCGTCCGGAATTACTGGAACGTGTTCTAAGAATCACACGCCACCGCGGATTCATGGTAAAACAGTTTTCAATGGCGCATAGTGAAGATTGTCAGTCCGTCGACATTGAAGTCACGGTCGACAGCGAGCGTCCCATCAGTGCCCTCTATCACCAGCTGGACAAACTGTGGGATGTCAACGGCGTCACCATTTTAGAGCAACAACAAAAACAACAAATCAGCGCATAACGAAAGGATTACACAATGGCAAACACAGCAGATTACATTTGGTTTAACGGCGACATGGTGCCTTGGGCAGACGCGAAAGTGCACGTGCTGACGCACGCGATGCACTACGGCACCTCGGTATTTGAAGGCATTCGTTGTTACGACACACCAAATGGCCCAGTGGTCTTTCGTCACCGTGAACACATGGCCCGACTGAAAGATTCTGCCAAGATCTACCGCTTCCCGATCCCTTACACGGTTGATGAGCTGATGGAAGCCTGCCGCGAAACGCTGCGCGCCAACAAACTCAACTCTGCCTATATCCGTCCGCTGGGCTATGTGCCGAACGTGGGTCTGGGTGTCTGTCCGCCGAACGGCACGGAAATGGATCTGATCATCGCGGCGTTCTCCTGGGGCTCGTATCTGGGTGAAGAAGCACTGGCCAACGGGGTCGATGCCATGGTGTCGAGCTGGAACCGCGCCGCACCGAATACCATTCCGACCGCCGCCAAAGCGGGCGGTAACTACCTGTCTTCGCTGTTAGTCGGTGGTGAAGCCCGTCGTCACGGTTATGCCGAAGGCATTGCACTGGATGTGCGCGGTTACCTCTCAGAAGGCGCCGGTGAGAACATCTTTGTGATCCGCAACGGGGTGATTTCAACCCCACCGGCCACCAGCGCCATTCTGCCGGGCATTACCCGCGATGCCATCGTGACCCTGGCCAAAGACATGGGTTATGAGATCCGCGAAGAAAACATTGCCCGCGAGGCGCTGTATCTGGCCGATGAAGTCTTCATGACCGGCACCGCGGCGGAAATCGTCCCGGTACGCAGTGTGGATCAGATCACCGTCGGCGAAGGCAAACGCGGCCCGATCACTGAAAAGATTCAGGCGGCTTTCTTTGGCCTGTTCAACGGCCAGACTGAAGACAAGTGGGGCTGGCTGGATCCTGTATATCCGGCAAAATAAGCCACACTTAAAAGCAAGAGAAGCAATGTCCCCGCTGGTGTCAGACGGCACCGGCGGCCAAAAGGAATTTCACGTTATGCCTAAGTACCGTTCAGCCACCACCACCCACGGCCGTAATATGGCGGGTGCCCGCGCCCTGTGGCGTGCCACCGGCGTCAAAGATGAAGATTTTGGCAAACCTATCATCGCCGTCGTCAACTCCTTCACCCAGTTCGTACCAGGCCATGTTCACCTGAAAGATCTGGGCCAGCTGGTTGCCGCTGAAATCGAGAAAGCCGGTGGGATTGCCAAAGAATTCAACACCATTGCCGTTGATGACGGGATTGCCATGGGCCACGGCGGCATGCTGTATTCCCTGCCGTCGCGCGAGCTGATTGCCGACTCGGTCGAATACATGGTCAATGCCCACTGTGCCGACGCCATGGTCTGTATCTCCAACTGCGATAAGATCACCCCGGGGATGCTGATGGCGTCCATGCGCCTCAATATTCCGGTGATCTTCGTCTCCGGCGGCCCGATGGAAGCCGGGAAGACCAAACTGTCCGATCAGATCCTGAAACTGGATCTGGTCGATGCCATGATCCAGGGCGCCGATCCGAAAGTCTCTGACGAGCAAAGCGAGCAGATCGAGCGCTCAGCCTGCCCGACTTGCGGATCCTGCTCAGGCATGTTCACCGCCAACTCGATGAACTGCCTGACCGAAGCCCTGGGTCTGAGCCAGCCGGGCAACGGCTCCTGCCTGGCCACCCATGCCGATCGGAAAGCGCTGTTCATCACAGCCGGTCAGCGCATTGTCGGTCTGACCAAGCGTTACTATGAGCAGGACGACGACAGCGTGCTGCCGCGCAATATCGCCAGCAAGAAAGCCTTCGAAAATGCCATGGCACTGGATATTGCCATGGGCGGCTCCACCAATACCGTACTCCACCTGCTGGCGGCGGCGCAGGAAGGCGAGATCGACTTCACCATGGAAGACATCGACCGCATGTCCCGCCGGGTGCCGCATCTGTGTAAAGTGGCGCCGTCAACGCAGAAATACCACATGGAAGATGTTCACCGCGCCGGGGGCGTGTACGGCATTCTGGGTGAACTGGACCGTGCCGGCCTGCTGCACTCAGACGTTCCCAACGTGCTGGGCATGACGCTGTCAGAAGCCCTGGCCCAGTACGACATCAAACAAACCGACTCTGAAGCGGTGGCCACCTTCTTCCGCGCCGGTCCGGCCGGAATCCGGACCACCCAGGCTTTCTCACAGGACTGCCGCTGGGACACCCTGGATGACGATCGCGAGAACGGCTGTATCCGCAGCAAAGCACACGCTTTCAGCCAGGACGGCGGCTTGGCTGTGCTGTCGGGCAACATGGCGGTTGACGGCTGTATCGTGAAAACCGCGGGCGTTGATGAAAGCTGCCTGACCTTCAAAGGCCCGGCCGTGGTGTTCGAGAGCCAGGAAACCGCGGTTGAAGGTATTTTAGGCGGCAAGGTCAAAGCCGGTGATGTGGTGGTGATTCGTTATGAAGGCCCGAAAGGCGGCCCGGGCATGCAGGAAATGCTGTATCCGACCACTTATCTCAAGTCGATGGGACTGGGTAAAGAATGCGCCCTGATCACCGACGGCCGTTTCTCCGGCGGCACCAGCGGCCTGTCGATTGGCCACGTATCACCGGAAGCGGCCAATGGCGGCACCATCGGCCTGATTGAAGACGGCGATCTGATCACCATCGACATCCCGAACCGCGGCATCGAGCTGAATGTGGACGACGCCACCCTGGCACAGCGCCGTGCCGCTGCCGATCAGCGCGGCTGGAAACCGGTCGATCGTCAGCGCAGCGTCTCCTTTGCTCTGCGTGCCTACGCCAACCTGGCGACCAGTGCCGATAAAGGCGCAGTCCGCGACAAATCCAAACTGGAAGGGTAAGTATGATGAGTGAGGTGACACAGGCCAGGGCTGCTGAGTTTCTCAGCGGCGCTGACTATTTAAGGGAAACCCTGCGGGCCCCGGTATACGAGGTGGCGCTGGTCACGCCGCTGCAGGACATGGAAAGGTTATCCAAGCGTTTGGGGAACCGTATCCAGATCAAGCGCGAAGACCGCCAGCCAGTGCACTCATTCAAACTTCGTGGCGCTTACAACATGATGTCTCAGCTGACCGCAGCACAACGCCAGGCCGGTGTGATTGCCGCATCCGCGGGCAATCATGCGCAGGGTCTGGCATTGTCAGCCCGCCAGCTGGACGTCAAAGCCGTGATTGTGATGCCGCGCACCACTCCGGATATCAAGGTGGAAGCGGTCAAAAGCTTCGGCGGCGAAGTGGTGCTGCATGGCAGCAATTTTGATGAAGCCAAAACCTACGCCATTGAACTGGCTGAGAAGCACCAATTCACCTTTATTCCGCCGTTCGACCACCCGGCAGTAATTGCCGGGCAGGGCACCATCGGCATTGAGCTGGTGCAGCAAAACGGCCACCTCGATTATGTTTTTGTGCCCGTCGGTGGCGGCGGCCTGGCCGCCGGGGTGTCGGTGCTGCTCAAACAGCTGATGCCGGAAATCAAGATCATTGGTGTCGAAGCCGAGGATTCCGCCTGTCTGCGGGCCGCGCTGGATGCCGGTGAGCCGGTCACCCTGGATCAGGTAGGCCAGTTTGCCGACGGGGTGGCGGTAAAACGGATCGGCGACGAGACCTTCCGGCTGTGCCAGCAGTATCTTGATGATGTGATTACGGTCAGCAGTGACGAGATCTGCGCCGCCGTCAAAGACATTTTTGAAGATACCCGCGCCATTGCCGAGCCGTCAGGGGCACTGTCGCTGGCCGGTCTGAAGAAATACAGCGAGCAGCATCAGTTGAAAGACCAGCAGCTGGCATCGATCTTGTCGGGCGCCAACCTGAACTTCCACGGCTTGCGCTATGTGTCTGAGCGTTGCGAACTGGGTGAAAAACGCGAAGGCCTGCTGGCCGTCACTGTGCCGGAACGGCCGGGTGCGTTTCTTGATTTCTGCCACCTGCTGGGCGGCAGGGCCGTCACTGAGTTCAACTACCGCTACAACGACGATACCCTGGCCAATGTGTTTGTCGGCGTCCGTTTGCTGCAGGGGCAGGAAGAGCTGGAAAGCATCATTACCGATCTGCGCAAGGGCGGTTATCCTGTGGTGGATCTGTCGGATGATGAGATGGCCAAGGTGCACGTGCGCTATATGATTGGCGGCCGCCCGTCCAAGCCACTGCAAGAGCGTCTGTACAGCTTTGAGTTTCCGGAATACCCGGGGGCGCTGCTGAAATTCCTGACCACATTGGGCACTCACTGGAACATCAGCCTGTTCAATTACCGTAACCACGGTGCCGACTACGGCCGGGTGTTATGCGGATTTGAACTTGAAGATCATGATCTGTTGTCCTTCACCAGCCATCTGCGGGAACTGGGTTACCAGTGGAAAGACGAGACTGGCAATCCGGCCTATCAGTTTTTCCTTGCCCAGTAATCGAAGACGTCAATCAGCCGGTCAGCTACCGGCCGGAAAGACACAGCCCCGTATATAACGGGGCTGTTTTCTTTCACCTGTATCCCTTTTCATTTCCCTTTCTCACCCCGTCAGGATTTATCTTTCTGGGTCAGCGCCCGGGTATATTCCGCCATGAAACCGGCCAGATTGATACTCTGCTGCAAAATCACATTCCGGGCCGAGTGGGGCAGGCGGCTGAAATACTGGAGCAAGCGGTCAATTTCTTCTTTATATTCGCTTTCCAGAATTTCTAATCCTTCATCCCCGTACACGAACCAGGTCAGCGGTCGCTCGGTGATTTCTGAAATCGCCGACAACAAACGTACTTTCGGTTCGGTTTTACCGGTTTCCAGGTCCAGATAAGTTTGCCGGGCAACCCCCAGTTGCTGGGCCATGTGTACCTGAGTCAGGCCTTTCCACTCTCGCGCTTCCTTGATCCGCGAGGCGATTGTCGCTTTAGGATCTGTCATCAATACCTCCACCACTGCAATATGTTCCGACCAAACAGGTCAGCATAAAATCAGCCAACTCAGGTGTTTTTATTTTTATAGGATAATCAAACAGTTAAAGAAGAAGACGTTTTAGGATTGCAAAGCGCAACGCAAAACAGGAAGAATTCAACCAAAGCATCTGATTTCGCAAACAAAAAACGTCACTTCTGTACTAAATCATAGACGCTGGGCGTTGGGGCGAAGGGCAAAACGAACAAAGGCGCCACAATTGACGCCTTTATCTCAGGGCTAAGACAGCTGGGTCTTATTCCACGGTCACCGACTTGGCGAGGTTGCGCGGCTGGTCGACATCCGTGCCTTTGATCAGCGCGACATAGTACGACAGCAACTGCAGCGGCAGGGTGTAGAGGATCGGCGCAATGAACTCGTCGCAGTGCGGCACGTTCAGTACTGTCATGGTGTCGTCGCTGGCGAAGTGGGCATTCACATCGGCAAACACATACATCAGGCCGCCACGGGCACGCACTTCCTCAACATTCGACTTGAGTTTTTCCAGCAGCTCGTTGTTCGGCGCCACCACAATCACAGGCATGTCGGCATCAATCAGGGCCAGCGGGCCGTGTTTCAGCTCACCGGCGGCATAGGCTTCGGCGTGGATGTAGGAGATCTCTTTGAGCTTGAGCGCACCTTCCATCGCAATCGGCGACTGCTCACCGCGACCCAGGAACAGGGCATGGTGCTTGTCGGCAAAATCTTCGGCCAGCGCTTCAATGTCGTCAGCCATGGCCAGCGTCTGCTCAATTTTGGCCGGCAGGCTTTGCAGTGCCGCCACCAGCTTGGCTTCCAGCGCATCATCGATGGTTTTACCGCGGCCAATCGCCGCCACCAGCATCAGCAAACCGGCCAGCTGCACGGTGAAGGCTTTGGTAGATGCCACACCGATCTCCGCACCGGCTTTCATCATATAGGCCAGATCAGATTCACGCACCAGCGATGAGCCCGGCACGTTGCAGATGGTCAGGCTGGCCATGTAACCCATTTCTTTCGCCAGACGCAGCGCTGCCAGAGTATCGGCGGTTTCACCTGACTGGGACAGGGTGACCAGCAAACTGTTCTCATACACGTGGGATTTGCGGTAACGGAACTCGGAGGCAATCTCGACGTTGCAGGAGACGCCCGCCCACTGCTCCAGCCAGTAACGCGCCACCAGACCGGCGTGATAACTGGTGCCGCAGGCAATGATCTGTACGTGTTTCACATTCTGCAGCAGGGCTTCGGCGTTATCGCCAAAGGCGGATGCCAGCACCTTACCGTTTGCCAGCCGGCCTGCCATAGTGCGCTGCAGCGCCACCGGCTGTTCGTAGATTTCTTTCAGCATGTAATGGCGGTACTGACCTTTGTCACCGGCATCGTGCGACACTTCCGATTCTTTGATCTCACGCTCAACCGGTTCACCCTGCTTATCGAAGATGTTCACTTCAAAACGGGTCACTTCGGCAACATCCCCTTCTTCCAGGAACGCAAAACGGCGGGTCACCGGCAGCAGGGCCAGCTGGTCAGAAGCAACAAAATGCTCATCAACGCCATAGCCGATCACCAGCGGGCTGCCGGAGCGGGCCACCACAATCCGGCTCGGATCGCGGCTGTCCATCACCACAGTGCCATAGGCACCTTCGAGCTGAGACACAGTCTTTTGCACCGCTTGCAGCAGGTTGTCGGCGCTGCGCAGTTCCCAGTCCACCAGGTGAGCAATCACTTCGGTATCTGTCTGCGACACGAAGGTATAGCCGCGCTCGGTGAGCACAGTGCGCAGCGATTCGTGATTTTCGATGATGCCGTTATGGACAATCGCGATGTGCTCGCCGGACACATGCGGGTGCGCATTGACTTCGGAAGGTTCACCGTGCGTGGCCCAGCGCGTATGGGCGATACCGGTGCCGCCCGACAACGGGTTGGCGGCCACGGCGTCGGCCAGTTCCTGCACCTTACCCAAACGACGAACACGTTGCAGGGCATTGTCGCTGCCGACTACAGCCACACCGGCAGAGTCATACCCCCGGTATTCCAGCCGGCGCAAGCCTTCAATCAGAATGCCAGCCACATCGCGTTGGGCAACCGCCCCGACGATTCCACACATAGAAAATACTCCTGAAAAATTTAGATGGATGCTTTGACGGCGGCGCAGATCACCTGCACCCCTTGCTGTTCGATTTCTGCCCTGGCAGCCGGATCCAGACCTTCATCGGTGATCAGGGTGCTGATGCTGTGCCACGGCAATTCAAGATTCGGAATTTTGCGGCCGATTTTGCTCGATTCGACCATGACCACCACTTCACGGGAGACTTCGGCCATCACCCGGCTCAGGCCGATCAGTTCGTTGAAAGTGGTGGTCCCGCGCGTGATATCAATGCCGTCGGCACCGATAAACAGCTGATCAAAATCATAGGAGCGCAGGACAGACTCGGCGACCTGGCCCTGAAACGCCTCGGAATGCGGATCCCAGGTGCCGCCCGTCATCAGCAGGGTCGGCTCGTTTTCCAGCTCATTGAGGGCATTGGCGACATTGAGTGAGTTGGTCATCACGATCAGGCCCTGCTTGTCACCGAGCAGGCCAATCAGTGCGGCCGTGGTACTGCCGCTGTCGATAATAATGCGGTTATGATCGCGGATACGGGCTGCAGCAGCCTGGGCGATCGCTTGCTTTCGAATCGAAACTTCCGGTTCATGACCCGCCGCCACAATCTCTGAGGGCATGGCAATCGCGCCGCCATAGCGGCGCAGCAGCAGGCCGGCTTTCTCCAAGGCAGCAAGATCTTTACGAATCGTCACTTCGGAAGTGGCAAATTGCTGAGCCAGCGCATCGACACTGACCTCGCCCTGTTCATTAACCAGAGCGACGATGGCGTGGCGTCTCTGCTGAGTGTTTCGTTTCGACATGTAAGTTTTACTTGTGATTTAAGTTTCGAACTGAAACCAAATATAGCAAAACAAAAGAAGTAAGATCAAGAAAATACCAAGATGACAGGCCAGAAGGTGTGCGGCAAGCTGAGTTTACGACAAAAAAAGCAGCGCCTGAGCGCTGCCTGTCTGTTAACCATACCGGATTATTTTTGCTTTTCCGGACGCTTCCAGCCTTTGATTGTCCGAGCCGGCGCGCGAGTAATCACTAACTCACCATCACCCACATCGCGGTTGATGGTTGCCCCAGCCCCGATCGTGGCACCCTTACCGATTTTCACCGGGGCGATCAGCTGCGTGTCTGAACCGACAAAGACATCGTCTTCGATTTCAGTCCGGAACTTATTGGCACCGTCATAATTACAGGTGATGGTGCCTGCGCCAATATTGACCCGATCACCGATTTGCGCATCACCGAGGTACGTCAGGTGGCTGGCCTTAGAGCCTTTGCCGAGGCGGGATTGCTTCATTTCGACGAAATTACCGACGTGGGAATCCCCCACCAGCTCAGCGCCCGGACGCAGGCGGGTAAACGGCCCCACCGTACAGTCTTCCCCGACCGTCGCGCCTTCGATAATGCTGTAAGGACGCACCAGGGTGTTATCATCGATTTCGCAGTCAATCAGCACCGAACCCGCCCCGATCACCACATTGTCACCCAGGGTGACATGACCTTCGATGATGACATTGACATCAATTTCGACATCCTGGCCGCATTGCAGGGTACCGCGCAAATCAAAACGGGCCGGGTCACGCAGCATCACGCCTTGTACCAGCAAACGCTCAGCCTGAAGAGACTGGTAAGCCCGCTCCAGACGCGCCAGTTGCAGGCGGTTGTTCACGCCTTCCACTTCAACCGCTAAGGCCGGGTGGACCGCCTGGATATGACGGCCTTCCGCATGAGCCATGGCAATCACGTCAGTGAGATAATATTCACCCTGCGCATTGTCGTTTTTCAGCTGGCTCAGCCAGCGCTTGAGATCACCGCCATTGGCGACCATGACCCCTGTGTTGATTTCACGAATGTGCTGTTGGGCTTGCGTGGCATCTTTTTGCTCCACAATAGCCACAACGGCATCATTTTCACGCACGATACGGCCATAACCAGTCGGATCATCCAGTACCACAGTCAGCAGACCAATACCACCTTCTGGCTGGGCCTGGAGTAAGTTCTCCAGCGTTTCGCCACTGATCAGGGGCACATCGCCATAGAGAATCAGGACCTGCTCATCATCCCCAAAATCACCCGATGCCTGATTCACGGCATGGCCGGTGCCCAGCTGCTCAGCCTGAAGTACCCAGTTTACGGATTCTTCCGCCAGACGCGCCTGCATCAGATCGCCGCCATGGCCATACACCAGATGAATATTCGCGGCCCCCAAATCACTGCAGGTATCGATTACGTGTTTTACCATCGGCTTACCTGCCAGCGTATGAAGAACTTTCGGCAGAGCAGAATACATGCGGGTACCTTTACCCGCGGCCAGGATCACAGCGCTGAAGCTCATGAATCAGTGTCCCTTCTTGTCAATGTGGTAGATATCTGGATGCATTGTATCGGCTCGCTGCGTCCGATATAAGTCTTTGTCGATCATTATTGACACAGCAGACACAGACAAACCGCGGCTTTGTGAACTCAGCCAAGACATTTCACCGCCAGTCGGGCGCCATTCCGCCGCCCTCAGGCAAAAAAAGCGACCCTGAGGCCGCTTTTTTGCACAGATACCTGATTAACGCTTACGCCTGGTCAGCTCGATCACTCGAAGCTGGGCGATTGCTTTCGCCAGGTCACTGGCCGCTTGGGCGAAGTCGATGTCGCCATGCTGATTGTGGATACGCTCCTCAGCCTGACGTTTCGCTTCTTCAGCCTTGGCTGCGTCCAGATCAACACCACGGATTGCCGTATCAGCCAGGACAGTCACTGCACCAGGCTGCACTTCCAGCATACCGCCGGAGAGGTAAATGACTTCCTCGCCACCGTGTTGTTTCACGATCCGAACCATTCCTGGCGTGATAGCGGTCAGCAGCGGGGTGTGGCCTGCGTGAATACCCAGTTCACCTTCGCTACCGGTCACCTGGATATTTTCAGCACGACCAGAGAAAAGACTCTTTTCTGCGCTTACTACGTCCAGATGGAAAGTTATCGCTGCCATATCGCCTCCTGTTCAGCTTACAGCTTCTTCGCGTTTTCCAGTGCGTCTTCGATCGCGCCGCAGTACATGAATGCCTGCTCTGGAATATCATCGTATTCGCCAGCCAGCAGGCCTTTGAAGCTGCGCAGGGTATCTTTCAGAGGAACATAGATACCAGGGTCGCCAGTGAAGACCTGTGCTACGTGGTAAGGCTGAGTAAGGAAACGCTCAATCTTACGTGCGCGGGCAACAGTTTGCTTGTCGTCTTCAGACAGCTCGTCCATACCCAGGATTGCGATGATGTCTTTCAGCTCTTTATAACGCTGCAGGGTGCTTTGGACACCACGTGCAATGTCATAGTGCTCCTGACCAACCACCAGCGGATCCAGCATACGCGATGTAGAATCCAGTGGGTCGATCGCTGGGTACAGACCCAGAGAAGCGATCTGACGAGACAGTACAACGGTCGCATCC
This sequence comes from Photobacterium sp. Hal280, assembly GCF_037162255.1. Lineage (NCBI taxonomy): Bacteria > Pseudomonadati > Pseudomonadota > Gammaproteobacteria > Vibrionales > Vibrionaceae > Photobacterium > Photobacterium sp. Hal280. The sequence goes on from NZ_JARLUO010000005.1 coordinate 35,095, forward strand.
AGGTGGGCGAACGTGGTCGCTGGTGATGGGTCAGTCAAGTCATCCGCAGGAACGTAAACGGCCTGAACAGAAGTGATAGAACCCGTCTTCGTCGAGGTGATACGCTCCTGAAGAACACCCATCTCTTCTGCCAGCGTCGGCTGGTAACCTACCGCAGATGGCATACGACCCAGCAGTGCTGATACTTCAGTACCGGCCAGGGTATAACGATAGATGTTATCGATGAACAGCAGTACATCACGGCCTTCATCACGGAACTTCTCAGCCATGGTCAGGCCAGTCAGTGCAACGCGCAGACGGTTACCCGGTGGCTCGTTCATCTGACCGTAAACCATTGCTACTTTTGATTCTGCTGGATTTTCCAGGTTTACAACCCCGGCTTCCTGCATCTCGTAGTAGAAATCGTTACCTTCACGGGTACGCTCACCCACACCGGCAAATACCGACAGACCTGAGTGTTTCAGGGCGATGTTGTTGATAAGTTCCATCATGTTGACGGTCTTACCTACACCCGCACCACCGAACAGGCCGATTTTACCACCCTTAGCGAATGGGCAAACCAGGTCGATAACTTTTACGCCGGTTTCCAGCAGTTCAACCGCGTTAGACTGCTCTTCATAGCTTGGTGCTGCACGGTGAATCGCGTAACGCTCTTCTTCACCGATAGCACCGCATTCGTCAATAGGCTGACCCAGAACGTTCATGATACGTCCCAGAGTCGCTGTACCTACCGGTACTTCAATTGGTCGGCCTGTATTTTCAACAGTCAGACCACGACGCATACCATCAGAACTACCCATGGCGATACCACGAACTACGCCGCCACCCAGCTGCTGCTGAACTTCCAGTACAAGCGTACCTTTTTCTTTGGCATCAACGTGTAGGGCATCATATACCTGTGGTACAGAGTCCTGTGGAAACTCTACGTCGACTACCGCACCGATGATCTGTACGATCTTACCTGTAGCCATCGTTAATCCTCTAAACTTATTAATTCTTTGCCTTAAACAGCGGATGCACCGGAAACGATTTCCGACAGCTCTTGTGTAATCGCAGCCTGACGGGCTTTGTTGTACACAAGTTGCAGTTCGTCAATCAGATCACCTGCGTTATCCGTTGCCGCTTTCATCGCAACCATTCGGGCCGCTTGCTCACAGGCAAGGTTTTCGACCACACCCTGATAGACCTGAGATTCGACATAGCGAACCAGCAAGGTATCCAGCAGAGGTTTAGGCTCAGGCTCATAAATGTAGTCCCAAGCATGGCTGCGTTTCATTTCTTCGTCTTCTGACTTAGGCAAAGGCAGCAATTGATCGATCACTGGCTGTTGAACCATGGTGTTGACAAACTTGTTGTACACCAGATACAAACGGTCCAGCTGGCCCTCATCATATTTCTTCAGCATCACACCTACGGTACCGATCAGCTCATCAACAGAAGGCTTATCGCCCAGACCTGTTACCTGAGCCGCAACACGGCCGCCGTAGTTGTTAAAGAAAGCTGTCGCTTTAGCACCAATCAGCGCCAGTTCAACCTCAGCTCCCTGATCTGACCATGACTTCATCCCTGCGATGGCTTGTTTGAACAAGTTCACGTTCAAACCGCCACACAGACCACGGTCAGTTGAAACAATGATGTAACCTACGCGCTTGGCCTCACGCTCCTCTAAATAAGGATGCTTATATTCGAGGCTACCAAGGGCGATATGACCGATCACTTTGCGCATTGTTTGTGCGTATGGACGTGATGATTCCATAGCGTCTTGCGATTTACGCATTTTAGACGCAGCAACCATCTCCATCGCTTTAGTGATCTTCTGAGTGTTTTTCACACTACCGATCTTGTTACGTATCTCTTTTGCGCCGGCCATCGTTACTCTCCTTGAGCTGGTGATCGCATGCGATCACCAACCAATTACCAAGTCTGGGTCGCTTTGAAATCTTCAACCAGTTTCACGAACTGGGCTTCAATTTCATTGTTCCACGCACCCGTTTCATCAATTTGAGCTACCAGCTCAGCAAATTGACTCTTGGCGTAAGACAGTAACGCAGCTTCGAAATCTGCCAGCTTAGTCAGCTCAACATCTTTCAGGTAACCTTTCTCAGCAGAGAAAATCACCAGCGCCTGCTCGAAGACAGACATTGGCGAGTACTGCTTCTGCTTCATCAGCTCAGTTACTTTCTGACCGTGGTCCAGCTGACGCTTAGTCGCGTCGTCCAGATCAGAGGAGAACTGAGCAAAGGCTGCCAGTTCACGGTACTGAGCCAGTGCAGTACGGATACCACCAGACAGTTTCTTGATGATCTTGGTCTGAGCAGCACCACCTACACGCGATACAGAGATACCTGGGTCAACCGCTGGACGAATACCAGAGTTGAACAGTTCTGTTTGCAGGAAGATCTGACCATCGGTGATCGAAATTACGTTAGTCGGTACGAACGCAGAGACGTCACCCGCCTGAGTTTCGATGATTGGCAGAGCAGTCAAAGAACCCGTCTTACCTTTCACTTCACCGTTCGTGAACTTTTCTACATACTCTTCGCTGACACGAGCAGCACGCTCCAACAGACGGGAGTGGAGGTAGAAAACGTCACCAGGGAAAGCTTCACGGCCTGGTGGACGACGCAGCAGCAGAGAGATCTGACGGTAAGCAACAGCCTGCTTAGACAGGTCATCGTATACGATCAGGGCATCTTCACCGCGGTCACGGAAGTATTCACCCATGGCACAACCAGAGTATGGTGCCAGGTATTGCAGTGCTGCTGCTTCAGAAGCAGACGCCACAACAACGATAGTGTTCTTCAGTGCACCGTGCTCTTCCAGTTTACGTACCACGTTGGCGATAGTGGACGCTTTCTGGCCGATAGCGACATAGATAGAGTAAATACCAGAGTTTTTCTGGTTGATGATGGCATCGATCGCCAGGGCTGTTTTACCAATCTGACGGTCACCGATGATCAGCTCACGCTGGCCACGGCCGATTGGAATCATTGAGTCAACCGCCTTGTAACCAGTCTGAACAGGCTGGTCAACAGATTTACGGTCGATTACACCCGGTGCGATTACTTCTACCGGAGAGAAAGTATCGGTCTCAATCGGACCTTTACCATCAATCGGCTCACCCAGAGTGTTCACCACACGACCCAGCAGGGCAGGGCCAACAGGCACTTCCAGGATACGACCGGTTGCGGTCACTTTCATGCCTTCCTGAAGGCTGGCATATGGACCCATGACAACAGCACCGACCGAGTCACGCTCAAGGTTCAGTGCCAGTGCGTACAGGCCGCCTGGAAGTTCAATCATTTCGCCTTGCATGACATCTGCAAGGCCGTGGATACGAATGATACCGTCGCTTACAGAAACGATGGTGCCTTCGTTACGCGCTTCACTGGCAACATTGAAATTTTCAATCCGTTGCTTGATCAGTGCGCTAATTTCCGTGGAATTAAGTTGCATGCTCCAATTCCCCAAATCAAGACTGCAAAGTATCGTTCAGACGGGCAAGTTTGCCTCGTACTGACTGATCGATGACTAAGTCTCCGGCTCTAATTACAACCCCGGCAATCAGGGTCTCGTCTACACTGCAGTTCAGCTTAACCTTGCGCGCCAGACGCTGTTCCAGCTTACTGATGATTGCACTCATTTGACCTTCGTCCAGGGTGACCGCAGAGATCACACTGGCTTCGATGGTTTTTTCCAGTTCATCTTTCAAGAACAGGAACTGAGTACAGACTTCAGGAAGAATTTTCAGGCGTCCGTTTTCGGCCATGACCTTAATCAGGTTCTGGCCGGCGTCGTTGAGTTGCTCGCCGCACACTGACAGAAAGATTTCCGTCAGCTTGTCTGCCGCAAAACCACCATCCAGTACATCCAGAATGGTGTCGTTTTTCGCGACTTCCGAAGCAAAGGTGAGCATTTCTGACCACTGGGCCAGCTCACCTTTCTCAACCGCATAATCAAAGGCTGCTTTAGCGTAGGGGCGTGCGATAGTAGTCATTTCCGACATGGTGCTTGCCCCTTCTATTACAGTTCTGCAGTGACTTTGTTAAGAACATCAGCATGAGCGTCTTTATCGATAGTACGCCCAATGATTTTCTCAGCACCAATCACAGCCAGAGTTGCAACTTGTTTTCTTAGGTCATCGCGCGCGCGATTCCGTTCTGCATCAATTTCAGCACGACCTTGAGTCAGAATTTTTTCACGCTCGGCCGTCGCTTCCGCTTTGGCCTCTTCGATGATTTGAGCTTTACGCTTGTTCGCTTGCTCAATCAGTTCAGTTGCAGTACGTTTTGCTTCTTTCAGTTGATCAGAAGCATTTGCCTGCGCCAGGTTGAGATCTTTGGCAGCGCGATCCGCTGCTGCCAAACCGTCAGCAATTTTTTTCTGACGCTCTTCAATCGCTTCCATAATTGGTGGCCATACATATTTCATGCAGAAGACCACAAACAGGAAAAACGCGATAGCCTGACCCAGTAATGTTGCATTCATATTCACAACGGCATCTCCTTAAACAGGGTAGCTATGGGTCCGTTACGTTCGTGGATTAACCAGCCAGCTGTCCAACGAATGGGTTAGCGAATGTGAATAGCAGAGCGATAACGATACCGATCATTGGAACCGCATCCAGCAGGCCTGCGATGATGAACATCTTAACTTGCAGCATAGGAGCCATTTCAGGTTGGCGAGCAGCGCCTTCAAGGAACTTACCACCCAGCAGGGCGAAACCAATCGCAGTACCCAGGGCAGCAAGACCTACAATGATGCCCACGGCAATTGCAGAAAAGCTTAGTAAAGTTTCCATCACTATCTCCAGTTTATTGTTGTCGGCCTAAATGCCAGTAAATAAAAAATAAAATTGTTTACGTATTAATGATTGTCTTCGTGGGCCTGAGACAGGTACACGATAGTCAGCATCATAAAGACGAAAGATTGAATCGTAATGACCAGGATGTGGAAAATTGCCCACGGAACCGAGCCCAGCCATTGTGCCCACCACGGCATCAGCGCCGCGATAAGAATAAACACCACCTCACCGGCGAACATGTTACCGAACAGACGCATGCCGAGAGAAATAGGCTTCGCCAGCAGCGAAACTACTTCCAGTAGCAGGTTGAACGGAATCATAACCGGGTGATTGAACGGGTGCAGTGCCAGTTCTTTGGCAAAACCGCCCAGGCCTTTGATCTTGATGCTGTAGTAAATCATCAATGCAAAGACACCCAGCGCCATAGCCATGGTGATGTTAACATCAGCAGACGGTACGACCTTCAGATAAGGAATACCTAGCCAATGCTCCGCCGGATACGGAAGAAAGTCGATTGGAACCAGGTCCATGACGTTCATCAGAAAAATCCAGCAGAAAATCGTCAGAGCTAGCGGAGCTATCAGCGCGTTGCGGCCATGAAAGGTTTCTTTAACGCTGTTGTCAACGAATTCCACCATTATTTCCACAAAACACTGAAGCTTACCCGGCACCCCTGAGGTTGCCTTCTTCGCTGCCAGACGGAACAATCCCAGAAAGATCGCACCGGTCAAAACAGAAAAGAAAAGGCTGTCGATGTGTACCGCCCAGAAACTTCCCTCGGCCACCAGACCCAGCTTATCAGTTGATAAGTTGGTCAGGTGGTGAGTGATGTAACTGGAAGGTGTAAGCGCTTCACCTGGCGCAGCCATAACTCATCCTATTTGTTGTTGTTAATGAATAAAACCGGCGCACAGATATTAATACCCAGAGCCAGCAAATAGGTCAGCTTGAGGGGAACAAGTTCCACCTCGACATACAGGTAGACAAGGGAAAACAAGATGACTGTAATGAGGATTTTCAGCACTTCTCCGCCGTAAAATGACGCCATCACCAGACGGGCCTTCGTGGCCCCGCCGAAGAGAAAAGCGCACACAGAAAAAGCGGCGTTAGCTATCACAAAGATGCCGCCACCGATCAGTGCAGAGATTCCCCAGTCAACATTGACAGCAAACACTGCCATGATTGCCGTTGTCAAAACGACGCCAGATTGTAGTAACAACAACCGCTTCGCCAATTGGCGTCCCGGCCTGACTAGCGTCGAAACCATGTATTCATTCCTCGAGTCCGTTCCACTACACATACGTCGTGCTGGGAAAACTGCGAAAATTATACGGTTCATTAGATTGAATGCAATCTAATCACAATAAAAAAACAGTTAGAATTTATAACACATTATCCCGATCACGCAGTGGTCATTTTTACGGCAAAAATAGTAAGAATCCGGTCACACTTCTGAACTTAACATTGCCAAAAGTTGCTGTAACTTCTGGGGCTCGTCAAAATTTATGATTATTTTACCTTTACCGCTTTTGCTTTGGTTAATCGCCACCTGAGTGCCAAATTGCTCACTCAGACGATTTTCCATCGCTTCAACCTTGGGATCGACAGAGACAGGGGCGACCTCAGGGGCAGGGGTGAGCAGTTTTTTCACCAAACGCTCGGTATCCCTGACCGTTAGAGATTTCGCCACGACGGTGTGAGCCGCTTCCAGTTGCTGTTCAGCAACCAGTGACAGCAATGCACGGGCGTGACCCATTTCCAGCTGCCGCTGGGCCAGCAACCGCTTCACCTGTGGCTCCAGCTGGTTTAAACGCAGCAGGTTAGACACAGCAGCACGGGATTTGCCGACCGCTTCGGCAATTTGCTGATGGGTGAGGGAGAATTCATTCTGCAATCGCTCCAGCGCCTGAGCTTCCTCAATGGCATTGAGATCTTCGCGCTGGATGTTTTCAATCAGGGCAATCGCGACGGTGGCACGATCATCCACGTCTTTGACCAGACAGGGAACCTTAGACAGGCCGGCCTGGCGTGACGCCCGCCAGCGACGTTCGCCGGCGATGATTTCATACTGTTGCGGGGCCAGTTGGCGAACCACAATCGGCTGGATCACCCCCTGGGCACGGATAGAATCAGTCAGTTCTGCCAGCGCTTCTGCTGACATATCCTGACGTGGCTGATACTGACCCGGTTGCAGCTGACTGACCGGCAGTTCGCGCAACGCGCCTTCTTCCGGTACCGTTTCTTCCTTGCTGACAGCCTCTGCGGCCTGTTGTCTCTCACGGGCCACCGAACTGGTGGCCAGCAGTGCATCAAGGCCTTTTCCCAGGCCTCGTTTATTCATGGTCATGCTTGCTTACGCCTCTACCTGAGCTGGTTCCCGCGCGGTTTCCTCACGACGAATCATCTCTCCGGCCAGCGCCAGGTAAGCCTTGGCACCGCTGGAGGTCTTATCGTAGTACATGGCCGGGCAGCCATGACTCGGGGCTTCGGCCAGACGCACATTGCGTGGGATCACGGTGCGGTACACCTTATCACCAAAATGCTTCTTCAGTTGCTGGGACACTTCATTCGCCAGCCTGTTGCGCGGATCATACATGGTGCGGAGCAAGCCTTCTATCTTGAGATCGGCATTGACCACGGCTGCCAGCTTGCTGATGGTGTCCATCAGGGCCGTCAGACCTTCCAGGGCGAAATATTCGCACTGCATCGGTACCAGGACAGAATCCGCCGCTGTCATCGCATTGATGGTCAGCAGGTTGAGGGAAGGGGGACAGTCGATAAAAATAAAATCGTACTTATCCCGTACCGGTTCCAGCGCGGTACGTAACCGCACTTCGCGGGCAAACACTTCCATCAGTTTGATTTCGGCAGCAGTCACATCACCGTTGGCGGCCACCAGGTGGTACCCACCGGCATTTTCGGTGATCACGACTTCTGAAAACGGGGTTTCTTCGACCAGAAGCTCATAGGCCGTGGCATCAACCTGATATTTGTCGACACCACTGGCCATGGTGGCATTCCCTTGCGGGTCGAGATCAATCACCAGCACTTTACGCTGGGTGGCAGCCAGTGACGCAGCTAAATTGACACAGGTTGTGGTTTTACCCACACCACCTTTTTGGTTGGCAACAGCGATGACTTTTCCCACGAAACACCCTCGTTCATTCATTCCTTTGCCGTCAAGAGTACTAAATGACGCGCCCCCTCCAAGTCGGGGACATGCAAAGATTTGACCTCACTCACAGAACACCAGCTCGGTAATTCTGTCAGTTCCTCTTCAGTAACCTGGCCTTTGAGCGCCATAAACTGACCTTGCGCAGCAGGCAGATGACGGCACCAGTTAACCATATCAGACATGGACGCAAATGCCCGGCTTAGTACAGCATCAAACCCCTGTTCTGGGATAAAGGCCTCGACCCGGCTTTGCACAGGTGTGACATTGTCAATCTTCAGTTCATGGATCACCTGACGGATAAAACGTATCCGCTTACCCAGACTGTCGAGCAGGGTAAATTGCTTCTCGGGCAGCATGATGGCCAGCGGAATGCCCGGCAGGCCAGGGCCGGTGCCGACATCAATAAACCGCGTTCCCTGCGACAGGTAAGGGCTGACGGCCAGACTGTCCATGATGTGCTTGACCAGCATCTCATTGGGATCCCGGACTGACGTCAGATTATACGCTTTGTTCCATTTGTGCAGCAGGCTAACATAGCCCACCAGTTGCTCAAGTTGCTGTTCTGTGACCTTGAGTTCAGTTTTTGCAATCAGCTGTGCCAGACGCTCTTTCACGCAGCCACCTCCGAGTCGCCTTTTTTCAGCAGGCCGTGTTTTTTCAGGTACACCAGCAGCAGCGAAATGGCCGCCGGGGTTACACCGGAGATACGCGATGCCATGCCAATCGTCGCAGGTTTTGCGTCGTTCAGCTTGGCAATCACTTCATTGGACAGGCCTTTCACTTGCTTGTAATCCAGATCAGCCGGCAGTTTGCTCTGCTCATGACGCAGGGATTTTTCCACCTCTTCTCTTTGGCGGTCGATATAGCCCTGGTATTTAACCTGGATTTCAACCTGCTCGCTGGCTTCGGCATCGGCGCTGGCCGGGCCAAACGGCGCCTGAGCCGTCAGTTGCTCGTAGGTCACTTCCGGGCGGCGCAGCAGATCCTCACCACTGGCTTCACGGGTCAGCGGGGTTTTCAGAATCTCATTGATCGTCACCGCGTGCTCTGAGCCCGGGTGGATCCAGATGTCTTTCAGGCGCTGGCGCTCCTGCTCAATGGCGTTCATTTTTTCATTGAAACGGGACCAGCGTACGTCATCAACCAGACCAAACTGGCGACCCAGTTCGGTCAGACGAATATCGGCGTTGTCTTCACGCAGCAACAGACGATATTCAGCACGCGAGGTGAACATGCGGTACGGCTCTTTGGTACCCATGGTCGACAAATCGTCAATCAGTACACCCAGATAAGCCTGATCGCGGCGCGGGCTCCAGCCTTCTTTGTCCTGTGACTGCAAAGCAGCATTCATGCCCGCCAACAGCCCCTGGGCAGCGGCTTCTTCGTAACCTGTGGTGCCATTGATCTGGCCGGCAAAGAACAGACCGCTGATAAATTTGGTTTCCAGCGTGGGTTTCAAATCACGCGGATCGAAGAAATCGTATTCAATGGCGTAGCCAGGGCGAATAATGCTGGCATTTTCAAAGCCTTTCATTGAACGGACAATTTGCATCTGAACATCAAACGGCAGGCTGGTGGAAATCCCGTTCGGATAGAGTTCGTGCGTCGTCAGGCCTTCCGGCTCAATGAAAATCTGGTGACTGTTCTTGTCGGCAAAGCGCATCACCTTGTCTTCGATCGACGGGCAATAACGTGGACCAATACCTTCAATCACACCGGAATACATCGGGCTGCGATCCAGATTATTGCGGATCACATCATGGGTTTTTTCATTGGTATGGGTAATAAAACACGGGATCTGACGTGGATGATCTGAGTGTTTGCCCAGGAAAGAAAATACCGGGGTCGGATTATCACCATGCTGGGCTTCCAGCTGGCTGAAATCCACCGTGCGGGCATCAATGCGTGGCGGCGTACCGGTTTTCAGACGATCAACACGGAAAGGCAAGGCACGCAAACGATCCGCCAGGGCGATCGACGGAGGATCGCCGGCACGGCCGCCGCTGTAATTTTCCAGCCCGATGTGGATCTTGCCGCCCAGGAAGGTGCCAACGGTTAATACCACGCTACGGGCACGGAATTTCAGACCCATTTCGGTCACCACGCCCACAGCACGATCCTGCTCGACGATCAGATCGTTCACCGCCTGTTGGAACAGCATCAGATTTGGCTGGTTTTCCAACGCTTCACGAACCGCGGCTTTGTAAAGCGCCCGGTCTGCCTGAGCACGGGTTGCACGTACAGCCGGGCCTTTTGATGAATTCAGAGTACGGAATTGAATTCCGCCTTTATCAATGGCTTGCGCCATGATACCACCCAAAGCATCCACTTCTTTTACCAGGTGGCCTTTGCCGATCCCGCCAATCGCCGGGTTACAGGACATCTGGCCCAGGGTATCGATATTATGGGTCAGCAACAGGGTTTTCTGACCCATGCGTGCTGCTGCCAATGCGGCTTCCGTTCCGGCATGACCGCCACCAACTACGATGACATCAAAATTTTCCTGGTAAAACATGAAATTACCTCAGGTGATCAATTAGCCATTCAATTTGCTTGAAGCAAAGGGGGGATATTCTACCTCGTTTCCAGGCAAGAAAGAATCACTCTTGGCGATCAAATGATCAGGCGCTGAGATCCTAAATATATATAAGATCTTTTAAGAAGATCTCTTATTAGATCTACTATTAGGATCGTCCGATCGTGTGGATAAGTGGCTTTTGATCCTAATGATCATGATGTTAGGAAGGATCACTTCTTGTTAGGTGTGTGGGATCTTCGCAAGGACTACCTGGGATCTAAATGGCACTTTATCCACAAGGGGGAAATGATGATCAAGTTGTTCATTGGATAACAAGTGGTTGAACACCGTTTAGATCTATAGTTATACACAGAATAAAAATAAAAAACTGGCGTAATTGGGAGTAATTTTCGCCAGTCGAGATGGTTTAAAGAAGATTTTTCCAGCCGTCCAGCCAGATTTCAGCCGGGTCTTCCGGTACAGGATCCTGAGAAACATCGATGTCGAGCCGTTCACCAAGACGCTGGGCGCCCAAATCGGCCAGCAGTTGATCCAGCTCTTTACCTGCCTGGCAGAACGTGTCGTAACTGCTGTCGCCAATGGCCACCACACCGTATTTCAGCGCGCCGAGGTCGGGCTGCTGATCCTTCAGCTGGTTGACAAAAGGCTGAATATTATCGGGGAATTCGCCTGCACCATGGGTTGAGCAAATCAACAGCCAGATATGGTCTGTATTCAGCTCATCCAGGGCGGCCTGGTTGAGGGTTTCGGTGTCGTGACCGGCGTCGGTGAGCAGTTCGGCCAGGTGATCGGCGACATATTCTGCGCCGCCGAGAGTGCTGCCGGTGATTAGGGTAATGGTCGCCATAGGGGCCTCTTTATATAGACAAATGTCAGAACGGCTGAATTGTACTCTGAGTTGGCGATAAGAAAACCCCTGGAAAAATGTGCCTGTTGTCCGCCTTTTAGCGCCGCTGAGCTGTGACGGGTCAGTGTCAAGTCAGGCATCCGGCTGGGTCGAGAAGGTGGCCGGTGACGGCCAATACCAGCATCGATATGGCATTGTTATTTATTTCAGTCGATTAGCTCAGTTACCAACAGCTAATCCCAAGGATCCTCTGTGCTTGATCATCCTCAAAATGGCAGTTATCAACGGCTTTTGATCGTTGCCGGCCCCCAGGATCTTGTACTCGCAGCACTGGTCACGGTTGCTGAACAGGATCACCGTACTGATCATTGCTGTGAGGTGAAAAAAAGCCCCGCCAGTCTGGCAGGGCTGTGTGATTGGCGGAGTCGGCTTTACTTCCCGATACAGAAAGAGGTAAAGATGCGGCCCAGCAAATCATCGGAGGTAAATTCACCGGTGATTTCGCTCAGATGCTGTTGCGCCAGGCGCAGCTCTTCGGCCAGAATTTCGCCCGCCATATAGCCTTCCAGCTGCGATTTTCCTGTCTCCAGGTGCATGGCGGCACGCTCCAGGGCATCCAGGTGGCGGCGGCGGGCCATGAAGCCACCTTCTGTGGTGCCGGCAAAGCCCATGCAGGCTTTGAGGTGGTCGCGCAGAGCTTCCACGCCGTCACCCGTCCGGGCCGACAGCCGGATCAGGGTCGGCTGGCTGGCATGGCAGATGCCGGTTGTTTCACCGGTCAGCTCCGCTTTGTTGCGGATCACGGTCAGGCCCATAGAATCAGGCAGCCGTTCGATAAAGTCGGGCCAGATCTCTGCCGGGTCCGTGGCATCTGTGGTGGTGGCATCCACCATAAACAGTACGCGGTCCGCCTGCTGGATTTCGTCCCAGGCCCGTTCAATCCCGATACGTTCGACTTCGTCGCTGGCATCGCGCAGGCCGGCGGTGTCGATGATGTGCAGCGGCATGCCATCAATGTGGATGTGCTCGCGCAGCACGTCACGAGTGGTGCCGGCGATGTCGGTGACAATGGCGCTGTCTTTGCCGGACAGGGCATTGAGCAGACTGGATTTACCGGCATTCGGGCGGCCGGCAATCACCACTTTCATCCCTTCGCGCATAATCGCGCCCTGATTGGCTTCGCGGCGCACCGCATTGAGCTCTGCCATGACCTGGTCCAGATCGGCGCTGACCTTGCCGTCACTCAGAAAATCAATTTCTTCTTCCGGGAAATCAATCGCAGCTTCCACATAGATACGCAGGTGGATCAGGGCTTCCACCAGCGCATTGACGCGCTGGGAAAAGGCGCCCTGCAGCGACTGGAAGGCACTCTTGGCGGCTTCTTCACTGCTGGCGTCAATCAGATCGGCAATGGCTTCGGCCTGGGCTAAATCCAGCTTGTCGTTCATGAAGGCGCGTTCGGAAAACTCGCCCGGACGGGCAGGGCGGACCCCTCAATCTGCAGGATGCGTTTGATCAGCATGTCCATCAGCACCGGACCACCGTGGCCCTGCAATTCCAGCACATCTTCACCGGTGAAAGAATTCGGATTCGGGAAATACAGGGCGATACCCTGATCGAGTGCTGTGCCGTCTGCGGCCCTGAAGGGCAGGTATTCGGCGTAACGTGGCTTAAGGCTGCGTCCGGTCACGGCTTCGGCCACCAGGCCGGCCAGCGGACCGGATACGCGGATAATGCCGACTCCGCCACGGCCCGGAGGGGTGGCCTGAGCGACGATAGTGTCCGTTGTCTGAGTCATCATGATAGGTTTCGTCTTTGAGCGTGGGCGCTATTGTAATCAGTGTTGATCAGGATAGCCAACTCTGCGAGCGGGCAACAAAAAGGCGGCCATAAGGCCGCCTTGTCATCTTTCATCTCAGAAGCAGGCTTACGCTTTTTTGCTGTGCAGGCCTTTCTTCTCCAGCTGTTTGAAGATGATGTACTGCTGAATCAGGGTCACGATATTCGAGACCAGCCAGTAGAGTACCAGACCTGCCGGGAAGAACAGGAAGAAACCGGTAAACAGCACAGGCATGAAGGTCATGATCTTCTGCTGCATCGGATCGGTCACTGTGGTCGGGCTCATCTTCTGGATCAGGAACATAGTGACACCCATCAGAATCGGCAGCACGTAGTAAGGGTCCTGAGCAGACAGGTCATGGATCCAGCCGAAGAAAGGAGCGTGACGCAGTTCCACTGACTCCATCAGGGCCCAGTACAGGGCGATGAAGATTGGCATCTGCAGGATTAACGGCAGGCAGCCACCCAGCGGGTTCACTTTCTCTTTCTTGTACATCTCCATCATTTCCTGGCTCATGCGCTGACGGTCGTCGCCGAAGCGCTCACGCATTGCCTGCAGTTTTGGCTGCAGCATGCGCATTTTGGCCATGGAGGTGTATTGGGCTTTGGTCAGCGGGAACATCACACCCCGGACGATAAACGTCAGGATCATGATGGCGATACCCCAGTTACCCACGAAATCATGGATAATCGACAGCAGTTTATGCAGCGGGCTGGCGATGAACCATAACCAGCCGTAATCCGCGGTCAGATTCAGGTTCGTGGCGGTTGCTTCCAGCTTGTCCTGCAGTTTAGGGCCGGACCACAAGGTGGCCGTCAGCGTCTGCTCGGTACCCGGTGCCACAGTGGCGCTAGGCAGGCGGACACCAATATAACCCTGGCCCTGGCTGGTGCGAGAGAACAGGTTACTGGTGTCTTCGGTGCGCGGGATCCACGCCGAGACAAAGTAATGCTGCATCATGGCCGCCCAGCCCTGAGTCATGCTCAGGTTGAGGTTCTTGTCGGCCATGTCATCAAAGCTGTACTTCTTGTATTTCTCGTCGTCAGCCGAGTAAGCACCACCACGATAGGTCGGCATGGTCAGGCTGCCACCGTCATCGAGCAGGGTTTGCTTCAGCTGTGCGTACATCTGTACTGTGGCAGGTGCGTCAGACTGGTTGTTGATGGTGTAAGACACGTCCACCGCGTAACTGTCACGGGTCAGAGTGAAGGTTTTGGTGTACTCAATACCGTCTTTGCTGTAGGTCAGCGGAACAACCAGTTCGTTCTGACCGTCGGCCAGCACAAAGTCAGTGGCTGTTGCGGTCAGTTGCGCGCGGCCGGCGGTCGAGTCGATACCGTTGGCACCGATCAGACCCGACTGGGCGATGTACTGGTGCGCCGGTTCGTTTTTCAGCAGCACGAAGGGGTCGCTCGAATCCAGTTCGTTGTCATAAGCCAGCAGTTTGGCTTCAACAATGTCGCCACCCAGAGTATCAACAGTCAGATCCAGCACATCGGTGCGGATGTGGATCAGCTTGTCGGAACTGCTAGGCCCTGGGATTGTTTGACTCTCGCCACTGTGTGACGGGACATCGCCCTGGGTCGTCGCGCTTTGCGCAGCTGTCTGGTTCTGAGGTTGCGTGCTGGTGTCGGTATTCCACTGTTGAAACAGCAGAAAAGACACGAACAGCAGGGCAATTAACAGAATATTGCGTTGGGAATCCATCGTTAATGTTCTCTGTCGTTATCCTGGGTTGGCGGAACGGGGTCGTAGCCACCATTGTTCAAAGGGTGACATCTTAATAGACGTTTCGCCGTGAACCAACAACCTTTTATTGCCCCATGAGTTTTTAGTGCTTCAATCGCATACTGGGAGCAGGTCGGGGTGAAACGACAACGTGGCCCGATCAGCGGGCTGATTGCCAGTTGGTAAAAGCGGACTAGTCCTACGACTAGCCACGCGAGGGGCGAGACAGGCGATGCCATAGCTTATCAAGCAACTTACACAGATCGGCGTTGCTCATTTCACTGGCACTTTTTTTAGCAATCACCACAAAATCTTTCGCAGGCAGATCATGTTGCTTGAGACGGAAGCGTTCCCGTGCCAGGCGTTTAAATCGATTGCGGCCTACCGCGGTTTTGATTTGTTTTTTAGGGACTGCCAGACCGAGCCGTGGATGGTTCAGGTCATTGTTGCGGGCCAGAATGGTGAAGTGAGGAGAGCCAGCACTGTGAGCTTGCTGGAAGACATGTTTATAATCTTCGGGAGTTAACAGACGTAACTCCCGAGAAAAAGCGTACTTAGTCAAAATAATCGCAATGATTACTTAGACAGACGCTTGCGGCCTTTGGCGCGACGTGCATTGATTACAGCGCGACCGTTCTTAGTTGCCATGCGTGCACGGAAGCCGTGAGTACGCTTGCGCTTTAGAACTGAAGGTTGAAAAGTGCGTTTCATGGTTTTACCTTAAAATTACTGATCAGTTTTAAGTTTTTGTGTTAACCGGTTGCCCGAAGGACCTCTGGAAGGTCTTCAAAAAAACCCATTACGTCCACAAAGAGGCGGAATTGTAATCACTGACCCGCTCGGAGTCAATCTTTACCCCCTGCCTGTGGGTCGGTTTTTATCCTGTTTTTGTCAGGATGCACCCGGGCGCTGAATTATACGTTTTGTTGGGCGGAGTGCAAGGATCCTTACTGGATCCCGACCTGGCGCAGAAATTTTTTCAGCCGCGGATCCTGTGCATGGTTGAAGATCGCCTGCGGAGATCCCTGTTCGACAAACTCACCGTCGGCCATGAAGATCACCCGATCCGCCACTTCCCGGGCAAACTGCATTTCATGGGTTACCACCAGCATAGTCTGGTTACGTGTCGCCAGCATTTTCATCAGGTTCAGCACTTCGCCAACCCATTCCGGGTCCAGCGCGGAGGTCGGCTCATCAAATAACAGCAACTCGGCTTCCAGCGCCATGGCCCGGCCGATACCGACTCGTTGTTGCTGGCCGCCGGACAGGGCTGCCGGGTAGCTGTCGCCTTTGTCACCCAGCCCGATGTCATCGAGAATTTGCTGGGCTTTGTCGTTGGCGGCCTGTTTATTCCAGCCCTTGACCGTGATCAGGCCTTCGGCGATGTTCTGGCGGGCCGTCATATGGGCGAACAGGGCATAATTCTGGAACACGAAGCCGGTTTTGCGCCGAATGGCCAGGATGTCTTTTTTGGTCGCCACCGGGGTTTCAACATGGATGCCGTCAATGGTCAGGTGACCCGTATTGGCTGTTTCGAGAAAATTGATACAGCGCAGCAGGGTGGATTTCCCGGTGCCGGACGGGCCGATAATCACCACGATCTCCCCCTGACTGATCGACAGGTCAATTCCTGAGAAAATTGTATTGTCGCCAAAGCGTTTACTTAAGTTATGCAGCTCGATCATCGTACGTATGCCCTGTTCAGTTTCACTTCTGCCCAGTTTTGCACCCGGGTCAGCACCACCACAATTCCCCAGTAAATCAGGGCAACGGCCAGGAAGGCTTCGAAGAATTTGAAACTGGAAGAGGCTTCCATCTGCGCCTTGGCCATGATCTCGGCGACGCCCAGGGTAAACGCCAGCGAGGTGGATTTGATCATGTCGATAAAATAGTTCATCAGCGACGGCAGGGCGACCCGGGTCGCCTGCGGCAGTATGATGCGGCGCATGGCCTGCATTTCCGTCATCCCGATCGACAGGCTGGCTTCGCGCTGGCTGTGGTCGACCCCGATAATGGCAGCGCGGATGCTTTCCGCCATATAGGCGGCAAAGTGCAGGCTGAGTCCGATCACGGCCGCACTGAAGGCATCCAGGCCGACCAGCGGCGGAAAGATTTGCGGCAAGCCGTAATAGAGCAAAAACAGTTGTACCAGCAAAGGTGTGCCGCGAAAGAAGCTGATATAGATCTGACTGAGCTGATCCAGTACGGGTAACCGATAGACCCGAACCAAGGCCAGGGTGACAGAGATCACCAGCGCAAAAACCAGTCCCCATACCGCCATGCCCATGGTTGTGCCCAGGTATTTGAGCAAAATAGGCATGAGCGACAGCATGTATTCAAAATCGAAGCCCATATGGATGCGTGTTCCGTGGAGTATTGATAACGAAAGTGACAAGACCCACCGAAAGGTGAGTCTTGATATTACGTATTAGTATAAGGATGGTGACCTGAAATGGCAGGATTAATTACTGTCAATTAGCGGGTAATGTCAGTACCGAACCATTTTTGTGAGATTTCGGTCAGCGTGCCGTCTTCACGCATGGCGTTCAGCGCTTGGTTGACCTGGTCACGCAGCTGCTGGCCTTTTTCGTTATTCTGGAAAGGCCATGCATTTTCGATGCGCTCAAACGTCGCTCCCGCCAATTGCAGCGGTAAGCCTGCTTTATTGATCAGTTCAACCGAAGACAAACGGTCCATCACGAAAGCGTCCGTCCGGCCCAGCGCGACATCGTGTTCAATCCCTGTGTCATAGGTTTTGATCGTAATCTCGTCGGCATTATCCAGACCACGCAGCAGTTGCTCGTAGTTAGAGCCCAGGTTCACGCCCACGGTTTTGCCGTTCAGATCGTCAGTGCTCTTGATGTTGTCGTTACCTTTACGGACCACCAGTTGCGCCCCGTCAATCACATAAGGGTCGCTGAAGACGTATTTGGCTTTACGCTCATCAGTAATGGTGATCTGGTTGGAAATGGTGTCGATACGGCCGGTTTCCAGCAAGCCAAACAGACCGGAGAAGTTCGCCGTAACAAATTCCACTTTGTAATCGTTCCGTTTACCGATTTCATGCCACAGATCGACTTCAAAGCCCTGCAGCTGATCTTGTTTGACGAACGTGAACGGGAAGTAGCGGCCAGACATGCCGACTTTAACGTCAGTAGCAGCAATGGCTGCCTGGCTGACGCTCAGACCAAGTGTAAGCGCGGTTAATGAAGCTTTAACCCAGTTTTTCATCTGTCTGCTCCTGAGATGATGTTATTTTTGTAGGGTGATTCCTATCATCCTACTTGTCAGTAAGAACAATGCTTAAATAACCAAAAGTTATTTGTAATAACTATAGGGGCGATTACTCGGCCAAGCGGAAAACTTTGTGCCGGTAAAAGCGGTTACCGCTTATATAAGGTAGACAATCTTAGCGTCTGGACCGGCAACCTGCTGTTTTTATCCTCAAGATCCTGTTGATTGTGCAAATAACTGTGGGTAAGGCTAGGCTAAACTGTGCTGATCTGGCCCTTGGTTGTGGGATCTGTGTGAATAACTTAGATCTTATTCACTGGATCTGGGATCTCTTTGCTGGAGATCCTAAGCCAGCAGGTATAAAATTGCGTCCCTTTTCGTATTTTCGTTATTCAATGTGGAGTCGAACTTGTCATCTTCGCTTTGGCTGCAGTGCCTTCAACGCCTTCAGGAAGAACTCCCTGCCACGGAATTCAGCATGTGGGTTCGTCCGCTACAGGCCGAGTTAAACGACAACACCTTGACCTTGTTCGCCCCGAACCGCTTTGTGTTGGACTGGGTACGGGATAAGTACCTCAATAGTATCAACCGCCTGTTAAATGAATTCTGCGGTGCTGATACCCCAATGCTGCGTTTTGAAGTGGGCAGCAAGCCTGTGACTGTGCCGCCGCCCCAGCCCGCTGCTGTGGTGAGCGGGGATAAAATCGATCCGCCGTCACCGACCTGGGAACCAGCTCCGTCGCCGGTCCAGCCGGAATCGCAAAAGGGTTACCGCTCCAACGTGAACCCGAAACATAACTTCAACAATTTTGTCGAAGGTAAATCGAACCAGCTCGGGCTGGCCGCCTGCCGCCAGGTGGCGGATAACCCGGGAGCGGCGTACAACCCGCTGTTTCTTTATGGTGGCACCGGCCTGGGTAAAACCCACTTGCTGCATGCTGTGGGTAACGCCATTGCCGATCGCAAACCGAACGCCAAAGTGGTCTACATGCATTCGGAGCGTTTTGTTCAGGACATGGTCAAAGCCCTGCAGAACAATGCGATTGAAGAATTTAAGCGCTACTACCGCAGCGTCGATGCCCTGCTGATCGATGATATCCAGTTCTTCGCCAATAAAGAGCGCTCGCAGGAAGAATTTTTCCATACCTTTAATGCTCTGCTGGAAGGGAATCAACAGATCATCCTGACTTCCGATCGTTACCCGCGTGAAATCAGCGGGGTGGAGGATCGCCTCAAATCCCGCTTTGGCTGGGGACTGACGGTGGCGATTGAGCCGCCGGAGCTGGAAACCCGGGTGGCAATCCTGATGAAAAAGGCCGAAGACCACAATATTCGTCTGGCCGACGAAGTGGCTTTCTTCATTGCCAAGCGACTGCGCTCGAACGTGCGTGAGCTGGAAGGAGCGCTGAACCGGGTGATTGCCAACGCCAACTTTACCGGCCGGGCGATCACGATTGATTTTGTCCGCGAAGCGCTGCGCGACTTGCTGGCGCTGCAGGAAAAGCTGGTCACCATTGATAACATTCAAAAGACAGTGGCCGAGTACTATAAAATCAAGATGGCTGATATGCTCTCCAAGCGCCGCTCCCGTTCGGTGGCCCGTCCTCGTCAGATGGCGATGGCGCTGGCTAAAGAGCTGACCAACCACAGCCTGCCGGAAATCGGGGATGCATTTGGCGGCCGTGACCATACCACTGTGCTCCACGCCTGTCGTAAAATCGAACAGCTGCGTGAAGAAAGCCATGATATTAAAGAAGATTATTCTAACCTGATCAGGACATTGTCGTCGTAATATGAAATTTTCCGTTGAACGAGAACATCTCATTAAACCGCTGCAGCAGGTAAACGGTGCACTGGGTGGCCGTCCGGCGCTGCCTATCCTCGGCAACCTGTTACTGCAGGTAGAAGCGGGCAAGCTGTCTCTGACTGCGACCGATCTGGAAGTGGAGCTGGTGGCCAATCTGGCTCTGGACGGCGACTGGGAACCGGGAGCGACCACTGTCCCTGCCCGTAAATTTCTCGATATCTGCCGCGGACTGCCAGACAGTGCGCAGCTCAAGATTGAATTGCAGGGTGACAGGCTGCTGCTGCGCTCAGGCCGGAGTCGTTACTCACTGACAACGCTGCCGGCCGGTGACTTTCCCAATATTGAAGACTGGCAAAGCGATGTCGAACTGCATCTGGCGCAGGGTCAGTTGCGCCAGTTGATCGAAAGCACCCAGTTTTCCATGGCCAATCAGGATGTGCGTTACTACCTGAACGGAATGCTGATGGAAACCGACGGTAAACAGCTGCGCTCTGTGGCGACCGACGGACACCGGATGGCGGTCTGCACCGTCAATACCGAGACTGACATGCCGGGCAAGCAAATTATCCTGCCGCGTAAAGGGGTGATGGAGTTGATGCGTTTGTTAGACAGCCCGGATGCCGAGGTGGTGCTGCAGATTGGCCAGTCGAACCTGCGGGCTGTGGTCAACAATTTTATCTTCACTTCCAAGCTGGTTGATGGCCGTTTCCCGGATTATCGCCGCGTGTTGCCGCAAAACAGCAGCAAGTTTCTGCAAGCCAGCTGTGAGGAACTGCGCCAGGCCTTTTCCCGTGCCGCCATCTTATCAAATGAGAAATTCCGCGGCGTGCGGGTGAACCTGATCAACAATGAAATGCGGATCACTGCCAACAACCCGGAGCAGGAAGAAGCGGAAGAAGTGCTGGATGTCGATTTCCAGGGCGACGAGCTGGAGATTGGCTTTAATGTCAGCTACATCCTGGATGTGCTCAATACCCTGAAGTGCGATCAGGTGCGGATTTCGATGACGGACGCGACAGCCAGTACCCTGATTGAAGATGTCGCTGACAGTGATGCGCTGTACGTGGTGATGCCGATCCGGCTGTAACCTATGGCGTTAACGCGATTCATTGTGAAAGATTTTCGTAATCTTGAGGCCTGCGATCTCACCTTCTCGGAGGGGTTCAATTTTCTGGTCGGTGCCAATGGCAGCGGTAAAACCAGTTTGCTGGAAGCCATCTATTTTCTCGGCCATGGCCGATCCTTTCGCAGTCACCTGACCAGCCGGATTATCCGTCATGGTCAGGATGAACTGGTGCTGCATGGCCGGGTGCATGCGGACAGTGCACTGAAAGGTGATCTGGAGCGACCACTGGGGATCAGAAAGCAGCGGGATGGCACGACTCAGGTTAAAATAGCCGGCCAGACGGGCCAGAAAGTGGCGCAGCTGGCGCAGATTCTGCCGCTGCAGCTGATCACCCCGGAAGGTTTTGAACTGATGGTGGGCGGCCCCAAGTTCCGTCGTGCGTTTATCGACTGGGGGTGTTTCACGTGGAACCGCGCTTTTATCAGGCCTGGAGCCGGGTAAAAAGACTGACCAAGCAGCGCAATGCGCTGCTGAAAACCGCCCGCAGCTACCGTGAACTCAGTTACTGGGATCAGGAACTGGCCCAACTGGCAGAAGTGATTGACGGCTGGCGTCGTGATTACGTGGATGCCCTGCGCGAGCAGGCCACCGCCTTCTGTGCCGATTTTCTGCCGGAATACGAGATTCAGCTCGGTTATTACCGTGGCTGGGAAAAAACGACCCCTTACAGCGAGCTGCTGGCTGCCAACTTTGAGCGCGATCTGCAGCTCGGTTATACCGTCAGCGGTCCCAATAAAGCGGATCTGCGGCTCAAGGTGTCGGCGATGCCTGTGGACGATGTTCTGTCCCGCGGCCAGCTGAAACTCTTGATGTGTGCGCTGCGACTGGCACAGGGTCAGCAGTTGCGTCAGGCAACAGGCAAACAGTGTCTTTACCTGATTGACGACTTTGCCTCAGAGCTCGACAGCAGCAAACGAGCCCTGCTGGCAAAGGGATTACATGATACTCAGGCTCAGGTGGTCATCAGTGCCATCAGCGAGGAGCAACTGGGCGATATGAAGGCCGAAAAGGGCAAGATGTTTCATGTCGAACAGGGTAAAATAACCGCAAGATAATTAAAGCGAGAGTAACTCAATGTCCAACAATTACGATTCATCAAGTATCAAGGTATTAAAGGGTCTTGATGCGGTACGTAAGCGTCCGGGTATGTACATCGGCGATACGGATGACGGTACAGGTTTGCACCACATGGTTTTTGAGGTCGTCGATAACTCTATCGACGAAGCTCTTGCTGGTCACTGTGAAGATATCGTAGTCACGATTCATGAGGATGGCTCGGTCTCTGTCAGCGATGATGGTCGTGGTATCCCGACAGACATGCACCCGGAAGAAGGAGTGTCCGCCGCTGAAGTTATCATGACAGTCCTGCACGCCGGCGGTAAGTTCGATGACAACTCCTATAAAGTCTCCGGCGGTTTGCACGGGGTCGGTGTATCCGTCGTGAACGCCCTGTCTGACAAACTGGAACTGACGATTCATCGCCACGGTCATATCCACCAACAGATTTATCACCTGGGTGAACCTCAGGCACCACTGGGTGTGGTGGGCGACTCAGATCGTACCGGAACCCGGATTCGCTTCTGGCCGAGTGATACGATTTTTACCGATACCACTTTCCATTATGAGATTCTGGCCAAGCGTCTGCGCGAACTGTCTTTCCTGAACTCAGGCGTGTCGATCAAGCTGAGCGACGAGCGTGACGGCAAGCAGGACCACTTTATGTATGAAGGGGGGATCCGTGCGTTTGTTGAGCACCTGAACCGCAATAAAACGCCGATCCACCCGAAAGCGTTCCACTTTGCCTATGAGCGTGAAGACGGTATTTCTGTTGAAGTGGCAATGCAGTGGAACGACAGCTTCCAGGAAAACATTTACTGTTTTACCAACAACATTCCGCAACGCGATGGTGGTAGTCACCTGGCCGGTTTCCGCGGCGCACTCACCCGGACCCTGAATAATTTCATGGATGCCGAGGGTTACACCAAGAAAGCCAAAGTGGCGACCTCAGGTGACGATGCCCGTGAAGGCCTGACCGCTGTGGTGTCAGTGAAAGTGCCGGATCCGAAATTCTCCAGCCAGACCAAAGACAAGCTGGTGTCGAGCGAAGTGAAACCGGCAGTTGAGTCGGCCATGGGTGAGAAGCTGAGTGAATACCTGCTGGAAAACCCGACCGATGCCAAGATTGTCTGCGGCAAGATTATCGATGCCTCCCGTGCCCGTGAAGCGGCGCGTCGTGCCCGCGAAATGACCCGCCGTAAAGGCGCGCTCGATTTAGCCGGCCTGCCAGGCAAACTGGCTGATTGCCAGGAAAAAGATCCGGCGCTGTCCGAACTCTACATCGTGGAGGGTGATTCTGCCGGCGGTTCCGCCAAGCAGGGCCGAAACCGTAAGAATCAGGCGATTCTGCCGCTGAAAGGTAAGATCCTCAACGTCGAAAAAGCCCGTTTCGACAAAATGCTGTCGTCACAGGAAGTGGCCACGCTGATCACGGCCATGGGTTGCGGGATTGGCCGCGACGAGTACAACCCGGACAAACTGCGCTATCACAGCATCATCATCATGACCGATGCCGACGTCGACGGTTCGCACATCCGGACGCTGCTGCTGACCTTCTTCTATCGTCAGATGCCTGAGCTGATCGAGCGTGGTCACATCTATATTGCCCAGCCGCCACTGTACAAAGTGAAGAAAGGCAAGCAAGAGCAGTACATTAAAGACGATGAAGACATGAACCAGTTCCAGGTGGCCCTGGCCCTGGAAAATGCCTCTCTGTTCACCAGCGACAGTGCACCGGCCATTTCCGGTCTGGCGCTGGAAACCCTGGTCAAGCAATACAATGGCGCGGTGAAACTGATTGAGCGGATGAGCCGTCGTTACCCGACACTGCTGCTCAATGAGCTGACTTACCAGCCGCGTCTGGGTGAAGCGCAACTGGCTGATCAGTCTCAGGTGGAAGCCTGGGTCAAAGGGGTGGTGGATGCCCTGAACAGCAAGCAAACCGGTGAAAGCCACTACGGTTATGAAGTGTTCCAGGACCCGGAGCACAACGCCTGGCTGCCGAAGATTGTGGTGCGTACCCATGGTGTCGATTACCAGTACCCGCTGAGCTACGATCTGCTGCACTCGAAAGAGTACGCCAAGCTGGCTGATTTGTCTGAAGCATTGTGCGATCTGCTGGAAGAGACGGCCTATGTCCAGCGCGGAGAGCGCAAGCAACCGGTTGACAGCTTTAAGGCGGCACTGGAGTGGCTGATTAAAGATTCGACCCGTGGTCTGAGCCGTCAGCGTTATAAAGGTCTGGGTGAGATGAACCCGGATCAGCTGTGGGAAACCACCATGGATCCGAACTCGCGCCGCATGATGCAGGTGACTATCAATGATGCAGTGGCTGCCGATGAGCTGTTCACTACCCTGATGGGCGATCACGTTGAACCGCGTCGTCAGTTCATTGAAGAGAACGCCCTGAATGCGAATCTGGACGTGTAACCGGTACAACGGATAGTACACACTTGATCGACGAACGCCGCTCAGACAGAGCGGCGTTTTTTATGCGGGTTATGATGGTTCATCAGGCTGGGCGCAGTTCACGGCGCAGGATTTTACCGACAGTCGATTTGGGTAATTCCTGATGCACGGAAATACGCTTGGGCACCTTGTAGGCCGTCAGGTGTTCGCGACAGAAGGCGATGATCTCGGCTTCGTCCAAACACACCGAAGTGGTGATGTGTGCATGGACAGCCTCGCCGGTTTTTTCATCGGTTTCTCCGACCACAGCCGCTTCGACTATGTGTTGGTGGCGACAGAGCACTTCTTCAATCTCGTTCGGGTACACGTTAAAGCCAGAGACGATGATCATGTCCTTGAGTCGATCGACTATCCTGATGTACCCATCCGGCGCAATCAAACCCAGGTCGCCGGTTTTGACGAAACCATTGACCAGTACTTTGGCGGTTTCATCCGGACGCTGCCAGTAGCCCTGCATCACCTGCGGGCCTTTGATCACCAACTCGCCCACTTCGCCCTGAGGCAGCGGCCGGTGATGCTCATCCCAGACTTCAACCACAGTGTTTATCAGCGGCACCCCGACACTGTTGATCTGTTCGCTGTCGAAGGGGTTGAGTGTCGATACCGGCGAAGTTTCTGTCAGCCCCCAGCCCTCGGTGATGGTACAGCCTGTGATGGATTGCCACAGCTCGAACGCTTTACCTGTCAGGGCTGCGCCGCCGGAAAAGGTAACTTTCAGGGCGCTGAAATCCAGTTGTCTGAATTCCGGGTGCTGGCATAAACCGACAAACAGGGTATTGATACCGGCAAACCCGGTAAAGCGCTGGCTTTTCAGGATCTTGATGAAGCCTTCTATGTCCCTCGGATTCGGGATCAGCACGTTTTGTGCGCCCAGATAAAACAGCCCCATCATGTTCACCGTAAAGGCATAGATGTGATAGAGCGGCAGTGGACAGACAAAAGTTTCCTCGCCCGGGACGCCTTTTTGCAAAATGCGGTGACTCATTTGTGCAGCATTGGCCAGAATGTTGCCATGGCTCAGGCATGCCCCTTTGGCGACCCCGGTTGTGCCCCCTGTGTATTGCAGCACGGCGATGTCATCCGTGCCGGCCGTATTCGGGCGCAGCGTGGGCTGTTGTTTGCCGCTCGCAATCACCGCATTCAAGGCAAGATACTGATGGCCAGCCTCGGTACTGTTTGTCAGCAGATCGGTTGCGGCGGTGACCAGGACGTTTTCCACCGGCACCTGATCGCGGATGGCTTCATACTTGGGTAACAAGTCTTCGAGAATAATCAGTGCTTTCACACCGGCATCGCTGAATTGGTGCTGCATTTCCCTGGCGGTGTAGAGCGGGTTGGTATTGACCACGACCAGTCCGGCGCGGATGGCGGCATAGGCGGCAATCGGATACTGAATAATGTTGGGCAGCTGAATGGCAATGCGATCACCGGCCTGCAGCCCGCTTTGGTGCTGCAGCCACTGTGCAAGATGCCGCGAGCGCTGCTCAATATCACTGTAGGTCAGGGTTTGTCCCAGGCAGTGAAAGGCCGGCTTATCTGCATAGCGGGCAAAACCGTCTGCCAGAAAATCCGCCAGGTTGGTAAAAGTGTTCAGGTATTGGTATGCATCCATGATGTGCTCTCTTCTTGTTCCGTTCAGGGATTGCCTCCGCGTCATGGCGGAGGCTTATTGTTATCGGGTGGGTGGTTCAGATTTTGGCCAGCGCTCGTTCAACGATGGATTTGGCATCGATGTCTGCCGGCAGGGTGCCGAATTGGAAATAATGATCGGATAAGCGCGCCTGGGCGAAGGCCTCGGCAATGTGTGGTTCGCCATAGCTGAACAGAGTCGCGGCCTGCCAGATCAGCGCCAGTTGCTCCATCATTTGTCGGGCACGGACCTCAATGTTTTCCGTGCGGGCAAATTCGGCTTTCAGTTGTGCCAGCTTGTGGTCAAACAGCGGGTGCTTCCCTTGTGCCTGGTCAAACTCGGCAAACAGGGCGCTGAAGGTCTCGGGTTCGCGCTGCAGCACGCGCAGCAGGTCGAGGCACTGCACATTGCCTGAGCCTTCCCAGATCGAGTTGACCGGCGCTTCGCGATACAACCGGCTGGCAATGTTCTCTTCGACATAGCCCACACCGCCAATACACTCCATCGCCTCGGCGGTATGCTGAATCGCCCGCTTGCAGATCCAGTATTTGCCGATGGCCGTTGCACTGCGGATCAGCGCCGCTTGTGTGCTGTCTTTGCTGTTATCCAGCGCATGCGCAATGCGCATGGTGATCGCCAGCGCCGCTTCGGCTTCCAGCGCCAGATCAGCCAGCACATTGATCATCAGCGGCTGGTCATGAAGATTGCGGCCGAAGACGCTGCGGCCTGAGGTATGCCAGATCGCTTCTTTGGCGGCCTGGGCCATCAGGGCACTGGACCCGATCATGCAGTCATAGCGGGTGAGGGCGACCATATCAATAATGGTACGGATACCGCGGCCTTCCTCGCCGAGCAGCCAGCCGTGTGCGCCGCGAAACTCGATTTCAGAGCTGGCATTGGATTGATTGCCCAGCTTGTTTTTCAACCGCTGGATGTGCATCGGGTTTTTACTGCCGTCTTCGCGCCAGCGTGGCACCAGGAAGCAGGACAGTGTTTCGCCGGTTTTGGCCAGCACCAGAAACGCATCACACATCGGGGCAGAGCAGAACCATTTGTGACCGACCAGGCTGTAGAGTTTGCCCGGTCCGGCGTCAGCGACAGGCGTGGCACGTGTGCTGTTCGCCCGGACATCCGAGCCGCCCTGTTTTTCTGTCATCGCCATGCCGATGGTGACACCGGCTTTGTCGAAATAGGGTGTGTTACTGCCGTCATAGACGGTGGCGGTGATTTTCGGCAGCCAGAGGGCTGCCACGTCTGGCTGGTGCTTGAGGGCTGGCACACAGGCAAAGGTCATGGTCAGCGGGCAGCCTGAACCGGGATCGGCCTGGTTGTGCATAAAGGCCAGTGCTGCCCGGGCAACATGGGCACCGGCTTTGGGCTGTGTCCAGGGCAGGCTGGTATGGCCGTTTTCGATCGCGTGCGCCATCAGCTGGTGGTAAGCCGGATGGTAATCGACCTGATCAATCCGGTATCCGAAGCGGTTATGGGGCTGAAACTCCGGTAAATGCTTATTGGCCAGAAAACCGGCTTCCTGTAATTCATGGCCAATATGATGACCAAAGCTCGATAATCGACTGTTGGCCCAGTCCCCGGAAAACTGGGCTACCCAATATTTCAATATGCCATCTGAATCATAAGCGTTGTAGTGTTCTAAGGGGGTTGGCTGGTTCAGTACAGTGTGCGTATCCTGGCTGGTGGCCGGGTTGAAAGGTTCCATAGTCGCTCTCTTTGGTTGCAATCGTTCAGATTGTCCTGTTGATCTGCTGTAGGTTTGGCGATCATCGCATTCGACATTCCCCGTCAATACTATTAACATCGCCTTAACATGGACTTTATATGAGCAGCCGGGTTTGGCTATGTCTGTTCACGCCAATTTATTGTTGATCGGTGCAATCGGCAGCTGCGATGACATTTCTGGGAGGCAAGCCGCATGAGAGCGGGGCAGTATTGATGGAAGGCTATTACTCAACCCTGAGCAGTTGGATGATCCCCATCGCGAAAGCGATGCAACATCATGGACTGGATATGGAGCAGGCCCTGCATGAATGCGGCCTCGACCTCCGTGAACTGCAGAGCCAGGAAGTACGGGTCCCCATCCGAAAATTGTCGGCCCTGATTGATTACTGCAACCGCTTTTTACCTGAGCAGGATTTTACCGTTCAGATTGCACGGTATTTTCATCCCGGTGTGTTTCATATTCTGGGTTACGCCATGATGTCGGCGGATACGCTGGAAGAAGCGCTGTTACAGCTTGTCGCCTACAACAGCGTGGTTTGCGACATCAGTAATCTGCAACTCATCGACAACCCGGATGCGCTGGTGCTGGATGTTGCGCTGGTGGCCAGGAATGAAGAAGCATCTTTATTGATGCGTCGCCAGGAGCTGGAAGCTTTTATGGCCATGGTGGTCAGTTTTGCGCGTGATGTGGTTGCTGCCGATTTGAAACCGGCTTATGTCACGTTCCAGTTTTACCCGCCAGCCGATCACGGGCAGTACCTGACGGCATTCTTCCAGTGCCCGGTCAGCTTTGGTCAGCCGCGTAATTTGCTGGCGTTTGACAGTAGTGCCGCCAGACAACCATTGCTCAGCGGCAACCCGGCGATCAGAGCAGGACATGAAAAGATCCTCAACGAATTTCTGGCTCGTATCGATCGCAACGATCTGGTGCACCAGGTGAAGTGCAAAATTCTCGAACGGCTCTCTCTGGGCGCTCCGAGCCAAACCCAAGTGGCGGCTGCGTTAGGGATGAGCGTGCGTAATTTGCAGCGTAAACTCAGTGAACTGGGCACCAGCTATACGCAGATACTGGAACACAGTCGCAAAACCTTGGCGCTGAACTATATTCGCCGGCAGGATTTATCCTTAAGTGAAATCGGGTACCTGGTGGGCTTTGCCAGCGATGCCAATTTTCACCGCGCGTTCAAGCGCTGGACAGGGCAGGCGCCGGGCGAATACCGTCGTCAGTTGCTGGCTTGAGACCTTGTAATCTACCTTGTCCTTGTCCTGGGGCGAGCTGTCGTTGTGAACCCGTGCCGACAATTTTTTTCAATTCTCCCTTGAAGCCATTTCAGTTGCCCTTATATCTATTGGTGAAGCAGGAGGTGCCAGACATTGGGCCTTCGACGGTTTGTCCACGAGGAAAACCCGCTTCATGACTGATTTTCGTAATAGTATTGCTTCATAGAAGGATAGTGATTATGCGTACCTTAGATTTTACTCCCCTGTATCGTTCTGCCATTGGTTTCGACCGTCTGTTCAACCAGATGGAGCAAAACCTCAATAACAGTAATGGCGGATATCCTCCATACAACATAGAGCAGCAGGATGAAAACCACTACCGTATTACCATGGCGGTGGCCGGTTTTTCTGAAGCGCAGATGGACATCAGCCAGCATCAAAACCGCCTGATTGTGACGGGCAAGCGTGCCGATGCCGACAGCAACGAAGAAAAGCGCCATTACCTGTACCAAGGTATTGCTGAGCGCGATTTCGAGCGCAAGTTCCAGTTAGCGGACCATGTCAAAGTGGTAGGTGCCTCAATGGAAAACGGCTTGCTGCACATCGAGCTGGAGCGGGAAATTCCTGAAGAGGAAAAACCGCGTAAGATTGCCATTAACGGTCAGCGTTTGATTGGTCGTGATGAATCGGTGGTCAGTGACAGCATTTAAGTTTTCTCTGTTTGTATGGAAGGCCAGCCTCAGCGCTGGCCTTTTTCATGGGAGTCAGAAACTTTGCTCAGTTCAACCGCGCGTAATGTTTCACGTGAAACAGCAGTGTCAGTGGCGTTGCTGGTTCAGCCGTGTTTCACGTGAAACATTTATACGGGTTAATCCGAAGTGATTATCAAAGGAGAGGTGGTGGCACATGGCAGTGACCGAGAGGACGTCAGGCAGACGAAGATACACATGTTGGCCTGACACGCTGTGCTTCGGCGCAGGTCAGCAGCATGGTGTAAACTTTCGTGATGCGCAAGAGACGCACGAAGCGTTTATCTTTCAGCTCAAGACAGCGGCCGAGAAAACCGCAGTCACTAAGGTCTTTGGCTGGGACGAGCAGGTGCAATATCAGCTTCATCACCAAGAATGGCGGGCTTGTAAACCGACCTTGATCTGCTGGCACGATACACCGATTGGCAGTGTGTTGCTTGAGTCTGTTACTGAAGCTGACCCGTCTGCCGCTGGAGAAGCGAGCTGCCGGTATTTGTATTTCAGTCGCTTTTTTCTGTTACCTGAATGGCAGGGGCGGGGGATAGGCACGGCGGTGATGTCTTTGCTTGAGGCCATTTGCGATGCGGAGAACTTACCCTGTCAGCTGATGTATTTACAGGGAAATCAGGTCTTCACGCTATACCAGAGACACGGTTTTCATCTGTTATCACAGGACCATCAGTTCGTGTCTATGGTGCGGTTACCGAATGCGACAAACCACAGTGCTGACAGCGCTGTCCCCTTATCTTGATAACCAGCAAAAACAGGGCCTGACAGGCCCTGATGAATCACTGTCGTTGCCAGAGGAGTTTATTTCTCCTGGTATGCTTTTGCGATTTCTTCGGCAATGATGGCAATACCGCGCTGCATCTTTTCATCTTCCTGCACATAGTTCATGCGCAGGCATTCATGACCGTGTTGCCAGTCTTCCTGTAATCCAATGAAAAAATATTCGCCGGGCACGATCAATACGCCTCGTGCTTTCAGGCGTCGGTACAGTTCCATGGTGGTGATCGGCAGTTCTTTAAACCACAGCCAAAGGAACATGGCACCTTCCGGCTTGTGGATCCGGAAACGCGGATCGGGGATGGCTTGTTGCAGCCATTGCACTGCCTGCTGAGATTTTTTCTGATAGTAAGGCTTGATGACCGTTTCGCTCAAATGCAGCAAGTCGCCTTGTTCAATCATCTTGTTGGCAATCGACGGGCCAACACTCCCCGGCGCCAGGCTGAGCACGCCATTCATATTGGCCAGTGCTGTGGTGATCTCTTCACTGGCAATGACGATGCCGCAGCGCACACCAGGTAAGCCCAGTTTAGAAAGGCTCATACACAGGATAGTGTTGCGGTTCCAAAAGGGGGTGACGTCTTCAAAAATGATGTCGGGGAACGGCATGCCATAAGCATTATCTATGATCAATGGGATGTTGTGCTGCTGGGCGAGCTGATCCAGATGACGAATTTCTTCATCGGTCAGGACATTGCCGGTCGGGTTGGTCGGCCGCGATGCGCAAATTGCACCGATACTGTCATCCAGGGTCAGGGCGTTGAAGTCGACGTTGTACTTGAACAGGCCATTGTCCAGTAAGCTTATCTCCGGCTTATAAGAGATAAACATATCCGGGCTGACGCCGGCATCACCGTAGCCGATATATTCTGGTGCCAGGGGTAGCAAGATTTTCTTGTGGCGGCCATCGGGAAACTCACCCGCCAGCAGGTTGAATAAACTGAAGAAGGCGCTTTGGCTACCGTTGGTCAGGCTGATGTTTTTGCTGCTGATGTCCCAGCCGTAACGCTCACTCAGCAGAGCGGCCAGCGCATTGATGAAGGTGTTTTTCCCCTGCGGCCCATCATAGTTTGTCATGGCAGCAGTCAACTCGCCGCTTTGATTCAAACTGTCATTGAGCTGGGTAAAGTACGCCACCATCGCGGGTATCTGTGCCGGGTTACCGCCGCCTAGCATAATGGCTTCCGGATTGCGCAGGCCATCGTTCAAATCATCCATCAGCTGGGTAATGCCTGAGTAGCGGGCAAACTTGTTACCGAATGTAGAAAACTCCATCTTGCTTCGACCTCAGTGTGTCTGTTGTGATTATTTTGTGGGTGAGCCAAACAACAT
Organism: Photobacterium sp. Hal280; assembly: GCF_037162255.1. Classification (NCBI taxonomy): domain Bacteria; kingdom Pseudomonadati; phylum Pseudomonadota; class Gammaproteobacteria; order Vibrionales; family Vibrionaceae; genus Photobacterium; species Photobacterium sp. Hal280. Next base: position 67,175 of record NZ_JARLUO010000005.1, read on the forward strand.
ACAACAATGATTCATACAGTGAAAGTGGCTTGAGTCACCCCAGCCCAACATAGTGTTCATCAGAGGTTCCACGTGAAACACAGACGTAAATCAGGCGTGTCACCTTAAGTTTAGATGAATCGAACCGGTGAATCGTTGCGGTATTGGTTCGGCCCGAAATGCAGCGAGTGGGGAGTCGCGAGCCGGGAGGATGATAGTCAGCGCGTTGGCGAATTATCAGGTGACTGCACCTGAGATTGGAGCTTGCATCATGGGCTGGGTGTTGTAACCTTGAATGGCGCTGCCTGCGCCTCCTGCTCGCGGAAAGGATAGTCTCCAGGGTCATTGGCTTTGCTGTAACACAGCCGACAACGTATTTCTGCCTTCTCTTCTGTCAGGCGAGCACAGGAGTTCAAGAGAATGGGGAAATCATGAATTCAGACAATGCGTTTTCGTTCAACCTAAGCTATCTCAAATCCCAGGCGAAGCATCGCCTGAAAGCCGTACGCAGCGGCGATCACCATGCCTTGCAATCCGTTCAGCAGTTCCATCCGAAACAGGCACAGCTCAACCCGGACAATATCAAACTGGCTGATATCCAATTCGTGATGGCCAGGGAGTGTGGCCTGCCCGGCTGGAGCCGCCTGAAACACCATGCGGAAATGCTTGAGCATCACAAACAGCAAATAGTGCAGGGGGTGAAGCGCTGGATAAGGATCTCGCTACCTTACACATTCGCTGCGGACATGATATTGCGCAGCGCTTAGCGCAGGCGGGTTTTCATGGCGACTTCTTGCCTTTTATCGATCCCTACTGCATGGGCCCGCTCACTGCTGCGCCCGACTTCGAACGGCAACGGGCTGAGTACATCCGGCAGTATTTACTGAGTGAGATCGGCGATCCGCGCACGACGCATGACATCCAGACAGAGACGGCGGATAAGCTAGTGCAGCTCGCAAACCCTGAGTATCGCAGGCTGGTATTCTGGGTGGAACACGATAATTACGATCAACTTATGCTGATTCGCTTGCTGGCGTATCTGGCGACATTGCCGGATGTGGCCGACCGTCAGCTTGAGATCATCGAAGTGAATCATTTTCCGGGCAACACCCGTTTTATCGGACTGGGCCAGTTACCCGCCGAGGGGCTGAGATCGCTCTGGCAGCACAGACGGTCTGTCGATTCTGTGACCCTGGAGAAAGCGAGCGAACTGTGGCAGGGGTTTTGTTCCCTGATCCTGCCGCGCTGCTTGCCTTGCTCAATGCTCCCTGGCTGAGCCGATTCGAAAACATGTCGCAGGTGATACGCCGCCATTTGCAGGAACTGCCTCATCAGCATTCCGGCCTAAGCCTGACTCAGTCGTTGGCACTGTCTGTGTTGTCGACATCAGGCACGATGACGGTTCCCGATCTGTTCCGAGGCTATCAATCACTGGAGCCGTTACCCTTTTTGGGTGATTTGATGTTCTGGGTATTGCTCAAGCCGTTGCTGCAAGGCAGTCAGCCTTTAATCTGTCTTGAGTCGTCAACTGGTGCAGATTCCTGGCTGGAACAGACTGTCAGTCTGACTGAGCAGGGCAGATTATGCCTGTCACAGCAGCAAAAGATGGTGTCCGGCACGTATTGGGTCGGGGGGATAAAAGTCAGTCCGGAGCAACATTGGACCTGGGATCATGTATCGTTGTCTTCATTACATCGGGTTCAGGAATAGCCGAGCAAAGCAGACTGTATGACTGGGTTGTTTCACGTGAAACACGCTGCGGCAGCGAGCCGGCAGTCAGGTCTTAGATTCTGCCTGTCAGCTGCAGGGCCTGACAAGTGGGACCTGCAGGTAACTAGTAGGTAAAAAAAAGCCCGCAGTAATCTGCGGGCTTTGTGATCAGGTCAGCGCGTCGGTGACGCTCTGCAATGACTGTCAGTTCTGAAGCAGGGAAATATCTGCCACTTTGAGGAACTGATTCCGTAGCTGATTGAGCATGGTCAGACGGTTCACTTTCAGTGCTTCATCCTCAGCCATGACCATGACGTTGTCGAAGAAGGCATCGACCGAATCGCGCAGAGTCGCCAGCTCTGACAGGGCTTGCTGATAATCGCCGGCAGCAAAGACAGGGGCCAGTTTAGCGGTCACCGCTTCCACGTCTTTCGCCAGGGCTTTTTCGGCGTCTTCAACCAGCAACTGGCTGTCGATTGCCGCAGCTAACTCACCGTCAAATTTCGCCAGGATATTGCCGACCCGCTTATTGGCCGCAGCCAGCGATTCCGCCGCATCCAGAGAGCGGAAATGACTGACCGCTTTAACGCGCTTATCAAAGTCAGCCGGTGAGGTTGGGCGACGGGCCAAAACGGCCTGAATCACATCAACCGTGTGGCCTTCATCCTGATACCAGGCACGGAAGCGGCCCAGCATGAAATCAATCACATCGGCTTCGACGTTATGGTTGGTCAGCTTATGGCCAAACAGCGCTTTGGCTTTGGCAATCATATCGACCAGATCCAGCTGATAGCCTTTTTCGACCATGATGCGCAGGGCACCCAGAGCGGCACGGCGCAGCGCGAACGGGTCGTTGGCCCCTTTCGGGTGCTGGCCGATACCGAAGATACCGACCAGGGTGTCCATTTTGTCAGCCAGTGCAACTGCAGCGGCGACATCGGAACCCGGCAGGCTGTCGCCGGCAAAACGGGGCATATATTGCTCGTTAAGCGCCACTGCGACATCTTCGTGCTCACCGTCCAGCCGCGCATAGTGCATGCCCATCACGCCCTGAGTATCAGTAAACTCGAAGACCATGGATGTCATCAGATCGCACTTTGACAGCAGACCAGCACGCTCTGCGTGTTCAACATCGGCACCAATTTGCTGAGCGATGTAACCGGACATCGCGGTAATACGATCTGTCTTGTCACGCAGGGTGCCCAGCTGTTTCTGGAACAGCACGCTGTCCAGCTCGTGCAGGCGATCAACCAGCGGGCGCTTACGGTCGGTGTTAAAGAAGAATTCCGCATCAGCCAGACGAGGACGGACGACTTTCTCGTTCCCCTCGATAATGTGGCGCGGCTCTTTCGACACGATGTTCGACACGAAGATGAACTTAGGCAGCAGCTTGCCCGCCGCGTCATAGACAGGGAAGTACTTCTGGTCACCTTTCATGGTGTACACCAGGGCTTCTGCCGGTACGTTGAGGAATGCTTCTTCAAAAGAGGCGGTCAGGACAACCGGCCACTCGACCAGCGAGGTGACTTCTTCAACCAGCTCGTCTTCCAGATCGGCGGTGCCGCCAACGGCAATGGCGGCTTCTTTGGCGCCGGCAATGATGTGCGCTTTACGGGTGTCGTAGTCAGCGATCACTTTACCGCGCTCTTCCAGGATGGCAGGGTACTGATCCGCATGTTCAATGCTAAACTCCGCTTCACCCATAAAACGGTGGCCACGAATGGTACGTGCCGATTCCACACCCAGAATCGTGCCTGGGATCAGTGCGTCATCAAGCAGCATGACCAGGGTTTTCACCGGACGAATAAATTGGGTCTCTTTATCGCCCCAGCGCATTGGTTTCGGGATAGGCAGTTTTGCCAGGGCCGCCGCTGCCAGTTCGCACAGCAGTTCGGTTGCGGCTTTGCCTTTAACGGCTTCTTTGTACAGCAACCATTCGCCTTTGTCGGTTTTCAGGCGTTCGGCCTGCTCAACCGTAATCCCGTTGCCACGGGCCCAGCCCTGAGCAGCTTTGGTTGGGTTACCGTCGGCATCAAAAGCTACGCTGATCGCCGGACCGCGTTTCTCGACCACTTTGTCGGCCTGACCTTCTGCCAGAGCGGTGACTTTCAGGGCCAGCCGGCGAGGTGCGGCGTACCATTTGATCTGGTCAAAGGCTAATTCAGCCGCGTTCAGTTCCGCCGTAAAGTTGTCGGCAAAGGCTTCTGCCAGGGTGCGCAAGGCTTTTGGTGGTAGCTCTTCCGTACCCAGTTCAATCAGAAAATTCTTGTCAGCCATGCGTGATCCTTACTTGTCTTTTTTACACATCGGGAAGCCAAGTGCTTCACGTGAGGCATAGTAGGCTTCAGCCACTTGCTTGGTCAGGTTACGGATGCGCAGGATATATCGCTGACGTTCAGTCACCGAGATCGCTTTACGGGCATCCAGCAGGTTGAAGGCATGGCCAGCTTTCAGAATACGCTCGTAAGCCGGCAGCGGCAGAGGTTGTTCCAGCTCCAGCAGTGACTTACATTCTTTCTCGCATTGATCAAAGAAAGTGAACAGGAAGTCGACATCAGCGTATTCAAAGTTGTAGGTTGATTGTTCTACTTCGTTCTGGTGGAAAATGTCGCCGTAGGTCACTTTACCTAAAGGACCGTCAGTCCACACCAGATCATAAACAGAATCGACGCCCTGAATGTACATGGCCAGACGCTCAATCCCGTAAGTGATTTCACCGGTGACCGGCTTACATTCCAGGCCGCCAACTTGCTGGAAGTAGGTAAACTGGGTCACTTCCATACCGTTCAGCCACACTTCCCAACCCAGACCCCAGGCACCCAGCGTCGGGTTTTCCCAGTTGTCTTCCACGAAGCGGATGTCATGTACCTGCGTGTCTACGCCCAGTGCTTCCAGCGAGCCCAGGTAAAGTTCCTGAATGTTGTCCGGCGATGGTTTGATGATCACCTGGAACTGATAATAGTGCTGCAGACGGTTCGGGTTTTCACCGTAACGGCCGTCAGTCGGGCGGCGTGATGGCTGCACATAGGCGGCCGCAATCGGCTCCGGGCCCAGAGCACGCAGGCAGGTCATTGGATGCGAGGTACCAGCACCCACTTCCATATCCAGCGGCTGCACGATAGTACAACCTTGCTGGCCCCAGTAATCCTGAAGCGCCAGAATCATGCCCTGAAAGGTCTTGATGTCGTATTTTTGCATTGTCAGCTTCGCGAGATCCGTTGATATAAGTAGAAAAGATAACAATCCAGTATACCTTGGGTCGCCTTGAGGGAGTAGGGGCTGCGCACGTTTTTTGTGCATAACGGTATCGAATGTAAATTTTTGTCATCAGGCTTCCGCTATAAGCAGAAACAGGGTAAAAAATTGACAGATTTTTGATATCTGCCGCCTCTGCTTGACTACAATGCAGCAGGAAAATGCTTAGCGGAAAAGGCATTCTGTTGGGTAAACAGACAATTTATCGGGGAAACAACATGCAACAACTGAATTCAACGACATCACGTAAGTGGGTACACGCTATCCTTTTGGCCGGTGTTACCTCTATGGTCGCGACGGGCTGTACCACAGTTAACCCTTATACGCGTGAAGATCAGACGGCCAAATCAACCAGTGGGGCTCTGATTGGTGCAGTCGCTGGTGCGGCTATCGGTGTGGCCTCTTCGAGCAAAAGTGATCGGGGGAAAGGTGCGCTGATCGGTGCGGCATCCGGTGCGGCGCTGGGCGGTGGTGTTGGCTATTACATGGATGTGCAGGAAGCAAAGCTGCGACAGCAACTGGAATCAACCGGTATCAGTGTGACGCGTGAAGGCGATCAGATTGTGCTGAACATGCCAAACTCCATCACTTTCGGTGTTGACCAGTCGAACCTGAGCCAGCAGGCGATGAATGCGCTGCAAAACGTCGCCCTGGTGGTGAAGGAATACAATAAGACCCAGTTGAACATCTACGGTTTTACGGACAGCACAGGATCTGAAGCTTATAACCTGCGCTTGTCTCAGGTGCGTGCCAGCGAAGTCAGTAATTATCTGGTGCGTACGGGTGTAGCGGCGCAGCGTGTTCTGGCCAAAGGGATGGGTGAAGCGCACCCGATTGCTTCCAATAGCAGTGATCAGGGACGCGCGCAAAACCGCCGGGTGGAAATTGTATTAAGCCCGACAGCTTCTTAATCCACGAAGCAGCATGTGTTTGGAAGGAAGGGAAGCCATTGGCTTCCCTTTTCGTCACTTGATTCCGGGTGCCATTCTGGCTATCATGCGACCTCCTTTGGGGAGTAGCCTTCCGTTCTGACGGAACAATCATCAACATAATTGAAGCAAAATCTTCATGGTGATTGTGACTGACCATCACTCCGGTCAGTTTGGCGAGACCATAGGCAAATCGACATGAACCGGGGTGGGGCGTGTCTGTTTGTCTTTGGTTAAAATTATAATCCTCGCCCCAATGAGCATGTCGTGAGCATTTTAGCTGTTTCAATTACTACGGTCGCCCTGGCGGAAATTGGGGACAAAACCCAGCTGCTGTCCTTGTTGCTGGCCAGTCGTTACCGTAAGCCTGTTCCTATCATTCTGGCCATTTTCCTGGCGACCCTGGCCAACCATGCTTTGGCGGCCTGGTTGGGGGTGGTCGTTGCTGATTACTTATCGCCTGAGATTTTAAAATGGGTGCTGGTCGTGAGTTTTGTGGTGATGGCGGGCTGGATTTTGATCCCGGATAAACTGGATGACGATGAAACCATTTCAAACCGCGGCCCGTTTGTTGCCAGTTTTATTGCTTTTTTTGTGGCGGAAATTGGCGATAAAACCCAGGTGGCAACCACGATGCTCGGGGCAAAATACCATGATGGCCTGATGTTGGTCGTGCTGGGCACCACGATAGGGATGCTGCTGGCGAATGTGCCTGTGGTGCTGATCGGTAAGCTGTCCGCTGACAAAATGCCGCTGGGGTTAATTCGCAAAGTGACCGCTGTGCTGTTTGCTGTGCTGGCGCTGGGTGCTGCTTTTGGCCTGTAGCAAGCGGGGAGCGGGCGTTATGCCTGCGATTAATGAGATTGTCATAAGGCAGCGTTAGGCTGCCTTACTTATTTTTGTAACTTGTTGCTATGGCTTGCCCTTACGGATCAGGAAGCGGTATGGCAGTGAGTCTGTTTCCGCTGCCAGCAGCGTATGGTCCATAAACCGGCAAAAGCTGGGGATGTCTCTGGTGGTCGACGGGTCATCGGCCAGCACTAATAATGTGTCGCCATCTGCCATACTGCGAATCGTTTTACGCACCATCATGACAGGTTCCGGACAACGCAGCCCTTGTGCTTCCAGATTGTGAGTGGCGGATTCAAATTTCGTGATCATAGTGAAGCCATATCGTAAATGAGAGCCAGATCATACTCACGGATAATAAACAATCAACCGGGGGTTGGCAAAGGTAACAATTATGTGTAACTTAGTTAACAACTTGTTAACCAATTTGTCATCGCAGGGAGGCGAAAATGATTACTCAGATGGATAGACTGACTATTTACTGTGTGCTGTGCTTTATCGCTTTCTGCTCTATTGTACTGCGCAATGCAAGCGACTTAACACTCTTTTCGCTGGCTGGCTTAGTTGCCGCGGCGATTGGACTCTGGCTCGAGCTCTCTCATTCTCCTGAGCTTGAAGAAGAGGAAAGCTAACTTTCACATCTACTACACTCCCCAGTTTTCTTGGGCTTCCCCGCTTTTATAGCGGGATTTTTTTATCCGGGGTACAGAAAAAATCACCCGGCCCGTGTGGCAGACCGGGTGATGAGTGATGGTTTATCAGGACAGTTTAACCAGCGTGCGCCCGGTGACCTGGCCTTGAATAATGGCTTGGGCAAATTCTGGTACTTGTTCCAGCGAAATGGTCTGGCCGGCTTGCTGATAAAAACTATCCGGCAGCAATTTGCTCAGACGTTGCCATGCCTGCTGGCGTTTTTCGTAGGGGCAATAGACAGAATCGACCCCCAACAGCCGTACATTACGCAGGATGAAAGGCATCACTGTAGTCGGTAAATCAAAACCGCCGGCCAGTCCACAGGCCGCGACCGCGCCATTATAATCCATTTGGGTCAGCACTTTGGCCAGGACTTTACTGCCCACAGTGTCGATTGCACCTGCCCAGCGCTGTTTCTCCAGCGGTTTGGCCGCTTCCTCCAGTTCACTGCGATCAATGATGGACTCTGCTCCCAGCTGTTTCAGCAGTGCTGCATTTTGAGCAGCGCGGCCGGTGACCGCTGCAACGCGATACCCCAGTCTGGACAGCAAAGTCACGGCAACAGAACCGACACCCCCACTGGCGCCGGTAACCAGAATCTCGCCAGACTCAGGCGTGACACCTGCATCTTCCAGCGCCTGGATACAGAGCATAGCGGTTAAGCCGGCTGTACCGATGACCATTGCCTGTTCGGCGTTTAAACCTGCGGGCAGGGGCACCAACCAGTCGCCTTTCACGCGGGCCTGCTGAGCCATGCCGCCCCAGTGAGTTTCGCCGACCCCCCAGCCGGTCAGTACCACAGGATCGCCCGCCTGGTAGCGGCTATCATCGGATGTGATGACAGTACCGGCAAAGTCGATACCCGGGACCATGGGAAACTGGCGGATGATTTTACCTGCGCCTGTGATCGCCAGGCCATCTTTGTAATTGAGTGAGGAATACTCGACAGCCACGGTAACATCGCCGTCCGGCAACTGACTGTGGTCAATGTTGCCCACCTGAGCGTGTGTGGTGTTGTCTTGCTGGTTGAGGATCAGTGCCTTAAACATTACGGTTCTCCGTGCTGGGAATAAGCGTCTGTTTGCGATTGTAATGAGTCAGAATGTCTCATAGCTGAACCTAAAACAAGTTTTTGTTTGATTGCCGATATAAAAAAGCCCGCGTCAGGTGCGGGCTTGATCTGTGCTGCGGTAACGGATTAGTCGTCAACGCGCTCAAAAATGGTCGCAATACCCTGACCCAGGCCGATACACATGGTTGCCAGACCGTATTTCACATTCTGATGTTCCATCAGGTTGATCAGCGTGGTTGAGATACGGGTACCGGAACAGCCCAGCGGGTGACCCAATGCAATGGCACCGCCATTGAGGTTCACTTTTTCATCCATTGCATCCAACAGACCCAGATCTTTGGCGCATGGCAGAGACTGAGCGGCAAAGGCCTCGTTCAGCTCGATCATGCCGATATCATCGATAGTCAGACCGGCACGTTTCAGCGCTTTTTTCGACGCAGGTACCGGGCCGTACCCCATGATCGATGGATCGCAACCGGCGACTGCCATTGACTTGATACGGGCGCGAATACGCAGACCCAGTTCTTTGGCTTTGCTTTCGCTCATGATCAGCATGGCTGAAGCACCGTCAGACAGGGCAGATGAGGTACCGGCTGTCACTGTGCCGTTGGCCGGGTCGAACACCGGGCGCAGACCCGCCAGACCTTCAACTGTGGTTTCAGGGCGAATCACTTCATCATAGTCGAAGACTTTCAGGATGCCGTTTTCGTCATGGCCTTCGGTAGGCAGAATTTCATTTTTGAAGCGGCCTTCAACGGTCGCGGCATAAGCGCGCTGGTGAGAGCGTGCGGCAAACGCATCCTGCTGCTCACGGCTGATGCCGTGCATACGGCCCAGCATTTCAGCGGTCAGACCCATCATACCGGCAGCTTGGGCCACAGATTTAGACAGACCCGGGTGGAAATCTACCCCATGGTTCATCGGCACGTGGCCCATGTGCTCCACGCCGCCGACCAGGCAGATCTCGGCATCACCGACCATAATGGCACGGGTGGCGCTGTGCAGTGCGTCCATTGAAGAACCGCACAGACGGTTAATGGTGGTGGCACCGACAGTGTGCGGAATACCGGCCAGCAGTGCTGCGTTACGGGCAACGTTGAAGCCTTGCTCCAGCGTTTGCTGGACACAGCCCCAGTAGATATCTTCAATGGCCGTTGGGTCAACCTGAGGGTTACGCTCCAGCAGGCCTTTCATCAGGTGTGCTGACAAATCTTCAGCACGTTTGTTTCGGAAAGCACCGGCTTTTGAACGCCCCATCGGGGTACGGATGCAATCAACAATTACGACGTTATTCATGTGTGTGTTCCTCGTCCTTAAGCGTTTACTGGTGCGTTGTAATAGCTTTCGCCTTTAGCGGCTTTGTCACGAAGACCGGCAGGGACTTCGTAAACAGCGCCCAGATGCGCGAATTTTTCTGCCATTGCGACATAGTTCGCCAGGCCGATTGAATCCAGGTAACGGAACACCCCGCCGCGGAACGGAGGGAAGCCCAGGCCGTAGACCAGCGCCATATCCGCTTCTGCCGGTGTAGCGATGATGCCTTCTTCCAGGCAGCGCACCACTTCATTAATCATAGGCACCATGGTCCGGGCGATGATGTCTTCATCACTGAAATCAGCAGCACGGCTGACAACAGGGGCCAGCAGTTCAGCCACTTCGGGTGCCAGATCTTTCTTCGGCTTGCCTTTCTTATCAACCGAGTAGGCATAGAAGCCTTGGCCGTTTTTCTGACCCAGACGCTGGCTTTCGAACATCACGTCGACCGCATCTTTGTAATCTTTACCCATGCGCTCCGGGAAGCCTTCTGCCATCACAGCCTGGGCATGGTGCGCGGTGTCGATCCCGACAACGTCCAGCAGGTAAGCCGGACCCATCGGCCAGCCGAATTTCTTCTCCATGACTTTATCAACTTTGGTAAAGTCCGCGCCGTCACGCAGCAGCAGGCTGAAACCGGCAAAGTAAGGGAACAGGACGCGGTTAACGAAGAACCCGGGGCAGTCGTTGACCACGATAGGGGATTTGCCCATTTTGGCCGCGTAAGCCACCACGCGCGAAATGGTCTCTTCCGAAGTGTGCTCACCGCGGATAATTTCCACCAGTGGCATGCGGTGTACAGGGTTGAAGAAGTGCATGCCGCAGAATTTTTCCGGGCGCTTCAGCGATTTCGCCAGCAGGTTGATTGGAATGGTCGAAGTGTTCGAGGTGATCACTGTATCGTCGCCGACAAGCGCTTCCACTTCTGCCAGTACTGCGGCTTTCACTTTCGGGTTTTCAACCACAGCTTCAACAATTACATCGGCTTCTTCAATGCCTGCGTAATGCAGGGTGGGCTGAATGGATGACAGAATTTTCGCCATTTTCAGGCCGTTCAGTTTGCCGCGCTCCAACTGCTTGTTCAGCAGTTTAGAGGCTTCATTCATCCCCAGATCCAGCGATGGCTGAGCGATGTCTTTCATGACAACCGGGACGCCTTTTAATGCAGACTGGTAGGCAATACCGCCGCCCATGATACCGGCACCCAGAACGGCTGCGCGCTGAGTGTCTTTGCCTTCTTTAGCCGCTTGCTTGGCCTTGCCTTTGATGTACTGATCATTGAGGAAGATACCCACAAGCGCTGGGGCGACGTCACTTTTAGCCAGGGCCACGAAACCTTTGTTTTCCACTTGCAGGGCTTCATCACGGCTCATGCCAGCGGCTTGTTCAATACACTTAACTGCAGTAATTGGCGCAGGATAGTGAGGGCCGGCCACTTGCATCACCATGCCTTTGGCCATAGTGAAGCTCATGGTCGCTTCGATTTTGTTCAGTTTCAGTGGCGCTTTTTTCTGCTCACGGCGTGCTCGCCATTCCAGCTTGCCGGCAATGGCATCTTTGAGCATGGTCAGCGCAGCGTCGCGCAGGGCCTCTGGTGCCACGACGGCATCCACAATCCCGAGTTTTAAGGCTTCGTCGGCTTTTTTGGCTTTACCGCCAGCGATGATATCCATGGCCGGATCGGCGCCAATCAGGCGAGGCAGGCGTACGGAGCCACCCCAGCCAGGCATGATGCCCAATTTGGTTTCTGGCAGGCCTACCAGCGCAGTATGATCTGCAACGCGCATGTCGGTTGCCAGTACGCACTCACAGCCGCCACCCAATGCAAAGCCGGTAATCGCGGTAATCGTGGGAACCGGGATGTCTTCCAGGCGGTTAAAAATGACATTGGCTTCTGCCAGCCAGCTGGACAGAACATCCGCGTCTTGGGTCATGATGTCAGGAAACTCGGTGACGTCCGCACCAACAATAAAGGCGGATTTACCGGAAGTCAGGATGACGCCTTTCAGCTCATTTTGCTGATACAGCGCGTTGATAGCTTCACTGAGGTTTTCCAGGGTCTTACGATCAAGCTTGTTGACGCTGCCTGGCGCATTGAAGTTGATTTCCGCAATGCCATCTTCCAGATAGCTTACGGATAGGGTTTCACCTTGGTAAATCATGTTCTATCTCCGTGAATACCGGTTCATTGCCGGTTTGATTTTGACTGGTTTGGCCTCCAACCAGGTTAAAGATTAGTCTGAACCTGTTGCAAAGGGATTTCAACACCTATTTTAAACAATTGTTTAAACTTTGATATTGGTTTGTAACTGAAGTTGGTTCGCTTAGCTTGTGTTTGACTTATCCGGGAATTTATCGGCATCGGTGTTGTGTTTTTTGTAAATAATATCAATGGTTTGTTCGTTTTGTTGATCGTGTGCCAGCATGCCTTCGCGGTGAGCTTTCATTCATGTATAGCTCATGAAAGTGATAACAATGGCGTTACCTGCTGAAAGTTGTGCGGGCTGTTGCGAACGATCAGCCAAACCCACTTCCATCACCTGAATGGAAAAGCAGGATCGATAGACGGCGCTTTGTGGTTCGCTGTGAATCTGTGAGCGCGTTTATGCTATTCTTGCGCCTTTGTATGGCGTGACGTGAGCAGGCAAAATGGATCAGGCTCCTTATCTAATACCAGCGGAACCCGTTGTTTTCGAACAAGAGATCAAAAAAAGCCGCTTCATTACCTATTTAGCTCATACACCAGGTGCGGAGGCGGCGAAAGCCTTTGTTCAGAGCATCAAGTTACGGCATGCGGATGCACGTCACAATTGCTGGGCCTTTGTGGCCGGCCGGCCTGAAGATTCCATGTCTTGGGGATTCAGTGATGACGGCGAGCCATCCGGAACGGCGGGTAAACCTATGCTGGCCCAGCTCAGTGGCAGCGGGGTCGGGGAAGTCACGGCCGTCGTCACGCGCTACTATGGTGGCATCCGGCTGGGGACGGGGGGTTTAGTGAAAGCGTATGGCGGCGGGGTGCAGCAGGCGCTTGCAGTGCTCATCACCAAAGAAAAGGTCATTACTTCACCACTTTATGTCCGCTGTGCGTATAATCAGGTGCCTTTACTGGAGGCTGTGCTCGCTGAGCATCATGCAGAAGTGCAGAGCGCAGATTACGGGGTGGATGTCACTATGAACATTCTGCTGGATGCTCGCTTAGCCGAAACATGCAAGGCAGTGCTGATCAATCGCAGTGGCGGCCGGATTGTGATTCAGGACGCAGACAATATTTTGAAGAACTAAAAGTGAGCGCCCGCTAGATTATGCAAATTCGTTCCATTATCCGTATCGTTGGCCTGTTACTGGCGCTATTTAGTGTCACTATGCTGGTACCGGCCCTCATCGCCTTGCTGTACCGTGACGGTGCGGGTTTCCCTTTCGTGGTGACCTTCTTTATTTTGCTGGCGGGCGGGGCGGCACTCTGGCTGCCGAATCGTCATCAAAGGCGAGAGCTGAAAGCCCGGGATGGATTTTTGATTGTTGTGCTGTTCTGGACAGTTATCGGCAGCGCCGGTGCCGTGCCCTTTATCTTGTCTAAGACACCGGATCTCTCTTTTACCGATTCTTTTTTTGAGTCGTTTTCCGCACTGACGACCACGGGCGCCACCGTCATTGTGGGGCTCGATGAATTACCCAAAGCCATCTTGTTCTACCGGCAAATGCTGCAGTGGTTTGGCGGTATGGGGATCATCGTGCTGGCCGTGGCTATCTTACCTGTCTTAGGGATTGGTGGGATGCAGCTTTACCGGGCTGAAATTCCGGGACCGGTCAAGGACAGTAAGATGACCCCCCGTATTGCTGAAACCGCCAAGACGCTCTGGTATATCTATCTGACGCTGACGGTTGCCTGCGCCGGTGCTTTCTGGGTGGCAGGGATGGATCTCTTTGATGCCATAGCACACAGCTTTTCGACCGTCGCGATTGGTGGTTTTTCGACACACGATGCCAGTATCGGTTATTACAACAGTACCGCCATTAATATGGTCACTGTGGTCTTTCTCTTGATCTCCGCCTGTAACTTTTCATTGCACTTTGCGGCGTTTTCCAACCGTGGCCTAAACCTGCGGACATACTTGCGGGATCCCGAGTTCAAGGCCTTTCTCGTAATACAGTTGATCCTGCTGCTGATTTGCTACGGCATGCTGATGAAACACCAAACCTATGACAGTTGGTGGTCTACTCTGGATCAGGCGCTGTTTCAAACGGTCTCTATTTCAACGACAGCCGGATTTACCACCACAGGCTTTTCTGAATGGCCGCTATTTCTGCCTGTGTTGCTTTTGTTCTCTTCCTTTATTGGGGGATGTGCAGGATCGACAGGAGGCGGGATTAAAGTGATTCGCGTACTGCTTTTGTTTTTACAAGGCGTCAGGGAGCTCAAGCGTCTGGTGCATCCCCGCGCTGTGTACACCATCAAAGTCGGTAATAAGGCATTGCCGCAGCGTGTGGTCGATGCTGTTTGGGGATTCTTCTCCGCTTATGCTTTGGTCTTTGTGATTTGCATGCTGGTGCTGGTCGGTACGGGGATGGATGAGCTGACGGCATTTTCGGCAGTCGCGGCCACCCTCAATAACCTGGGCCCGGGGTTAGGGCAAGTCGCGGTTCATTTCGGAGAGGTGAATGATGCGGCGAAGTGGACATTAATTGTGGCCATGCTGTTTGGGCGCCTTGAAGTCTTCACCTTACTGGTTTTATTCACCCCGACATTCTGGCGAAACTAAGGAGAAATGTGTGGAGAGGGTTTTATTACTGCATTCCAGCTGTGACGGTCAAACCATCAAAATCTTACGCTATATAGAGCAGCAGCTTGGGGGGCACTATCAGTGCGAGACACAGGATATTCATCAGTCACCTGAAATTGACTTCACGCGCTATGATCGAGTGTTGATTGGTGCTTCGGTTCGATATGGTCATTTAAATAAAAAGCTGTACCAGTTTGTTGAGCAGAATCAGCAAGCCCTGGAGAGACAGAGCGCGGCTTTCTTCTGCGTCAACCTGACCGCGCGTAAACCCGGCAAGGATACGCCGGAGACCAGCGTCTATGTGCAGAAGTTCCTGCAAAAATCCCCCTGGCAGCCCAAACTCTTGGCGGTATTTGCCGGAGCGCTGCGTTATCCGCGCTACCGCTGGTTTGACCGAACCATGATTCAGCTCATTATGCGGATGACTGGCGGAGAAACCGATACGACAAAAGAAGTCGAATATACGGATTGGGACAAGGTGAGTGCTTTTAGTCAGGTGTTTAAGCAACTTTAATGGTCAAAAAGGGGGCTTTTGGTGAGCTTTTGTTCGAAAAATAATAAAATCCAAAAAAATCTGAAAATGCGCTTGCGCCCTGAAATAAAGTCCCTATAATGCCGCCTCACTGAACGGGATTACAGCAAAGAAAGCTGAAAACCAGAGGTTCACAGGAAAGTTGTTCTGAACTAGATTGAAAAAGTGTTTGACACTGTTTTTCATTTCGATAGAATGGCCGCCCTGTCCACGACAAGCCAACGGCAAGTCTGGAAAAGCTCTTTAACAATTTGACCATGCAATCTGTGTGGGCACTCGACAATGATACAGTCATCAAAGATTTATCAGTGAACTGAGTGACCAATTGGTAGCGCTTTTTAAAAGGGTTACCGGCACAGTCAATTCGTTTCAACTTCGGTTGAAACATCAGTAATCACTGAGCCGCTTTCCTTCGGGAAGGCAACAAAACTTTAATTGAAGAGTTTGATCATGGCTCAGATTGAACGCTGGCGGCAGGCCTAACACATGCAAGTCGAGCGGCAGCGACATCAACAATCCTTCGGGTGCGTTGATGGGCGGCGAGCGGCGGACGGGTGAGTAATGCCTGGGAACATGCCTTAGTGTGGGGGATAACCATTGGAAACGATGGCTAATACCGCATAATGTCTTCGGACCAAAGCGAGGGACCTTCGGGCCTCGCGCGCTAAGATTGGCCCAGGTGGGATTAGCTAGTAGGTGGGGTAACGGCTCACCTAGGCGACGATCCCTAGCTGGTCTGAGAGGATGATCAGCCACACTGGAACTGAGACACGGTCCAGACTCCTACGGGAGGCAGCAGTGGGGAATATTGCACAATGGGGGAAACCCTGATGCAGCCATGCCGCGTGTGTGAAGAAGGCCTTCGGGTTGTAAAGCACTTTCAGCAGTGAGGAAGAGTTGGTGTTTAATAGATACCATCTTTGACGTTAGCTGCAGAAGAAGCACCGGCTAACTCCGTGCCAGCAGCCGCGGTAATACGGAGGGTGCGAGCGTTAATCGGAATTACTGGGCGTAAAGCGCATGCAGGCGGCGTGTTAAGCCAGATGTGAAAGCCCGGGGCTCAACCTCGGAATCGCATTTGGAACTGGCATGCTAGAGTCTTGTAGAGGGGGTAGAATTTCAGGTGTAGCGGTGAAATGCGTAGAGATCTGAAGGAATACCGGTGGCGAAGGCGGCCCCCTGGACAAAGACTGACGCTCAGATGCGAAAGCGTGGGGAGCAAACAGGATTAGATACCCTGGTAGTCCACGCCGTAAACGATGTCTACTTGGAGGTTGGTGTCTTGAACACTGGCTTTCGGAGCTAACGCGTTAAGTAGACCGCCTGGGGAGTACGGTCGCAAGATTAAAACTCAAATGAATTGACGGGGGCCCGCACAAGCGGTGGAGCATGTGGTTTAATTCGATGCAACGCGAAGAACCTTACCTACTCTTGACATCCACGGAATCCTTTAGAGATAGAGGAGTGCCTTCGGGAACCGTGAGACAGGTGCTGCATGGCTGTCGTCAGCTCGTGTTGTGAAATGTTGGGTTAAGTCCCGCAACGAGCGCAACCCTTATCCTTGTTTGCCAGCACTTCGGGTGGGAACTCCAGGGAGACTGCCGGTGATAAACCGGAGGAAGGTGGGGACGACGTCAAGTCATCATGGCCCTTACGAGTAGGGCTACACACGTGCTACAATGGCGTATACAGAGGGCGGCAAGCTAGCGATAGTGAGCGAATCCCACAAAGTACGTCGTAGTCCGGATTGGAGTCTGCAACTCGACTCCATGAAGTCGGAATCGCTAGTAATCGTGGATCAGAATGCCACGGTGAATACGTTCCCGGGCCTTGTACACACCGCCCGTCACACCATGGGAGTGGGCTGCACCAGAAGTAGATAGCTTAACCTTCGGGAGGGCGTTTACCACGGTGTGGTTCATGACTGGGGTGAAGTCGTAACAAGGTAGCCCTAGGGGAACCTGGGGCTGGATCACCTCCTTACCTAAAGACTGTGTCACTGACGCAGTGTCCACACAGATTGCTTGGTCGAAATGTAGAGAGCCACTCATGCTGCCCAACAGCATGGGTACGAATTAGCGGAAATGTTTCGCTGACAGAATTAGAGTCCCATTCGTCTAGAGGCCTAGGACACCGCCCTTTCACGGCGGTAACAGGGGTTCGACTCCCCTATGGGACGCCACGGGTCGTTAGCTCAGCTGGTAGAGCAGTTGACTTTTAATCAATTGGTCGCAGGTTCGAATCCTGCACGACCCACCATTCCTGCCACGGGAATGTAAAAATACCGTGGGCGATTAGCTCAGTTGGGAGAGCACCTCCCTTACAAGGAGGGGGTCACTGGTTCGAGCCCGGTATCGCCCACCACTCTCTAAATACTTTCTGCACGGATACGCAGATTCAATAGCTTAATTGTTGTTGGATCGATTCTCTGACGCTGAAAGCCTTTAGAAAGTGGTTATTGAAAGATAATTCACATGCTCTTTAACAATCTGGAAAGCTGACTAGTAAATTCAATCCTAGAGATTGAATACAAACTGTTTCGAGAGAAACAGAGTTCTCAAGCAATACACATTCAAGTGTCTTGTGTTCGTTGTGTTCACTGCGGTGAAGACAACATGAGTCCGGCGAATAAACCAATTGTCTCTTTGTCAGAGACACAACCTTGGTTGTTTGAACATACGAAACCTCTTGGGGTTGTATGGTTAAGTGACTAAGCGTACACGGTGGATGCCTGGGCAGTCAGAGGCGATGAAGGACGTACTAACTTGCGATAAGCGGTGATGAGGCAGTAAGAGCCACTTGAGTCACCGATTTCCGAATGGGGAAACCCAGCTGCATAAGCAGTTATCATCAGGTGAATACATAGCCTGGTGAGGCGAACCGGGGGAACTGAAACATCTAAGTACCCCGAGGAAGAGAAATCAACCGAGATTCCGGCAGTAGCGGCGAGCGAAACCGGATTAGCCCTTAAGCGTTTTTAGTGTCAGGTGAAGGTCCCTGGAAAGGGCCGCGATACAGGGTGACAGCCCCGTAACCGACGATGCTTTAAGCGTGAAAACGAGTAGGACGGGACACGTGTTATCCTGTCTGAACATGGGGGGACCATCCTCCAAGGCTAAATACTCCTGACTGACCGATAGTGAACCAGTACCGTGAGGGAAAGGCGAAAAGAACCCCTGTGAGGGGAGTGAAAAAGAACCTGAAACCGTGTACGTACAAGCAGTAGGAGCACCTTCGTGGTGTGACTGCGTACCTTTTGTATAATGGGTCAGCGACTTAATTTCAGTAGCAAGGTTAACCGTATAGGGGAGCCGTAGGGAAACCGAGTCTTAACTGGGCGTACAGTTGCTGGGATTAGACCCGAAACCAGGTGATCTAGCCATGGGCAGGTTGAAGGTGAGGTAACACTTACTGGAGGACCGAACCGACTAATGTTGAAAAATTAGCGGATGACTTGTGGCTAGGGGTGAAAGGCCAATCAAACCTGGAGATAGCTGGTTCTCCCCGAAAGCTATTTAGGTAGCGCCTCGGACGAATACTACTGGGGGTAGAGCACTGTTAAGGCTAGGGGGTCATCCCGACTTACCAACCCTTTGCAAACTCCGAATACCAGTAAGTACTATCCGGGAGACACACGGCGGGTGCTAACGTCCGTCGTGGAGAGGGAAACAACCCAGACCGCCAGCTAAGGTCCCAAAGTATCACTAAGTGGGAAACGATGTGGGAAGGCTCAGACAGCCAGGATGTTGGCTTAGAAGCAGCCATCATTTAAAGAAAGCGTAATAGCTCACTGGTCGAGTCGGCCTGCGCGGAAGATTTAACGGGGCTAAGTGATACACCGAAGCTGCGGCAATGCGATTTATCGTATTGGGTAGGGGAGCGTTCTGTAAGCGGTTGAAGGTGTGCTGTAAGGCATGCTGGACGTATCAGAAGTGCGAATGCTGACATGAGTAACGACAAAGGGGGTGAAAAACCCCCTCGCCGGAAGACCAAGGGTTCCTGTCCAACGTTAATCGGGGCAGGGTAAGTCGACCCCTAAGGCGAGGCCGAAAGGCGTAGTCGATGGGAAACGGGTTAATATTCCCGTACTGCTTATTATTGCGATGGGGGGACGGAGAAGGCTAGGTGGGCCAGGCGACGGTTGTCCTGGTTCAAGGGTGTAGGCTGCAGAATTAGGCAAATCCGGTTCTGCACTAAGGCTGAGACCCGATGTCGAGTCACTACGGTGATGAAGTCATTGATGCCATGCTTCCGGGAAAAGCCTCTAAGCTTCAGATAATAAGCAATCGTACCCCAAACCGACACAGGTGGTCGGGTAGAGAATACCAAGGCGCTTGAGAGAACTCGGGTGAAGGAACTAGGCAAAATGGTACCGTAACTTCGGGAGAAGGTACGCTCTTGGCGGTGAAGTCCCTCGCGGATGGAGCTGCTGAGAGTCGCAGATACCAGGTGGCTGCAACTGTTTATTAAAAACACAGCACTGTGCAAAATCGAAAGATGACGTATACGGTGTGACGCCTGCCCGGTGCCGGAAGGTTAATTGATGGGGTTATCTTCGGAGAAGCTCTTGATCGAAGCCCCGGTAAACGGCGGCCGTAACTATAACGGTCCTAAGGTAGCGAAATTCCTTGTCGGGTAAGTTCCGACCTGCACGAATGGCGTAATGATGGCCACGCTGTCTCCACCCGAGACTCAGTGAAATTGAAATCGCAGTGAAGATGCTGCGTACCCGCGGCTAGACGGAAAGACCCCGTGAACCTTTACTACAGCTTGGCACTGAACATTGACCCTACATGTGTAGGATAGGTGGGAGGCTTCGAAGCAGGTACGCCAGTATCTGTGGAGCCGTCCTTGAAATACCACCCTTGTCGTGTTGATGTTCTAACGTCGCCCCGTCATCCGGGGTGCGGACAGTGCCTGGTGGGTAGTTTGACTGGGGCGGTCTCCTCCCAAAGCGTAACGGAGGAGCACGAAGGTGGGCTAATCACGGTCGGACATCGTGAGGTTAGTGCAATGGCATAAGCCCGCTTAACTGCGAGAATGACGGTTCGAGCAGGTGCGAAAGCAGGTCATAGTGATCCGGTGGTTCTGAATGGAAGGGCCATCGCTCAACGGATAAAAGGTACTCCGGGGATAACAGGCTGATACCGCCCAAGAGTTCATATCGACGGCGGTGTTTGGCACCTCGATGTCGGCTCATCACATCCTGGGGCTGAAGTCGGTCCCAAGGGTATGGCTGTTCGCCATTTAAAGTGGTACGCGAGCTGGGTTTAGAACGTCGTGAGACAGTTCGGTCCCTATCTGCCGTGGGCGCTGGATGATTGAAGGGAGTTGCTCCTAGTACGAGAGGACCGGAGTGAACGAACCGCTGGTGTTCGGGTTGTGTCGCCAGACGCATTGCCCGGTAGCTAAGTTCGGAATCGATAACCGCTGAAAGCATCTAAGCGGGAAGCGAGCCCTGAGATGAGTCATCCCTGAGGCTTCAAGCCTCCTGAAGGGCTGTTCGAGACTAGAACGTTGATAGGCAGGGTGTGTAAGCGTTGTGAGGCGCTCAGCTAACCTGTACTAATTGCCCGTGAGGCTTAACCATACAACACCCAAGGGGTTTTACGGACTCCATGAGCACTTGAATGATGTGCTGAGAACACTAGTCAGATTTCCGAGATTGTGATTTATCGCCTGCGGGCGGTAGAGAAAGCATTTGCTTGGCGACCATAGCGTTGCGGACCCACCTGATCCCATGCCGAACTCAGACGTGAAACGCAGCAGCGCCGATGGTAGTGTGGGGTCTCCCCATGTGAGAGTAGGACATCGCCAGGCTTCCTATTTAGAAATCAGAGTCAATCTGGTTTCGGCCGTGTGGAGCGGTAGTTCAGTTGGTTAGAATACCGGCCTGTCACGCCGGGGGTCGCGGGTTCGAGTCCCGTCCGCTCCGCCACTTCTTAAAGAAACCCAGTCAGTAATGGCTGGGTTTTTTGCTATTTGGTGGTTGCACTACCTTTTGTTGTTCGTCACTGGTGAGTTGCTCAGGGTGGGCGCCCCAAAAGTGCGTTGCACTTTGGTCGCGGGCCGGAATGCCGGACCATCGAGTCCCGTTCGCTCAGCCACTTATTAAAGAAACCCAGTCAGCAATGACTGGGTTTTTTGCTATCTGACGCATTTGTAATGCCTCCGACGACAGACAGATTTTTCTCCATCACTGCGGCCAACACAGAGCTGTGGCGTAAGCTGCAGTTCGTTAAGTGTAGCTATAGAAAAAACGCAGCCATTGCTCGGCAATGAAAATTTCATCTTGTGCAGATAAAGCCTGAATACCTGATGCATAGCTGTGAGAATGACTACTGAGCTGCAGTCCTGCCAGTAAATGCGCGGCTTCAAACAGGTACAAAGTGGGATCGCCCATGCCTGTTTTGAAAGGGGTATTTGCAGATTCCCCGCCGGCAATGAGGTAGATACTGGCACCATGTCGATTTTGATATTCTGTCACCAGTTGATTCCCCCCGACATACTGCAACGTCCCTTGCTGTATCAGATCGGGAAGATTCAGCTCGTCGTCGGCAGAGGTGACAGTGGCGATGAATAAGTTCTCGTGTCTGGACTGGATATGAGCCGAATGAAGCGCGCCATTTCCGGTGCAGCAGAAAATGAGATTACAGTGTTCCAGCATGGTTTCGGTTGAGCACACCTGAATGCCATTTCTGGGTAAAGCGGTGAGTTGTCTGGGATCCTGATCACTGACATAGAGATCATGGATACCTTTACCTTGCAGTGTCTTACAGATACCCCGGCCCAGATTACCACTTCCTATCACCCCGATAGTGAGAAAGCCGAGGTTGTTCAATTTCAGACCAAATGCCTCGCGCAGGATTTGATCTGTGTAATGCACGATACACTCAGAAGCTTCGTAGTCGGCTGGGGTCTTAATGCTCAGATGCGCAACCGAGACTAAGGGCTTGACGAGATGCCGGTTGCGATATTTGGCGATGCCATTGGCGGTTAACTCAGCTATTCCCACGCACTGCTCATCATATGCTTCAAAGATGGCTTCAACGCCTTGAGCAAAATAGCCCCCGTGATCCAGAATCAGAAAAGCCTGCCCTGGCTGGGTGTATTGCTGAATGAGTTCCAGGCACCGCATCGGATCTCTTAACGCGATTTTGTCAAAGCCGGGGGCAACGACATCACAGTTTGGAATGGATCGGATGGTATTGAGCAGTGTGCCGTTGTTGCAAAAAGTCGCTTGTTTAGGGATGAAAATGACATGGTCAGCAAGTTTACACAGCACGTTGAGATATGGCAGAGAGCCTTCATAGCAATGCATGACGGAGAAAACAACGAGATCACCCGGCATCGTATGCGTTTGCGCAATCTGTTCTAAAAATCGATAACCTTTTTCTGCATAGAAAGCGGAGTAGTAACTGTGCGTTAAAGTATGCGTTGACGTCATAACCGACCTGCTATTTGAATAACGTCAGCAATGCCTGAAACAGAGGCTCTTGCTGTCGACTTTGTTTGCAGCACAATCCCAGTGTTAATGGTTCGACGGCTGCTGCTGGCAGCTTTTGAATCTGATCGCGAATCGGACTGTTTTCTATCACAATATCTGGCGCAATTCCGATGCCGCATCCCAATGCTACCATACTAACAATAGCTTCATGCCCAGCAACTTGAGCATAAATGTTGGGTTTTATTTTTTGTGATTTCATCCACTTGTCAGCATTTTCTCTTGCCGTCCCATACTCAGGCAGAATGAAGGGAAGTTTGTCCCACTGAATGTCCGGTGAAAGCAACGCCTGAAGACCGGGTGAGGTGATTAATGGGCTGATTAACGACATTGAGACATTACCCAAATAAATGAAAGTGAGTTTATTGGGCAAATTGGCGGGCAGGGCAGTAATTGCAAAATCAGCTTCATCGTGCAGGACTTTATTCACCGCTTGCGCCGGATCGCCGGTGACGAGCTGAATTTCTACCTGAGGGTAATGTTGTCTGAATTGATTCAGGACATTGGGCAGATGGCTGTAGCTGGCTGTGACCGAGCAAAACAGGGTCAGTTTACCTTTCAGCATTTGATCCTGTTCAGTCAGCTCTTGCTGCAGTTGTTGCCATTCGGCAACAATGCGGCTGGCAACCGGTAGCAGTTTACGGCCAGAGGTGGTCAGTTCCACACTGCGGTTATCACGAATGAAAAGGGGCTGAGACAACTCCTGCTCCAGCCGCTGAATCAGCCGGCTGAGCGCGGACGGACTGATGTGCATCTTCTGTGCGGTCTGACTAAAGTTCTTGCTGTTACACAGATGAAGAAACAGTTGAAGGGATTTGATGTTCATATTCTATGTTGCACCGTTTGCAATATGATGTTGTGAATATATCACTTTAGACAACATCAAGCCTGATCTACTATCAGGTTATTCGGCAGTGAAGTGCCGACCAAGGATTAGAATTCACGGAGTAACTTGTTATGGCTAACTATTTCAATACCTTAAATTTACGTCAGCAATTAGATCAACTGGGCCGTTGCCGTTTTATGGATCGCAGCGAGTTTGCTCAGGAAGCGGATTACCTGAAAGGTAAGAAGGTCGTGATTGTCGGTTGTGGTGCACAGGGCCTGAATCAGGGTCTGAACATGCGTGACTCAGGTCTGAATGTTGCTTATGCACTGCGCCAGGCTGCAATTGATGAGCAGCGTGCTTCTTTCCGTAATGCGAAAGACAATGGTTTTGAAGTGGGTAGCTATGAACAATTGATCCCCCAGGCCGATCTGGTGATCAACCTGACACCAGACAAACAGCACACCGATGTTGTGACCACTGTCATGCCGTTAATGAAGCAAGGTGCTGCGCTGGGTTACTCGCACGGTTTTAACATTGTTGAAGAAGGGATGCAGATCCGTCCGGATATCACGGTTGTGATGGTCGCGCCTAAGTGTCCGGGTACGGAAGTACGTGAAGAATACAAGCGTGGCTTTGGTGTACCGACGCTGATCGCCGTTCACCCGGAAAATGACCCGCAAGGTGAAGGCCTGGAAATTGCGAAAGCCTGGGCGGCTGCAACCGGTGGTCACCGTGCCGGTGTGCTGGAATCCTCTTTCGTTGCTGAAGTGAAATCTGACCTGATGGGTGAGCAGACGATTCTGTGCGGCATGCTGCAGGCGGGCTCTATCGTGTGTTACGAGAAGATGATTGCGGAAGGCGTCGAGCCTGGCTATGCCGGTAAGCTGCTGCAGTTCGGCTGGGAAACCATTACCGAAGCCCTGAAGTTTGGCGGTATCACGCATATGATGGATCGTCTGACCAACCCGGCCAAGATCAAAGCATTTGAGTTGTCTGAAGAGCTGAAAGATCTGATGCGTCCGCTGTATAACAAGCACATGGATGACATCATTACAGGTGAGTTCTCACGGACCATGATGGCTGACTGGGCGAACGATGACGCAGAGCTTCTGGGCTGGCGTGCAGAAACGGCGGAAACGGCGTTTGAAAACTACCCGCAAACAGATGCCAAAATTGCTGAACAGGAATACTTTGATAACGGCATTCTGATGGTAGCTATGGTGCGTGCCGGTGTTGAGCTGGCGTTTGAAGCCATGACAGCCTCAGGCATTATTGAAGAGTCGGCTTACTATGAGTCTTTGCACGAGCTGCCTCTGATTGCCAACACAGTCGCCCGTAAGCGTCTGTACGAGATGAACGTGGTGATCTCTGATACGGCAGAATATGGTAACTACCTGTTTGCGAACGTGGCGACGCCATTGCTGCGTGAAAAGTTCATGCCGAAAGTCAGCACAGATGTGATCGGCAAAGGCCTGGCTGCGACCAGCAACCATGTGGATAACCAGCAGCTGATTGATGTGAATGAAGCGCTGCGTAATCACCCTGTAGAGCAGATTGGTCACGAACTGCGTGGTTATATGACAGACATGAAGCGTATCGCTGTCGGCGACTAAGTCAAAATCCTTCCTGGTTTGTAAAAAGCCCGGCAATTTGCCGGGCTTTTTTATGTCTGTAATGAAACCGACTATTCGGATTTATCTGCCAGCATAGCTTCCAGCTGGGCAACCTTTTGTTCCAGCTCGTTCAGCTTTTGGCGTGTGCGCAGCAGGACCTGGGTCTGCACATCGAACTCTTCGCGATTCACCACATCCAGCTTACTCAGTTGTGCCTGGATGGTTTGACGCACTTTCTGTTCCACATCCTGACCAAGCGCTTTGACCGGTTGAGGCATGGCTTCCTGAATTTGCCTGGCAACCTGCTCAAGTTTCTTTGGATCAAACATACGCGGGTTTAACTCCATGAGGTTAATGGGATACTTTTAGCCGTTAGTGTACACCAAAAATTTCTGTGGCAGGCAGGAATCCTTGGCCAGATTGGGGAAGCAGGGCTGAAAAAAGGCCGCTTGCGCGGCCTTAGTCTGATAGAAAGTGGCGGATTAACTTTCCCGGGCTTTCAGCGCTTGTCTCGCTTCATCAGCCCGTTTTAACTTTTCCAGCTCTTTGTCCTCCACAAAAACCGGCAGCGGTTTGTGGGTACTGGCCAGGTAGGTGTAGATCACCGGCAGTACGAACAGGGTAAAGAGGGTGCCTATTGCCAGGCCGGAGACGATCACGATACCGATACTGAAGCGCTGGGCAGCACCGGCTCCGGTGGCGTACAGCAGAGGGATCAGACCGGCAATCATCGCCGCCGTGGTCATCAGAATCGGTCGCAGACGCACCTTGGCCGCTTCCATCACTGCAGACATTTTGTCTTTCTGGTGATTAAGCTGCTCTTCTTTTGCGACTTCACAGATCAGAATCCCGTGCTTGGTGATCAGGCCTATCAGGGTGATCAAGCCGACTTGCGAGTAAATATTCATCGACGCCGCTCCCCAGGCCAGTGAGACCAGAGCGCCACAAATAGCCAGTGGTACCGACACCATGATCACCATCGGGTCGCGCAGCGATTCAAACTGAATCGCCAGTACCAGGAAAATCACCGCCAGTGCCAGAACGAAAGTCGCAAACAGGGCATTACCTTCGGTGACGTACTGGCGAGCTTCCCCCATAAAGTCGTACTGGTAGCCCGAAGGCAGCTGGCTGACGGCTTCGGTACGGAACCATTCGATGGCATCACCCATGGCCGTCCCCGGCATAGGCACCACACCTATGGTGGCCGAGTTCAGCTGGTTGAAGTGCGGCAGTGCACGCGGTTCAGCCACCACATCAATGGTGATCAGGCTGCCCAGCGGCACTGAATTGCCATCCGCCGCGCGAACATAGAAGGCGTTCAGCGATTCAGGATTCAGGCGGTACTTGCGTTCTACCTGCGGAATCACCTCGTAAGAACGGCCATTGAGGTCGATACGGTTGACATAACCGTCGGCCATCATGGTGCTCAGAGTGATACCGATATCCTGCATCGTCACGCCATACGCGCCCGCTTTGTCTTTGTCTATGCTGATTTTCATGGTGGCGGAGTCGAAGTTCAGATCCAAATCCGAGTACACAAACATCGGATTCTTCGTCACATCATCCAGAATCGAACCGGCCACCTGGAACAGGCTTTCAAAGTTGTTCGGCGTGGTAATGACAAACTGGATCGGCAGACCTGAGCCCGCACCTGGCAGTTCTGGCATCTGGAAAGCGGTGACCGCCATACCAGGCACATCGTTCACCAGTTTAGTGACACGGCCAACCACTTCCGCCTGACTGGCTTCACGCTGACTCCAGGGCACCATAGATGCAATACCGAATGCCTGATTGGATTGCGGTACACCGGAGAACACCTGAGCGAAAGCCACTTCAGGCTGATTGCTCAGCATTTCGTTCACTTCGCTCATGGAATTTTCGATGTAGTCCAGGTTCGCGGTAGACGGACCGGTCCCCATCATCATCAGGACGCCTTTATCTTCCGCCGGTGCCAGTTCACTGGGGATGAACTTGAACAGAACCGGCAGCATCGCAAAGACAATGACCGCAAACACGATCACCACAGGGCGTGATTTCATCACTGTGGTCAGCATTTTTTCATAGCGGTTGGTCATGCGATCCAGAACACTGTGCACGGTATCTTCAAAGCGGTTTGGCTTATCGTGTGCTTTCAGGATCTTAGAACACATCATCGGCGACAGTGTCAGTGCGATAATCCCGGAGATAAAGACCGACCCTGCCAGCGTCAGGGCGAACTCTTTAAACAGTGAGCCGGTAATTCCCCCCATCAGTGCGATAGGTGCGTATACCGCGCCCAGCGTTAGGGTCATGGCAATGACAGGCACTGCGATTTCCCGGGTACCGATAATCGCGGCCCGGAACGGGGACTCGCCGAGTTTGATATGACGGTCGACGTTTTCCAGGACCACGATCGCATCATCGACCACCAGACCGATGGCCAGTACCATGGCCAGCAGTGTCATCAGGTTCCAGGAGAAACCGAAGGCCTGCATCACCATGGCCACCCCAATCAGCGACAGCGGAATGGTAATGATAGGGATGAGTACTGCGCGGAACGACCCCAGGAACAGGGTGATCACCACAAGGACAATCAGCGCCGCTTCACCGATAGTTTTGATCACCTCCTGAATCGACTCGTTAATGGCGACTGTCGAGTCATACAGGATGTTCATCTTGATGTTGCTTGGCATGTTGCGCTGAATTTCAGGCAACAGATCCAGCACATCGGCGGCAATATTAATCGGGTTCGCACTGGGTGCCGCATTGATGGCGGCGACCACGGCTTCCTGTCCGTTTGCGGTTGCACGGTAAATGTCGTGGCTTTTCGCCCGGGTAACCTTGGCGATATCACCTAAGCGGATCACCTGACCTTTCTGCGTCGAGACAATCAGCTTTTTCAGCTCATCGGTAGTTTTGACCTGGGTATCCGCCGTGCCGTTATACAGCACGAACTCGCCTGTTGCCTGACCCGTCGCCGACTGGTAGTTGTTGGCGTTCAGCACTGTCATGATGTCGGTGGCAGTCAGGTTGTAAGCGGCCATCTTGGCCGGATCCAGCCAGACCCGCAGCGCAAACTTCATTCCGCCATAAAGATCGATTTTGGAGACGCCGTTCACGGTGAACAGTTGCGGGTTGAATACCCGCTCCAGGTAATCGGTGATCTGGCTGGAATTGAGCTCGTCACTGGTAAAGCCGATGTACATCACCGCCGTAGTCGAGCCGGTTGACATGGTCACCGTCGGGTCTTCCGCTTCACGGGGAAGCTGAGAGCGCACCGAGTTGGTTTTTGCCAGGACATCAGACAGGGCTGCGTTGGGATCAGTATTGAGTTTCATGTTGACGGTAATGGTCGAGGAACCCAGTACCGACGATGACGTCATGTAATCAATGTTATCTGCCTGCGCGATGGCCTGCTCCAGTGGCTGCGTAATAAAGCCCTGGATCAGATCGGCACTGGCACCGTAATAACTGGTCGTCACAGTAACCACGGTATTGGTCATCTCGGGATATTCCCGGACCTGCATTTTGAAAATAGCCTGGAAACCAAGCAGGGCAATCAGAATACTGATCGACACTGCCAGGACCGGCCTTTTTATGAATATATCAGTAAAGCGCATTTAACCTCCGAATCACAGCATCGGTGTTTCAGCCGGGGTTTTCAGGGCATCGTTTTCGACGATACGGACTTTCACATCATTACTCAGGCGCACCTGGCCTGTGGTGACAACGCGGTCTCCCGGTTTTACGCCATCAAGGACGTGGATGATATCGCGCTTACGCTCACCGGTTTTCACCACGGATTGACGGACGCGGGTAACGCCTTCGTCATCTTCGTACAGCACATACACATTATCGCCATACAGGGTATAGGTGATGGCAAACTGCGGCAGGACAACCTGATTTTCCAGGGTCGGCAGGATGATGTTGGCACGGGCAAACATACCGCTGCGCAGACGGCCGGCGTTATTCGGAATATCCGCCTGAACCTGAATTAAGCCGCTCTGATAATTAACCGCAGGTTCAATCGCGCTGATCTTGCCCTGGAATTTGGCATCCGGGTATGCATCGACCGCGATATCGACTTCCTGTCCGATGTGGATGTCAGACAGATCGGTTTGCGGAATGGTGAAACGCAGTTTCATCAGGGAGGTGTCTTCCAGGCGGACGATGTCCGTACCGGGCTGAATATACTCACCCAGGAATACATTGCGCAGACCGACATCACCGGCAAACGGGGCTTTAATAATGCGACGGTCGATGGTGGCTTTCAGGCTTTCAATATCGGCAGACAGAGAGAAGTAATCCGCCTGAGCACCATCATAGGCCTCTTTGGAGATAGAGCCTTTCTTGTACAGATCCTGATAGCGGATGAATTTGGCTTTGGCGGCCGGCAGACGAGCCTGGGAGCTCTTGAGGTTGGCTTCCTCAACATCTGAGTCCAGCGTGACCAGACGTTGGCCTTTTTTCACCGACATGCCTGAGTCAAACGCCAGCGACTTGATCACGCCGGCCACTTCCGTGGTGACAGTCACGCCCTGGTTGGGCTCAATGAAACCAATCGCTTCAATGGCCGGCACCCAATTGGTCGGTTTTGCCTCCACGACTGTCACCGGATAATCCGGTTCAGGCATGTTGGCGAAATAAGCCATCTTTCCTTTGATTTCAAAGTACTTGGACGTAAAAAGCGTGCCAAACAGCACGGCAACGATGATGAGCATGACTATCCATGCTACCCATTTTTTCATTATCTTTGCTCCGGAGTCTAAGTTAATGCTAAGTCAATGTGTAATTACAGCATCCCAGCAAGCTTTGATGGCAGCATCCCGCGCCTCATCACTTACCGTAAAAGTACCACTCAGGTGCTTGCGGGCCAGACAGGCGCTGGGTTCAAGGCTGAGTGCGCTTAATATCTCGTTGTCTAAAGGCTTAAACAGCCCCTGAGCTTTACCCGTGTCAAACATCCTGTGGACAGGGGCAAAGAGCGTTTGTTCTAACGCTATCTTGTACTGCTTACCTCGGTGCGGCATGTTTTCAAACTGACCCCGGTTAATCAGCGGTGCTTCATTATCCGTAGCCATGTTCCAGATGTTGAGCCACATAGTACGGAACTGCTGTTCTAAGGGCATGACATCGGAAACGTTCTGAGTGATTTTCCTGGCGACAATCGTCAGTATATGGTCATGAAGCTGATACAGGAGATCCTCTTTATCACTGAAATAGCGATAGATGGTCCCTGTCGCGACCCTGGCCTCTTTGGCCACCATATTCATCGACAGACCGTGAAAACCATGTTTTGCCAGCAATTCTTCGGTTGCCTGCAAGATACGTTCTTTTTTGTCAGTCATGAATTGATCACAAAGTGAATGAACGTTCATTCATTATTGTGGATGCTTTATTAGTATGCAACTCATCTGTTACCTTTATTTTTCGGTGAAAAACGCGGGGGATTGTCTGAAATAGACACGAGACGAGAACAGGTTACAATGCGGCAGCTGAATCAATCATGACTCATAGGGCAAATCAATGAAACTCAATCCGAGACAAAATGAGGCAGTACGTTTTGTTGCTGGACCGTGTCTGGTTCTGGCCGGTGCAGGTTCAGGTAAAACACGGGTCATTACCAATAAAATCGCCTACTTAGTCCAGCAATGTGACTACAAAGCGCGGAATATTGCTGCGCTGACATTTACCAATAAAGCGGCGCGGGAAATGAAAGAGCGGGTCGGGCAGACCCTGGGCCGCCAGGAAGCCAAAGGGCTGATGGTGTCGACCTTCCACACGCTGGGCCTGAATATCATTCGCCGTGAGTACAAGGTACTGGGGCTGAAAGCGAGTTTTTCGCTGTTTGACGATCAGGATCAGATGGCACTGCTCAAAGAGTTGACGGAAGATCAGCTCGATGGTGACAAAGACTTGCTTAAACTGCTGCTGTCATCGATTTCAAACTGGAAGAACGCCATGCTGTCGCCCGCCCAGGCGAAAGCGCAGGCGCAAGGTGAGCGCGACCAGCTGTTTGCCCATTGTTATGAGTTATATCAGCGTCAGATGAAAGCCTATAACGCGCTGGACTTTGATGACTTGATTCTGATGCCTGTGCTCTTGCTGCGTGATAATGATGAGGTGCGCCAGCGCTGGCAGAATAAGATCCGCTACCTGCTGGTGGATGAGTATCAGGATACCAACACCAGCCAGTATGCGTTTGTGAAGCTGCTGGTGGGCGAACGGTCAAAATTTACTGTGGTCGGGGATGACGATCAGTCGATTTACTCCTGGCGGGGGCGCAGCCTGAGAACCTGGCCCTGCTCAATAAAGATTTCCCGACCCTCAAAGTGATCAAGCTGGAGCAGAACTACCGTTCGACCAGCCGGATTTTGCGCAGCGCCAACATTCTGATCGCCAATAATCCGCACTTGTTTGAAAAAGCGCTGTTTTCTGAAATTCCTGATGGCGAGATGCTCAAGGTCCTGACGGCCAAAAATGAAGAGCACGAAGCCGAAAAAGTGGTCGGGGAACTGATAGCCCATCGCTTTCTCAACAATACTGACTACAAAGATTACGCGATTCTGTACCGCGGCAACCATCAGTCGCGCCTGTTTGAAAAAGCCCTGATGCAGAACCGGATCCCCTATAAAATTTCTGGCGGTACCTCTTTTTCTCCCGCACCGAGATCAAAGACATCATGGCGTACCTGCGCTTGCTCACCAACCAGGATGATGACAACGCTTTTTTGCGTATCGTCAATACGCCGCGACGGGAAATCGGCCCGGTGACTCTGGAGAAACTGGGTACCTACGCCAATATGCGGGGCAAGAGTTTGTTTGAAGCCAGCTTCGAGCTTGGCCTGGAACAGCATCTTTCAGGACGTGGGCTGGACAGCCTGCGCCAGTTTACGCGCTGGATTGTCGAGCTGGCCGATAACGCTGAGCGGGGCGATGCCGTCGCGGCGGTACGCCAGATGATCCGCGACATCCATTACGAGGACTGGCTGTTTGAAACTTCCGCCAGTCCGAAAGCGGCCGAAATGCGGATGAAAAACGTGTCGGATTTATACAGCTGGATCACCGCAGATCTGGAAGGTGATAATTACGATAATGAAGTGCGCACCCTGAAAGAAGTGGTTCAGCGCATGACGCTGCGTGACATGATGGAGCGGGGTGAAGAGGACGAGGATGCCGATCAGGTACAGCTCATGACACTGCATGCTTCAAAGGGGCTAGAATTCCCCCATGTGTATCTGATTGGTGCTGAAGAGGGGATTTTGCCTCATCAAACCAGCATCGATGAAGACAATGTGGAAGAAGAGCGACGCTTGGCGTATGTCGGGATTACCCGGGCGCAGAAAACACTGACCTTTACCTTGTGCAAGGAACGCCGGCAGTATGGCGAGCTGCTCAAACCCGAACCCAGCCGCTTTCTCTATGAATTGCCCCAGGACGATCTGGATTGGGAAGCTGAGCGCAAACCTGTCACGGCAGAAGAACGAATGGAACGGGGTCAGGCGCACATTGCCAATCTCCGATCCATGTTCAAGAAGAAATAATCAGTCAAGTACTGCCCAAAACAAAGAAAAAAAGGTTAGCTGTCACAGCTAACCTTTTTTGGTATTCGAAGGGTGAGACTGAATTACAGCCCGTCGATCATATGGTTGATAGCAGCGACGATTTCTTCATCGCTGCAGTCCATACAGGTGCCTTTCGCTGGCATGGCATTGAAGCCATTCAGCGCATGATTGGTCAGTGTGTCCATGCCTTTGGCAATGCGTGGTCCCCAGTCGCCGGCATCACCTGACTTCGGTGCGCCCAGTACACCGCTGCTGTGGCAAGCCACACAGAAAGTGCCGTATACCTGATCGCCTGAGCGAGGGCCGGAAGCGGCGGCTGTAGCGGCTGGTGCATCGCCTTCCTTATATACAGAGCCAACAGGCTTGATGCGTTCTGCGATCGCTTCGCCAGACATATCTGCCGCTACGGCTGAGCCGCTGATGGCGACGGTTGCGACTGCAGCGACCATTAGTTGTCGAAGAGAAAATTCCATTGAGCTCACCTTAACACTCCCAGATTATTTGCTCGAATATCACAGCTGTCTTGTATAAGTTATTGTAAATGTTACGTAATGAGACTGGGCTGTGAGTAATTAACCAGTGGTTTTTGGGTAAAAAACGCAATGATTATATCCCTTAACGAGGTGGTATTAAACAGAGTGGCATTGTTTGTATGACGCGAATCAACCCAGAGATGGTTATAAATGAAGCGAATGCAAAAAATTTTGCAAAAAAGACTAGACGAGAAGCATGCTGATCCGTAATATTCACCACCGCCGATAGGGCAAGGCGCCCGTAGCTCAGCTGGATAGAGCGTTGGCCTCCGGAGCCAAAGGTCACAGGTTCAAATCCTGTCGGGCGCGCCACTCCGGAAAGTCAGAATGGCACTGTTGGCGTGTAAATGTTGGTGGCTATAGCTCAGTTGGTAGAGTCCCGGATTGTGATTCCGGTTGTCGCGAGTTCAAGTCTCGTTAGCCACCCCATACAATTGAGTATGGAGCTTGTAACAAGCTCGGTACTTAGCGGCAGATAGCGCAAGTCGTATATCTCCGGCAAGAAAAGATTATCGGTGAATAGCGCAGTTTGGTAGCGCATCTGGTTTGGGACCAGAGGGTCGGGGGTTCGAATCCCTCTTCACCGACCATTTATATGGTAGATTTGCCCAGTGAGCAAACCTACAGGTTCGGAAAAAGAAGTGCATTGCTCGGGTGCGGAAGCCCGCCGCGTTCAATCCCTCTTTACCGACCACTTTACAATGGTGGCTATAGCTCAGTTGGTAGAGTCCCGGATTGTGATTCCGGTTGTCGCGAGTTCAAGTCTCGTTAGCCACCCCATACAATTGGGTATGAAGCTTGTAACAAGCTCAGTACTTAGCGGCAGATAGCGCAAGTCGTATATCTCCGGCAAGAAAAGATTATCGGTGAATAGCGCAGTTTGGTAGCGCATCTGGTTTGGGACCAGAGGGTCGGGGGTTCGAATCCCTCTTCACCGACCACCTTTGAAGACCCGCTCTATTGAGCGGGTTTTTTTATACCTGTATTTCGCTTCCCGGCTCAGTCTGGAGTAGAGGAAGGGCTGTCGGGTCGGGTGCGGAAGCCCGCCGCGTGCGAATCACTCTTCACCGACCACTTTTGAAGACCCGCTCTATTGAGCGGGTTTTTTTATACCCGTATTTTGCTTCCTGGCTTAGTCTGGAGTAGAGGAAGGGCAGTCGGGTCGGGTGCGGAAGCCCGCCGCGTGCGAATCCCTCTTCACCGACCACTTTTGAAGACCCGCTCATTGAGCGGGTTTTTTTATACCCGTATTTTGCTTCCCGGCTCAGTCTGGAGTAGAGGAAGGGCTGTCGGGGTCGGGTGCGGAAGCCCGCCGCACGCAAGTTCGACGAACGGATACTGCCGCGTTAATCTCTCTTCACCGCTCCTATTGAAGGACCCGCTCATTGAGCGGTTTTTTTTGTATTTGTGTTTAGCGTTCTGAGATGCAGTTGTCGCGGGTTGTGTGATGGCAGTGAAGCAAGTTGATTTCTTTGTGCCATAGTTGTTAGTGCATCACAGTTCATTTCACGGAGAATGGTTGAAAAATCATGGCTTATTCATGTTTGTCTGCGCTGCATTCTGAATTCAGGGTGGTTGTTCATACTGCGGTGCGTGATCTGGATGGGTTCATATACTGATACTTTTGTTTTTAGTGGTCTAAAATCATAGCGTGTTAATGAAATGTTTAGTTTTGTTTGGTGCTTTATGCAGATGGTCGCTTCTGGTATTTATGAATATAAATGCTTAAATATGGAATTGTTAGCTGTTTTTGACTGGTTTTACCGGAGTTTGCCTCAGATGTTTTACAAGGGTTATGTTTGTTTTGACTGCGGGTTTTAGTGATTATTTATGCTGATTTTGTGCGGTAGCACAGTTTTATAGTATGAAATGTTGATTTTTGGTGAAATCTTTGCCAGATTGTTGGCACTTTATGTGGCCGATATTTTTATCGGTTGATTGGAATGGAATCATTTGCAGACAGGCAGAGTCGCTGCCAGGTTGTTGAGGTCTGAGCATGGCATTATTGGAAGTTAAAAACCTTCGTATTGAATACCCGTCTCGTCACGGTATCCACGCTGCGGTGAAATCGCTGTCGTTCACCATTGAGCGCGGTGAGATCGTCGGTGTTGTCGGGGAATCCGGGGCGGGTAAATCGACGGTAGGTAATGCCGTAATCGATCTGTTGAGTCCTCCTGGTAATATTGCCAGCGGTGATGTCTACCTGGACGGCCAGAAAATCTCGGGTTTAAAACCAGAAGCGATGCGAAAAGTGCGTGGCGCAAAAATCGGTTTTATTTTCCAGGATCCGATGACCTCGCTGAACCCCCTGTATACCGTCGAGCGTCAATTGACGGAAACCATTATTACCAATTTGAATGTCAGTAAAGAAGAAGCGGTTCGCCGTGCGATTAAGCTGATGGAGCAAGTTGGGATCCCGCAGCCGGAAATCCGCATTAAGCAGTATCCGCATCAATTTTCCGGCGGTATGCGTCAGCGTGTGGTGATTGCCATCGCTCTGGCGGGTGAGCCAGATTTAATCATTGCCGATGAACCGACCACGGCGCTCGATGTGTCGATTCAGGATCAGATCCTGACCCTGATTCGTGAATTGTGCGTGAAGAAAAACGTTGGCTGCATGCTGGTTACGCACGATATGGGTGTGGTCTCCAATGTCACTGATCGTGTTGCTGTGATGTACCGTGGTGATCTGGTGGAAATCGGTCCGACGGAACAGGTGCTGGGTCACCCGAATCACCCGTACACCAAGAGCCTCATTTCTGCAGTGCCGCGCTCGGACATCAAACTGGCTCGCTTCCCTTTGGTGAGCTATATCGAAGAAGCGGGGGAAACCACGCAGCTGGATGTGAAAAATCACTGGTTGGGTCAGAGTCAGGACGAGCGTCAGTACACGGGTGCCTTATTACAGGTCGAGAATGTCAATCTGCGCTTTGTGACCAAAGATTCTTTCTTTGAAAGCCGCCGCGAGTATGTACAGGCTTCGAACAATGTCAGCTTTGAGGTGTTTGAAGGTGAAACCTTTGGCCTGGTCGGTGAATCCGGTTCAGGCAAGTCCACCATTGCCCGTGTGATTGCCGGTTTATATCCGCCCAACTCAGGCAAAGTGGTGTTTGAGGGCATCGATCTGACGGCGCTCAAGAGCGAGAACGAACGCCGCCCGATGCGCCGCCAGATGCAGATGGTATTCCAGAATCCGTATTCGTCCATGAATCCGCGGATGAAAATTTTCGACATCATTGCTGAGCCGATTCGTTTTCACAAACTGGCCGGCAGTGAATCTCAGGTGCGGCAGATCGTTGCTGACTTGCTCGACCATGTGGGCCTGGGCCGTGCAGCTGGCGTGAAGTATCCCCATGAATTCTCGGGCGGTCAGCGTCAGCGGATTTCCATCGCCCGCGCCCTGGCTACGCGTCCACGTCTGCTGATTTGTGATGAGCCGACCTCGGCGCTGGATGTGTCCGTTCAGGCGCAAATCCTCAACCTGCTGAAAGATCTGCAGGATGAACTGAACCTGACGATGCTGTTTATCAGCCACGACTTACCGGTGATCCGCCAGATGTGTGATCGCATCGGCGTGATGCAGAAAGGCACCTTGCTGGAAGTGGCGCCGACTGAGCAGTTGTTCACGGATCCACAGCATGAATACAGCAAGCAATTGATTTCGTTAATGCCTGCATTCAAAGGAATGAGTCAGGAAGGCCTGAAATTGGCCTGATAAAGAATCTGTTTGCCCGCCGGGAACCCATGTTTCCGGCATGGCTCTGTCGCGAGCCGGGCTGTTGTTGCTTACCTAAACCAATAATAAGCAAACATAACCATCTGGGAGTTCTCTCCCTGCATAAAGGAGCTATGCAAATGAAAACCTTCAAGAGCAAGTTAGCCGTTGCGTTAATGGCTGCTGGTCTGAGCTTCGGTGCGGCAGCTGCCAACCTGAATTTAGCTTATGATGCTGACCCGGTATCTATGGATCCTCATGAGCAATTGTCCGGTGGTACGCTGCAACTTTCTCACATGACCTTTGATCCGCTGATCCGTTTTACCCAGTCAATGGAATTTGAACCCCGTCTGGCAACGTCTTGGGAGCGTGTTGATAACAGCACGATGCGTTTCAAGCTGCGTGAAGGTGTGAAATTTCACTCCGGCAACACCTTCAGCGCTGATGACGTGGTCTGGACCTTCAAGCGTCTGAAATCTTCTGCTGACTTTAAAGGTATCTTCACCCCTATCGTGGATATCAAAAAAGTGGATGCCAACACGGTTGACGTGATCACGGATGGTACCTATCCACTGATTGAAAACGTCATGACTTATGTGTTCCCGATGGACAGCAAGTTCTATACGGGTAAGACGGAAGATGGCAAAGACAAGGCTGAACTGAAGAAAAATGGTTCGACTTTTGCCTCAACCCATATCTCAGGTACCGGTCCGTTCAAAGTGGTCAGCCGCGAGCAAGGCGTAAAAGTTGAGTTCGAACGCTTTGCTGATTACTGGGACAAAGACAGTGAAGGCAACGTGGATCACATCACGCTGCGCCCGATCAAAGAAGACGCAACCCGTGTTGCAGCACTGCTGTCGGGTGATGTTGATATGATTGCACCTGTGTCGCCGAATGATTATCAGCGTATCAAGAGTAACGATAAGCTGGATCTGGTGACTATGCCGGGTACCCGCGTCATTACCTTCCAACTGAACCAGAAAGTGGCCGAGCCGCTGCGTGATGCGCGTGTCCGTCAGGCGATTGTGTACGCGGTGAACAACGAAGGGATTGCTGAGAAGATCATGAAAGGCGCGGCAACACCTGCCGGCCAGCAAAGCCCTGTAGGTTATGCCGGTTACAACGAGTCGCTGACCCCGCGTTATGATCTGAAAAAAGCTCAGCAGCTGATGAAAGATGCCGGTTATGAGAACGGTTTCTCTATCACCATGATTGCGCCGAACAACCGTTACGTGAACGATGAGAAAGTTGCTCAGGCTGTCGCGGCGATGCTGGCGAAAATCAAGATTAAAGTCGACCTGCAAACGATGCCAAAAGCACAGTACTGGCCGGAGTTTGATAAGTGTGATGCGGGTATGCTGATGATCGGCTGGCACCCGGATACCGAAGATTCAGCGAACTTTACTGAGTTCCTGACCATGACCCGTAACGCTGACACAGGTAAAGGTCAGTATAACTGTGGTCATTACTCGAACGCTGAAGTTGATAAGCTGGTTGAAGCGGCGAACACGGAAACCGATCTGGAAAAACGCAGCACGATGCTGAAGAAGGTTGAAGAGTTGCTGTACAACGACGCCGCCTTTGTTCCGCTGTACTGGCAAGACCCGTCTTGGGCTGCCAAGAAGAATGTGGACATCAAACCTATCGTGAACGGTATGGACTTCCCGTACCTGGGCGATCTGGTGATCAAGTAATACCTGTCGTCATTCAGGCTCCGGCGTTGGCCGGGGCCTGATTATCGATGTCTAAAGAGGCAAGAAATGTTTACGTTTTTGGTCAAGCGCCTGGTGCAGGCACTGGTAGTGATGTTTGTGATCAGTCTGGTGGCGTTTGCTATCCAGGACAATTTAGGCGATCCCCTGCGTGAGCTGGTGGGACAGTCGGTGTCCGAAGCCGAGCGAGATGCGCTGCGGACTGAAATGGGCCTCAACGATCCCTTTATGGTGAAGTACGGCCGCTTTATTTCGAAAGCTGTTCAGGGGGATTTAGGGAACTCTTATTTCTTTAAACGTCCGGTGGTGGACGTGATTCTGGACAAGCTGGTAGCCACACTGGAACTGGTGTTTGCTGCGTCTCTGATTATTGTTGTGGTGTCGATCCCCTTAGGCGTTTATTCGGCCATCCACCCCAACAGCGCCCTGACGAAAGTGATCATGGGCTTTAGCATCGTGGGTATCTCTATTCCGGTCTTTTTGACCGCCATTATGCTGATGTATGTGTTCTCCATTGAATTAGGCTGGCTACCGTCGTTCGGACGGGGCGAAACGGCCAATGTACTGGGCTGGAACTCAGGCTTCTTTACGCTGGATGGTCTGGCGCACCTGGTGCTGCCGAGCATCTCTCTGGCATCTATCATGTTGCCGCTCTTTATCCGTCTGGTGCGTTCTGAAATGCTCGAAGCGCTGAGCACTGAGTATGTGAAATTTGCCCGTGCCAAAGGTTTGGCGCAGAACAAGGTGTATTATCAGCACGCGCTGAAAAATACCATGCTGCCGGTGATCACCGTCGGTGGGGTGCAAATCGGGACTATGGTGGCTTACACCATCCTGACCGAAACGGTATTCCAGTGGCCGGGAACGGGTTTTCTGTTCCTGGAAGCGGTTAACCGGGTCGATACCCCGTTGATTACCGCCTATGTCATTTTTGTTGGTCTGATCTTCGTGGTGACCAATACCCTGGTTGACCTGTTATATGGACTGATCAACCCAACTGTGAACCTGACTGGCAAAGGAGCGTAAGCATGACGACCAAGACGACTGACGCGCCTTCACGTTGGCAGCGTTTTCTGAATTCAGATTTCATTTATTTCTTTAAGAAAGACAAAGTGGCGATTGCCAGTTTTACTGTGTTTATGCTCTTTGTGCTGACGGCACTGTTCGCCCCTTTGCTGTCGCCCATGAATCCGTATGATCTGAACAGCATTGATATTATGGACTCAGAGCTGGCACCGTCATGGATGGAGTTTGGCGACGCCCGCTTCCTGCTGGGTACCGATGATCAGGGCCGTGATATTTTGTCGACCATTATCTACGGGCTGCGCATTTCACTGGCCATCGGCCTGTTTGCCGTCGCCCTGCAGCTGTTTATCGGCATCATCGTCGGACTGTGTGCGGGTTACTTCGGCGGCCGGATCGACAGCTTCCTGATGCGGATTGCCGATGTCCAGCTGTCGTTCTCGACAATGATGGTGGCGATTATCGTGTCGGCCATCTTCAAAGCCAGCTTTGGCAGCGACTTTTACAGTCAGTACGCCATCGTGATGCTGGTGGTGATTATCGGGATTGCAGAATGGCCGCAGTATGCACGGACGGTGCGGGCATCTGTGCTGGCAGAGAAGAAGAAAGAATATGTTGAAGCCTCCCGGGTGATGGGCCTGAAATCAATGCGCATTATGTTCCGCCATATTCTGCCGAACTGCCTGTCGCCGATCCTGGTGATCTCCACGGTGCAGGTGGCCAATGCCATCATGTCGGAAGCGGCGCTGTCTTTCCTGGGGCTGGGCATGCCGGTTGATCAGCCGTCACTGGGCTCACTGATCAGTATCGGCTTTAACTACATCTTCTCGGGTTCCTGGTGGATCACTGCGTTTCCTGGCATTGTGCTGGTGACGCTGGTGCTGGTGATCAATCTGCTGGGTGACTGGCTGCGAGATGTCTTTAACCCGAAGGTCTACAAAGGCTAGTTCCGACGCACAGAAGCTGACTTTCTTCACAACCCCTGCCACGGCAGGGGTTTTTTTATTCCTCCCGTAATCCGCCCGGTTGATCAGCGCCGCAATGCACCCAAGCCATGGGGTGAAAGCCGGGCTCCCGCTGAATGTGAATTTTTCTTTATTTTTCAATTTCTTAATTTGTAAGTAAATTGATACAAACTGCTTACACGTGCTTACCAAGCACTCAGTGACTTACAGACTCTCACAATGAATAATTGATAAACAAAAAGTTAACAAATCAGTAACAACTCGAGTGCCTGTCCATCAGGGTGAACGGTGCCGGGATGCGGCTGTTTGGCAACGACAATAATAGTTATCCAGGGAGGATAAAACGTGAAAGGTCTGAACAAAACACTGACGGCGGCAACCTTTGCCGCGCTGTTAACGGGACAAGCACATGCCGGCAATGTTGAGGTGCTGCATTACTGGACCTCGGGTGGTGAAGCGGCAGCGCTGGCTATCTTGCAGAAGATGATGAAGGAGGAAGGTCACAGCTGGACAGACTTTGCGGTGGCCGGTGGCGGGGGTGAAACGGCGATGACAGTGCTGAAATCACGTGCCATTTCGGGAAATCCGCCTTCGGCTTCCATGATTGCCGGCCCTGAAATTGCTCAGTGGGGTGATCTGGGTGTGCTGGCCAAACTGGATGACGTCGCGACCAGCGAGCACTGGGATGCTCTGCTGCCAAAAGCTGTGGCCGAAATTCATAAATATCAGGGCAGTTATGTGGCGGCGCCGGTGAATGTCCACCGGATTAACTGGATGTGGATAAACAAGCCGATTCTTGATCAGGTGAACGGCGGCAAAGTCCCACAAAACTGGGATGAGTTCTTCGCCTTTATGGACAAGGCCAAGCAGGCCGGTTTTATTGCTTTTGCCCATGGCGGGCAGGACTGGCAGGACGCCACTGTGTTTGAACAGGTTGCGCTGGGAGTCGGCGGCGATGACTGGTATCGCCAGGCTTTTGTGGCGCTGGATAAGCAAGCGCTGAGTTCTGACACCATGACTCAGGCCTTCGCGACCTTTAAAAAGCTCAAATCCTACATGGATCCCGGCATGCCGGGGCGTGACTGGAACCTGACGACCGCGATGGTGATCGACGGCAAAGCCGCTGTGCAAATCATGGGGGACTGGGCAAAAGGGGAGTTTGCTGCTGCCGGTAAACAGCCCGGCAAGGATTACCTTTGTGCCACCGTGCCGGGCACGCAGAATGCGTTCAACTTCAATGTCGATGCTTTCATGATGTTTGCGCAGAAAAGCAAAGAGGCGCAGGCGGCCCAGCAGGATTTGTCCCGCTTGCTGGTGTCGAAGGAATTTCAGGAGGAGTTTAACCTGAAAAAAGGTTCGATTCCGGTGCGCCCTGATGTGTCACTGGCCCGCTATGACAGCTGCGCCAAGCAATCAATGTCTGATTTTCAGGCCAGTGCAAAATCCGGCTCACTGGTGCCGAGTTTTGCGCATGCCATGGCCATGGAGCCTGCCGTCAGCGGGGCGGTGTATGACGTTGTGACCAATTACTTTAATGACAACGACATGACCGCGGATGCGGCCACATCGCGTCTGGT
Organism: Photobacterium sp. Hal280; assembly: GCF_037162255.1. Lineage (NCBI taxonomy): Bacteria > Pseudomonadati > Pseudomonadota > Gammaproteobacteria > Vibrionales > Vibrionaceae > Photobacterium > Photobacterium sp. Hal280. The sequence goes on from NZ_JARLUO010000005.1 coordinate 109,303, forward strand.
GTCGGCTATCGAGCTGGCGCAGTAATCCCCGTCAGTAACAGCCGGTACCAAAGGGACCGGCTTTCCTGCCTATTTTGATAAGAGCCACGTTATGACGATTGGAACTCAAGCTCAGCCACTGTCGGGCGCGCCGTCACGGGAAAGTCTGGCTGACAAGCTGCAAGCCGTGTTGCCGAAGATAGTGCTTGCGCCCTCCATGGTGATCACTTTGGTGTTTACCTATGGATTTATTGTGTGGTCGTTCGTGTTGTCTTTCACCAACTCCCGCATGCTACCGAACTATGACTTCATCGGTCTGAGTAATTACAGCAAGCTGTTCAGCATGGATCGCTGGACGGTAGCCTATACCAACCTGTTTATTTTTGGTTTTCTGTTTATTGTGATTGCCATTTGTGTGGGCACCCTGCTGGCGATCTTGCTGGATCAGAAAATACGGGCCGAAGGTGTACTGCGGACCATTTACCTGTACCCGTTTGCGCTGTCCCTGATCGTGACAGGCACTGCCTGGAAATGGATACTCAACCCTCAAATCGGCATTGAGAAACTGATGCACGATATCGGCTTGACCCAGTTTCAGTTTGACTGGCTGGTGGACAAGGACATGGCGATTTACACCATCGTGATTGCGGCGGTATGGCAGGCCTCCGGTTTTGTAATGGCCATTATGCTGGCCGGGTTGCGGGGGTGGATACTTCGATCATTAAAGCGGCGCAGATCGATGGCGCGACCATGCCGACGATTTACCGTCGCATCATACTGCCGATGATGCGGCCGATCTTCTTCAGCTGCTTCATTATCCTCTCGCATCTGGCGATTAAAAGTTTCGATCTGGTGGTGGTGCTGACAGCCGGCGGTCCTGGTTACTCGAGCGACTTACCGGCCACATTCATGTATCAGTACGCATTTGGCCGCAATCAGATTGGGATTGGCTCGGCCAGTGCCATGATCACCCTGATGGGCTTTATTGCCATTCTGATCCCCTATCTGTATTCCGAACTGAGGAAGAAAAAGCATGGTTAAGGCCAATTGGAGCCAGCACGCCGGGCGGGCTTTGACATATCTGGTGCTGGCAATCTTTGCACTGTATTTCATCATGCCGTTGTTGGTGATGGTGTTTAATTCGCTGAAAGAACTGGCAGAAATCCGGACCGGGAATCTGGTACTGCCACCCCAGTCACCGACGACTGAGGCCTGGCAAAAAGCCTGGTCATCGGCCTGTACTGGGCTGAGCTGTGAAGGGGTGTCTGCGTACTTCTGGAACTCATTCAAGATCACCTTACCGGCCGTGGTGCTGGCGTCAGCCATCGGCGCGATCAATGGCTATGTGCTCTCGAAGTGGCGTTTCAGGGGCAGTGAAGTGTTTTTTGCGCTGATGCTGCTGGGCTGTTTTATTCCCTTTCAGGCCGTCTTGCTGCCGATGGCACAGACGCTGGGTTATCTCGGGCTGGCAAATTCGGTCCCCGGCCTGATTCTGGTCCATACCATTTACGGGATTCCGTTCACAACGCTGTTTTACCGCAACTATTACGTGGGGTTGCCGACTGAGCTGATTTCCGCCGCCAAGCTGGACGGCGCCGGTTTTTTCCAGACCTTTTACCATATCGTGTTACCGCTCTCAGGCCCGATCATCGTGGTCACCCTGATCTGGGAGTTCACCAATATCTGGAACGATTTTCTGTTTGGTGTGGTGTATTCCGGCCCGGCCTCTCAGCCCATCACCGTGGCTCTCAACAACCTGGTCAACACCAGTCACGGTGTGAAGGAATACAACGTGGATATGGCAGCTGCGATTATTGCCGCTATCCCGACCATTTTTATCTACATCATCTCCGGTAAGTACTTCCTGCGTGGACTGGTTGCCGGTGCAGTCAAAGGATAATGACAATGTCGAGCTTACATATCAAAGACGTCAACAAGCATTATGGCGATTATCACGCGCTGAAAGATATCGATATCAAAATAGACAGCGGTGAATTTCTGGTGCTGGTGGGGCCGTCAGGCTGTGGTAAATCGACGCTGATGAATACCATCGCCGGACTGGACACGATCAGTGAAGGTGCCATTCTGTTAGGAGATCAGGACGTGACACATTTGTCCCCCAAAGACAGGGACATCGCCATGGTCTTCCAGTCTTACGCGCTGTACCCCAGTATGACGGTGCGTCGCAATATCGCCTTCGGTTTAGAAATGCGCAAAGTACCTCAGGCCCAGATTGCTATCGAAGTGGACAGGGTGGCGACTCTGCTGCAGATCGATCATCTGCTCGACCGCAAGCCGGCCGAGTTGTCGGGCGGTCAGCGCCAGCGGGTTGCCATGGGGCGTGCATTGGCCCGGGAGCCGCAGATCTACCTGTTTGATGAGCCGCTCAGTAATCTGGATGCCAAACTCAGAGTGGAAATGCGCACTGAAATCAAGAAACTGCATCAGCGGTTGAAAACCACCATCGTATATGTGACCCATGATCAGATTGAAGCCATGACGCTGGCCGACCGGATTGCCGTGATGAAAGACGGCGTTCTGCTTCAGCTCGCCAGCCCGGAGCAGATTTACAACAACCCGGTCAATATGTTCGTGGCGGGCTTTATGGGGTCACCGTCGATGAATTTTATCCGCTGCTACCTCAGAGCACTCCATGACGGCTTTGCTATAGAGCTGCACAACCGGGACGGCGAGCGGGTCAGTATTCCTTTACCTGACAGAGCAAACGATCTGTCAGCCTGGGTCAATCGCGAAGTGATACTGGGGATTCGGCCGGAGCAGATCCGTCAGGCAACGGCGAATCCGCCAGCCGCGTGGGAACGGTATATCTGTAATCGACTGGACGTGGTGGAACCGACGGGGGCAGATACGCTGGTGGTCACCCAGTTCAATGATCAGGAGGTGACCGCCAGACTGGACCCTGAAAGCCAGCCTGTATCGGGACGTGATTTCTCATTCGCGATCGATGTGAGCAAAGCGGTGCTGTTTGATCCGGACAGCGAAGACCGAATTTATTAAGTGGTCAGCGATGCAGGAATAAAAAAAGCGGCTGATTTCAGCCGCTTTTTCATGTGCAGTGTTTAAGGCTGAACTCAGAAAATCAGGTGAGCCATCAGCGCAATCACCGGCAGGGTCACCAGGGTACGCAGAATGAAAATCACGAACAGCTCCCAGGCTTTCACCGGAATCTTGCTGCCCAGCAGCAGAGCACCGATTTCAGACATATAAATCAGCTGTGTTACCGACAGTGCCGCAATCACGAAACGGGTCAGATCGCTCTGAATCTCCGTTGCCAGAATCGCCGGCAGGAACATATCGGCAAAGCCGACCACTATGGTTTTGGAGGCTTCAGCGGCTTCCGGAATTTGCAACAGTTCCAGCAACGGAATAAAGGGTTTACCCAGCCAGTCGAACACTGGCGTGTTCTCGGCAATCAGCAGTGCCAGCGTCCCGATGGCCATGACAACAGGCAGGACACCAAACACCATATCGACAGCGGCTTTGACACCGTCGTTGACCACTTTACGTAAGCTGGTGACTTTATTGGCGCGCTCGAAAGCTTTTTCCAGACCAAAGCTCAGCACCGTGTGACCGTCAGGCAGCGCATCCATGTTGGCATCGGCCGGTGTACCGCACACATATTCATTGCGCTTGCGGCTCAGAGGCGGCAGACGCGGCACAACAATGGCTGCCACCACACCTGCCAGACACACAGTGGCGTAGAAAGGCAGGAACATGTGTTCCAGGTTAACCTGCGCAATCACCACCAGGCTGAAAGTAATCGACACCGCAGAGAAAGTGGTACCGATAACCGCGGCTTCACGTTTGGTATAAAAACCTTCTTCATATTGTTTGCTGGTCAGCAGCACACCGACACTGCCGTCAGCCAGCCAGGAGGCCAGACAGTCAATCGCTGAACGGCCCGGCAGATTGAACAGCGGACGCATCACTTTGGTCAGCATCGCGCCGAAGAATTCCAGCAGGCCAAAGTTGGTCAGCAAGGGCAGGAAAAAGCCCGCACACAGGAAGACCGCAAACAGCACGGGCAGCAGGTCGTTCAGCACCAGGCCGCCGGTATTACCGTCAAAGATAGCAGCCGGTCCGACTTTAAAAAACGTCAGAATGGCAAAGGTCGCGCCCAGCAATTGAACGATGTACCAAGGCAGGCTTGGCTTAAACAGATTGGCAATAAAAGGTTTACGTTCAATAAAACGGGGTTTGGTGAGGCGAACCAGGGTCGAGCAAAGCGCCGTCAGGGTAATGACGGTGGTGACGATGGCCGTCAGGCTACCTTCAAACAGGTTCTGGATTGCTTTTGCCATCAAGGCAATAGGGATGGTTATCTCTCCACCTACGGTGATTGGTGCCATAAACAGCAGCACACCGATGAATGATGGCAGAATAAACATGAGCCAAGGCGCTTTACGCTGGTTTGCGCCAGTTATCACTTGTTCTGACATGATTGACCTTTAAGTAACTGATACAACGTGTTTTTGTGCTGAGTTCAAGGATTTTCTCAGCATGAACATGCAGTTATTATTAATATAATCGTGCCGAAGGTTACATTTTTTATCACTGCAATGGAATACTTCTCTGAAAGAATCATCTAATTATGCATTGTAAATTAGACGTTATGATAAGTTACTCACGTTTAACAACGATATATCTTGCATTACATTTTTCGCTGGTATTGGACGGCTGGCAAGATTTGTGCAGCACTTCACTGTTATTGATATTGTCATTGTTAAGCGCAAAACCGCTTATATAATGGGCGCTTCTTGATACTTTTTTGACAAGTTCACAACAAAAAAACACCAATACTTATGAAGATAAAATTGCAGGGACTTTCGCTGGCAGTGGCTACGGCTTTGTCAGTCAGTACATTTTCAGCTCAAGCGGCAGTCAACGGTGCGGATGCACGCAGTGTTGCCATGGGCGGCACAGGGGTGGCATCAGCGAGTTATCTGACGGCCAGTTTTTATAACCCGGCACTGGTGGCCCATTACAATAAGACCGATGATTTTGGCGTGTTATTGCCCGCGGTAGGAATCAGCATTCATGATCCGGATGACCTGAACCAGAAAGTGGAAGATTTTCAGGATGTGAATGATGAGCTGGAAATGGCAATCAATAATAGCGGCGGCAGCCCGGTTTCAGATTCATTAATCAATGAGTGGAAAGCGGCGCTGATGGCTATGGATCAGGGAAAACTTAAAGCTGACATCAGTTTCGGTGCTGCCGTTGCTGTTCCCAACCGCTACCTGAGCATGAGTTTGTTTACTCAGGCGCAGATAGTGAGCCTGGCACAAGCCAATATTGATCCCGATGATTTGGCTGGCGTGAATGGCTCGAATCCGCCGGATCTCGACAATCTTCAGTCTGATGTGCTGGGTATTGCCGGGGGCATTGTTGATGTCGGTTTAACCCTGGGCAAATCGTTCGAATTGCCAATTGTAGCCTTGCCGGATCAGAAGCTGTCTGTGGGTATCTCACCTAAAATCCAGCAGCTGATTGCCGTGAGCTTTCAAAATACCGTCAGCCAGTTTGATAACAGTGACTTCGATTTTGAAAACGAATATCAGGATGATTCTGCCTTCAATCTGGATATCGGTCTGGCGTATCAGCCCATTCCGAGTGTGACCGTCGGTTTCAGTGGCCGTAACCTGTTCAAGCAGGAGCTGGAAACCAATACGCCGGAATCCCCCGCAGGTCAGCCGGGCAAATTTACCAGCAAAACCTTGCTGGTTGAGCCGAAATACACCTTGGGCGCGGCATACAGCAACAGCTGGTTTACTGCTGCCGCTGACGTGGATCTGACGGAGCAGAAGTACTTCAAAGAGTTCGATCTGGCGACGCAATATGCGCGTCTGGGGATGGAGCTGAATGGCTGGGACTGGGTACAGTTCCGTGCCGGTTACAGCCTGAGCCTGACGGATTCCGCTGAAGATACCATGAGTGCCGGTATCGGCCTGAGCCCGTTTGGCGTCGTCGCGGTGGATCTGGCGCTGCAATACGGCCAGGACAATAACTACGGTGCGGCCCTGCAGTTCGGCTTTACGATGTAATCACCCGGAAATGTATCGTGCGCAGCCCGTTATTCATTTGGCGGGCTGTGTATATGACAAGTGTATTAATTACATTGTATTTCCGTAACGGTTCCAAAAATAAAACAATGCCAAATCAATGTTTATAATCACCTGAAATAAAAAGTAAAAATAATTCCCGCTTTTTTGTGATTCATTAGAATTCCCCAGAATATTAACTAACCTCATAAGCAATGAAGTGAATCTTCATTTCTTGGCGACATAACAAAGGAAATAAAGAGTCGATCTTTATTTTATCGTTCCCGCTATTTTTTAATCGTACTGATTCTTCTGTTCAGTGTGCGATGAAAAGGGACGTCACCATAAAAATATGAGGAACAACGTCATGGCTAGTATTAACAAAGTCGAAATCGTCATCGACTGCGAAGCAATTGAAAATGGTGCACAGGGCTATCAAGCGGTTCAGATGTTTGCTGATCCCAGCCTGGTCATCGATAACTCACAGGGCTCTTATGAGCTGAGTATCAAGGTCAATAATGGCGATGTGATTCGCTGGTCTGCGTTTCCGAAAGTGACTATCGCGGAAGATGGCAGCCATTATTCCGTCCTGATTGATGCTGAACACGAATGGAACAGTACTTTGATCAAAGGCTGGTCGGCTTATCAGGGCAATACACAGGTTTATGTCTATCAGGAAGACGGCATTCCGATGAATGACAGCGTCAATGTGCCCTTTGTCCGCCAAACGGCCTACATGCCCTATGTTCAGGCGACTGCCACATTACCGGGTCGTCCGAATCCGGGCACTCAGCAAAAAGCGGCGTATACATTCTGGGTGCAGGTGTTTAAAGATGACCAGCTGATTAAAGAAATTAACTGGGACCCTTATGTGACTGCGGTTCAACCCTAATTACTTTTGATAACACCCAATAGCGAGCGTCATTTTTGCTCGCTATTGGATTTTATTTCTTCTTTATTGATTCAAGTCTTTCATCTTTAGGCCTTTAGGCCGTTTTCATGACAACCACAGCAGCAATCACCACAAATATTCCGGCCCAACCGAGTGGAGACAGGCGCTGCTGAAATAAGACTGAGCCACCAATGGCTGTACCCAGAATACCGATGGCACCCCACGATGCATAAGCGACCGCTAAATCAATCTCTTTTACGGCCTGAGCCAGCAGCGTAAAGGCACACAAAACCAGCGCGATGGACAAGCCTCCCCAGAACTTGTGCTTGAAGCCGTTCGAACGGGTCAGCGCCATGTTGGCGGCGATGTCGACCAACGCCGCCAGCACCACAAAACCGAATGACAGGGTAAAAAACTGATTCATGATCGACTCCGATCAGAGATAGCGGCAGAGGCATCGCGCGGCATCGCGGGCTCAGATGGACTGGCTCGCTTGCCTGACTCTGCTTCCCCCAGAGTCACCATCACAATACCGGCCACGGCCAGACCCAGGCCAAGCAGCTCCTGATTGTTCAAGTCCGCTTGAAACACCAGGATGGAAACCAAAGTGATCAGGGTAATGCCCAGTCCTTCCCAGACCGCATACGCCACACCGATGGCGATTTTTTTCGCCGCCAGCGAGAGAAAGAAATAAGACACAGTGATCAGGAGATACATCACCCCGTATCCCCAAAGTGAATTTTCCTCTCCGATCAGATTCATGGTACTGGTGCCGGCGACTTCAGAGGCAATCGCCAGCAGCAGAAAGATTCGTGCAAGAAACATCATTCACCTTTAAATGAATTGAATTAAATGCATAACATTGAAGAGCATGAGGCCCCGCCAGCAGGAAAGAGAAACGTTGGAACCGTACTTTTGAAGACCGTGCAGTCAAATGTTATGACGTAAGGCCAGCTTAGCCTGCGGCACTGGGTCTGGACAGGTAATTGAGATATTCATTTTTGAATATCTCTTGGTGGATCAGAGCGGGTGTTTGAAGAGGTTCTTTACAATACGATGTAAATGCTGATGCATGGGGTGATTTCTGTTGGTTTGTAAAAAGCCGCCTGAGATAACAAAGTCACTGAATTCCCGGTTGACCGCAGGCATAGGATAGGCCACCAGATCCGGAAAAAGCCGGATAGAGCTTTTGCTGGCGTACATGATGGCGTCGGTATTGCGCAGCATCTCGGCCGCGACGCGTAAGCTGTAGGTTTTGAGCAAGACATTCGGCTGATAGCCCATCCGCTGATATTCAGACTCCACGGTACACAGCGGGTTGTATGACGCGGGGGCCGGCAGAGACACAATCGGCAATTGCGCGACGGCCTCCCAGTCGTTGCTGTCTTTATCCAGCGACAGGCTCGGGTGGTTGTGCCGGGCCAAAATCATCCGCTTTTCCGTAAACAGCGGCCGCATATAGATGTCGTTCGACAGCTCGGTTTCCTGATCCAGAATGCAGTAATCATGCATACCTTCGAGCATTTCACTCTGGCTGTTATTGTTCCAGCTGGAAAAGGAAAACGTCGCGCGGGGAAAGGCCTGGTAACAGCCGCTCAGCAGGCGTGCGCCCTGTTCATCCAGCAGATACGGGTCGATGACCAGCGAGAGCTGGCCGTCATATTCCAGGGCACTGAAATCCTCAAACTCGTGCAGCACCTTGGCAATGGGCGCCAGGATGTTGTCGAACTCTTCAGCCAAGCGCAGCGCCATGGGAGAAGGCTCGACACCGTGCGGCTTGCGCACGAACAGCGGGTCGTTGAACGTGGTCTTCAATCGGGCCACCCCGCGGCTGGCACTGGGCTGAGAGATCCCGAGCTGTGCCGCCGCGACTTTAATGCTCTTGTGATCAACCACCGCCTTGAGCAAGCGCATAAGGTTGAGATCCAGTGTATCGAGCTGATGGGCCATGCAGACACCTGATTGATAAAGATAAAGTGGTTTGATGATTGTAATGGCTTGCGGCGCTCGGGTCACGGGGAACGCGAGGCAGATTGGATGCCGGTAGTCTTTGACGCACTCAATTCGGGCAGAAACGGCAGTCCCCGTTCATATGACGAATGAACGGACATGAAAGACTGGATCAAGAGGCCTGTGAAATGGTATTTGTTGCATACTATTTCTGTGTCTATCCAATCGAACCTACATGGATATTGAATACTTTATCGACCATCCCATGATTCCGTTCCCGGAAGGTTGCTTAGTGGTCAAGAATCAGCACCATCAGATTGTGGCCAGCAACCCTGTTCATCTGCAACTGTCGGGGAGAGAGCATCATTCAGAGCTGATCGGCCTGACGGATGATGATATGCCCTGGCACCAGGCTGCGTCTGTATTTCAGATGTATGAGGATGATGTGATGCGAGGCAGGCAGTATACCCTCTGTTATCTGATCCGGGACGCAGCGGGCCGCTTGCACCATTTTCTGATCCGGAAAAATATAATCCTGAATGCAACAGGCTGTATCAGCGGGACCGTCACGCATGCAATCCCTTTAAAGTCCACCCAAATGGCGACCGATTTTCGGTTTCATCGTTTGGATCTCTGTGGCATCAAAGATGAGCGGCTGCGGCAAGTCTGCTGTTGTCTGTCGGATAATCCGGCCAGTCCGCAGTCTCTGCAGGCGTGGGCGGCACAGGTGGGGGCTTCGCCTCGGACCCTGGCCCGGTTATTCCAGGCTGAACTGAGCATGACCTTTGTTGGTTTTCGTCAGACACTGCGCATCTACCGCTCCTTGCCGGATGTGCTGCATGGCAAGCCGCTGAGCCGCGTGGCACAGGACTTCGGGTACAGCACGCAGTCAGCTTATTCAAAAATATTCAAGCAAATCATGGGCGTGTCCCCGAAGCGCTTTGTGACGGAGGCGGTTTCCCCGGCCTCCTTGTCATGACATCAGTGGCAAGCCGGGTGCGGCGCAGATCAGTTCACCGATGCTGATTCTTTCAGCCATTGCGCTATTTGGCGGGCGAAATAGGTCACAATTATGCTTGCGCCGGCACGTTTGAAGCCCAGCATGGTTTCCAGCACGGCTTGTTTCTCATCGAGCAATCCGGCCTGGGCCGCGTGCTTGAGCATCGCATACTCGCCGCTCACCTGATAGGCAGCCAGCGGTAAATCGGTGTGTTCTCTGAGGTTTTTGAGGACATCCAGATAAGGCGTGCCCGGCTTGACCATTAAGATATCAGCGCCTTCTTCCTCATCCAGCCGCGCTTCGATCAGCGCCTGGCGACCATTGCAGGGATCGGCCTGATAGGTCTCCCGGGTGCCATGCAGGGTACAGTCGACCGCACTGCGAAACGGGCCATAAAATGCCGAGGCAAACTTAATGGCGTGCGCAAGAATGCCGACCTGCGTGAATCCGGCTTCATCCAGTCCGCGGCGAATCGCGCCGATCTGACCATCCATCATGGCCGAAGGTGCCAGCATATCGGCACCGGCTTGGGCTGCAGCGATGCACTGTTTGACCAGATTATTGACGGTCTGATCGTTGTGGACATCCTGATCTGTAATTACACCGCAATGCCCGTGGGTGGTGTACTCACAGAAACAGATATCCGGGATCACGATCATTTCGGGTTGTGCCTCTTTAATCTGCCGGATCATCCGGCAGAGCAGGCCATCCGGATCCCAGGTATCGCTGCCGCAGTGATCTTTGTTGTGGGAGATGCCAAACGGCATGACATAGCGAATCCCCTGCGCATACAGCGCCTCTATTTCCTGCCGGATGGCTGATTCCGGGATGCGCTGAATCCCCGGCAGCGCGGCTATCTCTTTCGGCGATGTGATGTTTTCTTCAATAAACACCGGCTGGATCAGATCGCGGACAGAGAGTGTGTTTTCGCGAACCAACTGGCGGATCAGGGCATTGGTTCTCAGGCGTCGTGGCCTTTTCATCAGAGTATTTGGCATGGTTGAAACCACCGGAACGGGTAGGAAATGAATACGTCCCAGCATGCCGGACGCCGCGGTTCCCGTCTTCTTCAGATCAGACAGTTTTGGGTGCAATTGGGACAGCCGCGAACCAGACAAGGGCGGCGGAGAGTGAGGAGCTCAGCACCATAAAAAAAGCTATACACCCCAAGGGTATATAGCTTTCTATGATCAGTGTGGTGACTCGCTGAAGGTGATCTGGCGAATTAACGCATGGTCACAAACTCTTCCGAGCCGGTTGGGTGGATGGCAACCACGCTGTCGAAATCGGCTTTGGTGGCGCCCATCTTCATGGCAACGCCGAAGCCCTGGATCATTTCGTCCACGGTATAGCCGATGCCGTGCAGGCCGACTACGGTTTCTTCCGGACCGGCGCAGACCAGCTTCATCTTACAAGGCTGACGGTTGCTGGTGACGGCTGTGTACATCGCGGTAAAGCCGGACTGGTACACTTTCACGTTGTCTTCGCCGTACTGTGCAATGGCTTCCGGCTCCGTCAGGCCGATGGTGCCGATAGGCGGGTGGCTGAAGACCACGGTTGGCACCAGTTTGTAGTCCATTTTGGCGTCTGGCTTATTGTTGAACAGGCGCTCAGACAGCTGACGGCCGGCTTTCACGGCCACTGGGGTCAGCTCGATGCCGCCGTCCATGATATCGCCCACGCAGTAGATGCCCGGCACATTGGTCTGCTGGTACTCATCGACTTTGATGTAGCCTTTGCCTGTGGTTTCAACACCGGTCGCTTCCAGGTTGATTTTGTGTGTCACCGGGTTGCGACCGATGGCCCAAATCAGCAGGTCGGTATTGTGTGACTCGCCGTTTTCAAAATGCAGTGTGACCGTGCCATCGGCTTCTTTGACCACTTCTTTTGGCACTGAGTGGGTGTGCAGGGTCGGGCCTTCGTTGTTCATGACTTCAACCAGGGTATCGACAATCAGCGGATCGAAGCTGCGCAGCGGCGACTCTTTCCGTACGAACAGGTGGGTGTCCGTGCCCAGCGCGCTCAGCACACCGGCAATTTCGACTGCGATGTAACCGGCGCCGATCACGGCGGTGCGCTTTGGCTGTTCGGTCAGCTCGAAGAAACCGTTCGAGTCGATCCCGTGCTCTGCACCCGGGATGTCCGGAATGGTCGGCTCACCGCCAACGGCGATCAGAATATGATCGGCAGTGAAATGCTGGCCGTTCACTTCTACAGTTTTGGCATCGACGAACTTGGCGAAACCATTGATCACTTCAATCTTGTTTTTGCCCAGCACGTTGTCGTAAGCCTGATGGATACGGCCGATGTAGGCTTCACGGCTTTCAACCAGGGTCGCCCAGTTGAAGTTTTTCACGTCCACGTCAAAGCCGTAATCTTTGGCATACAGATGCATGGCTTCTGCAATCTGAGCGCCGTGCCACATCACTTTTTTCGGTACACAACCGACGTTGACACAGGTGCCGCCCAGGGCTTTGGCTTCAATCAGCGCCACTTTTGCGCCGTACATCGCTGCGCGGTTAGCTGATGCAATCCCGCCGCTGCCGCCACCAATACAGATGTAATCAAAATGCGTTGCCATGACTGTTCTCTCTATGCTGTGAAATCTTAGCTGGACGACAGTGTATACCTAAGTCGCCTTCAGATGCTAGGTTCGGCGAAACGGACGTCTTTGCCGTGGAATCGGTGGCGATATTGACGCCGGGAAGAAGGGAAGGGTCAATCATTCCGGTGCAGGCCATGCCTGGCTGTGCACCGGATATCATCAAACGGCAGGGATTATTCCGGCACCACCCAGCGCAGTGTGGTGTGGCCGCGGGTGGGCGCAATCACAGATTGCAGCCAGGGCAGCAGGGCAGCCATCTGGCTTTCCAGCTTCCACGGCGGGTTGATGACGATCATGCCGGAGGCTGTCATGCCGCGCTCTTCAGTATCGGGTTCGACGCCCAGCTCAATCTGCAGAATATTACGGATCCCCAGATTCTCCAGTCCTTCCAGCATGGCGTCGATATTGCTGCGGTACACCACAGGATACCAGACGGCATAGGTGCCGGTTGCCCAGCGTTTGACGCTCTGGCCGATGGCTTTCACCACGTCCATGTACTCATGTTTGAGCTCGTAGGGCGGGTCGATTAAGACCAGACCGCGGCGCTCTTTGGGCGGCAGGCTGGCTTTAAGGCGGGCAAAACCGTCCTCTTTGTAGATACGTACCTGACGATCGCCGCGAAATTCCTGCAACAGCAGCGGGAAATCGGTTGGGTGCAGTTCGGTCAGGATCATGCGGTCCTGTTCACGGATTTGCGCGCGGGCCACCTTGGGGGAACCCGGGTAGTAGCGCAGGGTGTCGCCCTGGTTCAGCACCTGAATCGCCTTGAGGTAAGAGGTCAGTTCCTCAGGCAGATCGTCGCGCTGCCACAGGCGGGCAATGCCTTGCAGGTATTCGCCGGTTTTCTCGCTGCGCGCATCCTGCAGATCATAACGGCCGACACCTGAATGGGTGTCGTGATACACAAAAGGTTTCTCTTTTTGCTTGAGCGCATCAAGGATCAGGCTTTGGACGATGTGTTTGATCACGTCAGCATGGTTGCCGGCGTGGAAACTGTGGCGATAACTCAGCATGGGTTACTCTGTGGTGGTCGACGAAGGGCGTTATTATGGCGTAATCCGGCGGATTATGCAGCGGGATTGTGGTCTGTCATCCTCTCGGCCACTAAAATAGAGTGAACTGCGAGCCTAAATTGCGCCAAGGGATTGAAAATCACCTGATGCAGACGCATTTCTTCAGGAACCTACTTCAAAAGGATACGCTGATGTCGAACCCATTACTGACCATGACGGATCTACCCCCGTTTTCACAAATCAAACCCGAACACATCTTTCCTGCGGTTGAGCAGGCCATCAAAGACTGCCGGGCCAAGGTAGAAGAAGTTCTGGCCAGCGGCGAGACTCCCAGCTGGGACAGCATCTGTGCACCGCTGGCGGAAACCGATGATCGCCTGGGCCGGATCTGGTCACCGGTGGGGCACCTGAACGGGGTCAAAAACAGCCCGGCGCTGCGTGAGGCTTATGAAAGCTGTCTGCCAATGTTGTCGGACTACAGCACCTGGCTGGGCCAGCACAAGGGGCTGTATGAAGCCTACAAAAGTATCCGTCACAGCGATGCCTTTGCCACCTTGTCGCAGGCGCAGAAAAAATCCATTACCGATGCGCTGAAAGAGTTCGAGCTGTCGGGCATCGGCCTGCCTGCGAGCGAACAGCACCGCTATGGTGAAATCAGCAAGCGCTTGTCAGAGCTGTCGTCCGCATTCAGCAACAATGTGCTCGATGCCACGATGGGCTGGAGCAAGCTGATTGCTGATGCCGGCGAGCTGTCGGGTCTGCCGGAGTCGGCTTTGCAGGCGGCGGCGGCCGCCGCAGAAGAGAAAGGGGAACAGGGCTATCTGTTCACGCTGGAAATTCCTTCCTACCTGCCTGTGATGAGCTACTGCGATAATCGCGAACTGCGCCGCGAAATGTATGAAGCCTTCGTGACTCGGGCGTCGGATCGCGGTCCGAACGCGGGCAAATGGGATAACAGCGAAATCATCGCGGAGAAACTCAAACTCAGCCATGAACTGGCGCGTTTGCTGGGCTTTAATAGCTACAGCGAGAAGTCGCTGGCCACCAAGATGGCGGAATCCACCGATCAGGTGCTGGGTTTCCTCAATGATCTGGCCGCCCGCGCCAAGCCGCAGGGTGAACACGAAGTGGCGGAGCTGCGCGAGTTTGCCCGCAGCGAGTTCGGTGCCGATGCGCTGGAACCCTGGGATATTCCTTATTATGCCGAAAAACTGAAACAGCACAGATACAGCATTTCCGATGAGCAGCTGCGGCCGTATTTCCCGGAGCAGAAAGTGGTATCGGGCCTGTTTGAGGTGCTCAAGCGTGTCTTTGGCATGACGGTGGCAGAGCGTGAAGGGGTCGATGTCTGGGATCCGAGTGTCCGTTTCTACGATATTTTCGATGCCAATGGCGAGCTGCGCGGCAGTTTCTATCTGGATCTCTATGCCCGCGAGCACAAGCGCGGTGGCGCCTGGATGGACGAGTGCATTGTGCGCCGCGTGCGGCAAGACGGCAGTCTGCAGCATCCGGTGGCCTACCTGACCTGCAATTTCAACAAGCCGGTCGGCGGGAAGCCAGCGCTGTTTACCCACGACGAAGTGGTGACTCTGTTCCACGAAACCGGCCACGGGATCCACCATATGCTGACCAAGGTCGATGAGTCTTCGGTCTCTGGCATCAATGGCGTGCCCTGGGATGCAGTCGAATTGCCGAGTCAGTTCCTGGAAAACTGGTGCTGGGAAGAAGAGGCGCTGGCCTTTATTTCCGGCCATTACGAAACCGGTGAGCCTTTGCCGGCTGAGTTGCTGGAGAAAATGCTGGCAGCCAAGAATTTCCATTCGGCGCTGGGCATGCTGCGTCAGCTGGAATTCGGCCTGTTCGATTTCTCCCTCTACACCAATTACGATCCGGAAACGGGCGCGCAGGTGCTCGATACGCTGGCGGCGATTAAACGTCAGGTGTCTGTGCTGCCAAGCCCGGAATGGGGCCGTTTCCCGCACAGCTTCAGCCATATCTTTGCCGGCGGTTACAGCGCGGGTTACTACAGTTACCTGTGGGCCGAAGTGCTGTCATCCGATGCTTACTCCCGTTTCGAGGAAGAAGGGATTTTTAACCCGCAAACCGGAGCCGATTTCCTGGCCTGTATTCTGGAGCGCGGCGGCAGCGAAGAGCCGATGGATTTGTTCAAGCGCTTCCGCGGCCGTGAACCTAAGATTGATGCCCTGCTGCGCCACAGCGGCATTACCGGTTAATCATCTCTGCATCCGATCAGAAAAGGCTCCCATTGGGAGCCTTTTTATTGTGCGCTGTTGCGAGGCGGCCGGTTTGACTATCCTTCGCTGCTGAGATGCAGCGGCCAGCCGAGATCGCTCTGGCGATGGGCTTCCTGCTGCAGCTCTGCCTCGGTCAGCGGATTGGCTGCCAGCCAGGCCTTCGGCAGGATCAGGGTGAGCTGATTGTCATCGACCGTCAGGTGCGCCGGTGGCTGGTGCTGGCCGTCTCGCCGGTGGCAGAGAATGACCGCCAGACGCAGCAGGCGCAAGATACGCACGGCGTTGAGTGCGGGGATCGCATGCTGTTCCGGCAGGCTGGTCAGGGTGTCCCTGTGCCTGCGCAGCAACTCGCCCAGCAGGTGTTTCTGCGCGCGGGTAAAACCGGGCAAGTCCAGATGCTGGATCAGGTACGCGGCATGATCGCCGCTTTGTTTGAAGCCGATCCCGGTGCCGATTTCGTGCAAGATGGCGCTGGACTGGAGCAAAGCGCGGGTCTGTTCATCGGTCTGCCAGACGGGCTGACAGTCCGCCAGTAAGGCCTGGGCGGTATCGGCCACGGTTCGGGCGTGTTCGGTATCCACCTGAAAACGGTATTGCAGGCTGTTGAGGGTTCTGGCCCGTACATCGTCGTGACGCATCTGGCTCATCATGTCATACACCATGCCTTCGCGCAGGGCGCCGCCGGCCAGTGTCATGGTCTGGATGTCCAGCGATTCAAACAAGGCGATCAGAATGGACAAACCACTCGGAAATACTAGAGCCCGCTCTAAGGTCAGCCCTTCGATATCCAGGTCTTCCAGGCGTTCATACTGCATGGCCTGACGCTGCAGACGCTTGAGTTTCGTCAGAGTGATCAGCTCATCCATACCCTGGGCAACCATGATTTCCTGCAGCGCCTGTACGGTGCCGCTGGCACCGACACAGTGCTCCCAGCCCAGTTCGCGGTAGGGAGCGACGATAGGCGCAATGGCTTGCTTTGCCGCCAGGATGGCCGCGTTGAAATTCTCGGCGGATAGGTATCTGTCTTTGAAGTAGCGTTCCAGCCAGGTGACACAACCAATTTTCAGGCTGGTCAGTGCCTTGGCATCAAACCCTTCACCGATAATGACTTCAGTACTGGCCCCACCGATATCGACGACCAGGCGTTTACCCTGACCGCCAGAGGTGTGTGCAACGCCCTGGTAGATAATGCGTGCTTCCTCTTCACCAGGAATAATGTCGATGGGGTGTCCCAGTATACTGACGGCTCTGGAAAGAAAGTCTTCGGCATTCACAGCGGTGCGCAGTGCCGCGGTACCGACAATACGAACCCGCTCGGCCGGAATATCCTGCAGGCGTTCGGCAAACATCGCCAGGCATTCCCAGCCGCGCTGCATGGCTTCCTGGCTCAGTTCATTCTGGCCGTTCAGGCCGGCTGCCAGCCGTACTTTGCGCTTGATTTTAGCCAGTGTATGCACACTGCCTGCGACTTCACGCACGATCCACATGTGAAAACTGTTCGAGCCAAGGTCAATGGCTGCATACAGCGGGGATACGACACAACTTTCCATAGCGTCTTCTTCAGTTACTGTGTTTTCTGTGGTGAACGACGGCGGTTATTATTGCGCTGGCGTCCCTGTCCTTGTCCCTGACGGGAACCACTGTTGCGACGACCACCGCTCTGGCGAGGTGCTCGCTGGAATTTGACCGGTGGCGGCAGATCATCCAGCAACGCTTCGGCATCGTATTTCGACTGCGGAATCGTGTGCTCGATGTAGGTTTCAATTGCCGTCAGGTTAATGGCGTATTCTTCACAGGCAAAGCTGATGGAATGACCGCTTTCACCGGCACGACCGGTACGGCCAATACGGTGAACATAGTCTTCGGCATCGTCAGGCAGATCGTAGTTAAAGACGTGCGTGACCTGAGGAATGTGCAGACCGCGAGCCGCGACGTCGGTAGCGACCAGAATGTCGACTTCACCCTGGGTGAATTGCTCCAGAATGCGCACGCGTTTTTTCTGCGGTACATCGCCGGTCAGCAGGCCAACACGGTGGTTATCGGCTTCCAGGTGCGCCCAGATATCTTCGCAGCGGTGTTTGGTGTTGGCAAAAATGATCGCGCGATCCGGCCAGTCTTCTTCGATCAGGGTCTGCAGCAAACGCATTTTGTCCTGATTTGACGGGTAGAACAGCTCTTCCTGGATACGGTGACCGGTTTTTTGATCAGGCTCAACCACCACGCTTTCCGGGTTGTTCATGTGCTCGAACGCCAGCTCTTTGACCCGGTAGGACAGGGTGGCAGAGAACAGCATGTTCAGGCGCGCTTTCGGACTTGGCATGCGGCGGAACAGGAAACGGATATCCTTGATAAAGCCCAGATCGAACATCCGGTCGGCTTCATCCAGAACCACAACCTGAATGCTGCTCAGATCGATGACACGCTGCTTGTAGAAATCGATGATACGACCACAGGTGCCGATCAGAATATCGACGCCATTTTCCAGGTGCTGCTTCTGTTTTTCGTAGGCTTCGCCACCATAAGCCAGACCAGCGGTCAGGCCAGTGCTTGCCAGCAAGGGGGCAGCATCATTGTAAATCTGAATTGCCAGTTCCCGTGTAGGTGCCATAATAATTGCACGGGGCTGATTGGTTTTTCGCTCCTCGGATGCTGGGTTCAGCATCAAATAGTTAAAGGTCGCTGTCAGGAAAGCCAGGGTCTTACCAGTCCCTGTTTGTGCCTGACCAGCAATGTCACGGCCGGAGAGCAATACCGGCAATGCCAGGGCCTGGATAGGGGTACAATTATGAAACCCTTTTTCTTCCAGTCCTTGTAAAACCATGGGGTTTAGTCCCAGGTCGGCAAATTTCTGCTCTGTGATATGAGTCGTCTTCATTCGTATAGAATATCAGCTTAGGGTTGCAATACGAAACGTATTCAATTCAAATAGGGCATCGATTTGCTGGTTAAAATAGAATCAGCGTTGAAAATCAACCATTGGAGTGGAAGATGAGCGACAAGATTGTGCAGCTGACAGACGCAAGTTTTGATAACGATGTGATTAACGCTGCAGGCCCAGTTTTAGTCGATTTTTGGGCTGAGTGGTGCGGACCGTGTAAAATGATCGCGCCTATTCTTGACGAAATCGCAGACGAGTACCAAGACAAGCTGACTATCGGAAAGCTGAACATAGATCACAATGCCGCGACACCACCAAAATTTGGTATCCGTGGTATTCCGACTCTGTTGCTGTTCAAAGACGGCAATGTGGCTGCGACCAAAGTCGGCGCCCTGTCTAAGTCACAACTGAAAGAGTTTCTGGACGCCAACCTGTAATTGGCCTACAGTAACGCGAAACCGCGTACAATGACGTTTGTACGCGGTGTCATTTTCAAGCCACTAGACGGATGCTGGCATTAGTGCTAAGTTATTGCACGTAAATTATACGACAGTTCATTTCTTGACCAGCCCCATTGGTCGAAGCTTTTCTCAATTAACCATAGAACCCCTAATTTGACTGACAAGAAACCCACCACTATGAATCTTACAGAACTGAAGAACCAGCCTATCTCAAAGTTGGTTGCGCTCGGCGAAAGCTTAGGACTCGAAAACCTAGCGCGTTTGAGAAAACAGGACATCATCTTTGCCATTCTCAAACAGCACGCGAAAAGTGGTGAGGACATTTTTGGCGACGGGGTTCTGGAAATTCTGCAGGACGGCTTTGGCTTCCTTCGCAGCGCAGACAGTTCTTACCTGGCAGGCCCGGATGATATTTATGTCTCACCAAGCCAGATTCGCCGCTTCAACCTGCGTACCGGTGATACCATTTCAGGTAAAATCCGGCCACCAAAAGACGGTGAACGCTACTTTGCCCTGCTGAAAGTCAACGAAGTTAACCACGACAAACCAGACAACGCCCGCAACAAGATCCTGTTTGAAAACCTTACCCCGCTGCACGCCAATGATCGCATGCGTATGGAACGTGGTAACGGCTCGACTGAAGACATTACTGCCCGTGTACTGGATCTGGCCTCACCAATTGGTAAGGGTCAGCGTGGTCTGATTGTGGCACCGCCTAAAGCGGGTAAGACAATGCTGCTGCAGAACATTGCACAGAGTATTGCCCATAATCACCCTGAGTGTGAGCTGATGGTGCTGCTGATTGACGAGCGTCCTGAAGAAGTGACCGAGATGCAGCGTCTGGTCAAAGGCGAAGTGATCGCTTCTACCTTTGACGAGCCGGCATCCCGACACGTTCAGGTTGCTGAAATGGTGATCGAAAAGGCCAAGCGCCTGGTAGAACATAAAAAAGACGTGGTGATCCTGCTGGATTCGATTACCCGTCTGGCCCGTGCTTACAACACAGTGGTGCCATCTTCCGGTAAAGTCCTGACCGGTGGTGTTGACGCCAACGCCCTGCACCGTCCGAAGCGTTTCTTCGGTGCGGCCCGTAATGTGGAAGAAGGCGGTAGCCTGACCATCATCGCGACAGCACTGGTTGATACCGGTTCTAAGATGGACGAAGTCATCTACGAAGAATTTAAAGGGACAGGTAACATGGAATTGCACCTGTCGCGTAAGATTGCCGAGAAGCGCGTATTCCCTGCGATTGACTTCAACCGTTCCGGTACCCGTCGTGAAGAGCTGCTGGCCAAGCCGGATGAGCTGCAGAAGATGTGGATCCTGCGTAAGATCGTTCACCCAATGAATGAAACCGACAGCATGGAATTCCTGATCGACAAACTGGGCATGACCAAGACCAACGACGAGTTCTTCGAAGCGATGCGTCGCCAGAAGTCCTGATTCCACTGGCTTGATGTCACAGATTGTATAAACGCCACCTTGTGTGGCGTTTTTTTATTGCTGATAATATCGGCATGTTGTTTGAAACAGCATTCAATTGATGAATGAGTTTATTCTCAATCAGTCTTTGCCGGCGTGTCAGGAAGGCGGGCCGAAATGTCCCTGATGCCCAGCGGCTCGGGAACCAACAATGAATCAAGTCAGCAATGACACGGAGTATGCAACATGCAACATGGAAGAGGCATGTGGGTCTGGTTGTGGTTACTGCTGGTCGCACTCCCCCTGAGGGCTGAAGAAATCAGCCAGCAGGAGTACCGGCAGGTCACGCAGGACATCACACCGGCATTGAAATCGCTCAAAACCCTGTACCGGGAGAGTGATATGGCCCAGCTTAATTATCAGCTGGCCGATTTCTCTGTGCTGGAACAGGAAGCACTGCGTTCGGCACTGGTGGACTACGCCCATACCTTCAAAAAACTTGATGAAGACAAAATCGCCTGGCTTGAAACACAAGCGGCCCGGAAATCACGTTTCACCCTGACAGAGCAGGGCGATGGCTACCGGGTGACCCGGGCGGCATTTACCTACGGCCCCCGGGCACACCAGTTGTTGCAGCGTTGGCAGCGTGAGCAGCTGGCTGAATCCTTTGTCCGTCAGGTCGATGCTGGTGATTTAGTGTTGGCAGACTGGCTGGCCGGTGATCTTCAGACCCAGCGCACCCGGCGTGATATTGCCCTGGCGCAGCTCCCCGCGCTGTCCGACAAGGGCACTCGCTACCTCGCCGATCAGTTTTTATCCGACAGACAGCTGCTTTGGCTGCCAGATAACGGCTTACTGGCCAAACTGGCCGCGATAACCGCGGATGAGGGCCTGTACCAGCAGTTGTGGCGTCGTCGCACGGATCAGTACAGCCGGGCCGAGCTGAACCGGCTGGCGGATGCGCTGCCAGCCCGGCAGGCTGTTACGCAGCTGATGGCTGCAACCCGCAATCCGTCCCTGAAAGCCCAGGCCTATCAGGCGCTGGCGACCCTCAAGCCGCTGCCGAACGATCTTGAAATCTTTTTGTTAGGTAAGCTATCTGAGCCGGAAGACGGTGAGCTGGTGGCCAGTAAACTGGCCAATCAGGGCCATGCTAGCTGGCTGACCACACTCGCCGCGGGTACACAGAGCTACACCCTGAAGCGCAATCTGGAATCTGCCTTGTCGGCATCTGTGCCTTGATCTCTGTCATAGCGTGGTGCTGATTCAGGCGCTTTCTTCTCAGTACCTTGTTTTACCACCAATAAATGCGTGCTTCACAAGCATCTTGTCCGGGATTCAGTATATAATGTGTCCTATTTTCATCCCGGCTGTCCGTCAGCCGGGTCGAGCAAAACAGATAGGGTGCAGGAATGAAACTCAATGATTTGCGCGACTTTATCGCCTACCTGGAAGAGCGTGGGCAACTGAAGCGCATCAAGCAGCCAATCGATCCCCGGTATGAAATGACTGAAATCTGCGACCGTACCCTGCGGGCGGGCGGACCGGCATTACTGTTTGAAAATCCGGTGGGTTACGATATCCCTGTGCTGGCGAACCTGTTTGGCACTCCCGAGCGGGTGGCCATGGGCATGGGGCGTGAGGATGTACTGGAGCTGCGGGAAGTCGGCAAACTGCTGGCGTATCTCAAAGAGCCGGAGCCGCCAAAAGGCTTCCGGGATGCTATCGACAAGCTGCCGGTCTTCAAGCAAGTCCTCAATATGCCTGCCAAGCGCCTGAGCAAAGCACCGTGCCAGCAGATCGTCTGGCAGGGTGATGAAGTCGATCTGGATAAAATTCCGGTCATGAGTTGCTGGCCGGGCGATGTGGCACCGCTGTTGACCTGGGGCCTGACCATTACCCGCGGACCGGAAAAGAAACGCCAGAACCTGGGCATTTACCGCCAGCAGAAGCTGAGCAAGAACAAAGTGATTATGCGCTGGCTGGCTCACCGCGGCGGTGCATTGGATATGCGCGAGTTCATGCAGGCCCATCCCGGCGAGAAGTTTCCGGTGTCTGTCGCCTTTGGTGCCGATCCGGCAACCATTCTCGGGGCGGTCACGCCTGTGCCGGATACCTTGTCTGAGTATGCCTTTGCCGGTCTGCTGCGCGGCAGCAAGACCGAGGTGGTCAAAAGTATCAGCAACGATCTGGATGTACCGGCCAGCGCAGAAATCGTGCTGGAAGGCTATATTGATCCCAATGAATACGCAGACGAAGGTCCGTACGGTGACCACACCGGATATTACAACGAAGTGGAAAGTCACCACGTGTTTACCGTTACGCACGTGACCATGCGCAAAGACCCGATTTACCACAGCACCTATACCGGCCGTCCGCCCGATGAGCCGGCTGTGCTGGGTGTGGCGCTCAATGAAGTATTTGTGCCGATTCTGCAAAAGCAGTTTCCGGAAATTGTCGATTTTTACCTGCCACCGGAAGGGTGCTCCTACCGGATGGCAGTCGTGACAATGAAAAAACAGTATCCGGGCCATGCCAAGCGGGTGATGATGGGCGTGTGGTCTTTCCTGCGCCAGTTCATGTACACCAAGTTCGTGATAGTCTGTGACGATGACGTCAATGCCCGTGACTGGAATGACGTGATCTGGGCGATCACCACCCGGATGGATCCGGCGCGGGATACCGTGATGATAGAAAATACCCCGATCGATTCCCTGGATTTTGCCTCGCCTGTGGTTGGCCTGGGGTCAAAGATGGGGCTGGATGCCACCAATAAATGGCAGGGTGAAACACAGCGCGAGTGGGGGACACCTATCGTGAAAGACCCGGAAGTGGTTGCGAAGGTGGATGCCATTTGGGATGAACTGGGTATTCTGGCGAAATAGCGCCGGATACCCAGCAACAAGGTTTACCGCAATGTATCAGGTTCAGGTGCTGCCGCAGGACGTTATGTTCATCGCCGGGGAAGAGGAAACCCTGTTGAGTGCAGCACGCCGGGCGGGACTGGCTTTCCCCCACCGCTGTCAGGTCGGGGTGTGTGCCACTTGTTTATGCCGAAAGCTGGCGGGTGAGGTGACTTACAAGCTGGCCCCGGTGCTGACGGAGAAGGAGCAGGCAGAGGGATGGATATTTCCCTGTCTGGCTATGGCCCGCAGCGATCTGGTACTGACTTTGGAATAGAGGAACAGAATGTCGATTCAGTGTGAAGTGAAGTCAGTCGAGTCACTGGCGTGTAATACGTACCGTATCCTGCTGCAACCCAAGCAACAGGTTGACTTTAAAGCCGGGCAGTATTTGCTGGCGGTGATGGGTGAAAAAGACAAGCGTGCATTCTCCATTGCCAGCAGCCCTTGCCGCAGTGGCGAACTGGAACTGCACATCGGTGCGGCGGACCACAATCCCTATGCCATGGAAGTGGTGGATGCCATGCGTCTGGCGATGAAAGACGGCAGTGCATTTGAGGTGGAAGCCCCGCTGGGGGATGCCTGGCTGCGTGAAGACAGCAATCAGCCTTTGCTGCTGATTGCCGGCGGCACGGGCTTTTCCTACGTGCGCAGCCTGCTGGATAACTGCCTGAGCCGCGGCATGAAGCAGCCGATTTTTGTCTACTGGGGCGGCCGTGATGAATGCCAGCTGTATGCCCATGACGAGCTTGTGGCGCTGGCTGCCAAGCATGCCAACCTGACGTATGTTCCCGTGGTGGAAACTGCGCCGCCTGCCTGGCAGGGCAAAGTGGGGAATGTGCTCGAAGCGGTCAATGACGATTTTGTCAGCCTGTCTTCCTATGACATCTATATCTGTGGGCGTTTCGAGATGGCGGGTGCGGCCCGTGAACAGTTTACGGCTGAGAAGGGTGCCGATCGCAACCGGATGTTTGCCGACGCATACGCCTTTATCTGATTGTCTTGACCCAAAACAAAAGCCCCTGGCATCAATCGATGGCAGGGGCTTTTTTTATTGTCACCCTTCAACCCCCGCCATAGGCGGGAGTGAGTGTTTGGTGGATGAGCTGATCAAGCGTGGGCGGCTGCCACGCGCTTCTTCACCCAGGTTTCATTGATCCACAGCGACAGCAGGATAATGGCACCGCCGACGATCAGGCGCGGGTAGTCGACATCCCGGTTCCAGATCACGATATTGACGATCAGACCTGCCGGCACCAGGGCATTGTTCATGATGGCCAGCGCCCCGGCGTTTACCAGTGTCGCGCCCTTGTTCCAGATGAAATAACCCAGACCGGAAGCAACGATACCCAGATACACCAGAATGCCCCATTGGGTGTCGGTGGTCGGCAGTTTTTCTGTGTTGCCGAACAGCAGAAACATCGGCAGGGCCACGCAGACGGCACCGAGATAGAACAGGCCAAAGACCGTATGTTGCGGCAAATCGGCTTTTTCTTTCTCCATGATGACTTTATACCCCACCTGACCGATGGCAAAGCACAGGTTTGCACCCTGGACAATCAGGAAACCGAGCACAAAGTCTTCGTTGATGCCTTCAAACTTGATGACGGCGGCGCCGAATACCGCAATGACGGCGGTGATCAGATACCAGGCCGAAAAACGGCGCTGCAGCAAATCATAAATGAGCGTGACGTAAATGGGGGTAAAGATGGTGAACAGCAGCACTTCCGGCACCGACAGGTACAGGAAAGACTGGTAGTAAAAGCAGTACATGATGCCGAGCTGAAAAGCACCCACCACCATCAGCTTGAGTGCCAGTTTGATCGTCAGGTGCTGACGACGCAGAAACGGCAAAAAGACCAGGGCGGCCAGTGCTACCCGGGTCAGTACCGAGAACCAGGCGTCCACCTGCCCGGCCAGATAAACCCCAATCAGGCTGAAGGAAAACGCCCAGAGCAGCGTAATCGCAGTTAAGTATCCCATGTGACATGTCCTTTGAATTTTGGCCGCCTAGTGTAACCGAAATTCTGTCCGAGCCAATGGGAGGCTGGTCTGTCCTGAGCAGAGACTGGCTGGCGTTCACAGTCGCCAGCCAGAATCGCTATGGGCGCTGAGGGAAAATCAGTGCAGCGGCACCATCAGCAAATCCACCGGGGTGTGATTGATTAACTGTTTGGTGGAAGACAGGATTTTGCTCCAGAAATCCTGGTGGTGGCCACAGATCATCAAATCGACATCCGATTGTTTAATGGTATTGCAGATTTCATCACTCAGATCGCCGCTGCCGACAAAAGTATGCGTCACAGGATAGTTCGCTTTTTTAGCCAGATCTTGCAGCTGCTCCTGGGCATGATCCGCCATGCGGTACTGCGCCTCGGCCATGTTGATATCAATCAGGCCGGTATACAGCTCAGCATAGTTGGTATCGATGTGGATCAGAGACAGCTTGGCCCCCAGTTTCTCAGCCAGCGCGGCCCCTTTGCTGACCAGAATGTGACTGTCTTCAGATAAATCAACCGCAACCAGAATATGTTGATAGGTCATAACCCGCTCTCCTGTAAGGTTTTTTATATGCTAGCATGGCGTATGGGTAAAAAATGCCGTGCTGATCGCATTGCTTACGCTAACGGAAAATTCTGTGACACGTTAGGTAAGCAGTTGGATCGTTTTGGGATTTTTATTGCTTACCGGCAGGTTAAGCATGATACCTTGTCGTATGAGTTGCAAACTCAGTTATGCATAGTGACAATGTGTTTATTACACTTGATTAGGAAGGAGTAGTTCGATGCTTGCTCAAGCAATGGTTGAGAAACTGAATGAACAAATCAACTTGGAGTTCTTTTCATCCAACCTGTACCTGCAGATGAGTGCATGGTGCGAAGATAAAGGCTTTGAAGGAGCGGCAGAGTTCCTGCGCATTCATGCAGCAGAAGAGATGCAGCATATGCAACGTCTGTTTACCTATGTTAGCGAGACTGGCGCATTGCCGATTCTGGGTACGATTGAAGCACCGCAGCATGAGTTCAGTTCACTGGGTGAAGTGTTCCGCGCCACTTACGAACATGAGCGACTGATCACTGAGCGCATTAACAAGCTGGCGCATGTTGCGTTTACCACGCAGGACTACTCAACGTTCAACTTCCTGCAGTGGTATGTGTCAGAGCAACACGAAGAAGAGAAATTGTTTAAAGGTATTCTGGACAAGATCGAACTGGTGGGTGAAGACGGTAAAGCTTTGTTCTTCATTGATAAAGATCTTGCCGCCATGGCAAAGCAGGAATCCAGCTCTGTCATGGGTCAGCAGGCCGGCTAACAGGCTCTGAGAGATGCACGGCGGCACCCCTTTCCGAAAGAGTGTCGCTGATGTTTGCCCCAGTCCTTCCGGTCAGCGAGGAACAATAGTTGTTGTTCGGAGGGTGTTATGTTTAGTGGCGATGCAATTCTGATGGCCCTGTTTCTGGTGGCTGTAGTCAATATCTCTCGGTATGTCAGCACGCTGAAAACCTTGCTGGCGGTGATGCGTGACTGTGATCCCTTGCTTTACCAGCAGGTTGACGGCCGGGGCTTTTTCTCCTCCCAGGGGAATGTGAACAAGCAAATCCGCTTGTTCCATTATATTCGCAGCCAGCAGTATCAGAAGCACCACGACGAGCTGTTCATGGCCAAGTGCGACAAGGTCCGCAAGCTGTTTGTCCTTGCCAGTACCAGCCTGATGGTGTTCCTGGTCTCTATCTTTGTCGTCGCTTATCTGGGTATTTAACCGGTTATTGCCGACAAATTTGGTAATCCGCCCGCAGACGGGTAAAATACGCGCACTTGAAAAGGATGCCAGGTAATGCATGTCATTACCGCATCCTTTTTATTTTGTCGCTGAGTCGGATTGCGGATAAGAGAATGGCAGAAAAGTTTGATGTAGTAATTATCGGTGCGGGTGCCGCCGGGCTGATGTGTGCCGCCGAGGCCGGCAAACGCGGCCGTTCTGTGCTGGTGGTTGAACAGGGCAAAAAACCGGGCCGGAAAATTCTGATCTCCGGTGGCGGTCGCTGCAATTTTACCAACTATGATGTGACGGCCAGCAACTATGTCTGCCGCAACCCGCACTTTGCCAAATCGGCGCTGGCGCAGTACACCCAGTGGGACTTCATTGCCATGATCGCCAAGCACGAGATTGCCTACGAAGAGCGGGATCACGGTCAGCTGTTCTGCCTCGATTCGGCCAAAGACATCGTCGAGATGCTGCTCAAAGAATGCGACTTGCCGACGGTACAGCAGCGTTATCGCAGTGATGTCCTGGAGATCAGCAAAACCGACAGCGGCTTTCACCTGAAAATCAACGCAGACACGGTTTCCTGTGAATCTTTGGTGATTGCCACCGGCGGTCTGTCGATGCCCAAGCTCGGCGCCACACCGTTTGGTTATCAGGTTGCCGAGCAGTTCGGCCTGAAAATGGTGCCGACCACGGCCGGCCTGGTGCCTTTTACCCTGCATGTCGAAGACAAAGACGCCTTTGCCGATCTGTCCGGGATCGCGGTTCCCGCTGTGGTGACAGCCGCCGACGGTACCAGTTTCAAAGAGAACATTCTGTTCACCCACCGCGGTCTGTCCGGCCCGGCCATTTTGCAGATTTCCTCGTACTGGAAGCCAGGCCAGGCGGTGTCGATTGACTTGCTGCCGACCCTCAGCCTCGACGACACCCTGCAGGCAATGCGCGACAAGCACCCCAATCAGAGCCTGAAAAATTCGCTGTCCCGTTTGCTGCCCAAGCGCCTGGTGGAAGCCATGATTGCGCGTGGTGATCTCGAAGATAAGCCACTCAGGCAGCTCAACCCGAAAGAGGTTCAGGCACTGCACGCGTATTTTCACCAGTGGCAGATCGCCCCCAACGGCACCGAAGGCTATCGCACCGCCGAAGTTACCCTGGGCGGCGTCGACACCGACGGCCTGTCCTCGAAAACCCTGGAAGCCAAAACCGTGCCCGGCCTGTATTTTATCGGTGAAGTGATGGACGTCAGCGGCTGGCTTGGCGGCTATAACTTCCAGTGGGCCTGGAGCTCCGGCTTTGTCGCCGGACAGCATGTGTAATCTGAGTTCTACTGAGTGCCTTGAATGAACCAAGCCCCGCATCGCGGGGCTGTTTTTTTAGATACCGGCTTTAATTCTTAAGCCCGTTAATACCGGGCGCCCCCAATCATCACAACCAGCAAGGGCAGGGAATACTTTTTTATTAGCAGTAATTGCCGTAAGCAGTGTACTGATAAAGTATTGGCCCTTCTGCGTGTCACCATATATCCGGATATATCCGCCATCTTGATCTCCGCAGTCAACCAGAGGAAGCTTATCTTTAAAGACGATGTAAGCTCGTGAGCCAGAGTTATCTCCTTCATAGAGCAATTCCACAGGTTGTACGTAGTATTGCCATTTGGCATAACTTGCAGATGAAAAGAGTAAGGTCAGTATAAAAAGAAAGTATTTCATAAAAAGCCTTTGAACTTCCGTTATTTAAATACAATAAAGCGATTAATACTGGGTTCGCATACCGCACCACTTAAGCTTTCACCGTCAATATTAATTTTGACACGTTTATCTGCCATGAAAGCTGCAATCATTGAGCTGCTCATCACTTCATAATTATCGGTTGAACGAGGAATGATAAATCGATGACCATTATCGCAATTACTTAATTCCTTATTGGAATAGTCTTGAGTGGCGAAGATCAATCCACTTGCTGTTGGATAAATCCAGTTGATCCGTGTTGTATCAGACCAGGGATCAGCTTTTAGGGGGAGTGATGAGATTAACAGAACCCCACCTGTTAATAAGTGCTTAAACATACATTTCCTATGATTAATAATTTCAATATACACAAAGTGATTTTGTGCTTTAGGGCACACTTTCAGACTGAATGCGAGTAAATTATTGTTTACTATTTGAATCGGTTTATTATATAGCCAGTCTAAAAAGTAATACACGGATTGCCAACTACCTGTTCTCCTTATCGCGAGAGCAAGGTAAATAACTTGTCTTGGTCATCTGTTTCGTGAACATATCATTGTGAAGGGAATTGAGTGGTCACTCAAAACAAAGCGTTTTCGGTCAAAGCCATTTCGGTAATAGTCATTATTGTTTTACTCATTATCGTACTCACGGGTGGCTATTTTCTGTGGTTGGCGAAGCCGGAAACCAGTAAAGCTGAGCAAGCTCAGGACATAACAGTTAACGTGAAATCAGAAAATGATCTTTCTGAATCTCCTTTGAGCGAAGATGTGAGCTATCCATCACCCGTACAGCAGTTGCAGCAAACTGTGGCTTTCGGTCTGGTGAATCAGGATGCGCCGGATTTACCTTTATTAAAAGGCGAGTTAGCCCAATTTTCGCAAGATAATATTCAAGATGGCGAAGTGGCTGTAGATATCGGTCAGGCAAGTGAGCTGCACGATTTGAAGCAGCGGCTGGAAGCCTTAAATACAGTGCTATCAACTAAACATTCTAACGAATAAAAATATCAGTTTGCAGGTAATAATAATGAAATACGGACGTTCTCACCGTCTAATGGTCAAGTTTTTGACTGTCCATGTATGTTTCCTCATGGTGCTGTCGCTGGGTTTAGCACCAGCGGAGGCTTTGGCGCTCACTTCTGGCCACGGAAAAAGCATCGTACTCAGCGGGGAATATCAAACCGCTGGCGGTGAAGCCACGTATTCATTACCTATCTCTGTGGCGCCAGGGCGTGCCGGGCATCAGCCACAACTCAGCTTTGAATACCGCAGTAATAGTGGTAATGGTCCGCTTGGTGTGGGTTGGCACCTGAAAGGCCTGTCTTCTGTTTATCGTTGTGGTAAGAATCTTGCGATTGATGGTGCCTGGGGAGGCGTTAATCTCGATGCCAGCGATCAATATTGTATTGATGGCCAACGCTTAGTGGCGGTTAACGGTAAGCCTGGTGGCGATCAAACAGAATATCGCACTCACATGAACGATTACCGCAAGATTGTATCGATTGGCAAACAAGGCAGTGGTCCCCAGTACTTTAAAGTCTGGACGAAATCCGGGCAGGTGTTTGAGTATGGCGTGTCCGGTGACTCAAGAGTGGAATTACCCGGTAAGTCAGATGTCTATAAGTGGTCGCTGAACAAGCTGACAGATAAAACCAGAAGGAATGCGATTACATACAGCTATTCGGAAGATAATGCGGCTGGCACCCATAGACTGAGCACTGTGAGTTACGTCGGTGGCTCGATAGCGCTCAACTATGACTCTCGTGCTGACAAAACATTTTCTTATCTGAAAGGCAGCAAGCTCAACCAGTCTTACAGAATAAAGTCCGTTGTTACCAAGAATAGTTCGGGCAGTGAATTTGCCACGTATAAACTTTCTTACAGGTATTCTGAGGGAACACAACGCTCTCTACTTGATAAAGTAGAGCAGT
Organism: Photobacterium sp. Hal280; assembly: GCF_037162255.1. Lineage (NCBI taxonomy): Bacteria > Pseudomonadati > Pseudomonadota > Gammaproteobacteria > Vibrionales > Vibrionaceae > Photobacterium > Photobacterium sp. Hal280. Next base: position 140,149 of record NZ_JARLUO010000005.1, read on the forward strand.
GTGTCGGTAGCACGTGCAGTACGCCAGTTACTTTTTCATGGCAGATGAAGTCACAGCCAAGCTATCAATCTACAAAAGCAATATTTCCTGGCGATATAGTTGAGCATAAATTTTTTGATGTCGAGCGGGATGGAAATGTAGAAATATTAGCACTGTCTAACAACAGAAAGACTGTATACACCAATACTGATGCAAAGAAAAAATCAGTGGATGGGGATATTTTTATTCTAACCAGAAAGATGCGCCATGCCATGACTTTGCTGTTTCTGATTGGGATGGCAACGATATACCGTCATTTAGATCATTTTGCGCATGGCCAAATCAGACAGCAGACAGAACGAAGCCTTTTGGCTCTATGATTGCTTACCACTACGGCAGTGGTAAGAGTAAACCTTTTTTACTGCGAACATTGGTAAGGCAGGAGATTGGCCGTGGGCAAGTGGCACTAAATATCCTCTTGATAAAAATGGCAATGGGGTTTTTAAAGAAGAGGCAATTTGTATTGGTTGCCAATATCATGATTTTTATAATGATGGAAAGAATGACGAGTATTTGAAAGATACTGGTGGAAAAATTGAACTATATAAAAATGATAAGCTCATTCAAAAAATAGCAGATGATTCACAGATTAGAGAAGTGATCGATCTGAATAATGATGGTTATTTAGATATTATTGTCTCTAAAAAAGATTATACAAGAAAGTTCAAAGACCAAGTCGGTTTGAAAGATCGTATTGCCCAAGGAATGGTAGATCAAGACGTTAAAATATATTATTTCGATGGTGTTAAATTTCAACATCAAAAATCACTTGCCGTGAAATATCACTATAGAGTCGTGAAGAGTAGGAATACAACATGTGGTGGTAGTGATGGGAGTGCATGTACTGAATACACATATGCTTATGTCCCTAATGGTTTGTCTGTAGCAGATTACAACGCTGATGGCTATTTAGATATACTCTACAGTGATTTAGTTTACCTAAATAAAGGTGGGTATATATCCTCTTCATCCATAAAAAACAATTTTGGGAAGTTATCGCCTAGATATATTGAGAATGCACGTAATTTAACTAATCTGGCTGATGTGAATAGTGATGGCTGGCCTGATTTTGTTACTGCTAAGAATATAAAAAGAACGAATCCTTTTGCTCAAGATAAAGTAAAAGTTATACAAGAGTATGGTGTAGATTATTCGATCGTATATAAACCTGCGTCAGATAGTTCAGTCCACACACAGAAGCGATATTTTAAATATCCAATTGTAAATGCAACCCCTGGTCGATATCTGGTGTCAGATGTTATGAAGTCTCCTCGTGGTTATGTTAAATCCACCTATAACTATGTGTATGAAGGTGCAAAATCTCACCGGGAAGGTTACGGCTTCTTGGGCTTTGATAAAGTTACTGAAACAGAACAGGGTGACGTTAAAACGGTACGTGTGACTGAGTATGAAAATGTTGATCCAATAAAAGCCGGGAAAGTAAAAAGTATCACCGTATTTAAAGGCGGCAATAAGGTATCCTATTCGAAGAATGATTATAAAAGTGTAAAGAAAAATAATATTTATCAAGTCTATACCAACCGTTCAGAGTCAATACAGTATGATTTGCACAACGCGTCTTTAATCACTAAAAGAGAAATTATCGAACGGACGCTTGATGCTTTTGGTAATGTGACCGAAGAGAAAACAACTCTGTCGGGTACTGATGAAAATGCCGGAAGTTTTAATCAGACGATCAAAAATGAATACTTGTCTGTTGGCTCAATACAAAGTCATTTAGTTTACGATGTAAGTACCTTTAACGGAGTCACCTCAGCGACTTTGTCTTCGTTTAAAGCCGGTATGCAAAAATACTGTGGTTCAGACGGTAAGGCTTACTTTAAACCCAGTGATTTTGTTATTCTGATTCATGGTGATGTCTCAACCCCGATCGTACTGGAAAAATACAACAGTTATTATCGTTACGATGGCAGTACCTCTTCGACGAACGCATTTGGCGTGACAACCTATACCGGTACCCTGACCGCTATTTCCGCTTCTGATTTTAATCAAGTCTCGCCCAAAGCCTGTGGCGGCACATTTGTATTTAAAAATGTCAATAGTGACAGCGATGCAGAACTTTCCTCCAGTTCCCGAACTGTTTCGCAATTGATTACTGAAGTCGGTGACAGATACTGGCAAGTCGGTGCGTTGAAATCGACTCAAACTATCTTGCAAGATGTGAAAACGGGTCTGACACGTACGGTTAAGAATGAATTTGAGTACGCATCCAATGGATTGATCCGTTCATCAACGACCACAGCTTCAGATTACGAAGCAGGGTCGACAATTGGCCTGGCCAGCAAATTCCTGACCAAAAATTTCAGTTACGATGCCTGGGGGAACCTGACCAAAGAAGCAGTATCTGGCACAAACGTGGCAGAACGCGAAACTGTCACGGTTTACGATAGTGTGGGCTTATTTGTCGATCGCATGATCAATGCCCTGGGCCATGAAACGGATGTGTCTTTTAACGGCGATGGTATGCTGGCATCCAGCACGAATCCGCAAGGACGCAAACAAAGCTACAGTTATGACGCATTGAATCGGCTGAAGCTGGAAACACTGCCCGGTGCAGGTAATACAGTGTCTTACACTTACACCCTGAATGAAACCTGCCCTCACACGACATCAAAAACGGTGTCATGTGCTGTGACCCAAGCTGCAGCGGGTGGTGAGGTCATCACTCAGTACGATTTTGCGGGCCGGGAAATTCGCCGTTTGCATAAAGCCTTCAACGGCCAGTTTGTGGTGGTGGATACGGTGTGGGACCGCAATGGCCGTAAAGTGAAGATCACCCGGCCTCAGTTTGTCTCAAAAAATGCTGCTGCGCCTTACGTGACCATTGCCTACGATGCACTGGACCGTGAAATTAAAAAGTCGGAACCTGCCAGCAATGGCGGGCGTGTGGAATTCACAACGGTTTATCACGGCTTAACCACCACAGTCACGGATGCTCGCGGCTTTCAGCACAGCACAGTCCAAAACCAGCTCGGCCATATACTGCAGAAAAACGAACCGGAAGGTGCCTCGCAGAGTTATACCTATTATCCGGACGGCTTACTGCGTTCCTCAACCGACTCGGTCGGCAATATCACTACTGTTCGTTATGACAATCTGGGTCATCGTCGTTCTCTTGATGATCCGGACTTAGGAAAGTGGACATACATTTACAACGCCCTGGGTGAGCTGGTTGAACAGCAAGACGCCAATGGCGTGATGACGACGGTGACTTACGATAACCTCGGCCGTAAAACCAAGCAGGTAGAAGGTGGCAATACCTCTTACTGGGTTTATGACACTCGACTGACAGGTGAGCTGTCTTACTTTGAAGGCTATGGTAACCGGACCGACTATTACTACAACGCTGCCGGACTGACTGAAGAAGTTGCCGTCCAGACCAGTGGTGAGAAATTCAGTACCCATTATTTTTACGATCAGTATGAACGTGTCAGCCGTGAGGTTCGCCCGAATGGTGTCGACAGTTCTGCTTTGGGGATCGTGAATCAGCTCAGCGATAAAGAAAATACCCTGGACCGCCTGGCCGTTGAGTACATTTATAATCCACATGGCTATATTTCTGCGGTTCGCAGTCCGAAAACGTACGCGGATGAAGCCTTCACCAGCGCCAGTTTCCGTGAAGAAATTAAGGCACTACTGACTCAAGCAAAAATCCAGGCCATGCAGTATGTGGCAACGGCTGAGAAGTATGCCACCCGTGAAGCCTTCTTCAACGATAAGGCAGCAGAATATCGGCAGAAAACCGTGAACATCCGGAATCTGGATGCTTCTTCGGCCGGGCTGTTAGGTAGCGGTTATCGCTTCAAGCAATGGTGCGACAGTCAGGGGCAGTGTTATCTGCGTCCGGCGACCTGGGTACTGCTGCATGATGATATCAGCGTTCCCTTAGATATCACCTTAGGTGAAGCGGTGTACCAGCTAGAGACATCCTTGGCTGGCACCAGCGGTGGCAAGCGTAATTACAATGCTACGATTCATAAGTTCACGAAAGCGGACTTTGACAAACTCTCACTAAAGGCTTCTGACGACCTGATTTTGGCTGACTATGACGGCAACGGTCACAAGGATCTGATGAGCAATCGGGATATTTATGCGGCACACGCCGATGGTGAAACCCGTGAGGAACTGCTTTTTACCGCAGAAGATCTGGCTGAAGCTGCGCGTATTTCAGGGCAGCGTTATAAATTCTACACCGATCTGGCGAGTGACTTAACGGCATTGGCTGAGCGTGTGGCCGATTTAACGGGTGTCTACTGCGACTATGCTAATCAGTTAGGTGGTCAGCAAATACAACACGCGACAGGCAGTCGATGTGCGAAGACGCAGCAGGTGGGACAGGCGGATCATCTCAACGTCATTCTGACGCAATCAGAGCTGGCAGATTCTGTCGAGAATGCGGCTTATGTGTATTACTGGCAACGCCGTGACACCGATGCGTTTGATCATACACTGGCAGAAACCCTGGGTAACGGGCTGGTGAATACCTACAGCCATAACGCAGCCACCGGCCGTCCGGATTACATCGTAACACACAAGAGCGATGCTTTGTTTAATGCTGCGTTGCCGGACGCCAAAGCAAAGGCAGAAACGTCCGTTTCCTGCATTATAAATACGATAACCACAACAATGTGGTGTACCGTAACGACAGTGAACTGGGTATTACTGACAGTTACGAGTATGACGGGCTGGACCGGGTGACGGCCAATCGTATCGTGCTGGACACGCCTGATCTGCACGGACCGAATAACCCTGATTTTACCAGCCCGTTCCATTTCAGTTACGACAAGCTGGGTAATATCACCTCGAAAACAGGCGTGGGCAGCTACAGCTATAGTCAACACAATGCAGGCCCTCATGCGGTGACACAGGCAAATGGTCTGACGTACCAGTACGACAGTGCAGGTAACATGGTGCGCGCTTCGGCTGGCAGCACCAGTACGCCAGAACGCGTGATTGTGTGGAGTGCCTTCAACAAACCGGTGAAGATTTCGCGGGACAACCACACTGTCGAATTTGTCTACGACGCCAACCATAACCGGTATCTGAAAAAATCCAGTGATGGTAAGCAAACGGTTTATGTCGGCAATCAGTATGAGCGTACTACCGACACCAAAACCGGCCAAGTACAGCATCAGCACTACATCTATGCTGATGGCAAACTGATTGCGCTGAACACCCAGTTTAAAAATGCAGAAAACAAACTGGAAAACAAACAGACACGTTACCTGCATTACGATGCACTGAATTCCATCGACATGATCACTGATGGGTACGGCTTGATTGTAGAGCGTCGCAGTTATGATACCTGGGGGAATAAGCGTTCAGTCCAGTGGCATGTGCGCGGACCCCAAACGATTCTGCAGTCGGCGATAACGCATCGGGGTTACACAGGCCATGAGCATATCGAAGAAGTGGGCCTGATCCACATGAACGGCCGTGTGTATGACCAGGAACTTGGCCGCTTCTTGAGTGCAGATCCGCTGATCCAGTCACCTTATGTAACGGGCAGCTTCAACCGCTATACTTATACGTGGAATAACCCACTGAAGTATATTGATCCGACCGGTTTTGAGACGGAGGAAAATTCCGAGACTAGTGGTAATGATAATTCAAACGCAGGTACCAATAGTGGTAATTCGATTGAAACGATAAAGGTGACCGCCCCCAGAAACCCTTGGGCGAATGTGCATGATTTCAGTGGAGAAAGAAGAGGTCAGAATAACCATCAATTTAATCGCGTTGAAAATCGGTTTGTATGGGGCAATGAAAACTTTGTCAATCAGTCCACGGAGGCAGAGAAACAGGAAGCTGTAGTCGCGCTTATGTCTGTGGTACCTGTTGCTAGAGGCGTTTCGTTTATTGCTCGAGGTGTAGCTTATGCTGTAGAGAGGTTCGCTAATTTTCGCCGAGTGAAGCAGTCTTTAAATGCTACCGCGAAAGCAGTGGAAAAGGTTGAGAGCAAGGTTGAGAAGGCTGAAAGAAAGGTTGAGAAGGCTGAAAGAAAGGTTGAGAAGGCTGAAGGAAAGGGTAATAAGACTGAAGGAACAAGAAGGAAAAACAGAATTCCAGATAAAGGTGAGCCTAATACAGTTGCTGAAAATCCCGCAGGTACTACGCGTAAAAGGTATGGTCCTGATGGTAATGTTCAGAAAGAATGGAATAAAGGTCATGGACCGAAAGCTCCCAAAAATGAGCAGAATGATCATATTCATGATTACAAGCCTAATCCACGCAACCCAACTGGACGTGGAGAAAGAATGCCTGGTCGAGCACCAAGGCCAAGAGACTTAAATGACATGGAACTTTTATAGGTGGATAGAATGAATTTAATTTGTAGTGATCAAGAATTGATAACTCATTTTTCAGGTAATAATAGTTTACTTGATGGGAAAATAAAAAGAATAGAGATCTTTGGTTCAGATGCATCTGTGAATATAAATATCGATTTTTATATGAGATCGTCCTCGAATTATAAAGAAGTTCAACTTAGATTTGCTGGGTGCAAATGCTATTCATTCTCATACTTTGATGATTACTATTTCTATAATATTGAAATGTTGAAGTTTTTTCAGGGGGTGATGGGTTGTATTACATCTCATTTGACCCTTTTGACGAAGTTGAAAATATTTCTGATGAAGATCAAGATTTCATTTTATGTAGGGAGGTAGCTGCGTATTGTGATTGATTTTCAGATATATAAATTGCGAGTTTATTTGATGGTAATATCTGTTTTATGCGATGCGTTTTTTCTGGTTTTTTAATTTTGTTATTTAATTTTTTGCGTTAATTAACAAAGGAGGTTTAAACAAATCAAAAAGTAAAAATTTAACTCGGTTCATATGTTCTTAATGAAAAATGGATACATTTGATGGTGCATAAATTGGTTGGTTGGCATGTTTTTCAGGTGAATTTGGGCTGAGGTCAAGTATCTGGGACGTCAAAAATCAGATAGTAGAAAAATGCTATAGGGTGAAGTTTCTTGCGTCATCATGAATACTGAAATTAGAGAATGCGTTGGTTTATGAAAAATATTATATTTATGCTGTTTTTTATCACCCCTGCCTCTTGGGCTGGCTGCAACAACATCGCCTGCTACGGTGTAGGGAAAGATGTGTTAACCCGCACCTATCTGGCATCCAGTGGTAATATCTACATTGGCGCGCCAGTGGGGAAAGAAAACCTGAAATGTGATCTTTATTCGGGTGAATATATGACGCTGAAAATGAATCACTTGTTGTATCGAGAGATTTATTCGACGATTCTGACAGGTATTGCAGCGCAAAAGCAGTTGCAAATCAGAATTGTGGAAAACTCACCTGAGTGTGAGATTGAATATGTGACGATGACACCTTGATATTGGCTGGAAGAGAATGCGCTATTTCTTATTTTTGTTAATGGTTTTTAGTCCGACAGTACTGGCGGAATGTATCCCAACGGCATGTATAGGCGTTGGAAAAGAGGCACTGTTATCTGTTTATCCTAATCAAACCGGGCACATTTACTTACAAGCGCCGGCAGGGAAAGAAAAGCTGAATTGTAAACTGGTCGAAGGCCAATTTATGGTGTTAAAAAACACTCACCCTGTGTTTGATGCCATGTATTCGACAGTACTGACTGCGCTTTCTACTCAAAAGCAATTAACAGTCCGGATTGTTGAAAATTCGGAAGACTGTGAAGTCAGTTATGTCCGAATGTTTATGTAAAGGCGTATAAAATGAAAATAGGTCATTTTAGTAAATTACCTATATTGCTTTCATTATTGTGGGCAGACACTGTGTTGGCCGATGATACAATTTCCTGTCCCTACACTAAAGTGTTGGAAATTCAATCTCAAGTAACGAATGTGTTGATTCATCTTGAAGGTCAGGGTTGGAAACAACTGGGTACTTATCAGGAGTATGCCTTAAACAGTCGCTTATCTTTGGCATTATCTGCACATGCATCTGGAAAGCAAATCATGTTGGCCTTTTCATCAGACAGCGGTGTGGAATGCGATAAAACGGAGTATTTTACATCACCAATCAAAGTAAGGATTCGGTAAATGACCAAGTTTCTTAAATCTGCAGGCCTGCTATTCTTTCTGTTTTCAATCCCATTTTCGATGGCCGCAGAACATTACGTGTCAGGAAAAATCACCAACATTACCGCGATTGAAGGCGCATTGTTAGTGAAAGTCGAGAATCAAATCATTCCAGAAAACTGTGCCGGAACACACTACAACTGGATGAAAATAAAGCAGGAAAACACCACTATGATCTCTGTCGTTCTAGCACAGTGGGCGGCCAATAACCGAGTGGCGACTGTGTATACATCGGGTATTGAAACAGGTGGTCAATACTGTTTAGTGATTCAGGTTGATCCTGCTGGCTGATGTTAATTAACTAATAAAAGAATTTTTTGGAGATGATGATGAGGCAAATCTTTGCCATTTTAATGGTATTTGTATCTATAAAATCCTATGCGTTTGATGTAAATTACGTCGGTTCAGGCGCATCAACAATAAAAATGATACATTCCTATTCTGAATATGGCGGAGGGGATGTTATCTTCAGGCTTGCAGAGTCAGAGACGACATCTTGTCCAAGCGGATATTGGTTAAGAAAAACGGATCCGGGTTTTGATGCTAATTTGTCAATGTTAATTGCCGCATTTCACGCAAAATCGCGTGTTGTGGTGTATGGATTACCTGATGAAATTTGGCCGGGTTCTCAAACGGGTAAGTACTGTCATCTTTATGCGATCAATTACCAATAGGGTAAATAGTCAAAAGAAATGTCTAACAATTACATATTTACTGATGATGCTTAGTTTGCATAAAAATGAATATTGGGAAAGGTTGTGAATAATATGAAAAAATTAATGTTAAGTTTCATGGTAATAATTGCTTTGCCATTCTCTGTATTTGCAGAACAAGTTGATCCTGAATTTAACCAGGCTTTCACTATCACCCAAACATTTTCTGAAGCTACAACAACGGCAGGGTTTTATACTGCGGAAGTTTTAACTGGGTGTAAGTGGAATATTATGTATCTGGACCTTTCTACAGAATCGGGCAAAGCTATGTTTTCGCAGGTCCTGGCAGCGAAGAGTGCTGGGTTCAAGGTGGTCAGGATTTATTATAAGAAAGACGATAATGAAAAATGTACGGCAACAGGCTTACATATCCGATAGGGACATATGATGAAAAAACACATTTTAATACTGATTGCTTTATGTCTGTCATCGAATGCTTTTTCATCAGAGTATTGGATTGATACAACAGGGAAAGTATTGAATATTGCCACGTATGCGGCCACAGAAACCATTCTGGTTTTCTTGGATAACAATGGCCAGGACGTCGCTGAATGTTCTGATAAACATGTGTTTGCAATCAGTAATACCTTGTCCAGTGAGGCAAGATCGAGAATGTATTCGATGCTCTTGGCAGCCAAAACTGCTGGTACTTCAATTACGGTTTCCTATACCAACGTGGGAAGTTGTGAAGCATGGGATAGTAATAACAGTGTGTTCCGTAGAATCATGAGGCTGAGGTAAGAACGAATGTTCAAAAAGATGATAGCGGTTTTATCTCTGTTTTTTTCGACAACCGCGTTGGCAGAATTTAGCTGTGAAGTTGAAGTCAATCGCGTGCTGGTATACGCAAACGGCAGTGTGAATGTGCTGCATTCCGGCAGAAATGAGTACACCTATATTTGTAATTTGAACTCAGAAAGACAAGGTGTGGGTATCACCACCTGCGCGATGTGGACCAGCATGTTACAAAATATTCAAAAATCGTACGCCAAAGCGATATTTTACTACCCAGGCTCGGGCGACTGCAGCACATTAGCTACTTATGGCAGCGCACCTGTACCTGTGTATATAGGATCAATGAAGTAATGAAAAACTCCAGTGTGATGAAGCTGTTTATTTCTGCATTTTTGCTTATCTCCTCTTCACTTGTTTTTGCCGGCTCAGTGACTGGCACGGTATCGCGTATCATCGTCAGGGATGATGGCCTGCATTATGTCTATATTCATGGTGATATCGTTAATCGTGCAGAGTGCGCAAAGGACTATAAATATTGGATAATAAAAGACGAAAACAGCACATACGGAAAGTCGCAGTACAGCCTGTTATTGGCAGCCAAAGCCAGCGGAAAAGCCGTTTATATTGAAGGTGCTGGAACCTGTATGCGTTGGGGTGATGGTGAAGACATCAAGTATGTCTCATTTAATTAACCGACTTGCCAAATCAGCCCGTGGATATTACTCACGGGCTTGAGATTTAGTTCAGGTATATATCTTTTATTTTAAACCAAGGACCTTCGCAACCTTCAATTGTAATGGTGACAGAGAGGTTGGCGGTTTTAGCTGCCAGAATGGCCGATTTGATGGTGTTATCAGCCATACGGAGCCCGGCCCAGCCATTGTTTTCCGGGCATTGATTATCTGAGATCGCCCTTGGAAAGCCGCCTTTTAGTTGGGCTGCAACTGCGCCTTCAGCACTGACAAAGACCCGGCTTATCACGCCATTATCTTGAGAGTGACTTGCTGCTTGCAGGTGAAAACTCAGCAGCGGCAAGAGTAAGAACAAACAAGTTGATAAATTTTTCATTAAAATCGGACCCTGTGTAAGTGACGGGAATCTTTTCCGTCAACGGTCGAGTCTGCATCTTTCGCACAAACAAAATCACCCACAGCATTCTGGGCACGCATTGCAAGTACAATGGAAAGCAGCTCTTTTTCCGTGGATTTGATGTAGCAGAATTCACCATTGCTGAAACGTACCTGCGTACTGTTGTTATTCCAAAATCCGTAAATAAACTGAATAGATACATTGGTGTTCCACTGCCAACCGTCCCGGTAAACGGGCGCATTGGCAAATGAAGATACAGAAAAAAGAGCGAGCATTGCTGTAACGAAAATGTGCCTGATTTTCATATGAAATCCTTACTTGAGGTATACAACAACAATGTTATCTTGCCTCTTCGGTGTAAAGCACTCTAAATGAATAATCATTGGTTTGTAACAGACGGTATTTATACTTTGGTTAAACGAACACTACGCACCTTGCAAAAATTGTCTTTTGAACCTTTCCAAAACTTCTCAGCATCATTCCAGACTTGGAAACGAACCGTCTGACTTGAAACATATGCCGCCATCGCCATGGAAAGTAACTTATCAGAATATTCGGAATGCTGTATGTAGACGCCGCTAGGGCATTCAACGAGTCCTGTAGTTAACTTTATTAAGGTATCACCATCTACAGACGGAATGTATTCAGCTTCTGCCCAACTAGTGATTTCAGTGATTAAACCAAGCTGGGTGTTTACAATTTCTGCTCTTGCTGATGTGGATATCGCTAAAAATAGTCCTGCAATTAATTTCTTTTTCATTGGTGTGCATCTTAAATAGAATTGAGATGTAAATGATATCAAAGAGGAAAGTGAAAGAAATTAATAATATACAATCTTGATGTGAAAAATGAGGGGCGTGTGGATTATTAATAGGGCTGGGAAGTTAAGGGAAATTACCGCCGATAAACGTTTTAACTGATACCCCAGTTTTATTGTGAAAGCTGGGGTATCCCATGGAACGAGCAGGCTTACTGCCCAATCTGTACGCTGTTGACATCCACTGTGGTGCCGTTGAGGTCTTTGTCGACTTCGCCCATCAGGGTAACCTGGGTTTCCGGGCCGACTTGCAGATCGCCCCACAGGTGGTTGTCGATTTCGACAATCATTTCGCCGGTGCTGTCTTTGAAGCGGTAGTCTTCATCGCCGAGTGAGGCGACGATGTGGCCGGTCAGGGTGACGTGCGTGTCGTCTTTGGCCTGCATTGCCTGAGCGACGGTTGCGCTGGCGCCTTGGGTTTCGTTCGGTCCTGTGTAGCCGCCCTGAGCGGCGATCGCGGTCAGGGGCAGGGCCAGCGTGGCGAATAAGAAGATCACTTTTTTCATGACTGGGTTCTCCGTTATCGGACTCATGGAGCAGCGACTGTTTTCAGTATGACAGCTGAGTCACGGTTTGCCGCTGTCATCGTGCTGTCTGTGAAGTCAGAATAACGAAGAGAAGGTGAAGCAAGCGTGAAATTTGCGTCAGAAATATATGAAAAGTCGCGATAAAGAAGAATTTTTTATCGCCAAAGTGTTGGTGATCAGGTTCGCCGGGCCATGCCGTGCCACAACATCTCAAATGCCGCCTGACGTGAGGCGGGATCGGCCGCCAGCGCGGGCTGCTCGGCAAACAGGCTGACGGTGGATAAAAACAGGCTGTGGCAGGTGTTGAGCATCAGGGCGCGCGGCCAGTCGGCCAGTTCCCCTTGCTGTTGGCCTTGTTCGAGCAGCTGCGGCAGGAAAGGCAGGGCCTGGCTGAGCATGGCATGCTGCTGGCTGAGCAGGTACTGCGGATCGCTGGCCATCTGGCGCAGGAATTGGAACTGCTGCGGATGGGCCAGCCCCCAGCTGATGGCGGCTTGCCAGATATGCTGCAACTGCGCCTGCACGCTCAGGCTGGTGTCCGGCGGTGTCAGGGCCGTTGCCATGTCTGCTTTGATGCTCAGATACAGGGTTTCGACCAACACCTGCTTGCTGGCAAAGTGATGGAACAGCGTGCCATTGGCTACCCCGGCGGCTTTGGCAATCTTGGCAGTGGCGGTGGCCTGAATCCCATGCTGAGTAAAGAGGGTCAGGGCGGCATCTAACAATTGTTGCTTCTTATTCTGGCTCATAGCTCGCTGTCAGTGGAGAAACTGGCTCATTGGGGTGAGCCAGCATAATACAGGTTTAGCGCAAGAAGAAAGCCATCATCAGCTTTTGCACTGTGGCTCGCCAGCCGGTGAAAGGCGGTACGGCCAGTTTGGCGGTATTGATGCGGCCTTTGGTCAGCACGGTTTTGGCTTTGGAAAAGGTCAGAAAGCCTTCCTTGCCGTGATAATGGCCCATGCCTGACGGCCCGATACCGCCGAAGGGCGCATCGTCGGCCGCGACGTGGAACACAGAATCATTGATCGCCATGCCACCGGCGTGGACATCAGACTTCACGCGCTCCTGCAGGGCTTTGTCCTGGGTCATCAGATACAAGGCCAGCGGACGGGGGCGCTGCTGGATGTACTGCAGGGCTTCGTCGATGTTGCTGTAGGTGATCACCGGCAGCAAGGGGCCGAAGATCTCTTCTTGCATCAGAGTCAGGCTGTCGCTCGGATTGACCAGCACATGCGGCACCATACGGTGTGCACCGGGGTTGATGGCGTCCGGGTGGACGGTTTCGATCCGGGTGTTTTTCTGCGCGGCTTCTGCCAGCCACTGGCTCAGGCGGTCGAACTGGCGCTGGTTGACGACTGAGGTAAAGTCCTGGCTGTGCACGCCTTGCGGATACATTTGCGTAAATTGTTTCTTGAACTCGGTAATGAACGCCTCTTCTTTGCCTTCCGGGACTAAAACGTAATCCGGTGCCACGCAGATCTGGCCCGCATTCAGACATTTGCCGAAAATCATCCGCTCAACCGCCTGCGGCATATCGGCATCCGGGGCGATCAGGGTCGGCGATTTACCGCCCAGCTCCAGCGTAACCGGGGTGAGGTTGTCCGCCGCGGCGCGCATGACATGGCGGCCGACGGCGGTGGAGCCGGTAAACAACAGGTGATCAAACGGCAGGGCCGTAAAGGCCGCCGCGATGTCGGCCTCTCCTTCAATGACGACGACCTCAGTGTCATCGAAAATCGCTGCTAGCAGGGCAGTCATGACCTGGTTGGTTTGCGGGGTGAATTCACTCAGCTTAATCATGGCGCGGTTGCCGGCTGCCAGCGCCGGGATCAACGGGCCGATACTCAGCATGACCGGGAAATTCCAGGGCACCACGATCCCGACCACACCGACCGGCTGGTAAATGACTTCCACTTTGGCTGGCATCAAGAGCAGACCGGCGTGGCGGCGCGACGGCCGCATCCATTTCTTCAGGCGCTTGATGGTGTAGTTGATTTGCTGGACACAGGGCAGGATGTCGCTCAGCAGGGTATCCTGATGGCTGCGGTGGCCGAAGTCGGCAGACAGGGCGTCACACAGGGCGTCTTTGTTCTCCAGCAAGGCGGCCTTGAGCCGTTTGAGCTTGGCGATCCGGCTGGCATAGTCCGGCATGGTCTGAGTCAGGTACTCATTGCGCTGGGTGTGAAACAGTCGCTGCATCGTGAAAATCTGCTGGCTGTCTTGGCTCGCAGTGGCAAAGGTCATCCCTATCTCCTGTTTTGACAGAGTGAACCGCGTACATGCGGTTCAGTATCAGAGAATGCCAGCCGGTTTTTCCATAAACCGACTGACCAGTCGGTTTTAATATAGAGCGACTCAGGGCTGTGCGCAAGAAACCGGCAAAGTTAAATACTATTCTGTGAGATGCAGCCTGTGAGGCGCTGCGCCATTATGGCGCTGTCCGGCGACGCGGATGCCCGCTTTTTCCGCCGGAAAGGCCGTCAGAAAAGCGTCGAAATACTGCTGTAACGCCTTGGCATCCTGGTGCTCTCCCAGCAGTTCCAGCAGGGCGATGCCTGTTTCGCAGGTGCACAGATGGCCTGTCTGCTGATTGCGGCGCAGTGAGTAAGCGGAGTCGCGATCCAGAGTCAGGCTGAGCCGGGGCAGCTTAGTCAGCCAAGGGCTTTTGCGCACCATCTTGCGTGCTTCCTGCCAGGTGGCGTCGAGCAGAATGAATAAAGGAGTCTTGCCCGTTTCGCGCACAAAGGGGACTGCGGGATGAGCGTCGTCGGCCGGAAACAGCAGCCAGGGCTGGATCTCGTTGCTGGCGATCAGCGTCAGCAAGGTTTCGGGCGGCTCAGTGCGAGACCAAAGCAGGCGCTGGCAATGCGGCAGCGTTCTGGCCATCAGGGCGCCGGTATTGGTGTCTTTGCCAAATTCCTTGCTGTGGGTGAGCAGCACAAAGATTGCCTGAGTGTGCAGGCGAACCCCGGCATGGCAGATACAATTTTGAACAAAGCCGCAATTCGGGCAGGGTGACGCATTTTGCGGAGCAGGTTCGGCGCTCATGGTTGTCATCGCTTATGGTATTCTTGAGTCTGTGACCTCAGATGTTACTGCGCTGATCCCACAAAATCACGACAACAGGATGCAATATGGCTTATTGGTTATTCAAAACGGAACCGGATACTTTCTCGATTGATACGCTCAAGCAGATGAATGTGGCTTGCTGGGAAGGCGTTCGTAACTATCAGGCGCGCAACATGATGCGTGATGAGGTTAAAGTGGGTGACCAGGTCTTTATCTATCACTCCTCGTGCAAAGACATTGGGGTGGTGGGGATCGCCAAAGTGGTGCGCGAAGCCTATCCGGATCATTTTCAGTTTGATCCCGACAGCCCGTATTTCGACCCGAAATCCGATCCTGCCAATCCGCGCTGGGTGATGGTCGATATTGAATATGTGCGTCATCTGCGTCTGGTCACGCTGAAACGCATCAAAGCCAATGATGCGCTGCATGAAATGCCGCTGGTACAGCGCGGCAACCGCCTCAGCATCATGCCGGTCACGGAGCAGCAGTGGCAGGAAGTGCTGCGCATGACCGGGCAGTTTTAACGCACGGGTGTCGTGGTTGATTGTTTGAATATTCCCTCCCCTTGGCAAGGAGAGGGTGAGGGTGGGGTTCGAGCGGCGGGCGCGGATTTAGCGTTTGTGCCGTATAACCCCCTCCTAGCCTCCCCCTTGAAAAGGGGGAGGGATCGTACCGAGTTTGCTGAAGCACTGATTATTCCCTCCCCTTGAAAAGGACTCGGGAAAAGCGGATTACAGCAGATGTTCGGCCAGATAATGCGCCACGGCTTCGTCGGCACAGGAGCCAATCACGCCGTTGTCCGGCAGAGCTGCCATCACTTTGTGGTGGGCGGTGCCCATCACCAGACCTTTGCCGGCCATGCTCAGCATTTCCACATCATTCATGCCGTCACCAAAGGCGATACAGTCTGTCAGCGCATAGCCCTTCGCTTCGGCAACCGCGGCCAGCGCATGACCTTTCGACACTCCGATATCCATCACTTCCAGACACCAGGGGGTGGAAAAGGCGATGCTGGCACGCTCGCCAAAGACAGCGCGGAACTTGTCTTCGAGCACGACCAGCTTGTCGTGGTCTTTATCATCACGGGTAAAGAATACCTTCGCCACGCCATCCAGCGGCGGGTTGTTCACGTCGAACAGTTTGTAGGTAAAGGTTTGGTGGAAATCACGCAGATACGCATCTTCAATGTTGAGCAGCCAGTCGTCATGACGGTAGATATGGATGCGTAAGTCCGGCTCGTCTTTGGTGAGTGCCATCAACTCCAGGATCACCTCAGGTTGCACATCCTGCTGGAACAGGACTTCACCCTGACAGGTGTGAACCCGTGCGCCGTTGGAGGTGATCATGAACGCCGGAATGCCCAGTTGCTCGCGCATTTCGGCCACATCGACATGGTGGCGGCCGGTTGCGAAGACGAAATCTTTGCCTTGCTGGTGCAACTGCTGGAGCACCTCTTTGGTGAAAGGAGCGATTTTATGATCAGGTGTCAGCAAAGTACCGTCGAGATCTGAAGCAACAATTTTATACATGGCGCATCTCTTTCTTTGATTGGCTGCACCGTTCGGGCCAGCCGGGTGATTGACCTACACCGGCAGTGTAAACCAGATTGGGATCAAGAAAAGAGGCTAATCTGCGACCCCGGTTTTTTCCGCTATTCCAGTCAGTCTGGGTTCAGCCTGGCTGACTATTGGCGACCCGCGGGGTCTCGGCTGCCGCCGGTTTGCTGAACCGGGCGAAGTGCGCCAGCATCGCCGTAACTGCCTCAACCCGCTGCGAGTCCTGCTCGAACAGCACTTCATGGCGGGCGCCCTTGATCACCTTCACCTGGCACTGACCGCCGGCCTGTTTGATCTGCTGGTAAAACAGGTTCTGCGCCCGGTTGTCGACGATAGTGTCTTGTTCATTTTGCAGCAGCAGTACCGGACAGCGGATCTGACCGGCCAGGGCCACCGACTGGCGGGCGGCGCCCAATGCCTGCCAGACCCAGCGGGAGCTGGGGCCGCCGAGCTTTAATTCAGGGTGATCTTCATATAACTGGCGAAACCACTCATAGCGGCACTGGCTCTGGCACAAGGGATTATCGGCAAAAGGTTTGGGGTAATAAGGCGCCTGGCCTGGTGCATAACCGGGCTGACGCTGGAGCTGCTCGGCAACCCTGGCCAGCGGCGAGGCAATCGGTTTCATCCAGTGGCTGACTTTGATGCCGTGCATCGGGGCGCTCAGCACGGCGGCTGCAATCTCATCCGGATACTGGGCCAGATACAGGCTGGTGACTGTGCCGCCCATCGAATGGCCGAGCATAAAGAGCTGCGGGTAGCCCGCGGGTTTGATGATGGTCTCGACAAAGGTATGAAGATCGCTGACGTAATCGGCAAATTCTTCCACATGGCCGAGCTGGCTGTCCGGGGTCAAGCGGCCGGAGCAGCCCTGACCTCTGTGATCCAGGGCATAGACATCATAGCCCTGACGGGTCAGCTCCCAGCACAGTTCCTGGTATTTATGGAAGGTTTCGACCCGGCCGTTGACCAGCACGATGGCTCTGTCTGCGCTGAATCCGGTCAGGCTCATCCAGGCAATGGGCACGCCGCCGACACCGGCGAACTGGCTTTGCCGGCGCTGGGCCCAGCACTCGGCGACCGGTCCTGCCATGGTGGCTGCAAAATCGGGTTCCATGCTGATCGCCCCGGCCGGGAGGGCAAAAGAAAATCCTTGAGTCATGGGAAGCTTGTCCAACATTTGTCCGCTCTTGGTGGCGTGATAAAGGAATTAGTAATATGTTCCAGTATAACGTAAAGTGTTGATGGTTTTGGATACGGCATAAAATCTGCTGCCATTCTATTATTGTTATTGTCTTCCACCGGACAGGATCATTAATTTCCCCAATATGTACGCCTACGTTGCTCGTCAACCTATCTTGAACCGCCAGCAGAGAACCGTTGGTTATGAACTGCTGTTTCGTGATGGGGAGCAGAATGCTTTTCCGGACATCGAAGCCAATACGGCCACCAGCCGTTTGCTGGTGGAAAACTACATGGCGGTCGGTGATGATCTGGCAACCGCCAGCCAGCGTACCTTTATCAATTTTCCCTATGACAGCCTGGTCAAATTGCTGCCGTTATTGCTGCCGCGGCACAAGGTCGTGATCGAAGTGCTGGAAACCTGCACCCCGGATGATGAGCTGTTTGCGGCGATACGCCATCTGAACAAGCAGGGTTATACCATCGCGCTGGATGATTTTGATCTGCATCCGGCCTGGCAGCGATTCATGCCCTACGTGCATTTGATCAAGCTCGATTTCATCAAGCTGGGTTGTCAACGCGCCTGTGCCTTTGTGGCCCAGCATGAGAATCGCCGCCTGAAATTTCTGGCCGAAAAAGTCGAAAGCCGCGAAGAGTTTGAAGCCGCCCGGGCTGCCGGTTTTCATCTGTTTCAGGGCTATTATTTCAGTAAGCCTGAGCTGCTGAAAAACCGTCAGGTGACCCCTGAAACCCTGACGACCCTGAGGCTGCTGCGGGAAATCAGCCGTACCCCGGTCGACTTTCCCCGTGTCGAGCGCATTATTGCCAGCGACGTGTCTCTGTCTTATCTCTTGCTGCGCTATGTCAATTCCGCCGCCCACAGAACCTTATCGCCTATCGGTAACTTTAAGCAGGCGCTGGTCTATCTGGGCGAGGAGAAAATTAAGCTGTTTGTCTCTGTGGTGGCCGCGGCGCACGCTTCGATTCGCAAACCACGCGAGCTGTATATTCTGTCGTTGCAGCGGGCACGGATGTGCGAAGAGCTGGCCAGAGGAAGCGGCATTGCCCTGAACAGTGATCAGGCGTTTCTGGCCGGGATGTTTTCGCTGCTTGATGCCCTGCTCGACAAGCCGCTGCCTAAATTGCTGGAGCTGTTACCCCTGTCTGAGGAAGTGCACAGCGCCTTGTTGCTGCGGCAAGGGCCGCTGGGCGATATTCTGAATCTGCTCGATGCCTATGACAATGCCGACTGGGAAAGTACGGCCCGGTATTGCCAGCGGCTGGGGATGAATGAAGCTCAGGTCGCCAATGTGTATCACCAGACGCTGCGCTGGCTGACCAGCTATCAGATCCCGTATCAGAAATGATCTGTGTATCCCGTTGAGGGAAAAGAGGAAAAACAAAACCGGGCATTTGCCCGGTTTGTCGTTTCAGGGGGAAGCAGGGTTAGCCGCCGATGTTGTAATAGGTCGCTGCGCCCGGACCGACCGGGATCCCGAGTACAAACACCCAGACATAGAACATCAGGCTCCAGCCGACCACAAAGACCATGGAATACGGCAGCATGGTGGCAATCAGGGTTCCCAGTCCCAGATTCTTCTGGTAACGGGTCGCCACCGCCAGAATCATACCGAAGTAGCTCATCATCGGAGTGATGATATTGGTGACTGAGTCACCGATACGGTACGCCGCCTGAATGGTTTCCGGCGCATAGCCGACCAGCATCAGCATCGGCACGAAGATCGGCGCGGTTACGGCCCACTGTGCTGAGGCGGAACCAATCATCAGGTTGATGAAGCCGCACATCAGAATGAAGGCGAAGAACAGCATCGGTCCGGTCAGACCGATGGACTGCAGCATGTCTGCACCCGCTACGGCAAAGACCTGGCCGAAGTTGGTCCACTTGAAAAATGCCACAAACTGAGCGGCAAAGAACACCAGCACGATATACATGCCCATGGACGACATGGAAGCCGACATTGCACTGATCACGTCGCGATCTGTCTTCATGGTGCCAACGACTTTACCGTACGCAAAGCCCGGGATGGCGAAGAACACAAAGATGAAAGCCACAATACCTTTCAGGAAAGGCGAACCCGCCACCAGACCGGTCTCAGGATGACGCAGGATGCCGTTTTCCGGCACGATCGTCAGCGCCAGCAGGGCAGACACTGCCAGTGCCGCCAGTCCTGCGATTTTCAGACCTTTCTTTTCCAGATCCGTCAGTGCGCCCATTTTGTCTTTGCCCAGATCGTCGCTGGCTTCCTCGACATTGTAAGTGCCCAGTTTCGGCTCCACAATTTTCTCGGTCACAAAGGCACCCATGATGGTGATCGCGAACGTTGAGGCAAACATGAAGTACCAGTTGACTTCCGGACCAACCTGATAGGTCGGGTCAATCATTTGCGCGGCCGTCTGGGTAATCCCGGACAGCAGGGGATCCACTGTGCCCAGCAGCAGGTTGGCACTGTAGCCACCGGAAACACCGGCAAAAGCCGCGGCCAGACCCGCCAGCGGGTGACGGCCCAGCGAGTGGAACAGCATGGCAGCCAGCGGGATCAGGACCACATAGCCCAGCTCAGATGCTGTATTGGAAATGATACCGGCAAATACCACCACCAGAGTTACCATGCGACGCGACGCGCCCATGACCAGTCCGCGCATTGCAGCAGAAAGTAAGCCAGAATATTCTGCAATCGCGACGCCCAGCATGGCCACCAGCACGGTGCCCAGCGGGGCAAAGCCCGTAAAGTTTTTCACCAGATTGGCCACAATCATTTGCAGACCTTCGGCGTTCATCAGGCTGATCACGTGGATCATACCGTCGGCAGCACGTCCCGGGGCGCCTTCCGGGCGCGGGTCTGGCACTGAAACGCCGAAGTAGCCGGCAATGCCGGAAGCAATCAGGATTGCCAGGCTGAACAGGGCGAAAAGGGTGATAGGGTGCGGTAGCAGGTTACCCAGCCACTCCACTGTATCCAGAAAACGCGTAAAGAGCGTTTTTTTGGTATTCAACTGTTTTTGTGAAGCACTCGAATGCATCACGACCTCCATTCTTACGTCATGTACCCGTCAATGGGCATCTTAATCGGTGCGGGAGGTTACGCTATTGTTAACACTATAAACAAGATAAAAATGTGTCTAAATGTTTCTATTGTATGTTTTATGACTGCATATTGACGATCAAATTGGTCTTTTATGTTTATTTTTGTGTTAGCAGTGGACCATTTTACTTTTTCATATGCTTTCTGTTGATTATTTGCGCGAGTGACCCAGAGAATAAAGGACTCAGTTTTGCTTGGTCTGCTTCCGATAACGGTGATGAAAGTGTGATCCATCTCTCGTTTTGGTGGGAATTTAATAAAACATCATTCAAATTATCAATTTGATAACATACTGATAAGCGTCTGCCTTTAGTTTGCCGTTAGTTAGTGTGGACGGCACGGCAGGGAGGGATGCACAAATTCTGAACAGGCAACTCATGACGCTTTCGTATTGAAAGCGGGCTGTCACAAGTGAAGGAGATCCCATGCGGGAAAAAATAGTCTTTGTCGACTTACTGCGCTGTGTTGCCGCCACCGCTGTGGTTGTGATTCATGTGTTAGGGCCTTACCGTGAACTGATCGGGCAGATCCCGGACCATGCCTGGATTACCGCGGTGAGTTATAACAGCTTCAGCCGTTGGGCTGTGCCTGTCTTTATCATGATCAGCGGCGCGCTCATGCTGACAGATACCCGGCCGTTTGAGCTCAATTATTATGTCCGGCGACGACTGGGTAAGGTATTGATCCCTTTTCTGGTGTGGTCGGTGTTTTATGCATTTTTTCCGGCCTGACCCCTGAGGGCTATCAGAGCAGTACCGCGATGACGACACTGGCTCACATGCCGGAGCACGAAACCTATTATCACCTGGGCTTTTTCTACTACTTCCTGCCTCTGTATCTGGTGATGCCGTTTTTGCAGGCGTGGGTGAAGCGGGCGGATCCCACAGCAGTGAAAGGGGTGACGCTGGTATGGATGCTGCTGACGGCTCTGTTTTTGTTTTACATCGACGGCCCCTGGAGCCACCAGCTGGTGCTGTACAGCGGGTATCTGCTGCTGGGTTATTGCCTTTATCGTTATTCCTGGCCGACTCTGGGCTGGTTACTGCCCCTGGGGATAGCGGCATTGCTGCTGACCGATTATATGGTACTCAGCCGCAGCTTTGCGGCCGGTGAATACATGGTGGGCCGCTGGCTGTCTTACAAAACCCTGAATACTGTGCTCATTGCCGCGATGGTTTTTATGGTGTGCCGTTATATTGCCGATCGCCTCAGTGAAGAGACGCTGACCAAGCTGGCCTTTGTGAGCCGTTACAGTCTGGGGATTTACCTGCTGCACCCGATTTTTCTGTGGCCGGTCAGGGCATTTGATTGGTACTTTATTCACCCTGTTGTGATGATACCGTTCTGGACTCTGGTGGCCGGCGGCCTTGCTTTGCTGGCGAGCTGGCTGCTCAGCCGACACCGGCTGACGGCCTGGCTGGTGCCCTGATGTATTGTCTTACTGACGATGGCGACATTTGTCAGCGCTTCAGTGCAAAGTGCAGGAACAGACGGCCTCGGTAGGTCAGGGTACCTGAGTCACCGGGATTCAGGGCGTGGAAGTAGTGCGGTCCGATCTGAAAATCACGTTTAGGGCCGCCTTTGACCGGCTGGACATATAGCCAATATTCTTCACTGTCGCTGCCGGGTTGCGTGTTGTCGACAGCGACGCTCTGTTTATCGAGTATCAGCACCTCGATTTTCTTTTCTATCGCCGCGTTGCCCGACAGATGACGGCGGTAGATGTAAGCGAATGAGGCGACAGCAACAACAAGCAACACCAGAAGAATCAGAACAAGAGTAACAGGCATAGCAGGCTCCTTAGGTAACTGCCCGTTATTATGCTTGAGTGTGTATCGGGTTGTCTGTGACAGAATGCGGGGATGGTGAGATCGCTGCCGGTAGATTTGCAACTGGCTGATCTCCTTGTAAGGTTAAAGAAGAAGTGTGTAGCAGGAGAGATGTGGGTGTCAGAAATTGAATTAGTGGTGAGCCGGAGCCGGCGCCTCGAGTATTTGCTGCGGCACCATTATCATGCGGAAGGAAAAGGGCTGCATCAGCTCATTACCAGCTGTGAAGAGCGTTTGCCGCATGAGATCATCCCGACTTTGCGTTATGTGGCCACCATACGCAATAAAGTGGTGCATGAGGAAGGATTTAGCCTGGATGACAGTCGTCGCTTTCGGCGGGCCTGTCAGGCGTGCGAAAAAGAGCTGACGCCCCGCAGTGCACGCAGGGTGTGGGCGGTTGCCGTGTTGCTGGTGCTAGGCATGACCGCGCTGGCGATGTGGTTTTATTCAAACAATTGGCACCATATCAAGCTGGATCCGTAACGGATGGCGCAGGATAGCGACACAATAAAAAAGGTGCCTCAGGCACCTTTTTTATTGGCTAATTTTATCTTTTGCTTAATAAAGCACAGGCAGCAACATGAGACCGGCGACGACGGCGATCATGACAAGCCCTTGTTTTTGAGAGGGTGATAACATAGTTATAGGCTCCTGTTCTGTTGCTGGAAAATTTGTTAAGAAAAGAATAGCACTTTTTTTGTCGCCTGATCAAAGGAAGAGTGTGATATTTAGCAATAAATTTACTTTTAGTTGTCATGAAATCCCTTTGTCGATGACATTTTGCTGCTGAAAATGGTGAGGTCAAAAAACAACCTTGTTGGGTTTTTAAGTTTTTGATCTCATTTAAGTATTTGATTATCATTAATTTTTATTGGTTTTATTATTCTGATTTTATCCGTGTTTAAGTTCTGGTTGTGGTTTTGTGCTCTGGCGGCGTCTGGCGTTAGTTATCGTTGTTTTTCGTGATAAAACTAAATAAAACAGGGTAAGGTATACAGCTGGCTCAGGTTTTTGCATACGATTTACGTTATTTATCGACATTCAGTGTTTAGTAAGTGCGTGGATGTCCGATAAAAGAGCTCAAGAGAGCTCTGACCTGTTTCTGGTGGTGTGTTTTGTTTTATCTTTTTGTTTTTATTGTGTTTTATTTTTTGTTTTGAACGGGGTTTCTATCCGTTTTCTTTACTGGATTTGCGAAACTGAAGCGGTATTTGTCGCATGAGTACGAACCTGGCGGTTTGGGCAGCGGAAGCGCATTGTTTTTGTTCTCAGGCAGGGAATCGCAGCCATAGCATTGAACGAAAAGGAATAAAAGTGGCGGTAAAGGAATAAGTTATATGAAAGAGTGATGGATCACAGAGGTGAGAATTGACCGGGTTTCTGGTCTATCTGAGCTAGACAAACTGTGTTTGCTTTTTACACTGTCACTGCTTTGATAACTCGGGTGAACGTATGTGGGTCTGGTTAGCCATTTCTTTTTCTGCTTTGTTACATATCAATGCCGCTTACCGCGGTCCGCAGTGGCAGTTTTATTTGTTTAAACCGCTGACGATTGTCTTGCTGCTGGCAACAATCCTGCAGTTTGGCCAAAGTGATGGCTATCAGCAATGGATCATGGCCGGTCTGCTGTGCTCCGTCGCCGGGGACATTTTTCTGATGTTGCCCAAAGACAAGTTTGTGCCGGGCCTGACCAGCTTCTTGCTGGCGCACATCGTGTATTCACTGGCCTTCTGGAATGAGCTGACCGGCTCGATTGTCTGGTGGCTGCCTGCCTTGCTGAT
Organism: Photobacterium sp. Hal280; assembly: GCF_037162255.1. Lineage (NCBI taxonomy): Bacteria > Pseudomonadati > Pseudomonadota > Gammaproteobacteria > Vibrionales > Vibrionaceae > Photobacterium > Photobacterium sp. Hal280. The sequence goes on from NZ_JARLUO010000005.1 coordinate 164,694, forward strand.
GGGGGCCGGGATTATCGTCTATCTGCTGTTGCTGCCGTCGCTGGGCCGGCTGGCTCTGCCGGTCGGTGTCTATATCGGGGTGATTTTGCAAATGACCTGGGCTGCGGGTGAATACTGGCTGACGACCCGCACAGGTGCCGGCCTGGCTGCCTTTGCCGGGGCGCTGGTGTTTCTGGTCTCCGATACCTTGCTGGCCCTGGATCGGTTCAGAGGCCATTTCAGGGCTGCCACCGGCAGTATCATGACCACCTATTATCTTGCCCAGTCGCTCTTAGTGGTCAGTGTGCTGCTACGCTGATGATAAAGAGAAGGGTTTGGTAATGGCAGCTAGCTGGCAACAGATCTACCGGGCGGGCAACAGCCTGGAAGCGCACACCCTGAAAGGACTGCTGGAACATGCCGGTCTGGCGGTGCGTCTGACCGGGGAAAATCTCGGTTCGGCTGCCGGGGAATTACCGGCGGATGTGGTACAGGTGACAGTCTGGGTATCGGAAGAGGATGCACTGAAGGCGCGCCAGTTACTCGCCGGGTACGAGAAGGGGAATCAGCGGCGCTGGCGTTGCGTGTCCTGCGGCGAAGAGAACGAAGGCCAGTTTGACTGGTGCTGGCAATGCGGCACCGATAAACCCGAGACCGAGCGCTGAATCAATCAATGAATGAATCAACGAAGGGCGCTGTTAGAGCGCCCTTGCTGTGAGCTTTTTACACCATGTGCTTACGGCGAATATCCAGCAGCGCAAAGATGCCGAAAATCAGTATCGACCATTTTTCCCAGCGACTCAGAGACAGTTTGTCACCAAACGCACCGAGGAAAATCAGCATTTGCAGGCCATGCATCGCCAGCAGAAACGCCGTCATAATATACAGAGCGATCGCCGCCACACCCGGGAAAGGGTGGAACAGGTTGAGCAAAAGCACCGCCCAGACAAATCCGATCGCAACTTTCGCCAGTAAAATCAGCGCTTTCATATTTCCTCTCTTTGATACAGGCGGTAGCAAACTTGTCCCGCCGATTTTTCTTTGATGAGCTGCCAGTGTTCGGGCGTATCAGGCAGTCCCAGTTCCTTTTCTGCTTCCAGATAAATCAGGGCATTAGGGGTCAGCCAGCCATTGGTTTCCAGCAGACGAATTACCTCCGGCAGCATGTCACGCCGAAAAGGCGGATCAATAAAAACCAGATCAAAAGCCGACCCCGGTTGATTGAGGAAAGCCAGGCTGTCGGTCTGATGCAGCTCAGCTTTGTCGGTTGCCAGCGTGTCCAGATTACGCTTCAGCTGGCTGGCGGCTTTCGTGTCGAGCTCCAGCAGCGTCAGATGGTCAGCGCCACGCGATAAGGCTTCAAGACCCAGGCTGCCGCTGCCGGCAAAGAGATCCAGGCATCGCGAGCCGTGGATATCCGGTGCCAGCCAGTTAAAAACGGTTTCTTTGACACGGTCGGTTGTCGGGCGTAACCCGGCCACATCGTGGACCGGCAGTTTACGTCCTCGCCAGCGGCCACTGATGATACGCACAAAGCCGGCCTGGCTGGGCGGGTTAGCTTTGTGTCCGGAATGCGTCTTACGTCTAGTCATACATTTCTTCGACCGTAGAGAAAGTGGTAGTATACATGGGCCTGATTATCTTTGTGTTTGTTCGTTGTTACCTTGGCGATTGGCTATGTTTGCCGGGTACACTAAGCTGGCAAGCCCAAAGATAAACAGGCCCTTTATTTTCAGGCCGTAAATTGTACCAATCAATGTCTAGGATTTGCCAATGGCAGAAAAAAGAAGCGCGGATTATTTTCATGGCTGGGGTTTGGTGAAGAAGAACAAACCGAGCAAAAAGAACAGCATAAGCCGCAAGAAGAGACCATAGAGCCGGAGCAGCCTCAAGATGTCGCTACGGAGACGCAAACCCAGTCTGCTGCCGCAGAGGAGCCGGTTCCGCCTCATCAGGACATGGCGGATGCGGAAGCCCCGCTGACGCACCGCGACGCTGAGCCCGAATTGCCAGAGCAGAGTGTGCATCTGGATGTCGAGGCCGATACTCAGATCCGGCCGGTAGAAGACGAGGCACAGCCACAAAGCCAGCAAGCAGCGGCTGAACCGGTCTCTGCCTCTGAGGAGCCAGCGGTGCAGGAAAAACCGCCGCGCGAGGGGTTCTTTGCCCGGCTGATGAAAGGGCTGAAGAAAACCCGCAACAATCTGGGGGCAGGCTTCTTCGGTTTATTCCGGGGCAAGCAGATTGATGATGATCTGTTTGAAGAGCTGGAAGAGCAGCTGCTGGTTGCGGATGTCGGTATGGACACCACGCTCAAGATTATCGAAAACCTGACCGAAAAAGCCGACCGCAAACAGCTCAAAGATGGCGAGGCCCTGTACGGTCTGCTGAAAGACGAGCTGAGTGAGATGCTGGCCAAAGTCGAGCAGCCACTGGTGATCGACACCAGCCGCAAGCCGTATGTGATTTTAATGGTGGGCGTCAATGGCGTGGGTAAAACCACCACCATTGGCAAGCTGGCCAAGCAATTTCAGCAGCAGGGCCTGTCTGTCATGCTGGCCGCCGGGGATACCTTCCGGGCCGCGGCGGTCGAGCAACTGCAGGTGTGGGGCGATCGCAACAACGTGCCTGTGGTTGCCCAGCATACCGGGGCCGACAGCGCGTCTGTGATCTATGATGCGATTGAGTCCGCCAAAGCGCGCAATGTCGATGTGGTGATTGCTGATACCGCCGGCCGTCTGCAGAACAAAGGCAATCTGATGGAAGAGCTGCGTAAGATTGTCCGGGTGATGCAGAAAATTGATCCGCTGGCGCCGCATGAAATTATGCTGACCGTCGATGCCGGTACTGGCCAGAATGCGATCAGTCAGGCCAAACTGTTTAGTGAAGTGGCACCAGTGTCTGGTATTACACTGACCAAACTGGATGGCACGGCTAAGGGTGGGGTAATTTTTGCCATCGCGGATCAGTTCAATATCCCTATCCGCTACATTGGGATTGGCGAAGGGATTGAAGATTTGCGTCCTTTTGCCGCCCAGGAATTTATTGAGGCTCTGTTCAGCGACGAGGATTAACTGTGATTCGGTTTCAGCAGGTCAGTAAAGCATATCGGGGCGGTCGCCAGGCCCTGCAAAAAGTGGATTTCCATCTGGGAAAAGGTGAGATGGCCTTTCTCACCGGCCATTCCGGTGCCGGTAAAAGTACGCTGTTGAAACTGATCGCTGCGGTTGAGCGGCCGAGTGATGGCCGGATTTTCTTCAATGATCATGATATTACCCGAATCGACAGCCATCAGATCCCTTTTCTTCGCCGTCATATCGGGATGATTTTTCAGGATCACAGACTGCTGATGGACCGGACTGTGTTTGACAATGTGGCGCTGCCGCTGCAAATCGCCCAGTCTCCGGCCGGGGATGTGAAGCGGCGGGTTTCCGCCGCGCTCGATAAAGTCGGCCTGCTGGATAAAGCACAATGCCTGCCGATTCAGCTGTCCGGCGGGGAACAGCAGCGGGTCGGTATTGCCCGGGCTGTGGTCAATAAGCCGCTGGTGGTGCTGGCGGATGAACCGACCGGCAATCTCGATGCTGATTTGTCCCAGCAGATGATGGGATTGTTTGCCGAATTTAACCGGGTCGGGGTGAGTGTACTGATGGCCACCCACGATACCTCTTTATTAAGCCGTCACAGTTACAGACGGCTTGATTTACACCAGGGCAGTTTGCGCGAGGTGGCGTATGGCGCGTGAAGCTCAAAGCTGGTTCTCTGTCCAGCGACAGGTAGGTAAGCAGGCACTCACTGATTTATGGCGCCGTCCGGTGGGCAATGTGCTGACGCTGGCCGTGCTGGCGTTTGCTCTGACGCTGCCGGCCTGTTTTTACCTGGCGGCCAAGAATATTGCGATTGTCAGTCAGGCCTGGCAGAACCCGACTCAGCTGACGGTTTACATGGCGCCGGGTGCCGGCGATTCAGACGCCCGTGCCCTGAGGGATACGCTGGCAGGCTGGACGGAAATCCAATCGGCGGACTATGTCTCTCCTCAACAGGGACTGGATGAATTTCGCGCGCATGCCGGCTTTGCCAAGGCACTGAGCCTGCTGGATGAAAACCCCCTGCCGGCGGTGCTGATTATCAAACCTTCGGTGCAGTGGCAGTCGGGCAGCCAGGCGGAAATACTGGCCCGCAAGCTCAGTGAACAGGCCGGTGTGGATGATGTCCGGCTCGACAGCGATTGGCTGCAGCGTCTTGATGCCATCAAACAACTCAGTGTCACGCTGACTCTGTTAATGGCGGGTCTGATGCTGCTGGCGGTGTTCCTGATTGTGGGGAATACCCTGCGTCTTCAGTTGCAAAATCAGAAAGAGGCGGTCCAGGTCATGAAGCTGGTCGGGGCGACCAATACCTATATTCTGCGGCCTTTTCTGTACACAGGTGCCTGGTATGGCTTATTGGCCTCGGTAGCTGCGTTAGTGCTTACTACGGTGGTCAGCTTTATACTGGAAGGTGCAGTGGATAAGCTGGCAGCCTTGTATGGCAGTGATTTCCACTTAACCGGCCTGGCATGGGACGAATGCCTGTTGCTGATCCTGTTATCCGCTTTGCTGGGCATACTGGCGGCTCGTCTTTCGGCCGGCAGACATTTAAAAGAAATTGAACCAATATGACGAATCAGACTCTACCTATTGGTTACGCATGCTTGCATTTTGTGCAGTATTGAAGGCATTATTATCGGTCTGGCAGCGTCATGCTGCCTGACTGACGTGAAAGTCCAGGGGATTTAGCCCTGGCAAAGCATCCACAGGGGTTACTTGAATGACAAAAGAGATGACTTCATTAGCTTTAGTTTCTGCTGATAGCCTGGAAGGCTATATCCGGTCTGTAAACAGCCATCCGATGCTGACAGCCGAGCAGGAGCGGGAGTTAGCTGAGCGTCTGCATTATGACGGTGATATTGAGGCTGCCCGCAGTCTGGTATTGTCGCACCTGCGCTTTGTAGTCCATGTTGCCCGCGGCTATTCAGGTTATGGCCTGCCAATGGCTGATCTGGTTCAGGAAGGCAACATTGGTCTGATGAAGGCGGTCAAACGCTTTAACCCGGAAGTGGGTGTCAGACTGGTGTCTTTTGCTGTCCATTGGATCAAGGCTGAAATTCATGAGTATGTGCTGCGTAACTGGCGGATCGTGAAAGTTGCGACCACCAAGGCTCAGCGTAAACTGTTCTTCAACCTGCGTAAGGCGAAAAAGCGCCTTGGCTGGTTTAATAATGAAGAAGTCGAAATGGTGGCCGAGCAACTGGGTGTGGAAACCAGTGAAGTGCGTGAGATGGAATCCCGTCTTGCTGCGCAGGATGCCACTTTTGATATGCCGGCCGATGATGACGAGCGTGATAACAGCTACACAGCACCTGTGTATTTCCTGGAAGATAAGTCATCTGACGTGGCGCTCAGTTATGAAGAGAATAACTGGGAAGATCACGCCAACAATCGTCTGTCACTGGCACTGGCGAATCTGGACGACCGCAGCCAGCACATCGTGCGTTCACGCTGGCTGGAGGACGATAAGTCCACATTGCAGGATCTGGCTGATCATTATGGTGTCTCTGCCGAGCGAATTCGCCAGCTGGAGAAAAACGCGATGCGCAAATTGAAAGATGCCGTCGGTGAAGCGCTGTAACGATCCGTAGGGCGCAGGATCCTGGGGGTAAGGATCCCTGTGGGTCGCTGGATTTTCTATCCACAAACTTATTGAATGAAGAAACCGGCTTTGAGCCGGTTTTTTTATGCCTGAACACCGATGGAATGGCGGTTTGCTGAGTGAGCACGGGCTGGCCTGGTGGCGGCTGAAAATGTTATCCACAGGCTTTGATCGGATCTTTACTATATCTAGTGGATCCTTTTGGGCTGAAACACATTATCAACGCTATTCACAGTTTTTTCCACAGCTGGTGAAACTATGATCAGCAGGGTGCCGGCTGACACAGCCAGTCTGACTAACTCTCGATCCTGTAAGGAGATTTGGCAAAACCTGCAGGCAAAAGGCAGCCAGATTTTTTTCAAAGCTGTGAGTAACTGAGTATACTGGCTGGCATTGCAAGAATTGGGAATACCGCGCTCAATGAGCCAGGATCCCTGGGCATATCATTGCCGCATACTATTGCCATATACCATGGCCGGTTTTTACGTCGATCGTGTGTCGCGTAAGATCGTGTGATGAGGGGGCCGCAGCCAGATGCCGGCCCCCGGTTGAAAATTAAAGAATGAGGTCATCATGGAGCAGTTTGAACATATCTCGGTTGAGCAAGCCTACGCATTATTACAACAGTCCGACACCAAGGCGGTACTGGTTGATATCCGCGATCCTCAATCTCACGCCTTATCTCATCCGGCGTCTGCTTTTCATCTGACCAATGACACTATGGTCAGTTTTATGGATGATGTTGACTTCGAGCAGCCGGTGATCGTGATGTGCTACCATGGGATCAGCTCTCAGGGCGCTGCCCAGTATCTGATTAATCAGGGGTATGAAACCGTGTACAGCATGGACGGCGGCTTTGAAGCGTGGCGTCGTCAGGCCTATCCGTGCGTTGAGCAGTAATTCAGCCAGATGATCACCCTGCGCCTGCCGGCGCACAACTTTTAACAGGGAGTCTGAGATGCAGCGTATCGCCGTGCTCAATAACCCTCGAATGGCACAGGCCTTCATCGATTACATGGCCTCCCGTGGTATTGAACTGACCCTGGCCGCTGAACCCGGCGGCCAGTTTGCCATTTGGTTGTCTGACCCAGCACATCAGGTAGAAACCGAAGCCGAGTGGCAGCAGTTTCTCCGCCGTCCTGACGATCAGAAATACCAGGCTGCCTCCTGGCAGGTGGCGAACCGCCGCCAGCAGCCTTCGTTTCGTTACGACAGTCCCAGTATGGTTGACATGGTCAAGTCGGGTGCCGGGCCTGTCTGTTTGCTGGTGATGGTGCTGGCGCTCGGCATTTACGGTGGCTGGCTGCTGGGCTGGCAGGTACCGCTATTTTACTGGCTGCATTTTCCGACCATGCAGGGCGACAGCTGGGAAATCTGGCGTTATGTGTCTCACACGCTGATCCATTTCTCCGCACTGCATGTGATATTTAACTGTCTGTGGTGGTGGGTGCTGGGCGGACGGCTTGAGCGACACAGCGGCAGCGGCAAGTTACTGGAAGTCTTCATCGTTTCCGCGCTGGTATCCGGCCTGGCACAGTTTTGGTTCCACGGCCCCAACTTCGGCGGCTTATCCGGCGTGGTTTACGCATTGATGGGTTACCTGTGGTGGCTGGGCTGGCTGGCCCCTTCGCGGGGCCTCACGATTCCCAATGGCTATGTCGTCTTTATGCTGGTCTGGCTGGTCTTAGGTTTCGTTGGTGTGATGGGGTTTGAAGTAGCCAATATGGCACATCTGTTCGGGTTGATTTCAGGATGCCTGCTGGCTTTTGTCGATGCGCATCTGCGGCAGCCGGCGGATTCTGCACAGTAAGGTTTCAGCCAGGAGTGGGATCACTTACCTAGTAACCAGACCGATTGCCCAGTAAGATGAGCACGCCCGGAAAACGGGCCACTACGGTCATTGGAACTTCGTCAATCAGGAGCAGTAACAGCAGTGAAGCAAAGCAAACGTCATCAGGAGATCATCGATCTTGTGAAAACTCAGGGCTATGTCAGTACCGATGACCTGGTTGCCCGTTTTAACGTCAGCCCGCAGACGATCCGCAGGGATCTCAATGAGCTGGCCGAAGAGAATAAAATCCGGCGCCATCACGGCGGGGCGACAGTGCCGTCCAGCTCGGTCAACACGTCCTACACCACCCGTAAAGTGATGCAGCTGGCCGAGAAAGACCGTATCGCGCAGGCGATGGTCAAGCATATCCCCGACGGCGCCACGCTGTTTATTGATATAGGGACCACGCCGGAAGCGGTGGCGCGCGCCTTGCTGGACCACGCCGACTTGCGGATCGTGACCAATAACCTGAACGTCGCCGGTATTCTGACCGGCAAAGATGATTTCAGGGTGATTCTGGCCGGTGGCGAAGTGCGTAATCGTGACGGCGGTATCGTGGGGGAAGCGACCCTGGATTTCATCTCCCAGTTCCGTCTGGACTTTGGCATCATCGGGATCAGCGGCATTGATCTCGATGGCTCCCTGCTGGATTTCGACTATCACGAAGTCCGGGTCAAACAAGCCATTATTGAAAACAGCCGCTGTGTCATGCTGGGTGTTGATCACACCAAGTTCGGCCGCAATGCCATGGTCAATCTGGGAGACATCAGCCAGATTGATATGCTGTTCACCAATAAAACACCGCCAGAGCCGCTGGCCAAGCGGATGGCAGAGCTGGATACCCACCTCGAAATCATCATCGACTGACAGTGCTGGAGATGAGCGTTTTCGCTCATCACGGTTTGCAACGAGCATTGTTCTGCCTGCATACACGCGGAAAGCTGCCTGATAAGGCAGCTTTTTTTGTGCGTATGATCAAATAGGTGTCATTTTTCGAGCATAAAAAGGATGATATTCGCTTTTCAATTGGCTATATTGAGCGATATCGAACATTTATGCAAAGTGAACACTTTCGAATGCATGGCCTAATATAAGCAGAGAGGCAATGCATACGGTAAGCGCGCAGCGTAGTTAAGGCACAGGTGAAAGGCATGACAGCAGCAAACGAGATTCTGGATATTATCGTCGTAGGGGGTGGCATTAACGGTGCGGGTATTGCCGCTGATGCCGCAGGTCGCGGGTTGAAAGTGGCACTGTTTGAAGCCGATGATTTTGCATCTGCCACCTCGTCTGCCAGTTCAAAGCTGATCCACGGGGGTCTGCGCTATCTTGAGCATTACGAGTTTCGCCTGGTTGGCGAAGCCCTGGCCGAGCGAGAGGTCCTGCTGCGAAAAATCCCGCATATTGCCCGGCCAATGCGTTTTCGCCTGCCGCACCGGCCGCACCTGCGTCCTGCCTGGATGATTCGGGCCGGCTTGTTTTTGTATGATCATTTAGGAAAACGTACCACTTTGCCCGCCAGTGAAGGATTACGCTTTGGAGCGGATTCCGCGCTGGTGCCTGAAATTACCCGCGGCTTTGAATATTCAGACTGCTGGGTTGATGATGCCCGTCTGGTGATCTTAAATGCGATGGAAACCGCGGCCCGTGGCGGTGAAGTGCGGAACCGCTGCCGGGTTGAAAAGGCCGAGCGTGACGGCGAGCTGTGGCAAGTGACTGTGCTGGATAGCCAGACCGGTGAGCGTTTCATTCGTCGCTCGCATGCGCTGGTCAACGCGGCCGGCCCGTGGGTGAAAACCTTCTTTGACACCAGTCTGGATACCCCGTCGCCGCGCAATATTCGCCTGATCAAAGGCTCGCATATCGTGGTCCCGCGCGTGCACGACGAGCCGCAGGCCTACATACTGCAAAACGAAGATAACCGCATCGTATTTGTGATTCCTTATCTGGACAGATTCTCCATTGTCGGCACCACAGATGTGGAATACCACGGCGATCCGCGTCAGGTGGCGATTGATGAAGACGAAATTCGCTACCTGCTCAAAGTGTACAACGATCACTTTAAACACAAATTGCAACGCCAGGATGTGGTTTGGACTTACTCCGGCGTCCGTCCGCTGTGTGATGATGAGTCAGACTCACCGCAAGCCGTGACCCGTGATTATACGCTGGAGCTGGAACAGGAAGGCTCTCAGCCGCCCTTGCTGTCTGTGTTTGGCGGCAAGCTGACCACTTATCGCAAGCTGGCCGAATCGGCACTGCGCAAGCTGGCGCCTTTCTTCCCGGACATGGGACCGGCCTGGACGGCGCAAGCCTGCCTGCCGGGCGGCGAGGTGGATTTTGACCGTGAGCGCCTCAGTGCGGATTTACGCACCCGGTTTAGCTGGATGAGCGCCTTTACCGCCGATCGCATGGCAACCAATTACGGTGTCCTGAGCTGGCAGATCCTGGAAGGTGTCAGCAGTGAAGCAGAGATGGGGCAGCATTTTGGCGAAGGTTTTTACGCCAGAGAACTGGATTATCTGATCAGCCGTGAGTTTGTTGTCAGCGCAGACGATGCGCTGTGGCGGCGCAGCAAGCTGGGGCTGTATCTGAATCGTGAGCAGCAACAGGCGGTGGCAGAGTATATTGCCTCGCAACATGGCAAGGCGCACGCTGCAGCCTGATACTGTGTAATGAAATACGGGAAATAAAGACCAAAGCGCCCATCGGGCGCTTTTTTTGTCACCTCTAAACCACAGGTGATGGCGGTGGTGATTGTTTTGTCGGGGTTACTGGTACAGATATTTGGTGAACAGCAGCTCAGTTAATAGCTTTTGGTTGGTCTCGGCTATCAAGAGATCATTCACTTTGTCCAGGCATTGCTGGCGTATGGCTTCGCGACCGGCCAGAGACTTGATTTTCACTTCCGGCTGTTCGCCAATGATTTGGATAATGGCATCGCGGATCAGCGGCGCATGGTGTTCCACCAGAGGGATATAGTCCGGGTCGGAGACCATGAGATCGACCTGCAGGCGCAGATAACCCAGTTTTTTACCTTGGGTGATGTAGTTGGTGGTGATATCCGGCGTCAGGGTGAAATAACTGTATTCAGGGGTCTTTGCCGGCGCAGATTGTGCCAGCGCAGGCTGAGTCAGGGTAATCAGCACCATCGCCAATGTCAGGAGTAGAGATTTCATCTTGCTATCCATCTGTATCAGGGAAAAATCTGTTACCCAAGTGCCTACTTTGGCGAGGAATGATATTCCTGTCCGTGACGGCTTGCTACAATAGGGCATCATTCAGTGTTATCAATTGGCCACATTCTATCACCCTTTCTAGGAATTGAATTGGGAAGATGTCGAAATTCAAGCAGATATATCAGTCCGCTCTGGACAATGCCGACTGGCAACTGACGGAAAACATACACCTCAATCAGCCGGAACTGCAAAGCTGGTTGCAGGAAAATGGCTCGTTGTCACGTCGTTTTGCCCGTTATTGTCATCAGTTCAGTGTGCTGCTGCTGGCGCAGGAGCCGATCAAAGCCAGCCGCTTACAGCCTGATGAGCAGGCGATGCTGGGGCCAGTGGATTGCCTGGAGCGTATCGTACTCTTGCATGGCGACGGTGTGCCCTGGGTGTTTGGCCGTACGCTGATCCCGGTGCCGACCCTGACGGGAGAAGAGCAGGACATCGCCCGGCTGGGAGAATCGCCGCTGGGTTACCGGGTGTTTACCGATCAGAGTGCGCGCCGTGACGCCCTGCAGCTGGCGCGCATTCCGTTCCATGGCGATGAGCTATGGGCGCGGCGCTCCCGCCTGTGGGTCAAGGAAAAGCCGATGCTGGTGGCTGAGCTGTTTCTGGCCCCCGCGCCGGTTTATCAGCCAGACAGCGCCATTGAACGGCACATGACCGGTGGTCTCGGGCAGCAAGAAAGCCGCCCATTACGAACAAAAGTAGGAGAGTGAAGGTTTGGAGATGACCAAAGCCAGAGCGTACTGGCAGCTAGCGCGGATGGATCGCCCGATTGGCAGTTTGTTACTGATGTGGCCGACCCTGTGGGCCTTGTTTCTGGCTGCAGATGGCATGCCGGATATCAAGGTGTTGGTGGTGTTCGTGCTCGGGGTTTTTTCGATGCGCGCGGCGGGCTGTGTCATTAATGATTACGCCGACCGGCATTTTGACGGTCATGTAAAGCGCACCGCGCAGCGTCCTCTGCCTTCCGGTTTGATCAGCGAACGCGAAGCGCTGGGTTTTTTTGCCGTGTTGTCGTTCGTGTCTTTCGCCTTAGTGCTGACCATGAATACACTGACAATTCAGTTGTCTGTGGTCGGCCTGTTGCTGGCGGCCGCTTATCCGTTTATGAAGCGCTACACCCACTTGCCGCAGCTGGTGCTGGGCATGGCCTTTGGCTGGGCCATTCCAATGGCGTATGCCGCGCAGTCTGGGGCTTTACCGCCAGTGGCCTGGCTGTTGTTTATCGCCAATATTCTCTGGACCATTGCCTATGATACCCAATACGCCATGGTCGACAGGGATGATGATTTAAAAATCGGCATCAAATCCACCGCCATTCTGTTTGGCCGCAATGACAAGCGCATGATCGGCCTGTTGCAGCTGGGTACATTAGGGCTGCTGATTGTGGTCGGTATGCAGATGGGGCTATCTCAGCTGTACTACTGGAGCCTGCTGGGTGCGGCGGCGCTGTTTGTTTATCAGCAGATGCTGATTCGCGGCAGAGAGCGTGAACCTTGTTTTAAGGCTTTTCTCAACAATAACTATGTCGGCATGCTGGTGTGGTTGGGCATGGCTGCAGGCCTAATGCTCTGAGCTGAGGATTCCGCTCCGGTTGTAAAAACGCCCGCATATTGCGGGCGTTTTCTGTTGTCAGCGGGGGGATTATTTGTTCGCTGAATCCGGCCCCGGCTCTTTTTTCTCTTCCCGGTTCATGACTGCCTGAATGGTCAGCTTCACTTCCGGAGACACCAGGTCGGCCAGTAAATCGGCCAGAGTGGCCACCGGACGGGACACGGCATGGTTGTCCTGATTCAGATAGCCTTCCTGACGCAGGGTTTTGACCATCGCAGAGAAGACGCCTTTATCGAAGAATTCAGGCGCATTAATCCCATGAAGGCGGCTCAGGCGCTGTGCCATCATCTGGCTTTGCTGCTCCAGATCGCTCTTCATCAGCTGAGGTTCGCTGCGCAGCAGCGTCAGGGTAATGGCATAGCGCTGCAAGGTTTCGGTAATGGTATTGCCCAGTAACTGCAGCGGCCCGATACGGACACTGTTGAGCGACAGTTCATTGCCGTCGCTCAGGATCAGCCGCTGGCGGATCAGCTCATCAATCAGGGCATCAACCGCTTCCGGTAAATCCGCCCAGTCAAAACGCAGGTAAAGTTCGGCCTTCAAAAACGGATACAGCAGGCTGATCTGACGATGCATTTCGGCCCGGCTCAGGCGCTGGTGCGAGACGACTATGTGGGCAATCAGCGAAGGCAGCGCAAACAGGTGGATGATGTTATTGCGGTAATAGGTCATCAGCAGTGACTGCTGCCGATCCAGCGACACTATCTCTCCCAGGCTGTCACGCTCAACCATGAACTTGTCCATGCTGATGGCATTCTCAACCAGCTCAGCTGCTGTGTCTGACGGCTGGGTACAGTCCGATGAGTAGGGCGTGTTATGGAGCAGCTGCAGGTAACAGTCAATCTGTTGCTCCAGCTCTTCACGGCTCAGGGCGCGCTGGCGGGAGGCCAGCAAGGCCAGCGCACAGAGGGTCAGACCGTTGGTCGCTGCCGCATCGTTGATGTGGGTCATCATCTTATCGGCCAGGTTGTTGACCACAGGGTTGAGCCATTGCGGGCGGGCAGGCTCAATCGGGTCGATATGCTGACGCCAGTCCGGCACCTGCTCGTTCAGGTACTGATTGAGCGGGATAGGCTCACCGAAGTTGACATAACCCTGGCCGAAATTGCGCAGTTTACGCAGGGTGCGCAGTACCTGGCCCAGGCTTTCTTTTTCTTTGCGCTTTCCACGCAGCTCTTTGGCGTAAGTGGCCACTTCCATCACGTGTTCGTAGCCAATATACACAGGCACCAGAGTGACCGGGCGGTTGAGGCCGCGCAGCATGGCCTGAATGGTCATCGACAGCATGCCGGTTTTCGGGGCCAGCAAGCGGCCGGTCCGGGATCGGCCGCCTTCACTGAAATATTCCACCGAATAACCTTTGGCAAACAGCTCGCCGAGATATTCGCGAAATACTGTCGAATAGAGGCGGTTGCCCTTAAAGCTGCGGCGGATAAAGAACGCGCCGCCGCGGCGGAAAATCGGCCCGGCCGGGAAAAAGTTCAGGTTAATTCCGGCTGCAATGTGCGGCGGCACCATGCCTTCCTGATAGAGTACATAAGACAGCAGCAGGTAATCCATATGGCTGCGGTGGCAGGGCACATAGACAATCTCATGGCCATCCTGCGCTAATTGGCGGACGCGCTGGGCATTGCTGACATTGATCCCTTTGTAGAGACGATTCCATAACCAGCTCAGGAAGCGGTCACCGTGACGGACCAGGCTGTAGGAGAAATCGGCCGCAATTTCTTCCATCATATCAATGGCTTCTTTGCGCACTTTTTCTAACGGCACATCGCGGCTTTCCGCTTCCTCGCGGACCACTTTTTCTATCGCTTTGGAAGCCAGCAGGCGGTTAAACAGTGCCTGACGCTGCGGCAGACGCGGGCCGGCAGCGGCCAGCTTCTGGCGGGAGAAGTGGATCTTCGCCACCCGGGCCAGCTTATTGGCAATCGCGTTATCTGTACCGTGCTTGTCGGCCATAAATCGTAAGGACATGGTCGGGCTGAGGCGGACCATGCAATCCCGGCCCTGTGCCAGCACTGCGAAGCATTTTTCCGGGCCATTTAAGGCTTTGAGTATTGGTTTTTGCTCACCTTCAGTGCCGGGCTTGCGGCCCCATAAGATCGACGCGGGCAACAGCTGAACATCCAGTTGCTGATCCGCTTTATGGGCCGCCAGCAAATCGGTAAACAGCGTTAAAGATTTGGCCGGTAACTGGCCATCACTGCCGAAAATGCTCGGGCTGTTGGCGACGAAGACATAGCGGGGGAACACCTGGCCATTAATGGTAACAGGCTCCAGCGGGTCGGGTAGTCCGACGGCCCGGGTCGCCGCACTCAGGGTCAGCAGATCGGTCTGCGAGCTGAAAGGCAGGGTGTAGATAATAGGGCGGTCGAGATCCAGTTCCAGTTCAGAAACAGGATCGGACGGAATGGTACGGGTCTTCACCAGTAAAGAAAGCGGCAAATTCAGAAGACTTTGCGAAAATTTCTGCCAACTTGACATGTTTATAACGAGCCTCGAAATCTTAATGCGTGGCAAGGATAGCAGAAAACAGGCCGGTTATTGCTGCGAAAAATAGGATACAGGAGAGCAAAGCGTAAAATTTTGTTCGCTGGTGTTATGGCAGGGACTGCCAAGCCCGCATTTCATTGAATATAGTCTTTTCAAAACAATGAACACTGGATATACTCACAGTGAACTGTATAAAAAGACAGGGTATGTCATGAAGCCGTTAACGCCACGCCAACAAGAAGTCTTTGATTTGATCAAAGCAAAAATTGAAGTAGCCGGCATGCCGCCGACTCGGGCGGAAATTGCCCGTGAACTGGGGTTCCGATCTGCCAACGCGGCAGAGGAGCATTTAAAAGCGCTGGCTCGTAAGCAGGTGATTGAAATTGTACCGGGTGCATCACGCGGTATTCGCCTGCTGGTGAATGACGAGGATGCACAGGAACGTGGTTTGCCGCTCATCGGGCGTGTTGCTGCCGGTGAGCCGATTCTGGCTCAGGAACATGTTGAAACCCATTACGATGTCGACCCGTCTATGTTTAGACCGCAGGCTGATTTCTTGCTGCGTGTGAATGGTATGAGCATGAAGGACATCGGCATTATGGATGGCGACTTGCTTGCGGTGCATAAAACCCAGGATGTCCGTAATGGCCAGGTGGTGGTTGCCCGTGTCGATGACGATGTGACGGTCAAACGTCTTGAAAAGAAAGGGTCTCAGGTATACCTGCATGCTGAAAACGAGGCGTTCGCACCGATTGTGGTGGATCTGACCCAGCAGCACCTGACCATAGAAGGCATTGCGGTGGGGGTGATTCGTAACGGCGACTGGGGCTGAGACCTGATCGCGTGTAAAGCGTCGACGAATCCTTTGCAATAGTGAATGATAGTCATTATCATCAATCTATCACCTTGTAGACGATGACGATAATGACGAAATCTGCCCGCTATCATATTCCGGCTGCACTTTTGCAGCCGCTCTGGCTGCGTAGCCGCGAGAGTCTGGCTGACGGTGGCTTGATTTATGACCCTTTGGCCGCAGCGGCTTGCCAGCAATGTCATCTGGCACCCGATTGTCTGGCTGGTAATGTTGATCAACACCAGCTGCTGCACGCGACCCTGACTCTGTTGGTGGATCAGCGGGTACAGCATTTCCTGCGCCGCTTTCCGAATGGTCATGTCATCAATGTGGGGGCCGGTCTGGATACCCGCTTCTATCGTCTGGATAATGGCCGGTGCCGCTGGCTGGAGCTGGACTGCAACGAGAACCTGCTGTGGCGACAAAAGCTGTTTCACGCCAGTGAGCGGTATCGGATGCAGTCGGGCTCTGTGACGGATTTGAGCTGGTTATCCCAGTTGCCGACCTCTTTTTCTTCACCGGTGATGCTGGTTTGTGATCAGGCTTTGCTGCAGGTTTCTGCGACGGATGTGGCGAAATTTGTCCAGCGAATAGGCTGTCACTTTAATCAGCTGGAATTGTGTCTTGTGCTGGCCGGCGATCGCTGTGACAGCGCTTTGGGTCATAGGTTAGGGACGCAGGACTATGCCCATGGTTTTGAGGATCCTGTCCGCCAGTTGCTGCAATGGCTGCCGTGGGCGGAGCAGATATCCAGCGACTCTCCCCTGACTGTGCCTTGTCCTCGCTGGCGTCCCTGGCAGCGTTGGTTGTCGCACTTGCCTTCGTTCGGTCACAGACTGACACCGATAGTCTCGCACCTTCGTCTTTAAGCCTGCTCTTTTCTCTTTCTGCCCGCTTATGTCTACCAGCGCCCATTTCTGGTGGGCGTTGACTATTTCTTACTCAAATTTTTGTTCATTCCGGCAAATCTGTCCTAAGTTAAATGTAAACAAGCTGTTATGGCTATTTTGCGCTGATTAGGGAATCCTGGCTGAGACAGGCGTCTGTTGTCTCTGGCGTGGGACGGTAACTGGCACTTGGCTGTCAGGGTGACTGAGGGAGGGATCCACAGAATGATGCGGCAATTGTTTTATGGATTATTGGGCTTGCTGAGTTTGCCCTTGTTGGCAGAAACCAAGTCGATGCCGCTGAATATGACCCAGGGCGTCACCGGGATCAGTCAGCAAGTCTATTCACTGCACATGACGATTTTTTATATCTGTGTCGCGATAGGCATTGTGGTATTTGGCGTGATGTTCTGGGCGATTATTCATCACAGAAAGTCACGGGGGGCTGTGGCGGCCTCCTTCCATGAAAGTACCCGGGTTGAACTGCTCTGGACCCTGATACCTTTTGTGATTTTGATCGTGATGGCCATTCCGGCGACCAAAACGCTGCTGGCGATGGAAGATGCATCGCAACCGGACATTACCATTCAGATCACCGGCTCACAGTGGAAATGGCACTATCGCTATTTCGGCGAAGATGTTGAGTTTTATTCCAACCTGGCCACTTCTCAGGCCCAGATTAACAATGAACGTCAAAAACGCGATAACTACCTGCTGGAAGTCGATCATCCGCTGGTGGTGCCTGTCGGGCAGAAAATCCGCTTTCTGATGACCTCACAGGATGTGATTCATTCCTGGTGGGTTCCTGCGTTTGCCGTCAAGAAAGACGCCAATCCCGGTTTCATCAACGAAGCCTGGACCAAAATTGACAAACCGGGCATCTATCGCGGGCAATGTGCCGAGCTGTGTGGAAAAGATCATGGCTTTATGCCGATTGTGGTGATCGCCAAGCCGCAGGCCGATTTTGAGGAATGGCTCCAGGTCACTAAAACGGCTCAGCGAGAGGCAAAAGCTGAAGAGCAGCGTCTGCTGGATATGCAGATGCCCATGGATGAGCTGATGGCGATGGGGGAGACAGTCTACAACACCCGTTGTGCTGTGTGTCACCAGGTGAATGGTCAGGGGTTACCGGGCGCTTTCCCTGCATTAGCGGGTGACGGTATCGCCATCGATCCCGCGAGGAAACTGGAACACATCAGTGTTGTTGTGCACGGACGAAATGGCACAGCGATGCAGGCATTCGGACCGCAGCTGAGCCTGAAGGAATTAGCCTCTGTCATTACCTATGAGCGGAATGCCTGGGGAAACAACACTGGCGATACGGTTCAGGCAGCAGAAGTGCAGGCAATTCTTAAGGGCGAACAGCTTTAGGGAGTAACAGGTCATGACGGACATGATGCGTGAACAGGCTGTGGAAGAAACCAGCCATACTGAGCATGATACACATCATCAAAGTGGTATTAAGCGCTGGCTGTTTACTACCAACCACAAGGATATCGGTAGCCTGTACCTGATGTTCAGTTTCACCATGTTCCTGATTGGTGGAGCAATGGCGATGGTGATCCGGGCTGAATTGTTCCAGCCGGGGTTACAATTGGTTGAGCCGCTGTTTTTTAATCAGATGACCACAGTTCATGGCCTGATCATGGTCTTTGGTGCCGTGATGCCCGCCTTTACCGGATTGGCAAACTGGATGGTGCCCATGATGATCGGGGCGCCGGACATGGCGCTGCCGAGAATGAATAACTGGAGTTTCTGGATTTTGCCGTTTGCCTTCCTGATACTCTTGTCTTCATTGTTCATGGAAGGTGGCGGCCCTAACTTCGGCTGGACTTTCTATGCGCCCCTCTCGACAACGTACAGCCCGCAAAGCACTGGCCTGTTTGTCTTCTCGATTCATATCATGGGGATCAGTTCCATCATGGGGGCGATCAACGTCATCGTCACTATCATGAATTTACGCGCGCCTGGCATGACTTACATGAAGATGCCGCTGTTTGTCTGGACCTGGTTAATCACGGCATTTTTGTTAATTGCCGTGATGCCGGTGCTGGCGGGGGCGGTTACTATGGTGCTGACCGATAAATACTTCGGCACCAGTTTCTTTGATGCTGCCGGGGGCGGGGATCCTGTGATGTTCCAGCACATCTTCTGGTTCTTCGGTCACCCGGAAGTGTACATTATGATTTTGCCGAGTTTCGGTATCATTTCCGCAATTATCCCTGCCTTTTCGCGTAAAAAACTGTTTGGTTACAGCTCCATGGTATACGCCACGGCGTCGATTGCCGGCCTGAGTTTTCTGGTTTGGGCGCACCATATGTTTACCACTGGGATGCCGGTGGCCGCCGAGCTGTTCTTCATGTACTGCACCATGCTGATCTCGGTGCCGACCGGGGTGAAAGTGTTTAACTGGGTGGCGACCATGTGGCGAGGATCACTGACGTTTGAAGTGCCGATGCTGTTTGCTATCGCTTTTATTATCCTTTTTACCATCGGTGGCTTCTCCGGTCTGATGCTGGCCATTACCCCGGCAGATTTTCAATATCACGATACCTATTTCGTGGTGGCTCACTTCCACTATGTGCTGGTGTCGGGGGCAATCTTCTCCATTATGGCTGCGGCATATTACTGGCTGCCGAAGTGGACGGGGCATATGTTCAATGACCGTCTGGCGAAATGGCATTTCTGGTGCTCAGTGATTTCCGTCAACATCCTGTTCTTCCCGATGCATTTCCTGGGACTGGCAGGAATGCCGCGCCGGATTCCGGATTATGCGCTGCAGTTTGCCGATGTGAACGCCATTGTCAGTATTGGCGGCTTTCTGTTTGGTCTGTCACAGCTGATTTTCCTTGCCGTCGTGGTGAAGTGTATACGTGGCGGGGAACCGGCAGGTGCGAAACCCTGGGATGGTGCCGAAGGACTGGAATGGACAGTGCCTTCTCCGGCGCCACATCATACTTTCTCCACCCCACCAAAGGTGGATTAAGGAGGCAATATGGCTGATGCGGATCAGGAAAAAGGCAAGAAGAAATCGTTACTGAGCCTGATTTTACTGTCATTGGGGATGTTTGGTTTCGCTTTTGCTTTGGTGCCGCTTTATGACGTGTTTTGTGACGTTACGGGTATCAACGGCAAGACGTCCGATCAAGTCGCTGCCGCCAGCGAGAAGGTGGACGACCAACGTACGATTACGGTGGAGTTCATGGCGTATGTGCATCCTGGCATGGCCTGGCAGTTTGAGCCGGAAGTGACAAGGCTGGAGGTACATCCGGGTGAAACTCATAAAGTACTGTATTCGGCTAAGAACCTGACGCAGCTAGCAACGGTAGGACAAGCCGTACCGTCTGTCTCGCCGGGGCTGGGGGCGCAGTACTTCAATAAAATTGAATGTTTTTGCTTTAACCGACAGCCACTGGCAGCCGGGGCGTCAGCAGAGCTGCCTTTGCTCTTCTATATTGATCCCAAGCTGCCTGAGGATATCAAGACGCTGACTCTGGCTTATACCTTGTTTAACGCTCAGCCGGAACCTGCGGCGCAAACGCAATGAGGTCGACCATGGCAAATCCGTACACAGAACATGAGCAGTCGCTGAAACCGTCCCATGATCATTACTATGTGCCAGCGGCCAGTGGTTGGCCGATAGTCGGTGCTGTGGCGTTATTTCTGATAGCGATGGGTGCAGGGGCGACCGTCGGCGGACTGTTTAGCGGTCATGGCCCCTGGATTTTGATGGGCGGCGTGGGCCTGCTGTTGATCATGCTGGTGGGATGGTTCCGCGATGTGATCAGTGAATCGATGACCGGCCTGTACAGTTCCCAGATGGATCGATCGTTTCGGCAGGGGATGAGCTGGTTCATTTTCTCAGAAGTGATGTTTTTTGCCGCCTTTTTCGGCGCACTGTTTTACGCCCGTTTGATCGCCGTACCCTGGCTGGGTGGGGCGGGCAATAACGCCATGACCCACGAAGTTTTATGGCCGGAGTTTGTCGCACACTGGCCCTTGATACTGACACCGGGGGTAGCGAAACACAAGCCATGGGGCCGGTTGGATTGCCGCTTTACAACACCCTCATCCTGTTGACCTCTTCGGTGACGGTACACTTTGCCCATGTTGCGCTGGAAAAAGGTGAACGACAGAAACTGACGCTGTTTCTGCTGTTAACCGTGTTACTGGGCTGGCTGTTTGTGTACCTGCAGGGTGTCGAGTATATCCATGCCTATGAAGAAATGGGTCTGACACTGGATGCGGGTGTCTACGGTAATACTTTCTTTATGCTGACTGGCTTCCACGGTATGCACGTGACCCTGGGCACTATCATTTTGTTCATTGTCTGGCTGCGGGTCCTGAGAGGGCACTTCACTCCGCAGCACCATTTCGCCTTTCAGGCAGGTGCTTGGTACTGGCACTTTGTGGACGTGGTGTGGCTGGGGTTATTTGTCTTTGTCTATATCCTCTGAGGACGATGCCGAAGGTATCAGTACGGACGTGTGTTGGGTTCCAGAATGCCTGTGGCCAGCGCCAGCAGCAACAGGGCAAATAAGAGTGCGGAAAACAACACACGGCGGCCAAGGTAGTGAGACATAGGTTTGTCTTGTTTGCCTTTTAGCATCACAGGCAAGGCGCGAAACAGATTAAATACGATAAAAATCAGCAAACAGACAATCAAGGCTTTCAGCAGCATGGTATCTCCGTAGATGGCTGAATCAGGGCGCCAGTGAAGAGGTACAGGACGCGATGAGACGGACAGGATTTGTTCTTTTTACTTTGGTGGTCCTGACCGTGTTGGTCAAGCTGGGAATGTGGCAGATCTCACGGGGACAGGAAAAAGAAACGCTGACAGCAGCACTGAAGCTCAGGGGAGAGCAGATATTTTACAGTATCGCCAGTCTGCCGGATGATCCCTTGTGGTACCGGGTCAGGCTCAGCGGCGAATATGATCACAGCAAAGCGATTTTACTGGATAACCAGCTGGATCGCGGCCGACCGGGTTATCACCTGTTTTACCCGTTCCGGACGGAAAACGGCGCCTGGGTACTGGTGAACTTAGGCTGGTTGCCTGCACCCCAATACCGGGATGAGCTGCCTGTGTTACCCGAATTTCATGGCCAGGTCATGCTGACGGGCATGATTGCACCTTCGACGCAGCTTCCTGAACTGAGCGAGGCCGGGACAGAAAATGGCTGGCCCAGGCGGGTACAAAACATCAAGCCAGCAGAACTGGCAGCGGCAACAGGATTGCCCTTGCCTGACTGGGTCATACAGATAGCGCCGGATGATCCATTGGCGCTCAAGCAAAACTGGCAGGCCGTCGTAATGGGGCCGGAAAAGCATTACGCCTATGCCGTACAGTGGTTTCTGCTGGCGCTGGCGGTCGCCGGACTGGCCTGGTGGTGGCTGAAACGCAGTACGCACTGAGAACGCAGTGTGCGCTGAGAATCAGGAGTCAGGGATGAGAAAACACATCAATTTAGTGCTGTTGTTACTGTTGTTTGTTTTGCCTGTGGTGGTGGCCAAGCTGGTGCTGGACAACCACTGGTATCAGGGGGCGCCATCAATCGGGGGCAGCTATTGGATGAGCCTGTGGTGACCGACTGGCTGGGGATGCGTGGCAAATGGCAGTTGGTGTATCTGCTGCCGGCAGAGTGTGATACCCGTTGTCAGGGCGCCTTGTTTAATTTGCGTCAGGTGCCTCAGGCCATGGGGGCCGAACAGGAGCGTATTGCCAGCCTGGTACTGGTCTCAGGTCAGGGGGATACAGGCTTACCTGCTGCAGAGCATGTGCAGGCCGGCGGCAGTACAGTATTGGCCGCACCGGATCCTGTCCTTGCTCAAATCCGTGCGTTGGAATTCGGCGCCCAGGCCATTTATATCTCAGATCCGCAAGGCAATGTCATGCTGGCTTATCCGCTGGTGGAAGGTCAGACCCAGGTCCTGGCTCAGGGGAAGGACATGCTGAGGGATCTCAAGCGTTTACTCAAGGTTTCCAAAATAGGCTGATGCTGCAAACCGCATGCGCTAAGGAGTGGCGATGTTATCAATGGCTTCTTCCCAACACCGGCAGGCTGACCGGCGTTTTACCTGGCTGGTTGGACTGACGCTCTTATTATCCGTTGCGGTCATCGCTCTGGGGGCTTATACCCGGCTGACAGAGGCCGGGCTTGGTTGTCCGGACTGGCCCGGCTGCTATGGTTTCATGACCGTCCCCAAAACAGACGCTCAGCATGCACTGGCTCAGCAGGCTTTCCCGGAGCACCCGGTCGAGATTCATAAAGCCTGGAATGAAATGCTCCACCGCTACATGGCCGGTTCGCTCGGGCTGCTGATTGTGGCCATGAATGTCGTGGCCCGTCGCCGCGTTGACAGACCGCGCCGTTTACCGCTGGTGTTGCTGGGGATAGTAGTCTTTCAGGCGATGCTGGGGATGTGGACTGTGACCATGTCGCTCAAACCGGTGATCGTGATGGGTCACCTGCTGGGCGGCTTTACCACCGCCAGCTTGTTACTGGTGCTCTGGTTACGGATGTTGATGAGACAGCGGGCGCGATTACCGGCTGTGCAGTCTCCCGCGCACCAACGACTCAGTGTCAGGCGCTTAGCCGTGGCCGGGCTGATCGTGGTGGCAGTGCAGATTGCTCTGGGCGGCTGGACGGCGGCCAACTATGCCGCTGTGGTGTGTACTCAGTTGCCTGTCTGCGAAGTCGACTGGGTGAGTAAATTTGATATCAGGGCGTTTGAGCCCTGGCAACCGGGTTTTCAGACCTATCAGTATGGTGTACTGAATTTTGACCAGCGGGTTTCGATTCATGCGGCGCACCGTATCGGCGCTATGCTGACGACGCTGGTGCTCCTGCTGCTTTCCTGGCGGTTATGGCATATCGGCTGGCGGCGTCACGCCGTCGTGATAGTGGTGTGCCTCTCCGGACAGATCGCGCTGGGGGTGACAAATGTACTGGCCAGCCTGCCACTGCCTGTGGCTGTGGGCCATAATCTCGGCGGTTTAAGTCTACTGCTCAGCGTGCTGGCGGCGAACTGGGCGTTGTTTAGGGTTCCAGCTGCAGTGAGTGTCAGCCGGTCTGCACGGATACCGCGGGTGAAAACAGTCCGTCATGCTCCGCTCCAGTTGCAGACAGGTTCACAGGGAAGGCAAACGCATTTTGGCCGTATGACACCCAAGTCAGGCTAATTCAGGGAGGGAAGCGATATGGCGAAATCACAGTCACTGGAACAGCGCCAGCTAGCGTATTCGGGTCGAAGCTGGCGACAGCTGGGGCGCGATTATCTGATGATGACCAAGCCCAAAGTCGTGGCCATGTTACTGCTGACGGCGCTGGTGGGCATGTGTCTGGCGGTTCCGGGGATCCCGCCCGTCAACGCCGTGGTGCTGGGGTTGCTGGGGATCGGCTTGCAGTCGGCGTCCGCGGCGGCCTTTAATCATGTGCTCGATCGGCAATTAGATGCCAAAATGGCGCGTACCCATCACAGGCCCTTGGCGCGCGGACGGGTGCCGACTGTCAACGCGGTGATTTTTGCCACTGTGCTGATGATCGTGGGTTTTGCTTTACTGTGGCAGCTGAACCCGCTGACGGCCTGGCTGACGCTGGCCAGTCTGGTCGGTTATGCGCTGGTTTATACGGTGTGGCTCAAGCACGCCACGCCACAGAATATCGTGATCGGCGGTCTGGCTGGCGCAGCGCCGCCTTTGCTCGGTTGGGCGGCTGTGACCGGCCAGTTTGATCCTCATGCTTTGTTACTGGTGATGCTGGTATTTGCCTGGACACCGCCGCACTTCTGGGCGCTGGCGATACACAGGCGCGATGATTATGCCAAGGCTGATATTCCTATGTTGCCGGTGACGCACGGAATTGCTTTCACCAAGACCATGGTACTGCTGTACACCCTGATTCTGACGCTGATTGGCCTGTTCCCCTGGCTGACAGGCATGAGCGGTGCGCTGTATCTGGCGGGCAGCCTGGTGCTGAATCTGGGCTTTGTCGGTTACGCGGTGAAGCTCAAGTTTGCCGATGAACCTGGCCATGCCTGGGCCACCTTCAAGTTTTCAATCTGGCATCTGCTGGGGCTGTTTGTGGTGTTGCTGGCTGACCACTGGCTGGGAATACTGCTGGCGTAACACAGGCTAATGGATGCGAACCGCTGGCAGTCATGAGTGCTGCTGTTACACTGTGCGGCTTAAGCGTGTGAATCATAAGGTTGAAACTGTGCTGGCCGCATTAAAAGATATCTCCCTCCACCGCCAGGTCTTTGCCCTGGCGCTTCCTATGGTGTTGTCCAACATCACTGTCCCTTTGCTGGGGCTGGTGGACGCGGCTGTGATCGGCCATCTTGAGCATGCCTGGTATCTGGGGGGCGTGGCGGTCGGCGGCACGATGATCAGCGTGACCTTCTGGTTGCTTGGTTTTCTGCGTATGGCAACAACCGGGCTGTGCGCGCAGGCTTACGGCGCCAGCAATAAAGCGGCTCAGGCCACTGTGCTCCTGCAGGGCATCGCGTTGGCCTGGGGTCTGGCGGCACTGCTGATCCTCAGTCACAGCCTGATCGCGGATGCGGTGTTTTCCGTCAGCGATGCCAGCGACGCAGTGAAAACCTATGCGGAGCAATATTACTCGATTCGTATCTGGGGGGCACCGGCGGCACTGGCCAATTTCGTCATCATGGGCTGGCTGCTGGGCAGCCAGAATGCCCGGCTGCCCATGTGGCTGCTGATCATCACCAACAGCATCAACATTCTGCTCGATGTTCTGTTTGTGTTGGGGCTGGGCTGGCAGGTGGCCGGTGCGGCCGCCGCCTCTGTAATTGCCGAATACAGCGGTATGATACTGGGTCTGTATTTTGTGGCCTGCCAGTGGAAAACCCTGAATTTACCGCCCTGGCGTAGCCAGCTCAATAAAGTCGGGCAGAGCATGGGGCGCTTATTACGTTTGAATCGGGATATCTTCCTGCGCAGCTTATGCTTGCAGCTGGCGTTCAGCTTTATGACATTTCAGGGCGCCAGCCTGGGGGATAACGTGGTGGCTGCCAATGCGGTGCTGATGAGTTTTCTGATGCTGGTGTCTTACGGGATGGACGGTTTTGCCTATGCGATGGAAGCTATGGTGGGCAAAGCCATCGGTGCCAGAAACCGCGAAGCCCTGAGCCGGACACTGATCAGCACCACGCTCTGGAGTGTGATGATAGCTTTGCTGATGACACTGACCTTCGCGCTGTTCGGCGATGCGATTATCGCCCTGATTTCCGATATCCCAGCGGTGCAGCGCGAAGCAAGTCGCTACCTGCCCTGGCTGGCTGCCGTGCCTCTGGTGTCGATGTGGTGCTTTCTGCTGGATGGCATTTTTATCGGCGCGACCCGAGGCAAAGAAATGCGGAACAGCATGTTTATTGCAACCTGTAGTTTCTTCCTGATATGGCTACTGTTTAACTCGTTTGGCAACCATGCGTTGTGGGCGGCAATGTTAGGTTTTCTGGCCATGCGAGGGGTACTGTTAGCGGCTATTTTTGCGTATCAATGGCAAAAAAATATTTTTCTTGAAGAGGCCTGTTCTAACAAATAGTTATCATATTTTATGCTGTTCAATAAGCCTGTGCTGGCTAATAACCCTATCCTTTCTTATTGATAGTGTTTAAAATATGACCTGTTTTTGGAGTTGAGCAGGTTGAAAATGAAACAAAAAATCGGTGTTTTTTTATTGCTTTTTATGGGCTTAGGATGGTGTTTTAATGCTAGTGCCGTGGCTCCGGGAGCCAAAGTTCGAGTGACGGCAACGGCGTATAATTCCGTGCCAGCCCAGACCGACAGCAACCCATCCATTGCTGCCTGGGGAGACAGACTTAAGCCGGGAATGAAGGCAATCGCAGTATCTCGGGACCTTTTGAAAATGGGCCTCAAACACGGTTCTAAAGTCAAAATCTCAGGTTTGCCTGGTGAGTATGTGGTGCTGGATAAGATGCATCACCGCTGGTCAAAGAAAATTGATATCTATATGGGGCGGGATGTCCGGGCCGCGAAAAACTGGGGCCGACGCGCTGTGACTATCACAGTTTTAAAAGCCTGATATCGCACAATACCTAGCCGAATAATCGCACGAAAGCCTGATTATCCTGATAGGCATTAAGCAAAAGACAATCATGGAAAAAGCCGCGAATGCGGCTTTTTTTATGTGATTTTTCCCGGTGCGCGGGAGTAGGGATGCGATCCCGCGCGGGCACAAATCAGTAGTAAGACAATCAGTAGTAAGAATGGTCACCACGGGCGTGCTCAGTCACGTCGCGCACACCTTTCAGCTCGCCTTCAAACTCGGCCAGCAGCTGCTTTTCGATCCCTTCTTTCAGGGTCACATCTACCATGGAGCAGCCGTTACAGCCGCCGCCGAACTGCAGAATCGCAACGCCATCTTCAGTGATTTCAGACAGGGACACATGGCCGCCGTGACCGGCAAGCTGAGGGTTGACCTGAGTCTGAATCATATAATCCACACGCTCCATCAATGGCGCATCGTCTGACACTTTGCGGACTTTGGCGTTGGGCGCTTTCAGTGTCAGCTGTGAACCCATTTTGTCGGTGACAAAATCAATCTCAGCGTCGGCCAGAAAGGGCAGGCTCAGCTCATCAACATAAGCGGAGAACATACCGAGCTTAATTTCGGTGTCACTGGCTTCTACGGCCTCCGGCGGGCAATAAGACACGCCGCACTCAGCATTTGGGGTACCCGGGTTGACCACGAAGACACGGATGTTGGTGCCTTCCGGCTGCTGGGCCAGCAGCTTAACGAAATGCTGCTGTGCATTTTCTGAAATAGTAATCATAGACACGACGTAATACCTGACTTAGTAAGCGTTAAACCTATTCTACTCTTTGGCGGAAGAACTCGCACCCCTGAATCTTGTGTGGTTTTTTTGAACAGTCATAACGGACGGTCACCGGTCAGCGAGAATGCGGTGTAAAGGCCAGGCAGTAGACATCAATTCTGGCCACCTGTTGCTTTCTGAGCAGCTGAGATAACACGGAGACCGTACTGCCCGTGGTCACCACATCATCAACGATGGCGACATGATTCGGCCACACTCTATTGTTCAGTATAAATGCCTGCTTGAGATTCTGCAGGCGCGCTTTTCTCGACAGCTTATGCTGCGGGCGGGCCCACTGGGTCCGGTGCAGCACCCGGTGATCGCTCTCGCTCCCTGTGATTTCTGCCAGGGCATCCGCCAGCAGCGCACTTTGATTAAAACCGCGGATGAAGCGTCGCCAGGGATGCAGCGGCACAGGCAGCAGCAGCGGAGCAGGCTCAGTGATTTGCTCGGCTAACAAGCCGGCCAGTGGCTGGCTGAGCCAGAACTTCCCCTGAAACTTGTATTGCTGGACCAGCCGGTTGAGCGGAAAGCCATATTCGCCGAGGCGCACCAGCCGATCCCAGGGCGGCGGGCGGCGCAGGCAATAGCCGCAGTGGCTGACAGTCTCAAGTGTGGTGGCCCCGCAGCGCTGACAATATGGCGGCCGAGGCAGGCTGGTCAGGCAGTGCAGACACCAGTAGTGATCACCGTCACGCAGCGGTAAACGGCACAGGGCACATCGCTGGTTTGGCCAACGAAAGATTGATCTTACAGCCACAGGGGATAACATCCTTGCCATCCGGTTTGAAGTGAAGGAAGTGTACATGACGGCATCTGTCTACTGGCAAGCATTTGGTCAGGACCCGGCTCAGGGTTCCGATCTGGTTCTCATTCATGGCTGGGGTATGAATGGCGCCGTCTGGCAGCATCTGGTGCCGCAACTGGCAGCGCACTACCGGGTGCATGTCGTCGACATGCCGGGTTATGGTTACAGTGCCGGTGTCAAGGCGCAGTCGGTTGAAGCTATGGCGCAAGCCTTGCTGGCCGGTGCACCCGAGCAGGCAGTCTGGCTGGGCTGGTCGCTGGGCGGACTGGTGGCCAAGCAGGCGGCGCTGCAGGCACCCGGGCGGGTCAGCAGGCTGATCACTGTGGCCAGTTCGCCGCGTTTTGCCGCGATGGACAGCTGGCGCGGCATCCAGCCTCAGGTGCTGAGTGATTTCCAGCAACAGCTCAGTGACGATTTCAGCCTGACGGTTGAGCGCTTCATGGCGCTACAGGCGATGGGCAGTCCGAGTGCACGGCAGGACATCAAGTTACTCAAGCAGGCCGTGCTGTCGCGTCCTCAGCCGTCACCGGATGCGCTGGCTGCCGGCCTGGAGATGCTGGCGGAGGTGGATTTGCGGCGGCAGCTGGCTCAAATCCAACAGCCCTGGCTGCGCCTCTATGGCCGGCTGGACGGGCTGGTGCCGGCCAAAGTGGCCAGCGATATGGACAAGCTGGCACCGCAGTCAGAGAAAGTGGTTTTCGCCAAAGCGTCGCATGCGCCTTTTATTTCTCATCCGCAGGACTTTATGCAGGCATTACAGAGATTTATTGACGGTGGTACCTCGGCAGCCCTGGCGACAGAATCAACAGAAAGATTAAAGTAAAACCTTTCTTGGCCGATAATCTGTGTGTCACGGCAGAGAGCTCTGCCATTTTTGCAGTTATTCATGAGGCGCACGACAGCCGTTGCTCGGGTGCGTCAGCGTAGAGCCCGTGGCTCAAAGCGTTGTCTGTAGGAGTCGCCTGAACATGATAGTGTCGCCCCTGAATGCCGGTATACCGACACTGGCGCCATCGGTAAATCCGATGACAGAGCAGGCTGCGCGGGATAACAAGATCCGTGAAAAAGTGCGCCCGGCCAGTGCCAGTCTCCCCTCAGGCGGTGAGCCTTCACTCAAAGGCGATGACAAACAAATGCGGCGGCCGGGCTGGGATCCCAGTGAACACCCGGATTATGCGTCGCTGGATGGCGCCCAGCAAAAAAGCTATGGCTATCAGCAGGAATTCGAACAACTGGTGCTGGCACTGTCAGCCGACAGTTATATGAAAGATGTCAGCGAGCTGGGCTACAGCATGCACATCCGCCTGCCAAGGGCGCTGCTCGAAGAGCTGGCTCAGATCAGCAAAATGGAACGCATCCGCAGCGTGATCCGCTACAAGTATGCCCAGGCTACAGTGCCGAATCCGCCCACCGAAATGCTGAAAATTGTCTGACTGGATTGCTTTGATACGTTGAAGTAAAAAAGAAGACAAAAGAAGTCAAAAAAGGCGGGGAATCCCCGCCTTTTGCTGTATTGCGTGCATGATCGGGTGGGTTACTTTTTGGCTTTGGCAAACGCCGCGGCAAAGGCACCGCCCATCGCATTGTTGTCCGGCTGGCGGTCACGCTGCTGGCGCGGCGCACGGCGAGTTTGATCGCCCTGACGCTGACCACCCTGCGGTTTGTGGCTGGCTTCCTGGCCCGGCTCATCGCTCAGACGCATCGACAGGGCAATCCGTTTGCGCTGCAAGTCCACTTCCATCACTTTGACTTTCACCACATCACCGGCTTTGACCACTTCGCGCGGATCGGAGATGAATTTGTCCGACAGCGCCGAAATGTGGACCAGACCATCCTGGTGCACGCCGATATCGACAAAGGCACCGAAGTTGGTCACGTTGGTGATCACCCCTTCCAGTACCATGCCCGGCACCAGATCTTTCACTTCGTGAATGCCTTCGGCAAAGGTGGCTGTTTTGAACTCAGGGCGCGGATCGCGGCCCGGTTTGTCCAGCTCGCGGATGATGTCGGTGACGGTCGGCAGGCCGACTTCGTCTGTGGTGTAGTCGGCTGCTTTCAGACCGCGCAGGAACTCGCTGTTGCCAATTAAGGCATCAAGCGGCTTGCCGTTTTTCGCCGCAATGGCTTTGACCACATCATAGGATTCCGGGTGAACCGCAGAGGCATCCAGCGGGTTCTTGCCGTTCATGATCCGCAGGAAACCGGCGCACTGTTCGAAAGCTTTTGGCCCCAGACGGGAGACTTTTTTCAGTGTGGTTCGGGCATCAAAGCGGCCGTGCTCGTCACGGTAAGCCACGATATTGCTGGCAATCGCCGGCGACAGACCGGCCACGCGGGTCAGCAGGGCCGGGGAGGCCGTATTGACATCGACACCGACGGCGTTTACGCAGTCTTCCACGACGGCGTCCAGACGTTTGGCCAGATTGCTCTGGCTGACATCGTGCTGATACTGGCCGACACCGATAGATTTGGGATCGATTTTCACCAGCTCGGCCAGCGGATCCTGCAGGCGGCGGCCAATGGAAACCGCGCCGCGCAGCGACACATCCAGGTTCGGAAATTCGTTGGCGGCTAGCTCAGAGGCCGAATACACAGAGGCTCCGGCTTCACTGACCATCACGCTCTGAATCTTCAAATTGTTGTCTTTGAGCAACTGAGCCACGAAACTGTCGGTTTCACGTGAAGCAGTGCCGTTGCCGATCGCAATCAGATCGACATTGTGCTTTTTCAGCAGTGCCAGCACAGTGGCGGCGGACTGGGCCACCTGTTTCTGCGGCTGGTGCGGATAAATGGTGGCGGTATCGACCAGCTTACCCGTGCTGTCGACGACAGCCACTTTACAGCCGGTACGCAGGCCCGGATCGAGCGCCAGTGTCATGCGCGGACCGGCCGGAGCGGCCATCAGCAGATCTTTCAGGTTATCGGCAAACACCTGCATCGCGCCGTCTTCGGCTTTCTCACGCAGGGCGGCCATCAGCTCGGTTTCCATGTGCATCAGAATCTTGATACGCCAGGCCCAGCTGATCACCTGCTTGCGCCAGCTGTCCGCCGGTTGGGTGCCTAAGTTCACGCCGTAATGATCGGCAATGATGACTTCACAGTAAGAGCCGCGCACGCCTTCTTCCTGATTCGGGTCCGCATTGAGCGCCAGCTGCAGCACGCCTTCGTTGCGGCCGCGGAACATCGCCAGCGCCCGGTGCGACGGCACCTGAGTCAGTTTCTCGTTGTGTTCGAAGTAGTCTTTGAATTTGGCGCCTTCCTGCTCCTTGCCTTCCACCACGCGGGCGGTCAGCTCGGCATTGCCCTGCAAATGGCGGCGGATTTTATCCAGCAGGGCCGCGTCTTCGGCAAAACGCTCCATCAGAATCGCACGCGCACCGTCCAGGGCCGCTTTGGTATCAGCGACCCCTTTGTCGGCCGACACATAGCCGGCCGCCGCGGCGTCGGGATCGTGGTCCGGTTGTGACCACAGCAGCTCGGCCAGCGGCTCCAGACCGGCTTCAATCGCGATCTGGCCCTTGGTGCGGCGCTTGGGTTTGTACGGCAGGTACAGGTCTTCAAGACGGGTTTTGCTGTCGGCCGACAGAATCTCGGCTTTCAGTTCAGGCGTCAGCTTGTCCTGCTCAGTAATGGATTTGAGGATCACCTGACGGCGGTCTTCCAGTTCGCGCAGGTAGCCCAAACGGGACTCCAGATTACGCAGCTGGGTATCGTCCAGCCCGTCGGTCACTTCTTTCCGGTAACGGGCAATAAAAGGGACGGTGTTACCGTCATCGAGTAGCGCCACGGCTGCGGCAACCTGCTGCGTTTTGACGTTCAGTTCAGACGCAATCAGGTGATGGATACTCGTGGTCATAGAATTCCTTTGGATACAGTATGTCTCAGGCTGACCATCTAACCACAATTCCGCCCGTCAGTCAGCGCTCAAATCCCCGCAAAATGTCAGGAGTTTGCCAGCCGAAGCGGTGGGTGTGATCTCGGTACAGGCCAGTGGATGCGAACGACTCGCCGTCAGGCCTTACAACGTCATATAATCAAGCCATTATCAGCAAGCAGAGACAGGCGGAATGAGAACCCCATTGATCACCCGGGAAGGGTATAACCGGCTCAAGCAGGAGCTGGATTTTCTGTGGCAGGAAGAGCGGCCGGAAGTGACCAAGAAAGTCACCTGGGCGGCCAGTCTGGGCGATCGTTCGGAAAATGCCGATTATCAGTACAACAAAAAACGCCTGCGGGAGATCGACCGCCGGGTGCGTTACCTGCGCAAAACCTTAGAGAAAGTAAAAATTGTCGATTACTCCCCGGTGCAGGAAGGCAAGGTGTTTTTCGGTGCCTGGGTCGAGGTGGAAAACGAAGCCGGTGACAGCAAGAAATTCCGCATTGTCGGCTATGACGAGATTTTCGGCCGCAGGGATTATATTTCGATTGATTCGCCGATGGCGCGTGCCTTACTGAAAAAAGAAGTGGACGATGAAGTCGTGGTACGCACACCTGAAGGTGATAAAGTCTGGTTCATCAATACGATAACTTACGTCACAGACTAGGCTTTAAGGGCGTGCCGGGTGTGGGGACACACTCAGTAACAATTTCAGGGTGATCATTTGTGCACTGTGTCAGTCAGAACAGGCAGCGGTCGCGTAAAATAGCGCCTCGGCGACATCCAGAGTTCGAAGCATAAGGTGAAACGATGCAAGACAATTTTAAGATTTTAGTGGTCGATGACGACATGCGCCTGCGTGCGCTGCTGGAGCGTTACCTGTCTGAGCAGGGCTTTCAGGTACGCAGTGTGGCCAATGGCGAACAGATGGATCGCCTGCTGGCCCGTGAAAATTTCCACCTGATGGTGCTGGATCTGATGCTGCCAGGTGAAGATGGTCTGTCGATTTGCCGTCGTCTGCGCAATGCCAACAACATGCTGCCGATCCTGATGCTCACCGCCAAAGGCGATGAAGTCGACCGGATTGTCGGTCTGGAAGTCGGCGCCGATGATTATCTGCCCAAGCCGTTTAACCCGCGCGAGCTGCTGGCCCGTATCCGTGCGGTCTTGCGTCGCCAGACGGTCGAAGCGCCAGGTGCGCCGAGTGTGGAAGGCAAAATCATCACCTTTGGCGAGTTTCGTCTCAATCTGGGCACCCGCGAAATGTTCCGCGGGGAGGACGCCATGCCGCTGACCTCAGGTGAATTTGCAGTGCTCAAAGCCCTGGTCACCAACGCCCGCGAGCCGATGTCGCGCGACAAGCTGATGAACATGGCCCGCGGCCGCGAATACTCGGCGATGGAGCGTTCGATTGACGTCCAGATCTCGCGTCTTCGCCGCATGATTGAAGAAGATCCGAGCCGTCCGCGTTATATTCAGACCGTGTGGGGGCTGGGGTATGTGTTTGTCCCAGACGGCAGCGAGGCCTAAACCATGCCGATGCGCCTGTCGCCGCGCTCGACCTTTACCCGCACCCTGATCCTGCTGGCTGGCTTGCTGATAGCCAGCCAGATTTTTTCCTATCTGGCGGTGCTGAATTACGCCCTGCTCCCCAGCCTGCAGCAGTTCAACCGCATCATGGCTTATGAAGTCAAACTGATGCTCAAAGAAGACGTGGAACTGGCCGATGGCCACAAGTTTCACCTTGATACTCCACTGCGCCGGCAGTTGCTGGAGCAGTTGGGGGTCACGCTTCATGCCGACGACAGCCCCGAATCGGCCGAATTCAGAGAAGCCACCCGCATTGATTATCTCAGCGAGGAAATGACCCGAGAGCTCAGCACCCCGACGGAAGTGCGCCTGGTGCTGGGCACGGACAGCTATGTGCTGTGGCTTGACTGCGATGCCATGCCGGGTTACCTGATGCGGGTCCCGCTGTCGGAATTGCAGGAAGAAGACTTTGCGCCGCTGTTTGGTTACAGCCTGTTTATTGCTGTGATGGTGATCGCAGGGGGCTGGATGTTTATCCGGATCCAGAACCGCCCCCTGGTGGCGCTGGAGCAGGCGGCACTGGAAGTGGCCAAAGGCGGCTCTCCGCCACACTTAGATGTTCAGGGCGCTTCGGAGATCCGGGCGGTCACCAAAGCCTTTAATCGCATGGGTGAGGGGATCAAGCAGCTTGAAGATGACAGGGCATTGCTGCTGGCCGGTGTCAGCCATGATTTGCGTACGCCGCTGACCCGAATCCGTCTGGCGACCGAAATGATGTCGCCCGAAGATGCCTATCTGGCTGAAAGCATGATTAAGGACACCGAAGAGTGTAATGCCATTATCAGCCAGTTTATGGAGTACCTGAAATCCACCCAGCTGCTGGAGCAGGAACTGCTCGATCTGAACATACTGCTTGAAGATGTGGCAGAAGCAGAAGGCGGCATTGAGCGCGGGATTGAACAGTCGCTGGGCACCATTAACGGCAAAGTGTATGCCAACGGGGTGGCGATTAAGCGGTTGATCAGTAACTTGCTGGTCAATGCCCTGCGGTACGGTCACGGCTGGGTGCGGGTCACCAGCGGCATGACGGCCGATCGCCAGATGGCCTGGTTCTGTGTTGAGGATGATGGCCCGGGCATTGAGCCGGATCAGGTGGCCAGAATGATGCAACCGCTGACCCGCGGCGACAGCGCCCGGGGCAGTGACGCAGAAGGCACCGGTCTGGGGCTGGCTATCGTCAAGCGGATTGTGGATCAGCACCAGGGCGACATTCAGTTCAGTAACCGCAGTGCCGGTGGTTTGAAAGTGCAGATCAGCCTGCCGGTGCGGACAGTCAAACACAATGGCAAGCGGAGTGTGAAGTCTTAAGCTCTTTTCCCTGTATCCTCTTCCATCCTTCCCCCTTGAAAAGGGGGAGGGGTCGTAATGAGCTTGCAGAAACCACGAATATTCCCTCCCCTTGGCAAGGGGAGGGATCATACAGACTCAGGCTTTCTTTTCTTCCGGCAGGATCAGGTTGAGTAGAATCGCGGTCAGGCCACCGGCCGCCATGCCGGAGGACAAAATACTCTTCACAACATCCGGCATGAACTGGAGAATTTCCGGTTTCTGCGCAATCCCCAAGCCCATCGAGAACGACAGCGCCATGATCAGAATCGCCCGGCGATCCAGTTCGCAGCGGGAGATAATCCGCACCCCTGAAGCGGCAATGGTGCCGAACATCACGATGGTGGCGCCGCCCAGCACAGGTTCCGGGATCAGCTGCACCAGGCCGGCCACGGCCGGGAACAGGCCGAGCAGCACCAGCATGCCTGCAACAAAATAGCCGATGTAACGACTGGCAACGCCGGTCAGCTGGATGATGCCGTTGTTCTGGCTGAAGGTGGAGTTCGGGAAACTGTTCAGCACGGCAGCCAGAGCGGAGTTGATGCCATCGGCCAGCACACCACCTTTGATACGTTTCATGTAAATCGGGCCGGAGACAGGCTGTTCAGAGGTTTCCGAAGTGGCCGTGATATCACCAATGGCTTCCAGCGAGGTAATGGCAAAGACAATCACCAGCGGGATCAACAAAGACCAGTCAAACCCGAGGCCGTACTGCATCGGCGCTGGCACCGCAATCAGGCTGGTTTCCGCGAGCTGGCTGCTGTCTATCATGCCCATGCCCCAGGCTGTGAGTGTGCCGGCGGCCATGGCAATCACAATCGACGAGACCCGCAGATACGGGTTTTTCATCCGGTTGAGCAGCACGATCAATCCCAGCACGATGCCAGCCAGCAGGAGCTTGTCCAGACTGCCGAAGCTGCCGTTTTCAATGGCCGCATAACCGCCGCCGATGGAGGTCAGGCCTATCTGGATCAGCGTCAGGCCAATCAGAGTGACCACGATGCCGGACACCAGTGGCGTGATGATGCGGCGGGTGTGCTGCAAAATCCGAGAAATCGCCACTTCAGTAAGAGAAGCGGCGAGAATCGTGCCGAAAATAGCCGCCATCATGGTCGGGACATCCGCCCCGCCGGCTTTCATCGCCAGTCCGGCACCGATAATCGGGCCAAGAAAGTTAAAGCTGGTGCCCTGAATCGACAGCAGGCCGGAACCAACCGGGCCTATCGTGCGGATTTGAATGAAAGAAGCCACCCCGGAAGCCAGCAGCGACATGCTGACGATGGTATTGGTGTCACTGGCGGGCAGGCCCAGCGCCTGACAGATAATCAGCGACGGGGTAATCACGGCCACGAACATTGCCAGCAAATGCTGCAATGCGGCGAACAGGGTTTGCGGCAAAGGCGGTCTGTCATTGAGTCGGTAGATCAAATCGGATGAACGCGGTGGCGTGATCTCTTGGTGCTGGCCAGTCATGAAGCTTCCTTATGGGCGTCGACAGAACGGCCTCAGGCTGCGAGACGGGCAGTCGCTGAAGCCGATAATGACTCTGGGGTCAAAAGTGGCCACTATTCTAATGAGGTTGTTATTTTTAGCAAACGTTTGCGCAATTAAATTAACGGTAAAATCGCGATTAAAAGCAGAAAATAGCCACACATTGTCGCCATCAGCAAACAGAAGACGGGTGATCAGGCGTTCGAGTAGTTTTCTTTCTGCCCCAGCCAGCGGTCAATGATAGCTTTGGCATTGGCCGGGTACCGATCGTGCAGATAGCGGGCCATTTTCTGCACCTGGGGGATCAGGTGCTGGTCACGCACCAGATCGGCGACTTTGAAGTCGGCAATGCCGGTTTGCTTGGTCCCAAGCAGCTCGCCAGGGCCGCGAATTTCCAGATCGCGCTGGGCGATCACAAAGCCGTCGCTGCTTTCGCGCAGGACCGCCAGACGCTGCTGCGCGGTTTTTGACAGCGGGGCATGATAGAGCAGCACGCAGTGGCTGGCCACATTGCCCCGGCCGACCCGGCCGCGCAGCTGGTGGAGCTGGGCCAGTCCCAGCCGCTCCGGGTTTTCAATGATCATCAGACTGGCGTTGGGCACATCGACACCAACCTCAATCACTGTGGTGGCCACCAGCAGATGCAGCTCACCGGCTTTAAAGCGCTGCATAATGTCTTGTTTCTCGGCAGCTTTCATCCGGCCGTGCACCAGCCCGATTTTCAGCTCGGGCAGCTGTGCGGTCAGCTCGGTGGCTGTGTCTGATGCGGCCTGGGCTTCCAGCACTTCAGATTCATCAATCAGGGTGCAGACCCAGTAAGCCTGTCGGCCTTCGCTGAGGCAGGCCGCGCGGATACGTTCGATGATGTCGGCCCGGCGGGTGTCTGAAACGGCTACGGTCTGGATCGGGGTGCGCCCTGGCGGCAGCTCGTCAATCACCGAGGTTTCCAGATCGGCATAGGCGGTCATGGCCAGCGTTCTCGGAATCGGGGTGGCCGTCATGATCAACTGATGCGGGTATCGGCCCTGGTTGGCGCCTTTTTCCCGCAATTCCAGCCGCTGGTGCACCCCGAACCTGTGCTGCTCGTCGATGATCACCAAAGCCAGGTTGCTGAACACGACCTGCTGCTGAAATAAAGCGTGCGTGCCGACCACCATTTTGGCCTCGCCGCTTTCAATGCGGGCCAGCTCGGTGTCCCGCGCTTTGCCCTTGAGTTTTCCGGCCAGCCAGCCGACCTGAATACCGAGCGGCTCCAGCCACTGAGCAAAGTTGAGGGCATGCTGTTCGGCCAGCAATTCGGTGGGGGCCATCAGCGCGACCTGATAACCGTGGTCAATCGCGCGGACTGCTGCCAAAGCGGCGACCAGGGTTTTGCCTGAACCGACATCGCCCTGCACCAGCCGCATCATGGGGATGGGCTTGGCGAGATCGCTTTCGATATCGGCCACCACACGCTGCTGCGCACCGGTCGGGCTGAACGGCAGGCCAGCGAGTAACTGCTGCTTGAGTGAGATACTGGACGGCAACGGCCAGGCTTGGTGCTGCTGGCTTTTTTCACGCACCGCCAGCATAGACAGGTTCTGTGCCAGCAGTTCTTCCAGGATCAGCCTTTGCTGGGCCGGGTGCTGCCCTTTTTCCAGCTGATCCAGCGACACATCCGGCGTGGGTCTGTGCATCAGGTGCAGGGCATCGGCCAGGGTCATCTGGCGGTCGTACAAGCCTTCGGGCAGCAATTCGCTGACTGCCGCTTTGTCGAGCAGGTTTAGCGCCTGTTCGGTCAGGCTGCGCAGGGTGAGCTGGCGTAAGCCGTCTGTGGTGGGGTAGACAGGCGTGAGGGTGTCTTCAACCGCCAGTGGGGTCGGTTCAGAAAAAACGCTGTAATCCGGATGGATGATTTCCAGCCCGTGCTGGCCGCGACGGATCTCGCCGTACGCTTTGACCTGCTTGCCTTCGGACAGGGCATTTTTCATCGCCGCATTGAAATTGAAAAAGCGCAGGGTGACAGAGCCGGTTGTGTCGCTGATCTTGACCGTCAGCATCCGGCGCTTGCCAAAACTGATGGCGTGATGCAGCACTTCGCCCTGCACCGTCAGGTGCTGGCCGGGTGTCACTTCGCCAATCGGCCAGATCCGGGTGCGGTCTTCATAGCGCAGCGGCAGGTGGAACAGCAGGTCCTGTACGGTGTGAAGACCGATTTTACTCAGTTTTTCCGCCATTTTGGCGCCGACGCCTGACAGTTCTGTCAGGGCGATGGTGTCCAGCATCTGTCCGCTCATGCCTGCTTACTCTGTGCGTTGTCCGTTCTGGATTATTTTTTCCGCCGGGGCTTATCCCTGGATTGTATCGCCTGCCACCAAGCGTCATCGGCCACGATCTGGCCGGCGTCGTCCAGCGGCGGGTAGGGCAGTTGTTTCCGTTTGGCCACTTTCGCCAGCACAGGGTGGCCGCGTTCAAACAAGATGCGGTGAACCGTATCGGCTGGCAGCGGTGTGGTGTCTCTGTCATACATACCGGCGAGCTGGCGCTGGCGCTGCGCTTCATACAGGATCAGCGCGCTGGCTACTGAGACATTGAGTGACTGTACCATACCCACCATAGGAATGATGATATCCTGATCAGCCAGTGACAGCGCTTCGGCAGTGATCCCGTTTTTTTCGCCGCCCAGGATAATGGCGGTGGGTTGGGTGTAATCAATCTCGCGAAAATCCACCGCGCGATCAGACAGGTGCGTGGCCAGGACCTGCATACCTTGCTGTTTCAGCTGGCCGATGGCATCGGGCATGCTGGTGTGGGTTTCCAGCTCAACCCAGTTGCGCGCGCCGGCGGATGTATGGGCGAGTACCCGCATTTTTTCCGGCCATACGGCGTGGACTTTGTGCACGCCAACGGCGTCGGCGGTACGGATAATGGCGGAGACGTTATTGGGTTTGTGCACTTCTTCCAGGCACAGGGTTAAATCGGGCTGGCGGGTGGCCAGTACTGACTGGATCCTCTGGTAACGTTCTGGCGTCATGATTCTGGTCTTGTTTGAGTTCTGGCTGAACGGGTGATAATTCAGCGCTCGGGAAAGCACAAACGCCCGGGGCGGGCGTTTGAGTGATCAGTGTTGCTGCAGCAGGCAGACATATCAGTTCTTCTGCCGGGCCACCCGGACCACATTGGGCATTACCCGGATCCGGCGCATGATATTGGCCAGATGGACCCGGCCTTTGGTCGTCAGGCGCACCGTAATGGTATACAGGCGGCCGTCTTTCTCTTCCGTCGACAATCCCTGGATGTTAGACCCTGTATTGGCGATGGTGTTGGTAAGATCGGCCAGCGCCCCCTGGTGGTTCTGCATATCCACTTTGAGGTTGGTGACGAACTCCTGCTCGAAGTCCCGGCTCCATTCGACCGGCATGTATTTGTCCGATTCTTTCTGGTAGCCGCGGATATTGGCGCATTCTTCGCGGTGGATCACCAGCCCTTTACCCGGACTGACATAGGCCATGATCGGGTCACCATGAATCGGATGACAGCAGTTGGCGAAGGTCAGCAGAATGCCGTCCGCACCCCGGATAGGCATGCGGCGTTTGTCATCCGCCTGAGTCTCTTCATCCAGCGTGCCCAGCAGGCGGCGGGCGACCACCACACTCATCAGCTCACCCAGGCCAATCGCAGCCAGCAGGGATTCTGCGTCTTTGAGACGCAGATCGCCTGAGGACTTTGTCCAGCGTGACCGGGTCAATCTGATCGATGTTCAGCTCGCCGAGCGCATGATTGAGCAGGCGACGACCCAGGGTGATTGACTCGGTACGGCGCATGGTTTTCAGCACCTGGCGGATCTTGGTTCTAGCCCGCGAGGTCACCACATAGTTGAGCCAGGCCGCATTCGGACGGGCACCCGGCGCACTGATGATATCGACCGTCTGGCCGTTTTTCAGCGGTTTGCTCAGCGGATAAGGCTGGCGGTCAATCTTGGCGCCGACGCAGGTGTTGCCGACATCGGTGTGTACCGCATAGGCGAAGTCAACGGCAGTCGCGCCGACCGGCAGTTCGACAATCCGGCCTTTGGGGGTGAAAACGTAAATCTCATCCGGGAACAGATCGGATTTCACGTTCTCAATAAATTCAAACGAGTTACCGGCGCTTTGCTGCAGCTCGATCAGGCTTTGCATCCAGCGCTGGGCTTTGACCTGCGCTGTGGTGCCTGAGCTTTCACCGTCTTTGTAAGCCCAGTGCGCCGCGACCCCTTTATCGGCCATCTGATCCATGTCTTCGGTACGGATCTGCACTTCCACCGGCACACCGTGCGGGCCGACCAGTGAGGTATGCAGCGACTGATAGCCGTTGGCTTTCGGGATGGCGATATAGTCTTTCATCCGGCTCGGACGCGGTTTGTACAGGTTGTGCACCTGACCCAGCACCCGGTAGCAGGTATCCAGGTTATCGACCAGCACCCGGAACGCGTAGATATCCATGATGGAATGAAAACGCTGTTCTTTGTTCTTCATCTTGTTGTAGATGGAGTACAGATTTTTTTCACGGCCTAGCACCTGGCCGTTGATCCCTGCATCATGAAGGCGGCCTTCAATCTCGGCGTGGATACGGTTGATCATTTCTTTGCGGTTCCCGCGGGCGGCAGCAACCACTTCTTTCAGCACCCGGTAGCGGTTCGGGTACAGCGCCTCGAAACCCAGCTCTTCAAGCTCGGTTTTGATATTGTGAATACCCAGACGGTGGGCCAGGGGCGAGAAGATTTCCAGCGTTTCGCGGGCAATGCGGCGACGTTTATCCGGACGCAGCGCACCCAGGGTGCGCATGTTGTGGGTCCGGTCGGCCA
Source organism: Photobacterium sp. Hal280 (assembly GCF_037162255.1). Lineage (NCBI taxonomy): Bacteria > Pseudomonadati > Pseudomonadota > Gammaproteobacteria > Vibrionales > Vibrionaceae > Photobacterium > Photobacterium sp. Hal280. Next base: position 206,052 of record NZ_JARLUO010000005.1, read on the forward strand.
GTTTGATCAGGATAACCCGGATGTCATTGGCCATGGCCATGATCATCTTGCGGAAGTTTTCCGCCTGCGCTTCTTTGCGGTCGCGGAACTTGAGCTTGTCCAGCTTGGACACGCCGTCCACCAGTTCTGCCACGGTCGAGCCGAAACGACTGTCGAGGTCGTCTTTGGTGACATCGGTATCTTCGATCACGTCGTGGAGCAGGGCGGCCATCAGAGTCTCAAAGTCCAGACGCATTTCGGCCAGGATTCGGGCAACGGCAATCGGGTGGATGATGTAAGGCTCGCCGCTGGAACGCGTCTGGCCTTCGTGGGCGTCTCTTGCGACTAAATAGGCCTGCCTGAGCGCCTCAATCTGAGTCTCAGGCAGGTATTCAATTACAACTTCTTTCAGGCTATCAAAGAGATACAAATTGCCCGCTTCCTTGAATTAGCGCTGGTTACCTGCAATCGCACTGACCGCCGCCAGTTCTGCGGCTTCCTGCTCTTGCATTTCCTGACGCTCACGTGCATCCAGAATGTCTTTCGTGATCAGGCCTTCTTCGATCTCGCGCAGTGCGATCACTGTGTACTTGTCATTCTCTTCAGGAACCAATGGATCCTTACCGCCAGTCTGCATTTGACGTGCACGGCGAGAAGCAATTTGGATCAGGTCGAAACGGTTGCCGATTTTATCAACAGCATCTTGAACAGTTACACGTGCCATCGAGGACTCCAGTGGGTTTAATAAAAAGACGGAAAATTGTACAAAATTACTTACTGTTGCGCCAGTAGCGCAGTCAACATGCTGCTATATTTAGCAGCTTGCTTGTCTTGCTTCAATCGCTCAGCGCGGATGATTGCTTTAAAATCAATTAATGCGACATCAAAATCGTCATTGACGATCACATAGTCGTACTCTGTGAAATGCGAGATTTCAGAGCGTGCTTCATCCATGCGTCTGGCGATCACGGCTTCGCTGTCCTGACCGCGGGCATTCAGACGACGCTCCAGCTCATCTTTGGACGGCGGCAGGATAAAAATACTTTTGGCTTCAGGCATCAGGCGGCGGATCTGCTGCGCGCCCTGCCAGTCGATGTCGAGAAACACATCGATACCTTTGTTCAGCTGCTGTTCGATCCACAGGCGAGACGTACCGTAGAAATTACCGAACACTTCGGCATGTTCCAGAAACGCATCCTGTTCAGCCAGTTCTTGAAATTCTTCCACGCCGATAAAATTGTAATGCACACCATGAACTTCACCCGGACGCATACCGCGCGTGGTGTGGGATACGGAGACTTTCATGTCATAGGTCGGATTGGTTTCCAGCAGGGCGTTGATCAGGCTGGATTTGCCTGCACCGCTGGGGGCCGAAACTATGTATAGCGTGCCTTTGCTCATTACCATTGTCACTCAAGTGGAAGAAAGGGCGCGCAGGGTATCACGAACTTCGGCTAAATTGAATCGGCACGTGTAAGTTTCGCCTTCGGAGCCAAAACCGCGTTCATCCCCTTGCTCTTATAAAAAATAGCAGCTTGTTGCCGGGTTAGCGCTGCGGGGCAGTGAGGCGGGTGAAATTGTCCAGCATGTGCTGGAAGCTGTAGTGCTGGCGGGCCTTCTGGCAATTGGCTTCTCCAATCGCTTGCCAGTGTCTGGGCTCAGACAGTATCTGGCGAAACGCGCTGGCGTAATGAGCGGGCGGTACCACAAAAGGGGTGTTTTCCGCGGCCACGATGGTTTTGACATCGCCGACATCGGTGGCCACGACCGGCAGGGCCGAGGCCATGGCTTCCAGCACAGATAAGGGCATTTGCTCGGTATCGGATGACAGGCAAAAGATGTCGCCCTGGGCCAGAAACCCCCAGACATCCTCAATGCGTCCGGCCAGCCGGACACAGTGGGTCAGATTGAGCCTATCTATGTAAGCCTCCAGTTCGGTCAGCATCGGGCCATCACCGCCAATCAGTAAGCGGCTGTTGGGGGCATGGCTGGCAAAGGTGTCGATCAGGCGGTGCAGGTTTTTTTCGGCGCGCAAGCTCGCCAGGGTGATCAGTGTGGTCACCGCGGAAGACGGCCCTTTTCTGACGGCCGCCGGCATGGCAATGCCGTTGGGAAAATAGTGCAGCCGCTGCGCGGGGATCTGCCAGTGCTGCCGGGCAATGGCCATTAAGGTGTTGGATGGCACCACGACCTGAGTCTGACCGCTGAGCGCATGGCGGCGGAACAGATTGCGGCGCCGGTACAGCCCGCTGGCTTCGTCCGGACTGAAGCCGTCCTCCCAGTGAATGCCCCGGCACAGACGCAGCAGGCGATTGCAGAACGCCCATTCGATGGCGCCCCAGTTGTAGGTCATCAGGATATCGGGCTGATGACTGCGGATCAGGCGGTGAATGGTGTGGAAACGCTGCGGTAGGCTCATGGCTTTCAGTTCTGCCATCGGCAGGAAGTCGGCCTGCACATCGGGTGCCAGCCGGGACATTGCCTGGCTGGCGCCGTCCAGCGAGAGGATGGTGTGGTGATATTGCCCGGACAGAGCATTGGCCAGCTGCGCGAAGCGGATCTGCGGGCCGCCAACGGCAAAGGTGGAAAACACATGCAGAAGGCGGGTCATTCGGATGCCACCTTGTCAGCTTGCATAGCGAGCGGAACGGGTTTTTTATCACGGGTGGCTTTGGCTGCTGATATCGCCGCAGGCGTTGCCCGGTGCACCAGAATGGCCTGTTGATAGAAGCTGTCCCAGTCGCTGACCGGCTGCCAGTTCAGTAAGCGCTTTTCGACACTGGTATCAAAACGCGCATTCATGGCGCGGGAGCGCAGATCCCGCAGGGCGGGCAGCGGCGTGCGGCGTCCGGCCAGGCGTTTGATGCTCCATTTGCCCAGCTCTTGCAGATACAGCCAGAAGGTCAATTGCGGCACATAGCGGTAGGGACGGCCCAGTCCTTTGCTGATCATGGCCACATATTCACGCGCGCTGGGGCGCACATCACCGACCAGATTCAAGGCTTTGCCGGCAATGCCCGGCGCGGTGAGGGCGGAAACTGCGGCGGCGGCGACATCCTCGGCCAGAACAAAAGGCAGGGGGTTATGGCCGAGGTTCCAGCCAATAAAGTACTGGTTGTTATTAAAAAAGCCGACCCCTGTGTGATTCACCAATCCGCCCTGGCCGACCACAATGCCGGGCCGGAGCACGACAAGGTCCTGCCCTTTGAGCTCATGCAGCAGCAGGTGATCCGCCATGGCTTTGGCGCGGGCGTAATGTGCCCGCTGAGCAGCGGCGGGATCCGGCGGGGTGTCGCTGTGAATCACAGCCCGGTCGCTGCCGAGATAGAGCGAAGCGATGGAGCCCAGATGTACCAGCCGGGTGATCTGGTGTGTCTGACAGGCCTGGGCAATCTCGCGGGCCGAATCAACCATGGCGTGTTTGATCGTCTCCCAGTCCCCGCTGGCGCCGCCGTGGGCCAGGTTGATGACATAGGTGGCACGTCGCACCGCTGCATCCAGGGCGGCAGGATCACACACATCGCCCTGGAGCAGCTGAACGGCCGGCTGGTGGTAAAACGCGGGTAAGGCCTGAATATTGCGCGCCATGACGCCGACTGAATCGTGCTTGGCCAGCAATTGTGCCACCACATGACGGCCGATAAAACCGGTTCCGCCAATGACCAGTACATCGAATGGCTGGTCGTCGTCGGGCTTAACGGCGCGACGAACCGGCGGTTTAGGGACGCTCAGCAGATCGGCACCCTGGCTCTGGCTGGCCAGATGATGGCACAGTGCCACCAGATCGCGGCCGAATGTCCCGTCATGCAGCAAGGGCTGCCCGGTCGCAATCGCCTGATAAAACTGGTTAATACTGGTTTTCATCGACAGGAAAAAGGGGTCCTGCGAGTCTTTCAGACCGGCAGTGGTCAGGGCATAGTTGGTTAACTGCTGCATTCCCTGGGACAGCAGGCTGCCTGCCTGGGTGCAGGCGGTCACCGCAGTATCCAGTGCCGGCAAAAAGCGACTGCGGCTTTGCACTGTGACTTGCTGACGGACGAAATCCAGGTTCAGGCAGCCATCTTCACCGGTGATCTGCATGTCCCACACCGGAAAATCCTGGCCCATCGCAAAGGCAAAATGGACCGGGATGTCCAGCTCGCCGATGACATCCAGGCGCTGAATAAAAGGCTGACCATTGCTGAGCTGCCGGGGCTGAGTGATCTTCGCCAGCATCTTTGCCATTGACTGTGCTGTCGGGCGTCCGCACAGGCTCATCAGTTGCGACAGCGGATGCACGGCCTGCTCCAGCAGTAAATTAACCGGCTGACGGAACATCCAGTGGCTGAACTGGCCGGCCGCCAGCTGGCGTAACGGCATTTCATAGTGCAGGCAAACCGATTTGACCGGGCCGATATCATTATTGGCCAGATGCTGTTTCGCCCGCTCCATCACAGGGTGAAAGATGAAGTTCTGATTCACGGCCAGGGTGACGTTATGTTGTTGAGCCAGACTGATCAGCGCCTCGCATTCTTCCTCGGTTTCAGCCAGCGGTTTCTCGACCAGCACATGTTTGCCGTGGCGGAGCAGCTGGCTTGCCAGCGCATAATGCAGATTGGGCGGGGTCAGCACATGGGCGGCGGTAAACTCGGTTTCAGCCAGCGCCTGCTCCACGGTGCTGAAGCGCAACGGAATATGATGGCGCTCCGCCAGTGCTTGCGCGGCAGAGCGGTTGGGATCGACCACAGCAACGAGATCAATGTCATCCAGCGACCGGATCGCCGCCGCGTGAACATCCGATATGTAACCCGCACCAATCAGGATGACTTTATTGTCTTTTTTTGCTGTCATGCTTTTGCCCTTCTGCATTATCCCTTGAAAATCAGTGGTTAGCTGCGACTTTTAATTGAACTTTTATGCTATATTTTCGCCGCTCTTGTTAACTATAGTCAGTGAAGGCAGGTACTGAGCGGCGACGTAGTAAAGTCATGCAAAAGTTGAGATGAGAGGGCGAAAACAGCGAGAAGCAGCGAGGAAAATATTCCCTGCCTGTTGGGGTTTGAGCCGAATCTGCTAACCTGATTATCAGGCTTATCTGTGATTGATTGCCGGGCTGGGTGACTGACGCTGTTCATCTCATCTCTGTAACGGAGTTCCTCAACATGGCGATTCGTTTTTTGTGTCTCGGTCTGTTATTGCTGTTAACCGGATGCGGCAGCACAGGAGCCGGTTCATCCAGCTCAGCCAGCTATCACTACAGCAATACGTGGTGGTACGACGATTACCTGTATTACTGGCACCATTATTATCCGAACTGCTGTCAGGGTGACGGCGAATACAAGGAAATGGTGACCCAGTGGTGGCAAAGTCTGGATCCGGACAAGCAGCAGGAAATTAAAGATAAGTTCGACAACTGGCAGGGTGATCGTGCTGATATTGCCGACAACCTGCCGGCGGTCAAAGCCCGGTTTGATCAGAAATGGCAGAGTCTGCCGCCGGAAACCCAGCAGCGAGTTCAGCAACAATTGCAAACCCGGCGAGCGCAGGGGCCTGTCGACCGCTCAGCCATTCGCGCGAACCGACCTGCGATTCAGCGCGGCATGATGAATCACCCCAATATTGGCGCGGGTCAGCTGCGCGGACTCGGGGGCGGCGGACTGCGGGGCAGGATGTAACCCTGCTGCAGTCTGCCTGATTTAAAAAACGCTGGGTTGAATGGCTACAACTGAGTGACAAAGGTGCCTTCCGGGGTGACGGGAAGGTAATTGCGGTAGAAATCCAGGTAAGCCTGCTGGGGGTTCAGATCGCTGAACAACTCCGGGTACAGGGCTTTGGCATAAAACTGGATCATCGCGCCATCCATAATTGTTCTGCATGCTCCGTGGTAGGCGGCGTACAGACGATTGTTGCGGACAGCGGCAACAGATGTCCAGCCAAGGCGGTTCTTAAAGCCGGCTAAGCGCTGCTTAGCGAGTGCCTCCGGGACACCTTGTCCCATCACCATGGCGTCATTCACACTGCCTAATTCATACCCTGTCATGACAATGACGTCTGGGTTCGCGGCAATGATCTGCTCCGGATTCAGCTTGCCCCACCACTCTACATAAGGTGCGGAAATGTTGTCGCCGCCGGCCATGGTGGCAATGGCGCCCCACATGTTTTTACCGAATGTGTAGCCAAGCTCCTTGATACCCGTCGCGCCGTACTCTGTATAGACTTTGGGTTTTGCCAGGTTGGCCGAGGCCAGGCGCTCGTTGATCATGTCGATATTCCGGCGGTATTCACCGGCAATTTTTTCGGCTCTTTCTTTTTGACCGGTAATCACGCCGATCAGTTGGGTGCTTTGGATGTGGCGATCCAGGGTTTGCGCGTTGTAATCGACAACAATGACAGGAATGCCGGCGCTTTCGATGCGCGCTATTTCTGCGCCTAATGCTTTGTATTGCCAGTCTGCCAGCATCAGTAAGTCCGGCTGCAGGCTAATGACTTTTTCAACGGAAAACGTATTGGTATCAACGCGGCCAATGCCGGGAATGTCCTGCAGGGAAGGGCGGTGCTTGACATACAGATCCCAGTTCGCCGAACGTGCCTGCCAGATATACTTCGACATGCCGACAACATGGTCATACGCCGCTTCTGTGCCGATTGCCATGTAATCTTCCGGATAAAACCCGACAATGGCTCTTTTAGCTGGTGCGTCAAAGGTGACTTCTCTGCCCAGTACATCCGTGACTGTGGTGATTTCTGCAAGCGTCGATGCGCTGAACATCAGCGCAGCAATACTGAGTAACTTTTTATACATCAATGAGAACCCTGATTCTTTGTTATCCATATCGGCCAGCACAACCTGGTGCTTACTTAGCCAGTAATCATAATTCGTTCAATAACACTTAAGCAAACTATTATCATTTCTGTTAATGTGCTTACGGAATAAAATCAGCCAGTCAGCCTGATCATGGCAGGCGCCTGGTCGCAATTGTTAACCAATCAAATACAGAATCGGGTAATGTCAGATGCAATCCGCAGCAGTATTACAAGCCATTGAGATACAAAGAAAACACGAATATCGTCGCATAATTGTGCTCATCATGTTTTGTCTTGTTTTGATGGCATCCTTTGTGCTCGACATTATGAGTGGCCCCTCTATGCTGGATGCTACGCGCGTCTTGCATGCCATCTTTCAGTTTGTTGGCTTACCTTTCCAGGTCGACAGCTCGACACAGATCATCGTCACTGATTTACGACTACCAATTGCATTGATGGCGATTGTTGTCGGCGGGGCTTTGGGAGTCGGCGGGGCTGAGATGCAGACTCTGCTCAACAACAATATGGCCAGCCCGTATACCCTGGGCATGGCGGCGGCAGCGGGGTTTGGCGCGGCGATTACGCTTTACTTCGGCTCTTTAGGCATAGAGAGCTACTATGCCGTCCCGATCGGGGCGTTTGTCTGCTGCATGTTGTCGGCCTGTTTCCTGTTCGCGCTGGCCTCGATGCGGCATATCAGTTCCGGTCAGCTCATCTTAGCGGGTATCGCCTTACTGTTCCTTTTCCAGTCTCTGCTGTCATTGGTGCAGTTTGTTTCGTCACCGGAACTCAGCCAGCAAATCCTGTTCTGGCTATTTGGCAGTTTGTCAAAAGCGACCTGGGGTAACCTGATGATGACGGCTATTGTGGTGATCTCGGGATTCTTCTTTTTGATGAAAGATGCCTGGAAGCTGACGGCGTTACGTTTGGGCGAGGAGCGTGCGAAAAGCGTCGGGGTGAATGTGAAGCAGCTGCGGCTGAAAACACTGTTTATCGTCGCTCTGATGACGGCAACCATCACCAGCTTTGTCGGGATCATTGGGTTTGTGGGGATTGTTGCGCCCAACATTGCCAAAATTCTGGTGGGTGAAGATCAGCGATTCTTTTTACCGCTCTCGTTTTTGATTGGTGCCTTTCTGCTGTCTACGGCTTCGGTGCTGTCTAAAGTGATTGTGCCGGGCGCTTTGTTTCCTATCGGCATCGTGACCGCCATTATTGGGGTGCCGTTTTTCTTCTGGCTCATTATCGCGAAGCGGAGTTAATCCATGTTGACTGTCGACAAAGCCAATATTCAGCTTGGCTCACTGACCTTAGCCCGTGATATGAGCTTTGACTTAAAGCCGGGGCAGATCACCGCGATTCTCGGGCCGAACGGCACCGGGAAAAGCACCCTTTTAAAGACGTTATTCGGTGAGATCAAACTGGATAGCGGCGAGATTGTTTACTGCGGTCATCGCTTGTCTTATCAATCGTTAGCGCAGTGGCGACATCAATTTGGTTACATGCCGCAGGATATCAATCTGGATGTCAATCTAACGGTGATTGAAGTGATCCTGCTGGGACGACTCGACGCCCTGAGCCTGCGCGTCGATGATCAAACGCTTAATCAGGTGCTGCAAATTCTCGACAAAATCGGGATTGCGCATCTGGCGAACCGCAGTGTGAATACCCTCAGTGGCGGTCAGTGCCAGATGGTGCTGTTTGCACAAGCTGTAATGCGTGATCCGGCAATCATGATGCTGGATGAACCCGTCAGTGCGCTGGATCTGCATCATCAGCATGTCTTGCTGGAGCACCTGGTCAGCCAGACCCGAGAGAAGCAATGCATTACGCTGATGGTCTTGCACGATCTCAATCTGGCCGCGCAGTATGCCGATAATCTGTTGGTACTGAAGCAGGGCGATCTCGTTGCCTGCGGGCATCCCAAACAGATTCTGACCTCTGAACTGGTCGAAGAGATTTATAACGTGGAAGCTCGGGTGATCACTGATGACACTGGTGTCCCCTTTGTACGTACCCTGCGTTCGAAAAAGGCGGCGTAAGTGAGATTGCACCATTTCACCCATGACTGGCGCTTGCTGTCGGCCGCAGGTCGCGTTCTGGTGTTTAACAGTTTCAGCTTTAATCTCGGCTTTTATATGCTGCTGCCGTATCTGGCTGAGCATCTGCAGAATCTGGGGTTTGACGGCTGGTATATAGGTCTGATCATCGGCCTGCGTGTCCTCAGTCAGCAAGGCCTGTTCCTGGTGGGCGGCACGCTGGGCGACCGGTTTGGCTACAAACAGATGATCCTGTGGGGCTGCGCCGTCCGCATTGTGGGTTTCTTTCTGCTGGGCGTCAGTGACAGCTTTAGCGCGATTATCCTGGGGGCTTTCTGTACCGGGTTTGCCGGCGCGCTGTTTACCCCGAGCAGTCAGGCGTATCTGTCGTCCGAGTACCCTGATCCAAGCGAGCGCCAGCGCGTTTTTGCGTTGCAGAATCTGGCAAAGGAAGCGGGGATGCTGATTGGTCCCCTGATTGGCCTGACCCTGTTTTACGTCAGTTTCAGCTGGGTCGGTTTGTCTGCAGCCTGCGTGTTTTGCCTTTTGTTTGTGCTTCAGTGGCATTATCTGCCCAAAGATAGCTATTTTCCAAGCAGCACAGCGCAGCAGGGGTTTCTGCACGACTGGTGGTTGATGCTGAAACATAAAGCCTTTATGCACTTCGTGCTGGCCGCCAGCGTCTATCAGATTCTGTTTCACCAGCTTTACCTTGCCATACCTCATCAGGCCAAGGTGCAAACCGGCACCCCTTCTGTCATCACCTGGGTATTTATGGTGTCGTCCTTCATGGGGGTGCTGTTGCAACTGCCCGTCAGTCGCTGGGTGGATAAAACGCTCGGTGTTGCCAAAGGCATGGGCATTGGGATGGCGCTGATGGGCAGTGCCTTTCTGTTCCTGAATCTGCACTTTGAACCCTGGTTGCCATTGCCGTTTGTACTCTGTGCCATGCTGCTGAGCACCGGTTCGATGATGGTTTACCCGCTGATAGGCGCTTATGTGCCACGTTTTGCCGAACCGGCGAAACTGGCGAGTTATTACGGCCTGCATTCGTGTATCGGTGGATTCTTTGCGTTTGCAGGCAACTGGGGCGCAGGCTGGCTGCTGGACTTACCGGATTTCCACTCTGGCTGGCTGTGGCTGACATTCGCGGTACTCGGTTCTCTGTCCGGGATTGGCTTGTTTGTGCAAGTCCGTCAGCAGCAGAGAAGCGAGCAGGAACCGAGCTGTGTCGCAAACTCACTCAATCGCTGATTGAACATTACATGGCCTAAATCGGCAAGGTGAAGCCGCATCCGTTGGTTGAAGCACCGGAAAAATGCTGAAACCTAATGAAAACAACAAGCCCCTGAAAACAGGGGCTTGGTCAGAATAAGTCAACTCAAAAAAACTTTATTCGATGTTCTGGATCTGCTCGTAAATTAAAAATTTATTTTTGAATAAAAACAATTGTTTATATTATCCACTGGTCTTTTTATCATAATCACTACCCAATTTACTACCCATAGAAAAAGTGTTTAATCGGTTTGTGCTGAAAAAACATTCATCAAGTAAGCAAATATTCTACCTATTGATATGGGAAAACTGGGAAAGTGGGAACGCGTCTTCAGTAATAGGCTATTGTGAGTTTACTCTGATTTAAAGGATTTGTGTTAATTACATATCCCACATGTTAGGTATTTGAGACACTAAATCCAGCCCATTCCTACTAATTCATCCTTATTCAGCTCTAATCTGACTTGAGCTGATTTATCTCTTGCGGTTTTTATGTCAGAATTTGATTCTAACTTTAATCCGTCAAACTTTTGGTGCTCTTGTGACTTCAGACCGCTGGTTATCTGTTGAAGAAATAGCCGAATATCTTGGCGTAAGCAAAGATACTGTGTATTCATGGATCAGTAAAAAGGGTATGCCAGCTCATAGAATTGGTCGGCCTTGGAAGTTTAAAGCAGATGAGGTGGATCAGTGGGTTAGATCTGGTGGCGCATCAGATGATAGCAAGGAAGAAAAATAGTATGGCCTTAAACGAAGCAGATACTTGCCGGGTCTATGTGACGCCAAAGCTCAAAGAGTCTGGATGGGAAAACAATCCTAGCGCAATAACTGAACAGTACACATTTACCGATGGTCGTGTTCAGTTTAAGGGCAGTAAAGTTCAACGTGGGGAGCAAAAGCGAGCGGATTATTTACTTAAGTACACTCGCGACTTTCCTATTGCTGTTGTTGAGGCTAAACCTGAAAACAGCCCTGTCGGCCAAGGGATGCAACAGGCAAAAGATTACTCAGAAATTTTAGGGCTAAAGTTTGCTTATTCAACCAATGGTCATGAGATCTTAGAATTTGACTACACCACTGGTGAAGAGCAATTGTTGTCGCGCTTTCCAACTCCTGATGAGTTATTCAAGCGGCTTTGTGGCGATGAAGGTTTAAAGGATGAAGATCTTGATACCTTGCTGTCCCCTTACCACCATGTTTCAGGATATTCCCCACGTTACTACCAACAAATTGCCATAAACCGCGCAGTCCAGTCGGTTCTTCAAGGTAAAAAACGCTCATTAATTACGATGGCAACGGGTACGGGTAAGACTGTCGTCGCTTTTCAAATTAGCTGGAAGCTGTGGAGTGCTCGCTGGAATCGGACGGGAGACTACAGAAAGCCTCGTATTCTATTTTTGGCAGATAGAAATGTGTTGGTCGATGACCCAAAGGATAAAACATTTACCCCGTTTGGTGATGCCAGGCACAAAATTGAAGGCGGCAAAGTTGTTAAAAGTCGTGAAATTTATTTTGCCATTTATCAGTCCATTGCCAGTGACGAGCGTCGTCCTGGCTTGTATAAAGAATTTCCGCAAGACTTCTTTGATCTAATTATCATTGATGAATGTCACCGAGGCAGTGCCCGCGACAACAGTAACTGGCGCGAAATTCTGGAGTATTTTGAGCCAGCCTTTCAAATCGGTATGACTGCGACGCCGCTGCGTGAAGATAACCGCGATACTTATCGTTATTTTGGCAACCCAATCTACACCTACAGTTTGCGCCAAGGTATTGATGACGGATTTCTTGCGCCATACCGCGTACACCGAGTTATTTCGGAAGTCGATGCGGCAGGTTGGCGACCCAGCAAAGGCGATGTAGACCGCTTTGGACGAGAAATCCCAGATGGTGAATACCAAACCAAGGACTTTGAACGGGTTATTGCGTTAAAGGCTCGAACAGATGCGTTTGCTAAGCATCTCACCGAGTTTATGAAACGAACCGATCGTTTTGCAAAAACGATCGTGTTTTGTGTCGACCAAGAACACGCCGATGAAATGCGTCGGGCGCTTAATAACTTGAATTCTGACCTTTCACGCAAGCATCCTGATTACGTTGCACGTGTGACATCAGAAGAAGGGAAAATTGGCAAAGGGCACCTCAGTCGTTTTCAAGAGTTGGAAACCAGTACCCCAGTGATACTGACCACTTCACAGCTATTAACAACGGGGGTAGATGCGCCAACCTGTAAAAATGTTGTGCTTGCGCGTGTTGTGAACTCAATGAGTGAGTTCAAGCAAATTGTTGGCCGTGGTACTCGTCTACGCGAAGATTACGGCAAGCTGTGGTTCAATATCATTGATTATACCGGCTCCGCTACACAAAATTTTGCTGATCCTGACTTTGACGGTTACCCAGAAATTGAAGATGAAGTGGTGATTGATGAAGACGGTGAAGAAGTAGTGGATGACACTTTAACACCAGAGAGTGAAGAGTTAGAGGTTGCTGAAGAGACCGGTGAATACGAAGTGAATACTGAAGGTGAAGGCGCTGATGATGAAGGGGAGCACGAACCGAGAAAGTACTACGTAGACGGTGGCAGCGTTAAAATTACGTCTCATTTGGTCTATGAGCTAGACGAAGACGGTAAACAGCTTCGCGTCATCCAATATACCGACTACACCGCAGAAAAGGTAAAGACCCTCTTTTCCTCACTGGACGAACTAAAAGATAGTTGGGCTAACCCGTTAAAGAGAGAAGAGATCATTCTCGAATTACAACAACGCGGGATCCAGTTTGATGATTTGGTGGCAGAGTCGGGTAAAACAGATGCAGATCCATTGGATTTACTTTGTCACATAGCATTCAACGTACCGCTGCGAACCAGAAAAGAGCGCGCTGACTATTTGAAGAAAAACAAACCGGATTTTTTGATCAGTATGGCCCAGAGGCCCGCGCGATCTTAACGTCTTTACTGGATAAATACACCGACCACGGCCCTAAGCAATTCAGTATTCCGGATTCGCTACAGGTACCGCCCATTTCTGAATATGGCAATGTGATGGAAATAGCCAATCTCTTTGGCGGCGCATTGCAAATGAAAACCGCCGTGGACCAATTACAAACGCTGCTCTATAGCCAGCAATAACAGAAGTGACGACACGATTTATGGCACGAACAAAGAAAGCAGATCAGCCGATGACCACCGCCCAGCAATTAGGTGCGATTGTTAAATCGTCTCGGCAAATCATGCGTAAAGACAAAGGCTTAAATGGCGACCTCGATCGCCTGCCAATGCTCACTTGGATCATGTTTTTAAAGTTTCTCGACGACTTAGAGCAAATGCGAGAAACCGAAGCCGTGCTAGAAGGAAAAAGCTTTCAGCCAGCCATCGAAGCGCCATACCGCTGGCGAGATTGGGCAGCAATTGAAGGTGGTATCACCGGCGACGAGTTAATTGCCTTTATTAACAACGACGAGGCAATGCGACCTGATGGCACGCGTGGCATCGGTTTGTTTGCGTACTTGCGTAGCCTGCAAGGTGACAACGGTGGTGATCGCAGAGATGTGATTGCGACCGTGTTTAAAGGCATGCAAAACCGCATGATCAACGGCTATTTGTTACGTGATGTGGTCGACAAAATAAACGGCATTCATTTCAATTCATCTGAAGAGATGCACACCTTAAGCCGCTTATACGAAACCATGCTGCGTGAAATGCGTGATGCCGCTGGTGACTCCGGCGAGTTTTATACTCCGCGCCCAGTGGTTCGCTTTATGGTTGAGGTGATGGACCCGCAGTTGGGTGAGTCCGTATTGGACCCAGCCTGCGGCACGGGTGGTTTTTTGGTTGAAGCGTTCGAACACTTAGATCGCCAGTGTAAAACAGTCGAAGACCGCGAAGTATTGCAAGAAAGCAGTATCTTTGGTGGTGAAGCCAAATCGTTACCTTACCTGCTGGTACAAATGAACCTGTTACTGCATGGTTTGGAGTACCCAAGAATTGACCCAGAAAATAGCCTGCGCTTTCCACTACGAGAGATGGGTGACAAAGACCGTGTCGATGTGATCTTAACCAACCCACCTTTTGGCGGTGAGGAAGAAAAAGGCATTCTTGGCAACTTCCCAGAAGACATGCAAACCGCCGAAACCGCAATGCTGTTCCTTCAATTGATCATGCGTAAACTCAAGCGCCCTGGTCATGGTTCAGACAATGGCGGTCGCGCCGCGGTTGTTGTGCCAAATGGCACGTTATTCAGTGATGGTATCAGCGCACGCATTAAAGAAGAGCTGTTAAAGAACTTTAACCTGCATACCATTGTTCGTTTGCCGGAAGGTGTGTTTGCACCGTACACGGATATCCCTGCGAATTTGGTTTTCTTTGATCGTAGTGGACCCACGCAAGATATTTGGTTTTATGAAATATCAACACCCGAAGGTCGCAGGAAATATACAAAAACAAACCCATTAGATTACAGTGCTTTTTCAGAGTGCCTTAACTGGTGGGATAATAGGAAAGATACTCAGTATTCATGGAAAATTAAGTCTTCCGATGTGGTTAAATACGATGAGCAGGGGAAACTTGTAGCCGTCAATTTAGACCTTAGAAACCCTCGAAGCTTAGCGGCACTAGAACATACGCCGCCTGAGTATCTATTGGAAAGATTAATGGGCAAAGAACAAACGATTCTAACTCTTTTAACTGAGATTAAAGGAGCATTGAAGAATTGACTATGGCTTTGTCGAACAAGTTAAAAATACGAGATTTTTGTGATCTGGTTAAAGGTGAATCTCCAACTTTAAAAACTGAGCCTGGTGATTTTCCTTTGGTCGTAACCGCTGAATTTCGAAGATCTGCTAACAGATACCAATTTGATACAGAGGCGGTTTGTATTCCTCTTGTGTCCTCCACTGGGCATGGCAATGCAGCGATTCATCGAGTCCACTATCAAACCGGCAAGTTTGCCCTCGCGAATATTATGGTTGCTTTGGTGCCAACTAACTCAGAGATTTGTGATCCTAAATACTTATACTATTACCTACAATCAAGCAAAGACTATGTTCTAGTCCCACTCATGAAGGGAACATCAAACGTTTCTTTGAAAGTAAAAGATATTGCTGAAGTAGAAGTATTTTTACCTCCACTGGAAAAACAAAAAGAGATTGTTAATCATATTGACTTCGTTATTAGTAAAATTGAAGAAGTAAAAAATTTAAGAGCCGCAATGCTTGATGATGCGCAAGCAATGCTGAGTAGTGCCTTCCATAAAATTATTGAAGGCGCTGTCTACAAGCCGATGTCGGAAGTGGCTCCGATTGTTAGAAGACAAATTGAAATTACAGTTGATGGCGAATATCCAGAACTGGGTGCTCGGTCTTTTGGCAAAGGTATTTTCCACAAGCCGACGTTAATCGGTGCGGAACTCGATTGGCAAAAGCTGTATACCGTCCACTCTGGTGATCTGGTCTTAAGTAATATTAAAGCCTGGGAAGGCGCTATTGCTGCTGCTGGAGATAATGATCACGGTCGAGTTGGGTCGCACAGGTATATCACATGTGTGCCTGTAGAAGGGGTAACAACTGCAAACTTTCTGGCGTTTTATCTTCTGACTCAAGAGGGTATTGAACAAGTACAGGCAGCTTCGCCTGGTAGTGCAGACCGAAACCGAACCTTAGCGATGAAAAGATTAGAGAAAATTAAGGTTCCTGTACCCGATTACGATAAGCAGCTTTGGTTTAATCAACTGCAAAGCTATGTTGAAAAAATTAAACAAGCTCAATCAGAAAATGCGACTGAGCTAGAGGCCCTGATGCCTTCAATTTTAGATAGAGCCTTTAAGGGAGAATTGGTTTAATGTCTATGCCTGCACCGACGCTTGCTTATGATGCTGGCACCCAGCCTGTGATTGCTCATGGCTTGTCTTATCAGGACGAGCAAGTGAACGAGATGTTAGCTGGCCCCGTAAAGCATATTTTGCAAGATACCGCAGGCAATGATGAGCTCCAGGAGTTACTTGGCAGTGTCGTGAGCACGGAGTTTGAGCAAGAGGGTTTACGCCAAGCGCTGATCGATGAAACCGTGCCTGATAATTGGCGGGTGGGCGAAGCTATTGCCGAAGCCTTTGTGGCAGATAAAGGCAATTGCGTGTTTCCGTGGCCCACAGGGCGTGATCTTAAAAACCCGAACGCCAGCCCAGCAGGGTGCGATTTGACTGGATTTCAACCTGTAAAGGATGCTGAGCTTCCCTACCGTTTTGCGTTTGGTGAAGTAAAAACGTCTGAAGAGAACAAAGCGCCGCCAAGCGTGATGACCAGCTTGGGTACCCAATTGTTTGGGCTACGAGATAATCGCCAAGTAAAAGATGCTCTCTTACGTTATTTAGGACTCCATGCGGTGCGAGCTCCGTGGGAACCGATGTTTAAAAGCGCTGCCAAACGCTATTTTAGCTCGAATACAACGGACGTTGCTGTTTATGGTGTTTTGGTGCGCGATATTGCCCCAAGCGCTTCTGATATTGCTGGCCGAGCAAAAGCACTGGCGGCCGATTGTCCAGTGCAAACTGATATTGAAATGTACGCTTTATACCTTCCCCTAAACATGATTGGTACGCTGTCTGCTCGTGCTCAAGCGGCTATGCAGGAGGCGTCATGACGCTTTCACAAGAGCACTTACTACAGGTAGATCAGCATTGGGCTGTTCAGTCCATTAGCGCTGAGCGGCGTGATAAAGCTATGGAAATGGCTGAACGGCGCTTGGTTGATGTGGCGCTGGGTAATCTACTTGAACATGCGGCAACTGAGTTTGACAGCGACTTGTTAGAGCAAGTAGCAACGGCGTATGAGTTGGCCGCGATCGAAGGCATTGGCGCTTTGTTGCACCCAGTAGCCAATCAGGACAATAAAAATATTCGTGAGCTTGCACAAGCTGGCGCGTTTCGAGCGTTCGGGCTTTATCGTGTGTTACCCGTACCGAGTGACAATGAGGCGCGCTTGTTTCATGTGTTGCATGTGTCGGGTTTGGCGTATTGCGCCGATCGCTGGACCGATTTACGTCGATGGTTTGAAGAGCAGAACAGTACAGTAGCAGTACCCAGTGTGGCTGGTGTTACTTGGGATAAGCGTTTGCTTTACCGAATTTTTGATTGCTGGTTGCGACTGCTTCGCAAAAACCGCTGGGACGACTTAGATCAGATTTCAGAGATTGTGCTTGGTTTACGAAACGATCAAGCAAACTATGAAAAAGCGTTACTAGAGCAAACTCAAGGTGCAGAGGCGCAAAGCATCGCCATGCGTTTAGTGGCGCTTTATCACTGGGCCAAAGCAACAGAGCGTTTAGCGGTGTACATGCTGCAAGGCGAACCGGTAGCGATCGATGCACAATTAGATCAGCATTTTGAGGCGGCGCAAAAAGCGGCACAAGCCTCGAAAGACCCGCAGCTCGAAATGATTTTACGCTGGTTACATGTCGCAAGCCGAAAAATGGTCGCTGGCTCTTTATGGTGGGTGGCGCATACGGTTAACTCCCGTGTGACACGCTTTGTTTCCCATGTGACTAAGCACAAGAGCTTATTTGAACTGTTACCGCCGCAACGAGCGGCATTGCAAGAGCAAGGTTTACTCGATCAAGCCAGCAGAGCGGTAATTGTTGATTTGCCTACATCCGGCGGTAAAACCGCGCTGGCACAGTTCCGCATGTTGCAAGCGCTGAATCAGTTTGATCAGGATGATGGTTGGGTGGCCTATGTTGCGCCAACTCGCGCTTTGGTTTCTCAAATTACCCGACGATTACGTGAAGATTTTGGCCCATTAGGTATTCAAGTTGAGCCGTTAACTGGCGCGATTGAAGTCGATGCTTTTGAAGAAGCGCTTTTGGGTGAAGCACGTGCTTTTCAGGTTTTGGTTGCAACACCTGAGAAACTTCAATTGGTGATGAGAAACAAAAAAGTCGCTCGCCCATTGGCTCTGGTTGTAATGGATGAAGCTCATAATATTGAAGATGAGTCTCGTGGCTTGCGCATTGAACTTCTGCTTGCAACGATTAAGCAAGAATCACCTCGGGCAAACTTCTTACTATTGATGCCATTTGTGCCGAATGCTAACGATTTAGCTCAATGGCTAGCCGCTGATCGTGGCCGAAGCATCAGCTTGGGCACCTCTGCTTGGCAACCGAATGAGAGAATTGTTGGCTTATTTGATATTCATAAAGGTGAAAAACGTGGTGATTGGAATTTAAGTTTTGAAACGTTGACGACTACTCAACGGACGATTCACCTTAAAGGAATCCACAATGTAGATGGTAACCGCCCTCTGCAAAAACTGACGTACTCTAGCGCTAAAGGGCTCGCAACACAGGCTGTTGCTATGGCTAAGGTGTTCTCTAAGCGTGGTACCAGTATTGCTGTAGCGCAGACGATTCCAGATGCTTGGAGTATTGCTCGTAAAGTTGCCGCAGAGCTTGAACCTTTAGTTTCGGTGCATGAAGACATTAAACTGGTTCAGCGTTTTCTAGCGGCTGAAATTAGTGAGGACTTTGAGCTAATTGATATGCTGTCAAAAGGTGTTGTTGTGCATCATGCAGGCTTACCCGCTGAGGCGCTTTCATTAATCGAATGGCTTACAGAAGCTGGCCATATTCGAGTGATGTGCGCGACGACAACCATTGCACAAGGGCTTAACTTCCCTGTTTCATCTGTTTTTCTTGCGACGAGAAAATTGCCTTACGGCAATGAAATGTCGCATCGGGCATTTTGGAACCTAGCGGGTCGAGCTGGGCGTATCGGCCATGATAGCGTAGGCGTTATCGGTATTGCAGCAGGTGCACAGCCGAATGAGATCCGGAAATATGTTAGTGATGCAACTGCATCGTTAGTTTCCCGCCTGGAAGGAATGCTGGATGATCTTCAAGCTGCGGGGGAATTAGCAAACTTATCTTGGGTTATGCAGCAAGAACAATGGGCAGACTTCAGAAGCTATATCGCTCATTTATGGAATGAAAAACGTAATTTGGACGCTGTAATTGGTGAAGCAGAACAATTACTGCGAAATACCTACGGGTTTGGTTCTCTTCGCGCTAAAGCTGATAAAGCCTCGCAAGAGAAAGCCGATGCGCTTCTTGAAGCTACCAAAGGATATGTTAGAAAGTTAGCTGCGCATCCAGAAAATGCTTCTCTTGCTGATGTTACAGGCTTCTCTCCTGAGGGGGTTCGTTCAACTTTATTGGATTTGAATAACCTTGAAAACAAGTTAACGCTTGCAGATTGGGAGCCTTCGAGTCTATTTGGCGATAAATCGAAGTCTGTGCTGCCAAGCTTGATGGGGATTATGCTGCGGGTTCCGCAGTTACAAGAAAGTTTAAAAGAGATTAGTAAAGGACAGGGGAATAGTCATCGTAAACTTGCTGATATTACCCAGGCTTGGGTAACAGGTAGCTCCATTGAATCTATAGCGAAGACTTACTTTGAAGGTGATAGCCTTACAGATCAAATATCTAAAGCTTGCAGAGCAGTTTATAGAGATTTGGCCAATAATGGCGCTTGGGGGTTGTCGGCATTAAGCAAAATGCCAACTTCAGGGCTTGATTTTGAAGCCATGACAGACGAAGAAAAGCGCAGATTAAATAACCTTCCAGCGATGCTTTACCATGGTGTAAAAACCGAAGAAGGCGTGTTGATGCGGATGAACAGCGTTCCGCGTAGTATTGCTGAACGTGCCGGTGAAGACTTTAAGGCTCGAACTGAAGCCGGTGCAGAAAATACTCTGTCACCTCGAAAAGCCAGCGAATATCTGAAGTCTTTGAAACCGGATGATTGGGCGCGTTTGAAACCTGATAATTCCTCGCTGTCCGGCGAAGACTATTTGAAAGTATGGAAGCGGCTTTCGGGATCTTAAGGCTAAGAGTCTGCTTTTTCACCACCCACAACCATGTCACGGTATTAGCTACCCAAAAACGATCAATAAGTCGTTTTTGGGTGTTTTTGTAATCGGAACTTTAATGACAAGGAACTCGGAAGTGGTTTTTGGGCCGTATTTAATAGTCTAAGCCAAGATTTGCTCAAAAGCTTCTAGCTAAATAGCAACTCAATAGCCTTCTGTATCACCGCAGCTCTTAGTGCTGGAATCTTAATAGCAATACTCCAGAATAGAATTTAATCACTAAGATTCCAGATAGATAGGAATCCCTGCCGATTTATTCCAACCGATGATTTTGCCGTGAGATTCCACTTATGTGGAATTTGATGAGCAACATTCCAGATAGATAGTTATGTGGAAAGTTATTGGCTAGGTATTGGGCGGGAATAATCAGATATTTTCCAGTGTGGAATGTTGTCCTTTGTGTTTTTATAAAATGTTCTGACAGAGCAAAGTTATTATTTTTCAATTATTTATTGTTTTTTCTCTGTGTCGGGACCATGATTTATTGAGAACTAACCGCGAGAGGAAAAAGGATGACTGCTTTTGAATGGGGGATGTTTGGGCTCTGGGGGTTTTTCACGCTGGTGTTCGTCTGGAGTTTATACAGTTACAGAGCCAACAAGATGAACTCCAAGGGTGGCAAGGGTGGCGATTAGTGGCTGGAACTTGCATTTTTCAATGTGGTGTTAGTCTGCTTTTAGTAACACTTATTTAAACGTGCTGACTTTCACATGTGAAAGTTTTAGAGAGGGTCTGATGATGAAACACCTGAGTAATATTTTCTTGATGCTGGTTTTTGTCATCGGATTAGCCGCGTATGGCAATACCAGCTTTGCTTGGTTTCTGCTTTGTTTGCCCTTAGTCGTGTGGTTCTGGCGTGTATTTGGTTGGTGCGTGCGCTTTCCAAGGCTTATGGCGTTTGCATGGTTTGTTCTGCTGTGTTTTCAATGGCCAGCAGCGTTAGGATTGAGCGCTTCAGTGATTATCGTGTTGATGTTCAAGCAGCGGCATAGCATTGCTCGGGCAACACCAGCGAAGCGTCGGCAACAGAGACGATGGCTTTTGGGAAGCTATGATTATGACTTCCGGACCTTTAGTGACGATTAACTTTCATCACTTCCAGCCATTTTCCCTCCCTCTTCGAGCTGCTTTTTCTTATCCAGCTCCGCCAGTATCAATGATGCCTTTTCTGCCGCCGCAGCAACAATATGCTCAGGCTGTTCTTCCAGCATTTGTTTCAGTGTTTTAGCCATAGCGCTCTCCATGAATATTCTGAACAGTTCTGTGAGTGTTTAGAATAAAAATTCTGGCGTTACATGTCACGAATGAACAGTGTGACATGTAACGGTTTAGATTTAGTCATTAAAATTCAATTTGTTACATTATGGTTTGTGAGTCGATAGTTTTAATTCTTTGTTCTCATTCCTGTATTTGCAGCACCGATAAATATCGCTCAATGTGCCCAAAATGGACAATTCCAGCGACGAGGATTGTACTCGGTGAACGGTATGATCGCTCATGACAAATCAAGATGTTATGGGAGATACTAGCATATGAATATCGCATTACTGAACAATCTACTCACGTATGAAGAAGTGTGTTCACTAACCAAACTGTCCCAGCCCACTTTGCGCCGTTATGTCAAAGCAGGCAAGTTTCCTCAGCCTATTAAGCCCAATCCAGAAGGTAAGGCCGTCAGATTTAGAGCGAGTGATGTTCGTCGCTGGATGGCTGAGCTCTAATTGGCGGGAGGTAAGAATGGGATTTCATCTTACAGAGACTCACCTTGAATGTCTGGAAAAAGAAGAACGCCAAGTTGTAGGTGGGTGGATAAAAGTAATCGCCAGAACTCGAAAGCAATCCAAGAAGCATGGGTTTGGTGCGTTAATCCAGTGGCGCAACATGGATGGCGTTTTGCTACAGGACATAGTATTCAACCGGGTATTACATGGTGACCAGTCTCGCTTGATTAAGGACGCCCTGATTGATTCTGGCTATTGGTTAGAGCCCTATCCACAAAGCTGGTCGCGTTTGCAGCGCTATTTGCTGCAAGAGATTCTAAAAGCCCCTGCGGGAATTTGTGTCGATTCAACAGGATGGCATGACAGTGTTTATGTCACTCAGGATTGGTGCGTTGGTACAAACTCAGAACCATACTATTACGCGGGTCAGCTCAATGAGTCGATGCTTAAACGCGCTGGTACTTTAGCACAGTGGCAGTCTCAGGTTGGGGCCTTATGTGTTGGAAATCCGCTGATGATTTTTGTGGTGGGCGTGGCACTGTCTGCACCGCTACTGCATCCCGCCGCAGTAGAGAATGGTATTTTTCATTTGGTAGGGCCTTCGTCGACTGGCAAGACGTCGCTGCTTGAACTGGCAGCATCTGTCTATAGTGATAGATCTTTCGTCCGCAGCTGGATTTCGACGGCCAATGGCTTGGCTGCTGTTGCCGCTGAACAACACGATATGATGCTGGGGCTTGATGAAATTGGCTTAGCGCGTCCTGAGGATGTTGATATTGCAACTTATCATATTGTCGCCGGTACCAGTAAATTGCGGGCTACAGAGAGTGGGGGATTAGCAAAACCATCCCACTGGCGAACGTTGGCGTTGAGTACTGGTGAAGTATGGTTGTCAGAGGTATTTGAATCGCTTGGCAAACGGCCTAAGGCCGGGCAACAGATTCGTTTGGTTGAAATCCCGGTATTTGGTCAGTTCGGAGCTTTTGATGTATTGCATCGCTTTCAACGTCCGCAATTGTTTGTCGATCATGTGAAGTCTCAGACCAGCCGATACTACGGAAGCTTATTTCCCGAATGGATGAATCTGCTGACATCGACGGATGAACTTGCTCATTATACCAAATCAGAGATTCAGCGGCTGGTTGATCAATGGCGTACCAGTAGTATGTCTTCCCAAGTGATTCGGGTATTGCAACGCTTTGCTCTGGTCGCTACTGCGCTTGCTTTAGCTTCGCGCAATTATTTGGTGCCTTGGGATGAGGAAGAGTCTATTGATTCTGTGAAGCAAGTCTTGGGTCAGTGGTTAGCAGCTCGTGGCCACGTCATGAACACAGAGGAACATCAGGTCTTGGCCCGCTTAAAAGTCTTGCTGCCAAAATGGGAAAAGGCTCTATCTCCTATGGGGCAGCAGAATACCGCTTCGTTGCTCGGATATTCCAGAGATGTTAATGGCGAGCGGCAATGGCTCATCGATAAAAGCCAGTTTTTGCGCCAGTTGGAAATGCCTGGGCAGTATATGCGCGAGGTAATGCCTTTACTCCAACGAGGATGGCTAACTACCAATGAGCCCGAACGTGCAACATTAAAGCTTATGGTAAATGGCAGATCGAGACGTTTTTTTGCACTCTTGCCAGACCGAGTTTTTGCAGGGATACAGGAGCTAGAAATTGATGACTAGCACAGCTTATATCCCAGTTTCCCACTTTTCCCAGTTAGTCTTCGGAGGAAAATGCAATGAGTGAACAAACCTTCGTTTTGCCTAGTGAAGAAGTTCGTACTCAAGTGCTCAGTCAATCAGGTCAGTGCGAGCGACTGGTCAGAGAGCCTGACCGTAAGATGATCACTGGCGTCAGTCGCACTCAGTGGTGGATGATGGAACGGCAAGGCATAGCCCCCCAACGGGTCAGACTGAGCGCCCATTGTGTAGCTTGGCGGCTTTCAGATCTGCTATGGTGGATTGAGCAGAGAAAAGCCGCTTGAGTAAAGTTCGAGCCCTGTCCCGTGTAGGGTGGGGCTTTTATATCGTCAATATTTGTTGAAGCCGATGGTAAGCTTCGGAATGTTTCTCGGGGTTCATTTTGGCCAGGTTTTGCATTTTCCAACGAACAGCAGGTAACTGGTCGATTCCTGAAAGCTCCAAAAGAGACCAGTCGGGGGAGCGATTTTTGAAAGACAGTAAAAATGATCGCTCTTGAGGCGTCAAAGACGAGTTTATGAGCCTCACCAGCTGCTCGCGAGTTGCTTCGAGTTCCGCTTGGGGAATGTCTTGATCGGCCATATTCCGAAACTCTCCTTCATAAACACCTGAAATGTCCTTGAAGTTTGGTCTAAGTAGTTCGGCAATAGGACGTGGGTGGCTAATAATATAAACCAATAAGGCTTTGCGAAGCTCATCGGTGAGTCCTTCGTTATCAAGTAGTTGCTTGACGTCGAAAAGATCCCTCGGGTGTTGACGATCCAGTGCTGCACAGATTTTCCCCGCGTATAAATCGGCAAAATTCACCACTGGCATTTCTGCAAAACCAAACTCATCTTCAACAGCCCCACTTACTGGCATGACTTGGGGGTCGTAAACCGTACCGCGTAGTACAGGGGAGAGTTCAATTTTGATTTGAACGTTATCTCGCTCCACCAATAAACGCAGAGCATCTGATTTATCCAGGAAGGAGCGGACAACACGAGTATTGTCGATGTTAGCCGTTATCGTGGAGGCCAGGGTATCTAGGTTGCTCTTGATGGTCTGCAGGGCTTCATTCCGTTCCATCATGGGCAGAAAAACTAAGTCGATATCAACCGAAAGTCGAGGAAAGTCACGAACGAACAAATTGATAGCGGTTCCACCTTTGAGAGCGAAACAGTCGTGCTGCGCAACAAAAGGAATAATCCTGAGTAGTAGCTGCACTTGTCGGTAGTAGTGGCTTTGTCTATTCATGTTTTCACATATCCTTAGGCACTGTTATTTGCCAGGTTGGCTCTAGTTTGCCGCCTTTAGCGATCAGTCGTTTACCAGTGCCCAGTGCATACTGTTCTGGTGTGAGGTATTTAAGCCAAGCGTGTTGATGTCTTCCTGCCAGCCAGAGAAAGAGTCGCTTTGCTTTGATACTGCTACAGGCTTTCAGCAAGGAATTCAGCTTACGAGGCGATAGGTTGTGTAATCCTTGCATAAGTTGGTCAGCGTGTTCAAAGCTGATGGTATTGGGCACTATAGCTAAAAGCTCCAAAATGGCTTTCTCTGGACAGGAATAATGTAATGAAGGAAGAGATGCTTGCCAGCTATCTTGCCTCAGGTACTGGTTGTCTTGCATTAGCGTCTCTGGCCATAGGCGACGAGTGCCATGCCACTCAAATTGTGCTGGCGCATCGATTCTAGCCAGCCATCTAGGCAGCATCTCAGCAGAATAGAGGTGAACTTTGGGTTTGTTTCCTTTGGACAGGTAATGGCCAAGTCCTTCCAGCTCTAACGCTGTCAGACCTCCAACATGGACAGGGACATCGGCCATGCGTTGCAACGAGGCAACGATTCCTTTCCAGGATAGTCTCGCTTCTTGCCTAGTGTAAACACCGGCTGCGACAGGGATCAGCGTTTGGCTCCGTACTGCATTGTCCAGAAAATGCAGGTTGAGTCCTTGCGTCTCCAGCCATGATTTGGTGGCGAGCATATCCAACGGCAGCAGTTTCTGTAGTTGCTGTCTGGCTTCAGTGTTCAGCATGACTGATCCCATTTTGGTTTATAAAAAATAAAATACACGTTGATTATCGACGTGATTTTCAGGTTTTTCAAACTGATTTGGATTTTTGGTTTGTAAATTTGTAATTTCACGGCAATTATTGCCGTGAAAATTGTGATTTAAAAACCATGTCAAAATTGACAATCTTATTTGCCTCATCGCCATTAACAATTGGAGCCAGCCACTCACCAAGCATGTTGTGAGCCACTTTGCGCTCCTCAAAATAAGCATCTTTGTTATAGATACCATCAGTTCGGTTACCTGGAATTTGGTTAAGGCATCGTTGAGCTATATTGTCAGGAATATTCATCTTGCCCATTCGGGTTCTGGCGGTGCCTCTTAGGTCATGCACCCGGCGCTTTTCAAACGAGAAAAAGTTCTGTTCGAACAACTTCTTCAGTGCATGGTTTAGGGTATTCTCGCAGACATGTGGGGTACGTGCCTTTTTGCTTATTCGTCTGGCTGGGAATACCCATTCGCTACCACAACTGCGGATCTTCAGCTCTTCCAACCACAACAGGGCTGCATCACTGAGAGGAATGTCGATTGCGCGACGTTTCTTGGTGCGGTTTTTCGGCAGATGCCACACTCGGTTTGGCAAATCAAACTCATGCCATGGGGCGGCCAATAATTCCATTTTCCGAGTACAAGTCGCAATCAACAAAGCACAAGCCAAATAGTTCTCTCGGCTGAATTGCGCAGGGATCACTCTGAGCTTGGTAAAGAACTCAACGACTTCGGTTTCGGTCATAGGGTCGTTTGCAGCTTGTTCCTCCCCACCTGCATCTTTGGGTCGAAAAGGGCTTGCAGGGTTGAACTGAGTAACATTGAGCTTGATGCCATGATCAAAAATGCGCTTAAGCATACGCATTACATCGTTAGATATAGTTGGTCTTGGTGGTTTATCACCATAACCATTAACGATATCCCGTAGGATTTCACTGATGTCGAGTGGTCTTATTTTATCCAGCTCGACTTTACCGATACGCCAAGCCACCTCTCGTTCGTAAAGGCTCTTTTCCTTTTCGTGGGTAGCAATTTGTCGCTGGCGGAGCTGATGATAGTCAGCATACAAATCATTCAGGGTTTTAAAGGGATTCTGATTAACTTTCTTGCGTTCTTGGACGGGATCAACTCCTTCACGCTTGATCGCTAACCTCAGCTTGGCGGCCTCATCACGAGCATCGGCCAGTGACCAGTCATCAACTTTACCGATAGTGTACTCGCGCCGAAGCTTAGTTGCTGGTGTGGTGTAGCGCAGCATCCAGTAGGCATCCCCGCGTTTGGGAGTCATCAAATACAGTCCATCGCCATCGGAGTGTCGGACGGATGATTTTTCCTTGATCAGTTTTTTAACGGTTTTGTCATGCAAATTGCCCATTTCTCGACCTCAAAAAATTGGGGAGTAAAATCTCGCTAAACAAACTATAGCGAGAAAATACTCCCCAATCTACTACCCATAACTACCCAAACTTAGTAGGTTCGCAATGGATGTTATGAGTGTCATTTTTTCATAATGTAATGATTTAAAATGGTTTTACGTCCGTGTTTGACCGCTGGTGAAGGTTACTCTATGTTTTGGATCTGCTCGCGCATCTGCTCAATCAGCACTTTGAGTTCAACGGCCGAGGCGGTGATTTCTGTGTTAATGGACTTCGAGGCGAGGGTGTTCGATTCGCGGTTGAACTCCTGCATCATGAAGTCCAGGCGACGGCCACAGGCGCCGCCTTTTTTCAGGATCTTGTGGGTTTCTTTGACGTGAGAATCCAGGCGGTCCAGCTCTTCGGCGACATCACTTTTCTGCGCCAGCAGAATCAGTTCCTGCTCGATGCGGTTGGCATCCAGCTCAACTTTAGCTTCTTCCAGACGGTTGAGAATGCGGTCACGTTGCCATTGCATCACTTCCGGCATCAGCGCGCGCACTTTGCCGGCTTCTTCTGAAATCGCGGCCAGACGCTGGTCAATCAGATCTTTCATATTGGCGCCTTCGCTGGCACGGGCGGCCAGGAAGTCGTCCAGCGCGCCGTCAAATGCGGTCAGCAACTCTTGGTTGATGGTGTCCATGTCTTGCTCAGGCGTTTCCATCACGCCGGGCCAGTTCAGGACCTGAAACGGGCCGATATTGCCTTCACCGGCCGCTTCTTTGACCCAGCTGGCCGCCTTGATCACTTGCTTGGCTAAAGACTCATTGATACGCAGTTCGCTGCTGGCAGCCGGACTGGCTTCAAAGCGCAGGCTGCATTCCACCTTGCCCCGGGCCAGACGCTGGCGGAAGCGCTCGCGCAGGACAGGTTCCAGGCTGCGGAACTGCTCTGGCAGACGCAGGTAAGTTTCCAGGTATCGTTGATTTACCGAGCGGATTTCCCAAACGGCACTGCCCCAGTCGCCTTTTACTTCGCGACGGGCATAGGCGGTCATACTGTGAATCATTGGCTGTCGGCCCTTAAGAAATGATGGCTTGATTATACGCGCCGGTGCGAATAATGGAAATCTCTCCTCGGCAGGCGGGTGCGGACAGGCGTGCACTGCGACGCAGATCTGGCTATAATCGCTGGTTAATGTCTGCTGACCACGGTTCGGTCAGCGCTCAGTACCCAATCTCAGCCAAGGTGAAACCCGATGCGTCCAAGTGGAAGAAGTGCCAGTCAAGTTCGTCCTATTACTATCACCCGTCATTTCACCGCCCATGCCGAAGGGTCGGTTTTGGTTGAGTTTGGCGATACCAAGGTCATCTGTACCGCCAGTGTTGAAGAAAACGTGCCGCGCTGGCTGAAAGGAAAAGGCCAGGGCTGGGTGACGGCGGAATACGGCATGCTGCCACGCGCGACCCATTCCCGGAACCGTCGTGAAGCGGCCAATGGAAAGCAGGGCGGCCGGACACTGGAAATTCAGCGTCTGATTGCCCGCAGCCTGCGTGCAGCGGTGGATCTGGAAGTGCTGGGCGAGCAAATGATCACGGTCGACTGTGATGTGATTCAGGCCGATGGCGGCACGCGTACCGCTTCGATTACCGGTGCCATGGTGGCGCTGACCGATGCGATCAATCTGATGCTGGAAAAAGGTCAGTTGAAGAAGAACCCGCTGAAAACCACGATCGCAGCCGTATCTGTGGGCATCTATCAGGGCACGCCTGTGTGCGATCTGGATTACGCCGAAGATTCCAATGCTGAAACCGATATGAATGTCATCATGAACCGTGATGGCAAGATTATTGAGATTCAGGGCACGGCGGAAGGGGAAGCCTTCAGTACGGAAGAATTAATGGCGATGCTGTCGTTAGCCAAAGACGGCATTGCCGAGATCATCACTATCCAGCAGGCGTCGCTGGAACGTTAATGTTTTTGGAGCGGTTCCTGTCGGAGCCGCTTTTTTTGCCTGCAGCAAGCGAAGGCTGCGGCGGATTGACCGGCCAGCGCCCGTGTCTGGCTGAAGCATGTGACCAATCGCTCGAGGAGAAACAATGAAAGCATATCAGCGTCAGTTCATCGAATTTGCTTTGGAAAAAGGCGTTTTGAAGTTTGGTGAGTTCACCCTGAAGTCTGGCCGTCAGAGCCCGTATTTCTTTAATGCCGGCCTGTTTAATACCGGCCGCGATCTGGCGCGTCTGGGCCGCTTTTATGCCGCGGCACTGGCTGATTCCGGCATTGAGTTTGATGTCTTGTTTGGCCCTGCTTATAAAGGCATTCCGATCGCCACCACGACTGCGGTCGCACTGGCCGATCACCATGATGTGGACACGCCTTACTGCTTTAACCGCAAAGAAGCCAAAAACCACGGCGAAGGCGGCAATCTGGTGGGCAGCCCGCTGGAAGGTCGCATTATGCTGGTTGACGATGTGATTACGGCCGGTACGGCAATCCGCGAGTCGATGGAAATCATCCAGGCCAATGGGGCAGATCTGGCCGGTGTGCTGGTGGCGATTGACCGTCAGGAAAAAGGCAAAGGCGAGCTCTCTGCGATTCAGGAAGTGGAGCGCGATTTCGGTTGTGCGGTGATCTCGATTGTTTCGCTGGGCGATGTGGTGAGCTATCTGGAAGAGCAGGACGGCATGGCCGCACATCTGGAAGCGGTGAAAGCGTATCGCGCTCAGTACGGTATCTGATTCAGCTTGTTACAGGGCAGAGAATGCGATGAAAAAGGGTTGGCCATGTGCCAACCCTTTTTTCTGTGCTGAATGCCGCTGTGTGCTGAGCCCGATACAATAGATGGCGGTGAAAAGGTTAGCTCAGTTGACCGGTCAGCAGTTCCCAGTAGGCATCAAAATTGTCATTCGGCTTGTGACGGAAGCTGGAGCGCACAAAGCGGTTATAGCTGCCTTCGACCTGGCCCAGCAGCTGGGCGGATAACAGGTTTTCATCAATCGGGAAACCACGCCCTTCGCGCAGTTTGCGCTCACGCAGGATCTGACGCAGCTGGGTTTCAATGCGCTCGAACAGCTGGTTGATGCGCGACTGCAGCCTGTCTTGCTCAAACATCAGGGCATGGCCTGTCATGATGCGGGTGAGCCCGGGATTGCGCTCGGCAAACACCAGCAACAATTGCAGCACCATACGCAGTCGGGTCATGGTGTCTTTTTCATCATCCAGAATACGGTTAATGCGTGTGGTGATCGAATCTTCAATAAACTCGATCAAGCCTTCAAACATACGGGCTTTGCTGGGAAAGTGGCGATACAGCGCGGCTTCGGAAACGCCCACCTGAGCTGCCAGTTTCGCTGTGGTAATACGCTGACTGCCTTGGTTTGATTCCAGCATTTCAGCCAGCGCTTGTAAGATTTCTTCGCGGCGGTTGTTTTTTTTATTGCCAGCCATGAATAACCGTTCCTTTTCGATATAAGACTGTGTCCGGACAGAAAAAGCCTGACTATCTTAGCCATGCGTACAGGGCATGGAAAGTGTCTGGATCAGGCAGTGTTATCTGTATCGACAGCCAGAGTGTAAGCTTGAGAGCTGGCTGCCAAAAATGAATGAACCGCTGAGGGTTTTTACCGGTTTCGCTGAGGGTTCAACGAAACCGGCTTAGGCTTGCTCTTTATAGCGGTTGATGATCTCTGTCATTAATTGGCGCCCCAATGATGCTTTGTCAGTCAGGGGCAGCGCCTTGTCACCGTTCTTCCAATACAGGTGCAGGGCATTGGTCTCACTGTTAAATCCCTGGCCCTGTTGTGCGACATCATTGGCACAAATCAGGTCAAGGTTTTTGCGTTGTAATTTATCCTGCGCATAGCGAGCGACGTCCTGTGTTTCGGCGGCAAAGCCGACAGTAAACGGACGTTGGTCAGTCAGGGCAGCGACGGTGGCGATAATATCCGGATTTTTCACCAGTTTCAGTGCCAGCTCGTCCTGTCCTTGCTGCTTTTTCATTTTTTGTGACGCGATTTCCGCCGGGCGGAAATCGGCCACTGCCGCGCAGCCAATAAAAATATCATGCGCCTTGGCCTGCTCAGTGGCGGCCAGATGCATGTCTACAGCACTTTCTACGTCGATACGGTTAACACCGGCCGGGGTCGCAAGGTTGACCGGGCCACTGATCAGCGTGACGCTGGCGCCGCGCTGTGCTGCAGCCTGCGCAATGGCGAAGCCCATTTTTCCTGAGCTGTGGTTGGAGAGGTAGCGCACCGGATCCAGCGCTTCCCGGGTCGGGCCGGCAGTAATGGCGATACGGACACCGGCTAAGTCTTGTGGCTGGCATGCGTTTTCTATCTCACCCACCAGTGCCATCGGTTCCAGCATCCGGCCCGGACCGACATCGCCACAGGCTTGCTCGCCGCTGGCAGGGCCCCAGATTTGATGTCCCCGGCTCGCCAGCACAGACAAGTTGTCCTGGGTGGCCGGCTGGCGATACATTTGCTGGTTCATGGCCGGCGCGACAGCAATCGGCGCATCGGTGGCCAGACATAAGGTGGTCAGCAGGTCGTTACCCATGCCGGCACGGAGGCGGGCAATCAGATCGGCGGAGGCGGGTGCCAGCAGCACTAAATCTGCCCATTTTGCCAGCTCAATATGGCCCATGGAGGCTTCGGCGGCGGGGTCGAGCAGGCTGTCGGCCACCGGATGACCGGAAACGGCCTGCATGGTGAGCGGGGTAATGAATTCCTTGGCGGCCGGGGTCATGACGACGCGAACCTCTGCGCCTCGTTCAATCAGACGCCGTGTCAGCTCCGCACACTTGTATGCTGCGATGCCGCCGCTGATCCCCAGAAGTATTTTCTTTCCTGCCAGAGTTTTCATTCGCTTGCCTGTGTCGTGAAAAAACTGGCAACAAGATATCACCAAAGCGACGAGGTTTCATCGCTTTAGTCGCGAGAAAAGTGCCGGTCAGGTTGTGGCGGATGACCAAGATCGGGCAATCGCTCGACACGGCAAGGCCGGAGCGTTGTAACACGACACCAGAGCTGCGCCAGCCGCCGCATTTTCAACGACCGGGCTTTGTCTCGGGAGCAACATGTGCGTTTCTTTGGCACAGACACAGTGAAAGGGTTGAAACGCCATGGTATTGAAACACTTGCCTGCGGAGTCGCGTCCCAGGGAAAAATTGCTGCAGCGTGGGGCTAATGCGCTGTCGGATGCGGAGCTGCTGGCCATTTTTTTACGCACTGGCCTGCCGGGCATGAATGTGATTGAGCTGGCTGGCCAGTTGCTGGAAGAGTTCGGTTCTCTGCGTGCGTTACTGGCGGCGGACTGTAAAACCTTTTGCCAGCACAAAGGCTTAGGGCCGGCTAAATATGTCCAGTTACAGGCGGTGCTGGAGATGAGCCTGCGTTATTTATCCGAGAAACTGGCGAAAGGGGATGCCCTCAGCAGCCCGGAATACACGCGGCAATATTTAAGCCAGATGCTGCGTGATCGCCATCGCGAGGCATTTTATGTGTTGTTTTTAGATAACCAGCACAGGGTGATTCGCGGGGAGGTAATGTTCGAAGGAACGATTGATGCCGCCAGTGTTTATCCGAGAGAAGTGGTAAAAAGATCACTGGAACTTAATGCAGCGGCGTTGATTTTAGCGCATAATCACCCCTCAGGCGTGGCGGAGCCAAGTCAGGCCGATCGGCGAATTACTCAAAGGATCAGCGATGCGCTGGCCTTGGTAGATATTCGGATCCTCGATCATTTTGTCGTCGGAGACGGGGAAGTGGTTTCTTTTGCTGAAAGAGGATGGCTGTAACTATCAAGCTGATTATTGTGCAGCTTGATGTCAAACTAGGCCGAAATTGATCAAAAAGACGAGAAAGGATCTGCTCGGGACTTGAGCAACTGGTTTTGACTTAGTATAATGCGCGACCTTTGATAGCTTCGGTTAGGTGGAATGCTTTTTGCGTTCGGTTAATCGCGGTTGATATCGAGCTGAAACGATTTGGAGAAGACAGTAATGTCCCGAGTATGCCAAGTAACTGGTAAACGTCCTGTAACGGGTAACAACCGTTCACACGCACGTAATGCCACCAAGCGTCGTTTTCTGCCGAACCTGCAAACTCATCGTTTCTGGGTAGAAAGCGAAAAACGCTTCGTTAAACTACGTCTTTCTGCGAAAGGCATGCGTATCATTGACAAGAAAGGTATTGATACCGTTCTGTCTGAAATGCGTGCTCGCGGCGAGAACGTTTAAGAGGATTTGAAGAATGGCTAAAGGCATTCGTGAGAAGATCCGTCTGGTATCATCTGCCGGCACTGGACACTTCTACACTACCGACAAAAACAAACGTAACATGCCAGGCAAATTTGAGATCAAGAAATTTGATCCAGTTGTTCGCCAGCACGTTTTGTACAAAGAAGCAAAAATCAAGTAATTGGTTTATTCTGCTTTTTGATAAAAACCCAGCCAAGGCTGGGTTTTTTTATGGCTGTCGGTCAGGAAGCGGATTATGATCACTCACTCATACTTAGTGCTGGAGAGACGATGAAACTGTCGCGCAAGGGATGGAACAACATCATCATCATTGGGGTCTTGCTGTTTCTGGCTATGATTCGGTTGCCGGAATTGATTCAGCAGCGGATGATGCAGGCCACGCCAGCCGAGCAGCAATCTGCCGGGTTAGTGCGTTTACTTCCTGCTGACAGCCACATTGAAAAGCTGGTGCTGCCCAATATTATTTTCAGCCGCCATCAGCAAGACTGGCAGTCCGAGCCCGTCATCGCCAGCGATCCGTCGGCCATCGTGGCAAACTGGCAGGATGTCGCCGGGACACAAATCGACTCGGAAACCTTCGCCCAGCTCAATGATAAGCTGGCATCGCCACGCAGCGTGGAAGTGTGGCTGAAAAATCATGAAGAACCTTACCGCCTGACGGTCTATCAGCTTCCCCAGTTCTGGTTGTTACAAAACTGGCAGGGTGAATGGCTGGCGATCACGGTTGAGGCCAGCTACCTGTTCCCTGAAATCTGATATCCTGCACTGACCACAGCAAAGATTAATCAGAGAGAAGATGCCTGAATTACCTGAAGTTGAAGTCAGCCGCATGGGGATCACGCCTCATGTGGTGGGTCAGACCGTCGTCCGTGTGACGGTTCGCAATGCCAGCCTGCGCTGGCCCGTCCCTGCTGAATT
Source organism: Photobacterium sp. Hal280 (assembly GCF_037162255.1). Lineage (NCBI taxonomy): Bacteria > Pseudomonadati > Pseudomonadota > Gammaproteobacteria > Vibrionales > Vibrionaceae > Photobacterium > Photobacterium sp. Hal280. Next base: position 240,036 of record NZ_JARLUO010000005.1, read on the forward strand.
ACAGTTATTGCAGGGGCAGACCATTCGTGGTGTGACACGCAGAGCCAAATATTTGCTACTGGAAACCGATGCCGGTTTTGCCATTATCCATCTTGGGATGTCAGGCAGCTTGCGTATCTTGCCCGCCGAAGAGCCACCGGTGAAACACGATCATGTCGATGTACTGCTCGCCAGCGGTGAAGTGCTGCGCTATAACGACCCCCGCCGGTTCGGTGCCTGGCTGTGGCAGGAGCGTGACAGCGAACACCCTGTACTGAGTAAGCTCGGTCCTGAGCCTTTGGCTGAGGGCTTTGATGCCGGCTATCTGGCAGAAAGGGCCAAAGGTAAGCGCACCGTGATTAAACAGTTCATCATGGATAATCAGGTCGTTGTGGGCGTTGGCAATATCTATGCTAATGAGTCCCTGTTTGCTGCACGCATCCATCCGCAGACCCCGGCAGGGCAACTGACGGCCGAGCGGCTGGCTGTGCTGGTTGCTGAAATCAAAGGCGTGCTGAGTAAGGCGATCACTCAGGGCGGGACGACGCTGAAAGATTTCAAACAAAGTGACGGAAAGCCTGGCTATTTTGCGCAAGAGCTGCAAGTCTATGGAAAAGCAGGAAAACCTTGTCCCAATTGCGGACATACCCTGAGTGAGGTCAAAGTCGGACAGCGTGCGACTGTGTACTGTAGCCAATGTCAGAAATAGTTTTATTAATTTTTTAATCAATGGGTTGCATTAAGGTTCAGCCTTAGCGGTATGCACTTCAATATCTGGGGTTATTAACCTGACAGGTAGGTGAATATGCGTTTCTTGGTAACTGGGGTAGCAGGTTTTATTGGCAGTGCGGTGGCACAGCGTTTATGCAGCATGGGCCATCAAGTGGTCGGCATTGATAATTTCAATACCTACTATGATGTGAAATTGAAACAAGACAGGATAAAGCAAATTGCCCATTCTGCCTTGCTGGTGGTCAATTGTGATCTTGCCGATAGGGAAGCGATTGCCCGTTTGTTCCTTACTCATCAATTCGACAGAGTGATCCATCTGGCCGCCCAGGCCGGTGTGCGCTATTCACTGGATAACCCGATGGCTTACGCCGACAGTAATCTGACTGGCCATCTGACCATTCTCGAAGGCTGTCGCCGTCATCAGGTTGAGCATCTGGTGTACGCTTCTTCCAGCTCAGTGTATGGTCTCAATCGTAAGCAGCCTTTCTCGACCCGGGACAGCGTTGATCATCCGGTCTCTTTGTATGCCGCCACCAAAAAAGCCAATGAACTGATGGCGCATACCTACTCTCACCTCTACGGCCTGCCTACCACGGGCTTGCGCTTTTTTACGGTCTATGGCCCTTGGGGCCGGCCCGACATGGCGCTGTTTCGTTTTACTGAGGCGATTATGGCGGGTCAGCCGATAGAGGTCTACAACCACGGCGACATGCGGCGCGATTTCACTTACATTGATGATATCGTTGAAGGCGTGATTAGGATTCAGGATATTGTTCCTGCCCCTCAGCCTGACTGGAGCGTAGAAGAAGGCTCACCCGCCAGCAGTTCAGCGCCGTACCGGGTGTACAATATCGGCCATGGTCAGCCGGTCAAGCTGATGGACTTTATTGCCGCACTGGAAAAATCGCTGGACAGAGAAGCCAGCAAAAACTTCCTGCCGATGCAACCGGGAGATGTGTATGCCACCTTTGCCGACACCGAGGATTTATTTGAGGTGACGGGATTCAGACCTCAGGTTGGCATTGAGCAGGGGGTGCAGCAATTTGTGGATTGGTATCTGGAGTATTACGGGCAAGCAGCGAAGGCAAAGATAGCGGCACGCTGAGTGGCGAGCCGCCGAATCTGAGTTTGGATTTGCGTGTTATTTGGCCAGCTTGGCCTTCAGTGCCTGTGCCACAGTCGGGTGAACGAACTGATCGACTTGTCCTTTGTGCAGTGCCACTTCTTTGACGATGGTGGAGGAGATAAAGGAATTTTCCTCGGCCGGTGTCAGGAAAACCGTTTCCAACTCCGGCATCAGGCGGCGGTTCATATTCGCCAGCTGAAATTCATATTCAAAATCTGATACCGCGCGCAGGCCACGCACCAGAATCGTTGCCTGTTGCTCGCGGGCGAAATCCACCAGCAGCCCGGAAAACCCCACCACTTCGACATTACCGAGATGACGGGTGATGGCTTTGGCAAGATCCACTCGTTCCTGCAGATCGAATAACGGCTTTTTGCTCGGGCTGAAAGCGATACCGACGACCACCTGATCGAACATGGCGGCAGCGCGCTCAATCAGATCCTGATGGCCGTTGGTGATAGGGTCAAAAGTGCCAGGGTAAATGACTCGGGTTGTCATGATTTTTCATCCAGAAATTTATCTATGCCGTTTTCGCAACGTGTCAGTTTCTGACGGACGGTATTTTCCAATATCTCGTCGTTCTTGGCTAATGAGGCTCTTGAGCTTTCATCATGGTAGAGGTGGTAGCCGACACCGGCAAACTTGAGATACAGCCGTTTCTTACCGCAATTGAGCATGCGGTGCACAAATTCACTGTCTTCACGGCCCCAGCCGACAAAGTCTTCGTTAAAGCCGTTGACCTCGATCAGATCGGCTCGCCAGAATGCCATGTTACAGCCACGCGTTGAGGCATCGTTATTGCGCTCGTAAGAGCACAATTTGCTGAGCCAGGTACTGCTGATGCAATTATGGCGGTTTTTAATGCCGGGCGAAAACAGGTTGGGCACCACATGCTGATGCATGATCTGCTGGCTGATGGCATCGTTCGCCAGCACGCGGCCACCCTGAACGAAATAACCGGCTTTTGCCGCCTGCTTATGAGAGCGAATAAAATCCGGAGACATGACAATGTCGCCATCAATCATAATGATATAGTCCGCCTGCGATTTTGCCATGGCACGGTTACGGCTCATGGCGAGCTGGAAACCGTCATCGGGTTGCCAGGAATGTATCAGGGGGCAGGGGAACTGCGCTTGGTAGGATTGAATCAGTTCAGCGGTATCTGCTCGGGAGCCATCATCAGCGATGATCACTTCATCAGGTAACTCAGATTGGCGCTTCACGCTGTCCAATACGGCCTGTAAGGCTTCTTTCCAGTTGTAAGTCGTAATAATGAGAGCGACTTTCATTGATTTCTCTCTTTTTGATAATCCCGTAGCCAGAGATCAATATATTTGACGAAGGTCGAGTGCATGCTGAGCCACGCCAGAATAAAACCATGGCGACCATCCAGAAAACCGAGCTTAAGAATGTACATTTTCAGAAAACTGGCCAGGGCATGTAGCAAAGCGGTCCCCAGTCCGGCTTTTTTCCGGCCTTCGCGTTCATCCGCCCAGGCTTTGAGATATTGGGTGGTTTTGCCGATGTAATGGTGCAGGTTGTCATAGGTAAAATGCAGCAATCGGCCTTCGAGCGGCCGGACCGCCAGCCCATCGGTCAGCAATTTTTCATGCACCAGGGCATCGTTGTAGCGGGTTTCGTCACGGCGGTACAGGCGAATCACCCAATCCGGCGACCAGCCGGAATGGTGAATGGTTTTGCCAAAGGCGTCACTCAGCCGGTTTATCTTAAAGGCCACCCCGCTCGGATTGCCACTGACCGCAGACTGTATAGCCGCTTTCAGCTCAGGCGTGACCCTTTCATCGGCATCCAGCACCAGCACCCAGTCGGTGGTCGCATGCTGCTGGGCACGCTGGCGCTGCGGGCCAAAGCCGGGCCAGTCGTCATAGCGGAAGAATTTATCTGTGTAACGACGGGCAATGTTTTCCGAATCATCCGTACTGCCTGAGTCAATAATGACGATTTCGTCAACCCAGTCTTTTACCGTCTCCAGACAGGCTGCCAAATGCTTGGCTTCATTCTTGATGATCATCAGCACACCCAAAGTGGTGTTGGAGGTGTTAGGCGCCATTAGGTGTCCAGTTTTCAGATAGATGAGTCGTGACTGTCAAAGCAGTGATATGCCAACGATTATGCCGACCGGGGGGAATGTAAAACCCCGGCCTTGATTCAGGGATCAATCTATCGCTTTCATTTTGTTTGAAAAGCATACGATCACAATTCAGCGGTGATTTTGTCGAACATCGCGATGACGCGCTCTGCTGTGATGCGTTTCATCGCCTCGTTATCTTTGACCCGGCTGCGCCAGGGCAGCTGTTCAGGCGTCTTGCCCGTTTCGGCTGCAATGCATTCATCGTATACACTCACCACATACTGCCGCGACAGATAGGGGCCGGTACGTTTGGGGTTATGGTGGGCATACAGCCCCAGCACAGGGGTACCGACAGCCACCGCCATGTGGGCCGGGCCGGTATCCGGCGCGCACACCAGCGCCGCTTTTTGCAGCAGGGCCAGCAGTTGTTTCAGGCTGCTCTGGCCAATCAGGTTGGTGATCGGGAAGTCCAGCTTGTCTTCAATGGCATTACCCAGGTCTATCTCAATTTTTGCCGGACTGCCGGCCAGAATGATGGCATAGCCTTGCTGGTGGGCATGGCGGGCGAGCTCGGCATACCCTTCCGGCGTCCAGTTTTTGTAGCCTTTACTGGCGGCGGGTGTGATGACTAATGTGGCGTCCTGATGAATTTGCTGATCGGCCCAGCGGTGATCGTCTTCAGATAACGGAATATCCCACTGAGGCGTCAGATCGCTGACCCCCAGAGTGGCGGCAAACTGCATGAAGCCATCCAGTACATGGGGGAATCCGGTGACGGGACTTTCACATTGGTGAACAGCTGCTGCAGATCGCTGCTGCGGGCGGCATCAAATCCCAGCTTGTATCTGGCTTTGATGCCGAGACTGACGATACTGGCTCGAATGGCAGTTTGCATATGCAAAAGCGCATCAAAATGCTCCCCGTTGAGCGCCTGCCAGACGGCTTTGTATCCCTGCCAGCCCTGCTTTTTATCAAAGATGATCACCCGGATGCCCGGTAAATCTTTCAGCAGCCTTGCCTCAGCTTTGCCGCAGATCCAGGTCAGGCGCGTCTGAGGCCATTGCCGCTGAATTGCCTGTGCCATGGCAATACTGTTGCAGACATCACCAATCGCCGACAGGCGCAGGATGCACAAAGACTGGGGAGCGGAGTGGAATAATGTCATGACACCTGCTTTCAACCGAATAGATGTGATTGTGTGTTGGGAATTATATACATTTCGCATGCCGGAATCAGCGTGATTGCGCGAACACTGTGCAAAGATTCTGCCTATCTTATGACGGGCACGGATAAACCTGTATAAAATAGATCTTTTCAGTCGTTTAGGGTACACCGCAATGGAAATACGGGAGCAAGATAACTGCCAGGTCATGTTTGACCCTGCTTTGCTGGCAGAAGATCCCTGGCAGTGCTTTGAGCCGGATTTCTGGCAGCGTCAGCAGGCTGTGCTGGGCAGTGCCAAAGGGCGGGGCACCACCTGGTTTGTACGCGGTGAACGGGTTGAGATGGCATTGCGGCATTACTTTCGGGGCGGGTTGTTTGGCAAGCTGGTGAAAGATCAGTATTGGTTTAAGAGCTGGTCAACTTGCCGCAGTATGGCTGAATTCTCCCTGCTGCAACATCTGGTGGCGCAGGGCGTCCGGGTACCGAGACCGGTCGCGGCAAGAGTCTGTAAATCCGGACCATACTACCGGGCGGATCTGCTGACGGAAAGAGTGCCTGACGCAACTGATCTGGTGGCGCGTTTGCAGCAGGGTGCTTTGTCGTCAGAGCAATGGCAGCTTGTCGGTGAGATGGTTCGCCGGATGCATGACTGCCGGGTCAATCACACGGATCTGAATGCACACAATATTTTGCTGGATAGTCAGGAGCAGATCTGGCTGATTGATTTTGATAAATGCAGTATTCACCGTGGTGATGATGACTGGCAGGACGATAATTTGTCCCGGCTGCGTCGTTCTTTTGTCAAAGAAGTCGATAAAGCCGGGATTCACTGGCAGGAAAGCGACTGGCAGCAACTGTTGTCAGGTTACCGCCGGTCATCTTCCGATTAATTGAGGCTGGCAGAGAGTGCATGCAAGGTGCGCGCAATGGCCCCCTGGTTGGCTTTGACCACGCCAAGGGCGGCCTGACCTGTTTTGACCTGTTCCTTTTTATCCGTCATCAGCCGTGATACGGCGCGCGCTAATTCCTCGCTGTTGCCGACGATTTCTGCGCCACCCGCGTTTAACAGCTGAGTGGTGATGTCGGTAAAGTTGTAATAGCTCGGGCCGGTCAGAACGGGTTTTGCCAGTGCGGCTGGTTCAAGCAGGTTGTGACCGCCGACTTTGTCGCCCAGCAGGCTGCCGCCGACAAACGCCAGATCGCAGGCACCGAGCAGCAGCATCATTTCGCCCATGGTATCGGCCAGATAGACTTGTTGACCGGTCAGCGGCTCATTGACCTGAGTGCGGCGTGCGGCGGTAAAACCCTGTTGGTCAATCAGCGCGAAGACAGGGTCGAATCGCTCGGGGTGCCTTGGCACCAAAATTAGCAGCGCGTCAGGATGGCGGCGTAAAATCTGTCTGTGCGCCTCAAGTACCTGCTCATCTTCGCCCTGGTGGGTGCTGGCGGCAATCCACACTGGACGTTGGCCGCCCAGCGCATCTCTGAGTCTCTCACTGGCCTGTTCCAGCCCTTCGGGCAATCCAAGGTCAAACTTAATGGAACCGGTAATCTGTACCGCTTGTGGCGCAACGCCTAAGCGCATGAAGCGCTCGGCATCATCCTGATGCTGGCACAAGACCTGATCCAGGTTATGGGCAAGCAGGTTAAACAGGGGCTGGACTCTGGCATAACGCTGGCAGGAGCGCTCAGATAAGCGGGCGTTCAACACAGTGACGGGCAGGCCAGCATGTTTGGCTTCGGCCAGCGTGTTGGGCCAGAGCTCAGTTTCCATGATACACAGAGCACGTGGCTGCTGTGTACGGATAAAGCGGCGCAGTGCCCAGGGAAAATCGAGCGGCATATAGCGATGTTCAACCAGTGATCCGAGGCGTGCAGCTTGCTCTGCGCCCGTGGCTGTCGTGGTTGTCAGCAGGATCGGTAAATCGGGAGACTGGGCTTTCAGCGCTTTGAGCAGCGGCGTGACCGCCAGAGTCTCTCCGACGGACACTGCATGGATCCACAGCGGACGCTGGCCCTGCACCTGAGGACTGACGCCGAAATGCTCTTTCCAGCGCTGACCAATCGGCGGGACACCCGGGCGCTTTTTATAGAGTGACACCAGCAGCAACGGGGCCGCTGCAGCGAGCAGGCAGGTGTAGAGAAAGCGTAGCATCAGTGATTCGATTCCTGTTGCCATTGGCCGGACAGTTCGAAATATTTCTTCAGTACCAGCAAACCTATCAGTTTCTCTCGTCGGAGATGGCAGAACTGTTGCACGTGTTCATGGGCATTGGCAATAATCGCTTCGGCGGCTTCTGGGTACTGACTGTAGTAGCGAATTTTTTCTTCCAAGTCAGAGAAGTCATCTTGCAGTTCGACATAATGGACACCGGCCTTGAGCGTGCCTTCCATAAACCAGGTCTCGTATTTCGGCTTGGGCATCATACACAGCGAGTTTGATGACATAGCCCATTTAAGGTTTGTCGCGACATCGTTGCCTTCAATACAGAGAATAAATTTATAGTCGAGTTGCTCCGCAATCGTCATAAAGCCTTTATCCCACGGTCGCGGTGTCTCGCCGGTGTTGGTCTGACCGATATCACAAAGGGGATGGTTGTAATATTGTCTGACGAAGTTGGCTCGATGGGGCTGGTAGGCGGCACCGCGCCAGACGGCTTTGTCTGTTTTCTCACGAAAGCTCAGTGAATCTTCAATGAAATTGAAGTGACGGACTTTATTGAGTTTAAATAAAACGGCGTTGGCATTGTCACCGGCAATCGGTCGTGCTTTGACCAGGAACGGGTAAGGTTCCAGGTGGGTGTCATCGCCAAAGCGGTAGGTGACTTTGAAATGACGATCAAAGTAATGCAGGTATTCTTTCAGATCGTAATAGTAGGCACTCTGGCCTTTCTTGCGATAATGCTTGATTGATACGGCTTTGTCTTCGGGCAGTTGGAATCTGTTATTGCACTTGAGGTAATAATTGACCCTGGATGCAATGTATTGTCTGTCGTATTTGTCCAGGGTATTCAGAAGGTACTGCAATCTGCGATGGTAGAATGCCTTGGGTGTCAGGGAACGCAGTATGTTACGACTGTAAAAAGCGACTTTATTATTTTTATGTTGATGTATCAATGTCATCATAGATCTGTTTTGGATATCGTCAGGTCGTCAATGGCTTGAATGACACGATCTGCCGGTAAGTCTTTCAGGCACTTCAGGTGCCCATAGGGGCATTCTCGTTTAAAACACGGGCGGCATTCAATCTCTGTATATACGATCGCAACCTGTTGCGCCAGCGGCGGGGTATAGTCTGGTGACGTTGAGCCATAAATAGCCACGACTTTACAGCCAACCGCTGCGGAGACATGCATCAGCCCGGAATCGTTACTGACAACCGTATCGCAGGCCGCCAGTAGATCAACTGCTTCAATCAGACTGGTTTTTCCGGCTAAATCATGGCAGAACGCTTGTAATTCAGCGGGAAGGGCTTGTTTGATGGCGGCGGTGACAGGCTGATCTTTGACCGAGCCGAACAACCAGACTTGCTTGCCCTGCTCAATCATTTTTTGTGCCACCTGCGCAAAATAGGCATCTGGCCAGCGCTTGGCCGGACCAAATTCGGCCCCCGGACAAAGGCCTATTATGGGGCGATCATGATTCAGCGCCAGGCGCTTCATTGCACTGGCCTGATTGTGGCGGTCAACCGTCAGTACCGGCTTGGGCAGTAGCGGCAGCGCCGCACTCCCTGTCATGTCCGCTTTGGGATAAGCCAGTGCGCAGTAGCGCTCAATCATCAGGCTGAAATCACGCTTGTTCGCACGAAGATCCGTGAGCAAACCGTAGCGGCTTTCGCCTTTCCAGCCGGTGCGAACCGGAATGCGGGCAAAAAACGGGATCAGGGCAGATTTCGCCGAGTTAGGCAGAATATATGCTTGATCATAGTGATTTTCACGCAGATTTCGCCCAATCCGGTAGCGGCCTTTGAGGTTGAATTCGCCGTGGCCGATGGGCATCTCAAGCGCGCGGTGCACCTCGGGCATGCGCTCTAGAATAGGCCGGCACCAGGCCGGTGCCAGCACATCAATCTCAGCCTGCGGATACTGCTGCTTCAGACTGGTATACAGGCATTGCGACATCACCATATCGCCAACCCAGGATGGGCCGATAATAAGAATTTTCATAGGAGGCTGCTCATTCACTTCAGTAGGGTTTGCTGCCATCAGGGCGTGTTTTCAGCAATTGCAGATTCCACATGTACTGCTCAGGATAGGGGGCGACCATTTTTTCCAGTGCGTTTGCCAGTAAATTGGCATCATGTTGCGCATCTGGCCCCGGAAGTGGTTTCAGGGCCGGGGAGATATGAATCTCAAATTTTCCGTTTGTCGTGTTGTATACAGGAATCATAGGTACTACGGAGGCCCCTGTCAGTTTCGCAATCTTACCCAGACCAGAAAATGTCGCCTTTTGGGTCGCAAAGAAATCAGTAAACTGACTCTGCTCTGGCCCGAAGTCTTCATCAGGCAGGTAATAGCCCAAAAAGCCTGACTTAACTGCACGGAAGTAAGGCTTTAATCCTCCCTCGCGTGCATAACAAATTCCCCCATACTGCAGCCGCTGACAACTGATTAACCAGTCAAAAACAGGTTGGCGATGTTGAGGCTGCATCAAAGCAGCAACAGGCAGACCCAGTGATGCCCAGTAGATAGCCGGAAAATCAATGGCCCAGCAGTGAGGCACTAAAATAATGACAGGATTGCCAGCTTCTACTTCTTTATCAATATTTTCCTGACCAAAAACCTCAGTGCGCTGCTGGAGGTGACGGCGGCTTCTGAACAACAATTCGCCCATGGCCAACACCACTTTGGCGGCGACGGTGAACATGGCGTCGATTTTCTCTTCCCGCTCTTGATCGGTCAGATCCGGGAAGCACAGTGTCAGGTTCACTCTGGCACGGTGCCGTGCTTTCTTGACTTTCCGACCGATGTGCAAACCCAGAAAGCCAGCGATGGGGTCACGAATTCTCCAGGGCAACAGTGCCAGGAGGCTTAACAGCAAAATACTGACCCAAGTTCCCCAGTGGCGGGGATGTAAAAAAGACCACTGAAAAGTTGGACGATAGCCTGGTGTCAGTTCATCCTGTGATACGCGGGTTCGGACTGTAGTCAAAAGATGTTCTCTCTTTTAGCAGTAAACTCTAATCAACCGTTTGGAAGCAGCAATGGCAGGATTATGTACGGAAAAAATATTTCTGCCAAACGTAGAATTTCCCCAGTAGCCCCATGTGTTTGGATTTCAAAAACACCAGCCCTTGCGATTTTTTCCAGCTGTGCTGGAACCAGTGTGTCAGGTAAGCGTTGTCGGGCTTTTCAAAATGCATGGGTTCACCCTGATAGTTATAAAAATAGGCTACCGGGTAGAGCTGGCTGTTTTCTGTGTTGCTGAGAGCTTTCTCGATTAGGAAATGAGTCATGATATCAGGGCCCATATACAGCGGGGACTGATAAATATCATTCTCATAAAAATCAATGAGTTGCCCCAAGATCGTCGAGTTCGGTACGGCATAAATAGCAGCGGTACCCAGCTGTGTCTCCGTTTCATAGCCTACTGAAAACAGACAATTGTCAAATAACGGGAAAGGATCCTGCTGGATGGTGACATCCACATCCAGATACAGCCCGCCTTCATGTTGCAGAATTTTCAATCGCAAGTAATCAGTGACAAAGGCCAGCAGGCCTTTATCGTAACACTCTTTTGCAAACCGGCATTCGCTGATCCATTGCTGAAGCAGCGGATTGTTTTCCGTCCAAAGGGTGTAGTCAAACCCTTGTTTTTTCCAGTCATCAATACAGACGAAGGCTAACGGTGGCATTTTATTGCCAAGCCAGATGGCGTGGATTTTTTTAATCATGAGCTCGCTTGTTCTGAAGGCGGTAAACGGTTCAGTTTATATGTGAGGTAGAAGGTATAACAACTGCCTAACATCACGTTATGGATCCATTGGCCATTATTGGAAAAGAAGAATGATTCGAACAGATTTACCGTCAGCCAGTAAACCGTAAACAGCAAAGAAATCAGCAGAACTTCATTAATACCGCGTTTTTCTGGGGCAACCTGCGTACTTCGAATGACCCAAGCAAAAACAAAGTACATTAATGCCAGGCCAACGATACCGTAAGAAACCAGCAGCTCAATATGTGAACTGTGCAAGTGTGTGAAATACTTATGGATATTGGGTGGAAAATGTGTTGCCTGCTTAATGACCGTCTCGCGGGTGTTGTAGCCGCTGCCCAGCAGTGGCCTTTCTTTGATCCATTTGATGGATTCGTACCACAAATGCAGGCGGGTACCCGCACTGTCATAAGGTATCTTAGACATGTCGCCACTGGTGACTAAACTGGTGGCTGTGCCCATCTCTCTTTGGACTCTGTCATGGACCAAAGGCATGCTGGCATAGGAGTAAAAGGCAAATCCCAACAGAGACAATGAACCGGCCAGAATGATCTTATTCAGTTTTTCTTTATGCAAGATCGCATAAAGCACAGTGCCTATCACATAGGCAGCCAGCAACCCGACCCACACCTGGCGGGACTGAGTGGTGATCACCACGAACACAAAGGCAATAAACAGCAATAATGCAGAGAAGAAGAGAGCAATATATTGAGCCTTCCTGGTCCGGATGCTGAGGCACAGGTATTTCACCAAGAAGAAGGAGGAGAGCAGAAAGCCGACTCCGCTGTACATGGCCGGATATTGGGCATTGATGATATTGAAATCGATGCGAACACCCTGAAGGCCCAGTTGCACCTGCTGAACAATGTCGGAATGGCTGTAAAACGCCAGCAAAATGCCCAGGCACATAGCCCACCAGATCAGGTAAACATTGTTGAGTGAGCCTTTCAGCCAATACGCAACAAAAATAAAGACAAACAGGTCTGCTAACACACCAATATGCGGGCTGGAATAGGCGAGTTCAGGTATGTCTATCAGTGAATTGGCCCAGCTGAGCACCTGAACGACGAGAGCAAATAATAGTGCCCACAGCATTTTATCTTTGAAAAATTGTTTTCTGTCGACAAACAGTGCCGCGACGGAAGCCAGCATAAAGACCGACTGGAATACGTCTCCCATTTCGCGGTAAGAGCGCTTGAACAGCACATAGCCTACAATGCAGCACAGCATCGCCAGACAAAAGCCCCGAGAGTTGATGAGTCGTTTTATTTGCGCGTTAAATTGCATTGCTGGTTGCTCTGAAATAGTGATTCATATTGATAAGGCTGATTATTTTTTATTTTATGCTTTTCAGCTTTCTCATAATAGTTTCATAGGTTCTGAAACCTTCGATGTATAGTTTGTGGGAGAATCCCACAGATTGTTTCTGTTTGCGGGTGGAGCCAATCGTCGTCGCGGTTTGCGAACGTTCAAACACTGACGGATAGACATGGTAGGCATGAATGCCGTGTCGCCAGGGCTTTTCCATGTAGTCATCCACCGGTTCGATAAACTGCTGTGCATTGTCCAGAAAACTTTTTGCGGCAAACGGGGTAATGATATATGCGCTGGTACCGCAGGTGCCTTTTCGGTAAACACCGATTGAGTGGGTATCAGAGACAGTAAACAGAGCATTAAATGTGTTTGGCTGATGCGCTGACAGTTTAATGTAATGGTATTGTTCAATGTATGGCTGAATGTCAGCCAGCACGGAGTGAACGTCAGCCAGCAAGTTGACATTGTCTTCGAGGATCAATATTGGCGTATCCAGTTCAAGGCACTTTTCCCAAAGAGCATAGTGACTGGCAAAACAGGCAATTTCAGCCGGGACCAATTGATAGCCTTTTCGTTTGAATGTCAGCGCTGGCGTGGCCTTTTCACTGTGCAGGAAATGCTCAGAGTCAATGCCATCGACGGCATCAAAAAACTGGAAAGGGATTCCAGCCTGATCCATCAACGCTTGCATGTGCTCACGGCGATGAGAAGACCGGGCTAAGCTGACAACGAAAGTTGGTATAGTCATCAAATCAATCTTTTTATACAAGTCAGCGACACCCAGAGTGGATCAGGGTGTCGCTGACAAGGTTTGTTAGTATTAGCTGTTCAGAATCGCCATATACTCAGCGACGCCTTCGGCAACGGTTTTAAACGCTTCGTTATAGCCAGCGGCACGGACTTTGGTCAGATCTGCCTGAGTATAGGCCTGATAGCGGCCTTTCAGGTGCTCAGGAAATGGGACAGTTTCTACCTGACCTTGACCGTGATGCTTAATCACCGCATCGGCAACGGCCTGGAAACTTTCTGCCCGGCCTGTGCCGCAGTTAAAAATACCGGAGATACCATTTTGCCAGAACCACAGGTTGACTTTGCAGACATCGCCCACATAGATGAAATCACGTTTAAAGGTGTCTGAGCCTTCGAACAGCTTCGGCATTTCGCCTTTTGCAATTTGTTCATTCAGGTGGAACGCCACCGATGCCATGCTGCCTTTGTGCTGCTCACGCGGGCCGTAGACGTTGAAGTAACGGAAACCGGTGATTTGTGACAGCGTTTCGCCGTGGGCTTCGGCATCTTGCCACAGGCGGCGGACATAGTTGTCAAACAGCTGCTTGGAGTAACCGTAAACGTTCAGCGCACCTTCGTAGGCCTTCTCTTCAATGAAATCACGGTCACGGCCGCCGTAGGTCGCGGCGGAAGAGGCATACAGGAATGGGATCTCACGCTCCAAACAGAAGTGCAGCAGCTCTTTGGAATACTCATAGTTATTGAGCATCATGTATTTGCCGTCCCACTCTGTGGTGGCGGAGCAGGCACCTTCGTGGAAGACGGCTTCGATCGGGCCAAAGTCATCACCTGCCATGATTTGGGTAATGAAATCTTCTTTGTCCATATAATCGGCGATATCCAAATCGACCAGATTCGCGAATTTGGTACCGTCTTTGAGGTTGTCGACGACCAGAATGTCGCTATACCCTTGTTCATTGAGCGCTTTAACAATGTTGCTGCCGATCATGCCGGCGCCACCAGTCACTATAATCATGGCACTTCCAGTTTTGTCAGATGGACCCGGTGATAAGTGGCCAAAAGCGTAGCAGAAGAACTGCACCACCGCGTCAAAATTTAGTCAGTAGTTATGATAACATCATCAGGGTTTGTTGATCTTGATTTTGACCCACATAAGATAACAAACCGAGACTGCCCAGGGCGACGCAAGTGAGAGGCTTATGAAAACCCGCGATAAAATCATCCATGCTGCATTGGAGCTGTTTAATGACGGAGGGGAACCCAACGTCACCACCAACCATATTGCGGCACATATGGGCATCAGCCCAGGCAACCTGTATTACCATTTTCGTAATAAAGAAGAGATTATACACAGTATTTTTGATGAATACGCTCAGGATTTGCGGGTTCGCTTCCAGCCGCGGGAAGAGGCAGTGTTGTCGGCTGACAGCCTGCTGCAATACCTGGATGCGGTGTTTATGCTGATGTGGCGCTACCGTTTCTTCTACGCCAACCTGCCCGATATTCTCAGCCGGGATCCTGTGCTACAGCATAAGTATCTGGAAGCGCAGGAAAACCTCCATCAGGATATTATGGTGGTGATGCGCCATTTTCGTTCCCTGGGGCTGGTCACCCTGAACGATGAGGATTTGCTGAGTCTGGCAACCACGCTCAAGCTGGTGGCCACCAGCTGGATCAGTTACCAGACCGCGCAGGCGCCCAAGGCTAAAATTACCAAAGCCGTCATCTATCAGGGGGTGTTGCAGATGCTTGCTATGATAAGACCTCTGACCAGTGCGCAGGGGCGGGAGGTCGTTCTTCAACTTGAATCACATTATTGTGATCAAGTGGAGCGGGATGTTTCATAGTTGTCGACTGAGTAGAGTTTAGCTCTTAGAATCCGGCAAACTTTGTAACATTGTGGCGAATGATTGCTAATTTAATAGTAGGTTGTTCGCTAAAAGTGGCAAATACGCCTTTACATGTTTGGAGAGCAAGATGTCAGCTGCCTTTTATCAACAGATCGCCGATCAGATTCAGGAAGTGAAAGCAGAAGGATTATACAAAAGTGAGCGTGTAATCACTTCTGCTCAGGAAGCCAATATTGCGATAGCCAGTGGCGATCAGGTATTGAATTTCTGTGCCAACAACTACCTGGGTCTGGCTAACCACCCGGCGTTGATTGAGGCTGCCAAACAAGGCATGGATGAGCACGGTTTTGGTATGGCTTCAGTGCGTTTTATCTGCGGTACGCAGGACGCACATAAAGAGCTGGAGAGTAAGCTGTCGGCCTTCTTAGGCATGGAAGACACTATCCTTTACTCTTCGTGTTTTGATGCAAATGCAGGTCTGTTTGAGACCATTCTTGGCCCTGAAGATGCCATTATTTCAGATGCGCTGAACCACGCTTCTATCATCGACGGTGTACGCCTGTGTAAAGCCAAACGCTTCCGCTACGCGAACAATGACATGGCCGAGCTGGAGCAGCAGTTGATCGCCGCCAATGACGCCGGTGTGCGCCACAAGCTGATTGTGACCGACGGTGTTTTCTCTATGGATGGTGTGGTCGCAAACCTGCCGGCTATCTGTGATCTGGCGGACAAGTATGATGCGCTGGTCATGGTCGATGATTCCCACGCCGTTGGCTTTATGGGTGACAATGGCCGGGGTACTCATGAATACCATGATGTGATTGATCGTATCGATATCATCACAGGGACGTTGGGTAAAGCCCTGGGCGGCGCGTCAGGCGGTTATACCGCAGGTAAGAAAGAAGTGATCGACTGGCTGCGTCAGCGTTCTCGTCCTTATCTGTTCTCGAACTCGCTGGCCCCGGCGATTGTCTCTGCCTCTATCCGCGTGCTGGACCTGTTGGCGGAAAGCAGTGATTTGCGTGCAACGCTGTGGAAAAATGCTGAGCAGTTCCGCACCCGCATGTCTGAAGCCGGCTTCACGCTGGCAGGTGCCGATCATGCCATCATCCCGATTATGCTGGGTGATGCGAAAGTTGCAGCGGAATTTGCTGAGCGCGCCCTGAAAGAAGGCATTTACGTGGTGGGCTTCTCTTACCCGGTCGTGCCGAAAGGCCAGGCGCGTATCCGTACTCAGATGTCTGCCGCGCACAGCGCAGAACAGCTGGATAATACGATCGATGCGTTTATTCGCATTGGTAAAGAGATGGGCATCATCTGATCATCACCGACTTTGCTGCAGGAGCGGTACGATACCGCTTCTGGGCCACTTGTGGAAAGCATCATGAAAATTAAAGCATTAGCAAAACTGAAGCCTGAAGAAGGCATCTGGATGACAGAGGTCGACAAGCCTGAACTGGGCCATAACGACCTGCTGATCAAAATTAAGAAAACCGCGATTTGTGGCACTGACGTTCATATCTATAACTGGGACGAATGGTCACAAAATACGATTCCTGTCCCTATGGTCGTCGGCCACGAATACGTGGGCGAAGTGGTCGCGATTGGCCAGGAAGTGCGTGGTTTTGAAATTGGAGACCGTGTTTCCGGTGAAGGCCACATTACCTGCGGTCACTGCCGTAACTGTCGTGGCGGTCGTACCCACCTGTGCCGTAACACCATCGGTGTGGGTGTCAACCGTGAAGGTGCTTTTGCCGAGTATCTGGTGATCCCGGCGTTTAACGCGTTTAAGATCCCGGATAACATTTCAGACGATCTGGCGTCAATCTTCGACCCGTTCGGTAATGCAGTGCACACGGCACTGTCTTTTGATCTGGTGGGTGAAGATGTACTGATCACCGGTGCCGGCCCTATCGGTATCATGGCGGCGGCGGTTGCCAAGCACGTTGGTGCCCGTCATGTGGTAATTACTGACGTGAACGAATACCGTTTGGATCTGGCCCGCAAGATGGGTGTGACCCGCGCGGTCAACGTGGCAGAGCAGAAGCTGGAAGATGTGATGGCGGAGCTGGGCATGACAGAAGGCTTTGATGTCGGTCTGGAAATGTCGGGTGTGCCTGCAGCGTTTAACAGCATGCTGTCGAGCATGAACCATGGCGGTAAGGTGGCTATGCTGGGTATTCCACCATCAAGCATGGGTATCGACTGGACTCAGGTCATCTTTAAAGGCCTGGTGATCAAAGGGATTTATGGCCGTGAAATGTTTGAAACCTGGTACAAGATGGCGAGCCTGATTCAGTCTGGCCTGGATCTGACACCAATCATTACCCACCACTACAATGTGGATGACTTCCAGCAGGGTTTTGATGTCATGCGCTCCGGCCAGTCCGGCAAAGTGATTCTGAGCTGGGACTGATTTCCCTCTCATATCCAAACAAACTGAACGGTGTGCCTCGGCACACCGTTTTTTTATCAGCTGCCGGCGGGAAACAGCTCAGACAGGCGTACCAGAGTAACTTGCTGCTGAATCTCGGGCAGCATGGCTGCGAGTGTCGACAGCGTGATTGGGTGCGGGTGGCCTATCGCGATCACAGTGCCTTGTTTTTTCGCCTGCAAGACGGCGCGTTTCAGCTGGCGGCGGATGAAGGTTTCACTCGGGACATGATCCAGGAAAACATGGCGGCGCAGGGCGGGAATGTGCGCAGCCTGAGCCTGAGCCTGGGCAACAGACTTAGCCGTGGTACGGCTGTCGAGAAAGGCCAGGTGCTCTTGTTTGAGGACTTCCATCACCCAGCCCATAGCGGTCGGATTCTGGGTCAGGGCGCTGCCCATATGATTGTTGACCGCAACCGCGCCCGGTACGCGTGTCAGCGCAAAGCGGAGCTTTCTCTGAAGTTCTTCCTTGCTCATGGTTTCGGTCAGGGTGGCCATTTCAAGCGGCGCCGTCCTGCTCGGCTGCATCGGCATGTGGAGCAGCACGTCTCTGAATTCCTGCCGGGCCTGACGGGCGGTCAATTGGTCATAAGGGGTCTCGGGCAAGATGGAGACACTGATTTGCGGCGGGAGGGCTGATAACGGGGAGGGCATATGCTGATAACCCAGATCATCAATTACAATCGCCAGTCTGGCCGCTTGCGCAGGAGATGCCAAGAGCCACAGCCAGACCAGACCTACACTGAATAACCCCTTCATTCGAACCATCCTTGTTCTGCTTAATGGGTGCTGCGTGTCATAAAATGCGGTTAACGGGTCAGCCAGGGCTGCGGATTGGTTGGCGTGCCTTTACGGCGGATTTCAAAATACAGCCCCGGTGATTCCTGTCCGCCGCTGTCGCCAACCAAGGCAATGGCTTCGTTACGCTGGACGGTATCACCTACTTTTTTCAGCACAGTCTGGTTATAACCGTAGAAAGTCATGTCGCCCTGGCCGTGATCCACGGCAACCATCAGGCCGTAACCGCGCAACCAGTCGGCAAAGACGACTTTCCCGCCATGCACGGCTTTCACTTCGCTGCCCACAGCTTTACCTATCACGATGCCTTTCCAGCGTAGCTCACCCTGAAGCGGGCTACCGTAAGCGTGGCGAATACTGCCCGAAACCGGCCAGGGCAGTTTGCCTTTGTATTTGCCCAGTCCATCCATATTGACTCTGGCCTGCCGCGCCGCTTCCTCGGCCGCTTTGCGGGCTTTGGCAATTTCGGCGATCAGGCGTGATTCATTGCTTTTCAGTTCGGTTAAGTAGCGTTTATCTGCATTCAACTGACCCTGTAATTCTCTGACCGTGCTTTTACGCGCCTGCTGGCTGCCCAGCAGTGTCGCCCTGTCCTTTTTCAGCTGGCTCAGCAGGCTTTGCTGCTCATTACGCTGTTCGCTTAACTGATGTTTTTTGAGCTGCAGTTCGGTATCCGTGGCGGCCAGTTCATCCAGCGCATGGCTGCGAGCCTGGCTGAGGTGCGAAGCGTAGATGGCCATTCGGTCTAACCGGGTCGGGTCGTTTTCACCCAGCAAGTTAGCGAGCGGTGAGGATTTGCCCATTTTGTACTGGCTGGTAAGGAGTTCTTTCAGCAGTTCACGTTGGCCAATCTGGCGTTGTAGCAGTGCCTGCTGTTCTTTTTCCAGCTGACTGATGGAACGTGTCAGGCCGTCGACTTTTTGCTCGGCGGCGTGAATATCGCCGGCTGCTCTGGCGATGGCCAGTTCCTGTTGTTTCAGGGTTTTCTGGACATCGTTGAGCTGTTGTTTTTTATCGCTCAGTTGTTTTTGCTGCCGTGCGATTTCCTGTTTCATGCCATCAAGCTGATTCTTATCGTCAGCATAGACGGATGCACTGAACGCCAGGCATAGCAAAGCGCCAGTGCCTAAGGCACTGGCGCGGAGTGTACAGATGACACAATAAAATAATTCCCGCATGGCAGGGATTATTTCAGATCGTACAGCACCTGACCAGTCATCTCTGACGGGATTTGGAGCCCGGTCAATGACAGCATGGTTGGCGCCAGATCAGACAGCTTACCGCCGTCTTTCAGGCTGATCTGCTTATCGCCGACATAAATCAGCGGCACAGGCAGGTTCGTGTGCGCGGTATGAATCCCCCCAGTTTCCGGGTTCACCATCATTTCAGCGTTCCCGTGGTCGGCGGTGATCAGCAGTTGCCCGTCCACTTCTTTAATGGCTTCAACCACACGGCCGATACTTTCATCAATCGCTTCACAGGCTTTCACTGCCGCATCGTAAACACCGGTGTGGCCGACCATGTCGCCGTTCGGGTAGTTACAGATGATCATATCGAATTCGCCGCCTTTGATGGCCGCGACCAGCTTGTCGGTCAGCTCAGGGGCGCTCATTTCAGGCTGCAGATCATAAGTGGCGACCTTAGGAGATGCCACCAGGGCGCGGGACTCGCCTTCAAACTCGGTTTCTACACCGCCATTGAAGAAGAAGGTCACGTGGGCATATTTCTCGGTTTCAGAAATGCGCAGCTGGGTTTTGCCTTGCTTCGACAGCCATTCACCTAAGGTGTTGGTCAGGCTTTCCGGCGGGAACGCGGATGGCAAATCGATATCGGCGGCATATTGGGTCAGGGTCACGAAGTGCAATGCCGGGAACTGTTTGCGTTCGAAGCCATTGAAATCAGTCAAGAAGGCGCGGGAGATCTGACGCGCACGGTCGGCACGGAAGTTCATGAAAACAACCGCGTCACCGTCCTGCATGGCGGCATCCGGCTGGCCGTCGGCACGAATCACAGTGGCTTTGACAAATTCGTCGTTTTCTTCACGGGCGTACGCAGCCTGCAATCCTTCAACCGCAGACGCCGCCGTGAAATCGCCTTTGGCCGCAGTCAGCAGGTCATAGGCAGATTCGACACGCTCCCAGTTGTTATCCCTGTCCATGGCATAATAACGACCAACCAGAGAGGCAGTGCGGCCTTTGCCCAGCTGGGCAAATAAGGCATCGAAGCGCTCCAGGGAAGCTTGTGCACTGCGTGGTGGCGTGTCGCGGCCATCCAGGAAACAGTGCAGGTAAATATGCTCGGCACCACGTTCTGCCGCCATTTTCACAGCCGCTTCAATGTGATCTTCGTGGCTGTGAACACCACCCGGTGACATCAGACCCATGATGTGAACGGCTTTACCTGCAGAGATAGCGCTGTCCATGGCTTTGACCAGCGTAGGATTATGCTGGAATTCGCCGTCGGAGATGGATTTGGCAATGCGGGTCAGATCCTGATACACCACGCGACCGGCACCGATATTGGTATGGCCCACTTCTGAGTTACCCATCTGGCCATCAGGCAGACCCACATCAAAACCAGAGGCTTGAATGAGTGTGTTGGCTTCATTTGCCATCAGGTTATCCAGTACCGGGGTGTTGGCATTGGCAATCGCGTTATTTGCCGTATCTTCGCGGTATCCCCAACCGTCCAGAATCACCAGCGCCAGTGGTTTCTTAGCAGACATAAGCTGTCCTCTCCATCAATGTGAACAATCTGAAAATGTAGACCAATTACCTCAACATCCGGCGGTAAAGTCGCGACAAGGCGCTCAGGTAAGTAGTCAGGTCGGTAATTTTACTACAAAACGAGCGCTGCTTTGTAGTTCAGATCAAACATTGCTGTAAATGGTTTGTTATCTTTACACCCTAGAATATATTCATTTCTACGGTGTAACGTAAGATCTGAGCATGCGTTTTTTTCTATTGTAGTTATAGGCGGCGCCTTGCGATATGTGGTTTATTGCGCAGAAAGCAGTGAGCCGCAACGCGTAAATGTGGTGGGTGACTGTACATCATTCCGGCCACAGGTATACTCAGTTTCCTTAATTTTGGTTGAATCTTGCCACTGTGCGGGAATCCGGCAGGCAGTAAAGGTTAATAGAGCGAAAATCATGCAGCAATTCATAGAGTTTGTTACGAGTAATCCCATTTTGTCACTGGTCTGGGTTGGCCTGGTTCTGGCCCTGATATCTTCCATGGTGAAGCAAAAAACCGCGGGTTATGCCGTTGTTACCCCGAATCAGGCGACAGTGCTGGTCAACCGTGAAGACGGCGTTTTTGTCGATATTCGCAGCAAAGATGAGTTCCAGCGTGGCCATATTGCAGGCGCACTTCACATTTTACCAAGCGAAATTAAAGCCGAGAACTTTGGACTGCTTGAAAAGTATAAGTCAGCCCCCATCATTGTGGTATGCAAAACAGGTCAGACGGCGCAGGAAAGTGCCAGCCTGCTGCACAAAGCGGGTTACGCCAAGGTGAGCCTGCTGAAGGACGGATTGATTTCCTGGAATGAGGCCAATTTGCCTCTGGTGCAGGGAAAGAAATAAGTTCTTGAACTCTCAGGCGGCTGACCCGGTCAGCTGCCCTTTATTTCAGGCCGGAAACTTCCGGTAAAAATGACAGATTTCTGAAAGAAATCATCAAAAAAGGACAATAACATGGCTGAAGCAGCGACCAACGAAGCGCAACAGAACTTCCAAATCCAACGTATTTTCCTGAAAGACGTGTCTTTCGAGGCGCCAAGCTCGCCGGAAATGTTCCAGAAAGAGTGGAACCCGGAAGTGAAATTGGATCTGGATACGCAGAGTCGTGAGCTGGCGGAAGGTGTGTACGAAGTGGTACTGCGCCTGACAGTCACAGTGAACAATGCGTCAGAAGCGGCGTTCCTGTGTGAAGTTCAGCAGGGCGGTATTTTCTCTGTCGCCGGTATGGAAGCGCCACAGCTGGCCCATTGCCTGGGTGCATTCTGCCCGAACATCTTGTTCCCGTATGCCCGTGAAACGATTTCCAGCCTGGTTGTCAAAGGCACTTTCCCGCAACTGAACCTGGCGCCGGTTAACTTTGACGCCCTGTTTATGAACTACCTGCAAAGTCAGGCGGAAGGGAACCAGGAAAGCACGCAAGCCTGATTGGCGACACAGCATGACTTCAATCACTGATAACGCAATAACGATGACAGTGCTGGGTGCCGGTTCTTACGGCACCTCACTGGCGATCTCACTGGCCCGAAATGGCGCGAATGTCATTTTATGGGGCCATAATCCTTCGCATATGGCGCAGTTGGAAGCCGATCGGGCCAACGAGGCATTTCTGCCTGGCGTGGCCTTTCCGGACTCGCTGATCCTGAGTGTGGATCTGGAAGCCGCCGTCAAGGCCAGCCGGGATTTACTGCTGGTGGTCCCCAGCCATGCTTTTGCCGATGTGCTGAAACAGATGAAGCCCTTCCTGCGGGAGGATTCGCGGATCTGCTGGGCCACCAAAGGGCTGGAGCCGGAAACCGGACGTCTGTTGCAGGATGTTGCCCATGAGATCCTGGGTGAGAATATCCCGTTAGCGGTGCTTTCCGGCCCGACGTTTGCGAAAGAGCTGGCTGCCGGCTTGCCGACCGCGATTGCGGTGTCGTCACCGGATGCCGGGTTTGTCAAAGATCTGCAGGATAAGATTCACTGCGATAAAAGCTTCCGGGTGTACAGCAATAACGATTTTATCGGGATGCAGCTGGGTGGTGCGGTGAAAAACGTGATTGCGATTGGTGCCGGTATGTCGGATGGGATTGGTTATGGTGCCAATGCCCGCACCGCGCTGATCACCCGCGGGCTGGCCGAGATGTGCCGTCTGGGGGCGGCGCTCGGTGCTCAGCCGGAAACCTTTATGGGGATGGCCGGGCTGGGCGATCTGGTGCTGACCTGTACCGACAACCAGTCGCGCAACCGCCGTTTTGGCTTGGCGCTGGGTCAGGGCAAGCAAGTTGATGAAGCGCAGCACAGTATTGGCCAGGTGGTTGAAGGTTACCGAAATACCAAGGAAGTCTGGGTGCTTGCCCAGCGCTTTGGGGTCGATATGCCGATCACCGAGCAGATTTACCAGGTGCTTTACCAGGGTAAGGATGCACGTGAGGCCGCCAGAGATCTGCTGGCGCGGGCCAAGAAAGACGAGTGATCGGCTGGAAAAGGGACTTTACCTAAATGACACGGCGCGGGCAAACAAGCCCGCGTTGTTTTTTTTGCTGAGAAGTTTAAAGTGATAACCATGATCAGCAGTCGAGGCTCATCTGGTGAGTAGGGTGCAGGCTATGGTGCAAACATATCAAGGATATACAGGGGACGACGTGAGGGAGTGTCAACAGCAAGCCGTCTGGGAGACGATTAAGCAAGAGGCCAAGGTGCTGACTGAGCAGGAACCCATGCTGGCCAGTTTTTACCATGCCACCATCATCAAGCACGATAATCTGGGTGCTGCACTCAGCTATATACTGGCGAATAAGCTGGCCACCCCTTCCATGCCGGCCATGGCCGTGCGCGAAGTGGTGGAAGAGGCCTATATCGCGGACAATATGCTGACGGAATCGGCTGCGTGCGATATTCGCGCCGTCGTTGACCGTGACCCTGCGATTAACAAATTTTCTGTGCCGCTTCTGTATCTGAAGGGCTTTCACGCTTTGCAGGGCTATCGTGTTGCCAACTGGTTGTGGAAACAAAAACGCGAAGCACTGGCCATTTATCTGCAAAATCAAATCTCAGTCACCTGTCAGGTGGATGTGCACCCGGCAGCCCGTATCGGCCAGGGCATCATGTTTGACCATGCCACTGGTATCGTCATTGGCGAGACGGCGATTATCGAAAACGATGTGTCTATCTTGCAGGATGTGACACTGGGTGGGACAGGTAAAGAGTGCGGCGACCGTCACCCGAAAATCCGTGAAGGGGTAATGATAGGCGCCGGTGCCAAAGTGCTGGGGAATATTGAAGTGGGTGAAGGGGCCAAGATTGGTTCGGGCTCAGTGGTGCTGGCACCTGTGCCGCCTCATACCACAGTGGCGGGTGTACCGGCGAAAATTGTCGGCCGTCCGAGCAGCGACAAGCCATCGATGGATATGGATCAGCAGTTCAACGGCATTTATCAGACCTTTATTGCCGGTGACGGCATCTGAGCGCGTATGCAGAGCTAAAATTCAGCCTGTGTAAAAGGGAGCTTCGGCTCCCTTTTTTGTCACTGAAGGGGTTATTTCGCCCCGGCAAAATCAAACTGGCGCCAGGCCTCATAGGCAATGATGGCGGCAGCATTGGAGAGGTTCAGGCTGCGGCTGTCCGGATGCATCGGGATGCGAAGCCGCTGCGTCTGGGGCAGGCTCTCTATGATATCTGCTGGCAGGCCGCGGGTTTCCGGGCCGAACAGCAGAATGTCGCCGTCCTGAAACCGGGCCTGAGTGTGATACTGGGTGGCTTTGGTAGTGCAGGCAAACAGGCGGCGACCGGCAGTGGCGGCCAGGAAAGCCTCAAAGTTGGCGTGACGATGCACATGGGCCAGATCGTGGTAATCCAGACCGGCACGGCGTAATTTTTCTCTTCCAGATCAAACCCTAACGGCTCAATCAGATGCAGATGGGCGCCACAATTGGCGCACAGGCGAATAATGTTGCCCGTATTGGGCGCAATTTCAGGTTCGTACAGGGCGATATCAAACATGGTCAGGCTACAACAGCGGCAAAAACACTATTGTAGCTTGCATTCATAGTCTGGAACCAGTGTTGAGCGCTGCCCAGGAAAACAATGTGTTGGTCATCAGAATCAGCCCGACAACCAGCAGGACACCAAACACCAGCTTGCTGAAGTGCGCCTGATCGATACGGTGATGCAGCCGGTTACCGATAAATGCCCCTATGCCGACACAGGGTGCCAGCCAGAGCAAGGTTTCCCGGTAGGGTGCCAGTTCGCCGGCCTGCAGGAAATACAGCGTCAGGCAGCCATTGAGGCTGAGCCAGACCGTCAGCAAGGTGGCCCTGAACTGGGTTTTATCCAGCGAGGTGCGGGCCAGCGCATAAACCAGCAGCGGGCCGCCGGACGCGAACAAGCCATGGGTGATCCCGGCCGCCGTGATGGTGGAGTGCCGCCGCAGTGCCGGCATCTCAACCGCCGCCGGTTGCAGCAGGGCTCGGGCGGCGAACCAGATGATCAGGCCGGCAAACAGGGTTTTGCTCAGCAGTTCGGGGACATAGGGGGTCAGCCCGACGCCGACGGCTGTGCCGACCAGCATCATGGGCAACACGGTACGCAGCAGGA
The DNA here is from genome assembly GCF_037162255.1 of Photobacterium sp. Hal280. Taxonomy (NCBI): domain Bacteria; kingdom Pseudomonadati; phylum Pseudomonadota; class Gammaproteobacteria; order Vibrionales; family Vibrionaceae; genus Photobacterium; species Photobacterium sp. Hal280. The sequence continues at coordinate 265,526 of NZ_JARLUO010000005.1, forward strand.
ATGAAATCTGGATGTGCTGTCTGAGCTGCCAGGCCAGCGGCACCGTCATCAGGAGATTGAGCGGCACCAGAATATGCACCAGTGATGCCATATCCATCACCAGCGCGCCCAGCGACAGCGCCAGCACGATACTGCCAAACCCCGTCATGGCTTCAATACCAAAGGCCAGAATAATTGCCAGGCCCAGCCACACCAGTGTCATGATTTCACCTCAAGCTCAGTGGCAAATTTCCGGCGCATCAGGTGCAGAAACACCCGCGGCAGCAAGCGGTACAGCAGGCTGGAAAAATGGGTAAAGGCATCCGGGAACAGTCGTTCTCTCTTTTGCTGGATGGCAGTGACAATCTGCTCGGCCATCCATGAACTGGTGCGCATTTTGCCGACCATAGAGCGTTGATGGCGGCAGCGTCCCCCGTCGCCATTCAGGGCGTTGTGCTCTATGGGGGTGTCCAGAAAGCTGGGATACACCATCAGAACCGTCACACCGTCCTGTCGCATTTCGGCGCGGAAGGTTTCGAAATACTGGTGCAGGGCAGACTTAGAAGCGCAGTAACCGGCACGGCCCATCACCGGCATCCAGCCTGCCATTGAACTGATGTTGACCACTTTGGCCTGATGCTGCACCAGCAGCGGCAGCAGCCCCTGGGTCAGGCGGACCGGCGCAAAGAAGTTCACTGCCATGACTTTTTCGATCACTGCCGGTTGCGTGATGCGGGACAGCGAGCGGTGGGTGATCCCGGCATTGTTGATCAGCAGCGCAATCTCAGGCTCACGCTGGTGGATATCGGCCATCAGCGTGTCTATGGCATGGCTGTCAGCCAGATCGCAGACAAAAAAACGGCTGTCTTCCAGCGTGGCGGCCAGCTCCGTCAGCTTATCCTGGTCCCTGTCGATCAGATACAGCCGGTAGCCATATGACAGACGAATGGCCAGATCGCGGCCCAGGCCTGAGGCGGCGCCGGTGAGGATGGCGACCGGTTTGTGCTCAGTCATGCTGCCCCCTCCCGGCCGGGATCAACCCTTGCTGGCTGGCATAATATTCGAACACCTCCAGTGAGGTTTTCTTCGGGATATAACCAAAATCAAATTTCAGCGCGTAGTTGGCCAGCACGGGGCGATAGCGAAGAAAGTCCAGTTGCTCGGGGCCGTATTGGGTCAATCGCAGCAGCTTGCCGATCCGCAGGGCGGTTTTCAGCAGCCAGGCCGGCAAATCCCGGGTGTCTTTCCCGAGAATACCGGCAATCTGGTGAACGCTGAGCGCCCCGTCTCCGGCCAGGTTAAATTGCCCGGATTTACTCTGGGTGACCCCCTCAGTGATGATTTCGACCACATCCTGATCCCAGATGAAGACAAAAGGCGACGGCGAGCCTTTGACAGCCAGCAACTTGTCTTTGCGGAACAGGTCGGTGATCAGATTGTTGGTCTCGGCGCCCAGCACAGTGCCCGGGCGCAGGATCAGCTGTTGCAGTTCCGGGTAGGCGACGCGGTAGGTGGCCAGCATCTCTTCCACCAGCCGTTTGTGGTAGCTGTAGGAAAAATGCCGGTTGCCGCGCAGCGGGTCGGACTCACGCAGCCACTCGGCATTGTCGGCATGATAGCCGTAAGCGGCGCCGCTGCTGGTCACAGTCAGATGGCGGACCTGATTATTGATGCAGGCTTTGAGCAGGTTTTCCGTGCCGTTGACATCAATGTCATAGTCTCTTTGCCGGTCACGGGATGGCTGCACAATACTGGCCAGATGGATGACATGGCTGATGTGATGCCGGCCGATGAAATCGCTCAGCGCGGCAGAGCGAATATCCATTTTGTGGTAGGTGATGCCCTCAGGCTGAGCCTCCTGAATATCAATGCCAAACACTTGGGCGTGCCGGGCGAGGCGCGCACAAAGCTGCCGGCCCAGATAGCCCTGGCAGCCGGTGATTAAAATTCGCTGTGTCATAAGGTCCCTTTATGCTGTTCGCGAGAGGATGAAACGAGTGTGGTGAGGGCGGCGTGGCGGTTATCCAGGCGGTGCCAGCAATAACACAGCCCCATGCCGCTGATCAGATGCCAGATCCCCCAGCCTGCGGCAATAATGGCCATCCCGGTCAGATCGCCGAAAAAGGTAAAAATGATGCCCAGTCCCAGGCCTGAGTTCTGCAGTCCGACTTCCAGCGTGATCGCCCGGCGATCGGCAACCGGCAGTTTCATAACCCAGGCACAGAGCCAGCCGATCCCCAGCGCCAGGGCGTTGTGGAAGATAACGGCCAGCAGGAAGACACTGGCGCCGACGATAAAGCGCGGCCAGTTAGAGATCAGCGCGATGGCGACAAAGCCGAACAGGGTGAGCAGCGAGATGATGCGGAAAAAGGGTTCGCTCCGTCTGGCAAAGCCGGGGGCCAGCTGGCTGCAGATCAGTCCAAGCGCCAGCGGCAAGGCCAGTACCAGTGTCACCACAATCAACAGACTCTCCGGCGGCACGGCAATTTGCTTCAGCAACTGGGCGGTGCGCGGGTTCATGCTGGCATAGAACATGAAATTAAAGGGAGTCATGAAGGCTGCGGCGACACTGGCGATTCCAGTCATACTGATGGACATCGCCGTGTTGCCTTTGGCCAGATAAGTGACGATATTGGAAAAGCTGCCGCCGGGGCAACTGGCCACCAGGATTAAGCCCAGCGCCACTTCGGCGGGCATGGGCACCAGCAGGGTGAGCAGCCAGGTCAGGGCCGGCATCAGCACAAACTGGGCCGCCAGCCCGGTCAGGGGGCCTTTGGGCTGACGGACGACCTGGCGGAAGTCGGCCGGTTTGAGACTCAGGGCGATGCCAAACATCATCATTGCCAGGATCAGATTCAGTAACAGCAGGCTCGTGCTCGACATTCAGCTCTCCCATTGCAGCTGGCGCATTTCGCGGTTCAGTGCCGCCAGATAGTCGGCTTTGTGTACATAGTAGGCCATTCGCTCCAGGTTCAGGTACGCAATGCCGCCGTCAATTCTGCGGCTGGCTTGCTGGCGGACTTTTTCCATGAATTTTTCCGCTTCGGCCGGTTTCTCATGACGGGCCCGGATGAAACGGGCCACCAGCTGCGCCTGATCATCGCGTCCCTGCCAGCCAAGTCCTGAGGCTTCCACCATCCCCATCACAAACAGGTTGTCATGCTGCGGGGTGAACATATTGAGATACAGGCTGGGGGCGTCACCGTCCCAGTTCAGGTGCCGGCGGTCAATAAAGGGATAATGCAGTGAATAGCCGGTGGCCTCAAGGATCAGATCATACTCTGCTTGCTGCCCGTCCTGAAAGCGCGCACCAGTTGGCAACAACTGCTCAATCGATGGCCGCACGCCAATATCGCCGTGCCCGATGTGGTGCAGGAACATGGAATTGACCACAGGGTGGGATTCATACATACGGTAATCGGGGTCGGGCAGGCCAAACTGACTTGGCTTGCCGGAGATCAGCCGGACCAGGGTGCCGTCGACCATTTGCTTCAGCCGGTTCGGTAAGCGCACTTTGCCGCCCAGGGTATCTGTGGGGACGCCCGCCACAAATTTCGGCAGGAAGTAATATCCGCGGCGGATCACCATGTCTACCGAGCGGGCGCGATGCACGGCATCCACCGCAATGTCGCAGGCGCTGTTCCCACAGCCGACAATCAGGACCCGCTTTCCGGCAAAGACCTCGGCGCTTTTGTAATCGCTGCTGTGAAATTGCTCGCCCTGGAAGTCACCGTTAAAGTTCCCCCGTCTGGGGTGGTGCAGCGTGCCATTGGCCAGCAAGACCCCGGATGCCATCAGGGTAAAGGTCTCATCATGCTGACGGTAAGTGACCAGCCAGTTGCCCTGACAAGGTTCCACCTTCTCCACCCAGGCGTGAAAACGATAGTGGCCATACAGATTAAAATGCCGCGCATAATCCTGAAAATAGCGACAGAGCTGATCATGTTTCGGGTAAGTGGCTACATGCTCCGCCATGGGAAAGTCAGAGAACTCTGTCATTCGCTTGGAGGAAATCAAGTGAGCCGATTGGTACATGGTACTGGTCGGGCTGCTGATGTCCCACAGTCCGCCGACATCGGCATGGGCTTCCAGCCCGATCACAGGCAATCCTTGTTCGGCCAGGCGGCGCACTGTGCACAGGCCCATAGGACCGGCGCCAATCACAATGTAGGGATGCATACTGAATGACTCTCTGTTTAGGTTCTGAATCTTATCATTAACTTTTTGTTAACACTTGGCTATGGCCCAGACGGGACGTAAACAGGTTAATTTGGGACGAAATGGCCCGAAATAACAGCTGGGTTCCGAGCCGTATCACAGTGCCCGCAGACGGGCCTGTGGTATAAACGATTGCAAGTATGATGAATTGACTGCCCGGATTCGCACTATGTATGCCAGCACTGTCACACCAGGATTCAGCAAAGCGATCCTTAAATTTCTGCCGTCTTTGGGGATCGCTCTGCCGGACGCGCTGCGACGTCAGGTGGCAGCCTGTCCGGCCGGTGAACGCTTGCCGCTGTCGCTGCAGGATCAGCTCTGGCAGGCGATTGCGGATCACGCCGATTGCGACGGGGTCGGATTGCGGATTGGCCGCCAGCTGCAGATCGATCAGTTTGATATGCTGGGCTTTTTGTTACTCAGCAGTGTCAATCTGGCTGGTGCGGTGGACAATCTGCTGCGGTTTTCCGATCTGGTCGGCGAGGGCGGACGCTTTGCCCGGTTCCACAGTCAGGAAGGCTGGCATCTGGTTTACCGTCCCCATTTTGAGGCGGCCAGAGCTCCGCGGCTGGAAGCCATTTTTGCCAGTGTGATGCAGGGCGCTGCCGTGGTCGCCAGTGGCCCGGTGATCCCCAAAACTGTCGCGTTCGAGCATCCGCCTCAGGCGCCACTGGCCCTGTACCGCGAGGTGTTCGGCGAGACCCAGATCGGTTTTTCCCAGACAGGGAACTACATGGTTTTCAGTGATGAAGACTGGCTGTGCACCCGGCGCGACATCCAGCCGGAATTGCAGGCTCAGCTGATCCGGCTGGCCCAGCAGCAGATGAAACGCCTGGCACCCGCCTCGTTTCTGGAGCAGATCCGCCATCTGCTGACACAGCAACCCGGCCTTACCCGCGCCCAGACTGCGGCCGTGTGCAATCTCAGCGAGCGCCACCTCAACCGCAAGCTGGCAGATTTTGGTGTCAGTTTCAGGACCTTGTCTGAGCAGATAAAAAAACAGCAGGCGCTGCAGATGCTGCACCAAAAAGGCAGCACCCAGGCTAACCTGGCGCTGCATTTTGGCTATGCGGATGACAGTGCCTTTGCCAAGGCGTTTAAACGCTGGACCGGCATGGGGATCCGGGACTACCGTGCTTCCGGCTGCGACAACGAGTGACGCTGGCTTTTCTGTGCCAGCGGCAGCATCAGGGTCACTCTCAGTCCGCCCAGCGGGCTGTGGCTGGCGGTGATACTGCCATTGTGCTGGCGAATGGCATTTTCTGTGATCGCCAGCCCCAGTCCCGTGCCGCCGCTGTGGCGATCCCGGGCGGTTGAGACGCGATAGAAAGGCCGGAAAATATCTTGCAGTTGATCATCGGGTACCCCTTCGCCGTTATCGTCTATGGTCACGGTCAGCGAGTGGTCATTGGCGCTGAACTGGACTTCGATGCGATCTTTGCTGTAGTAGATGGCATTGCGGACCACATTTTCCAGGGCACTGATCAGCAACTCTGCATTGCCCGCCAGCGGCCAGGGCTGTAACGGGCCGCAGCTCAGCGCTTTCTGGTTCTGGCTGGCTTCAAATTCAGCATCCTCCAGCATGTCTTGCCACAGGCTGACCGCATCACTGTACTCGCGGGTTTCCTGCCCGTGGATTTGCATCCGTGACAGTTCCAGCAGTTTGGCAATCATGGCTTCCAGCCGCTCAGCTTCGGTATCAATCCTCTCCAGCTCTGTGCTGTTGCCCTGTTTGCGCTGGGCCAGGGCGGTCGCCATGCGCAGCCGGGTCAGCGGCGAGCGCAGCTCGTGGGAGATATCCGACAACAGCCGCTGCTGCCCGCTGATCATCTGATTGACTGAGGTCACCATCTGATTAAAGCTGGCGCCGGCCTGGCGAAATTCAAGCGGGCCGGAGGATTCGAGTGTCGGATCCTGGGTGAATTGTCCGCTTGCCACCCGTTGCGCCGCTTCCTGCAGTTTGCGCGCCGGGCGGCTCAATGCCCAGGCCAGCCAGAGCAACAGCGGTGTACTGACCAGCATGGTCAGCAGCAGCAGATGAAAAGGCTGATCGAGAATGCGCAGAAAGAAAGGCGGTGGCCGGTGTGACACCCTGCCGATATACATCAGCGCGCTTTGCTGCTGATCCTTGACCAGAAAAGGCCCGGCCACCATCCAGCGGCCGTAGAGTTTCTGGCGCGGCGCGTCCGGGCTGTCGGCACTGGTAATGAAATTACGCAGGGCTTTGGTGCGCTGATGCGGCGTAAGCAGCTCGCCATCGTCATTGGTGAAATACAGCTGCATGCCTTTGTGGCGCTCGGGATCGGCCAGCGGCAGCAGTTTTTTCTGCAGGGTGCCGGGTTGGCTGCTTAACCGTTCTGATATGCGCGCCGCGGCGTTCTGGTAACGCTCCAATTCAGGCTGAGGAATCGTGTGCTGTGAGCGCGGGTCAAGGTGCGGCAGCAGCAGGAGCACCACAACAACCAGCATCAGAGTGAGCCAGAAAATGGCAAAGATCCGGCTGGAGAGCCGGTTGAACAGCGGCCGGCTGAAAATGGGCTGGTTAAACAGGGGCCGCTTCATCCCGCCTCCACAAACAGATAGCCTTTGCCGCGCAGGGTTTTGATTCGGGGCTTACCGTCTTCGCGCGCGGGCAGTTTTTTACGCAGGTTGGAGACATGCATGTCGATGGCGCGGTCAAACGGTGCCAGGCGTTTGCCCAGCACTTCCAGGCTGAGATCCTGTTTGGTCACCACAGTGCCGGGGTGGCGGATCAGGTGGCTGAGCAGGGCCAGTTCCGTGGCGGTCATTTCTATCAGCTCGCCGTTACAGGTCACTTCCTGTCGGCCGGGATAAATGGTCAGATCCAGATAGCTTACGCAGTCTGATTCGTTCTGGTTGTCCTGCACCATGCGGGAGCGGCGTAAAATAGCACGCATGCGGGCCAGCAGTTCCCGGTCGCTGAAAGGCTTGGGTAAATAGTCATCCGCGCCCAGCTCCAGCCCCAGCACTCTGTCTATCTCTTCGCCTTTGGCGGTCAGCATCAGGACCGGCGTACTGCTGGTCTCACGGAGTTTGCGCAGCATATTAATGCCGTTCATGACCGGCATCATGACGTCCAGCAGAATCAGATCTGTGTCCTCATCGACCATTAACAGCCCTTGCTCGCCATTGTGCGCGACGCGCACCGTGAAGCCTTCCAGCTGAAGGATGTCATTGAGCAGTGCTGTCAGTTCATGATCGTCATCGACCAGAAGAATGTTTGCCATACTGATTCCATACCCTCTAAATGATTCAGGTTAAGTATCCCTTATGCCCGAAAGCAGGCCAAGCCGGATAACAGGGCTTTACCCAGCTTTACGTTTTCACGACAACAGTTTACCTGCCAGCGGGTAGTATTGGCTTATCGGACATCAACAGAGCGAGAACAGGATATGAATAAGACGATGACCAGAAAAATGAAAGCCACAATCGGCATGGTACTTGCGGTACCTATGCTGCTGGGCTCCGTGTCGGCCCTGGCGGAAGGGGGCAAATATCATGGTAAAGGTCATTATGGTGACTGTGGTGGCCCTCGTGCCGAGCGCGGGGTGATGCAGTCACTGGATCTGACCGACGCGCAAAAAGAGCAGATGCGCAGCCTGCGCGAAAGCTATAAAGCGGAAATGCGCGACAACATGGCTCAGGGCCGTGAAGCCATGAAAGCAAATCACGACAAAATGCAAGATTTGCTGCTTGCCGACAACTTTGATGAAAATGCCGTGCGTGATCTGGCCAAGCAAATGTCAGATCAACAAATTGAGCGTCGTGTCAGCATGATGAAAAAACGTCACGACATGCTCAATATTCTGACTGCGGAGCAGAAAGCACAGTATAAGACATTGCATGCCGAGAAGCAGGCAGAATGCATGGCGAAATGGCAAGAAAAACGCAGTGAATAATGCTGCCTTTGACTGAAAATACCGAAGCCACAACGAGATGTTGTGGCTTTTTTTGTTGTCACCATGAGCTTAACTTGTCAATTTTGTTATTAAATTTCATCACAAAACCGCTATACTGCGAATAATATTTGTCTGTTCATGTGGCCGGAATCCCGGCTCGCCGTCAGGGCTCGGAAGAATTCGCTGACAAGGCAGCCGACATGGCGAACTCAGCATATACTTAGTGGCATATAGTCTGGCGGCACCCTGGGGTACAAAACGCACTCGGGGTTCCAGGATGCCAGCAAGGCTGCCGACACATGGCAAGTTTACGTGATATGAATCAATACATCGTTTTTCTAAATTGTAATACTCCTACATTAGTAGGAAAGTTACAGTTTACGCGAGTCGCCACCGTGAGGGAGGCGAGGCGGAGTCGCTGACTTGGGCCAGCTCGCAAAGGAAAGGATTTTCATTTCCCAAAGTCAGAGGGTAACCATGATTAAAAAGATTGGTGTTTTGACCAGTGGCGGTGACGCCCCAGGTATGAACGCGGCGATTCGCGGTGTTGTTCGCGCAGGTTTATCAGAAGGCCTGGAAGTTTACGGTGTCTATGATGGCTATCAGGGCTTGCATCAGAACCGTATTCAGAAGCTTGACCGCTCCAGTGTCTCTGACGTGATCAACCGGGGTGGCACGTTTCTTGGCTCTGCCCGTTTTCCTGAATTCCGTGATGAGAAAGTCCGTGCTCAGGCGATCGAAAACCTGAAAATTCACGGGATTGATGCGCTGGTGGTGATTGGCGGTGATGGCTCTTACATGGGGGCGAAAAAGCTGACCGAGATGGGTTATCCGTGTATCGGTCTGCCTGGCACTATCGACAACGATGTGGCCGGGACCGATTATACCATCGGCTTTATGACGGCGCTGAATACCGTGATTGATGCGATTGACCGCTTGCGTGATACCTCATCGTCGCACCAGCGTATTTCGATTGTGGAAGTCATGGGGCGTCATTGCGGCGATCTGACCCTGATGGCATCGATTGCCGGTGGCTGTGAGTACATCATCACCCCGGAAACCGGCCTGCACAAAGAGCAGCTGCTGGCCAAAATCAAAGAAGGCATCTATAAAGGCAAGAAGCACGCGATTGTGGCGATTACCGAGCTGATGACAGATGTCAATCAACTGGCTAAGTATATTGAGACGGAAACCGGCCGTGAAACCCGCGCCACTGTGCTGGGCCATATCCAGCGTGGCGGGCAGCCAACAGCCTTTGACCGGATTCTGGCCTCTCGCATGGGTGCCTACGCGGTTGATCTGCTGATGCAGGGCGAAGGCGGCCGTTGCGTGGGGGTGCAGAATGAGAAAATGGTGCATCACGACATCATTGATGCCATCGAGAATATGAAACGTCCGGTGCGCACAGACCTGTACAAGGTCGCTGATAAACTGTTCTGATTGTTTCAGGACGGGACAGACTGTCTAGTCCTAAAATAGGTTGACGCTTTTTATGTAGCCAGTAGGTATTCCCTACTGGCTTTTTCATGCACTTCACTCGGGGTTCTCATCCCCAAGCTCGTATGCGGTCTCAAGTCGTTATATGTCGATATCGACTCTTTCACTAACACCATAAGCTCTTTTAGGGTATTGCACTGGTAGAGTAGGAACTCACTCTTTAGTATGCCATTAACCCGCTCAGCCAGCGCATTCTGATAACAGTCATAACCATCAGTCATTGAAGGTATCATGCTATTGGCGCTTAACTTTTCCTGGTACTCTGATGAGCAGTATTGTAACCCTCGATCTGAGTGGTGAATTGTTGCTGCATCTGTTTGGCGGTTGGTTATGGTCATATCCAGCGCTTTTACCACGTCGCTAGCCTTCATTTCGTTACTCAATTCATAGCCTAATATTTTCCGGGAGTAAGCGTCTGTAACTAGTGAGAGATAGTGTGTCCCTTCATCTGTTTTGACATAGGTAATATCGCTCACAACCACTTGCTCTACATGATGAACAACTTTATCTTTCAAAAGGTTTGGGTGCTTCCTGAGCCAATGTTTGCTGTTCGTCGTCTTGGTGTAGTTCTTCCTTGGCTTGACCAGCAGGTTCTCGTTTTTTAAGTACTTGAATAACCCATCTCGTCCCAACTTTATTCCTTGTTTCTCTAGCTGGGGCTTAATCAACTGGTATAGCTTACGAGTACCAACCCGAGGCATAAGTTGCCGCCAGTACCTTACCATCTCTTTTACAGGCAAGAGTTCCTCAGCACGCACTTCGAGGCGCTGCTTCCATTGATGCACAGCTTGCCGGGATAAATTGAACTGCCTACATGCAGTTGCGAGCTTTACTTTTCCTTGCTCTTTGGCAAGCCAGAGCGCTCGGCTAAGTACTTTTTTTCCAAGTCTATTCCGTGTTCTTTTTTAAGGATTTCCACCATATCGCTGTAAATCATGTTCTTTAATTCAGCGTCGGCAAGGGCTTTTTCTAGGCGCTTAATCTTCTGTGCTGGCGATTCTTTTGATTTAGGCATAGTAGGGAAGTGTTCAACTGGCTTCGACCAATCTAACTTACCATGCTTTCTTAGCCATACAAGAACAGTGCTTCGTCCCTGAATGCCAAAGTGTGCTTGGGCTTGTTTGTAGGTCATCTCGCCTTTTTCAACCTGAGCAACAACAGCGAGTTTAAAGCCTAATGTGTAATCACGCTGTGTTCGTTTTATCTTTGATTTGCTTGATGAGTTCATTGATAAGTCTCCAATGTGTCAACTTATCTCAGGACGGGACAGACAGATAAAAAAAGCCGACCCTCTGCAGGTCGGCTTTTTTGTGCGTCTGTCTGGTGACAAAACGCTAGCGGAGCGGCAGGCGCCGCTCCTGAGAGTGTTTTATTGTTTGGCTTCTGCTGCCGCTTTAGCAATCGCGGCAAAGCCTTCGGCGTCCAGTGCCGCACCGCCAACCAGGGCGCCGTCGATGTCTGGCATCGCGAACAGCTCAGCCGCGTTGCCGGCTTTCACCGAGCCGCCGTACTGGATTACCACGTTTTTCGCCACGTCAGCGCTGAAAGACGCAATGTGGGCGCGGATCGCAGCATGGATTTCTTGTGCTTGCTGAGCCGTCGCCGCTTTACCTGTACCGATGGCCCAGATAGGTTCATAGGCGATGATGGCACCGTTCAGGGCTTCAACACCTTGTGTTTTGATCACAGCGTCCAGCTGACGGGCACAAACGGCAACCGTTTCGCCGGCTTCGTTCTGTGCTTCAGATTCACCGATGCACAGTACAGGCGTCAGGCCGTGCTCTTTCAGGAAGGCAAACTTCTGAGCCACGAACTCGTCTGACTCGTGATGGTATTCACGGCGCTCTGAGTGGCCGATGATGATGTGGCTGGCGCCGACATCTTTCAGCATCTCAGGTGAGATATCACCTGTGTAAGCACCGCTGGCGTTCACATCTACGTTCTGGGCACCCAGAATGATCTTGCTCTTGCCCTGGCTGATCAGACGCTGTGCCAGATCCAGGTACATCACAGGTGGCGCGACTGCCACATCAACGCCCTCAACGCCAGCCAGCGCGGCATCCAGACCTGTCAGCAGGTTGGTGACCATTTCTTTGCTGCCGTTTAGTTTCCAGTTACCCATAACTACAGGATGACGCATAAGATTTTCTCCATATCTATGTGATGTCTAAAGTCAGACTAAACTGAGTACACCGCTGTCTGGCAGTAGTGTGTTCAGTGCAGCCTGCCTGATAATGCAGGTTTAAACGTCCGACAGTATACGCCCGATAGACGTAAACTTCCTTAATCTCGAACAAATCCATGCCCGGTTGTACCTGTTTCAACGGCAAAAGTGAACTCTGAGCTGTAATAAATTTTCACTTTCAGCTCAGCGCGGCTAGCCCGATTGAGGGTGAACAGTGATCCACAGGGAATTTCTGCATGCCCGTGTCGCTGTCGTCAGTAAAATCGGCTAAGTTATGCGCCAGTTTATGGAATATCGGGTCGCCCCTGACCAACAAGGAGAGTTGTATGCCACACCTGAAGCTGGAATTTGCCGATCCCGTTGCTGAGCGCGTTAACGTTGCAGCCTTACTGGAAGACCTCCATCAGTCATTGCTAACCTGCGGGGTGTTTGAGCCCGCCTCTGTGAAATCTCGCGCTTATCCCTGCCATCAGTGGCAGGTGGGAGAGGGCGGCGATGCTCATAATTTTATTCACCTGGAACTGGCTTTGTTGTCGGGGCGTGACAATGACTGTAAGCGCGGACTGGCAGAGCGTCTGATGCCGCTGCTGGAGCAGCACGCTGCGGCGATTGACAGCCTGACGATTGAAATTCGGGATATGGAAAGTGAAACTTACTTAAAGTCGAAGCGCTGAACTGCCCGCAAGAAGCCAGCAATCGCTGGCTTCTTATCTGTTTAGAGGCAGCTTAGGCCTGACGGCGAAACGGCATCACTTTCGCTTCATGTTCCGTCAGGGTTTCCGGTGCGGTCAATGAGCGGGCAAAGCGCTGTAATTGTTGTTGGAGTTCAGCCCGCAGCAGCATATTGGTATGGTTCGGGTTTTTACCCCGTGCAATGACCTGATTGATGTGACTCATCTGCGCGCGCAAGCGGGGTTGCATGGCTGGGCTGGCGTTCTCAATAATTTCTTCGCTCATCCGCAGTCGCAAGGCTTCCAGTTCTTCAGGTGCCGTTTCGGCCAGTTTTTTGAGTTCATCAAAGGATGGTAACGTCTGCATAACTCATTCCCCCAAGCGTCAAATCTGTGACTTACTTAACACTAGATGGCGGGGCATGAAAAAAGCGTCTCGTTGATGAGACGCTCAATAAAAGTAACCTGAGTGTACAGAGAATGAGGCTTGCTCTGGCTGGCTGACCAGTTACCAGTAGTGCTCAACGGTGATCTGGCCGGGTTTACGGCGCAGATTTTTCTCAAACCCGCGAGCTTCCAGTACCGCCTTGGTGTCTTTCACCATCGCCGGGTTACCACACAGCATCAGTTGGGCGGTTTTCGGATCGAGCGGCAGACCAACGTGCCGTTCAAGCTGGCCGTCTGAAATGGCTTGTGGGATACGGCCGGTGAGTGCCAGCGGTGCCGGTTCCCTGCTGACAAACGGCTGGACGATCAGCTGTTCCGGGTGAGCCGCTTTGAGCGCGTTGATTTCGGCCTGGTAACTGAGATCGGCAGCAAAACGAACGGCATGCACCAGTACGATTTTACGAAACCGCTGCCAGGCGGTGGCTTCCCGCAAAATGGAGAGATAAGGCCCGATGGCCGTCCCGGTTGATAACAGCCAGAGGGTGTCTCCGTCAGGCACTTCATCCAAAGTAAAGAAGCCGTTAGCCCGGGCGGTGATGAAGACCTCGTCTCCGGCTTCCAGAGCGTGCAGGCGAGGGGACAGTAAACCGTCCGCGACTCGGGTGGCGTAGATTTCAATCTGGTTTGTACTGGGCGGATTGACAAAGGAGTAGGCGCGTTGGATCATTTTGCCGTCGCATTCCAGCGCCAGCTTAGTAAATTGTCCGGCTTTAAAGGGCTCAATATTCGCCGCCAGCGTTAAACTGAATAGTTCGCTGTTCCAGTGACGATTATTGATAACCTTGGCAGGGATCCAGTCAGCCATTGTTGATCTCCTATTACATTGTCAGATTGACCGAGTCAGATTCTCAGGACGGATGAATGCGGTAGCTGCATCGGCGCTGACCGGCAATGATGTGCTCGTTGCGCTCTATGGTCACACCGTCCCCCAGCAGACGCTGGAAGACCGCCAGTTCAGATCGACAAAGTGAGGGGCAGCGCTTCGCGGCATGGCAGATAGGACAATGGTTCTCAATCAGGATGAAGCCGTGTTCATCGGACTCCAGCTGTGCCATGTAACCTTCCTTTTCCCTCAGTGTAGTCAGAATCTGAAGTTTTTCTTTTAAATCTGTGGCTTTTGCAATGGCCTGCTGATACTGGCTCAGCGTGCCTTCCTCGCGCTGCAGCAAAATCTTCTGCAAACCTTCCTGGCCGAACAGATTTTCCACCGAATCCAGCATCTGAATGATCAGATCACCGTGACGATCGGCAAACTGCTCGTGGCCTTTGGCCGTCAGGTGCCAGTGACGGGTTGGCCGGCCGACTTTGGCTTTGATGTCTTCAAACCCCACCAGGCCGTCATCTTCCAGCCCCTGCAAGTGCTGACGCACGCCCATAGTCGTCAGGCCCAGCTCTTCTGACAGGGTTTTGGCAGTGACCGGGCCGTCTTGCTTCATTCTGTGAAGAATTTTATCTATGGTTTTCATAGTCGTATTACTTGTATTCATGCGCCCATTATGCGGCCAGCAAAGTATATAAAGCAATGGCTTTACTAAATAGCATAGTCCAGCTTGATAAAAAAGCAGTGAAAGTCTGATGATGATCAGGCGGTTATCCCGGTACTTATCGCGTACCGGGAAGGCAGAGCGCTGTCAGAGAATATGAGGCAGAATCGCCGGATCTTTTCTGTCTAAGTAATGTATCGATTTGATTCGGCGAATCGTTCGGCATTTACCACGGATGAGCAGGGTTTCCGTGGTGGCAATATTGCCATTGCGGGTAATGCCGTCCAGCAAATCGCCTTTGGTGATGCCCGTCCCGGCGAAGATGACATTGTCGCTTTTCGCCATTTGTTCCAGCAGCAGGACCTGATTGGGTTCAATGCCCATTTCGCGGCAGCGGTCCATTTCCTGCTGGCCCATGCGATAGTTGTCATCACTGCCGCCTTTGACCAGAAAACGCGGCAGCAGACGCCCTTGCATATCACCGCCTAACGCCCGGATGGCTGCCGCCGAAACCACACCTTCCGGCGCCCCGCCGATGCAGTACATCACGTCGACTTCGCTGTCCGGCATGCAAGTGAGAATGGAGGCGGCCACATCGCCGTCCGGCACGGCATAGACACGAATGCCCATCGCCTGCATTTTGGCAATCACCTCGTCATGGCGCGGTTTCGCCAGTGTGGTCACCACCAGGTTCTCTAGCGGCTTACCCAGCGCGGCGGCGATATTGACCAGGTTGTCTTCCAGCGGCAGGTTGAGATCTATCTGCCCCTTGGCTTGCGGGCCGACCACCAGCTTTTCCATGTACATGTCAGGTGCTTTGAGAAACGCCCCTTTTTCACCGGCCGCCAGCACCGCCAGTGCATTGTTCTGGCCCATGGCGGTCATCCGGGTGCCTTCGATCGGGTCGACCGCGATATCGACCGCATCGCCACCGGCACCGACCTGCTCGCCGATATACAGCATCGGGGCGTCGTCAATTTCCCCTTCACCGATGACAATCTCGCCGGTGATCTCGGTTTGGTTTAGCAGGGTGCGCATGACTTCGACAGCAGCGCCGTCAGCGGCATTTTTGTCGCCCCGGCCGAGCCATTGATAACCTGCCAGCGCGGCACCTTCAGTGACACGGGAAAAAGCCATTGCCAAATCGCGTTTCATGGGAACTCCAGAACTACTCAGTAAAAGATATCAGGTCAGTCACAGATATCAGGGTGTCGATTCTCTGCGCGAATTGTAACACAGACGCCAGCGCCGCGTTTCCTGCTGCAAGGTATCGATAAAAAAACAAGCCCGCCGGAAAGGGCAGGCTTGTGGTCAGAGTGAAATATTCAGCGTAAAAGGGGTGGGCATAACCCGATCCCGCGGGGATTATTCGTCCTCGTCGATCGCCCAGCCTTTGGCGCATTCCACGGCGCGCTTCCAGCCTTTATAGCGTCGGGCACGCTTGTTGTCATCCGGGCAAGGGGTGAAGCTGCGGTCCAGCACGGCTTTGTTTTGCAGCTCATCAATACTGTCCCAGAAGCCCACCGCCAGACCGGCCAGATAGCCGGCGCCCAGGGCGGTGACTTCCGTCACCACAGGGCGGTGCACTTCGGTGTTCAGCAGATCCGACTGGAACTGCATCAGGAAGTTGTTGGACACGGCACCGCCGTCCACTTTCAGCGCGGCCAGATGGATCCCTGAATCGGCCTGCATGGCATCCAGGACATCGCGGGTCTGGTAAGCGATACTTTCCAGTGTGGCGCGGATCAGGTGGTTGTTGTTGACGCCCCGGGTCAGGCCGACAATGGCGCCGCGCGCATACGGGTCCCAATAAGGAGCGCCTAAGCCGGTGAAGGCCGGCACCACATACACCCCGTTGGCACTGCCTACTTTTTCTGCAAAGTACTCAGAATCTTTGGCATCACCAAGCAGTTTCAGCTCATCACGCAGCCATTGAATCGAGGCACCGGCCATGAAGACCGCCCCTTCCAGTGCGTAAGCCGGCTCGCCTTTCGGGCCGCAGGCCAGAGTGGTCAGCAGGCCGTTCTGCGAGTTCACTTTCTCTTTGCCTGTGTTCATCAGCAGGAAGCAGCCGGTGCCATAGGTATTTTTGGCCTGGCCGGGTTCCACGCACATCTGACCGAAGAGCGCGGCCTGCTGGTCACCGGCAATGCCCGCGATAGGCACCCGGGTGCCGCCTTTGCCGCCAATGTTGGTCTGACCGTAGATTTCGGACGAAGCTTTGACTTCCGGCATCATAGACAGCGGGATATCCATGGCTTTGAGCAGCTTTTCATCCCACTGCAGCGAGTTGATGTTAAACAGCATGGTCCGGGAGGCATTGGTGTAGTCAGTGACATGCACGCGGCCCTGGGTCAGTTTCCAGATCAGCCAGGTATCGACGGTACCGAACAGCAGGTTACCCGCTTCGGCCTGCTCACGGGCGCCTTCGACGTTGTCCAGAATCCACTTGATTTTAGTGCCGGAGAAATACGGGTCGACCACCAGACCTGTGTTGTCACGGATGTAGTCTTCCAGACCCTGTTGCTGTTTGAGCTGCTGGCAGATGTCGGCGGTGCGGCGGCACTGCCAGACAATGGCGTTGTAGACAGGTTTACCTGTGTTTTTGTCCCAGACAATGGTGGTTTCGCGTTGGTTGGTGATCCCGATACCGGCAATCTGATCGGTGCGGATGCCGACTTTGGCCAGGGCTTCCACCATAGTGGAGCTCTGGCTGGCCCAGATTTCCATCGGGTCGTGCTCAACCCAGCCTGCTTTGGGGTAGATTTGGGTGAATTCGCGCTGCGCAGTGCAGACAATATTGGCGTCATGATCCAAGATCACGGCGCGTGAGCTGGTGGTTCCCTGATCGAGTGCGACGATGTACTTTTGTTCTGTGGTCATCTGAGTGTCCTCTTCTCTCTAGATCAATTATAGATAGCGCCGCAATCAGGCTTGCGCGGTTTCTTGCTCATTGTCTGATTCACATTGGTTCGGCAGGGTACAGCGGTTACCCGGCAGATAGACGCCAACGGCTTTCGGGTACAGCCAGGCACCGAAGCCGGCTCCGGCAATCGGCGCCAGAATAGGGATGATAAAGTAAGGAATATCTTTGCCGCCAGTCAGCGCCATGTCGCCCCAGCCTGCCAGGTATGCAAAAAACTTGGGGCCAAAGTCCCGGGCCGGGTTCATGGCAAAACCGGTCAGTGGACCAAGCGAACCCCCAATCACGGCAATCAGGATACCGATCAGAACCGGACCCAACGCGCCGCGCGGCGCGCCGTTTTTCTCATCACCTATCGCCAGAATGGCAAACATCAGCACGGCAGTAATGACAAACTCGACCGCAAAAGCACCGCTCAATGACAGGGCAGGATTCGGGTAGGTAGAAAAGATCCCGGCCGTGGCCAGACTTTCTGCGCTGCCGCGAATCATGTCATGCGCGCTTTCGAACTCGGTGAACAAGTTGCTGTACAGGCCGTATACCAGGGCGGCCGAGCAGAAGGCGCCAGCCAGCTGGGACAGAATGTAAGGGAGTACTTTAGTTTTATCAAAGCCGTGAAAAAGGGCGAGTGCAATAGTGACGGCCGGGTTGATGTGCGCGCCGGAGACACCCGCGGTGCAATAAATCGCGATGGTGACGCCAAGGCCCCACATAATGCTGATTTCCCACTGACCGAAGTCAGCACCTGCTAACACCAGTGCGGCGACACAGCCCACACCAAAGAAGATGAGCAGTCCGGTGCCGATGAATTCTGCCAGGCATTCACCGAGCAGCGTAGGGGGTTGTCGTTTTGTCATGTGCCAATCCTTATGTCGAGTGATAGGTAATAGAGTTGTTATCGTTATGTGACCAAAAAATACTCGAATGGTGATTTCATCGAAAGGGCTGTGAATCAAAAATGTGCGTTCGAGCATATAATTTGTTTCATTGGTCGATTTCGAAAGGAAAGCGAAAGTCGGAGGGTGGAGTTAATGCTCTATTTTTTGTCTTGCGAGGCGCGAACACTAGCATGTCGGCCACAGCGGTTCAAAACGCGCGGAGGAAAACTGAGTGTTCGCTAACAGTTCAGCGCAGCGGGCCGCCCGCACTGGCTTGCGGAAGGTAAAATTTTGTGGAAGTTTGGATAAATTTTATCCGATTGTGAAAAAGCGTGGTATTAGTAGATGCCAGACGAATAAGGCCTAGTTAGAATAGGGGCTACGTTGGAATTGTAATTTGCCTGGTAGGCGTAGCTTAAGCTGCGGTCTTGCGCAGGTGCTGATAGGGTGAAAACTATGTCTTTAGAGATGCTGGAACAGCTGGAAGCCAAAGTGCAAATGGCTGTCGACACCATTTCCCTGCTGCAGATGGAAGTGGAAGAACTGAAAGAGAAAAACGATAATCTGGTCAACCTTGCTCAGGAACTGCGCGCCGATCGTGAGTCGCTGGTCCAGGACAATGAGAAGCTGCGCAATGATCATCAGGCGTGGCAGGAGCGGGTCCGTACGCTGCTGGGTAAAATGGAGACAGTGGAGTAATGTCCGCCGCCGCCATCGGCAAGAAAAAACAGAGCCGTTGGGCTCTGTTTTTTTTAGTGTTCATGCAGCCAGCGGCTATCAGTCGATATCCAGCGGTTCAGGCGACAGAATCACCCCGGTATTGTCGGCATAGAGATGGTCTTCCGGCAGGAAGGTAACGCCACCGAAATTCACAGCAACGTCGACTTCGCCCGTCCCTTGCTTGTCAGCACCAACAGGGATCGAGGCCATGGCCTGAATGCCGATATCCAGCTCATCTAATTCATCGACATGGCGCACACAGCCATACACGATGATCCCTTCCCACTCACTCTGTACTGCCAGTTGTGCCAGCTCGGCGTCAATCAGTGCGCGACGAAGCGAACCGCCACCATCAATTAACAGGACTCGCCCAGCGCCAGGTTCGGCCAGCACACTCTGAAGCAGGCCATTGTCTTCAAAACATTTTACTGTGGTGATCTGGCCTCCGAATGAGCTTCGGCCACCGTAAGAGCTGAACATTGGCTCAACCACATCAACCAGGTCGAGGTAAATATCACAGAGTTCAGAGGTATTGTATTCCATAAGCTCGCTTCTTTATTGGCAGTAATATTCAGTAGGACAGGATGCAGAAAGCGCCTATTCACTAACTTGCTGAAAGTATAACCAGCTCAGGCTGCATTGCAATCTCGGCGCTATGCTTTAGCGGTCGGCAAGCAACCCGATGGCAAACAGCAGGTTAGTCACCAGTGCGATTTTAGCCAGTAAGCCCAGCATCGGAGCCAATGATTGTGCTTTTTGCGCGGCCAGTACGTGAGCGGCATGCGCCAGCAACCAAGGAGCGGCCAGCAGAAACAGCCAGCCCCACGCCGAGCGGGCCGTCAGCAGGGCATAGGCCGCAAAGCCGAGCAAGCTGAATACCATGAGCAGCAGGTGATACCATCGGCCTGCCGCGGGGCCGAGTCTTGCCGCCAGGGTGAGTTTTCCGCATTGCCTGTCGTTATCAATATCCCGCAGGTTGTTGAGATTCAGTACCCCGACCGCCAGCAATCCGCTGGCGGTCGCTGGCAGTAAGATGACCCATTGAAACTGGTGGCTTTGCAGGTAATAGCCACCGCCGACGGCGACCCAGCCGAAGAAGATCAGCACGGCAGGATCGCCCAGTCCGCGATAGCCATAAGGTTTGGCGCCTAGGGTGTAGGCCAGTGCTGCCAGCACAGAAGCGATTCCCAGCGCCATAAAGCTCAGCAGGACTGTGGTGGACGGCCGGGCCAGCCAGAGCAGGGCGATGCCGCTCAGCGTGGTAAATACCAGGGTCACGGTGATGGCTGCCCGCATGGCTGTGAGGCTAATCCGGCCCTGCTGAAGTCCGCGCTGCGGCCCCAGCCGGTGGCGGTTATCCGTACCTTTGCGTACGTCGCCATAATCGTTGGCCAGATTCGACAAGATCTGGAGCAGCAAAGCGGTCAGCAGTGCCAGCAGGGCGATCGCCGGTGAAAAGTGTCCCTGGGCAGCGGCCAGGCTGTTACCGCACAGCAAAGCGGCCACAGCCAGCAGCAGGGTTTTGGGCCGGGTCGCATCCAGCCAGACGGAGAGAGAGGACAAAGCCAAGATCCTAAGATAAAGACATCATAGGGTGTGAGTATGGCCCGATGGCAGAAAAGAATGTTGTTCTGGCGCAACAAGAAGATAAAAAACGGGATGCCAGTTGAGAATCTGGCATCCCGCTGTGTCCGGAGCACTGAGTGGTTCAGTGAACCCCCGCTAGTAACAGGTTGGGTTACAGAATAAAGCGGCTGAGATCTTCGTCTTCCACCAGCTCGCCCAGATGGGCATGCACATAGGCTTTGTCGATGATCTGCTCTTTACCGCCCTGTTCGGAAGCATCATAAGACAACTCTTCCATCAGGCGCTCCAGCACAGTGTGCAGACGGCGGGCACCGATATTCTCAGTACGCTCGTTGACCTGCCAGGCTGCATCGGCAATCTGGGCAATGCCATCTTCAGTAAAGCTGATGGTGACATTTTCCGTAGCCATCAGGGCGCGGTACTGCTCGGTCAGCGAGGCGTTCGGCTCGGTCAGGATGCGCTTGAAGTCTTCGCTGGTCAGGGCTTCGAGTTCAACACGAATCGGCAGACGGCCCTGCAGCTCAGGGATCAGATCAGACGGACGTGCCACCTGGAAGGCGCCGGAAGCGATAAACAGGATGTGATCGGTTCTGACCATGCCATGCTTGGTTGAGACCGTGGACCCTTCCACCAGCGGCAGCAGGTCACGCTGAACCCCTTCGCGGGACACATCCGGGCCTGAACTTTCGCCACGCTTACAGATTTTATCGATTTCATCAATGAAGACGATACCGTTGTTCTCGACCGCGTGGATCGCCTGCTCTTTCAGCTCTTCCTGATTGACCAGTTTGGCGGCTTCATCTTCGGTCACCGCTTTGAGCGCATCTTTGATTTTCATCTTGCGCTTTTTGGTGGTGTTGCCCGCCAGATTCTGGAACATGCCCTGCAGCTGATTGGTCATTTCTTCCATGCCGGGAGGGGCCATGATCTCAACGCCCATTTGCGGCGCGGCGACGTCAATTTCGATTTCCTTGTCATCCAGCTTGCCTTCGCGCAGCTTTTTGCGAAATGACTGACGGGTGGCCGAATTGGTGTCGCTTTCTTCATTTTTGCCCCAGGCATCACGCGGTGGCGGGAGCAAGACATCCAGGATGCGGTCTTCGGCCAGCTCTTCAGCGCGGAAGCGGACTTTTTCGGTGGCCTGCTGGTGGGTCATTTTGACCGCAACGTCAGTCAGATCGCGGATAATGGTTTCCACTTCTTTGCCGACATAACCGACTTCGGTGAATTTGGTGGCTTCCACTTTGATGAAAGGCGCGTTGGCCAGTTTGGCCAGACGGCGGGCGATCTCGGTTTTACCGACACCGGTCGGCCCTATCATCAGGATGTTTTTCGGGGTTACTTCAACGCGCAGCTCTTCCGGCAGCTGCATGCGACGCCAGCGGTTACGCAGCGCAATCGCCACGGCACGCTTGGCCTTGTCCTGGCCGATAATATGGCGGTTCAGTTCATGAACAATTTCGCGGGGAGTCATTTCAGACATGGGGAATCCTTACTGGGTATCGAGTTCTTCAACAGTCTGGAAGTCATTGGTGTAAACGCAGATATCACCAGCAATGGTCAGCGACTTCTCAGCTATGGTGCGAGCATCCAGCTCGGTGTTTTCCAGCAGCGCCCGGGCTGCGGATAACGCAAAATTACCGCCTGAGCCGATGGCAATCAGGTCGTTTTCCGGCTGAACCACATCACCGTTCCCGGTGATGATCAGCGAGGCGGTGGCATCCGCAACGGCCAGCAAGGCTTCCAGGCGGCGCAGGCTGCGGTCGGTACGCCAGTCTTTGGCCAGTTCAACCGCGGCTTTCATCAGGTGCCCCTGGTGCATTTCCAGCTTGCGTTCGAAGCGCTCGAACAGGGTGAAGGCATCGGCGGTACCGCCGGCGAATCCTGCCAGTACCTGATTGTTGTATAAGCGGCGGACTTTGCGGGCATTGCCCTTCATGACGGTATTGCCCAGTGAGACCTGGCCATCACCGGCGATGACGACTTTTCCATTGCGACGTACAGAGACTATGGTTGTCACGGTATTACCTCTTAGCATCAGTCCGGCTCGTGGGCCGGTATGGGTATAGCCGCAGATCTGGGGATGGCGGTTTCCGATTTCAAGGCAAACAAGAGAATCTGCGCAGTGAAGGCCATAAAAAAAGGATGCCTTGGCAGCGTTTTGTCTGCTTCAGCATCCTTCATCAGTGTCGTGAGCTGTTCTCAGGTCAGCAAACGACTCAGGCGTCCCAGTACCAGATGGCGCAAGGTTCAATCCCGGCTCGTCGCAGCATATTGCGATCACTTTCGGCTTTGCGTTTCTGCGGGTAAGGGCCGAGTACTACGCGATACCAACTGCCTTTTTCTCCCTGAGACACTTTGATCTGGCTGGTGAGCCCCTGGAAAGCAATCATGGCTTTGCGCTCTTCTGCCTGGCCTGGCGAGCGGTAAGCGCCACACTGCATCAGATAAGGGCGACCCGGCTTATCCGGCACTTTTTTCGCTTCCACCTGTACTTCTTTATTTTCCAGCTCTTCGATGTAGCGCCATTTTTCTGCCGGTTTAGGCGGTAATTTTTCTTGTTGCTTCGGCGCAGTCACAGGCTTGGTGTCGACTTTGGTGCTGGTTTCCTGCTTGGGTTTGACGGCAGGTGCAGGCGGCGTTTTGTCTTTGACTGTGACCGGCGCCGGCTGAACCGGGGTCGCGTGGGATGCCGCTGGCTTGGGTGACGAAGACAGAAAATATAAGCCATAGCCGAGGGCAATCACCAGGCACAAGGCGATCAGTGCCCATTTTACCGGGAACTGGCCACTGGGTTTACTGCTGCGGGAAGGCGTTCTTCTGGCGGGCTTTTTCGCGGCCCGGCCTCGCTTGACGTAATCTTTGGTTGCCACAATGTTTTGATGATTGTTGGACTAATGGTCAGACATGGTACAAAGAAGTGCTCACACTGGCTAGTGTCGGGAAGCCGGTACCTGCCGAAGAGGCAGCGCTTCCCGATCATTCTGTGACCTTTTGCTCAAAGTGATGATTTTTTCAGCTCAGGTCGCGGTGGCTATTGCGGATTGCCTGGCGGTGGCGCGGCACTTTCCCGGATGACCAGTTTGGCATCCAGCAGGCGCGAACCGGCAGCGATGTCCTTACCCTGCAGTATGTCCAGCAGCATCAGCATCGACTGACGGCCAATTTCATAGCGGGGCTGTGACACTGTGGTCAGCGGCGGATCGCAGTATTCGGCGAACTGAATATCATCAAACCCGACGATGGACAGATCCTGAGGGACATTGATCCCTAACCGCTTGGCTTGCTGCATGGCGCCGATGGCCATGACATCGTTGTGGCACAGCAGGGCAGTCGGCGGCTCTGGCAGCGAGAGCAGGGTAGTCACGGCGCGGGCTCCACCGGCAAAGGTGAAATCACTTTTTACTGTGTAAGCCGGATTCAGCTCAGTGCCGGCGCGGCGCAGGGCCTGCTGATAACCCTGAGAGCGGAACTGGCAGAGCATGGCAGTGTCGGGACCTGTGATCTGGGCGATGTGCTTGTGGCCCATCTGGGTCAGGTAGTTCACGGCTTCAAACGCGGCGGTCAGGTTATCAATGTGGACGGTCGGCAGCTCCAGCTCAGGGGCAAACTCACAGGCCATCACCATAGGCGGCAGGTTCTTCTGCTCCGGTTTGCTGATATCAAAGGGTAAATCCGTGCCCAGCAGTAACATGCCGTCCGCCTGTTTGGTAAACACCAGATTCACGAATGAATTCTCCCGGCTTTTCTGCTGGCCGCTGTCGCCCAGCAGTACCAGATAGCCATATTCCATCGCCGCTTCTTCTATGCCCCGGATAATTTCCGTGAAATAGGGATCGCAGATGTCAGGGACGATAGCGACAATGGTTTTCGATTCATTGCGCCTCAGGTTACGAGCCAGGGAGTTGGGGGAATAGCCAGCATCCATGACAGCCTGTTCGACTTTTTTACGGGTCGAGGCTGACACTTTCTCCGGGTTCATCAGCGCGCGCGACACGGTCGCGGTCGAGACTCCGGCGAGCTGGGCAACATCCTTCATTGTCGCCATAAATAGTTCCTCTCTAAGACATTTCTCTCAATAATGCTGGAGGATCGCAACCAAATCGGTGCAGAAACCTGGTCCAACAAGCCTGTTATTGTAGGCGCTTTATGCGGGTTTAAACATGTGCCAAATAGCATAAATTACATTGGGCTTGTGATCCAAATCGCATTAATTGTCTTATCTTCAGCTTAAATCCTGAGGTTCGACGTCCAGTGACCAGCGCACTTTCCGCGCCAATGGCAGCAAGTTAATAGCAGGACGCGCCACAGACAGCAAAGTTTGCAGGGTTTTCCGGTCGGGTGCCTGCAGCAGTAACTGCCACCGGTAGCGGCCGGCGCGGCGGGAGAGCGGTGCCGGATTGGGCCCCAGCACCAGCGTGTGGGCCTCAAACAGCGGACTGGTTTCCAGAATGCCGCGCACCTGATGCAGAAATTGCTCGGTCAGTTCACTTTGTGCGGCCTCGGCTCTGAACAGGGCCAGATAGGTAAAAGGCGGCAGCATAGCCTGGCGGCGCTCTGTCAGCGCCTGGGCGGCAAAGTGATCGTACCCTTTGTAGAGCAGGGCCTGAAGCAGGCTGTGTTCCGGATGGTGGGTTTGCAGCAGGACTTCCCCCGGTTTGCTGGCGCGCCCGGCGCGGCCTGCGACCTGGATGAACAGCTGTGCCAGCCGCTCCGCTGCACGAAAGTCATTGCTGAACAGGGCGCTGTCGACATCGACCAGCGCCACCAGGGTTACGTCGGGAAAGTGGTGACCTTTGGCCAGCATCTGGGTGCCGATCAGGATCTGGTATTCCTTGTTCCTGACTGCTTCCAGGTAATTGTCCAGGCTGCCTTTACGGCGGGTGCTGTCGCGGTCAATACGTACTGTGCGGAACTCAGGGAACAGGGTGGCGAGCTGATGTTCAAGCTGCTCGGTGCCGACCCCGACTGTCTGGAGCTGGGTTGAACCGCACTGCTGGCATTGGGGCATGACAGGGCGCTGGGTCTGACAATGGTGGCAGCGCAGCTCGCCGGAGTGCTGATGGTAAGTGTAATACGCATCGCAGCGTTTACATTCAGCCAGCCAGCCACATTCGTGGCACATCAGCGCGGGCGCGAACCCGCGGCGGTTGAGAAACAGCATCACCTGATTACCGGCGCTCAGATGCTGGCGCATCCGGGCAATTAGCGGCGCGGACAGCCCCGCCTCCAGATGGAGCCCCTTCATGTCCAGTACCCCATGCCGGGCGGCCTGAGCGTTACCGGCGCGGCGGGTCAGGTGCAGATGGTGGTATTTGCCGGTTTTGGCATTGTGCAGGGTTTCCAGTGCCGGGGTGGCTGAACCGAGCACAATCGGAATGTTTTCTTTGCTGGCCCGCAGCACGGCCATGTCTCTGGCATGATAGCGCAGGCTGTCCTGCTGCTTATAAGACGGGTCATGCTCTTCATCGACAATGATGATGCCGAGATCCGCGAACGGGGTGAACAGGGCAGAGCGGGTCCCAATAATGATGCCGGCCTGATTGTCGCGACCGGCCAGCCAGGCGCTGAGGCGCTCGGTATCATTCAGGCCGGAGTGGATGGTGAACAGCGGCACATTGAAGCGGCGCTGAAAACGGTTGATGGTCTGTGGCGTCAGACCAATTTCCGGCACCAGCACCAGGGCTTGTTTGCCGGCGGCCAGTACCGGCTCAATCAGGTTGAGATAGACTTCGGTCTTGCCTGAACCCGTCACACCTTCCAGTAAATAACAGGCATAATCCGGGTTGGCATTAACGCTGGCAATCGCCAGCGCCTGCTCTTCGTTGAGGCGGGGTTTCTCTTCGGTGACCGCGAAATCCGTGGGCCAGTGGCCGCTGGGCGCTGTGGTGTGAAAACTGTCGACCCAGCCTTTTTCGGCCAGCGTTTTCAGGGTGGTGCTGTTCACCTCCTGATCGAGTAAGGCATCGTGACTCAGCGCGCCATGGCGCAGCAGCGTCAGCACTTTTGCCTGCCGCGGTGCCCGTTTGAGTGCCGCCAGAGGTTGTTCCTGACCTTTTTCTGTCAATTGCCAGTAACGAATCTCGGCATTAGCCGGTCTGCCTTTACGTAAAGCCGAAGGCAGGGCATTGGCCAGCGTATCGCCCAAAGGGTACTGGTAGTAGCGGCTGGTCCACTCCAGCAACTGAAACAAAGGCGGCTGCCACAGCGGTTCGCTATCGAGAACGGCTTTGAGGGGTTTGAGCTGGTCGCGGGGAAAATCGGACTGCCCGGTCAGGGCAATCACTATCCCGGTCAGCTGCTGACGGCCAAACGGCACCCGTACCCGGCCACCGACCACAGGCCGTTGGCCTGAGGGGATCAGGTAGTCAAAGCTTTTGTCCAGCGGAACGGGCAGGGCAACCCTGGCGATGGTGGCAGTCATGGGTATTGGCTGATATCACTTATACTTACAGATAGATGGCAGTGTACCTTGCACAAGGGGTGAGGCAAAGCAAGACGACACTGTGATTGCAGGTTGATCTGTGTCGGCTGATTGATTATCATACGCCGCCTATTTGTCCAGCGCCTTTGGCCTGGCAGTATTTATTAACCACGTGTGGTGCCCGGCTTTGGATCGGGAGAGCGACACGGCCTTAGCTTAGAGGTTTCCCATGAAACAAGGTATCCACCCAGAATACACAGCTGTAAACGCAAAATGTTCTTGCGGCAACGCTTTTGTCTTTAATTCAACCATGAAAAAAGACATCAACCTGGATGTGTGTGACAAATGTCACCCATTCTACACTGGTAAGCAGCGTCAAGTGAGCACCGGTGGCCGTATCGACAAATTCAACAAGCGTTTCGGCGCTCTGTCTAGCAAGTAATTGCTTTAAGACACTGTCGAGAAAAGGGACGCTCAGGCGTCCCTTTTTGCTGTCTGCTGTTTCTCCCTGCCTTAAATGACTGATAAATCAGTCGTGATGACTCCCGCTCGTTTTCTCCTGCATATCTTCTGGCCTGTCACGGTCATTGCCTTGGTATTACCAGCTTGTGCGAACTAGGATTTTGTGCTGCTATCGAATATGATTGATTGTTCAATACCGAACCGAACAGAACATCCATCCATTCAGGATTCTAATAATTATGTCTGAAGATTTTCGTCAACAAGCACTTCACTATCATGCTTACCCTGTCCCCGGGAAAATTTCGGTTGAACTCAGCAAGCCTGCGAATACAGTAGAAGATCTCGCTCTGGCCTACAGCCCAGGTGTGGCTGAGCCGGTGCGGGAAATCGCCCAGAATGCAGAGAATGTGTACAAGTACACGGGTAAAGGCAACATGGTTGCCGTGATTACCAATGGTACGGCCATTCTTGGCTTGGGTAACCTTGGTCCGCTGGCCTCCAAGCCGGTCATGGAAGGCAAGGCCCTGCTGTTCAAGCGTTTCGCTGGCCTGGATTCAATTGATATCGAAGTGAAACACCGCACGATCGACGAGTTTGTTGATACTGTAGCCAATATCGCCGATACCTTTGGCGGTATTAACCTGGAAGATATCAAAGCACCCGATTGTTTTGAGATTGAAAAGCGTCTGATTGAACGCTGCCAGGTGCCTGTGTTCCATGATGACCAGCACGGTACCGCGATTGTCACGGCTGCCGGTATGCTGAACGCACTGGAGCTGCAGGGCAAAGATATCAAAGAAGCCGTGATCATCTGCCTGGGTGCCGGTGCAGCGGCCGTCGCCTGTATGGAACTGCTGATCAAATGCGGCGCGCAGCGTGAAAAAATCTACATGCTGGATCGCAAAGGGGTGATTCACACCCGTCGTGATGATATCAATGAGTATAAGCAACTGTTTGCCAACAACACAGACAAGCGCACCCTGGAAGATGTAATCGAAGGGGCGGATATCTTTGTCGGTGTTTCTGGCCCGGATCTGCTGGCGCCTGAGTCGCTCAAGCTGATGGCTGATAAGCCGATCGTATTTGCCTGCTCAAACCCGGATCCGGAAATTAAACCTGAGCTGGCCCATGCGGTTCGCAATGATCTGATCATGGGAACCGGCCGTTCGGATTATCCGAACCAGGTGAACAACGTTATTTGTTTCCCGTTTATTTTCCGTGGTGCGTTGGATGTGCGTGCCAGCGAAATCAACGATGAAATGAAACTGGCTGCCGTCAACGCGATCCGCGAACTGGCCAAAGAACCGGTGCCGGCAGAAGTGGTGAAAGCTGCAGGGGTGGATAAGCTGGCGTTCGGTCCTGACTATATTATCCCGAAACCTATGGATCCGCGTTTGCTGCCACGGGTGGCCAAAGCGGTTGCGGTTGCGGCGGTGGAATCCGGCGTTGCCCGTATTGAAATGCCTGTGGGTTACATGGAAGTGTAATGACACACAGTGTGTGCTTATGATTGAAAAAACCAGCCATATGGCTGGTTTTTTTATCTCAGGGCGTTATCTTGATTATTCGTTGATGTCTTCGTACTCAATGCCCAGGCTGTCCATGATGGCCTTGGCTTCTGCCGGCAAATCGTCAGGGCGATCTTTGCGGATATCTTCATCCGTTGGCAGTGGCTGGCCGGTGTAGGCATGCAGGAATGCCTCGCACAGCAGTTCACTGTTGGTGGCGTGGCGAAGGTTGTTGACCTGACGGCGGGTGCGTTCATCTGTGAGGATTTTCAACACCTTTAATGGGATAGAGACAGTGATTTTCTTGACCTGCTCATTTTTCTTGCCGTGTTCCGCATAAGGGCTGATGTACTCACCGTTCCACTTTGCCATTGTTTACCTTCTCAGCGATATAGGGTTTTGAAATATTGTCTGGGGGAATTTTAGCGGCATTTACTGCCACAAGCAAAGACATATAGACGTCTAGAAGTGTTGACGTCTTTTTTAAATCTCGCTAAGGTTGAGGCATCTTACTCTCGTCGGCCTCTGGCCTGGTCCCAGATACAAGGAAGCAAATTACATGAGTGACAAGAAAACAGCTACTATCGCTGTTCGCAGCGGCATTGAAACCGATCAGCAATTTCGTGCAGTGGTGCCACCGATTTACTTGACCTCAACCTATGGCTTCCCTGAATTAGGGACTTTACCTCAATACGATTATTCCCGCTCGGGCAATCCGACCCGTAATTTACTGGCAGAGACCCTGGCGGAGCTGGAAGGCGGAGCCGGCGGTGTGGTGACCAGCTGCGGGACGGCGGCGATTAACTTGCTGGCCACGGCGCAACTGGGGCCGGATGATCTGGTTGTGGCGCCGCATGACTGCTACGGCGGTACCTACCGCTTGTTCAATACCCGCGCCGGCAAAGGTGACTTCAAGGTACTGTTTGTCGATCAGGGCAACCCTCAGGCGCTGGCAGAGGCATTAGCGAAAAAGCCGAAACTGGTGTGGGTCGAAACGCCGTCCAACCCGCTGTTGCGGGTGATCGACGTCGCGCAGCTGTGTCTGCAGGCGCATAATGCTGGGGCGCTGGTCGCAGTGGATAACACCTTTCTGTCGCCGGCACTGCAACAGCCGATTGCCCTGGGCGCAGACTTTGTCGTGCATTCCACCACCAAATATATCAATGGTCACTCCGATGTGGTGGGCGGGGTGCTGATTGCCAAAGACAGCGAGCACGCCGAGAACTTGTCCTGGTGGGCCAACTGTATCGGCGCTACCGGCGCCCCCTTTGATGCTTACCTGACCCTGCGCGGTGTGCGTACACTGATGGCGCGGATGCGTGTCCATGAAGAAAACTCTGCCCGGCTGCTGGCCTATCTGCAAACCCAGCCGCTGGTGGGCAAGATTTACCACCCCAGCCTGGCGGATCACCCGGGTCATGCCATTGCGGCCCGGCAGCAAAAAGGTTTTGGCTCCATGCTGAGTTTTGAGCTGGCCGGCAGCACGCAGCAGCTGGAAATCTTTGTGGCGTCTTTAAACGATTTCTCTCTGGCTGAGTCACTGGGCGGCACGGAAAGTCTGATTGCGCATCCTGCCAGCATGACCCACCGCGCCATGTCGGATGAGGCGCAGCGCGAGGCAGGTATCTTGCCGTCGTTGCTGCGTCTGTCTGTGGGCCTGGAAGATGCCGATGATTTGATTGCCGATCTGGCCCAGGCCTTTGCCAAAGCCGCGGAGGCCAGTGAATGACCCTGAAACGTCAGCTGCACAAATTTGGCGGCAGCAGTTTAGCGGATGCCAGCTGTTACCGGAATGTCGCCCATATTCTGGCGCAATACTCCAGCGCTGAGGATCTGGTGGTGGTCTCGGCGGCCGGCAAAACCACCAACCGCCTGATTCAGTGGCTGTCTTTACTGAGCAAAGACGGCCGGTTGGCGCATGAAAGCCTGCAGGATTTGCGCACCTTCCAGCAACATCTTATCGAAGAGCTGCTGGAGGAAACCGTGGCGGATGAGCTGTTAACCTCGCTGCACCTGGAATTCAGCGAGCTGGGTCAGCTTACCGACAGTGATATTACCCCGGCCAGACAAGCCTGGGTGCTCGGACACGGTGAACTCTGGTCCTCCCGCTTGCTGGCCGCATTGCTGACACACAAAGGCATGGCGGCAAGGGCGCTGGACTCGCGGCGCTTCCTGCGTGCTGAACGCGCCGCGCAGCCGGAAGTTGACCGCGGCCGTTCACTGCCGTTGCTGCAAAATGAGCTGGCGCAGCACAGTGGCCATCGTATGGTGATCACAGGTTTTATGGCCAGCAATCAAGCCGGTGAAACCGTGCTGCTGGGTCGCAATGGCTCGGATTATTCCGCCACTGTGATCGGTGCCCTGGCCGGTGTCAGCCGGGTGACCATCTGGAGCGATGTCGCCGGTGTCTACAGTGCGGATCCCCGCCTGGTCAGCGATGCGTGTCTGTTGCCCTTGCTGCGTCTGGATGAGGCCGACGAGCTGGCCCGTCTGGCAGCGCCCGTGCTGCACAGTCGCACGCTGCAGCCTGTGGCCCAGAGTGCCATCGACCTGACGCTGCGCTGCAGCCTGCAGCCGGAATCTGGCTCGACCCGAGTGGAACGGGTACTGGCATCCGGTCGCGGCGCAAAAATCATTACTTCTCTGGATGAGGTCTGTCTGCTGGAGCTGTCTGTCTCACGTGCCCAGACGCTGGCGCAGGTGGAGCGCGAACTGGCGACTTTGCTGCCGAAAGCGCAGCTGATCCCGCTGGCTCAAGCGGTGGAAACCGACAAAGGACAGATTCTGCTGGCGTATACCGCCGAAGTGGCCAACGGGGTACTGGCACTGCTGCAGGACAGCGGTTTACCGGCTGAGATCCGTTTGCGCGACGGTTTTACTATGGTGGCCGCGGTAGGGGCCGGGGTGGTGATCAACCCGGTGCACTGTCATGGCTTCCAGCAGCAGCTAAAGGGCCAGCCGGTCGAATTTATTGCCGAAGCCGAATCCGGGCTGAGTCTGGTCGCCGTCCTGCGTCAGGCCGATACCCAGGCCCTGGTTCAGCTGATCCACCAAAATTTATTTCAGGCGCAAAAACGTATCGGTCTGATCTTGTGTGGCAAGGGCAATATCGGCAGCCGCTGGCTGGAGCTGCTGGAAGAAGAAAAGGTAGCGCTGGAAAAGCGTCACGGCATGAGCTTTACCCTGATCGGGGTGGCTGACAGCCGGCGCTACTGGCTGGATCTGCAGGGCATTGAGCCGCTTCAGGCACTGACCCGGTTTGATGATGAAGCCACAGACGGCACCGACTGGCTGCCGGCTCTGGGGCAGCATGACTATGATGAGCTGGTGGTACTGGATGTCACCGCCAGCCAAGCACTGGCAGAGCGTTACCCGGAATTTGCCAGCCACGGCTTGCATCTGATCTCGGCCAACAAAGTCGCAGGCTCTGCAAAAGGCAAAGTTTATCGCGCTGTGGTGGATGCGTTCGAGAAAAGCAGCCGCCACTGGCTGTATAACGCCACGGTGGGCGCCGGATTGCCGGTCAATCATACGGTCAAAGATTTGCGTGACAGCGGGGATACGATTATTGCCGTATCCGGCATTTTCTCGGGCACTCTGTCCTGGCTGTTCCAGCAGTTCGACGGCAGTCTGCCTTTCAGTCAGTTACTGGAACAGGCCTGGCAGCAGGGTCTGACGGAGCCGGATCCGCGCCACGATCTGGACGGCAGCGATGTGATGCGAAAGCTGGTGATCTTAGCCCGTGAATCCGGACTGACGCTGGAGCCGGAGCAGGTTAAAGTTGAGTCATTGGTGCCCGAAGAGCTGGCAGCCCTGAGCCTTGACGCTTTCTTTGAACGCAGTGATGTGCTGGATGAGCGGTTGCAGGCGCGCCTGAGCAAAGCACAGCGCGAGGGAAAAGTGCTGCGCTATATCGCACGGCTGGATAAAAATGGACACGCCGTGGTGGGCCTGGAAGCGCTGGAGCCTGAGCATGCGCTGGCGAACCTGCTGCCCTGCGACAACATCTTTGCGATTGAAAGCCGCTGGTACCGGGACAATCCGTTGGTTATCCGCGGCCCTGGCGCGGGCAGGGATGTCACGGCAGGGGCGTTATTATCGGATTTGAACCGGCTGGCCCGGCTTTTGTAAGATTTTCCCGTTATGAGATAGATCCAAAGGGCAGCCGTGCGCTGCCCTTTTTGTTTCTTGTTTCTGCTTTTTCCCAGTATTGGTACTGCCTGGCGGGCAATCGGCACAGTAAAACTCTGGACTTGAATAAAGTGGATCTTGATGTTGAGAAAAATTCATGTTCATGCGGTTGACATTAATTTGGTTACAAGACATTCTGTGGACATATAGACGTCTAAATGGTTGTTTGGCGTCAGAGTTCAGAGGGAAGGCCGCAGGCCAGCAGCAGGAAGGTTTCAATTATGGGTTATTCTTACGCCAGTCACTTGGATGCGCTAAATCAAAACATCGCCGATCTGAACGGCGCCATCAATGTATCATTTGAATTCTTTCCGCCAAGTTCGCCTGCGATGGAAGAAACCCTCTGGTCATCCATCCATCGTCTGAAGACGCTCAAGCCGAAATTTGTGTCCGTGACTTACGGTGCCAACTCAGGCGAGCGTGACCGTACCCACTCTATCATCAAAGATATCAAAGAGCAGACCGGCCTGCTGGCTGCGCCTCACCTGACCTGTATCGATGCCACGCGTGATGAACTGCGTGCCATCGCCCGTGATTACTGGAAAAACGGGATCCGCAATATCGTGGCGCTGCGTGGCGATTTGCCGCCACAGGGCGGTAAGCCGGACATGTATGCGGTCGACCTGGTCGAGCTGTTGCGTGCAGAAGCGGATTTCGATATTTCTGTGGCGGCTTACCCTGAAGTGCATCCGGAAGCAAAAAGCGCCCAGGCGGATCTGATCAACCTCAAGCGTAAAGTTGATGCCGGTGCCAGCCGTGCCATCACTCAGTTCTTTTTTGATGTTGAAAGCTACCTGCGTTTTCGCGACCGCTGTGTGGCCGCCGGTATTGATGTTGAAATCGTCCCGGGCATCCTGCCTGTGGTGAACATGAAGCAAGCCAAGCGTTTCGCGCAGGCCAATAATGTGAAAATCCCGAACTGGTTAGAGAAACAGTATCAGGGGCTGGATGACGATTTACTGAGCCGTCAGATGGTGGGAGCCAGCAACGCGATTGATATGGTGCGGGTCCTGAGCCGTGAAGGGGTCAAAGATTTCCACTTCTACACCCTGAACCGTGCTGAGCTGACTTATGCGATCTGCCATACCTTAGGGGTGCGTGCCGAAGCTGAGGTCATTGCCTGATGGTTGTATCGGGCAGGAAAAGAAAAAGCCGCATTGCGGCTTTTTTTGTCTCTGGCTGGCACACGGCGAATCGGCCCGTGAGTGGCAGGAGCCGATAGGTCGCTGATGCCTGTGCATCGGGGGCTGCAGGGTTACTCAGCAGCCATGGCGACATTGCTGTCGGCGCTGTCGATATCTTGCAGTTCCACCAGAACCTCTTCCGCCCAGTCGATCCAAGCCTGTCGGTTATGGATCCCGCGACGCAGTGTCAGGCGATCGAGGCGCGACTGACGATCCATTTCTTTGTAATTGGCGAAATGAACTTTTTCCAGCTCGTGGTAATGGTTCATCAGGGTGTGTGATTCCTCGATCAGTGCTTCCAACTGGCGCTGCATCGGCAGTGAGTTGTGAACACCGCAAACCAGAAGTTTGGCAGAGAATTCATCACGAATGGTCGGATTGCGCGCTGGCTCCTGGAACCACTCAAACAGCGCCTGACGGCCCAGATCAGTGATAGAGTAGACCTTGCGATCCGGCTTGCCTTCCTGAGGTTCCAGTTTACAGGTAACCTGGTTGTTGGTGGCCATTTTGTTTAGCTCACGGTAAACCTGCTGATGACTGGCTTTCCAGAAATAGCCGATACTGTGAGAAAACTCTTTTGTTATGTCGTAGCCGGTCGCATCGCGCGAACTCAGCACGGTCAATATGACGTGTGGTAGTGACATCTCTTCTATCCGTTAAAATACTACAAAAAAATAAACCGACCAGGCGTAACGTTACCCTTCCGCTCTCAGGCGTTTTTATAATCGTCTTGTTGCAGTGCCCGGTCGAGATCACATAGGATATCATCAATTGATTCTCTGCAACCACTGGAAGCATAAATATTCTATGATGAACAGTGAGCAATTACCTATCTTGTGACGCTCGTCCAATTATGTAGACTGCGCGCAGTGCACAAAGTTTCAATCAAATTGATTCACAGCACTCATATAGACCTTAGTTGAATTGAAAAAAGTTATGCTGTCTAAATTGTGAACAAAAAAACAGGCCACCTGCCGGTGACCTGTTTGATGTTGCGAAGAGGCGAAATATTAACCCGTATTGCGCATACCGGCGGCAATACCGGCAATGGTAACCATCAGGGCTTCTTCCAGGATCGGCGACTCGCTCTCCAGCTGGCGGGTACGGTGCAGTAATTCCGCCTGCAGCATGTTGAGTGGCTCAACATAGACATTACGCAGCCGGATAGATTCGGCCCCCCAGGGATCCTGCTCCATCAGGTGGTCGCTGTTTTCCACGTTGAGCACCACCTTGATATCGTGTTGCAGCTGATCGCGAAGTTCCTGTCCCAGCGGCCATAAACTCTTATCGGTCAGCCGCTGATCATAGTATTCGGCAATCTGGATGTTGGTTTTACTGTACACCATTTCCAGCATACCTAGTCGTGTTGAGAAGAATGGCCATTCACGGCACATTTCTTCCAGCAGCTCAGAATGGCCCTGATCGATGACATGCTGAATCGCTTTACCGGCGCCCAGCCAGGCTGGCAGCAACAGACGGTTCTGACTCCAGGCGAAAATCCACGGGATGGCGCGCAAGCTTTCTACGCCGCCCTGCGGGTTTCGTTTGGACGGACGTGAACCCAGTGGCAGTTTGCCCAGTTCCATTTCCGGCGTTGCCGCACGGAAATAAGGCACGAAGGAGTCATGGCCGCGGACCACCGAGCGATAGGCTTCGCAGGAAACATCGGACAGCACGTCCATCACATCCCGCCATTGCTGCTTAGGCGCCGGCGGCGGCAGCAGGTTGGCTTCCAGAATGGCACTGGCGTACAGATTCAGGCTGTTGACGGCCACATCAGGCAGACCCAGTTTAAAGCGGATCATCTCGCCTTGTTCGGTCACCCGCAGGCCGCCTTTGAGGCTGCGCGGCGGCTGAGACAGCAGGGCGGCGTGCGCAGGCGCACCGCCACGGCCAATACTGCCGCCACGGCCGTGGAACAGGGTCAGTTCCACACCGGCCTCGTCACACACATTGACCAGGGCTTCCATGGCGCGGTATTGCGCCCAGCCTGCGGCGGTGACACCGGCATCTTTGGCTGAGTCGGAATAGCCGATCATCACCATTTGATGGTTCTGGATGAAACCACGGTACCAGTCGATATTCATCAGCTGGGTGATCACAGCCTCAGCGTTATTGAGGTCGTCCAGGGTTTCAAACAGCGGACAGACATCCAGACGGAAGGTGCAGCCGGATTCTTTGAGCAGCAAATGGACCGCCAGTACATCCGAGGCGGTACGGGCCATGGAAATTACATAGGCTCCCAGCGCCTGACGCGGCTGCTCAGCCACGACACGGCAGGTATCCAGCACTTCCTGTACCGCTTCCGATGGCTGCCAGTTACGGGGCAGCAGGGGACGATTTGACGCCAGCTCACGAACCAGGAAAGCCACTTTGTCCTGTTCGCTCCACTGATCGTAGTCGCCCAGACCCAGATAGCGGGTCAGCTCAGAAATGGCATTCGAATGGCGGGTGCTTTCCTGGCGGATATCCAGGCGCACCAGGTGGACGCCGAAACACTGAATACGGCGCAGGGTATCCAGCAGTAAGCCATCAGCAATGATAGCCATGCCACACTCATGCAGGGAGCGGTAACAGGCGTGCAGCGGTTGCCACAGCTGATCGATATCTTCCAGGATAGCGACTTTCGGTACACTGTCGCTGCCCTTGATCTGGGCATCCAGCACATCGCGGGTCTGGGTCAGTAAGGTTCGCAGGCCTTTGATGATTTCACGATACGGTTCGTGAGCACCATTGGCCAGTTCGCGCACTTCGCTGTTGCACTCGACCATAGAGAGTTCGCTGACCAGCTCCTGGATATCATTGAGATACAGGTCGGCCGCTTTCCAGCGGGAGAGCAGCAGTACTTCGCGAGTGATCGTGGCAGTGACAAACGGGTTACCGTCACGGTCGCCGCCCATCCAGGAGGAAAATTTCACCGGTGCAGCGTCCAGCGGCAGGCTTTCGCCCAGGTGCTGGTGCAGTTTCTCATCAAACTGACGCAGAAATTCCGGTACGGCCTGCCACAGGGAATTTTCCACCACGGCAAAGCCCCACTTGGCTTCGTCAAGCGGGCTGGGGCGTTGTTTACGGATCACATCAGAATGCCAGGCCTGAGCGATCAGTTGCTCCAGACGGCGCTCGGCTTTCTGGCGCTCACTGTGGGACAGCTCGCTCAGCTCGAGTTTGGACAGGCATTTGTTGATTTGCACCAGCTTGTGAATCATGGTGCGACGGGCAATTTCGGTCGGGTGGGCTGTCAGCACCAGTTCGATATTCAAATCGCGGACCGCTTGCAACGAGTCGAGCTCGCCGATCTTTTCGTCTTTCAGCTTGGCGAACAGTGAATCCATTTCATCCGGATTGCACACCAGCTCCTCGCAGTGGCGGGAAATGGTGTGGTACTGCTCGGCGATGTTGGTCAGGTTGAGGAACTGACTGAACGCGTGAGTCACAGGCAGCAACTGATCGTCCGGCAGGTTCTGCAACTCTGTGATCAGTTTTTCCCGGTCATCGCTGTTGCCGGCGCAGGCCGACTTAGACAGTTTCCGAATGGTTTCTACTTTCTCCAGCAGTTCGCTGCCATGGGCGTCCTTGATTGTATTACCCAGCAAGTGACCAAGCATACTGACATTGCTTTTTAACGCACTGTACTTTTCGTTCATATCGCATCCATATCGTAATTTTGTTACATCCAATCGCCAAGGCGTAGCCAACAATCTAGCCTTCATTGGGGCGAAAGGTCAATAAGTGCACCCTTTTTAGACCAAAATCCCACCAGTTTATCCTGCATAAGGCCGCTGTGTGTCTCATTCCTGTAATTTACTTTCTTTACCTTTACAGTTTTAGCGTGCGCTTTAACACTGGTTCCGCGCCAGGAAAGGCATTTTTTCTTCTGCTTCTCTTGACACAAAAGGCAGGAAAAGGTAAATATAAAAATTCATAATAAGTGAATAAAAATATTCTTTGCGGTTTGGGGGTTCACTTGAACCTTTCCCGGCAGAGAATCAGGTTTAACAACCCTTTTATCCGAATGACCAGAGGCCATCAGTTGTAGTATGAACCAGGCGATGAATTACAAGCAGTATTCCTTCCGACGACGCTAAGTCAATATCGCCTGGTGCCTCTGGCACCTTTCTATTGCGCCTGCCCGGCGCCACACGCTGAACACGCAGCAGTTATATTTTCTTGATAGTGAATTTCACAACGATGACAACGGGATCCAATATGTTGAACACATCTATCATCGGTGCCAGCGGTTATACCGGCGCAGAGCTGGCCGCTATGGTCCATAAACACCCGCATCTGCAATTGGCCGGACTTTATGTGTCTGAAAACAGCTTAGACGCCAACAAGGCGATCAGTGAGCTGCATGGCCAGTTGCGCGGGCAGATTGACCTGCCATTGCAGCCTCTGACGGATGTGGCCGCGGTGGCACAGGCGTCCGATATTGTGTTGCTGGCAACCGCGCATGAAGTCAGCCATGACCTGGCACCTGTGTTCCTGGCGGCTGGCTGTCAGGTATTTGATCTTTCGGGTGCTTTTCGGGTGAAGGGGGATGACTTTTATACGCAGTATTACGGTTTCGCGCATCAGCACGCGAACTGGCTGGATGCGGCAGTGTACGGTCTGGCGGAGTGGAATGCTGAATCGATCGCCACAGCCCAGCTGGTGGCCGTGCCCGGCTGTTATCCGACGGCGTCCCAACTGGCCCTGAAACCGCTGCTGGCAGCGGGCTTGCTCGACACTCAGCAATGGCCTGTGATCAATGCGGTCAGCGGTGTGTCTGGTGCCGGCCGTAAAGCCAGCATGACCAACAGTTTCTGCGAAGTCAGCCTGATGGCCTACGGTGTCTTTACCCACCGTC
Organism: Photobacterium sp. Hal280; assembly: GCF_037162255.1. Taxonomy (NCBI): domain Bacteria; kingdom Pseudomonadati; phylum Pseudomonadota; class Gammaproteobacteria; order Vibrionales; family Vibrionaceae; genus Photobacterium; species Photobacterium sp. Hal280. Next base: position 304,650 of record NZ_JARLUO010000005.1, read on the forward strand.
ATCAGCCGGAAATTGCCGCGCACCTGGGCACTGATGTCATCTTTACCCCGCATCTGGGCAATTTCAAACGGGGCATTCTGGCCACGATTACGGCCAAGCTGGCGCCAGGGGTCACCCCGGAAGCAGTGACGGCAGCGATGGAAGCGGCCTATACCCAGCCGGGGGATCAGGCGGTGCGGCTTTTAGGCAATAACGCAGCACGTTTGCAGGATGTGGTGAATACTTGCTTCTGTGATATTGGCTGGAAAGTGCAGGGGCAGCATGTGATCCTCACGTCGGCTATCGACAACTTATTAAAAGGCGCATCGTCTCAGGCGATGCAGTGCATAAATATTCGTAATGGTTTTGCGCCATTGACCGCGTTGGTTGGTTAAGTCTGGCTGTTGAAAGGAGAACCGGGATGGAACAGTCGCCGTTAGTAATCAAATTGGGTGGAGCAGTGTTGTCGTGCACCGACACGCTGGAAAAAGTATTTGGTGCCATCAATGCCTATCAGGCCAAGGCTAACCGGCCGTTGGTACTGGTCCATGGCGGCGGCTATCTGGTCGATGACCTGATGAAAAAACTGAACCTGCCGACGGTGAAAAAACAGGGGTTACGTGTGACGCCTGCCGACCAAATCGGCGTGATTGCCGGCGCCTTGGCGGGCACGGCCAATAAAATGCTGCAGGGCCAGGCCATCAAGTCCGGGGTGAAAGCGGTGGGATTAAGCTTGGCAGACGGGGGGCTGTGTCAGGTTACTGAGCTGGACCCTGAGCTGGGTGCGGTCGGCAAAGCTGCACCCGGAAACAGTCACTTAGTGTCCGGTATTATTGCGGCAGGTTACCTGCCGATTGTCAGCTCGATTGGCCTGACGGCTGACGGTGAGCTGATGAATGTCAATGCGGATCAGGCGGCGGTGGCCGTAGCCGCGGCACTGGATGCCGAACTGGTGCTGCTGTCGGATGTCAGTGGCGTACTGGATGGCAAAGGACATCTGATTGCCTCGCTGAGCGAGCCTCAGGCAGATGCGCTGATCCAGCAGGCGGTGATCACCGATGGCATGATTGTCAAAGTGAAAGCCGCGTTTGAGGCAGCCAAAGGGCTGGGACGTGCAGTCGAAATTGCCGGCTGGCGCTACCCTGAGCAGTTGGTGAATCTGTTTGACGGTGAGCAAATCGGCACCCGATTTGTGCTCTGAACCAGCAGAATTGAGTACAAACGCTGGCGGCAACCCGGCGTTTGGATATAAAAATTACCCTGATTTCGTTTGATGTTTCAAACAATAAAGATTGATATCGCCTGAACGGGTAGACCGTCGCGCAGGCAACAGAGGAGAGTAACAATGAGCAAGGTAAGTAAAGTTGTATTGGCCTATTCCGGCGGTCTGGACACTTCGGCCATCATTCCATGGCTGAAAGAGAACTATGACTGTGAAGTGATTGCCTTTGTGGCCGATGTGGGCCAGGGCGAAGAGGAACTGGTCGGCATTGAAGAGAAAGCCCTGGCGTCAGGTGCATCGGCTTGTTATATCGCCGATCTGAAAGAAGAAATGGTCAAGGACTATATCTATCCAAGTCTGAAAACCGGCGCTGTTTATGAAGGCAAATACCTGCTGGGTACCTCAATGGCCCGTCCGATTATCGCCAAAGCCCAGGTGGAGTGTGCGCTGGAAGTGGGCGCAGATGCCCTGTGCCACGGTTGTACCGGTAAAGGCAACGATCAGGTGCGTTTCGAGAGTGCCTACGCGGCACTGGCACCACAGCTGACGGTGATCGCCCCGTGGCGTGAATGGGATCTGCGCAGCCGTGAAGCCCTGCTGGATTATCTGGCCGAGCGTAAGATTCCAACCACGGCAACGCTGGAAAAAATCTATTCCCGTGATGCGAACGCCTGGCACATTTCAACCGAAGGCGGCGTGCTGGAAAACACCTGGAACCAGTCGAACGAGCTGTGCTGGGTGTGGACCAAAGATCCTGAAGATGCGCCGAACACTCCGGAAGAAGTGTCTGTACTGATCGAAAAAGGTGAAATTGTGGCGGTAGACGGCAAAGCCATGTCACCGTATGAAGCCCTGGTGTATCTGAACAAGAAAGGTGCCGAGCACGGTGTCGGTCGGATCGATATCGTCGAGAACCGTCTGGTGGGGATCAAATCCCGTGGTTGTTATGAGACACCGGGAGGCACCATCATGATGGAAGCCCTGCGTGCCGTTGAACAACTGGTCCTGGACAAAGAGTCGTTTGAATTCCGTGAAAGCATCGGCCTGAAAGCCTCACACCTGATTTACGATGGCCGCTGGTTTACGCCGCTGTGTCGTTCACTGCTGGCCGCTGCCAATGAGCTGGCGCAGGACGTCAATGGCGAAGTGGTGCTGAAACTGTACAAAGGTCAGGTCACTGCCGTTCAGAAACGTTCGCCGAACAGCCTGTACTCGGAAGAGTTCGCAACCTTCGGTGAAGACGAAGTGTACGACCACAGCCATGCGGGTGGCTTTATCCGCCTGTACTCGCTGGCAAGCCGTATCCGTGCCCTGAACGAACAGAAAAAATAATCTAACTAGCGTCAAGCGCATTACTAACAAAGACATGTGAGCAAGTCGGTCGTACAGCAAAGGAGAAGTACCATGGCACTATGGGGCGGACGTTTTAGTCAGGCAGCAGATACTCGGTTCAAGCAGTTTAACGATTCCCTGCGTTTTGATTACCGCCTGGCGGAGCAAGACATCGTTGGCTCGGTGGCCTGGTCCAAAGCACTGCGTCAGGTCGGGGTATTGACCGAAGCGGAGCAGCAGAAGCTGGAGCTGGCACTCAATGAGCTCAAGCTGGCTGTGATGGAGGATCCGCAACAGATCCTCCAGTCTGACGCCGAAGACATCCACAGCTGGGTTGAGCAGCAGCTGATCCATCGTGTGGGTGATTTGGGCAAAAAGCTGCACACCGGGCGTTCACGTAACGATCAGGTGGCGACCGATCTCAAGCTGTGGTGCCGTCAGCAGGGACACCAGTTACTCATGATGCTGGATCACCTGCAAAGCCAGCTGACCGCGGTGGCCCGTGAACATCAGGCCACAGTGCTGCCCGGATACACCCACCTGCAGCGTGCCCAGCCGGTGACGTTTGCCCACTGGTGTCTGGCTTATGTGGAAATGTTTGAGCGGGACCATTCCCGTCTGAGTGATGCGCTGCACCGGTTAGATACCTGTCCGCTGGGTTCCGGTGCGCTGGCCGGTACGGCTTACCCGATTGACCGGGAAGCCCTGGCGCACAGCCTGGGTTTCCACCGCGCCACCCGTAACAGTCTGGACTCTGTGTCTGACCGTGATCATGTGATGGAGCTGCTGTCGACGGCGTCGATTTCCATGCTGCATCTGTCCCGTCTGGCAGAAGACATGATCTTCTACAATTCGGGCGAGTCCAACTTTATTGAGCTGGCTGATACGGTGACCTCAGGCTCTTCCCTGATGCCGCAGAAAAAGAATCCGGATGCGCTGGAGCTGATCCGCGGCAAGTGTGGCCGGGTCTACGGCTCACTGGCGGGCATGATGATGACGGTTAAAGCGTTGCCGCTGGCGTACAACAAAGACATGCAGGAAGACAAAGAAGGCTTGTTCGACGCGCTGGACACCTGGCATGAATGCATGGAAATGGCCGCACTGTGCTTTGACGGTATCAAGGTCAACAAAGACCGGACACTGGAAGCGGCGATGCAGGGCTATTCGAATGCCACCGAGCTGGCCGATTACCTGGTGGCTAAAGGCATTCCGTTCCGGGAAGCACACCATATCGTCGGCGTGGCTGTCGTGGCGGCGATTGAAAAAGGCTGTGCACTGGAAGAGCTGTCACTGGAGGAGATGAAAGCCTTCTCGCCAGTGATTGCGGAGGATGTGTACCCGATCCTGACCATTGAGTCCTGTCTGGAGAAACGCTGCGCGCTGGGCGGTGTGGCACCCAATCAGGTCGATCACGCGATTTCTCAGACGGAAAAACGGCTGTCGAAACGCCATGCGCCGGGCGTGAAAGTACGGGGAGCGCGGCTGACCGATCTGGATGCCATTGAAGGCATGGTGGCTTACTGGGCCGGACTGGGTGAGAACCTGCCGCGTCCGCGGAATGAACTGGTGCGGGATATCGGCTCATTTGCGGTGGCAGAAACTCAGGGTGTGGTCACAGGTTGTGCGTCGCTGTATGTCTATGACTCAGGGCTGGCGGAAATTCGCTCGCTGGGGATTGAGGCGGGCTGGCAGCACCAGGGGCAGGGCAAGGCTCTGATCCAGCATTTACTGGAAAAAGCCAGCCAGATGGCGATTAAGCGGGTGTTTGTGCTGACCCGTGTGCCTGAATTTTTCATGAAGCAGGAGTTTATTCCGACCTCAAAATCCTTGTTGCCTGAGAAAGTGATGAAAGACTGCGACATGTGTCCGCGTCAGCATGCTTGCGATGAGGTGGCACTGGAAGTCAGGCTGGATCAGCAGCATGTGATTCCGAGCGTCAACGTCGCCTGATCGTCAGGTGTTTGAATGAAACATAAAAAAAGCGCCGGTGATCCGGCGCTTTTTTGTCATCTTCAAAACCACCGCCTATGGGCGGTGGTGATTGTTTCCCCGTCAGTGTCGAGGATGAATTAACAGCCGGGGCCGCAGTCCATGCAGTGCTTGATCATTTCCGGCCCCAGATGCAGCTTGGCGTTGAGATCGCGCAGTGCGGTACGGACACCTTCCTCGATCACCGGATGATAGAAGGGCATATCCAGCATTTGCGCCACTGTCATTTTGCTCTGATGCGCCCAGGCCAGTAAATGCGCCAGGTGCTCAGCATTGGGCCCTATCATCTCGGCTCCCAGAAAACGGCCGGTGCCATGTTCGCCGTACAGGTTCAGTATGCCTTTATTGCGCAGCATCACTCGCGAACGGCCTTGATTTTCAAACGAGACAGTCCCGACCTCGAAGCAGCCGCAGTTGCCCAGCCGCTCGGTAATCTCGCGGCGACTTTCCCCGACCATGGCAATTTGCGGTTCGGTGAACACCACGGAAATTTTCGAGCGGCGCAATCCGGCGCGAATATCCGGGAAGCGGCCGGCATTGTCACCGGCGATCCGGCCCTGATCGGCGGCTTCGTGCAGCAGAGGCAGCTGGTTGCTGGCATCACCGGCAATGAAAATGGAAGCGACCGAGGTTTGCAGGGTGAAATGATCGGCGACCGGCACGCCGCGTTCATCCAGTGCCATATCTGTGTTTTCAATCGCCAGCTTATCTGTGTTCGGGCGACGACCTGTCGCGGCCAGCACATAGTCAAACGTCTGAGTTTCCAGCTCGCCTGATTTATTGAGGAACTGAATCTCAACGCGGTCGCCGATGCGTTTCATGCTTTCGACTTTGACATCGGCATCCAGGTACAGCTCGTCATTGAGTGCAGTATTGGCATACGCCATGACTTCATCGTCTGTCAGCGGACCGACCTGACCGCCGAGACCGAAGATCTTGACCTCAACCCCGAGGCGATGCAGCGCCTGACCCAGCTCCAGTCCGATCACACCCGGACCGAATACCGCCACCGAGGCCGGCAGATCTTCCCAGTCAAAGACATCATCATTGATCACTAGGCGGTCACCCAGCTCATTCCATGCTCCGGGATAGGCCGGACGGGAGCCGGTGGCAATCACAATCCGCTTGGCTTCAATACGGGTGTGGTTGTCGACCTCAAGTGTGGTGTTATCAACAAATCTGGCATAGCCGCTGATTTTGTCTTCTGACGGAATCTCATCGACGCTCTCCAGCACGAAACCAACGAAGCGGTCACGCTCACGTTTGACCCGGTCCATGACTTCGTGGCCGTTGATCTGAATTTCGCCTTGCGGATGAACACCAAAGGCGGGGGCTTTTTCAATGTTGTGGACGCTTTCGGCAGCGGCAATGAGTAATTTCGATGGCATGCAACCCACACGGGCACAGGTGGTGCCGTATGGGCCACCTTCGATCATGACTACGCTGTCAGTGTGCGCTTTGGCGGCGCGGTAAGCACCCAGGCCAGCCGTACCACCACCAATGACGGCCACATCCACGGTTAAGGTTTTCATCTTTTCTCTCCAACGACATTCAGTTCAACGGTGTGCAATCTGGCAGGGCGTTCAGCCCTGCCTTGGGGAATGGCTTAAGCCAGGTAGGCTTCCAGCTCTTCGCTGCCGCCGATGTGCTTGCCACCAATAAAGACCTGAGGCACTGTGCTGCGACCAGAGACAGCGCGCAGGCTTACCGTGGTGGCATCTTTACCCAGGATAACCTCTTCAAACTGAAGACCTTTGTCGATCAGGTTCTGCTTCGCCTTGGCACAGAACGGGCAGCCCGGTTTAGTGAAAATGGTAACCGACTCCTGCAGTTTATGGTCAGGGGCGATATAGTTCAGCATAGTATCAGCGTCAGAAACGTTGAACGGGTCGCCCGGTTCGTCGTTCTCGATAAACATTTTTGTGACAACGCCGTTTTTCACCAGCATGCTGTAGCGCCATGAACGGTCACCGAAGCCCAGGTCGTTTTTCTGTACCAGCATGCCCATGCCTTTGGTGAACTCGCCGTTACCATCAGGGATGAAAGTAATGTTTTCCGCGTCCTGATCGGCTTTCCAGGCATTCATTACAAAAGTGTCGTTGACAGATACACACAGGATGTCATCCACGCCGTGTGCAGCAAAGACAGAAGCCAGCTCGTTGTAACGCGGCAGGTGGCTGGATGAGCAAGTTGGCGTGAACGCGCCCGGCAGGCTGAACACGACTACGGTTTTGTTGCTGAACAGCTCATCGGTGGTTACGTCGACCCACTGATCGCCCTGACGGGTACGGAAAGTAACTTGTGGAATCGCTTGACCTTCTTTTGATTTAAACATGTTGTTCTCCTATTGGATATTTTGATTTCAATATTTTGTGGAACGTTTTTGTCTTGTTCCTGTTGATGGGGCTAGTATGCGAAATTTGGATTGATAGCTCTAATCGTTTGCTGTTATCTTATCAATCGTTAATTTCTATTAAATAAAATGGGAACTGATTGATGAATATCCGAGATCTCGAATATCTGGTGGCACTGTCTGAGCACCGTCATTTCCGAAAAGCGGCAGAGGCGTGCTTTGTCAGTCAGCCGACCCTGAGCGGGCAGATACGTAAGCTGGAAACCGAGTTAGGGGTGTCTTTGCTGGAGCGCACCAGCCGCAAGGTGCTGTTTACGGATGTCGGGCTCAGTCTGGTGACTCAGGCAAGAAAGGTGCTGCACGAAGTTAAAGTACTGGCAGAAATGGCCAGTCAGCAGGGGGAAAGCATGGCCGGCCCGCTGCATGTCGGCTTTATTCCTACTGTCGGGCCGTATTTATTGCCTCTGATTATTCCAGCACTTAAAGCGGCATTTCCCCAGTTAGAGTTGTATCTGCATGAAGCGCAGACTCAGGTGCTGGTGCAGCAATTAGAAGAAGGCAAACTGGACTGCATCATTCTGGCCGCGGTCAAAGAAAGCGAGCATTTCAAAGAGCTGTCACTTTACCATGAGCCTATGGTGCTGGCGGTGCCGGAAGGGCATCCCTGGGCAGACAGAAATGAGTTGCCGATGCAGGAGCTGAATGGCCATACCCTGCTGATGCTGGGGGATGGGCACTGCCTGCGGGATCAGGCGATGGGGTTTTGTTTTGCCGCCGGTGCGAAAGAGGACGGCAGTTTCAAAGCAACCAGTCTGGAAACCTTGCGCAATATGGTGGCGGCCGGCAGTGGGATAACTTTGTTGCCTAAGCTGGCGACGCCTCATACGGCTAAACGCGATGGGGTGTGTTATCTCAAAGCCTGTGATCCTGAACCGAGCCGTTTAATTACCTTGGCTTACCGTCCCGGCTCACCGCTGAAAGGGCGCTATGAGCAACTGGCGGAGCAAATCAGGCGCAGTATCAGCCTGCATCTGGACAGTTAATTCAAAAAAACAAGCGCGCCCAGAGGCGCGCTTGTTTTTTTGTGGTTGAGAATCCTTGTTCAGTACAGTGGATCAGAACAGTTCGTCCGAGCTGTCGGATTCAAACAGGCCGCTGTCGCTGCCCCCTTCACCGACATATTCTTTCGGTTCACTCCCCTGAATGAAGTACTCGAACATAGAAGTATAATCATTCTTTTTGGTCAGCTTGCCCGTGTCACGGTCGATACGTACCTGAACGATGTTGGGCGGCAATTGCTTGCGCTGTTCCGGTACATCCTGCAGCGCCTGCTCCATGAAGCCAATCCAGGCCGGTTGCGCCGTTTTGGCGCCCGCTTCCGCACCGGCCGTTTGATCATCGGTAATGTTAGGGTTAGTGCTGGTGCGACCCAGTTCGCGGCTGTGATTATCAAAGCCGACCCAGGCAGTGGCGACAATCCCCGGCCCGAACCCTGTATACCAGGCATCTTTGGAATCGTTGGTGGTGCCGGTTTTACCCCCGATGTCACGACGTTTCAGTACCTGACCCCGCCAGCCTGTGCCGTTCCAGCCACTGCCGTGGCGCCAGTCGCCGCCGCCCCAGATATTACTCTCCAGCATTTCACGGACCAGAAAAGCGTTCTGCTCGGTGACCACTTGTGGTGCGATGCGAATCGGTTGCTGATCGGTTTCAGTAGCACTGCCTGTCGGGCCCAGCTCTTCTTCACTGATGGCGATGTCATGCATCACAGCGCGGCTGGCCACCACATGGTTCCCAGCCAGCTGTTCTTTGCGCTGGCAATCATCATTACAGACCACATTCGGATGGGCCTGATACACCAGATTACCGTAGGCATCTTCCACGCGTTCGATGAAATAGGGCTCAACAAAGTAGCCGCCATTAGCAAACACAGAGAAGCCCTGCACCATTTCCAGCGGAGTCAGGCTGCCGGCACCCAGCGCAATGGCTTCTGCCCGCGGGATATCTTCACGCTTGAAACCAAAGCGGGTCAGGTAGCTGATGGTGTCGTCCAGCCCGACGTCCTGCAGGACGCGGACCGCCATCACGTTTTTCGACTGGGCCAGACCGATACGCAGGCGGGTCGGGCCATTGTATGTCGGCGGTGAATTTTTCGGACGCCAGGCGGTGCCCATGCTTTTATCCCAGCTGTTCACCGGTGCATCGTTGATCAGGGTTGCCAGCGTCATGCCCGAGTTCAGACCGGCCGAATAGATAAACGGCTTGATGCTGGAACCGACCTGGCGGATGGACTGGGTGGCCCGGTTAAATTTGCTGTGGACGAAGTTAAACCCGCCCACCATGGCCTGCACGGCGCCATTGTATGGCGAAATGGCAACAAAGGCGGTGTTGGCATCGGGTACCTGGCTCAGCACCCAGCTCTCGCCTTTGTGTTGCACCCAGATTTGCTGGCCGGGTGCCAGGATCTCAGTCGCGGACTTCGGTGCCGGGCCCTGGCTGGAGTCGGTAATGAAGCGGCGCGCCCATTTCATGCCGTCCCAGTCGAGATGCTGGTGCTGGCCGCTGCGCAGGACGACTTCCGCGTTTTTCGGGTCAACCTTCACCACCACGGCGGGTTCCAGTTCACCGTAGCTTGGCTGTTTGGCCAGATGATCCTGGATCATCTGCTCATCCCACACCGCCTGTTCCGGCATCCACAGGGTGGCCACTGCCCCACGGTAACCGTGGCGCTGGTCATAATCCATCAGGTTTTGTATGGCGGCCTGTTGCGCCGCCCGCTGCAATTTGGGATTGACAGTGGTGTAGACCTTCATCCCTGAGGTATAGGCATCTTCGCCGTAGCGATCCAGCATCCAGGCTCGGGCGCGCTCTGCAAAGTAAGGGGCATTGAGCGCAATCTCCGCACCGTGATAGCGGGCAACGATGGGTTCAGCTTTGGCCTGTTCGAATTCAGTGCGGGTGATGTAGCCTTCATCCAGCATCCGGCTCAAGACCACATTGCGGCGCGTGGTTGCCCGATCCAGCGAGTAAATCGGGTTCATGGTGGAAGGCGCTTTCGGCAGGCCGCCAATGATAGCGATTTCGCTCAGTGTCAGCTGGCTGACGTCTTTACCAAAATAGACCTGTGCCGCCGCACCGACGCCGTATGCCCGGTAACCCAGGTAAATTTTGTTCAGGTACAGCTCCAGGATTTCATCTTTGCTCAGCAACTGTTCAATATGAACGGCGATGAAAATCTCTTTGATTTTACGCATGATTTTTTTCTCATTGCTGAGGAAAAAGTTACGCGCAAGCTGCTGGGTAATGGTACTGGCGCCTTGCTTGGCCGATCCTGAGGTCGCCACCACAAAGGCTGCACGGGCGATGCCGATCGGGTCAATACCCGGGTGGTCATAGTAGCGGCTGTCTTCAGTCGCGATCACCGCGTTGATCATCTGCTGAGGAATTTGATCCAGAGTCAGCGGGATACGGCGCTTCTCACCAAACTGGGAAATCAGTTCGCCGTCAGCACTGTAGACCTGCATAGGTGTCTGTAACTCAACGTTTTTAAGCGTTGCGACATCAGGGAGATCCGGTTTCAGATACAGGTAGAAACCAAAAATCGTGCTGACTCCAAGAATGATGCAAATGATTGCAAAAATAAATAATCGCTTTATGAACTTCACTTGAGAATTCCCGTTACACCTTCGTTTGGCCATCCGCGCTATTTCAGTCAGTAGTATAAAGATAACTCAAATAAATTTAACGCCGTCAGAGGTGTTTATTCGAATAATTTTGCCTTGTCTTTACCAGGGGAGCATACCACGCCATGTTGCACAAGCCAGTCTGGACCGGGATAGATATCGGTCACCATAGTGTAAAGGCGGTCGTGCTTAAGCAAAATAAAGGGCGGCTTGCGTTATTGCATTACGCTGAAGTCGCTTTCTCTCCTGTCGGACATGCCGGGGCGTCCCCCGGTGGCGGGCTCCATCACAATAGCCTTTCCGGGCCTATCTTGTTGTCAGCCTTGCGTAAAATACGGACGCTGCTTCCAAAGCGCGCTGCTCGCACTGTGCTGTCACTGCCGGACAATGAGGTGGTGCAGCAAGAGCTTACGCTGGAACAACGCTGGGGTCAGGATATCGGAATCGAATTGGCAAAGATACTGGCGGGGACCTTGTCGATGGAGCCCGAGGCGCTGAGTCTGGACTATTATCCAGCCTCATTTCCCGAGCAGGAGACCACAGACAGCGGATTGCGTTTTCAGGTCTTTGCGGCCAAAACCACTGCCGTTGATGCAAGAACCCAGCATGTGCGTGAGGCCGGTTTTGAGCCGGTGATCATGGAATTGCAGGCGCGTGCACTCTTATGGCTGCTGGAATACTGTCACCGGCAGGCAATCACAACAATGGGCGGCAATCCGGCGCTGGTCTGTTTAGGTACTGAGGATGTTGATCTGGCCGCAGGCTTTTCGCACAGCCTGCCACTGCATCGCACCTTTATGCTGAGCCGGCCTGGTAATGCGCCCTCATCGGAACTGCTCCGGCAACTGCAACATTATCATTCCCTATCACCATTAACCGGACTGTGGCTGACAGGCCGGCCTTTGTCTGACGAGGAACTGGCTGTGTGGCAGCAAGCGTGCGGGTTGCCCGTTGCTTTTTTGACCCCAGGGCAGGTGTTTCCTTTGCTGTGCCGTTCGCCGGCGGTGGTGATGCCGAAGGGTACCGCCTGGGCCAGAGCGGCGGCATTGGCAATCAGAGGAGCGTTGTCATGCTGATCCCGATCAATCTCTTGCCCTGGCGTGAAGCACAGTTCATCGCGCATGCCCGGCGGTTTTGGTACTGCCTGGCGGCGACTGTGGTGCTGGCGGCGCTGCTGATGGGGAGCTTGCGGTTTTATCACGGAGAACGGGTGGCGCGTCAGAAAAGCAGTCACGAGCGCATTCAGCAGCAAATACTCGCGCTGGCGCCCGATCTTGCCAAACTGGCTGATTATCAGCGCCAAAATCAAATGTACCAGTCTCGCTTGGCGGCGCTGAGCCGCTGGCATCATGCGCGTTTTCCCTTGATTTATCTGCTCAGTGAATTGCCTGATCTCCTGCCGCTGTCCGCCGGGCTGGAGCGGCTGACACTGAAAGACAATGTCATAGTGCTGGCCGGTCAGACCCGGCAACTGGCGGCTTTGCCGGACTTTCTGGCCCGGATTGAGCGCCAGGCGTGGGTGAGCAACAGCCAGTTGCATTCGGTGCAACGCGATAACCCGGCGGGAGCGAATGAGTCACTCACAGTCGGCGATGGAGCTTTTCAGCGATTTTCAGTCACTATGACTTTAGTATCGCCGCTGTTGGAGGATGTTCATGACTGACTGGCGGGATCTGACCCTGGAGTCGATGCCAAACTGGCCACTGCGTTATCAACTGGCTGGCTGTCTGGGGCTGCTGGGGCTGCTGAGTCTGGTGTTTTGGCATTGGAGCATTCAAGCGTTGATCGAACAAGAGCATGCGTTGCAAGCGCAAGCCCGGACACTGAGGGCACAGCTTAACCAGCAGCGTGTACAGGCGGCGTTGCTGCCTGAGTGGGCTGAACGGACTGGTCAAATGGCGGCTCTTTACCGGCAGCAAGCGGCCCGGTTACCCGGTAAATCAGCCTGGCCACAAGTACTGGCTGAAATTGAAGCACTCAGTGTGGCGGCTGGGGTCACCTTGCAGCACCTCAGGTGGGGAAAAAGGGAAACTCACCCCTGGTACAGTGTGCAGCCTTTGCGCTTTGCCTGGCAGGGCGACTATGACTCGGCAGGAACATTGTTCGCCCGGCTGGCATCCATGCGCTGGCTGCTGGTGGTCAGTGAACTGACGATGCAGCCAGTCGACGGGCAATCGGCTGAGCTGCGGGTGACAGGAAGTGCGTACCTGTATCAGATGCCGCTGCCGTCCGGTGACCCGATGCAGGGGGATGGCCAGGAACAGGAGGTGCGCCAATGATCACTGTTTGCCTCCGTCAGCTTTCTTACCGTCTTTTTCTTTACCGCATGGGTAGCTTTGCTTTGCTGTTGGTGGCTGTGCCCGCCACAGGGTTCAGCCTGGCAGACGCACCTGTGTTTAGCGGCAGTCCGCTTGGTTCTCCGTTTCAGCGCTTTGAGGTGATGGCGACCGAAGCCGAAGCCGAAGCGTGTCAGGGATCGGCTCAAGACATGCTGGTTCAGGGGCTGAGGATGAAGGGCAGCGTCAAGGATGAGCACGGATGGGCGGCGCTGCTGAGCGCTGAGGACGGGCGGCTGTTCAAAGCCTGGCCAGATCAGGTTCTCGGGCCCAGAGTCAGGGTGCTCAGCGTGGATGCCGGGCAAACAGGGCTGATTTTACAGACCGGCGGCGTGCCCGGCTGCCCTGTTGTGACTCATCATATTCTTCATCTGTCTCAGCGGTAGGCGGTTGATCGCGCCAGACAGCCTCTCCCGACCCCGGTCTGAGCAGAATTATTCAGGAAAGAAAAACATGCAGATTATTTGTGCACTGTTCATGCTGACATACTGCATGATCGCAGTGCTTGGTGCAGCCCCGGCAATGGCAGAGTCTGAGGGAACATCTCCAGCGAATAGCAAGCGATTGTCGCTTAACTTTCAGGATGTCCCGGTTCGTCAGTTATTACAGGTGATGGCCGATCACCAGCAGCATAACTTGGTGGTTTCCGATGAAGTACAGGGCAATATTACCCTGAATCTCAAAGATGTGCTCTGGTCTCAGGCGCTGGATATTGTGCTGCAGATGAAAGGGCTGGCCTACCAGCGCCATGGCAATATTATGGTGGTGGCGCCAAGAGCGGCAATGGCCGCTCAGGAGCCGCAGAGTATCCGCCAGCCTTTGGAGGGCGGGGAACTTAAAACCGAAGTGATTCTAATCCGTTACGCCAAAGCCACGGATTTAGCGGACATGCTGGCGGGTAAACCCGGTCAGTCGGGGTTGCTGACCGAGCACGGCGCATTGCATGTGGATGACAGAACGAATGCTCTGGTGGTCAAGGAAGTGGCGGACAGCATGGAGACCTTGCTTGCCATCATTGACGCCTTGGATAAACCGGTCAAGCAGGTGCAGATAGAAGCGCGCATTGTCAGCATGAATGAAAAGGATATCACGGATCTTGGCGTACGTTGGGGGATGTTAGACACCAGTGGCAGCATGACGATCGGGGGCTCCATTGAAGGAAACCTGGCGGCGTTGGGAGCCGATAACCTTGAGCCGGATGTCAGTGATTATCTTAATGTGAATCTCGGCGCTCAGGCTGGCGCTGCCAGAATCGCCTTTCAGGTGGCAAGATGGGGGGATCAGTTGCTGGATCTGGAATTGTCGGCCCTGCAGGCTGAGGAGAAAGCAGAAATCATTTCCAGCCCCCGACTGGTCACAACGAACAAAAAAATGGCCTATATTGAGCAGGGGACAGAGATCCCTTATCTCGAAGCCTCGTCAAGTGGTGCTGTGTCTGTTTCCTTCAAGAAAGCGGTGCTGAGCCTGATGGTGACGCCGCAGATCACCCCGGATGACAAGCTGGTGCTGGATCTTGAAGTTACACAGAACAAGCCCGGCGAGACAGTGATGACAGGCACAGGGGAAGCGGTGGCGATTGATACCCAGCGGATAGGCACCCAGGTACAGGTGGACAATGGCGAGACCATAGTCCTGGGCGGCATTTTCCAGCACCAGTTCAGTCAGGCCGTGCGTAAAGTTCCCTTGCTGGGGGATATCCCTCTGCTGGGCAGTCTGTTCAGGCAAGAGCTCGAACGTGATACCCGACGTGAATTATTAATTTTCGTGACCCCGAAAATCCTCCGATAGTGAGGCCAGGCGCAGGCGCAGGGGGTGTTTATTTTGCTGAGATTAGACGCTTGACTGAGACTGGCTATTGCCAAACAGCAGTGAGTCCTGAGATAATTTTCGGTCTTATCACGAATGAAATGTGAGGAAGTTGGCGCCTCAGGCTTGCAAATCAATAGCCTGTGGGCGGTTTTGTCTATTTTTTAATCGCGCGTATATTTGCTAAACATGGCTGAAAAACGAAATATTTTCTTGGTAGGACCAATGGGGGCCGGTAAGAGCACCATTGGCAGACACCTTGCACAGCAGTTACATATGGAGTTTCTTGACTCAGATACTGTGATCGAAGAGCGTACCGGCGCCGACATCAGCTGGGTCTTCGACGTAGAAGGCGAGGAAGGCTTCCGTGCCCGTGAAGAAGCGGTCATCGACGATCTTACCCAGGAGCAAGGCATTGTCCTGGCGACCGGGGAGGCTCGGTGAAAAGCAAAGAGAGCCGAAACCGTCTGTCAGCTCGTGGTATCGTGGTGTATCTGGAAACCACCATTGAGAAACAGCTGGCACGTACTCAGCGTGACAAGAAGCGCCCTCTGCTGCAAACCGATCAACCTCGTGAAGTGCTTGAAGCGCTTGCAGAAGAGCGTAATCCATTGTATGAAGAAGTAGCGGATTACACAGTACGTACCGACGACCAGAGTGCTAAGGTCGTTGCTAATCAAATTATCAAAATGCTGGAAGAGCGTTAACGACGGAGAAACAACGAGTCATGGAGCGGATTACAGTCAGTCTGGGTGAGAGAAGTTACGATATTTCAATTGGCACCGGATTACTGTCTGATCCGGACTATTTCACCTCTGTGACTGGTCGACGGGTTGTTATTGTTAGTAATGACACTGTCGCCCCTCTTTATGCCGACACACTGCAGGCCACGCTCAGTCCACTGGCAAAGGACGTGGCCCTGCTCAACCTCCCTGACGGCGAGCAGTACAAAACCCTCGATACTTTTAATCAAATCATGACATTTCTGCTGGAAGGCAGTTACGGACGCGACGTGGTGCTGGTGGCACTGGGCGGTGGCGTGATTGGTGATGTCGTGGGCTTTGCCGCTGCCTGTTTCCAGCGTGGGGTGGATTTTATTCAGGTTCCGACCACCCTGCTGGCGCAGGTGGACTCATCGGTTGGCGGTAAAACGGCCGTGAATCACCCTTTGGGTAAAAACATGGTCGGGGCATTTTATCAGCCTCAGGCGGTGGTCATTGACACCGACTGTCTGAAAAGCCTGCCTGCCCGCGAGTTTGCTGCCGGTATGGCGGAAGTGATCAAATACGGCATTATTGTGGATCAGGATTTCTTCCAGTGGCTGGAACAACATCTGGATCAACTGCGTGCGCTGGATGCCAACGCACTGAGCCAGGCGATTGCCCGATGCTGCCAGATCAAAGCCGATGTGGTTGCCGCTGACGAGAAAGAGTCAGGTGTACGCGCGCTGCTGAATCTAGGTCACACTTTTGGTCATGCGATTGAAGCTGAGATGGGGTATGGTAATTGGCTTCACGGTGAAGCTGTTGCTGCCGGTACGGTACAAGCGGCACAAACGGCTTGTCTGTTAGGTTTGATGACATCAGCAGAAGCGGAAAAATCCGTTCATTGCTGGTGCAAGCTGACCTACCGGTCGTTGCACCGGAAACTATGAACTTTGACCATTATATCAAGCACATGATGCGGGATAAAAAAGTGTTGTCAGGTAAGCTCAGGCTGGTATTACCGACTGGAATTGGTCGTGCTGAGGTCGTTTCTGATGTACCGAATGACATCCTGCGTCAGGTGATAGAACCCTGATGTTGTAATCATACATGACGATAGCCGCTTCTCTGACGTCTCTGGATCTGGACAGCCAGATCCAACTGCTTTCCCGGGTACAGTTTCTGACCCGATTCAGCTCCCATTTGATCCAAATCAGCGGTGAACCCGGGGCCGGTAAATCCTGGCTGGCGCAACGCTATCTTGAGCAATGGGCCGACTCGGACGGTATTCACCATACCCGACAGGCCTTGCTGATGTGTCACCCGGCACAGAATGACAGCCAGCACAGAACCATATTGCTGAATCAGCTGATTCCGGGCGCCGTGTTTAACGACAGTGATCCCCTGCACCAAAGTGTCGAGCGTCTGCTGGCCGGGAAACCGGTCGAGCTGCTGCTGGTGATCGATGATGCACATATGCTCAGTCCGGCACTGATTGGCGAGCTGTGGGCGTTGGTGGTAAAAGCACAAGAGTCAGCAGACTGGCAGGTCAATGTACTACTCTTTAGTCAGACCGGCCGGTTAACCAAAGCCTTGCAGCAGGTCTCTCATGGTCAGGGGCAGGCGCCGCTGGAGCTGGAAATTCCCTTGTTGCCTGAACAGGAAGTACAGGCATTTCTGGAATTGGTTCTGGCCACCCATTCACTTGATGCCAATCAACGTCGGGCACTCAAAGCGCAGGCGGTTGAGGTCACACCGACCCCCGGCGCTTTATCGGCACTCAATCACACGGAGGTGGCGAATATGGCCAATACAAACTCCAGAACCTTTTCCCCAGCCGCACTTTTGCTGTTGTTGTTGGTTATTGCGGCGGCCGGCCTGGTGTTCTGGTACTTTCCCGATCAGCCGGCATCATCTCAAACCGATACGGAATCACTCAGCCCGGAGATGACTGCAGCAGATGAAGTGCTGGCGCAATCGGCTGATGGCCTTGCTGTGTCACCGGATGAGCAGGCCGGGCTGCCCCTTGCAACGGACAGCGCAGCCGTTGACCTCACAGACAAGAGTGACAGCCAGGTCGCAGAAACGGAGTCGTCCGCATCTGCCGAGGCCAACGCGGAGATCTTGCCCGAGCCGGTCAAGATTGAAGGATTGACTGTTGGCCGCAGTAATACCGCAGGCCAGCGCGTAGTGGTGCCCTCAGATGTGGTGGATGCCATGATGACCGAGCAGGAAACCGGTGGCTCAGGCGAGCTGGCAGTGGCGGCTCAGGATGCGCTCAGTCTGGCGGCTCACACTCCCGTGGCTGAGGGGGAGAAACCGGCATTCCCGGTGCGGCTTCGGCGCCCGAGCAAACGCAAGGTGCTGAACCTGAACGCACAGCACCGGCAGAAGCGGCTCCAATCGCACCGCAACTGACCGGCCTGCAGGCGGCCATGGCCGCAGATAAAGCAACGCTCAAGTCGGTCAATAGCCGTCATTATGCGCTGCAGCTGGCCGCCATGCATTCGCTGGAAGCCACCCGCAGTTTCCTCAATGAATACGGGATTGAAGAGATTGCTCAGGTGTATCAGACCCAGCGGCAGGGCGTGCGCTGGTATATTGTGGTCACCGGCGATTACAGCAGCGTAGCTGCCGCCCGCCGGGCACAGGCGCAGTTACCGGCGAAAGTGCAATCGGTGCAGCCTTGGGTTAAATCTTTTACTCAGATCCACCGTGAAATTGACCGGGTTCAGTAACCGCATGGTGCCCGGTCGGCAGTAATTCAGTTGTTGGGGGGATAATTGTCCCCAAGCAGTATGGGTCAGGTGAGAAATAGGTTACAATCCGCCACCTTTGAAAAGACAGTCGTTATGGGTGGTAGGTTAACCAAATGAAAAAGCAGCGTGCCTTTCTGAAATGGGCCGGAGGCAAGTTTTCTCTGGTCGAGGACATCAGACGACATCTGCCACCTGCACGAAAACTGGTTGAACCTTTTGTCGGTGCGGGTTCTGTGTTTCTGAACACGGACTACGACGACTATCTGCTGGCTGATATCAATCCGGACTTAATCAACCTGTACAATGTGATTAAGCATGAACCCGAGCGTTATATCGAAGACGCCCGGCAGTATTTCACCCCGGAATACAATCAAAAAGGTGCCTATCTGGCTATCCGCGAAGCGTTTAACCAGACTCAGGATACCTACCTGCGTTCCCTGTATTTTCTCTATATGAACCGCCATGGTTTTAACGGTTTGTGCCGTTACAACAAGAAAGGTGGTTTTAATGTGCCGTTTGGTTCGTATAAAAAGCCTTACTTCCCGGAAGCAGAAATGTATCACTTCGCGGAAAAGGCCAAGAAAGCGACCTTTATCTGTGAAGGCTATCACCAGACCTTTTCCCGCGCCCGCAAAGGCAGTGTGATTTATTGCGATCCGCCTTATGCGCCGCTGTCATCCACGGCCAATTTTACCTCTTATTCTGGCAATGGGTTCAGCCTGGACGACCAGGCAGCACTGGCCGATGTGGCAGAAAAAGCGGCAACAGAAAGGCAGATCCCGGTGTTGATTTCCAATCACGACACCACACTGACCCGCCGCCTGTATCACGGTGCGGATTTGTCCGTGGTGCGGGTAAAGCGCACCATCAGCCGAAACGGCGGTGGCCGCAATAAAGTGGACGAGCTGCTGGCGCTGTTCAGCCCGCCACAAAACGACTGATAATCACCAGCATCCCGACAAACAACACAATCGCGGCCAGTCCTGCCAGAATGAAGGGCAGGGCACTGGGCTGGCTGAAATCCTGTCGCCGGCTGTGATCGGACTGCACTCCCAGCAGAGCAGCACCCACGCTGCGCCACAGGTTGGTTTTCTTCGGCACTGGCTTGTCCTTCATTTCAGACTCCTGTCGTCTTCGCTTCCCTTAGGTTTAGCTTAGCCTGTAAATACAAAGAGGACCGCGGAACAAATCGGTAAGACATCGGGGTGGATATCGGGTAGAATTTTGCCCATTTACTGCCCCGTATAGCTACCGCGCGGGAACCTATTCAAGTACAGAGGCTGAACATGACGGATTTTCTGATCGCTCCCTCCATTTTGTCTGCCGATTTTGCCCGTTTGGGTGAAGACGTTGAAAAAGTGCTGGCTGCCGGTGCCGATGTGATCCACTTTGATGTAATGGATAACCACTACGTCCCGAACCTCACCTTTGGTGCCCCGATTTGTAAAGCGCTGCGTGACTATGGCATTACTGCACCGATTGACGTGCATTTAATGGTCAAGCCGGTGGATCGCATTATTCCGGATTTTGCCAAGGCCGGTGCGACTATGATTACCATTCACGCCGAAGCGACAGAGCATCTGGACAGAAGCCTGCAGCTGATCAAAGACCACGGCTGTCAGGCCGGGGTGGTGTTTAACCCCGGCACGCCACTGCATTATCTCGATCATGTGATGGACAAGCTGGACATGATTTTGCTGATGTCGGTCAATCCGGGGTTCGGCGGCCAGTCTTTCATTCCGCATACACTGGACAAACTGCGTATGGTGCGTGAGCGGATTGAGGCCTCAGGCCGTGAAATCCGGCTGGAAATCGACGGTGGGGTGAAAGTGGACAATATCCGTGAAATCGCTCAGGCCGGTGCCGACATGTTTGTGGCCGGCTCGGCGATTTTTGGTCAGCCGGATTATAAAACCGTGATTGACGAAATGCGGGCAGAACTGGCCAAGGTGAAGCGTTCATGAAAATTGAAGGCATTCGATTTATCGCGTTTGATTTGGACGGCACTTTGCTCGACAGTGTGCCGGACCTTGCTGACGCTGCCGATAAAACCATGCAGGCGCTGGGCTTACCCGGCGTGACTGAAGCGCAGACCCAGACCTGGATAGGCAATGGAGCTGAGACGCTGATTGGCCGCGCCCTGAGCCAGAGCATTGAGCTGGACCCGGATTTGGATCCGGATCTGCATCAACAAGCGCTGGTGATGTTTAACCGCTTTTATCGTGAAGGCGGCCATAAGAAGACAGTCTTGTACCCGGGGGTGACAGCAACACTGGAGACCCTGCATCAGGCAGGGATCCCGATGGCGATTGTCACCAACAAACCCTCACAGTTCGTGCCGCACATTCTTGAAGAGTACGGGATCAGCCAGTATTTTACCGATGTGATCGGTGGCGATACCTTCCCGAAGAAAAAGCCGGACCCTTACGCGCTGCACTGGCTGATGGAAAAACATTGCCTGAGTTGCAGCGAGATGTTGATGGTCGGCGACTCCCGCAACGATGTTCTGGCGGCTCAGGCGGCCTCATGCTATGTTGTCGGCCTGACTTATGGCTACAACTATGGCCTGCCGATCAGTGACAGTCACCCGGACCGGGTACTGGATCAGTTCAGCCAGTTGCTGGATGTGGTGGCTATCGCCTAATCGCAGCGTGGACCCGATCGGCGTCAGGTTCAGCCGGTCACTTATTGTTGTCAGGCGGCATCGGTGCCGCCGGATATGTTTAGGAAAAACAGGAATATCCCATCATGAGTAAACCCATTGTATTTAGTGGCGTACAGCCTTCCGGTGAGTTAAGTATTGGTAACTACATGGGTGCGCTGCGTCAGTGGGAACAAATGCAGGATGAGTACAACTGCCACTACTGTGTGGTGGATCTGCATGCCATTACCGTTCGTCAGGACCCGGCCGCACTGCGTGAAGCCACGCTGGATGCGCTGGCCTTGTGCCTGGCAGTGGGCGTCAGCCCGGAAAAGAGCACGCTGTTCGTGCAGTCTCATGCGCCTGAGCATGCGCAGCTGGCCTGGGTGCTGAACTGCTACACCCAGATGGGTGAGCTGAACCGTATGACCCAGTTTAAAGACAAATCGCAGCGCCATTCGGAAAACATCAATGCCGGTCTGTTCTCGTACCCTGTGCTGATGGCGGCAGATATCCTGCTGTACGGCGCGCATCAGGTGCCTGTGGGGAATGACCAGAAGCAGCACCTGGAGCTGGCCCGTGACATCGCGATTCGCTTCAACAACCTGTACGGCGAGACCTTTGTGGTGCCTGAACCTTACATTCCGCCAGTTGGCGCGCGTGTCATGAGTCTGCAGGATCCGCTGAAGAAGATGTCCAAGTCAGACGACAACCGCAACAATGTGATTGGACTGCTGGAAGACCCGAAAGCGATCACCAAGAAGATCAAGCGCGCAGTGACCGATTCCGAAGAGCCGCCACGCGTGGTGTTTGATATCGAGAACAAGCCTGGGGTGTCGAACCTGATGGGGATTATGTCGGGTGTGACAGGCAAGAGCCTGGCCGACATTGAAGCCGAATACAGCGATAAGATGTATGGCCATCTGAAGAAAGATACCGCTGAAGCGGTCGTGGCGATGCTGGAACCGCTTCAGGCGCGCTATCACGCATACCGTGAAGACCGTGCTTTCCTGGATCAGGTGATGAAAACCGGTGCCGAGAAAGCCTCTGCACGTGCCGCCGAGGTGCTGAAGAAGGTCTACCAGGCCGTGGGTTTTGTCACCCGTCCTTAATCGCCAATCTCATTCAGCGTACAAATGTAAGCAGAAGGCAGCACCTTCTGCTTTTTTTGTGCCCGTTTACCGCAAATTACCTCTGCTGATTTTTAGAGTAAGATCACTAAAATGACGTCACATGATGCATATGTGTGGTGTTTGTTAATGTTGTCACATTTATGAGATGTATACCTGTTAAATAATGCATTCCTTTTTAGATATAGCTCTCAATAAATGTAAAGGATTGCAGACATGTTACGAACCACACTTTTGCCATTGGCGGCTGCGATGGGCTTATTGCCTGTGTCGGCAATGGCCGATACCTTTCGCTGTGACACGCAAACCCTGACCCCGATTTATCAGCTTCAGGGAGACGGCCTCAAGAGCCCGGTGATCCCTGAGGGCCAGTACACCAGCCCGGAGGCTTATTACGTGCGCGGGGTGGTGACGGCCAAAGCGACCAGCCTTTACAAAGGCTTCTTCATGCAGGATCTGCAGGGTGATGACAACCCTGACACTTCTGACGGTATCTTTGTCTACACCGGCACTAAGGTGGCGGCGGATGTGCAGCCGGGCATGACGGTGTGCCTCAAAGCCAGGGTTAAAGAGCATTACGACCTGACGCAGTTGCTGGCCGAGCAGGACCAGCTGGCGATTGAGGCCCCCGGTGTTGTACCGGCACCGGTTGCCATTACCGTCAGAGACGGTGAGCAGCTGGCTGATGCCATGGAGCGCTATGAAGGCATGCGTGTCCGGCTGGTGACAGACAGCCAGCTGAAAGTGACCCGCAATTTTGGTTTCGATTACGCCTCGTACCGGAACAATATGGTGCTGTCACACACGGCGCCGTTAATGAAACCGACCCAGCTCTATGTGGCCGGCAGCGAGCAAGCCAAAGCCCTGGCCGCGGCGAATGACCGCAATCAGCTCTATATTGACACGGACGCCAAAGCACCGGATGGCGTGATGCCTTATTTCCCGGGTCTGGATGCCGAGCAGGGCTATGTTCGGGTGGGTGATACGGTTGTGAACCTTGAGGGGGTGATTGGCTACAGCTACGGCGAATACCGTCTGATCCCGACCAATACCGTATCGGCGGCGGATTTTATCCACCACGACGATCGCACCCTGGCCCCGCAGGCGGTGCCGGAGACGCAGCTGAAAGTCGCCAGTTTTAACGTGCTCAACTTCTTCACCAGCGACAGCGATATCGGCGGTCCGCTCAATGCCAGATGTAAAGATCAGGCCGATGCCGATGCGGCCAAGGGGTGCAACCGTGGTGCCAAAACCCTGAGTGATTTCCAGCTGCAGCGCACGAAGATTGTCAATGCGCTCACCGCCATGGATGCCGATATCGTCGGCATCATGGAAATGGAAAACAACGGCTTTGGCGATGACAGTGCGCTGGCCAATCTGGTCAGCACGCTGAACCAGCAGTTCAGTGATCCGGCTGACCATTACCGCTATATCACCATTGACCCGGCCGAGATGCATCAGGGCCAGTTTCTCGGGACAGACGCCATTACCGTGGCGCTGATCTATCGTCCGGCCAAAGCAGAGCCGGCTCAGGCTGCTCAGGTGATCCGACTGCCCAAGCAGCAACTGACCGGGACTAATCCGCAAGGTGAGGTCAAAGAGCTGGAGGTCTTCCAGCGCGACAGCCTGATGCAGTCCTTTACGGTGAAAGGTGTTCAGGGGGCCAAACCGCTGACTGTGGTGGTGAATCACCTGAAATCCAAAGGCTCAGGTTGTTACGAAGACTGGGTCAGCGGCGAGTTTGACAGCGATCCGGCGGACCTGCAGGGTCATTGTAATGCGTTCCGGGTCTCTGCCGCGATGGTGTTGTCTGAAGCGCTGAAAAATATCGACGGCGATCTGCTGGTGCTGGGCGATATGAATGCCTACGCCAAGGAAGATCCGATCCGTATCCTGACCGACTATGATCCGGCCAGTGCCGAGCGCAAGATAGTGTCGGCGTCCGGCACCTCAGTGGCCGGCAAAGTGCTGCATGAACAGGGCATCGAAGCCGGTCAAGGGCTGGGGCTGGTGAATCTGGCCGACCAAGGCCACGACACGCCGGCTTATTCTTACAGCTATGACGGAGAGCTGGGCAGTTTGGATCACGCGCTGGCTAATCTGTCACTGGCCGGCAAAGTCGCCGGGGTCGAAGAGTGGCACATCAATTCGGTCGAAAGTACGTTGTTTGAATACTCAGACAAGCACACAGGGGATCTGGTGAAATCAACCGGGCCTTATTCAGCCTCAGATCATGATCCTGTGGTGGTCAGTCTGCGCTATCCACAGCCGGATAACCGCGGTTTCCAGCTGACTTTCAAAAACAAGAGTGCCCATCCTGTCTATCCGGTGTTTAATCGCTGGTACTGGGACAGTACGCAAACATGGCTGATGCCGGGCAAGCAGCGTCGCTACCGTGAGGATAATCGCTTCTTGAACCATGTCGGCATTGGTGCCGGCGATCAGGTCAGCCTGAGCCTGCTGGCTTACGGGGTGTTCGAAGTGCCCTGCAGCTACGCGCCGCTGCGCTTAACCGGCCGCCTGAAAGCTGTGTATAACGGTGACAGCTGTCAGATGAAGCACTGATCCCGCGCTTTTGGGGTGAAAAAGGCTGGCAGGAGGCAATCCTGCTTGCCTTTCTCCTCTCTGTTGCAAAATAGGGCGCCGATTTTGCCAGGGCAGGGATCCTTATGCTGTTGATCATTGATAATTACGACTCTTTTACCTACAACCTGTACCAGTATTTCTGTGAGCTGGGCGCTGAGGTGAAGGTGGTCCGTAATGACGAGATTGATCTGGCGGGGATAACCGCGCTGGCACCGTCCCATCTGGTGATTTCCCCGGCCCGTGTACCCCGGATGATGCCGGGATCTCGCTGGCGGCGATTGCCCATTTTGCGGGCAAATTTCCGATCCTCGGCGTCTGCCTGGGGCATCAGTCGATGGCGCAGGTCTTTGGTGCCAAAGTGGTGCGCGCCCGGCAAGTTATGCACGGCAAAACCTCCCCGGTGCGACACAATAACCGCAGTGTGTTTTGCGGCCTGAATAATCCCCTGACGGTAACCCGTTATCACTCGCTGGTCGTTCAACCCGAGACGCTGCCGGACTGTTTCGAAGTGACGGCATGGACAGAAAAAGACGGCGAGCCGGATGAGATCATGGGCATCAGCCACCGCACTTTGCCGCTCGAAGGGGTTCAGTTCCACCCAGAAAGTATTCTCACTGAACAAGGGCATCAGTTGCTGGCCAATTTTCTGCGTCGCTGAAACCGGTTTTTCTCTCTCCTTGGATTTTGCTTTTTTCGCTGTCAGGCCTTGTCAAATGCGGTCTGGCTAATGTCCCATTAGTCTTACTAATGGGTGTTTTGGGCGATTTTGGCTGTCTCACAAGCGCGATCTGTATCACTTTTCTTAACATTGGCCAAAAAATATTCATCCGGCCTTTGTCGCAAGCTTATGCATTTCGTCAAATCATCCACAGGGGCATTGATTCCTACAGGGAAAAACACCTTTCCTCAAAATCGTCTTAATAAGTTTTCCTTACTCACGCATAAATATGTATCCATCGCAGTTATATGACGCACTTTCCGCAAAGGAAAAACATTTTCTGCTATTGGAATCGGTTAAAATTATGTAAATACTATGCGCAAAGCGATATACACAGAAGGAAAGTATAATGGCGACGGATCAAAAAGTAGGACGTCAAACCTTTGATGAGGTCATGGTACCTTGTTATGCCCCAATGCAAATCATCCCGGTGAAAGGTAAAGGTGCCCGTGTGTGGGACCAGGATGATCGTGAGTACATCGATTTCGCCGGTGGTATCGCGGTGAGCTGCTTGGGCCATTGTCACCCGGCTATGGTGTCAGCACTGAAAGAGCAGGGTGAGAAAATTTGGCACCTGAGCAACGTCATGACCAATGAGCCGGCCCTGCGCCTGGCGAAAAAACTGACGGAAGTCAGCTTTGCTGAGAAAGTCTTCTTTGCCAACTCTGGCGCCGAAGCGAACGAAGCCGCGCTGAAGCTGGCGCGCCGTTATGCTGCCGACAAATTCGGTCCGGAAAAAGATGAAATCATCGCCTTTAAGCAAGGTTTCCACGGCCGTACTTTCTTCACTGTGACCGTAGGTGGTCAGGCTGCGTATTCTGACGGCTTCGGTCCAAAACCTCAGGCGGTGACGCACCTGCCGTATAACGATCTGGAAGCGCTGGCCGCACATATCTCTGACCGCACCTGTGCGGTGATGATGGAGCCGCTGCAGGGCGAGGGCGGTATCATCTCTCCGACCCAGGAATTTATCCAGGGCGTGCGTGAGCTGTGTGACAAACACAATGCGCTGCTGGTGTTTGATGAAGTACAGACGGGTAACGGCCGTACCGGTGAATTTTATGCGTATCAGGGGCTGGGCGTGACGCCGGACATCCTGAGCACAGCGAAATCGCTGGGTGGCGGCTTCCCGATCGGCGCGATGCTGACCACCACTGAGCTGGCTCAGCACCTGAAAATCGGCACCCATGGTTCTACCTACGGCGGTAACCCGCTGGCCTGTGCCGTGGCTGAGGCTGTGGTTGAGGAAGTTAGCAAGCCGGAAGTCCTGGCCGGTGTCAAAGAGCGTGAGCAATGGTTCCGCGACGGGATTGAGAAAATCAATGCTCAGTACCCTATCTTCTCCGAAGTACGCGGTAAGGGCCTGCTACTGGGCGCAGCCCTGAATGCAGACTGGCAGGGCCGTGCACGTGATGTGCTGCTGGCGGCCGGCGAAGAAGGTCTGATGGTGCTGGTAGCCGGTACCAATGTTGTGCGTTTCACGCCTTCTCTGGTGATTGAAAAATCGGATGTCGAAGAAGGTCTGGCCCGTCTGGAACGTGCGATTGCCAAGCTTTACAACCAATAATAAGACAAGGGCAGGCACAACCGCTTGCCCTGCTTGCTGCCCCGGGTGTCACCCGGGGTAGTTTTTAGAAGAGAAAGAAATAACAGATATTCAGAGTTAGCAACCTGTGTTGCTACCTGCATCAGGAGGGAGTTCGATGCTGGTTATACGTCCCATTACAAAAGCTGATTTACCTGCACTGATGATGTGCGCCGACGAATCAGGTCACGGCTTCACATCATTGCCGGTTAACGAGGAGATCCTCAGTAATCGGATTGCGCATTCAGTGGAAAGCTTTAATAAAGACGTCACTGCACCGGGTCCGGAAGGCTACCTCATGGTGGCGGAAGATACTGAGACAGGCGAAATTGCTGGTACGACCGCCCTGGAAGCGGCAGTCGGACTGGATAACCCATTCTATACTTATCACCTCAGCACCCTGGTCCATAATTCACATCATCTGGATGTGCACAAAGTGCTGAAGGTACTCACGTTTGGTAATGACTACACGGGTGTGAGTGAACTGTGCACCTTATTCCTGCGTCCTCAGTGGCGTCAGGGGC
The DNA here is from genome assembly GCF_037162255.1 of Photobacterium sp. Hal280. Lineage (NCBI taxonomy): Bacteria > Pseudomonadati > Pseudomonadota > Gammaproteobacteria > Vibrionales > Vibrionaceae > Photobacterium > Photobacterium sp. Hal280. The sequence goes on from NZ_JARLUO010000005.1 coordinate 331,997, forward strand.
TGAACGGAAAGCTGCTGTCCAAGTGCCGTTTCCTTATGCTGGCCGAGCACAGCCACCGTTTTTCTGACACTGTGATTGCCGAAATGCGCGGTGTATCGGATGAGCAGGGAAATTCCCCGTTCTGGGAATGGCTGAAAGAGCACTTTTTCTCGATTGATTTCGTCGAGGCCGATTACCTAACAGGGATCGGCAAGAAAGAATTCATTGCCGATCTGATGCCGAAATTGCCCATCTACGTCAACCTGCTGAGCAAAGAGGCCCAGGCCGTGATTGGACAGGTGCACGACAATACGCGCCCGGCGCTAAAATTGCTGGAAGCAGAAGGTTTCGTCAACCGTGGCTATGTCGATATTTTTGATGCCGGCCCCACGGTGGAGTGCGATCTTCGCCATATTGAGTCGGTCCGTGCATCTCAGCGCTGTACGGTTGAGATCGGCGAACATCACAGCTCGCATAATTACATCATCAGTAATACCCGTTTTGCCGGTTTCCGTGCAACGGTCGGTAAAGCGGCACTGGATGGTGAACGTAATCTGGCCATCATTTCTCCGGAAATGGCCAAGGTGTTAGAAGTGAAAAACGGGGATCAGGTTCGCCTGATTGCTCAATAACTAGGGTGGAATACAAAATGACACAATGGATTGCAGGCAACTGGCAAGCCGGTCAGGGCGAAGCGATGCAGTCGCTGAACCCATTCAGCGGTGAAGTGATCTGGGAAGGTAAGAGTGCCACAACCGAGCAGGTTGAGCAGGCTGTGGCCAGCGCACGTCAGGCACTGGTGACCTGGCGTCATACCCGCCTGGAAGAGCGTCAGGCTATCGTTGAGCGCTTCGCTGCCCTGGTCAAAGACAACAGCGAGCACCTTGCCCGCACTATCGCTGAAGAAACTGGTAAACCGCTGTGGGAAACGCGCACTGAAGCCGGCGCCATGGTGGGTAAGATTGCCATTTCTCTGCGTGCTTACAATGAGCGTACCGGCGAGCGTGAAAAAGACGTGGCCGGCACCAAAGCCGTACTGCGTCACCGTCCGCTGGGCGTGATGGCGGTCTTTGGTCCGTATAATTTCCCTGGCCACCTGCCAAACGGCCACATTGTTCCTGCGCTGCTGGCGGGGAACACTGTGGTATTCAAACCCTCAGATCTGACGCCGAAAGTGGCGGAAGAAACCGTCAAGCTGTGGGAACAGGCGGGTTTGCCAGCCGGTGTACTGAACCTGGTTCAGGGCGCGCGGGCGACCGGTGAAGCGCTGGCGCAGTCGGCCGGTATTGATGGTCTGCTGTTTACCGGCAGTGCCAATACCGGGCATATCCTGCACCGTCAGTTTGCCGGTCAGCCGGGCAAAATGCTGGCACTGGAGATGGGCGGCAACAATCCTATGGTCATCTCCAAGGCCTATGGCGATCTGAAATCCACTGTGTACACCATCATCCAGTCGGCCTTCATCAGTGCCGGACAGCGTTGTACCTGTGCCCGTCGTCTGTATGTCCCGGAAGGGGCAGAAGGGGATGCCCTGATTGCGGCGCTGGTCGAAGCGGCCAAAGCCATCAAGGTGGACGGCCCGTTTGCCGAGCCGCAACCGTTTATGGGCCCGCAAATCTCGACGCTGGCCGCCGATAATATCGTGGCAGCCCAGGAGCGTCTGATTGAGATGGGGGGTGAACCACTGCTGAAAGCCGAACGTGGTCAGGGCGCCATCGTGACCCCGGGTATCATTGAAGTCAGTAAGATTGCCGAACTGCCGGACGAAGAATACTTCGGACCGCTGCTGCAGGTGGCGCGTTACCAGGAACTGCCTCAGGCGGTCGAGATGGCCAACAACACCCGTTACGGTCTGTCTGCCGGTCTGGTGTCGACTGACGACAGTGAGTGGGAATACTTTATTGATCATATCCGTGCGGGCGTCGTCAACCGTAACCGCCAGTTGACCGGTGCCAGCGGCGATGCGCCGTTCGGTGGTCCGGGTGCCTCGGGTAACCTGCGTCCGAGTGCTTACTACGCCGCGGATTATTGTGCCTACCCAATGGCATCGATGGAAGGTGAGGCAACCGAACTGCCGGCACAGCTGTCGCCAGGGATCCAACTGTAACTCATACTTAACCCGTATTTTCGAAGGGGAACCGCATCATGGAAAGAGTGGAAAAATTGTTTGATGCCCTGTGGCAGGACTTTACGACCCGTCTTTGCCCGTCGGCGGCGCAGGTACACGATCTGCTGACAGAGGAAGAGCCTCTGCAAAATGATCATATTGCGCTGCGTACCTTTAACCTGCCGGGTGTCAGCCTGGATGTTCTGGCGGCACCTTTTATCGCCATCGGCTACAAGCCGTGCGGCACTTATCATTTCGAGCAGAAGAAACTGTACGCAGAGCACTTCGAGCACCCGAATCCGGCTGCCCCGAAAGTGTTTATCAGTGAACTGCTGGTTGGTCAGTGCTCTGCACAATTGCAGAACACGGTGCGTGCGCTGGTCAAGCAGATCCCTGACGGTGCAATGAAGGATGCGTCTTTCCTCTATAACGGCCGTTTGTGGGAGCTGGACTTTGCAACCTATGAAATGCTGGCTGCGGAAAGCGAGTATGCCGGCTGGGTGGCCGCTCACGGTTACGGTGCGAATCACTTTACTGTGAGCGTTAATCAGCTGGAGCAGTTCACGGAAGTGGCGGCGGTCAACAGTTTGCTGCGTCACAACGGGTTCAGTATCAACGAAGCCGGCGGCGAAGTGAAAGGCAATCCGGAAGTGATGCTGGAGCAGTCCTCGACGATGGCGGATCGTGTGGATGTATCCTTCACCGACGGCGTACGCACGATTCCGGGTGGTTTTTATGAGTTCGCCAAGCGTTATCCGCAGGCGGACGGTGAGCTCTATCCGGGCTTTGTCGAAGCGTCAGCCGATAAAATCTTCGAAAGTACCAATATGTAATTCAGCCAGACTGAAATACACAAAACAGCGGCCTTTGGGTCGCTGTTTTTTTATGTCTGAAATACCTGGTGTCAGTGATGTTGATCCAAGGGCAGTAACCAGGCATCGTTGTCACGGCTCAGGATCCCGGCGTGTAAACCGGCTTCCTGTTCCAGTAACTGGCGGGGTGACTGAAACCCTGTCATCTCTACTGACGCTGTGAGAAAACGCCCCATCGTGACTACAGGGCGGGGCGGCACCTGACTGTGCTGTGCATTCGGGGCAAAACGTTCGATATCCATATCGCGACATCCACATCAAACTAATATGCCAAATGTAGCACTAGGGATGAGGAAGGCAACTGAAAAACTGTGAGGTCACTAGAGGAACCCGATGCAAAGCCGGGGGGATGGGGTGCAAATGCAAGAAAAGCCGCACCGGCGGCTTTTCTGATACTCACATTGGCTGCATCACAGCTGAGTGATCAGCGAGTGCCGTAAACCACGATGGTTTTACCGTGGGCAGAAATCAGGTTCTGCTCTTCCAGCATCTTCAGGATGCGGCCAACGGTTTCACGGGAACAGCCAACGATTTGACCGATTTCCTGACGGGTGATTTTGATCTGCATCCCGTCCGGGTGGGTCATGGCATCTGGCTGTTTGGCCAGATTCAGCAGCGTCTGGGCAATACGACCGGTCACATCCAGGAAGGCCAGGTCGCCAACTTTCTGGCTGGTGACTTGCAGACGGCGCGCCATCTGAGCAGACAGTCGCATCAGGATGTCCGGGTTGACCTGGATCAGCTGACGGAATTTCTTAAAGGAAATCTCTGCCACTTCACATGGTGTTTTTGCTCGAACCCAGGCAGTACGCTCCTGGCCTTCTTCAAACAGGCCAAGCTCACCGATGAAGTCGCCCTGGTTGAGGTAGGACAGAATCATCTCTTTGCCTTCTTCGTCCTTGATAAGAACGGCAACGGAGCCTTTAACGATGTAGTAGAGGGTCTCTGCTTTCTCGCCAGCGTGGATCAGTGTACTCTTTGAAGGGTACTTATGAATGTGGCAATGAGAAAGGAACCACTCCAAGGTTGGATCTGTTTGCGGTTTACCTGGAACCATATTACTAACTTCCTCTGCAGTGTATTGCCCAACAACGTCATTCCTTGAATTGGGGTTGGGTATAACAATATCATTGTTTGCCAACTAGGATATTCAGTCAACGGCTGGGCTGCAAGCGCATGTGAACATTCAGTCCAAGAGTTTAACTTTTTTCGACACGCATTGCTTGATATTGGGTGACGATAAATGCACATTTTGGACGCATTACTGTGCACATGATCACACAGTTGTGACTTAGTTTTTAAATGCGGGTTTGAGTAGTAAGGAGCATCGCATGCAATCACGTGTTAAATGGGTAGAAGGTTTGACTTTTGTCGGCCAGTCAAACTCGGGCCACAGTGTGGTCATGGACGGGAACGGCGGCAAAACGGCGCCGAGTCCGATGGAGCTGGTGCTGATGGCGGCTGGTGGTTGCAGCTCTGTCGATGTGGTCGACGGCCTGAAAAGTGCCGGCCAGGCCATCACGGCCTGCGAAGCCAACATGACCTCAGAGCGCCGCGAGCAGGCGCCGCGTTATTTTACCTCGGTCAATCTGCATTTCGTGGTGACCGGCCATGATCTGGATGACGCGCTGGTGGCCAAAGCGGTCGGTGATTCGCTGGAAAAATATTGCTCTGTATGCCTGATGCTGGGTAAAGGTGTCACGCTGACCCATTCTTATGAAATCGTCGCCGCTTAATGGTGTTTCGGGAATGCCGTGCCGGTTTTTCCCCTTATTTTTCGGTGAGCAGTATGATCATCCCCTGGCAAGAATTGGACTCAGAGACACTCGATAATTTAATTGAACACTTTGTCCTGCGCGAAGGCACGGACTACGGCGAACGCGAGCTAAGTCTGGAACAGAAGGTCGCCAGAGTCAGGCAGCAACTGGAGAGTGGCGAGGCAGTGATTCTGTTCTCTGAACTCCATGAAACGGTTGATATTAAACTGCGCCGTTCACTGAGCGCAGAATAAAGCTGCCATAATGAAAAGCGGCAGCAGAAAACGGAAGCTGACGCCGATGAACGGGCCTGTGAAACTTGACTGCTTTCTCTGGCCCTGTTACTAACTGATTCCGTTAGGATTAACGACAAGGTATGTCATGTCTGCAAAACACCCGATCATTGCAGTAACAGGTTCCTCCGGAGCAGGAACGTCCACCACCTCAGAAGCCTTCCGTAAGATGTTTAACATGTTGAACATTCATGCGGCCTGGCTGGAAGGGGACAGCTTCCACCGGTTCACCCGCCCTGAAATGGATGTGGAGATCCGCAAAGCCAAAGAGCAAGGCCGTCATATCAGTTATTTTGGCCCGCAGGCCAACGACTTTGCTCAATTGGGTAATTTTTTCCGCCAGTATGGTGAAGACGGCAGCGGCAAGTTTCGCCGTTACCTGCACACCTTTGACGAGGCCGTGCCGTATAATCAGATGCCGGGCACATTCACCCCCTGGCAGGATTTGCCGGAAAATACCGATCTGCTGTTTTATGAAGGGCTTCATGGCGGTGTGGTGGACGGCGATGTCAATGTGGCACAGCATGTGGATTTGCTGATTGGCATGGTGCCGATTGTCAACCTGGAGTGGATCCAGAAGATCGTCCGTGATACGCGGGATCGCGGCCATTCCCGCGAGGCGGTGATGGAGTCGATTGTCCGCTCAATGGATGATTACCTCAATTACATCACGCCACAGTTCTCCCGGACCCATATCAACTTTCAGCGTGTGCCGACCGTGGATACTTCAAACCCGGTCAGTGCCAAAGCGATCCCCAGTCTGGACGAGAGTTTTGTGGTGATCCGTTTTCGCGGCATCAAAAACGTGGACTTCCCCTATCTGCTGGCGATGATCCAGGGCTCTTTTATGTCGCGCCACAATACCCTGGTAGTGCCGGGCGGTAAAATGAGCTTTGCGATGGAGCTGATCATGCGGCCGCTGATTCAACAGCTCATTGACACCGGTAAGATAGGTTAGACAGTGACGGAACAACGCCTGATGCCAGGCGTTGTTTTTTTATGCCCCCAGTTTGTCCCGGAACCAGGCCGGTACAGTGTGATCCAGCCAGAATACCGGTTCGCGCCAGGTGCCGCTGATAAAGCCGACGTGGCCGCCATGCCGGGTCAGATGATAGTCGATGTGCGGCGGCAGCGGTTGCTTGGGGATCACGGCCTCGGTCATGAAGGGATCGTCGGCGGCATGAATCACCCGCAACGGCGTGGTGACCCGGGCCAGTTTGCCCAGTCCGCTGCAGCGCTGGTAATAATCTTCGGCATTGCTGAAGCCGTGCAGGGGCGCGGTGACGGCATCGTCAAACTGACGCAGCGAGCGCAGCGCCGTGATCTGCTCACTCTGAAATGGCAGCACGTCGGGTAAGGACGCCATTTTTTTCAGCATATTCTTCTTCATCGAACCCAGCAGATAGCGCTGGTAGACCCGCGAAAATCCTTGCTGTATCCGGTCTGAGCAGGCCGCCAGATCCAAAGGCGGTGAGATCACCTGAGCGGCAGTGAGTTCCGACGCGGCGCCAGTTTCGGCAAGATAATTGACCAGCATGTTTCCGCCCAGCGAGACACCGACCGCCAGCAGGGGATTGCGGGGAAAACGCGCACGCAGATGGCGGATAAAAAAGGTGGCGTCGGAAGTTTCCCCCGAATGATAGCTTCTCGCTTGACGGTTCACTTCGCCGCTGCAGCCGCGAAAATGCATCATCACCCCCAGCCAGCCCTGCTGCCTGGTCGCAAACAGCAGGCTGTGGGCGTAAGGGCTGCGAAAACTGCCTTCCAGGCCGTGAAAGAGGATCATGACGGGTTTCTCCGCCGGGTGATGAGACGGCGTGCCGGTCCAGACCAGATCGAGGAAATCATCATCCGGGGTCTGAATGCGTTCTGTCAGCGGCTCGAACCGGGGCTGCCGGCGAATCATCCGCGGCAGAATGGTTTGTAGATGGGCGTTACGCAGGCCAGCGGCAGGCTCAAAATGATGCATCAGTTGCTCCCTCACAGCGGAAAATCCGGGTATGGTTCCTGAGCCAGCAGCTCAGCCAGAATAGCCAGACCCTGTTCAAGTTTATCATGACTGTGCGGCGCGCTGACGGCCAGACGCACTGCCTGGGGGATGGTACTGCCCGGCGGCGTAAACAGCTCAGCTGACTTGACGATCACGTCTCTGGCTTCAGCGGCCGCGACAAAGTCGCTCAAGCGCCAGTGGTCCGGCAAGCTGAGCCAGGCATGGAAGCTCTGCGCGTGATGCTGTATCTGATAGGGGTGCAGATAGCGGTCGAGCAACGATTGTCGCTGGGCGATGTCTTGCCGGATCGCGGTCAGCAGCCGGTCGGCATCGCCCTGGTGGATCAGCTCGCAGGCCAGGGCACTGAGCAACGGGCTGATCATCAGGCAGTGATGGTGCAGCGCCGTGTTCAGCCGGTCCTGATGTTTGCCCGGCACCTGGATATACCCCAGCCGCAAACCCGGGGCGAGGCATTTCGACAGGCTGCCGAAGTGGATCACCTGTTCACGGTCGAGATTGACCAGCGGCGGCGGAGCGTCGACCGGCAGCAAGCCATTGACATCATCTTCAATCACCAGCACCTGGTGACGGCGGCATACCGCCAGAATGGCTTCGCGCCTTTCCCGGCTCATGACGGCTGTGGTCGGATTTTGCAGGGTGGGCGTGCAGTAAAGCATCCGGGGCTGATACTGGCGGCAGGCCGTCTCCAGACTCTCAGGGATCAGGCCTTGCTCATCCATCTCCACCGCTCTGACATTGAGCTGCATCTGACGGGCCAGCCCGAGAAAGCCGGGATAGACCACTTGTTCGGTCAGCAGGGTATCGCCGCTGCGGCAGAACACCGACAGCACCAGCTGAATGGCATGCTGCGCGCCGGAGGTGAAATGCATACGCGCCGGGTCGAGCTGAGTGCCATGGCGGTTGAGCCAGCGGCAAATCACCTCTCTGTGTTCGCTCAGTCCTTGCGGATCCTGATACAGCATCAGGTGGTTGAGCTGATCGGCCTGCTGCGCGATCGTCTGCATGGCCTGCGCCAGCGGCGCTGATCGGTCGAGATAAGGCGGGATGTTATAGCCAAAATTGCACTCATCGGGTGCCTGAGTGGGGTAACTGAATACCCAGCCCGGGCGCTGACTCTGGCTGACGTAAGTGCCGGCGCCCACTCTGGCTTCCACCAGCCCCCGGCGTTCAGCTTCGGCATAGGCGCGGGTAATGGTCCCGACCGTGACCTGCAGTTGATCGGCCATGGCTCTGTGCGTCGGCAGCTTGCTGCCGGCGGTCAGCCGGCCCGATTCAATCAGATGTGCCATGGTTTCGGCCAGGCGACGGTATTTGGGCAGGCCATCGTCACACCTGGCGAAAAATTCTTGCTGAATGGTCTCGATTGTCATGGTGACAATAAATCCTTTGATCGCAATTTACACCCTTGATAGTCTGCATTTTGACCGCTTCAGTGGGGTTTAAGCAAGTGAAAATTAAAATTGTATCAATACAATTAGGTGTGAATCACGGAGTCGCAGATGAACCTGGAATGGCAATTTTTAATCTCTCTGGCCGCATTTGCGGCCACAATGACCGGAACCCCCGGGCCGAACAATATGATGGTAACGGCCTCGGGGGCCAATTTTGGCTACTGGCGCACCGTCCCGCACATGCTGGGCATCGGCGGGGGGCTGGTGAGTATGATTCTGCTGGTTGCGGCTGGGCTGGGGGTGCTTTTTGTGCAATATCCTGTGCTGCATGACGCCCTGCGCTGGTTGGGCAGTGCCTATTTGCTGTATCTGGCCTGGAAGATTGCCTCTGCCGGAGGCAAGGTTCAGACAGAAGACAGTGACGCCAGACCGATGCCATTCTTCGCAGCGGCCCTGTTTCAGTATGTGAACCCCAAAGCCTGGATGATGTCGGTGACCGCGATCAGTACCTTTACCATGAGCGGGGACGGGTACTGGCTGTCAGCGGCGGCGGTGGCCCTGATTTTCTTTGTAGTGGGCTTTCCCTGCGTCTCGCTCTGGGCAGGATTCGGCACCATGATTGGCCGCTGGCTGGATCAGCCGAAAGCCAGACAGATTTTCAATCTGATGATGGGCGCACTGACTGCGGGTTGTGTGGTGATGATATGGTAAGGCAGCCAGGCTGCCTTGTTCATGCTGCTTTTACTGCGATGGTCAGCCGCGAATCGCGGCGGTCAGGCTGGCGGCATCCAGCTGCTGGCAGTACTGGGCCAGGTTGTCGGCCGGCGGCGGCAGCGCGGCTCTGGCCTGCTGCGCCTGATGGTTCAGGCAGCGGATCAGATCCTGCTGCTGGTTCTGCTCCAGCAGCAGCTCAAAATCCAGCATCTGCTGGTAACCGGACTGGTCGAGCTGAGGTTTCAGTGTGCGCCGCAACTGACGGTAGGCTTTGAGCTGGCTGTCGCTCGCGCTCAGCGCCTGATTCAGCTGGCGGATTTCTGTCTCTGACAAGGGGTACTGCTGGCTGTCGAGCCAGAGCAGTAACAGGGCCAGATTGACATTGCCCCGGAAATCATCCTGAAGCTGCAGGCAGGCCTGGCTGACCCCGCCCAGGCTGTAGTGCTGCAGGCAGAAGCGCCAGAACTGATCCGGCTGAAAAGGCTGTCGGGCGGAGTGCTCAGAATTTGACATTGAATTCCTGTTCCATTGTTTCTAACTGCTCGTGCAGTTCCATCCATTCCATCTCAACCTCTTCCAAAGCGGCTTTGGCCTGACTCTGATCAAGCAGTGTCTGGTTCAGTTGGGCTTTATTGTCCGCCTCATAGATGCTGGCATCAGACAAGGCGGCTTCTGCTGTCGCCAGAGACTGGCTGAGTTTTTCCATCTTCGCTTCCAGTTTTTCAACCTGCTTGCGCAACGGCGCGGTTTGCTTGCGAAACTCAGCTTCCAGGCGTTTGAGCTCTTTGCGTGACGCGGCACTGTGGTCTTTACTGGCGGTGTCCGGTTTGCCGGCCTGCTGTTCGCGGCGTTCGCTGCGCTGCTGCTCTGCCAGCCACTTATGGTAATCATTGAGATCGCCATCGAACGGTTCAACTTTTCTGTCATGCACCAGATACAAATCATCTGTGGTGGCGCGCAGCAGATAACGGTCGTGGCTGACGATCACCATCGCCCCTTCAAAGGACTGCAGGGCCAGCGTCAGTGCCTGACGCATGTCGAGATCCAGGTGGTTGGTCGGTTCATCCAGCAGCAGCAGGTTCGGGCGCTGCCACACGATCAGCGCCAGGACCAGTCGGGCTTTTTCACCGCCGGAAAAGGGGCCAACCTGATCCAGGGCCTTGTCGCCTTTGAAGCCAAAACTGCCGAGGTAGTCGCGCAGCTGCTGTTCTGTGGCTTCCGGTGCCAGGCGGTTCATGTGTTGCAGCGGGGTTTCATCCAGGCGCAGGGTTTCCAGCTGGTGCTGGGCAAAGTAGCCAATCTTCACGCCTTGTGAGAAGGTCAGATCGCCGGCCTGCACCGGCAGTTCACCCGACAGCAGTTTGATCAGCGTGGATTTACCGGCCCCGTTACGGCCCAGCAGACCAATCCGGCTGCCCGGGACCAGGTTCAGACGGATCTGATCCAGAATTCGGGTGTCACCATAACCCGCCGCGACCTGATCCATCATCATAATCGGGTTAGGCAGTGAGTCCGGCTCGCGAAATTCAAAGCTGAAGGGGTTGTCGAACTGGGCGGGCAGCACTTTTTCCAGTCGCTCCAGCGCTTTGATCCGGCTTTGCGCCTGGCGGGCTTTGCTGGCTTTATAGCGGAAGCGATCGATATAGGACTGCATGTGCGACATTTGCTTTTGCTGCTTCTGATACATCGACTGCTGCAAAATCAGTTTTTCCGCCCGCTGGTTCTCAAACGACGAATAGTTGCCTGTGTATTCGTTCAGGCGCTGGTTCTCGACATGAATAATGCGGCCGACAACCGGATCGAGAAAATCGCGGTCGTGTGAAATCAGGACCAGAGTGCCCCGGTAATTTTGCAGCCATTTTTCCAGCCACAGCACGGCATCCAGATCCAGGTGGTTGGTCGGCTCATCGAGCAGCAGTAAATCGGAACGGCACAGCAGAGCCTGGGCAAGATTTAGGCGCATCCGCCAGCCACCGGAAAACTGCGTCAGGTTCCAATCCATCTGGGCCTGCGAAAAGCCCAGACCATCGAGCAGTTCGGATGCCCGGGCTTTGATACTGTAACCGCCAATGGCGTCAAGCTTGTCGTGCAGCAGAGCCACCTTGTTGCCGTCATCGGCCAGCTCTGCCGCCTGCAGTGTCTGCTCCAGCTGGCGGTACTCGCGGTCGCCGTCAATCACATAATCCAGCGCGGTGCGTACCAGTGCCGGTGTTTCCTGCGCGACCCAGGCCAGCTCCCAGTGCGATGGGATAGAATGTTGCCCGGCATCGACGGTCAGCTCGTTTTTGATCAACGAAAACAGGGTGGATTTCCCACAGCCATTCTTGCCCACCAGTCCGACTTTATCGCCCGGATGAATCGTGGCAGTTGCCTGATCTAAAAGGACATTTCCGCCCCTGAGTAATTGAATATCAGAAAAAGTGATCATCGCCTGTTACTACCGGCTGTTGCCGCTCCACAACAAATAGGTTTCTGGGGCGGCAGTCTATACTAAACCTCGGTGAACTGCGAACAAGGCCGAAGACTCAGGAACGGGCAGCGCATTATTGTTGCTGTTGAAATCTCAGGAATTAAGCGACCTTTTGGCGCCAGAATTCGGTATGATGTTTCAAGAGCCGGGACATCCCGTTAATGCTCATGATGTGACTCAGGGAAATGAGGACCAGGCCTATGGAGCACGCCCCACCACGTATTTTGCTGATTTACGCGCATCCGGACCCGGATGCGTCTGTTGCCAATAAAGCCATGCTATCGGCAGTGGCGAATCTGCCTCATGTGACGTTTCACGATCTTTACGGCAAGTATCCGGACTTTTTCATCGATATCACTTATGAGCGAGCCTTGCTGGCGCAGCATGATATTTTGGTTTTTCAGCATCCTCTTTATATGTACTCATGCCCTTCGCTGCTCAAAGAATGGATTGATGTGGTGCTCAGCAAAGGGTTCGCCCACGGGGATGGTAAGGCCACCAAGGGCAAATACTGGCGTTCAGTGATCACGACGGGCGGGGCGGCCGAAGCTTACACGCCGGACGGGTATAACCGCAGCAGTGTGGATGACATCCTCAAACCGTTTGAGCTCACAGCCGAGCTGTGTCAGATGCACTGGATACCGCCTCTGGTGCTGCACTGGGCACGCCGGGTGCCGGATGCCGAGCGGCGCGAACATGCGCAGTTGTACCGGGAGTGGCTGAACTCGCCATTGGCCGAGACCGGCGCCGACAGGGAGAAGCGCTATGGCGTCTGATGTATTGAGTGCCGGTGTGGTGTTTTTGGCCGCGGCCGTTGTGGCTGTGCCGGTCGCCCAGCGCCTCGGGCTGGGATCGGTGTTGGGCTATCTGCTGGCCGGGATCGGCATTGGCCCCTGGGGGCTGGGGCTGATCAATGATGTCGAGGAAGTGCTGCACTTTTCTGAGTTCGGGGTTGTGCTGCTGCTGTTTCTGATTGGACTGGAGCTGAACCCCAGCAAGCTCTGGCAGATGCGGCAGCCCATTCTGGGCCTGGGCGGCAGTCAGGTGGTACTGACCAGTTTAGTGATTGCCACTCTGGTGCTCTTGTGCGGCCAGTTTGTCGGGGCGGTGGATTGGCGGGTCGCCCTGGTGATCGGGATGGGGCTGGCGTTATCTTCCACCGCGATAGCACTGCGGATCATTGAAGAGCAGGGCATCGGCGGCTCGCAGACCGGACAGTCCGGTTTTGCTGTGCTGCTGTTTCAGGATATCGCCGTGATCCCTATGCTCGCGGTGTTGCCCCTGCTGGCGGGCAGCGATGGTGGCACCTGGCTCGATTTAGGCGCCATGGTGGCAGGTATAGCCGTGTTGCTGGTTGGTGGGCATTTTCTCCTGCGGCCCTTGTTTCGCTGGGTGGTGATGTCCGGGGTGCGCGAGCTCTTTACCGTCACGGCTCTGCTGCTGGTGATAGGGATTGCACTGGGCATGGAAATTCTCGGCCTGTCGATGGCGCTTGGGACCTTTCTGGCCGGGGTACTGCTGGCGGAAAGCGAATACCGGCACGAGCTGGAAATTGCCATCGAGCCGTTTAAGGGCTTGCTGCTCGGCCTGTTTTTTATCTCTGTCGGTATGGCGGTCAATCTCGGCCTGCTGCTGGAGTACCCGTTACAAATTCTCGGCGCTGTTGTGGCTCTGGTGGTCATCAAGGGCTTAATCCTGTATCTGCTGGCCCGCCTGTTCGGTATTCAGGCCAAGTCGCGCAGCCAGATGGCGGCGATTCTCAGCCAGGGCGGTGAATTTGCGTTTGTGCTCTTTACGGCGGCACGCAGTGAAGGGTTGCTCGCGGCGGATCTCAGCAGTTTCTTACTAGTGGTGGTGAGCTTGTCGATGATGACCACGCCGCTGATTTTGCGTTTGCAGGACAAATGGTTCATACGCACTTTTAAAGCTGAAGCCAGCGACGAACCGGAATCCGATGTGGTCGATCGCGAACCCAGGGTGATCATTACCGGGTTTGGCCGTTTTGGTCAGGTTGTCGGCAGGCTGCTGTTTGCCAATAAAATCCGGGTCACGATATTAGAACGGGATCCAAGTCAGATTCAGTTCCTGCGTAAGTTTGGCTATAAGGTGTATTATGGCGATGCCAGTCAGCTCGATTTACTGCGTGCGGCGGGCGCAGAAAAAGCAGAAGCGATTATTATCTGTACCGACAATCCGGAAGAGGTGATGCAGGTGGTGGTCCTTTGTCAGCAACATTTTCCGCGCCTGAAAATACTGGCACGCGCCCGTAGCCGGGTGGAAGCGCATCAGTTACTCAGCCACGGTGTGGACAGGTTTTCCCGTGAGACCTTTGCCGGCGCGCTGGATCTGGGACGCCAGGCACTGGTGGCACTGGGCATGCATCCTTACAAAGCCAAACGGGCAGAAGCACATTTTCGGAAATTAGATACCACCGCCTTGCGGGACTTATTGCCCCAGCACTCGGAAGATGTCCACTTAGCGACCCGGGCCAGAGAAGCCCGGAAAGAACTGGAAGAGATCTTCGATCGGGAAATGCGGGGCGAACGTGAGCGACACAATGGCTGGGACTGACCGGCCGACAGGTCAGCAGAACCTGGCAGGAGCAGGAAAAGAACCATGAGTAAGAAACGTTTTATCGCCGGGGCTGTGTGTCCGGCATGCCAGCAGCAAGATACCCTTCGCTGGTGGCTGGAAAATGAGGTAGAGAAAGTCGAGTGTGTGGCATGCCACCATACCGATACGCGCCTGCCTAAATCGGTTGAAGACAGCAAACATGTTGCAGGTACGACATCCGAGCAGGTGATTGGTATTTTCAAGCCGGAGTAAAAAGTCGGCGCGAACAAAATTGGCGTCATCGCGGGCAGATCCGGTATGATGGCGGATTAAATCCCTGCTCAAATTCGGAGTAAACATGAAAGTCGCTAAAGACACAGTAGTAAGCCTGGCTTATCAAGTGAAAACTGAAGAGGGCGTCGTTGTTGACGAGTCAACCACTGAGGCGCCACTTGATTACCTGCACGGCCACAGCAACCTGATCGTTGGTCTGGAAAATGCGCTGGAAGGTCGTGAAGTTGGCGACAAGTTCGAAGTGACTGTGGCGCCAGAAGAAGCTTATGGCGAGCACCATGAAGAAATGGTTCAGCGTGTACCGGCTGAAGTCTTCCAGGGTGTTGACGAGATTACCGTGGGCATGCGTTTCCTGGCCGATACCGATCAGGGTCCTATCCCTGTTGAAGTGACCGAAGTGGATGGCGATGAAGTGGTGGTTGACGGTAACCACATGCTGGCGGGTCAGACGCTGACATTCAACGTCGAAATCGTTGCTACCCGCGCGGCAACTGAAGATGAGATTGCACACGGCCATATCCATCAGGAAGGCGGTTGTGGTCATGATCACGATCATGATCACGATCATGATGGCGGTTGCTGCAACCACTAAGTCATCTTGTCATGACAACAAAACGGGAAGCTCAGGCTTCCCGTTTTTGTCTCATCAGTGTATCAGAGCTTTCTGCTCGGCATCAGTAATGCGGTGGCGGGGTCTCTTCACTTTCACTGGCGATATTGGACACCTGAGAGCCTTGCACTTTGCCAGCTAAATAGCGCACCTGTACCACGAGTTTGTCGAGCACAAACTGCTGCTGGGTCAAGGCGCTATTCAGCTCTTCAATGGTCTGTTCCTGAAAAGCCTGTTTCATTTCCAGCTCATCAATCTGAGCCTGTAGCTTTTGTTCGATATCTGTCATTGTCAATGTCGGCTGCTGTTTACTGTGTTCAGTCAGTGATATACCAGTCCTGGGCGATGCCGGCTGAGCTGCCTGAGCGAACGTCACCGTCTGGTGTGATGGCCACATCATACACCACCGCCGACCCCGGACGCTCGTTTTCTTGTGTGGCGGCTTTCCAGTAAGCGGCTCTCTCCCCGGTTGCAGTGTTCCACAGCTCTACCCGTTTGGAAGGGGTACCGGTTGCCAGATAGCTGCCATCATCAGAAAACCGTGCACTGGAAAAGTTTTGCTGTCTCAGGCGTATGGCCAGTGCCGACTGTTGATGGCCGTCGGACAAATCCCAGAGAAACGCCTGATTACCGCTGTCTGCAGTGAAGGCCAGCTTGCCGTCTCGCTGCAGGGCGACCTGGTTGACTCGTGTCGGGTGCTCAAACCGGTAAAGAATCTGACCGCTGGCCGTATCCCAGAGGTAGGCCAGATTGTCATCGCCACCGGAAAGGGCATAACGGCCGTTGGGGGAGAGGGCGACCGCATTGACTTTTTCTCTGTGGGCAAGGAACTCCAGTCGTCTTCCGTTGCCCAAGTCGACGTACAGCGCTTTGCCGTTTGACAATGCCAGGAGTATCTGTTTACCGTCATTGGCGATCGCCGCATCACGTATGATGCCGTCAGAAACAGACCATAATCCCTGTGCCTGGCTCCAGGCCAGATCCCAGACCGCAAAGTTTTGTGCGGTCACGGTAATGGCAAACCGCTGATTGTCGGATATCTCGCTGTTTGTCACGGTTGTGTGATGTGGATCTTGAGAACCTAAATCAGCTAACTTTTTGTTTTGCTGTAGATCCCAGAGCACGATACCTTGTTGGACTGAATAAAGTAGCGCAAATCGACCATCCCGGCTCAGGCTGAATGTGGTGGCGCCGTCAGCGGCCAGATCCCAGCGCTGGCGTTCCGGGCCGGAAATATCACAACCGGCCAGGGTAAAGAGTGCCAGAATGAAAGTTGCTGCTAAAAATGATTGGCGCATGGATCATACTTTCCGTTTTAAGACTCTTGCGTTCCGACTGTGACGCATTTGTGTCCGACGCAGTGAATGACGGTAAGAAAATAGTTGGTATTAGTATATTGATATGGCATGGTTTTAACATAGCTGTGTAGAACCTTGCGTAAAATTAAGAGCTTAGACTCTGAATAAATGGAGAGATACATGAAACCAGTTCTGAAACCCGTTCTAAAAATGTCTGTGTTGGCAGCAACGATTCTGTTGGCCGTTGGCTGCCAGGATGAGAAAACGTCAGCACCGGCAGAGACAGCAGAGCCGGCAAAAGTTGAACAGGCGGCTGCGACAGACGCTGCAATGGCATTCGAGTCTGATGATCAGAAAGCGGCTTATGCGATTGGGGCTTCACTGGCACAATACCTGTCAGCGAACCTGGAACAGCAAAAAGAGCTGGGTCTGGATCTGAAAAAAGAAGATGTACTGGCTGGGGTGAGCGATGTTTTTGCCGGTAACAGCCGTATGAGCCAGGAAGAAACACAGCAGGCGCTGCAGGATCTGGATCAGCGTGTCTCTGACATGATGGCAAGCAAAGCCAAAGAAGAAGCTGAAAAGAACACCAAAGCTGGCGATGATTTCCGTGCGGAATTCGAAAAACAAGAAGGCGTGAAGAAAACTGAATCAGGCCTGCTGTATCAGGTCGAGACTGAAGGTAAAGGCGAGATGCCAAAAGCCACCGATACAGTGCAAGTGCACTATAGCGGTACGCTGATTGACGGCACGGAATTTGACAGCTCATATAAGCGCAATCAACCGGCCACTTTCCCGCTGAATCAGGTGATTCCGGGCTGGACGGAAGGCGTGCAGCTGATGCCGGTCGGTTCTAAGTTCAAGTTTGTGATTCCGCCAGAGCTGGCTTACGGTTCGCAAGCAAACCCAAGTATTCCGGCAAACTCTACCTTGGTGTTTGAAGTTGAGCTGCTGGATATCGTCAAAGCGGATCAGGACGCAGAGGCCACTGCAGAGCAGTAAGCCTTGCGTTGATCAGATATTTGAGCCCGGCTGATGCCGGGCTTTTTGCATTTACGGCGCTGATTTAGGATCATTTTTGTGCGCTGCAAATTTCATTTTCTGAAGACCTGTTTCCATATTCTGATAAACTTGCAAGCAAGAATTGAATTTTTCCCCGTTTCGTTGAAACCGAAGCTTGCCTTCAACACCAGTGGAGCGGGAACAAGCAAGGAAGACTGAAAGTGGTATCGACCGATAACTTTGGCACTGACGTCATGGTGGAAAGTGACTTAATAGAGACCCGTACTTTTACTGAGCACGACTTTGTTATCTTGCGCTCATACGAAGCCGTGGTTGATGGACTGGCTACCCTGATAGGGCCTTTTTGTGAAATTGTGCTGCATTCACTGGCTGATCTGAATACCTCGGCGATCAAAATTGCCAATGGTGAAAATACCGGCCGCAAAGTGGGCTCGCCGATCACTGATCTGGCATTGCGTATGCTGCGTGACATTGAAGGGTCTGAGCGCAACTTCTCCCGGGCCTACTTCACCCGTGCCAAGGGTGGCGCATTAATGAAGTCCATCACCATTGCGATTCGCAATGCCGATGACAATATCATCGGGTTACTGTGTATCAACGTGAACCTGGATGCCCCTTTTTCTCAGATTCTGCAGTCATTTATGCCGACCGATGAAGCCAAGCAGGCCGCTTCCAGCGTGAATTTTGCCAGCGACGTCGATGAGCTGGTGGATCAGACGGTTGAGCGCACGATTGAAGAAATCAATGCCGACAAGAATGTTTCGAATAATGCCAAAAACCGTCAGATAGTGATGGAGCTGTACGACAAAGGGATCTTCGATATTAAAGATGCCATCAACCGGGTTGCTGACCGCCTGAACATTTCCAAACACACTGTCTACTTATATATACGCCAGCGTAAAACGGAGGATGGCGAAAAATGAGCCTGACATTTGCTCTGGTGGTTGATGGGCCGGCCTACGGTTCGCAGAATGCGCGCAGTGCCTTTCAGTTTGCGCAGGCCGTCATCGCCAACGGGCACAGGTTGCAGCGGGTATTTTTCTATCAGGATGGGGTTCACAACGGATCGGCACTGACCGCACCGGCGTCGGATGAATTTGATTTACTGGCCGCCTGGCAGCAACTGGGCTGTGAGCACCAGGTCGAGTTGCAAACTTGTGTGGCTGCCGCGTTGCGCCGTGGCGTGGTCAGCGAACTCGAAGCCAGTCAGAATGCGCTGCCGGGTCATAATCTGGCCGCTGGCTTTGAACAGGCCGGGCTGGGCGGACTGGCCGAAGTGTTATTGAGCGCTGATCGCGTCATTCAGTTTTAATCAATTCGGAAATCCTTATGTCGATTGGGTTCGTTTTTCGTTCCGTCCCCCATGGCAGTAACAGTGGCCGTGAAGGGTTAGATGCTGTACTGGCAACTTCTGCTTACAGTGAAGAGCTGCAACTGTTCTTCATGGGCGATGGCGTATGGCAACTGGTCAAAGGCCAGCAGGGGACGGCGGTACTGGGGCGTGAATACAGCGCGGCCTTTAAAATGTTGCCGCTGTATGATCTTGAAGAGGTGTTTGTGTGCTGCGAGTCCATGGCTGAGCGCGGGCTTACTCTGGATGATTTACTGATCGAAGCGGAGCCGCTTTCACCGCAGGATTTGGCCGCCAGACTTCACCGTTGCCAGAAAATTCTCAGCTACTAATTGCCAGCGACTTATGCTGTGTGCAGCATTCAGGACTTTCTATGTTACACATGATTTTTTCTTCTCCTTTTCAAAATCGGGCATTACAGCAGTGCGTTGCTCAACTTTTGCCCGGTGATGAAATTGTGTTGCTGCAAGATGGCGTTGTCGCCGCCACATCGCCGGGACAACTTGAATCTGCGTTGAAGCAAGCGGCGGCCGTGTACGCACTGGAGACGGATTTACAGGCGAGAGGCCTGACAGGTCGGGTTGCCGCGGAGGTCGAAGTGATCGATCACAACATGTTAGTGACCTTGACGGTACGCCATCCTAACTGCATGAAATGGGCCTGAATAAACGCGGTGAAAAAGGTTTCAACCGGCCGTAAAGAGGCTGGTTAAGAAATGATCATCAATGTGATCGCTGTATATATCTTGACACCTTATAGTCCGACGCCTAAAATTTCGCGTCCTCCTGTTGTTGGGAGGCAGATTTTTCACCTTTACGAAAGTAAATAATCAGGAGCTATTTAATGGCAACTATTAACCAGCTGGTACGCAAACCACGTGCAAAGCAAGTTGTTAAGAGCAACGTGCCTGCGCTAGAAGCGTGTCCACAAAAACGTGGTGTATGTACTCGTGTATACACTACTACTCCAAAAAAACCAAACTCCGCACTGCGTAAAGTATGTCGTGTACGTCTGACCAACGGTTTTGAAGTCACGTCTTACATCGGCGGTGAAGGCCACAACCTGCAAGAGCACAGTGTTGTTCTTATCCGTGGTGGTCGTGTTAAAGACCTTCCAGGTGTTCGTTACCACACTGTTCGTGGTGCACTTGACTGTGCGGGTGTTAACGACCGTAAACAAGGTCGTTCTAAGTACGGTGTGAAGCGTCCTAAGTCTTAATGGAATCCGTTAAGTAAGGCCAAACACTAAATTATTTGTAATTTTGAAAAAACTGAAAAGTTTTGGATAAAACCTGAAGAAGACAACGGAGAATTTCCATGCCACGTCGTCGCGTAATTGGTCAGCGTAAGATCCTTCCAGATCCTAAATTCAAATCTGAATTGCTGGCAAAATTCGTCAACATCCTGATGGTTGACGGTAAGAAATCTACTGCAGAGAAAATTGTTTACACTGCACTGGATTCAATGGCTGAGCGCTCTGGTGAAGAGCACCTGTCAATTTTTGAAAAAGCTCTTGATAACGTTCGCCCAGCGGTAGAAGTTAAATCTCGCCGTGTAGGTGGTTCAACTTACCAGGTACCAGTAGAAGTACGTCCTGTGCGTCGTAATGCTCTGGCTATGCGTTGGTTGGTTGAAGCTGCGCGTAAGCGTGGTGAAAAATCTATGGCTGCTCGCCTGGCTGCTGAAATGCTGGACGCTGCCGACAACAAAGGTTCTGCTGTTAAGAAACGTGAAGACGTTCACCGTATGGCAGAAGCGAACAAAGCGTTCGCACACTACCGCTGGTAATTTCATTATTAGCGAATGGGCGCAGCAGGCTTGGCCTGCTGCGCCCGTACCATTTTCTAAGGATAACCTTAGTAAGAGGATTCAACCGTGGCTCGCAAAACTCCTATTGAGCGTTACCGTAACATCGGTATTTGCGCTCACGTAGACGCCGGTAAAACAACCACGACCGAGCGTATCCTGTTTTACACAGGTCTTTCCCATAAAATTGGTGAAGTACACGATGGTGCAGCTACCATGGACTGGATGGAACAGGAGCAGGAGCGTGGGATCACCATTACCTCTGCTGCCACTACAACCTTCTGGCGTGGTATGGACGCTCAGTTTCCTGAGCATCGCATCAATATTATCGACACCCCAGGACACGTTGATTTCACGATCGAAGTAGAGCGTTCCCTACGCGTACTTGATGGTGCAGTGGTTGTCTTCTGTGGCTCATCCGGTGTTGAACCTCAGTCTGAGACAGTATGGCGTCAGGCTGACAAATACGAAGTGCCGCGTATGGTCTTCGTTAACAAGATGGACCGTGCAGGCGCTGATTTCCTGCGTGTGATTGAGCAAATCAAAGTTCGTCTTGGCGCAAATCCGGTGCCGATTCAATTGAATATTGGTGCGGAAGAAGAATTCAAAGGTGTGATCGACCTGATTAAAATGAAAGCGATCAACTGGAATGAAGCCGATCAGGGCATGAGCTTCACTTATGAAGACATTCCGGCAGACATGCAAGAGCTGGCCGAAGAATGGCACACGAATCTGGTTGAGTCAGCGGCTGAGGCAACAGAAGAGCTGATGGATAAGTATCTTGAAGAAGGTACTTTGTCAGAAGATGAAATCAAAGCCGGTCTGCGCCAACGTACGTTGAACAATGAAATCGTACTGGCAACCTGTGGCTCTGCATTTAAGAACAAAGGTGTTCAGGCTGTACTGGATGCGGTTGTGGAATTCTTGCCATCGCCAACGGAAGTAAAAGCAATCCGTGGTGAAGATATGGATGGCAATGAAGTGATCCGCCACTCAAGCGACGAAGAACCTTTCGCTGCGCTGGCGTTTAAGATCGCAACTGACCCGTTCGTAGGCACCCTGACATTTATGCGTGTTTATTCCGGTGTTGTGAATTCAGGCGATAGCGTCTACAACACGGTGAAAGATAAGCGTGAGCGCTTTGGCCGTATCGTTCAGATGCACTCCAATAAGCGTGAAGAAATTAAAGAAGTTCGAGCTGGCGACATCGCGGCAGCAATTGGCCTGAAGAACGTTACTACCGGTGATACTCTTTGCGATCCAGAACACAAAGTGATTCTGGAGCGGATGGAATTCCCAGAGCCAGTGATTCAGATTGCTGTTGAACCAAGGTCGAAAGCCGACCAGGAAAAAATGGGTATTGCACTGGGTAAACTGGCTGCAGAAGATCCATCATTCCGGGTAGAAACCGATGAAGAATCTGGCCAAACCCTGATTTCGGGTATGGGTGAGCTTCATCTGGATATCATCGTTGACCGTATGAAGCGTGAGTTCAGCGTTGAATGTAACGTTGGTAAGCCTCAGGTTGCTTTCCGTGAAACTATCCGTGGCAAAACGGAAGTGGAAGGAAAGTTCGTACGTCAATCTGGTGGTCGCGGCCAGTACGGTCACGTCTGGCTGAAGATTGAGCCTTCCGAGCCGAATGCAGGTTTCGTCTTTGTAGACGAAGTCGTCGGTGGCACAGTACCGAGAGAATATATCGGTGCAGTTGCCAAAGGTATCGAAGAGCAGATGAAAAATGGTGTGCTTGCCGGTTACCCGGTACTGGACGTCAAAGCGACGCTGTTCGATGGTTCATACCACGATGTTGACTCGAGCGAAATGGCGTTTAAGATCGCCGGTTCTATGGCGTTCAGGAAGGGTGCACTTGATGCGCAACCTGTCATTCTTGAACCTATGATGAAAGTTGAAGTAACCACGCCGGAAGACTGGATGGGTGATGTGGTTGGCGACTTGAACCGTCGTCGCGGCATCATTGGCGGTATGGATGAAGGCCCGGCTGGGCTGAAGATTATCCGTGCCCATGTTCCGCTTTCTGAGATGTTTGGTTACGCAACGGATCTTCGTTCTGCTACCCAAGGCCGTGCTTCCTATTCGATGGAGTTCAGCGAATATGCTGAAGTTCCGAAGAATATCGCCGATGGAATCATCGCTGAACGCGGCTAAACATTAGCAGAAATATTGCGTCAGCTTCGGTTGCCGCATAAAATACAACTTCTGACGCGTCCCGCCAATATGTGGGGCGAATCACAACTAGGAAGGAACACGATCGTGTCTAAAGAAAAATTTGAACGTACGAAACCGCACGTTAACGTTGGTACTATCGGCCACGTTGACCACGGTAAAACCACTCTGACTGCTGCTATCTGTACTACTTTGGCTAAAGTATACGGTGGTGCTGCACGTGACTTCGCATCTATCGATAATGCGCCAGAAGAGCGTGAGCGTGGTATCACTATCTCTACTTCTCACGTAGAGTACGATACTCCGACTCGCCACTACGCGCACGTTGACTGCCCAGGACACGCTGACTACGTTAAGAACATGATCACCGGTGCTGCTCAGATGGACGGTGGTATCCTGGTTGTTGCTGCGACTGATGGCCCAATGCCTCAGACTCGTGAGCACATCCTGCTGGGTCGTCAGGTTGGTATCCCTTACATCATCGTGTTCATGAACAAGTGTGACATGGTTGATGACGAAGAGCTGCTGGAGCTGGTTGAGATGGAAGTGCGTGAACTTCTGTCTGAGTACGACTTCCCAGGCGACGATTGCCCAGTAATCATGGGTTCTGCTCTGGGCGCGCTGAATGGCGAAGCTCAGTGGGAAGAGAAAATTGTTGAGCTGGCTGAAGCGCTGGACAACTACATCCCAGAGCCAGAGCGTGCGATCGACAAGCCGTTCATCCTGCCAATCGAAGACGTATTCTCAATCCAGGGCCGTGGTACTGTTGTAACTGGTCGTGTTGAGCAAGGTATCGTTCGCGTAGGTGACGAAGTTGCTATCGTAGGTATCAAAGACACCATCACTACGACTTGTACTGGTGTTGAGATGTTCCGTAAGCTTCTGGACGAAGGCCGTGCTGGTGAGAACGTTGGTGTTCTGCTGCGTGGTACTAAGCGTGACGAAGTTGAGCGTGGTCAAGTACTGGCTAAGCCTGGTTCAATCACTCCACACACGACTTTCGAGTCTGAAGTATACGTTCTGTCTAAAGATGAAGGCGGCCGTCACACGCCATTCTTCAAAGGCTACCGTCCACAGTTCTACTTCCGTACAACTGACGTGACCGGTACTATCGAACTGCCAGAAGGCGTTGAGATGGTTATGCCAGGTGACAACATCAAGATGGTTGTTACTCTGATCGCACCTATCGCAATGGACGAAGGTCTGCGCTTCGCAATCCGTGAAGGTGGCCGTACCGTTGGTGCTGGTGTTGTTGCTAAGATCGTTGCTTAATTAGCAAAGATTGAATCAACACGAAAAAAGGGAGCTCAGGCTCCCTTTTTGTGTATTTAAGACTCTGCAATCGCTCATTTATCCTCAGATTCTGATTCCCTTCGCAAAATCCCGCAGCTAACCGCTTATCTTTTCTACATATTCTGTAGACGCAATTTTGTTCATTATTGATAACTAATTCATCTAGCAAAGTGACGGATCTTAAGTGGTAATGCTAACGGTTCTCGTTTATATTTGAGTCAGATCAGTTGCAGAGAGTTGTTATGTACGTTTGCCTGTGTCACGGAATTTCTGACAAAAAGATTGTGAAATTGGTAGAAGAGGAAGGTGTCTCAGATATCCGTGGGATCAAAGCGATCACCCCTCTCGGTTCTCAATGCGGTAAGTGTATTCGTCAGGCAAAAGGCATCATTCAACATGTGGTTCTGGAGCGGGATACTGCCCTGGATATTACAGTGATTGACGTGACTGAGGTTACGCTCAAAAAAGCGAGCTAATCTTCAGTTTAACAACGTCTCTTTTTTGACACTCTTCAGATCGGTTCTAAGCTTAAAGGGACCGAGAGAGGAGTGTTAGCTAATGAAAGCCGATCCGAAAATCATTCAACATCTCAACAAAATCCTGGGCAATGAACTGGTGGCAATCAACCAGTATTTCCTCCATGCCCGTATGTACAAGGATTGGGGCCTCAAGCATCTTGCCGACAAGGAATACCACGAATCTATCGATGAAATGAATCATGCCGATCATTTGATTGAGCGGATCCTGTTTCTGGAGGGGATTCCGAATCTCCAGGACTTGGGTAAGCTGCGTATTGGCGAAGATACCAAAGAAATGCTCGAGTGTGACCTCTCTCTGGAAATGGATGCCATTCCGGATTTACGGGACGCAATTCAGTACGCTGAAGAAGTACGGGATTATGTCTCCCGGGATCTATTCCAGGACATTCTGGAAGACGAAGAAGAGCATGTCGACTGGCTGGAAACTCAGCTTGGTTTGATCGAGCGTATGGGTATTAACAATTACAATCAGGCCCAGATTGTAGACGAAGACTAGTTCGCCGATATCATCAGCACCTCTGGCCTTCATTTGCCCACAGTACACAATGGATGAAGGCTTTTTCATTTTTCTGCTTAATTTCCCATCATCCCTTGCCTTTCATTTTGTGATCGGTATAATGCCCGGCACTGTCTCGAGAAGACGGTTGTGAACCAATAAGCGTTGAGGAAGGAATCAGTTCACTGATTCGGTAATGTATACTCTGACTTATGTTCGCAGTCATTCAATTGGCTGACAATGCGCCCAAAAGGGGTGCTACGTTCACATAAATCAATCGACATTCTCTCGTCTTAACGAGTTTGAGTGGCGATATTGTTTGTGTAAATTTTTTTGAATTGGAGCTCTGTCTCATGCAGAACCAACGTATTCGTATCCGCCTGAAGGCTTTCGATCACCGTTTGATCGATCAGTCTACTGCGGAGATCGTTGAAACAGCTAAGCGTACTGGCGCGCAGGTTCGTGGTCCAATCCCACTGCCTACTCGTAAAGAGCGTTTCACTGTTCTTATTTCTCCACACGTGAATAAGGACGCCCGTGATCAGTACGAAATCCGTACCCACAAGCGCCTTATCGACATCGTTGAGCCAACAGACAAAACTGTTGATGCTCTGATGCGTCTGGATCTAGCTGCTGGCGTTGATGTACAGATCAGCCTAGGTTAAGGGGAGATAAGAGAATGATTGGTCTAATCGGTCGTAAAGTGGGCATGACCCGCATCTTTACCGAAGATGGCGCTTCTATCCCAGTTACTGTGGTTGAAGTAGAAAATAACCGTGTTACTCAGGTTAAATCTGTAGACACTGATGGTTATAACGCTATCCAGGTTACCGCTGGTGCTAAGAAAGCAAGCCGCGTAAACAAAGCTGAAGCTGGTCACTTTGCGAAAGCAGGTGTTGAAGCTGGCCGCGGTTTGTGGGAATTCCGCCTAGACAATGGTGAAGAGTTCGCAGTAGGCGCTGAGCTGAACGTAGAACTGTTCAACGAAATTAAGAAAGTAGACGTTACTGGCACTTCAAAGGGTAAAGGTTTCCAAGGCGCTGTTAAGCGTTGGAACTTCCGTACTCAAGATATGAGCCACGGTAACTCCTTGTCTCACCGTGCTCCTGGTTCTATCGGTCAATGTCAGACTCCAGGTCGCGTATTTAAAGGCAAGAAAATGGCTGGTCACATGGGTGCTGAGCGTGTAACGACTCAAAACCTAGAGATCGTACGTGTTGACGCTGAGCGCAACCTGCTTCTGATCAAAGGTGCAGTACCAGGCGCAACTGGCGGCAACGTGATCGTAAAACCAGCTGTTAAAGCGTAACGTCGAGGAGTTAGTAATGGAATTGGTAGTCAAAGGCGCTGATGCGCTAGCTGTCTCCGAAACTACTTTTGGGCGTGAGTTTAACGAAGCGCTGGTGCACCAAGTAGTTGTTGCGTATGCAGCAGGTGCCCGTCAAGGTACTCGTGCACAAAAGACCCGTTCTGACGTATCTGGTGGCGGTGCTAAGCCATGGCGTCAAAAGGGTACTGGTCGTGCCCGTGCGGGTACCATCCGTAGCCCACTGTGGCGTACAGGTGGTGTAACTTTCGCAGCTCGTCCACAGGACCACAGCCAGAAAGTTAACAAGAAAATGTACCGCGGTGCGATGAAGTGCATCCTGTCTGAGCTGGTTCGTCAAGAGCGTCTGATCGTTGTTGATAACTTCTCAGTAGAAGCACCAAAAACGAAAGAGTTGGCTGCAAAGCTGAAAGAACTGGAACTGAACGATGTTCTGATCGTGACCGGTGAACTGGATGAGAATCTGTTCCTGGCAGCACGCAACCTGTACAAGGTTGACGTTCGCGATGCCGCTGCAATCGACCCAGTTAGCTTGATCGCATTCGACAAAGTAGTGATGACTGCTGCGGCAGTTAAGCAAGTTGAGGAGATGCTGGCATGATCACCGAAGAGCGTATCCTAAAAGTTCTGCGTGCTCCGCACATCTCTGAAAAAGCGACCATGGCTGCTGAGAACGGTAACACTATCGTTTTCAAAGTAGCGATGACCGCAACGAAGCGTGAGATCAAAGCGGCAGTTGAAAAACTGTTCGAGGTTGAAGTTAAGTCTGTAAATACTCTGATTGCTAAAGGTAAAACTAAGCGTCAAGGTATGCGCCAAGGCCGTCGTAGTGACTGGAAGAAAGCGTACGTGATCCTGAAAGAAGGTCAAGACATCGACTTCGCTGGTAGTGCAGAGTAAGGCTAGGAGCAAAGAAGAATGGCTATTGTAAAATGTAAGCCGACTTCCCCAGGTCGTCGCCACGTTGTTAAAGTGGTTAACTCTGACCTGCATAAGGGTAAGCCGTATGCACCACTTCTAGAGAAAAACTCTAAGACTGGTGGTCGTAACAATAACGGTCGTATTACTGTTCGTCACATCGGTGGTGGTAACAAACAACATTACCGTCTGATTGACTTTAAGCGTAATAAAGATGGTATCCCAGCGAAAGTTGAGCGTCTGGAATACGATCCAAACCGTAGCGCAAACATCGCTCTGGTTCTTTACGCAGATGGTGAGCGTCGTTACATCATTGCACCAAAAGGCATCCAAGCTGGTGATACTATCCAGTCTGGTTCAGATGCTGCGATCAAAGTAGGTAACACCCTGCCAATGCGCAACATCCCAGTTGGTTCAACTGTACACTGTGTTGAACTGAAGCCTGGTAAAGGTGCTCAGCTGGCTCGTTCAGCTGGTACTTACGCACAAATCGTAGCTCGTGCTGGCGCATACGTGACTATTCGTCTGCGTTCTGGCGAAATGCGTAAAGTTCTTGCCGAAGGTCGTGCGACTCTGGGTGAGGTTGGTAACGGTGAGCATATGCTGCGTGAACTGGGTAAAGCCGGTGCTTCACGTTGGCGTGGTGTTCGTCCAACCGTACGTGGTGTTGTAATGAACCCAATCGACCACCCACACGGTGGTGGTGAAGGTCGTACTTCTGGTGGTCGTCACCCAGTGACACCATGGGGCGTACCGACTAAGGGTTACAAAACTCGTAAGAACAAACGTACCGACAAGTACATCGTACGTCGTCGTAATAAGTAATTTATATCAGAGGATAAGCCATGCCACGTTCTCTCAAGAAAGGTCCTTTTATTGACCTGCACTTGCTGAAGAAGGTAGAGAAAGCGGTGGAAAGCGGTGACAAGAAGCCTGTTAAGACTTGGTCCCGTCGCTCAATGATCATCCCTCAGATGATCGGTTTGACCATCGCTGTCCATAATGGTCGTCAGCACGTACCCGTTTTCGTTTCTGAAGAAATGATCGGTCACAAGCTGGGCGAATTTGCACCAACACGTACTTATCGCGGCCACGCTGCAGATAAGAAAGCTAAGAAGCGCTAAGAGGAGTATAGGTAATGGAAGCTATCGCTAAACATCGCTTTGCTCGCATCTCACCGCAGAAAGCTCGTTTGGTTGCGGATCAAGTGCGCGGTAAAACGGTTGCACAAGCTCTGGAAATTCTGACTTTCAGCAACAAAAAAGCTGCTGACCTGGTTAAGAAGGTTCTGGAATCCGCTATCGCTAATGCTGAGCACAACGAAGGCGCAGACATCGATGACTTGAATGTTGCGAAAATCTTCGTTGATGAAGGCCCAACCATGAAGCGTATTATGCCTCGTGCTAAAGGCCGTGCCGATCGCATCTTGAAGCGTTCTAGCCACATCACTGTTGTTGTAGCGGATCGCTAAGAGAGTAGGAGACAAAGCAATGGGTCAAAAAGTACATCCTAATGGTATTCGTCTTGGCATCGTGAAGCCTTGGAATACCACTTGGTATGCTAACAGCAACGAATTCGCTGACAACCTAGACGGCGACTTCAAGGTACGTCAATTCCTGACCAAGGAATTAGCAAAAGCGTCTCTGTCTCGTATCGTTATCGAGCGTCCTGCTAAGAGCATTCGTGTAACCATTCACACTGCTCGTCCAGGCGTTGTTATCGGTAAGAAAGGCGAAGATGTTGAGAAACTGCGCGCTCGCGTTGCGAAGATCGCTGGTGTTCCAGCTCAGATCAACATCGCTGAAGTTCGTAAGCCAGAGCTGGATGCACAGCTTGTTGGTGACAGCATCGCTTCTCAGCTTGAGCGCCGTGTTATGTTCCGTCGCGCGATGAAGCGTGCGGTACAGAATGCTATGCGTCTGGGCGCTAAAGGCATCAAAGTTGAAGTAAGTGGCCGTCTGGGCGGCGCTGAAATTGCACGTACCGAGTGGTACCGTGAAGGCCGTGTGCCTTTGCACACTCTGCGTGCTGACATTGATTATGCGACTTCTTCCGCTCACACCCAATACGGTGTAATTGGTATTAAAACTTGGATCTTCAAAGGCGAAGTTCTGGGTGGTATGCCAGTTGAAGAGCCTAAGGCTGATAACAAGCCTAAGAAGCAACGCAAAGGCCGTAAATAAGGAGTTTATTGATGCTGCAACCTAAACGCACTAAATTCCGCAAGACTCATAAGGGTCGTAACCGCGGTCTGGCGAACGGTACTGATGTAAGCTTCGGTACTTTCGGTCTGAAAGCAGTTGGCCGTGGCCGTATTACTGCTCGTCAGATCGAGGCTGCTCGTCGTGCTATGACTCGTCATATCAAACGTCAGGGCCAAATCTGGATTCGTATCTTCCCGGACAAGCCTATTACAAGCAAGCCGTTGGAAGTTCGTCAGGGTAAGGGTAAAGGTAACGTTGAGTACTGGGTAGCCCAAATCCAACCAGGTAAAGTTCTTTATGAAATGGATGGTGTTTCAGAAGATCTTGCTCGCGAAGCCTTTAAACTGGCCGCGCGTAAGCTTCCTGTAAAAACCACTTTCGTAACTAAGGCGGTGATGTGATGAATGCACAAGATCTGCGCGCAAAAAGCGTTGAAGAACTGAATGCTGAGCTTGTGAACCTGCTGCGCGAGCAGTTCAACCTGCGTATGCAGGCTGCAACTGGCCAACTGCAACAGACTCACACTCTGAAAGCAGTACGTCGCGATATCGCACGTGTTAAAACCGTTCTGAATGAGAAGGCTGGCGCATAATGAGCGAGAAAATTCGTACTCAGCAGGGTCGTGTTGTTAGCGACAAGATGGACAAGTCTATCGTGGTTGCTATCGAACGTTTCGTGAAGCACCCAATCTATGGTAAGTTCATCAAGCGTACGACTAAACTGCACGCTCACGATGAGAACAACGAGTGTGGCATTGGCGACACAGTTGAGATCAGTGAGTGTCGTCCACTGTCTAAGAAAAAATCTTGGACTCTGGTACGCGTTGTTGAGAAAGCGCGCGTTTAAGCGAGCTTTAGCAACTACATAACTGAGCGGCCCCTGAAAAAATGGGGCCGTTTATTTTTTATCTACCCATTCTCAAAAAATGGTGTTATTATTCGCCGCCCTTGTAATAAAGGCGAATTCGACCCGAGATGGGTCTAGATGTTTTTGATAAGCGGAGCACTAACATGATCCAAATGCAAAGTATGCTAGATGCAGCCGATAACTCCGGCGCTCGTAGCGTAATGTGTATTAAGGTTCTGGGTGGTTCTCACCGTCGCTATGCACATATCGGTGACATCATCAAAGTTACTGTCAAGGAAGCAATTCCTCGCGGTAAAGTGAAAAAAGGTGATGTACTGAAAGCGGTGGTTGTGCGCACCCGTAAAGGCGTTCGTCGTCCAGACGGCTCTGTCATTCGCTTCGACCGTAATGCTTGCGTATTGCTGAACAACAATACAGAGCAACCAATCGGTACTCGTATCTTTGGCCCAGTGACTCGTGAACTTCGCTCTGCGAAATTCATGAAAATTGTTTCACTAGCGCCAGAAGTACTGTAAGGAGTGACGAAAATGGCAGCTAAAATCCGTCGTAACGACGAAGTTATCGTTCTTACTGGTAAAGATAAAGGTAAGAAAGGTAAAGTATCTAAGGTCCTGGCAACTGGTAAAATCGTTGTTGAAGGTATCAACCTGGTTAAAAAACACCAAAAGCCTGTACCGGCTATGGGTATCCAGGGTGGCATCGTTGAACAAGAAGCAGCTCTTGATGCTTCTAACGTTGCAATCTTCAACGCGGCAACTGGTAAAGCTGACCGTGTAGGCTTCCGATTTGAAGACGGCAAAAAAGTTCGTTTCTTCAAATCTAATGGCGAAACTATCAAGTAATTTTGGAGTAGTACTATGGCGAAACTGCATGATTACTACAAAGAGTCTGTTGTAAAAGAACTTGCTGACAAGTTCGAGTACAAGAGCATCATGCAAGTCCCAAGGATCGAAAAGATCACCCTGAACATGGGTGTCGGTGAAGCCTTGAACGACAAGAAGCTGTTGGAAAACGCAGCTGCTGATATGGCCGCAATTACAGGTCAAAAGCCGCTGGTTACCAAAGCTCGTAAGTCTGTTGCTGGCTTTAAGATCCGTGAGGGCTACCCGATCGGCTGTAAAGTAACCCTGCGTGGCGAACGTATGTGGGACTTTTTCGAACGTCTGATCTCTATTGCTGTACCGCGTATCCGTGATTTCCGTGGTTTGAACCCGAAATCATTCGACGGTCGTGGTAACTATAGCATGGGCGTTCGTGAGCAGATTATCTTCCCAGAGATCGATTTCGATAAAGTAGATCGTGTACGTGGTTTAGACATCACAATCACAACTACTGCGAACTCTGACGAAGAAGCTCGTGCTCTGCTGTCTGCTTTTAACTTCCCATTCCGTAAGTAAAAAGTAAGGGTTACTAATGGCTAAAGAATCTATGAAGGCACGTGAAGTAAAACGTGCCAAGCTGGTAGCAAAGTACGCTGAAAAGCGTGCCGCGCTTAAAGCTCTAATTAGCGACGTGAATGCGTCTGAAGAAGAACGCTGGGATGCAGTGCTCAAGCTTCAGTCTCTACCACGTGATTCAAGTCCATCTCGTCAGCGTAATCGCTGTAACCAGACTGGACGCCCACACGGGTACCTGCGTAAGTTTGGTCTGTCCCGTATCAAGGTTCGTGAAGCTTGCATGAAAGGCGAGATTCCGGGTCTGCGTAAGGCTAGCTGGTAATTTATTACCAATTAAGAATCACGGAGTATTGACTTATGAGCATGCAAGATCCGATTTCGGATATGCTGACCCGCATTCGTAACGGTCAGGCAGCGAAGAAAGTTGCTGTTAAAATGCCATCTTCTAAGTTGAAAGTTGCCATCGCAGCTTTGCTGAAAGAAGAAGGTTTTGTGGCTGACTACGCCGTTTCTGGCGAAGTTAAGCCTGAACTCGAAGTTACTCTGAAGTACTTCGAGACTAAAGCTGTAATTGAGCAAATCCAGCGCGTTTCACGTCCTGGCCTGCGTATCTACAAGAAAAAAGATGCGCTGCCGACTGTGATGGGTGGCCTGGGTATTGCCGTTGTGTCCACTTCCAAGGGTCTGATGACTGACCGTGCTGCTCGTAAAGCAGGTCTTGGTGGTGAGATTATCTGCTACGTAGCTTAATAGGAGTAGGAAAATGTCACGTGTTGCAAAAGCACCTGTAGTTGTTCCTGCCGGCGTAGAAGTTAAACTCAACGGTCAGGAAATCACTGTCAAAGGTGGTAAGGGTGAACTGGTTCGTGTAATTAACGAAGCAGTTGAACTAACCCAGGAAGAAAACACCATTAAGTTCGGTCCTCGCGACGGCTTCAACGATGCTTGGGCACAGGCTGGTACAGCTCGTGCACTGGTTAACAACATGGTTGTTGGTGTTACTGAAGGCTTTACTAAGAAGCTGATCCTTAAGGGTGTAGGTTATCGTGCTGCCATTAAAGGCAACGCTGTTGGCCTGACTCTGGGCTTCTCACACCCAGTTGAGCATGAACTGCCTGCAGGTATTAAAGCTGAGTGTCCAACTCAAACTGAAATCGTACTGACTGGTACTGATAAGCAGTTGATTGGCCAAGTCGCTGCAGACATTCGCGCTTACCGTAGCCCTGAGCCTTACAAAGGTAAAGGTGTTCGTTACGCCGACGAAGTCGTGCGTATTAAAGAAGCTAAGAAGAAGTAAGGTAACACTATGGATAAGAAAGCATCTCGTATCCGTCGTGCGACCAGAGCACGTCGTAAGATTGCTGAACTGGGTGCAACTCGCTTGGTAGTACACCGTACTCCACGCCATGTGTACGCTCAGGTAATCGCACCAAATGGCTCCGAGGTTATCGCTGCCGCTTCTACCGTAGAAAAAGCGATCCGTGAGCAAGTGAAGAGCACCGGTAACAAAGACGCTGCTGCAGTTGTGGGTAAAATCATCGCTGAGCGCGCGATTGAAAAAGGCATCTCTAACGTTGCATTCGATCGTTCCGGTTTCCAATACCACGGCCGCGTGGCTGCACTGGCAGAAGCTGCCCGTGAAGCTGGTCTGAAATTCTAAGGTAGGCGGAAGATGGCTAACGAAAAAACTCAATCAGATCTGCATGAAAAGCTGATCGCTGTTAACCGTGTATCTAAGACGGTTAAAGGTGGTCGTATTTTCAGCTTTACCGCACTAACTGTTGTTGGTGATGGTAATGGTCGCGTTGGTTTCGGTTACGGCAAAGCACGTGAAGTGCCTGCTGCAATCCAGAAAGCAATGGAAAAAGCACGTCGTAACATGGTTACAGTTGCCCTGAACGAAGGTACTCTGCACCACGCTGTTAAAGGTCGCCACACCGGTTCTAAGGTGTACATGCAACCTGCATCAGAAGGTACTGGTATCATCGCCGGTGGTGCAATGCGTGCCGTGCTGGAAGTCGCTGGCGTGCATAACGTACTGGCTAAAGCATACGGTTCTACAAACCCAATCAATATCGTTCGCGCGACTATTGATGGTTTGAGTGGTATGAACTCTCCAGAAATGATCGCTGCGAAGCGTGGTCTTTCTGTTAAAGAAATTCTGGAGTAATCGACATGGCTAAAACAATCAAAGTAACTCAGACTCGTAGCTCTATCGGTCGTTTGCCGAAGCATAAAGCTACACTGCGTGGCTTGGGCCTACGTCGCATCAACCACACTGTTGAACTTGAAGATACTGCCTGCGTTCGCGGCATGATCAACAAGGTTCATTACATGGTTAAAGTAGAGGAGTAATCAGAATGCGTTTGAATACTCTATCTCCGGCTGCGGGTTCTAAGCCTTCTGCGAAGCGCGTAGGCCGTGGTATCGGTTCAGGCCTGGGTAAAACTTGTGGCCGTGGTCACAAAGGTCAGAAATCACGTTCTGGTGGTTCTGTTCGCCCAGGTTTCGAAGGCGGTCAAATGCCTTTGAAACAGCGTCTACCAAAATTCGGTTTTACTTCTCGCAAGAGCCTGGTAACAGCTGAAGTTCGTCTGTCAGAACTGGCGAAAGTTGAAGGTGACGTAGTAAGTCTGGAAACACTGAAAGCTGCAAACGTGATCACCAAGAACATGGAAACTGTAAAAGTTGTTCTGTCTGGTGAGATCAACCGCGCTGTCACAGTGAAAGGCTTACGCGTAACTAAAGGCGCTAAAGCTGCGATCGAAGCTGCAGGCGGTAAAATCGAGGAATAATTAACTCGAGGATGAGGTACAGATGGCTAAACAACCAGGACAAGATTTTAGTAGCGCAAAAGGTGGCCTAGCAGAGCTTAAGACTCGTCTGCTATTTGTAATAGGGGCTATCTTAATTTTCCGAGCTGGCTCTTTTGTGCCTATTCCTGGTATTGACGCTGCTGTACTAGCCGATCTGTTCGAACAGCAAAAGGGTACCATCATTGAACTGTTTAACATGTTCTCTGGTGGTGCACTTGAGCGTGCATCCATTTTAGCACTGGGCATTATGCCGTATATTTCGGCCTCGATTATTGTTCAGTTGCTAACGGTTGTTCATCCGGCTTTAGCCGAGTTGAAGAAAGAAGGTGAGTCTGGTCGCCGTAAGATCAGCCAGTATACTCGCTATGGCACGCTTGTGTTGGCAACCTTCCAAGCAATTGGTATTGCGACGGGGTTACCAAGTATGATCCCTGGCCTGGTACATAATCCAGGCCTTGGTTTCTACTTTGTTGCGGTCGTAAGTTTGGTCACCGGTACCATGTTCTTGATGTGGTTAGGTGAGCAGATTACAGAACGTGGCATTGGTAACGGTATATCTCTGATTATTTTCACAGGTATCGTTGCAGGATTGCCACCAGCTATTGGACAGACCGTAGAGCAAGCGCGTCAAGGTGAATTGCACGTACTTCTTCTACTGTTAATTGCAGTAATTTCTTTTGCTGTAATCTATTTTGTAGTGTTCATGGAACGTGGTCAGCGTCGTATCGTCGTTAACTACGCCAAACGCCAGCAAGGCCGTCGTGTCTATGCAGGTCAGAGCACTCATCTGCCATTGAAAATTAATATGGCAGGTGTGATTCCAGCAATTTTTGCATCCAGTATCATTCTTTTCCCTGGCACACTGGCTCAGTGGTTCGGTGGAAATGGAGAAGGTACCTTTGGTTTCCTGACTGACGTGTCTCTGGCACTGAGTCCTGGTCAGCCACTGTACGTTATGCTGTATGCTGCTGCGATTATCTTCTTCTGTTTCTTCTATACCGCGTTGGTGTTTAACCCGCGTGAAACAGCAGATAACCTGAAGAAATCCGGTGCGTTCATACCTGGTATTCGTCCGGGCGAGCAGACTGCGAAGTACATTGATAAAGTGATGACACGCCTGACTTTGGCTGGTGCGTTGTACATTACCTTTATCTGTCTGATCCCCGAGTTCATGATGATTGCTTGGAACGTTCGCTTCTACTTTGGCGGTACGTCACTACTGATTGTAGTTGTGGTTATTATGGACTTCATGGCTCAAGTTCAGACACACCTGATGTCTCAACAGTATGAGTCGGTTTTGAAAAAGGCTAATCTTAAAGGCTACGGCCGATAAGCTTGGTTATCCATTTACGGAGTTTAGCAATGAAAGTTCGTGCTTCCGTTAAGAAAATCTGCCGTAACTGTAAAGTTATCAAGCGCAACGGTGTTGTGCGTGTAATTTGCAGTGAGCCAAAGCATAAGCAACGCCAAGGCTAACCAGCAGAAATATTTCTTGCAAATTGAAGGTAGGTTGGCTAAATTAGCCAACCATCTTTTGTGTGTGCAAAAGAATTGTGACACCGCTGCGTATCCTAAACGGGCTTTGCAGCGGTTATTCTTGATAAGTACTAGGAGTGAATAGTGGCCCGTATTGCAGGCATTAACATTCCTGATCAAAAGCATGCTGTAATCGCACTGACTGCGATTTATGGCATCGGTAAAACTCGTTCAAAAGCTATTCTGGCTGATGTGGGTATTGCTGAAAATGTTAAGATCAGTGAACTAACTGAAGAGCAGATCGATCAACTGCGTGATGGTGTAGCTAAGTACACTGTAGAAGGTGATCTACGTCGTGAAGTTTCCATGAACATCAAGCGCCTAATGGATCTTGGTTGTTACCGTGGTCTTCGTCATCGTCGCAGTCTACCTCTACGTGGACAGCGTACTAAAACCAACGCTCGTACCCGTAAGGGTCCGCGCAAGCCGATCAAAAAATAATCGGATAAGGTAGAGTACAATGGCAAAACAACCAACTCGCGCTCGTAAGCGCGTACGCAAGCAAGTTGCTGATGGCGTAGCGCACATCCACGCTTCTTTCAACAACACAATCGTTACCATTACTGACCGTCAAGGTAATGCTCTGGCTTGGGCAACTGCCGGTGGTTCAGGTTTCCGTGGTTCTCGTAAATCTACTCCGTTTGCTGCACAGGTTGCTGCTGAGCGTTGTGGTGAAATGGCCAAAGAATATGGCGTTAAGAACCTGGAAGTTATGGTGAAGGGCCCAGGTCCTGGTCGTGAGTCAACAATCCGTGCTCTGAATGCAGCGGGTTTCCGTATCACTAACATTGTTGATGCGACTCCGATCCCTCATAACGGTTGTCGTCCACCTAAGAAACGTCGCGTATAACGTTTCGTTTCTAGGAATATTGGAGAAAGAACATGGCAAGATATTTGGGTCCTAAGCTGAAGCTTAGCCGTCGTGAAGGCACTGACTTATTCCTTAAGTCTGGTGTTCGCGCGATTGATACCAAGTGTAAAATTGATAACGCGCCGGGCCAGCACGGTGCCCGTCGTGGCCGCCTGTCTGACTATGGCGTTCAGCTTCGTGAGAAGCAGAAAGTTCGTCGTACTTATGGCGTACTGGAAAAGCAATTCCGTAACTACTACAAAGAAGCTGCTCGCCTGAAAGGCAACACAGGTGAAAACCTGCTGCAACTTCTGGAAGGTCGTCTGGATAATGTTGTTTACCGCATGGGCTTTGGTGCAACTCGCGCTGAATCACGTCAGCTGGTAAGCCACAAAGCGATCCTGGTTAATGGTCAAGTCGTTAACATCCCATCTTTCCAGGTGGCTGCAAACGACGTTGTTAGCATTCGTGAGAAAGCTAAAAACCAAGCACGCATCAAAGCAGCTCTTGAAGTTGCTACTCAGCGTGAACTGCCGACTTGGGTCGAAGTAGACAGCAACAAAATGGAAGGTACCTTTAAGCGTCTTCCAGAGCGTTCTGATTTGTCTGCCGACATCAACGAACACCTGATCGTCGAGCTTTACTCTAAGTAAGGCTATAGTTAAGAGAGGACACAATGCAGGGTTCTGTAACAGAATTTCTTAAGCCGCGTCTTGTTGATATTGAACAAGTTAATACGACGCATGCAAAAGTAACTCTTGAGCCTCTGGAGCGCGGTTTTGGCCACACTCTAGGCAATGCTCTACGTCGTATTCTTCTGTCATCTATGCCAGGTTGCGCAGTGACTGAAGTAGAAATCGACGGTGTGTTACACGAGTACAGCACCAAAGAGGGAGTCCAAGAGGACGTTCTTGAAATCCTATTGAACCTGAAAGGCCTGGCCGTTAAGGTTGAAGGGAAAGACGAAGTCATCTTGAGCCTCAGTAAATCTGGTGCAGGCCCTGTTGTTGCAGGTGACATCACCCATGATGGTGATGTTGAGATTGCGAACCCAGAGCACGTGATCTGCCATTTGACTGATGACAATGCTGATATCAGCATGCGCATCAAGGTAGAACGTGGTCGCGGCTATGTACCAGCATCTGCTCGTATTCACAGTGATGAAGATGAGCGTCCAATTGGTCGTTTGTTAGTTGATGCAACTTTCAGCCCAGTTGATCGTATCGCTTACTCAGTCGAGGCTGCGCGTGTTGAACAGCGCACTGACCTTGATAAGCTGGTTATCGATATGGAGACCAATGGTACTCTTGATCCTGAGGAAGCGATTCGTCGTGCTGCCACTATTCTGGCAGAACAACTTGACGCATTCGTAGATCTGCGTGATGTACGAGTTCCTGAAGAGAAAGAAGAGAAGCCGGAGTTCGATCCGATCCTACTGCGTCCTGTAGACGATCTTGAACTAACTGTTCGCTCTGCTAACTGTTTGAAAGCAGAAGCGATCCACTACATCGGTGATCTTGTTCAGCGTACTGAGGTTGAGCTACTGAAAACGCCAAACCTGGGTAAGAAGTCTTTGACTGAAATCAAAGACGTGCTGGCTTCACGTGGTCTGTCTCTGGGTATGCGCCTGGAAAACTGGCCGCCAGCATCTATCGCTGAAGATTAATAGTTACTGATATCTAGTTAGAAGGATTAGGTCATGCGCCATCGTAAGAGTGGTCGTCAACTCAACCGCAACAGCAGTCATCGCAAAGCGATGTTCAGCAACATGGCTAGCTCTCTGGTACGTCACGAGCTTATCAAGACTACCTTGCCTAAGGCAAAAGAG
The DNA here is from genome assembly GCF_037162255.1 of Photobacterium sp. Hal280. NCBI lineage: Bacteria > Pseudomonadati > Pseudomonadota > Gammaproteobacteria > Vibrionales > Vibrionaceae > Photobacterium > Photobacterium sp. Hal280. The sequence continues at coordinate 370,780 of NZ_JARLUO010000005.1, forward strand.
CTGCGTCGCGTAATTGAGCCTTTGATTACCCTAGCTAAGACTGACAGTGTAGCTAACCGTCGTCTGGCATTTGCACGTACTCGTGATAACGAAGTCGTTGCTAAACTGTTTAACGAATTAGGTCCACGTTTTGCTCAGCGTCCAGGCGGTTACACTCGCATTATGAAATGCGGTTTCCGTGCTGGTGATAAAGCCCCAATGGCTTACATTGAGCTGGTAGACCGTCCTGAAGCTCAGGAAGAAGCTGCTGCTGAATAAGCAATAGCTTAAAAACGTAAGAAAGCCGGGCTATGCCCGGCTTTTTTTATATCTTTTATTTTGCTAAATCTTCAGGGCCGCATTCAGTATGCGGTGGTTATGGCGTTAGCCACAGTTGATTCAGTCAATATTCCTACTGTTCTTCTTCCCCCCAAGACTTTCTCTATCAACGACCTTGTAGTTTTTATCCGTCGCTGAAACCTATCAACTCCTACTTTAGGGTTTATTTTGCTTTATTCTTGTGCGCTTTGCTTGTCTTCGGGTGAAAAGTGTTCGCTTGATGGTTTTTTCTGTTTTTTTACTTGTCATGTGGTTCGGACTCTCTATAATGCCGCCTCACTGACACGGCAGAGCAGCAAAACTGAACGGCTAGGCAGTGTGAGCGGTTAGAAAAACAAATTGAAAAAAGTGTTTGACACTTTAGTTTGATTGGTTAGAATGGCCGCCCGTTTCGAGAGGTGAATCACAAAGATTCTCATCGGAACAAGCTCTTTAACAATTTGACCATGCAATCTGTGTGGGCACTCGACAATGATACAGTCATCAAAGATTTATCAGTGAACTGAGTGACCAATTGGTAGCACTTTTTAAAAGGGTTACCGGCACAGTCAATTCGTTTCAACTTCGGTTGGAACATCAGTAATCACTGAGCCGCTTTCCTTCGGGAAGGCAACAAAACTTTAATTGAAGAGTTTGATCATGGCTCAGATTGAACGCTGGCGGCAGGCCTAACACATGCAAGTCGAGCGGCAGCGACATCAACAATCCTTCGGGTGCGTTGATGGGCGGCGAGCGGCGGACGGGTGAGTAATGCCTGGGAACATGCCTTAGTGTGGGGGATAACCATTGGAAACGATGGCTAATACCGCATAATCTCTACGGAGCAAAGCGGGGGACCTTCGGGCCTCGCGCGCTAAGATTGGCCCAGGTGGGATTAGCTAGTAGGTGGGGTAACGGCTCACCTAGGCGACGATCCCTAGCTGGTCTGAGAGGATGATCAGCCACACTGGAACTGAGACACGGTCCAGACTCCTACGGGAGGCAGCAGTGGGGAATATTGCACAATGGGGGAAACCCTGATGCAGCCATGCCGCGTGTGTGAAGAAGGCCTTCGGGTTGTAAAGCACTTTCAGCAGTGAGGAAGAGTTGGTGTTTAATAGATGCCATCTTTGACGTTAGCTGCAGAAGAAGCACCGGCTAACTCCGTGCCAGCAGCCGCGGTAATACGGAGGGTGCGAGCGTTAATCGGAATTACTGGGCGTAAAGCGCATGCAGGCGGCGTGTTAAGCCAGATGTGAAAGCCCGGGGCTCAACCTCGGAATCGCATTTGGAACTGGCAGGCTAGAGTCTTGTAGAGGGGGTAGAATTTCAGGTGTAGCGGTGAAATGCGTAGAGATCTGAAGGAATACCGGTGGCGAAGGCGGCCCCCTGGACAAAGACTGACGCTCAGATGCGAAAGCGTGGGGAGCAAACAGGATTAGATACCCTGGTAGTCCACGCCGTAAACGATGTCTACTTGGAGGTTGGTGTCTTGAACACTGGCTTTCGGAGCTAACGCGTTAAGTAGACCGCCTGGGGAGTACGGTCGCAAGATTAAAACTCAAATGAATTGACGGGGGCCCGCACAAGCGGTGGAGCATGTGGTTTAATTCGATGCAACGCGAAGAACCTTACCTACTCTTGACATCCAGAGAACTTTCCAGAGATGGATTGGTGCCTTCGGGAACTCTGAGACAGGTGCTGCATGGCTGTCGTCAGCTCGTGTTGTGAAATGTTGGGTTAAGTCCCGCAACGAGCGCAACCCTTATCCTTGTTTGCCAGCACTTCGGGTGGGAACTCCAGGGAGACTGCCGGTGATAAACCGGAGGAAGGTGGGGACGACGTCAAGTCATCATGGCCCTTACGAGTAGGGCTACACACGTGCTACAATGGCGTATACAGAGGGCGGCAAGCTAGCGATAGTGAGCGAATCCCACAAAGTACGTCGTAGTCCGGATTGGAGTCTGCAACTCGACTCCATGAAGTCGGAATCGCTAGTAATCGTGGATCAGAATGCCACGGTGAATACGTTCCCGGGCCTTGTACACACCGCCCGTCACACCATGGGAGTGGGCTGCACCAGAAGTAGATAGCTTAACCTTCGGGAGGGCGTTTACCACGGTGTGGTTCATGACTGGGGTGAAGTCGTAACAAGGTAGCCCTAGGGGAACCTGGGGCTGGATCACCTCCTTACCTAAAGACTGTGTCGCTGACGCAGTGTCCACACAGATTGCCTGGTCGAAATGTAAAGACGCAACAGTGTCCCATTCGTCTAGAGGCCTAGGACACCGCCCTTTCACGGCGGTAACAGGGGTTCGACTCCCCTATGGGACGCCACTTTCTAACTGCACTTGCGAGTGTGATTAGAAAGTGGCTTTTTTCTCTGAGGAGAAAAGAAACACATGCTCTTTAACAATCTGGAAAGCTGACTAGTAAATTCAATCCTAGAGATTGGATACAAACTGTTTCGAAAGAAACAGAGTTCTCAAGCAATACACATTCAAGTGTCTTGTGTTCGTTGTGTTCACTGCGGTGAAGACAACATGAGTCCGGCGAATAAACCAATTGTCTCTTTGTCAGAGACACAACCTTGGTTGTTTGAACATACGAAACCTCTTGGGGTTGTATGGTTAAGTGACTAAGCGTACACGGTGGATGCCTGGGCAGTCAGAGGCGATGAAGGACGTACTAACTTGCGATAAGCGGTGATGAGGCAGTAAGAGCCACTTGAGTCACCGATTTCCGAATGGGGAAACCCAGCTGCATAAGCAGTTATCATCAGGTGAATACATAGCCTGGTGAGGCGAACCGGGGGAACTGAAACATCTAAGTACCCCGAGGAAGAGAAATCAACCGAGATTCCGGCAGTAGCGGCGAGCGAAACCGGATTAGCCCTTAAGCGTTTTTAGTGTCAGGTGAAGGTCCCTGGAAAGGGCCGCGATACAGGGTGACAGCCCCGTAACCGACGATGCTTTAAGCGTGAAAACGAGTAGGACGGGACACGTGTTATCCTGTCTGAACATGGGGGGACCATCCTCCAAGGCTAAATACTCCTGACTGACCGATAGTGAACCAGTACCGTGAGGGAAAGGCGAAAAGAACCCCTGTGAGGGGAGTGAAAAAGAACCTGAAACCGTGTACGTACAAGCAGTAGGAGCACGCTTCGTGGTGTGACTGCGTACCTTTTGTATAATGGGTCAGCGACTTAATTTCAGTAGCAAGGTTAACCGTATAGGGGAGCCGTAGGGAAACCGAGTCTTAACTGGGCGTACAGTTGCTGGGATTAGACCCGAAACCAGGTGATCTAGCCATGGGCAGGTTGAAGGTGAGGTAACACTTACTGGAGGACCGAACCGACTAATGTTGAAAAATTAGCGGATGACTTGTGGCTAGGGGTGAAAGGCCAATCAAACCTGGAGATAGCTGGTTCTCCCCGAAAGCTATTTAGGTAGCGCCTCGGACGAATACTACTGGGGGTAGAGCACTGTTAAGGCTAGGGGGTCATCCCGACTTACCAACCCTTTGCAAACTCCGAATACCAGTAAGTACTATCCGGGAGACACACGGCGGGTGCTAACGTCCGTCGTGGAGAGGGAAACAACCCAGACCGCCAGCTAAGGTCCCAAAGTATCACTAAGTGGGAAACGATGTGGGAAGGCTCAGACAGCCAGGATGTTGGCTTAGAAGCAGCCATCATTTAAAGAAAGCGTAATAGCTCACTGGTCGAGTCGGCCTGCGCGGAAGATTTAACGGGGCTAAGTGATACACCGAAGCTGCGGCAATGCAATTTATTGTATTGGGTAGGGGAGCGTTCTGTAAGCGGTTGAAGGTGTGCTGTAAGGCATGCTGGACGTATCAGAAGTGCGAATGCTGACATGAGTAACGACAAAGGGGGTGAAAAACCCCCTCGCCGGAAGACCAAGGGTTCCTGTCCAACGTTAATCGGGGCAGGGTAAGTCGACCCCTAAGGCGAGGCCGAAAGGCGTAGTCGATGGGAAACGGGTTAATATTCCCGTACTGCTTATTATTGCGATGGGGGGACGGAGAAGGCTAGGTGGGCCAGGCGACGGTTGTCCTGGTTCAAGGGTGTAGGCTGCAGAATTAGGCAAATCCGGTTCTGCACTAAGGCTGAGACCCGATGTCGAGTCACTACGGTGATGAAGTCATTGATGCCATGCTTCCGGGAAAAGCCTCTAAGCTTCAGATAATAAGCAATCGTACCCCAAACCGACACAGGTGGTCGGGTAGAGAATACCAAGGCGCTTGAGAGAACTCGGGTGAAGGAACTAGGCAAAATGGTACCGTAACTTCGGGAGAAGGTACGCTCTTGGCGGTGAAGTCCCTCGCGGATGGAGCTGCTGAGAGTCGCAGATACCAGGTGGCTGCAACTGTTTATTAAAAACACAGCACTGTGCAAAATCGAAAGATGACGTATACGGTGTGACGCCTGCCCGGTGCCGGAAGGTTAATTGATGGGGTTATCTTCGGAGAAGCTCTTGATCGAAGCCCCGGTAAACGGCGGCCGTAACTATAACGGTCCTAAGGTAGCGAAATTCCTTGTCGGGTAAGTTCCGACCTGCACGAATGGCGTAATGATGGCCACGCTGTCTCCACCCGAGACTCAGTGAAATTGAAATCGCAGTGAAGATGCTGCGTACCCGCGGCTAGACGGAAAGACCCCGTGAACCTTTACTACAGCTTGGCACTGAACATTGACCCTACATGTGTAGGATAGGTGGGAGGCTTCGAAGCAGGTACGCCAGTATCTGTGGAGCCGTCCTTGAAATACCACCCTTGTCGTGTTGATGTTCTAACGTCGCCCCGTTATCCGGGGTGCGGACAGTGCCTGGTGGGTAGTTTGACTGGGGCGGTCTCCTCCCAAAGCGTAACGGAGGAGCACGAAGGTGGGCTAATCACGGTCGGACATCGTGAGGTTAGTGCAATGGCATAAGCCCGCTTAACTGCGAGAATGACGGTTCGAGCAGGTGCGAAAGCAGGTCATAGTGATCCGGTGGTTCTGAATGGAAGGGCCATCGCTCAACGGATAAAAGGTACTCCGGGGATAACAGGCTGATACCGCCCAAGAGTTCATATCGACGGCGGTGTTTGGCACCTCGATGTCGGCTCATCACATCCTGGGGCTGAAGTCGGTCCCAAGGGTATGGCTGTTCGCCATTTAAAGTGGTACGCGAGCTGGGTTTAGAACGTCGTGAGACAGTTCGGTCCCTATCTGCCGTGGGCGCTGGATGATTGAAGGGAGTTGCTCCTAGTACGAGAGGACCGGAGTGAACGAACCGCTGGTGTTCGGGTTGTGTCGCCAGACGCATTGCCCGGTAGCTAAGTTCGGCATCGATAACCGCTGAAAGCATCTAAGCGGGAAGCGAGCCCTGAGATGAGTCATCCCTGAGGCTTTAAGCCTCCTGAAGGGCTGTTCGAGACTAGAACGTTGATAGGCAGGGTGTGTAAGCGTTGTGAGGCGCTCAGCTAACCTGTACTAATTGCCCGTGAGGCTTAACCATACAACACCCAAGGGGTTTTACGGACTCCATGAGCACTTGAATGATGTGCTGAGAACACTAGTCAGATTTCCGAGATTGTGATTTATCGCCTGTGGGCGGTAGAGAAAGAATTTGCTTGGCGACCATAGCGTTGCGGACCCACCTGATCCCATGCCGAACTCAGACGTGAAACGCAGCAGCGCCGATGGTAGTGTGGGGTCTCCCCATGTGAGAGTAGGACATCGCCAGGTTCTGATTGCCAATTTGTCTACTGTAGCTTGCCGCTTTTGAGTGCTGCGATGCTCGTGTACTGAATGTACACTGCGCTTCTCGCATCAAAATCGACATCGCACAGCGACAAATGACTTAAACAAAGCAGTAAAGCGTAAGACTTTGTTTAGATAATAATTTGCTGGTATAGCTCAGTTGGTAGAGCGCACCCTTGGTAAGGGTGAGGCCCCCAGTTCAAATCTGGGTACTAGCACCAGAATTTGCTTAGCGACAATAGCGCTGTGGTACCACCTGATCCCATGCCGAACTCAGACGTGAAACGCAGCAGCGCCGATGGTAGTGTGGGGTCTCCCCATGTGAGAGTAGGACATTGCTAAGCACCCCTTTTAAAACCCAGCCTTTTGGCTGGGTTTTTTCATTTCTGATTTCCGCTATTTTTACAGTCCCATTTGCTAGCCTGTTGCTTTCATTAGAATTCTTCATCATTCCCTTAACTATCTATAATTCTTTTAATGCGTTAATGCTTGCAGAGTGAGTAGAAATTCTATAATTTTTGGGTATCTGGACGTCTGTACATCTTAGGGAGAGCAACACATGCCCATTAAAATTCCTGATCAGTTACCGGCAACGGATATTCTTCGTAGTGAGAATATCTTCGTCATGTCTGCCAAACGCGCTGCCAGTCAGGAAATTCGCCCGCTGAAGGTATTGTTGCTGAACCTGATGCCGAAAAAATTGAAACTGAAACTCAGTTTCTCCGCTTGTTATCCAACAGCCCTCTGCAGGTTGATGTTGAGTTACTGCGGATTGACAATCGGCCGACGAAAAATACGCCCACGGAGCATCTGGATACCTTTTATCGGCAGTTTGAAATGGTGAAGCACAGAAATTTTGACGGCTTGATTGTGACAGGAGCACCGCTGGGGCTGGTACAGTTTGAAGATGTGTTGTACTGGGAAGAAATTCAGGCAATATTGAACTGGGCAAAGGGACATGTCACTTCGACGATGTACGTCTGTTGGGCGGCTCAGGCAGGACTCAAGCTGATGTACGACTTACCTAAGCGTACCCGCAAAGAGAAATTATCAGGTATCTATTCCCATCAGGTTCACAATCCTCATCATCCGGTTCTGAGAGGCTTTGATGACACCTTTCTGGCGCCTCACTCGCGTTATGCAGACTTTTCCCCGGAGTTCTTGTCTGAGCATACGGATCTGGATATTTTGGCCACTTCTGATCAGGCCGGCGTGTATCTGGCTGCCACCAAAGATAAGCGCAATGTCTTTGTGACCGGACATCCTGAATACGATGCCCATACATTACATCATGAATATATGCGTGATTTGGGGGAGGGGATGGAGCCCAAGATTCCCGTGAATTATTATCAGGATAATGATCCGGATAAACCGCCAGTTGCAAGCTGGCGCAGTCATGGTCATCTGCTGTTTGCCAATTGGCTGAATTATTGTGTCTACCAGCAAACACCTTATGATCTGGAGCATTTCTCGGAAGACAAATTTACCAAAGATGATTGAACATCTTAGTCTTGGTAAACAAAAAGACCTGCCGCAGCAGGTCTTTTTTTATGCCAGAAATCAGATACTCAAGACTTGGGAGCGGTTTCCGGCTGCGGGTGAGCCGGAGCCGCTGGCTCATTTTCTTTTGCTTTATTTGCTTCCCAGAGTTTCGCTTTTTCGATCATCGGTGTGATGGTTGAACCCTGAATCAGGATAGAGAACACCACAACTGAATAGGTCATCACCAGAATCAGTTCTTTGACATCAATGTTCTTCTCCGGAATGACGATAACGCCGGCAGGAATTGCCATCGCCATGGCCAGAGCCAGGCCACCGCGCAAGCCACCCCAGGTGAGGATTTTTACCGATTCCGGGTTGTATTGACGGAAGCGTTTAAAGCCAAGATATGACAGCTTGACACTTAAATAACGAGCCAGCAGTACCAGCGGCACAGCAATCACCATCAATGTCCAGTCTTCCTCATGGAAGCTGAACGACAACATGCTCATACCAATCAGCAGGAAGAGTACGCCGTTCAGGAACTCATCAACCAGCTCCCAGAAGTGGTCCAGATGATCTTCACTCTCTTTTGAAAAGCCGATATAGCGGGTCCAGTTACCAATCATGATCCCGGAGACCACCATAGCCAAAGGCCCGGATACATGAATCACATCGGCAAAAGCATAACCGGCCGTTGGGATCCCCAGAGTCAGCAGAAGCTCCATCGAGTGATCGTCGGTCGAGCTGATCAGATAATGGAACAGCAGACCTAAAACAAAACCGTAAGTAATGCCACCAATGGCTTCTTGCAGGAAAAGATGGCCGACACCGAGCACAGTCGGGGCTTCATCGCCAAAGGCGATGGTAAACAAAGTCACAAAGATGACCAGACCAAAACCATCGTTAAACAGCGACTCACCTTCAATTTGGGTGGAGATGCGGCGCGGTGCGTGCAGTTTTTTCACGATAGCCAGCACGGCGATCGGGTCTGTCGGTGAAATTAATGCGCCAAACAGCAGGCAGTAGATCAGGTCAAACTGGATCCCCAGCATCTGGCAAATCCACCACAGACTGCCACCGATGAAGAAAGTGGAGAACAGTGTGGCCCCCAGAGCCAGAATGGTGATTTCCCATTTTTGATCTTCGAGATGTGGCAGCTTGATCCCTAAACCGCCGGCAAAAAGCAAGAAGCCCAGTATGCCTTTTAGCAGAAAGCTTTCGAAGTCGATCTGACCCAGCTGTTCCGCAGCGATTTCCTCCAGGTGAAACCAGCCGTTGTGACCTGCGATCACAATCCCGAGCGATAAAATAATAGCACCGGCTGTGATGGCGATAGTGGTTTGCATCTTGCCTATTTTGTGGTTAATAAAGGCAATCACCATCGCGGCGGCGGCGAGAAAACAGAGGGTACTGTATACCGACATCCTTGATCCTCATCTGTTGTTAAAGTGTTAAGCAAAAATTGTGACAAAATATAAATGTTCGGGCCTCTGATAGCCATAAAAACTTTAGGCTTACGCTTGGATAATAAGTTTCCGCAAACGATGTATGGACGTCTAGATTTCCAATCAGGCTGTGATAGGATGTTAGCAGCTGATAGGTTTAAGTGTAAGGAAGTAAGCAGTGTCGAAGGGAACGGATTTAATACAAAAGCGACTTAAGGAACAGATCCTCATCATCGATGGGGGCATGGGCACCATGATCCAGAGCTACAAGCTGGATGAAGAGGATTACCGTGGTGAACGTTTTTCTGATTGGCATTCGGATCTGAAAGGCAATAACGATCTGCTGGTACTCTCCCAGCCGCAACTGATCAAGGATATTCACTCCGCTTACCTTGAGGCCGGCGCCGATATTCTTGAGACCAACACCTTCAACGCGACGACCATCGCCATGGCTGACTATGACATGGAAAGCCTGAGCGCTGAGATTAATTTCGAAGCGGCGAAGCTGGCCCGCCAGGTGGCTGATGAATGGACGGCAAAAACCCCGGACAAGCCGCGCTTTGTGGCTGGTGTACTCGGTCCGACCAACCGAACCTGTTCAATTTCGCCGGATGTCAACGATCCGGGTTTCAGGAATGTGTCGTTTGATCAGTTAGTGGTTGCTTATTCCGAATCAACCCGCGCTTTGATTGAGGGCGGGGCCGATATCATTCTGATCGAAACCATTTTCGATACCCTGAATGCCAAAGCCTGTGCGTTTGCCGTGGATACGGTCTTTGAAGAGCTGGGTGTGACTTTGCCTGTGATGATTTCAGGGACAATCACAGATGCCTCCGGCCGTACCTTATCAGGACAAACCACAGAAGCTTTTTACAATTCTCTGCGGCACGTCAAACCTATCTCATTTGGCCTGAACTGTGCGTTGGGTCCGGATGAACTGCGTCAGTATGTCGAAGAATTATCGCGTATTTCGGAGTGTGCGGTCTCTGCGCACCCAAATGCCGGTCTGCCCAATGCGTTTGGCGAATATGATCTGGAAGCCGCTGAAATGGCCGACCATATCAAAGAGTGGGCAGAGTCCGGTTTCCTGAACCTGGTGGGCGGTTGTTGTGGGACCACGCCAGAGCATATTCGTGAAATGGCCCGGGTGACGGCGAATGTCCCGCCACGTCAACTGCCTGAGATCCCAGTCGCCTGCCGCCTGTCAGGCCTGGAACCCCTGACCATTGAAAAAGACACCTTGTTTGTCAATGTCGGCGAGCGCACCAATGTGACAGGCTCTGCCCGTTTTCGTCGCTTGATCAAAGAAGAGCTTTATGACGAGGCGCTGGAAGTGGCACGTCAGCAGGTGGAAGCCGGCGCGCAGATCATCGATATCAATATGGACGAAGGCATGCTGGATGCTGAAGCGGCCATGGTGCGCTTTCTGAATCTGTGTGCTTCTGAGCCTGAAATCTCCCGCGTCCCGATCATGATTGACTCCTCCAAGTGGGAAATACTGGAAGCCGGCCTGAAGTGCGTGCAGGGAAAACCCATTGTGAACTCAATTTCTCTCAAAGAAGGCAAAGAGAAGTTTGTTGAGCAGGCAAAACTGATCCGTCGTTATGGCGCGGCTGTGATTGTAATGGCGTTTGATGAGGTGGGTCAGGCTGATACCCGTGAGCGTAAGAGAGAGATCTGTACCAATGCCTACCGTATTCTGGTTGATGAAGTGGGATACCCGCCCGAAGACATCATTTTTGACCCGAACATTTTCGCGGTAGCCACCGGGATTGAAGAGCACAATAACTACGCGGTGGACTTCATTGAGGCCGTGGGCGACATCAAGCGCACTCTGCCGCATGCCATGGTGTCGGGTGGGGTATCGAATGTGTCCTTCTCGTTCCGGGGTAATGAACCGGTGCGGGAAGCCATTCATGCCGTGTTCCTGTATCACTGTTTCAAAAACGGTATGGATATGGGCATCGTGAATGCCGGTCAGCTGGCTATTTACGATGATCTGGCAGACGAGCTGCGCGAAGCTGTGGAAGACGTCGTGCTGAACCGCAGGGATGATTCCACCGAACGTCTGCTGGATCTGGCTGACAAGTACCGGGGCAGTGGCGAAGCGGTAGAAGATAAAACGGCCGCAGAATGGCGCGGCTGGCCGGTCGATAAGCGTCTGTCCCATGCGCTGGTCAAAGGGATCACTGAGTTTATTGTTGAAGATACCGAAGAAGCCCGTCAGAACGCAGAAAAACCGTTAGAGGTCATCGAAGGGCCTTTGATGGCGGGGATGAACATCGTCGGTGATCTGTTCGGTGAAGGGAAAATGTTCCTGCCCCAGGTGGTGAAATCAGCCCGGGTCATGAAACAGGCGGTCGCCTATCTCGAGCCTTACATCAATGCTGAAAAGCAAGCCGGGCGCACCAACGGCAAAATACTGCTCGCCACGGTGAAGGGCGATGTGCACGATATCGGCAAAAATATTGTCGGTGTGGTGTTGCAGTGTAATAACTACGAGATCATTGACCTGGGGGTCATGGTGTCTTGCGACAAGATCCTGAAAGTGGCCAGAGAAGAGAAGGTCGATATTATCGGCCTCTCCGGGTTGATCACGCCTTCGCTCGATGAAATGGTGCATGTTGCCAAAGAAATGGAGCGGCAGGGTTTTGATCTGCCTCTGCTGATTGGCGGGGCCACAACCTCCAAGGCCCATACCGCCGTCAAAATTGAGCAAAACTACCATGCCCCTGTGGTTTATGTTTCAAATGCCTCGCGTGCTGTCGGGGTCTGTTCGGCACTTCTGTCGGATGCTCAGCGCCCGGCCTTTGTTGAGCGTCTGGATCAGGAATATGAGGTGGTGCGGGAGCAACATGCCCGTAAGCGTCCACGAAGTGCCCCTGTCAGCCTGGAAGCGGCCCGCGCCAATAAAGTGGCGATTGACTGGAATCGCTACACCCCGCCCGCACCGCATAAGCCGGGCATTCACGTCTTCAAGGATTTTGATATCGCGACCCTGCGCCGTTATATCGACTGGACGCCTTTCTTTATGACCTGGTCGCTGAGCGGCAAATATCCCACCATTTTGCGCCATGAAGTTGTGGGTCAGGAAGCCCAGCGCTTATTTGACGATGCCAATCAGCTGCTGGACGACATCGAAGCCAGCGGCATGATAAAGGCTAATGGCGTTTGTGGGCTGTTCCCGGCCAATAATATTGGTGATGACATTGAAGTCTACACCGATGAGAGCCGAACCCAGGTGCTGACAACCTTGCGCGGACTGCGCCAGCAGACAGAAAAACCCAAAGGGCCGAATTACTGTCTGTCGGATTACATTGCCCCGAAAGAAAGCGGTAAAGCCGACTGGATCGGAGCCTTTGCGGTAACCGGCGGTATCGGTGAATATGAGATTGCCGATCAGTTCAAAGCCAAAGGCGATGATTACAACGCGATTATGATCCAAGCGGTGGCTGATCGTCTTGCCGAAGCCTTTGCGGAATTCATGCACGAAACGGTCCGTAAGGACATCTGGGGCTATGCACCGGATGAGAACCTGAGCAACGAAGATCTGATCCGTGAGAAATACCAGGGTATCCGGCCTGCACCCGGCTATCCTGCTTGTCCGGAACACACAGAGAAAGGCGAGATCTGGAAATTGCTGGATGCGGAAGCCAATACCGGCATGATTCTGACAGAAAGCTACGCCATGTGGCCTGGGGCGGCCGTTTCAGGCTGGTACTTCTCGCATCCTGAATCGCGCTATTTTGCCGTCGCACAGATCCAGCGTGACCAGATGGAAAGCTACGCCGAGCGTAAAGGCTGGGACGATCTCGAAGCGGAGAAGTGGCTGGGGCCCAATCTGTGATGGCTGTTCACTGAAGACAAAAAGGCGCTCAATGAGCGCCTTTTTTCATTGGAACTGAAGGTGAAATTACTCAAAAATCTTACGGTGCAGATTCTGAGCAATCGGCATGGCATGCTCGGTTTTGACCAGGAAGCACAGATTGTGCGGGCTGGCACCGTAGCAGATCATACGCAGCTTGTAGTCGTCCAGTGTATCGAACACAGTACTGACTGAGCCGGCTGTCTGGCTCATGCGGTTACCAATCAGTGAAATCAGGCACAGATCCTGTTCAATCTCTACACGGCACAGCTCGCTGAGCGCAGCGTGCGCTCCCGGAGGCAGCGTCGGTGCGCCGCCGCCCGTATCGGTCTGATCCATGGTCAGAGAGACGCTGACTTCAGAGGTCGAAATCAGATCAACAGAGACCTTATGCTCAGCCAGAATCCGGAAGACTTCGGCCAGGAAGCCGTAAGCATGGAACATATTCAGGCTGGTCAGGGTGATCAGTGTCTGGTTGGAACGCAGTGCCAGCGCACGGAACAGCGGTGCTTCCGTCACGGACTTGCGGATCCAGGTGCCACCCTGCTCGGGGGCTCTTGACGATCCGACAAACACAGGGATCTGACGGCGAACGGCCGGGATCAGTGTTGATGGATGCAAGATCTTGGCACCAAAGTTCGCCATCTCCGAGGCTTCGCTGAAGCTGATTTCTTTGATTGGCGTTGCTTTGGGTGCAATACGCGGATCTGTGGTGTACATGCCAGGGACATCAGTCCAGATTTCCAGCGTGCCGGCATCCACCGCTTCGGCCATCAATGCAGCACTGTAATCACTGCCGCCGCGGCCAAGTGTCGTGGTACGCCCTTGTTCATCACTGCCGATGAACCCCTGAGAAACAACGATCTTCGATTGCAGCAGAGGTAACAGTTTTTCCTCTGTCAGCTGACGAATCATTTCTGGCTCTGGACTGGCTTTGCCAAAACGGCTGTCTGTGCGCATGACCTCACGGATATCGTAACGTATCGCATCAGCACCCAGCTCATTCATAATTTGAGTAAACAGGTAGGTCGACAGCAATTCACCGTTGGCAACCAGTTGGTCGGTTAACTCGGCGGATTTATGCTCCGCAGCTTTAACGGCCAGTTCACTCACCTGATCGAGAAGCGCATCAATGTGCTCAGCAATCATCTCTGGTTGCTGTAAATCCGCCAGAACACTTTGGTGAATCGCGCGCAGACGCTCTACCAGAGCGTGTCGGTGTTCGGCATCGGCTACGCCATTGGCCAATTCGACTAAAATATTAGTCACACCGGAACACGCGCTGATCAACACCAGTTTGGTTGTCGGATTATTGATTACGATCTTAGCACTACGGCTCATTGCAACGAAATCAGCCACACTAGTGCCGCCAAATTTTGCGACTGTGATTTCAGCGTTCAACGCTGAAGAAGAAATTACAGGGCTCAATGTGATCTCCCACTTAACAAAGCGTAAACATGGGGCAAAATTTGGGGAATCTTTCCGACTTGAGTGTCAGAAGAGCCATTAGGCGAGACGTACTAAGACTGCTGCTACCAGAAGCTCTCCACCTGCACTGGATGATGCAGGTGACAGCCAGAAGGATTCAACCTTCAAAGCCGATACGGCAAGCCCCCTGTCTTACCGTATCTCGGCGTTGCTCCCCCTCTCTATGGTGCTTTGGGGTGGGGCCCCGCCGCATAGATACCTGGATAACGCGCCTCTTCCGTTTTCACCTGAAAAATGAGCTTTCTCAGGGTGAACAAAAATTGCCCTTATTGAATATGAGAGGGGGGCTTTGTCAATGCTTGAATGCATTTTTATGTGCCAAGATTGTTACTGACTTTGCATAAATTTGCCTGCCTGGTTCCAGGTAAGGGTTGTTCTGTTATGCTCGTTAGAAATACCCTGCGAAAGCTACTGTTGCCAACTATAAATAATGCACTGAATTATAAGTAACTTACGTGTCTGTGCAGATGGAGAAGCCTGATGACAATTCAAAGTTTTTACCCACCTCAACGCATCCTGATGGGACCCGGCCCGTCAGACATTTATCCGCAGGTGTTGCAGGCGCTCAGTCGCCCGACGGTCGGCCATCTTGACCCGCTGTTCATTGGAATGATGGATGAGCTTAAGCAACTGCTCCAGTATGCATTTCAGACCACCAACCCATTTACTATAGCGGTCTCTGCGCCGGGCAGTGCGGGAATGGAAGCCTGTTTCGTGAATCTGGTCGAGCCGGGTGAGAAGGTAATTGTCTGCCGTAACGGGGTCTTTGGCGAGCGGATGCGGGAGAATGTGGTGCGCTGCGGCGGTGAAGCTGTGCTGGTGGATAATGCATGGGGAGAACCGGTTGATCCGCAAGCGGTTGAAGCGGCACTTAAAGCTCATCCGGATGCCAAAATACTGGCCTTTGTGCACGCGGAAACCTCAACCGGTGCGCTGAGCGATGCAAAAACCTTATCCCGTTTAGCCCGGGAACATGACTGCCTGACCATTGTTGATGCGGTGACCTCATTGGGCGGGGTGCCGCTGAAGGTTGATGAATGGCAACTGGATGCCGTGTACTCAGGGAGCCAGAAATGTCTGTCCTGTGTGCCGGGCCTGTCACCGCTGACTTTTTCGCCGCGGGCGGTCGAGAAAATTCAGCAGCGCAAGACACCGGTTCAGAGCTGGTTTCTGGATCAAAGCCTGGTGTTAGCCTACTGGAGTGGTGAAGGGAAGCGCAGCTATCACCATACCGCTCCGGTCAACAGCTTGTATGCATTGCACGAAGCCTTGGTTCGTCTGCAACATGAAGGGCTGGAGAATGCGTGGCAGCGCCATGCCAAGATGCACCAGTTATTGCGCGATGGCCTGGAAGCGATGGGGATCCGCTTTGTGGTGGATGAGCAAAGCCGTCTGCCGCAACTCAATGCGATTTATATTCCAGACGGGGCCGATGATGCGAAAGTGCGACAGGCCCTGCTGGAAGATTACAACCTGGAGATCGGTGCCGGGCTGGGGGCATTGGCCGGCAAAGCATGGCGCATCGGACTGATGGGATACGGTGCGCGTAAAGAGAATATCGCACTGTGCCTGAAAGCGCTGGAAGAGGTGCTGAAATAAGTATCAGCGCAGGAAAGAAAGCGGCTGCCCGGGCAGCCGCTTTTTTTGGGGAAGTCTTATGTCCTTGTCTTCAGTCTTGGTCTGCTTGCCCTTGAGCCTGTGCTATCTGGGGCGAGGCAGTTACGGTTTTTGGCTTGGGAAACGGCGGTGACGCTTCATCGCTGAAATCCATTCCCGGGAAAAGATACCGGGCTTCTTCCCGAACCTGTTCAGCTTGCTCGGTGTTGGCTAATGCCTGATGGGCTTTGATCAGATACTGATACAGAATGGGTCTGGGCAGCTCTTTGGCTTTTTGGTTTGCCCAGTGGATGAAGTCTGTTAGCAGCTCAGGATTATTCTGCTGAATGCCGATTTTCAACTGAGTCTGATACAGATCCCATTCAAACCGGTTGCGCCAGGCCCAGGTGTTATTGACCTTATCCAAGGCTGTTAAATCGGGTGGCGTCGATGATTCAAAGCGGGTCAGCATGGCACCTGAATATAAGGTCGAGGCCATAAAGAGGCTGACGACAACAGGCAACAGCATGGCGCTGATTCTGAAGGGTTTATAGAATCGCAGTGTGTGCTTGAAATATTTCGCGCTCAGGGCATCTACCCAATAGATCAGGAAAACAAAAATTATCCAGTGGATCAGCGAGTGGTAAAAGGGGTATTCAAGCTGGGTATGCAGTGTGATTGGGAACAGGAGCGCGACCAGAGCCAGATGGGTGTTGGCCGGCGCGCGACGAATTTTGGCCAGCACTGCCGCCGCCGCTATCAGCAGCGCCAGTACAGGTAAAATACCCCCTTCACTGGCCCAGAAAAGCAACTCGTTATGGGGATGATCCAGCCCGGGTAAACCATAGGGCGTTTCAGGATCAGCCTGATGTGCTTGTGCTGTCTGCATCAGGTAAGCGGACTCAAAATTGCCGTAGCCGACGCCCGTGATCGGGGAGTGCAGGAACATGTCCATGGCTTGCGGGTAGATAACTGAGCGGGCACTTTCCAGCGATACTCTGCCCGGCTGCGGATTCCAGTTCAGGCTGCTGGTCAGATTCCAGGTCACGCTTAATCCCATGACCAGCATCATCAGCCACACTCGCCACTGTACACGGGCAGCAAACTGTATCAGGTAGGGCAGGATAAGCAAAACCCCCGCCACACTGGCAATCCAGCCGGTTCGTGAGCTGAGCACGAACAGCATGGGGATCACCGCGACAGGCGTTAACTGAAGACCGAGGTGGGAGAGCGTCCAGCGGCCCTGAACCATCGGCTGCCGTGCCAGCAGGTAAGCTGAAAGAACGAGCCCGGTGGCCAGGAAGCTGGCCATCACGTTGGGTTGCTGAAAAATACCGTAGGGCCGGTTGAGATCCGTGTTATAGCCGATGCCATTGTCCGGCGAGATCCACAGAAACTGATACCAGGCCAGCGCGGCTTGCAGCCAGACCGCTTTTAAGAGCAACCAGAGTATTTGCTGACGCTGTTTCTGGCTGAAAGCAAACTGCTGCAGTGCCACGAAAAACAACCAGCCAGCCCAGAGGGCAAGGACTCTGTTGATGGCGCCTTCCGGCCGGGATTCCGGATACAGCATAGGGACAGACAACATCACGCAGCAGCATAAGAGAACCAGCGTCAAACGAGAGTAACGCAAGATTTTCTGTCGGCTGATCTCCAGCAGGCCGATGGCAATGGCAAAGCTGAAGGGGATCCAGCTGCTGATATTAAAGGGTAACTCCAGGCCGGCGCCTCCCTGATTATGCTGAAAATAGTGCATCGACAGCAGAAACAGAAAAGTCAGCGCCAGAATAAAAGGCCGTGTCAGCGGTTTACTGATGGTGGCAGCGGCCAGTCTCGTGCCCCTGAGTTGAATGACGGTCACAGTGTCCGGTCCCTCGGCGAATAGACAAAACGTCAGGCTGAACACTCAGCCTGACAGGGGTAATGTGTGTAATTATGCCTGCTGTTTTGCCGTTAAAGCAGGCAGCAGGGGTTTGAGGAAGCGGGCCGTATGCGAACCGGCGACCTCGGCAACCTGTTCCGGCGTACCGGTTGCGATGATCTCGCCGCCACCGCTGCCACCTTCCGGTCCCAAATCAATGATCCAGTCTGCGGTTTTAATGACGTCCAGATTATGCTCAATTACCACGATGGTGTTGCCGTGATCGCGCAGTCGGTGCAGGACACTCAGCAACTGCTGGATATCATGGAAGTGCAAGCCCGTTGTTGGTTCATCGAGAATATACAGGGTTTTCCCTGTATCACGCTTGGACAGCTCGCGCGCCAGTTTCACCCGCTGCGCTTCGCCGCCGGACAGCGTGGTCGCCGCTTGCCCCAGGCGGATATAGGATAGTCCGACATCCATCAGGGTTTGCAGTTTTCGCGCAATGGCTGGCACAGGATCAAAAAATACCCGCGCATCTTCCACTGTCATTTCCAGCACTTCATCAATGGACTGGCCTTTGTATTTCACTTCCAGGGTCTCACGATTGTAGCGTTTCCCTTTGCAGCTATCACAGGGCACGTAAACATCGGGCAGGAAGTGCATTTCCACTTTGATCACCCCGTCGCCCTGACAGGCCTCACAGCGGCCGCCTTTGACGTTGAAGCTGAAGCGGCCCGGTTTATAGCCCCGGGAGCGAGACTCCTGGGTGCCCGAGAATAGCTCCCTGATGGGGGTAAAAATGCCGGTGTAAGTTGCAGGGTTAGAACGCGGCGTCCGGCCGATCGGACTCTGATCGATATCGATCACTTTATCAAAGTGCTCCAGCCCCTGAATATCCACATAAGGTGCCGGTTCGCCTGTGGTGGCCCCATTGAGTTGATGGTGCGCAATTTTGAAGAAAGTGTCGTTGATCAGCGTGGACTTGCCCGAGCCGGATACCCCGGTCACACAGGTCAGCAAGCCCACCGGAATCGACACATCGACCTGTTTCAGGTTGTTGCCCGTGGCGCCTGTGAGCAGAACCGTTTTAGCCGGATCGACAGGCACGCGTTCAACGGGCACTTCAATCTGTTTCTTGCCGCTCAGGTACTGGCCGGTTAAGGAATCTTCTGAATTCAGAATATCTTCCATGGTGCCTTCGGCGATGATCTGCCCGCCGTGCACACCGGCGCCCGGGCCGATATCGATGATGTAATCGGCACTGCGGATCGCGTCTTCGTCGTGTTCGACCACCAGGACAGTGTTCCCCAGATCGCGCAGCCGGGTCAGGGTACCCAGCAGGCGCTCGTTATCCCGCTGGTGGAGGCCGATGGAAGGCTCATCGAGCACATACATCACGCCGACCAGACCAGCGCCAATCTGGCTGGCGAGACGGATCCGCTGAGCCTCACCGCCGGACAAGGTTTCCGCACTGCGCGACAGGTTGAGGTAGTTGAGGCCAACATTGACCAGGAAGGTCAGGCGGTCATTGATTTCTTTGAGGATTTTATCGGCAATCTGCGCACGCTGTCCTTCCAGGGTCAGTTCGGTAAAGAAGGTCAGCGCCTGGCTGATACTCATCTCGCTGATCGCCGGCAAATTGGTGCTGTCAATGAAGACATGACGTGCTTCTTCGCGCAGTCGGGAGCCGTGACAGCTGGCGCAAGGCTTGGTGGAAATGTACTTCACCAGCTCTTCGCGCACGGCATTGGACTCGGTTTCCCGGTAGCGGCGTTCCATGTTATTCAGAATGCCTTCAAACGGGTGACGGCGGACGGTCACATCGCCGCGATCATTAATGTATTTAAACTCAATATTTGTGGTGCCGGAACCCTGCAGCAAGACGTTCTGTACTTTCTTCGGCAGGCTGCTGAACGGCGCCTCAACATCAAAATCGTAATGTTCAGCCAGCGACGTCAGCATCTGAAAGTAGTAGTAATTGCGCTTGTCCCAGCCCCGGATGGCACCGCCGGACAAGCTGAGTTCGCTGTTCTGAATCACACGGGACGGGTCGAAATACTGTTGTACCCCCAGTCCGTCGCACGTGCCGCAGGCACCGGCCGGGTTATTGAAGGAAAACAGACGCGGTTCCAGCTCACGCATGCTGTAGCCGCAATGCGGGCAGGCAAAGTTGGCTGAGAAAATCAGCTCGGCCATGTCATTGTCGTCCATGGGACTGACGACCACAGTGCCGCCGGACAGCTCCAGCGCGGTTTCAAACGATTCGGCCAGCCGCTGCTGCAGATCATCACGCACTTTAAAGCGATCCACCACCACTTCTATGGTGTGTTTCTTGTGTAATTCCAGCGTCGGCGGATCGGACAGATCGCAGACTTCGCCGTCGATCCTGGCCCGGATATAGCCTTGCGCCGACAGGTTGGCTAAGGTTTTCAGGTGCTCGCCCTTACGCTCTTTGACGATAGGGGCCAGCAGCATCAGCTTGCTGCCTTCCGGCAGTGCCAGTACTTTGTCGACCATCTGGCTGACGGTTTGCGCAGCGAGGGGCACATCGTGCGTCGGACAGCGCGGTTCGCCGACACGGGCATACAGCAAGCGCAGATAGTCATAGATTTCGGTAATGGTACCGACCGTCGAGCGCGGGTTATGTGAGGTCGATTTCTGCTCAATCGAGATGGCTGGCGACAGACCTTCAATGTGGTCGACGTCCGGTTTTTCCATCAGCGACAGAAACTGGCGGGCGTAGGCCGACAATGATTCGACGTAACGGCGCTGACCTTCGGCATACAGGGTGTCGAATGCCAGAGAAGACTTACCGGAACCTGATAAACCTGTGATCACAATCAGCTTATCCCGGGGGATAGTCAGGTTAATGTTTTTAAGGTTGTGGGTGCGTGCACCCCTGACTTCGATCTTATCCATAGTTGCAGTCATCAGCGCTTGAATCAATAGGATTGGCATTATTGCATAGCCCTGAGGGGCTTAAAAGACTTGACTGTACAAAAACACAGTGCTTTGATCGTCTTTTATGCGTCCGGTCAAGACACGGGAAGCATGACGTAGCCCGATGACTCGGAGGGCAGCCCATGTTAAACTCGGCGATTAAGTATAAACTTTGAATGAGTGAAGGGTGTCATGATTGGCAGCCTCAACAGCGAAAACCTGGAGTGAACTATGGCCAGTCGTGGCGTAAATAAAGTTATCCTGGTAGGTAACTTAGGACAAGATCCTGAAATCCGTTATATGCCGAACGGCGGTGCAGTCGCAAATATCACCATCGCGACTTCTGAAAGCTGGCGTGATAAAGCGACCGGCGAACAGCGAGAAAAAACAGAATGGCACCGTGTTGCGTTGTTCGGCAAGCTGGCTGAAGTGGCTGGTGAGTACTTGCGTAAAGGCTCTCAAGTTTACATTGAAGGTCAGCTGCAAACCCGTAAGTGGCAGGATCAAAGCGGTCAGGACCGCTTCACGACCGAAGTGGTTGTTCAAGGCTTCAACGGTGTGATGCAAATGCTGGGCGGCCGTGCCGGTGGCCAGGGCCAGGGTGCCCCGATGGGTGGCCAGCAGCAGCAGGGCGGCTGGGGACAACCTCAGCAACCGGCTCAGCAGTCACAACAACAAAATTATGCGCCTCAGCAGCAGTCTGCGCCGAAGCAAGCTCAGCCTCAGTATAATGAGCCGCCAATGGATTTCGACGACGATATTCCATTCTGATCCTTGCCTGTATTTAGGACGGGACAAGTTGTTAAAAAAAGCAGCGTTAATGCTGCTTTTTTATTGCCTGAAATTTGTGATCGCACTGTGCCGGTCACAGATAGTGTGGATTGGCCGATTGAGCTGTCTGGCCGGGTGAGGCTTTTTGTTTAATAAAATCAATAAACAGCTTGGTTTTGGTGTGGTTGTAATTGAGTTTAGGGTAGTAGGCGTAGGCTGCATTTAACGGCTGCTTGAGTTCCGGCAAGACAGGGATCAGCAAGCCATTGCTGAGCTCGCGTTTGACTGTATTTTCTCCCACCAGAATTAGCCCCATACCGGCGACTGCAGCGGCGACCAGTGCTTCCGGGTTCTGGGTCGTAAAATTTCCCCGCAAACGTAAGCGACGGTTATTTTCAAAGACATGTTCCTGTTCATGGCCATGACTGCCGAATAACAGGCAGTTGTGCTGCGCCAGTTGCTCCGGGGTTTCGATCACCGGCCTGTCTTCGAGATAACTGGGTGAGGCATAGAAACCCGCCTGAAAACTGAAGAGTTTCGTGGCAATATAGCTGGTGGAGTTAAAATCAGTCAGCTCGCGGCTGATAAAGACATCCAGGTTGAGATCCGGCAACTGGCCCGGGGTCACTGTATGCAGTTCGACCTGGATATTGGGATACGTCTGTAAGAATTCGGCCAGATAATGCACCAGGACCCGGCTGCCCGTCGCCAGCGGGGCACCAATACGCAGTACCCCTTGAACTTCACCATAGGTGGAGGTGGTTTCTGCCAGTATCTGCTGCCAGTCATCAAGTAAATGGACACTGCGCCGATAAAACACCTTGCCGGCGTCTGTGACGGTCAGATTCCGTGTCGTGCGTTTAAGAAGCTGAACACCCAGCTGTTTTTCCAACCATGAAAGCCGCTTGGACAGGGCTGAGCTTGAGGTGTTGAGGGCGCTTGCAGCCTGGGCCAGTGAGCCCTGCTCAACCACGGCGACAAAACTTTTGGTGCAGGTGATCCAGTCCATATCTCTCCGCTTTGGGGTTACATATTGCCTGGGCGGTGAGCCAAGTAAGGAAAGTGTCGGTCTGAGCACTGCAGTGTTTGAGAGCCGATGGTATTTTCCAGTATAAACAGGCGTTTTGGTTTTTATTGTTCTCTGTATCAGAGTTGACCACAGAGCCAGGCGGTTTGGAATTGTTTTTCAGATAAAGTTGGACCTTGCATGAGAAAAGCCTCAGGGATGAAGCTGACCAATCGACTGGTTGCTTTCGTGACCCTCATTGTCATTTGCGCCATGTTTGTCATTTTTATTGGCGGTGCTGTCAGTTTTCGTCAGCTCGGGCAGGATTATCTGCATCACTATCTGGGCGGCGTGGTTGACGTGATCGATCAGGAAATGGCCGATCCGCAAGGCTCGCAATCCCTGGCCCGCTGGCTGCCGAAACTCCTCAAAGCCAGTAATGTGGTGTCGCTGGATGTCAGCAACGATGCCGGCTCTGTCTACCAGTTTCAGGGTTTACAGAAGATCGATGATCCCAACATTCTTTATCACACGGAATACCCGCTGACCCTGAACCCAGGTTACTTTGTCAGTATCCAGTCGGTGCCGCCCTATACCGAATTAACCTACTCGCTGGGGGCGATGTCTTCCATCAGTCTGGCGATCATGATCATTATTGCCGGCCTGGTCTGGGGCGTAAACTGGCTTAAACGGCAGTTGCAGGGCTCTGAGCTGCTTGAAGAGCGGGGAAGAATGTTGCTGGCCGGAAAGCTGGATGATTTTGCCAAAGGCACCGATCTGGAATGGCCGGATACGGCAAGTCTGGCATTGGACAAGCTGATCTCCGAGCTGAAAGATGCCAGACAGGAGCGCAGCCGCTTTGATACCTTCATTCGTACCCATACCTTCCTGGATCAGCTGACAGGCTCGGCCAATCGGGTACTGTTCGACAGCCGGCTGCAATCTGTGGTTCAGGATCAGGATAACCATGGCGCTGTGATTCTGATCCGTATCGCCGACTGGGAGGAGTTGCTGCTGGCAAAGGGCAAGCTTGTTGCCGATGAACTGATCCAGGATGTCGGCATGGTATTGTCAAATATGGTCCAGCGCTATCCGGACAGCGTGCTGTCGCGCTATTTTGATGCCGAATTTGCCATCATGCTGCTGCAACAGCCCAGCAAGGAGGTCAATCAGTTCGTGAATCAGCTGCTGAAAGGGCTGGAACGACTGACGCCTTCCGCGCCGTTGTCGCGTGAGAACTGGTGCCATATCGGCATGACCTATTTTGCCAGTGGCGAGCGGCGTGGCCGCATCATGGATGAGGCCGATATGGCGCTGCGCAGTGCACAATTGCAGGGCACGAACAGCTGGTACGCCTTCCAGAAGGATGTGCTGGGCGAAGATACCCGGGGCAGCGTACGCTGGCGGACGCTGCTGGATGCTGTCTTCAGTCAGGGCGGACCAATTCTGTACCAGCAGCCTGCCTATCTCGCCGGGGAAAATGTGCCGCTGCACCGTGAATTATTGGCGCGGATCAACGACGAAAACGGTGTGATGATCAAAGCTTCCCGTTTTCTGCCTGCGGTTGAGCAGGTGGGCTTTCATGTGCGTATGGATAAACAGGTCATCAGTCAGGCACTGGATCTGCTCAAAAATGGCCCGACCCTGGATAATTTTGCGATTAACGTCAGCATCGAATCTCTGCTCGATAAAGGGTTTATCCGCTGGTTCCGGGATGAACTGCTGCAAACCCCCAGACCTGTCCTGAAACGGCTGAGCATTGAAGTCCCGGAGCGGAACCTGTCACGCCATATTGATGCCGTGCGCACCTTTCTCAAAATGGTCACGGGCCTCGGTTGCCGGCTGGGTGTGGATCAGGCCGGGAGAACCATCGTCAGCACCCATTACATCAAGGATGTCAACGTCCAGTATATTAAGCTGCACCGAAGCCTGATTCGTGAGATAGATCAGCGACAGGAAAATCAGCTATTTGTCCGCAGTATGCTGGGCGCCTGCGCCAATTCCGGGGTCGAAGTGATTGCTGTCGGGGTCGAAAATGACCGGGAATGGCAGGTGCTGCAGCAGTTGGGGATTAATGGCGGGCAGGGGCGCTTTTTTGCCCCGGAGATGAGTGTGAGTCAAATGAGTAACAAAAAGCGCAGATAATGTTATCTAAGTGGAAACCTTACATTTTTTACAGGATTTTCTCTATACACGGTAAATTCCTGTCAGTATCATGGGTCAAATTATTGACATTATTGGTCAATAGCATCTCTCCAAAGAATGTCGTCGCGGGTTAACAACGAACGCAAAGTAAAACGGGTTATTACCATGCTGATGAAAAAGCTCCTAAGCCGGAAAACTGTCAGTAAAGTGGCCAGTGTTGCTGTTTTCGAAGGGAAACTGACACTCGTCTGTCTGGCTGAAGACGGAAAAAGCTGGATCAGTGACAGTGTGGCGGTGGCTTCACGTGAAAGCTGGACGACTGCCATCGCGCAATTGATCAACACACACCAGTTAAACGGCTGCAGCATTCGTTTGGTACTCGGTCATGGTTTATATCAAAGCCTGGTCATTGATAAGCCGGCTTTACCCCGCCATGAACTGGCCAGTGCCTTACCGTTTCTGGTCAAAGATCTGGTGACTGAACCGCCCGCAAATCTGGTGGCTGATGGGTTTGAAGAGCCAATCAAAGACAGACTGCAGGTGCTGGTAGCGCAGCGCTCTCTGGTTCAGCAACTGGTACTGGCTTGCCTGGCAAATGGCTGTGAACCTGAACTGATCACTGTGGATGAAGTGGTACTGGGTCAGATGACGGCAGAAAAACAGAGCCAGCTGATCCTTCATTCCCGACAGCATTCTGGCCTGCACCTGACCGCCTTCAAACAGCAAGTGATGTGTTTTCAGCGTCAGTTGCGTGGTTTTTCTCAGCCTCTGATTGGTCTGGAACAGGCTGATCTGCAGATAGACGGACTGGCGCTTGAACTGCAGCGTTCTCTGGATTTTCTGAGTGCCCAGCTGCGGGATGCCCCGATTGCCCAGGTGCTGGTCAGTTGTGACAGCGATGATAATGAGCAGTTGGCTGACGCATTGCGGCAACGGCTCAATGTGCCGGTCGCAACCGTCAGTGGTGCACCCGCTGAACTGACGGACTTTGATACCCGGGTTGCCTGGGCCGCTCAGCTGCAGCAGCCGCTAGTGAATCTGTACAGTGACAGTCTGAAACCCCAGTCGAACTGGCTCACCCTGCCTAACTTAGTGGCGGGCTGGGCGGCGGGGGCTGTGGTGATCGGCTCGCTGGCCGGATGGCAAAGCTGGCAGGAATACAGGGCCACCCAGTTGCTGACACAGCAGCAAGCCCAGCTGACGCAAAAGCAGACAGAGCTGGATAACGCCAAAGCCGCGCTGGCCCGTCATCTGCCGAGCGAATTAAAAGTCAAACTGAGCGGTGAGCTGGAACAGCACCTCGCGGCCAAGCAGGCCACGCTCAAGGCGATAGCCATGCACGATAACAGCCTGCAGTCCGGCTATGCCAAGATGTTGCAGCAGCTGGCTCAGGCTGCCAGTCAGGATATCTCGGTGAGCCGCATCCATGTACAGGGACAGCAGCTGGATCTGGAAGGCGTGGCCAGGCACCCCAATGCGGTGCCCGGCTGGCTGCAGAGTTTTTCCCGATACCCTGAGCTGGCCGATCGCCGCTTTGAAGTGATGTCCCTGGGGCGAAATGAAGAAAACATCGTGACCTTTATGTTGCATGCACAACGCAAAACAGAGGAAAACCCATGAATATCTGGTCTTCTCTGGTGACCCGGTTCGAATTGCTGAACCGGCGCGAACAGTGGCTGGTGGCTATCACGGGCTGGTTGATGCTGGTACTGGCCGGTTATCAGTTTTTACTGGAACCCATCCAGCAATCACTGAGAGCGGTGGAAAGGCAGCAGCAATCGCTACAAGCCAGCCTGATCAAAAATGACGGTGATCTGATTCGGATTCGGCGACTGCTGAGCGATGATCCCGATCAGGTGCTGGATGAGAAAATCCGTCAGTTGCAAGGCAGTAATGCCCGGCTGGACACAGAGCTGAAAGAACGTGTTGCCAGCCTGGTCACCCCGGCCCAGATGGCCACATTGATGGATCAGGTGCTGCAGCATTCTCAGCACCTGAAACTGGTGTCGCTGGAATCTCTGCCGCCGGGCCAGTTGATCAACGGTGAAGATGCCGGCTATTACATCCACCCTGTCCGGCTGACGCTGCGTGGCAGCTATTTTGACCTGGTTAAGTACTTACAGCAGCTGGAAGCCTTGCCAGTGAAATACTATTGGCGAAGTTTGGATTATCAGGTCGACAAATACCCACTCTCTGATATACATATTGATGTATATACTTTGGGCGAAAGTAAGGATTTCATCGGTGGCTAAACAAAGCTTTGTATTGCTGTTATCTCTCCTGGTCAGTACCGCGGCTCTCGCTGAAAGCGATCCGACCGCTCCCTTGGGGTGGCAGGTGCCATCAGTCAAGAAAACAGCGACACAGCGGTTACCCTCACTGGAGGGAATTGTTTGCCCGGAGCAGGATCAGTGCAGTGTGATTTTGAATAATCAGGTGGTTTTGCCGGGTGAGGCGATCAGTGGTTATACCCTGAAAGCCGTTGACGGAGAGGCGGTGATTCTTCAGCGCGGCAGCCGACAGTGGCGCCTGGCCCTGTATAACGAAGAAATAAAAATAAATGAATCAGAAAAGTGAATTTTGACATGCGCTTATTGTTCATTGGGATAACAACAACCCTGCTGACGGCCTGCGCGACAAACATGGGCCACAATCAACCGGTTGAGGTGCAGGAAGCCTTGAATCAGGCTAAAAATGAGGCGCAGAGTCGGCCTCTGACTGACTTGCCATCGGCCGTCAGCGCGGATCTGATGCCCAGCCTGAGTCGTTCCGGATCTGGCCGCAGTGCGTACGAGCGGCGGTTCCGAGTCAATGCCCGCGCTGTGGACGCCCGCGCCTTTTTCTCCAGTCTGGTTCGCGGTACGGCATTTAATATGGTGATCCACCCTGAAGTCAGCGGCCGGGTGACGCTCACTCTGCAGGATGTGACCTTAGATGAAGTGCTGAACGTCGCGTCGGATATCTATGGATATGATATCCAGCGCAAGGGCAACATGATTCAGGTATTCCCTGCTACATTGCGGACGGAAGTGATTCCTGTGGACTACCTGCAGCTGCAACGGCGTGGTCTCTCTCTGACATCCCTGACCACAGGCTCCATCAGCAGCCCGGATAACAGTATTGATAATCAGTCGGACAATCGCCGCAATCGTAACAACGACGAATACGACGACAACCGCAACCGTGGCAGTAATAGCGGTGATCGCTCATCCTACTCCACAGGCGGCACCCGGATAGAAACGCGCTCTGACAGTGATTTCTGGGGCCAGTTGCAAAAGGCGGTTCAGGCCATGATAGGAACCGGGCAGGGGCGCAGTATTGTGGTGTCGCCGCAGGCCAGTTTGCTGACAGTGAAAGCCTTTCCGAATGAATTGCGTGAAGTGCGCGAATTTCTCGGCGTCTCGAAAAAGCGTCTTCAGCGCCAGGTGGTGCTGGAAGCCAAGATCATGGAAGTGACCCTCAACGACAGTTATCAGCAGGGCATTAACTGGAGCAACATTACCAAAACCATCGGTGGCACCGGCATTATTTTTGGCCGTACCGGCCCAGGTGATTTGCCGGGTGGCAGCGAGATTGCCAATTTGCTGGGCGGGCAAACCAACATTACCATCTCAGACAGTAATTTCTCTGCAGTCCTGAGTTTTCTGCAGACGCAGGGCGATCTGAATGTGCTGTCCAGCCCGCGTGTGACTGCTGCCAATAACCAGAAAGCGGTGATCAAGGTCGGCGGCGATCAGTATTTCGTCACTGAAGTGGACGGCGGGGAAGCCGTGACCGATGGCGGCGTGGCCTCGCCGGAAGTGGTGCTGACGCCTTTCTTCTCGGGCATCTCACTTGATGTGACGCCCCAGATTGATGATGACGGCGGCGTCCTGCTCCATGTTCACCCGACTGTGGTCGAAGTCACCGAAGAAGTGAAGGAAATCGCGCTGGGTGACACCTTTGGCACCTACAGCCTGCCGCTGGCCCGAAGCTCAGTGCGTGAGTCTGATTCCGTGATTCATGCCAGCAGCGGTGATGTGGTGGTGATAGGCGGCTTGATGAAATCGTCGCTGAAAGATCAGCAGACCAAAGTACCTTTGCTTGGTGATATTCCCGGGCTTGGCTATTTGTTCCGCAACATCAATAAAGTCCAGACCAAAACCGAGCTGGTGATTTTGCTTAAACCCACAGTGGTGGGCGATCAGACCTGGCAGCAGGAAATTGAACGCTCGCGCGCGCTGGTTGAGAAATGGTTCCCGGATCAAGGATAACCCCATGTATCTGTCGCACTTCGGATTTGAGCAGTTTCCTTTCCGGTTAACGCCGGATACCGGGCTGTTTCATGCCCTGCCGCCGCATTTGGAAGCGATCAAAATGACCCTGTCTGCACTGGCGATGGGGGAAGGGTTTATCCAGATCTCCGGGGAAGTCGGGACAGGGAAAACCCTGGTCTGCCGGATGCTGGTCCGGCAGTTGCCCGAGCAATATGATCTGGCTTATCTGCCGACGCCGGCCATGAGCGGGCGGGAGCTACGGGCTGCACTGGCCAAGGAGCTGGGATTGCAGCCGGACGGTGACGGGCTGACCCTGACCGAATTGCTGCACCAGTCACTGATCGAGCGCAAGCGCGGCGGACGCACTGTCGTGGTGTTGCTCGATGAAGCCCAGGCGTTGCCGGACGAGGCGCTGGAGGCCTTACGGCTGCTGGGCAATCTGGAAACCGAACAGGAAAAGCTCTTGCATATCGTGCTGCTGGGCCAGCCTGAGCTGGATGAACGATTAGCCACCCCGCAGCTGCGCCAGTTTCGCCAGCGCATTACCTTTCGCGCTGTGCTCCGTCCGCTGGATATGGCGGAAACGGCGTCTTATATCGAGCATCGCCTGAGCAAAGCGGGCGGAGATCCAGAGTTAATGCCGCTGGCACGACAGAAAGAGATCTGGCACGCCAGTGGCGGTATCCCCAGGCTGGTCAACCAGTTGTGCCATAAAGCCTTGATCATGGCCTGCAGCGCAGGTGATGACATGATCAGCCGCAAAGCGGTGCAGGCAGCAATCACAGACACCCAAACCGCGCGCCAGCCACGCTGGCACTATCCAATCTTATGGGGGTGGAGCTGAGCATGAGTGAAGTCAATAAAATGCTCAATAGTTTGAGCCAGAGCCAGGCACAGCAAGAGGCGCCGGATCTGAAGCCTGTCCGGGTCAAACCTTTGCCAAAGGCACTGTGGCCGCGCTGGCTGCTTGCCGGATTGCTGATCTCAGGGACGGCTGGTGCGACAGGCTGGTGGTTCGGGCACAGCCGCGCGGAGAGCCGCTCCGCTGCTGAAAGCATACCGGTACCCGCTGACACGCCGGCAGCGTCTGCGGCCATCCCATCCGGCCCGGACCCGGTCGGGGATTTTCTGTATACCAAGGCCGAACCCGCTGCCAAGACCGCGCCTGTGAGCCAGTTGCCTGACAGCAAACTGCCTGACAGCAAACCCGCACCGGCCGGCCCAACCCAAGCCACTGTACTGCCTGTTGTGAAAAAAACGCCCGTTGCGCCGATCGCCAGTCAGACAGAGACCACACCCGGGGTTAAACCGGCTGTGGTGCCAACCGTCTCCCGCGTTGCTGCCCCTGTGCGTACGGCGAAAACGGCACCGGCGGCGGCTGATAAGGCGGCCATGGATGACACTGAGTTCAAAACCACCGACACGGATACAGCAATGGCCGAACCCTTGGCTGAAGGTGAGTCCGGCTTGTTGATTGAAAGCATTGCCCTGTCGCCAGCGCAGCTTGCCCAGACGGATTACGATAAGGCGATGAAAGCCTTAGCGGAAGGAGACACGCTCAAGGCCACCAACTATCTGAAATCGGCGCTGGAATACCAGCCCGGCTGGATTGATGCCCGCCAGCGTTTGTCGGCCCTGTATTACGGCCGCGGAGATGTCAGGCGTGCGATGCTGACACTGCAGCAGGGACTGGCCAAGCAGCCCAACCAGCAGGACTTGCGCCTGACGATGGCCAAACTGCTGACGCAGGAATCCCAACCGGAAGTGGCGCTGGATGTGCTCAGCGAACTGCCGTCGCAGCCTGTCAGTGAATTCCTGGCCTTGCGCGGTGCGCTGGCCCAGCAACTCAATCATCAGCCACTGGCACTGAGCAGCTATCAGCAACTGGTGGATGCCGAACCGTTTGACGGACGCTGGTGGCTGGGGCTGGGGATAGCCCTTGACCGCAGTCAGGACAACGCCAAAGCGATCGCGGCCTATACCAAGGCGCTGAAACTGGGGCAGGTTTCCGGCCAGTCACAGCAGTTCATTCGCCAGCGTCTTGCCGCACTGAAGACACAGGAGGGCTGAACCGATGCAGCTGAGATTACGCAAACGTCTGGGCGATCTTCTGGTTGAAGAAGGCATCGTCCGGCAAGAACAGCTCGATCTGGCACTGGATCAGCAACGCAGTACCGGCCGCAAGCTGGGTGACACCCTGATCAGCATGGGTTTTTTGGGCGAGCAGCAATTGCTGGCCTTCCTGTCCCGTCAGTTGGATATCCCGCTGATCGACCTGAACCGGGTGGCGGTCGACAGTGAAGCCGTTGGCCTGTTACCGGAAGTGCATGCCCGTCGTCTGAGGGCGTTAGTGATCAGCCACCGGGGCGATACGGTCCGGGTGGCCATGAGCGATCCGGCCGACCTGGCCGCCCAGGAAGCGGTGCTGAACCAGCTGCATCAGTTCCGGGTTGAGCTGGTGATTGCCCCGGAACATCAGCTGATTGCCTCGTTTGATCGCTATTATCGTCGTACCAAGGAAATTGCCTCTTTTGCCGAGCAGTTGCACGCCGAGCATCAGGCAAACAGTGACTTCAGTTTCAGTGTCGATAATTACGACAATGAAGAAGTCACTGTCGTTAAGCTGATCAATTCGCTGTTCGAAGATGCCATTCAGGTGGGCGCCTCGGATATTCATATCGAACCCGATGCCAGCGTACTGCGGATTCGTCAGCGTATCGATGGCGTGCTCCATGAAACCCTGCTGAACGAATCTGCCATTGCCTCTGCTCTGGTGCTGCGCCTTAAACTGATGAGCGGACTGGATATTTCTGAAAAACGTTTGCCGCAGGATGGCCGTTTTAATGTGACGGTTCGCGGCCACTCGGTGGATGTCCGTGTGTCGACCATGCCGGTGCAGTACGGTGAATCTGTCGTGATGCGTCTGCTGGATCAGTCAGCCGGTATTTTAAGTCTGGATCAGATTGGCATGCCGGCCGATATTCTTGCCCGTTTCCGCCGTCAGCTCAAACGCCCTCATGGCATGATTTTGGTCACCGGGCCGACCGGCTCAGGCAAAACGACCACCCTTTACGGCGCACTGAGCGAGCTCAACAAACCCGGCAAAAAGCTGATCACCGCCGAAGATCCGGTGGAATACCGGCTGCCGCGGGTGAATCAGGTGCAGGTGAATACTAAAATCGGTCTGACGTTTTCCGGCATCCTGCGGACTTTTCTGCGTCAGGACCCGGATATTATTCTGGTCGGGGAAATGCGGGATCAGGAAACCGTGGAAATCGGTCTGCGTTCTGCGCTCACCGGCCACCTGGTGCTGTCGACACTGCATACCAATGATGCGGTAGACAGTGCTCTGAGGATGATGGACATGGCAGCGCCCGGCTATCTGGTGGCCAGTGCGGTCCGGGCCGTACTGGCTCAGCGTTTGGTCCGCCGTATCTGTCAGGACTGCAGCCATGAGGTGTCACCGGATGCTGCGGAGCAGCAGTGGCTGAAGGCGTGTTTTCCCGCGTCGGCCGACCAGACATTCAGACAGGGTAAAGGCTGTCAGAGCTGTAATCTGACCGGCTATAAAGGCCGGATTGGGGTGTTTGAATTGCTGGAAATGACGCCGGCCATGATGGATGCACTGCGCGCCAATGATGCAATGGGGTTTGCGCAGCTGGCGCGTGCTTCTGAAGGTTATCAGCCGCTGATTGAATCTGCGATGGCGCTTGCGCTGGCCGGGCGCACCAGTCTGGAAGAAGTGCTGCATCTGAGTGAAGGGGATTACCTGATGCCGCAATTTGATGCCTTACCGGCGTCAGCGGAGTCTCGCTGATGCCGACGTTTGATTACCGGGGGCGGGGCAGTCAGGGACAGCTGAAGAAAGGCAAGCTCGACGCGCCAACCGCAGAGGCGGCCGCCGATCAGCTGATGCGTCAGGGGATCATTCCAGTGGATATCCGCCTTGGTCGGAGCGACAGTTCGCGGAGCCTCAGCAGCTTGTTGCAGCGCAATGTGCCGCTGGAATCTATGGTGATTCTGTGTCGTCAGCTGTACAGCCTGACCAAAGCCGGCGTGCCGCTGCTGCGGGCCATGAAAGGGCTGGAGCAAAGTACCAGCCACCCATTGCTGCAATCGACCATTGATGCCGTGACCGTAGAGCTGACCAACGGCCGTTCGCTGTCGCAGGCGATGAAAATGCATCCCAGGGTATTTTCTGAGCTGTTCGTGTCGATGATCCATGTCGGGGAAAATACCGGTCGTCTGGAAGATGCCCTGCTGCAACTGGCGCAGTATTACGAGCAGGAACTGGAAACCCGGCGCCGGATCAAATCGGCCATGCGTTACCCGATGTTTGTGCTCAGTGCGATTTTACTGGCAATGATCGTGCTGAATATCAAAGTGATCCCGCAATTTGCTTCCATGTTCAGCCGGTTTGGTGTCGAACTGCCTCTGCCTACCCGTATTTTAATCGGCACCTCAGATTTTATGCTGGGTTACTGGCCCTTGCTGCTTGGCGGTTCAGTGGTGAGCTGGATTGGTCTGAAAGCCTGGCAGCGTACCCCGGAAGGTCTGGAAAAGTGGGACCGCTGGCGGCTGAAAGTCCCGGTCGTGGGCGATATCATCAACCGGGCTCAGCTGTCACGTTTTGCCCGCACCTTTGCGCTGATGATCCGTGCAGGTGTGCCCCTGAATCAGGCGATCCAGCTATCGGCGGAAGCACTGGAAAACCGCTTTCTGGAAAATCGTCTGATTGACATGAAAAACGGCATTGAAGGCGGCAGCAGTATTACGCAAACAGCCCGGCAAAGCGGCATTTTTACCCCGCTGGTACTGCAGATGATCGCGGTGGGTGAAGAAACCGGTCAGGTTGATGAACTGTTGCATGAAGTCTCGGACTTTTATGACCGTGAAGTGGATTACGATCTGAAAACACTGACCGCCAGAATCGAACCGTTTTTATTGGCCGTTGTCGCCGGCATGGTGTTGATTCTGGCGCTGGGGATCTTCCTGCCGATGTGGAATTTACTTGATGTCGCGCGCGGGGCTTAACGCAAGCTGATGAGATGAGCACTCAGTACGAGAATAAAGTTTTGTTAGTGATATTTTTGTCATTGAAATACTTTGTCATCCAATCCTAAGCTGCAGTAAATATTAGGAAAATGTGCAATAACCCGATTATTTTCACTGGTATTTTTTATGAGCATGCGAGAATGGCCTCTTACATCATTTTGACGCCCGTTCGTCATGTTTTTGGCAGCTTATGACTCAGTATCCGAACAGGCAAACCGGCTTATCGCTGATTGAACTGGTCATTGTGGTGGTGGTGGTCAGCATATTGTCCATCGTGGTGGTGCCCCGGTATATCGATATTGCCGATGAGGCTAAAGTGGCCGCACTGCAGGGCATGGCAGGAAGCTTTTCGACCGCGGTATTGTCGGCACGCGCGCAATGGGAAGCGGACGGTAAACCTGGCAATCAGAGCCGACACTGGGTTAATTACGACGGTACCCGGTTTAACCTGACCGCAGCAAAAGCAGGCGGCAGAGAGGGATATCCTTTCGCGCTTCAGGGGCAGGGAAGTTCGCAACTGGAACAATTATCAGCGCAGGATTGCCTGGCGTTAATGGACAACCTGTTACAAAACCCACCGCCGTCAACTACTGATGCGAGTGAGGCGAACGCCGGGCAGTATCAATATTTCGTCGAAGTCGGTGCAATCAATGGTCACCGACTTTGTCGTTATTACCAACTGGTTTCGGCCAGTGACTTTTGGACCGGTAAGAAAGCCATAACAGCCGGCCATTATTTTACTTACACACCGGCTTTGGGTCGGGTTGATATTAACATTGATCGCAATATTTAGGAGTCAGTTATGAAACGTCAAGGTGGTTTTACCCTGATTGAGTTGGTGGTCGTCATCGTGATTCTCGGCATTCTGGCCGTGACTGCTGCGCCGCGTTTTTTGAACCTGCAGGATGATGCGCGTAATTCTGCGCTGCAGGGGCTGCGAGGCGCCATTGTGGGTGCTTCAGGCATTGTTTACGGTAAGGCTGCTGTGCGTGGTGATGAAACTAGTTCGACAGCTGTGGATGTTGATGGCGTGCAGGCGATTTTCGGTTATCCGACAGCAGCGGCCAATGGCATTGGTGCCGCGTTTGAAAATGGTGATTGGCTAGCAATTACTTCGGCAGATACCAGTGATGTACCAGAAGCGGCTTTGACGGATACTCAGATTATCTATACGTTCGAAGGCCGTGAAACACAAGGCTGTTATGTTCTGTATACCGAAGCGACTGACGCCAATACTCCAGCGACGGCTGAAGTGGTGCTAGGTGAAGGCTGTACACCGTAAACACTGAGTGAGTAAGCGGATTCATTACCTGTCGATTGCATATAAATTGGGGCGGACTCCTGCCCCTTTTCTTTCTTTGACTGGGCGTCTTGGGTGAATGCATGGCTCGCCGTTTGAGCGCTGGCCGACAACGCGGCTTTACTTTAATTGAACTGATTCTGGTGATCATACTGCTGGGGATCCTCAGTATGACGGCTGCGTCACGTTTGATTGGCCGCAGCAGTTTTGATGCTTACCTGGCCCGTGATCAGGCTATGACTCTGGCTCGTCAGATTCAGCTGCGGGCGATGAGCAATATTGATGCCGAGGGCGATCTGGACAGTTGCCTGTCATTACAGGTGACATCAGATCATTTTGGCCCGCCTGCCTGCGCCGACACCACTTTCTCTGGCCGTGCAATCACTGAAACCGACGACGATATTACGGTGACCGGCGATCTGCCGGGCGAGGTGCGGTTCGATTTACTGGGGCGCCCCTATCAGCAGGATGGCAGCGGGAACAAGACACCGCTTTGCACTACGGAATGCCAGATCACCTTTGTTTCACGTAACGCCCAGAGCGCTTCAGTTTGTATCAACCGGGAGGGCTATATCCATGCCTGCCCGTAAACCCTGCCTTTCGAAAATTGGCCGTCATCAATCTTACCGCCAGCAACAGGGCTTTACCCTGATTGAAGGCATTATTGCGATTGTGATGATGGCGATTGCCATGGTCACGCTGACCAGTTTTTTATTTCCTCAGGCCGAACAGTCCGCGGTACCGCATTATCAGGCCAGAGCCGCGGCCATCGGTCAGGGCGTACTGAATGAGGTGCTCTCGCGCAAATTCGATGAAGCCTCGGATCCCTTTAACGACAGCGTGATCCGCTGCGGAGAAGAGGGTTATATTTGCAGCGCGCCGGGCAATCTGGGCGCGGATGCCGGTGAAGTGAACAGTGGTTTACTGAATGTCGGCGCGGCCGATGATGTGGATGATTTCATCGGCTGCTGGGGCAGCGAGACGCAATGCAACGGCAGCACGCTGACCCGCCGCGGCGCATTGCAGGATCTCGTCACCGTTTCTGCTGCCGAGCAGAGCGATTACCGCAATATTTATTTAGAAATCCGTGTGCGTTATGAAAACAACGCTTTCAATGGTGCCGCAACTACGGTCAGCACCCAGAAGCGGATTGATGTGCTGGTTCGAACCAGCCGTTACGGTGAATACCTGTTCACCGCATTCAGGAGCAATTACTGATGCGGTCGTTGCGAGGATTCACCCTGATAGAAATGATCATGGCGCTGGTGATTCTGGCGTTTATTTCGCTGGGCATCGGTGCCTACCTGCAGCTGGGGGCCCGGGGTTACGTCGACACCATAGATCGCGAGCGTTTACAATCTGAGGCGCGTTTTGTGATTGAACGTCTGA
This sequence comes from Photobacterium sp. Hal280, assembly GCF_037162255.1. Classification (NCBI taxonomy): domain Bacteria; kingdom Pseudomonadati; phylum Pseudomonadota; class Gammaproteobacteria; order Vibrionales; family Vibrionaceae; genus Photobacterium; species Photobacterium sp. Hal280. The sequence goes on from NZ_JARLUO010000005.1 coordinate 407,443, forward strand.
CCCGGGAAATTCGCCATGCCGCGCCAAACAGCGTTAGTTTCAGCAGCGGGTGTCTGTCATTTTATCCTGTGCGATTCACCGCGACTTACCTCAACGAGCCGGATCCAGATCACGCAGGAGCGCCTGTGCTGGAGGTGCTGGTGCCGCCTGACTCACAGCACATTGCATTATGGAACAGTGGCGTGAACGGCAACCGCGTGGCGGTGGGATTTGTCAGTGCCAGTGATTATCAGGCCGATGCCAGCGCAAGCATGGTGGTGGATGCGCTGACGAAGGCGCCGACCACGGCAGATCCTACGGCCAGTCTGCAATTGTCCCAGTGGCTGGGCGATCGCTCACCGGGACAGCGGTTGTATCTGTTTGCTGACCAGGTGGCTTTTTGTCAGGTCGGGAATACCCTGGTGCGGCGGGTCAATGATGGCACTGCGTCTGTGTTGACCGATACGCTCAGCCATTTCAATGTCGCTGTGTCAGGGGCGGGCCTGAACAGCAATGGCCTGATTCATTTGGAAATGACGTTTACCGATCCTGTCAGTCAAGAATCGTCGGACTACAGCCAGAGCGTGCAGGTGATCAATGTCTTATAACGGGCGTCATGCAAAAAGCAGCAGCAGGGCAGCGCGCTGATCGTCGCCATTTTCGTGATTGTTGTGATGGCTGCTATGGCAGCCGCCATGTTGCGGGTCGCGGGTTCCGGCCAGGACATCACCACCCGCGAAGTGCTGTCGACCCGCGCCTGGTTCATCGCCCATTCCGCCAATGAGGACATGATGAGCCAATTGTTTCCGTTGGCCGGCACAGTCAGTGATCCGGCGGTCGATATCTGTAACAACCATCACCCTGACAACGGCACGGCTTATCTCTTCGCACCTGCCGGGGTCACGGGCTGCCGCGCAACGACCACCTGCCAACCCTCACATGCCGGGTCAGTAAACACTTACATGCTGGTGAGTACCGCCAGCTGCGGCAGCGGTCCTCATGCTGTGACTCGAACTCAGGAACTTTGGGCGAAGGAATTGGATCATGAGTAAAGCCTTTTGGCAAACCGCCTTGTTTTTCTCTTTTTGTTTACTCTGTCTGCCAGCACAAGCGATTGAATTTGGACGCTATGATGTAGCGCAGCAATCCGGCCAGACGAGCTGCATTAACCAAGTTTGTCAAATTAACTTCCAACAGTCTTATTCGACAGTGCCATTGGTTTTCTTAATGGACACAGTGAAGTTTAAAGATGAGCAGGATGCGCCATCCAGTTTACGTATTCTTGAAGTGACTCAAGAGTACGTTCGTTTTACCCAGAAAATCGCACCCGCTCATGAAGCCCCCGGTAATATGAGAAATGTGCCGATGATGCTGATTGATTATCTGGTGGTAGAAGAAGGAGTCTATCAGCTCAATGAGACGAGCATGCTGCTGGCAGCGAAAGTCAATACATCGAAATTCCAGACGAACCTGAGTCTGAGCTCCAGTGGCAACAGCCGCATCGGTTGGGAAACACTGGAGTATACAGACATTGGGGCATCCCATGACTTTCCTGAACTGCCCGGGTTATTGCATCAGGTACAGACAATCAATAATGGTTCTGATTTCTGGCTGACCTCAACGGTCGATGATGTGACGAAGAATCGGTTTCGTGTCGCACTGGAACGCTCAGAAATTGACGGACACAAAAGTAAAAATCAGCGTGAGTATCCGATACAAGCAGAAACCATCGGGATTGTGGCAGCATATGGTCAAGGCACCATAGACGGTGTGAATTTTCAGATGGATAGTCAGCAGACAAGAAATACGCTCAATCAGCCTGATCCAGTAGCGGCAGGCTGTGAAACCTATGCTGAGTATGGGCCGTTTAATGCAATTCCCATCCTGATCGCCAATAAAAACTCCCGCAACGGGAACAATGGTGGCTGGGTCAGGCGCTGTCGGATTGAGCCGGATAAAGCCAGTTTCATGGTCGATGAAGATATGGACAGTGACCGGGAGCGAGGGCATCTTGCCGAGCGAGTGGGTTTTATTTTGTTTGAAAAAACCTTTGAAGTGGAACAGTGTGATTATTTCACCGGTCCGGTACAGAGCTGGGATCCAGCAAGTGTCGCAAATCTTAATTGGAGCAGTCAGGTGATTGGAACTCCAAATGATTTTCATATTGGTTTTCCGACAATTCGTAGTCCGAATGAGCTGAAGGCATGTGTAACCAGTACAGGAAACCAAGGTTTTTGTATTGCTGATCCATCAATGATGGTAGAGAAGCCGGCATTCGTTGATTTTATTCCAAGCGGGGAGCGTATCTCTATTGGCAGTAATACGGTGACAACTTTACCGCCCGGTTATTATCAGTCGGTGACTATTGGAGGGAGTGCCACTGTTGATTTAAATGGCGGTGAATACTGGATTGGTGAGCTAAATATTACAGCCAGTGGTCATGTGAATGTGAATGGAGAAAGCGTGATCAATGTCATTCGCTTTAATATCTCTGGCGCAGGCGAATTAAACCATACGGATAAGCCAGGTAATCTGTTGATTGTTGCACATAGTGATAACGCGGAAATTAATCTGTCTGGCAGTGGTGAATTTCATGCTTATGTGCTGAGTGAAAACAAAGTCACTATGACAGGAAATACGGTGATTCGTGGGGCTGTAACTGCCAAAGAATTAAACATGAGCGGTAGCCCGAAAATAATAGCCAATCTCAGCGGCTGCAGTACCCCTAACGACAACTACGAACTGGTGATTTCTCCGAGTACCGCTTATGGCCTGACCTGCGAGCGTATCCCGGTTGATTTCACTGTGCTGAAAAACGGGACCCTCGACACTTCTTTTGTGGGCAATCTGAATGTGTCACCGGCCTCAACGTCGGAGAGTGGGGTGTGCTGGGCGGCATCAGAAGACGGCAGTTGTGAAGTCAGTTCATCTTCAATACCGATTCAAGGCGGGGCGGTGACTTTGTATCTGCAAAGCCATTTGGTCGGTGATATTCAGGTTTCGGCCTCGGTGCTGACACCGGGAAATCAATTACTGACAGCGAATGCCGGCCCTTACCGTTTTGCACCGTACGGTTTTCGCATCAATAGTGGTGCTGCGAAAGAGCTGATTGCCGGTAAACCGGATTCATTATTGATTGAAGCCGTTGCTTCAAATGGGGCCCAATGTCAGGTCATCGAAGATTATGGCAAGGCCGGCGGTGAAGCGAAATCCTTGCGCTTTAGTGGTCTGGATTATGTCAGGCCGAACTCGGGCACGCGCCCATTGTTGCTCGATGGGAAATCAGTGACTGAGGCCGGCAATGTGACGACCACGCTGAACTTTACTCAGGGCCGGGCCACAGTTCCTGTGCAGTATAACGACGCCGGTGAAATCAGCGTGACGCTGGTTGATGACGCGTGGCAGCCGGAAGACTGTCCGGCCGGCGCGCCGGACTGCGACGATCATCAGGGGGATTGGTCCGGCTTAAACGGCAAAGCGGTCTTGTTGTCTCGACCTTATACGTTCGCGCTCTGCGATGTGACCGCTGACAGTGGAAAGACAGATTTCTCCGGCACCGCCAGCGGCGGACCGGGCTTTGCGGCAGCGGGTGAGTCGTTTTCAGTCACCTTTCAACCTGTGATCTGGACGGAAGATGCAGTGATGCCGGATCAAAGCGGTGACGATATCAATGATATCCAAACCACCACATCAGCCTGGTGCAATCAGCTCACCACGCCGAATTACTATTCTGTATCAGGGCTGGCGGCGCCGATTCAGTTGTCCATTCCCGATAAACCGGCTTCGCCAGAAGGCGATGGTGTGGTTGCTGGGAGTTTGGGTGGCACCTTGTATCACGAATTTACACGCTCTGAAGCAACTGCGGGCTGGATGATTGGCGATCTGAGCTGGAGCGAAGTCGGTAGCCTTTGGCTGCAGGCCGATGCTGATTATCTCGGCATGACAGTGGATCAGGGGGTTGGTCAGCTGGGGCGCTTCTACCCGGCACATTTCGTCATCAAGGAGAGTGCGGTCAACGACGCTTACGGCAGTTTCACTTATATGAATCAGCCGTTCTCCTTGTCAGCGACTGTCGAGGCGCAAAATAAGCAGAATCAGCCAACCCAAAACTACGGCTATTTTGCCGACGATTATCAAGAATCGTTGCAGTTACGCGCCGTGAATGCGGGTGCGGCAGGAAGCGAAGCGAACAACCTGACCAGCCGGTTGTCCGAGCGACTGAGCTATCAGCACTGGGACAAAGCGCTTCAAACGATCACGACCGATACGCTGGCATTGTTACGGGTGGTGAGCAGCACGAACGCCAACGTGACCGAACCGGACGGTCCGTACCCGGTGGATTTTGGTCTGGTTGTCGAATCTCGGAATGATTGCGCGACCCGGGGTTGTAGCGACTTTTCGAATCAACCGCTGAATGTCTATGAACTGGACGGCGCCACGCCGGAAACCGCCGCCGCGCTGGCCGGGGACATTCATGCCCGTTACGGCCGGATGCGGCTGGAAGATGCGGTGGGCCGGGTAGGTGAAAAAATCAATCTACCTGTGCTGCTGGAGTACTGGAATGCAGGCCAGTTCGTCACGAATAGTGACGATCATGATTCGGTCTTCAATGGCCAGCCGTACTTCAAACAGGGCATCACGAACCCGACCACGAATGCGATTACCACGTCAGCCGGTGATATCAAGGTTATCAGTGGTCGCTCAAGGTCGGGCGATCTTTATGCTACAGATGGCGTGTCCAGCGAACAGGTACGCTTCTGGCAAAAACTGGTCACTGACACGCCTGCGGCGATTGCCGGTGAAAACCCGGTGACTGACTCCGCAGCAGGCACTCATGCCGGCAGCGAATCCCAGCCCTGGCTGCTGTACAACTGGCGGGGACAGGGTGATGAAAACCCGTCAGCCCTGGTAACTTTTGGGGTTTACCGTGGTAATGACAGGGTGATTTACCGCGGTGAAAAAAATATCCCGGCAACAATACACCGATAACTGCGTTGGCAATAATTCTGATAACGAAAATGCAATCAAAGATTCAGTGGCTGCTTGCGATACAGGGCTGAATCTCAGTGCTGGCTACTGTACGATTGCACGGCCTGGGAATGGGCGCGTTGTTTGTTTTTGCCAGATAGAGCGCCTCATCAAGATTTGACCGTCTCGCTGGATTTGTGAAACGAAAGGTCTGCCCGTCTGTCATGTACCATGCGGTGAGACACAGACTTGTCACGCTGGGCCAGTTTGCATGATTGCGAGGCGGCTGATATTCAGTGCGCTTCATATTTTCTTTGCATATGGCAGAGGGATGTTCATGAGCGGGTAAACCACAATTCGAAGCAAAAGCACACACGAAAGCGTAACAATCCCTAAAAATGAGGATCTGTGGCAGGTTTGACAAAGCTTATCTTGTCTCGCTACCTGCCACTTGATACATTTAGGCGCAATTTTTACGAAATTTGAGCTTGCAGGATTAGCCGAAAACTATGTTTAAAAAACTTCGTGGCATGTTTTCCAATGACCTGTCCATTGACCTGGGTACTGCCAATACCCTGATTTACGTCAAAGGGCAGGGTATCGTACTTGATGAACCTTCAGTGGTCGCCATTCGCCAGGATCGTGCGGGTGCCACTAAAAGTGTCGCGGCCGTTGGCCACGAAGCAAAACAAATGCTGGGGCGTACGCCTGGTAATATTGCTGCGATCCGCCCGATGAAAGACGGTGTGATTGCAGATTTTTATGTCACAGAGAAAATGCTGCAGCATTTTATCAAGCAAGTTCACGACAACAGCGTACTGCGCCCAAGCCCGCGCGTGCTGGTGGCTGTGCCTTGTGGTTCGACTCAGGTTGAGCGTCGTGCGATTCGTGAATCGGCACAAGGTGCCGGTGCCCGTGAGGTGTACCTGATTGATGAACCGATGGCAGCGGCTATTGGTGCCGGTCTGCCGGTTTCTGAAGCGACAGGCTCTATGGTGATCGATATCGGTGGTGGTACCACTGAAGTTGCCGTGATTTCTCTCAATGGTGTGGTGTATTCCTCTTCCGTACGTATCGGTGGTGACCGTTTCGATGAAGCGATTATCAATTATGTGCGCCGGAATTACGGCAGCCTGATTGGTGAAGCAACCGCTGAGCGCATCAAGCACGAGATTGGCTCTGCCTATCCGGGTGATGAAGTGCGCGAAATCGAAGTGCGCGGCCGTAACCTGGCTGAGGGTGTGCCACGCAGCTTTACCCTGAATTCCAATGAAATTCTGGAAGCCCTGCAAGAACCGCTGACCGGCATTGTGTCTGCCGTGATGGTTGCACTGGAACAGTGTCCGCCGGAACTGGCTTCGGATATTTCAGAGCGCGGTATGGTCCTGACAGGCGGTGGTGCGCTGCTGCGTGATCTGGACCGTTTACTGACCGAAGAAACCGGTATCCCTGTAGTGGTTGCTGAAGATCCGCTGACTTGTGTGGCTCGCGGGGGCGGTAAAGCGCTGGAAATGATCGACATGCACGGTGGCGATTTATTCAGCGAAGAGTAATGTCTACCCCGGCAAACATCCAAACAGGTCATAGTGTTACATGAAACCTATCTTTGGCAGAGGCCCTTCTCTGCAACTGCGCCTGTTTCTTGCCATGTTACTGTCGGCCGGCCTTATGCTGGCCGACAGCCGTCTTGATGCTTTCGCTCAGGTCCGTTATGTCCTGAACTCTGCGGTTGCGCCTTTGCAATACGCAGCGAACCTTCCGCGTGAAATTCTGGATGGTCTTTTCAGTCAGCTGAGTTCCCATCAGCGATTACTGGCAGAAAACAAAGCGCTGAAGCGCGATCTTCTGGTACTGCAAAGCGATGTACTGCTGCTTGACCAGCTGCAGCAGGAAAACCAGCGTCTCCGTGAGCTGCTGGGTTCACCTTTTGTGCGTGACGAACGCAAGATGGTGGCAGAGGTGATGGCGGTCGACTCCGACCCTTACAGCCATCAGGTCATGATAGATAAAGGCCGCGTCGATGGTGTCTATGAAGGCCAGCCGGTGATCAATGATAAAGGTATCGTTGGTCAGATTTCCTATGTCGGTGCCCATAACAGTCGCGTGCTGCTGCTGATTGATCCCACCCATGCCCTGCCGGTACAGGTGGTACGCAACGATATCCGGGTGATTGCCTCAGGCAGTGGCGAGCAGGATCAGATCCAGCTTGAACATGTGCCAAGCAGCACCGATATCAAAGTCGGCGACTTATTGGTGACCTCCGGTCTGGGGGAGATATCCGGAAGGATACCCGGTCGGCAGAGTGACTGAATTCTCGTTTGATAATAAGCGTCCGTTTGCGCAAATCAAAGCCTTGCCAACGGTACAGTTTGACCGTCTGCGCTATTTACTGCTGGTCTGGCCGACAGACAGAGAAAGGCAAACCGTCACTACAGGAGAACCGGTCAATGGTTGATAGTCGCGCCAATGGCATTCTGCTGATCTGGTTGTCGTTTGTGGTCGCGCTGATCCTGCAGGCCGCTCCCTGGCCCGGGCAGCTGGAAGCGTTTCGCCCGTCCTGGGTCATGCTGGTGGCATTTTACTGGGTGCTGGCCTTGCCGCACCGGGTGAATGTCGGCACGGCATTGGTACTGGGTCTGATCTGGGATCTGTTGCTGGGATCCACACTGGGCATCCGCGGCCTGACCATGTCGGTGCTGTGCTACATCGTGGCGCTGAATTTTCAGGTGATGCGTAACTTATCGCTATGGCAGCAGGCCATGATCGTTGCCTTGCTGTCGCTGGCCGGCAAGCTGGTGGAGTTCTGGGCAGAATACCTGGTGGTTGAAATTGAATTTGATCCCACCCGGTTGTGGGCCGTGTTACTCAACTTTCTCCTCTGGCCGTGGTTGTTCCTGTTTTTACGGCGCATTCGTCGTAAGTTCTCAATACGTTAGGGGGCGTCAGTCCCCTCCGGATAGCACTGTGTGATACGGCTCGCATGACAAGCCCCGGTGCTATCGTCTTTCTAGGTAAGATCAAGATGACAACACTGTATCTGGCATCCGGTTCACCCCGTCGCAAAGAACTGCTCTCTCAACTCGGTTACACTTTCGATATCCTGTCGCTCGACGTCGAAGAACAGCATCAGGCAGGCGAAACCCCGGCGGCTTATGTTCAGCGTCTGTCGCTGGACAAAGCCCTGGCCGGGGTGAAGGTAACTGACGGGAAGACACCGGTACTCGGTTCAGACACTATCGTGGTCGTCGACGGGCAGATTCTTGAAAAGCCGAGGGATTTCGCGCACAGCCGTGAGATGCTCATGCTATTATCCGGACGTAGCCATCAGGTGATGACGGCTGTCACTGTCGCCACGCAAGCGCGTCAGCGGACAGAGCTGGTTGTGACGGATGTCTGGTTCCGGTCGCTGACCAGCCAGGATATTCAGGACTACTGGCAAAGCGGTGAACCCAAAGACAAAGCCGGCAGTTATGCCATTCAGGGGATTGGCGGGAAATTCATTGCCCGTATCGAAGGGAGTTACCATGCAGTTGTCGGCTTGCCGCTGCTGGAAACCGATGCGCTGATCCGAGAATTTATAGCCAATTAAATGAACAGAGGCATCCATGAGTACCGAGCTGCTTATCAATGTGACACCCAGTGAAACCCGTGTGGCGATGATTGAAGGGGGCAACCTCCAGGAAATCCATATTGAGCGTGAATCCAAGCGTGGCATTGTTGGCAATATTTATAAAGGGAAAGTGAGCCGAGTCCTGCCTGGCATGCAGGCTGCGTTTGTGGATATCGGGCTGGATAAAGCGGCCTTCCTGCATGCGTCCGATATTGTGCCCCATACCGAATGCGTGGCTGAAAATGAGAAGCAGCAGTTTCAGGTCAGAGATATTTCTGAACTGGTGCGCCAGGGCCAGGATCTGGTGGTGCAGGTGGTGAAAGATCCGCTGGGAACCAAAGGCGCCCGCCTGACGACGGATGTCACCCTGCCATCCCGTTACCTGGTTTTCATGCCAGGAGCCAGTCATGTTGGTGTATCGCAGCGGATTGAAAGCGAACGCGAGCGCGAACGTCTGAAAAATCTGGTGACCAAGCACTGTGATGAGCTGGGCGGCTTTATTATCCGCACCGCTGCGGAAGGGGCGTCATCGGCCGAAGTGGCACAGGATGCAGCATTTCTGAAGCATCTGTGGCGAAAAGTGCTGGAACGTCGTGGAAAATACAAAAGTAAGTCGATGCTGTACGGTGAGCTTGGCCTGGCGCAGCGTATCCTGCGCGATTTTGTCGGCACTGAGCTGGATTCGATTTATGTCGACTCCCGCCTGGCTTTCGAGAATTTGAAAGAATTTACCGACGAGTTCGTGCCAGAACTGAGCAATAAGCTGGTGCGTTACACAGGTGATCAGCCGATTTTCGATCTGTATGACACGGAAAATGAAATTCAGCGTTCGCTGGATCGCAAAGTGGAGCTGAAATCCGGCGGTTATCTGATTATCGATCAGACCGAAGCCATGACCACGGTCGATATCAATACCGGTGCGTTTGTCGGCCGCCGTAACCTGGAAGAGACCATCTTCAATACCAATATTGAAGCCACCAAAGCGATTGCCCGTCAGTTACGCCTGCGCAACCTTGGCGGGATTATCATTATTGATTTTATCGATATGGCCTCTGAAGAGCACAGGCGCCGGGTGCTGACGGCACTGGAACAGGCGCTGTCGTATGACAGAGTGAAAACCAATATCAACGGTTTTACCCAGCTTGGGCTGGTGGAAATGACCCGGAAACGGACGCGTGAAAGTATTGAGCATGTGCTGTGCGGGACTTGTCCCACCTGTGAAGGGCGCGGCACGGTGAAAACGGTCGACAGCGTCTGCTATGAAATTCTGCGTGAGATCACCCGGGTCAACCGGGCTTATGATGCCGATCGCTTTGTCGCCTATGTCTCCCCAGCTGTGGCAGAGACACTGGCTGGCGAGGAATACCACGCGCTGGCTGAACTGGAAGTCTTCATTGGCAAGCAGGTTGAAGTCAAAATCGAACCTTTATATAACCAAGAACAGTTTGACGTCGTAATGATGTAAACCCTGAGGCAATGGCGTGTTATCTGTGCTGATAAATCTGACCCGCGTTCTGAAATGGACGTTGCTCACTCTGCTGGTCATCGGCGCAGTGTTAATCACCTCATTGCGCTTGTTGCTGCCGCAATTGAACGATTACCGCGCTTCGATTACGCAGTGGCTCTCGGTGCAAGCCAATATGCAGATCAGCGTCGAGCGGGTTGAGGGACGCTGGCATAATCTTGGCCCGGTCATGGCGCTGCACGGTGTCAGTATCGGCCAGAGCAGTAAGGATATGGTGCAGGTCGGCGAGGTCGACTTTGACGTCGATCTATGGCGTTCTGCGCTGAACCTCAAGCCGGTTTTTCGTGATATCAAACTGACCGGACTCACACTGGATCTCACCCAGTTTCCGGCCAGCGACCGTCCTGCCGAGTCGGATAAACCCTTAGATGTCAACCGGCTGGAACAACTGCTGTTTGTTCAGTTGGGGACATTCTCCCTGCATGATGCCACCCTTGTGGTGAGCTCCCCTGCGGGTCATCGCCAACCGGTGGCGGTGAAGGAGCTGAAGTGGGATCGTCAGGGCGACATGCATCTGGCTGAAGGTATTGTCAGTATTCCCGGCACGGATCTCAATCAGCTCAATGTGATCGCTAACCTGTCAGCCACTCGCGGATTACCGCATTTATCCGGCACGATTTATGCGCGGGCGAAAAATCTGTCAATGACTCCCTGGCTCAATCAGTCTGTGCTGGGCGGGGAAAAAATCACCGACAGTCAGCTGAATGCGGAAGCCTGGCTGACACTCGACAATGGTCAGCTCAGCCACAGTAAAGTCCGTTTTCTGGACTCCTATGTGCGCTGGCAGGAAAACGGGCGCAAACACGAGCTGGCATTACTGCGCGGCATGCTGTCTCTGAGCCCTGAGCGGCAAGAAGCCGGTAGCGGATGGCGACTGGACAGCCATAAACTGGTCCTGGCGACCGATCAGAAAGCCTGGCCGCGGCTTGATTTTTCCGCGAACTGGCTGGTGTCGCAGCAAAATGCTCAGGCGGTACCAGAGCCGTTATCACCACAAGACGCTGTGTCCCGGGGCCATTGGCAGTTGGCTGTCAGCCTTGTTGATCTGGCCAGACTGGCACCGTTAGCCAGTTTGCTGCCGGAAAACAACACAGGCCGGCAAGCCATTGAGTCACTGCAGCCTGCCGGTTTGGTACGCGATCTCCGCTTGGCCGGACAGGGGCTGGCGCTCCCGCGTTTTTCTTTTGAACTGGATGACGTCTCGAACAGGCAGTGGATGTATCTGCCAGCCTTTGCATCTTTGGACGCTGAGATTGCCGGTGACGGGCAGCAGGGCGAAATAAGGCTCAATGTTGGCAAGCAGACTCTGAACTACGACAAAGTCTTCCAGGCACCGATGGCGATTGAGCAGGCCGATGTCCGGGCTTACTGGCAAATGGATGGGCAGGGATGGCGTGTGTGGAGCGATGCGCTGTCGCTCACCACACCGCATCTGAGTGCAAACGGGCAGTTCCGGCTTGATTTCCCGAAATCGGCCCCTTCCTGGCTGTCTTTTTACGGCGAAACCAAAGTCAAAGATGCCGGCGCGGCCTGGCGTTATTTACCCCGCCCGGCGCTGGGGCAGGAACTGACGGATTATCTTTCCGCCGCCATTCGTGGCGGTCAGTCAGATCATGCTCAGCTACTGTGGTTTGGCGATCTGCCTGCTTTCCCTTATGCCAGTCATGACGGTAATTTTGAAATCAGCGTGCCGCTGAAGAATGGGCGATTCAGTTTCGATACCGCCTGGCCTGAGCTGACCGACATCGATTTGCACCTGAATTTCCGCAATGATCGCATGCTGATCAATGCCAGCCACGCCAAGACCAAAGACGCTGTGGCTGATCGGGTCGTCGGCGATGCCTGGCTGCACCCGGATGGCCACCTGAAACTGGCCATTGATGTCAGCGCAGAAGGCGAGCAGGTTCGTGATTATATGATGGCAACGCCACTGGTGGACTCGGTCGGGGCGGCGCTGTCGGCGGTGAATGTTGACGGGCCTGTGGCCGCCAAGCTGCAACTGGATATTCCGTTTAGCGGCGGCGAAGTCAAAGCGCAGGGAGAGGCGAGTCTTGACAGTAACCGGGTGACCATCGAAAGTCTGTCGCTGCCTCTGACTCAGGTGAAAGGTACCATTCATTTTGATAATGACCAGATCACGGCGGACGGCATAACCGGCTACTGGCTTGGCCAGCCCCTGACCGTCAGCTTTGACGGCGAGAACGCTGAAGCCGGTTACCGGGTCAATGTGGATCTGGCCGGGTTCTGGCAGCTTGCCTCGCTGCAGCACCGCTTGCAGGATCCGCTGCTGGCCAGGTTGCACGGCAGTGCCAGGTGGCACGGTAATGTTGGGGTGGTGCTGCATGATACCGGACTGAAATATCAGGTCTTTATTCAGGCGCCGTTAGCCGCTGTCCGCAGTGAGTTGCCTTATCCGCTGGCCTTTACACCACAAAGTCCCACCAGTGCGGTGCTGACGGCTTCCGGCAACACTTCCCGGCTTGAAGCCAGCCTCACTGTGCCGGATGCCCAGTACCGGGCAGAGATCGCCTTGCAATCACAACCGCGGATTGTTCGCAGCGAACTGACAGTCGGCCTCGCCGAGCGCCGTAAACTGCCGGCCAAAGGCCACGGGATTCGTATTCAGGCCAACAGTATTGATGCTGATGCCTGGGACAGCCTGGCACAAGAGATCATTGACAAGCAGCAGAGCAGACCGGCAGCCCAAAGCGGTATTGCGCTGCCCTTGCCCACACGGATCAATGCCAGCATCGAGCAGCTTAAGCTGGCAGGGCTCAATTGGCACAATCTGGATCTGGCGGTACGCAAGCAGCCAACGCAGTGGCATGCGGTGCTCGGCAGCCGCGAAGTCAGCGGCGAGCTTTTCTGGCCTGACTATAAACCGCTGACGGTGAACCTGGAGCAGCTTCATCTCAATTTACCGGAAGATAAAAAACCGCTGGAAACTTTGTCTGCTGAGCATAGGTATGTGCCGCAGCGAGCGATTCCGCCGGTGACGGATTTCGATCGTAACATGATGGCCTACCTGCCGCAGATGAACGTCAAGGTCAAAGACTTGTGGCTGCAGGGATACCGACTGGGCGAATTAAGCGGCCGATTGCGGCGCGATGCCCAGACGCTGATTCTGGAAGAGCTGCAACTGGATTCCGGAACGACATCACTGAGCCTGGATGGTCACTGGGCCATGAATCAGTATCAGAATGAAACTCAAGTCGCCTTTGATATCGCCGGTGAGGACAGCTCGGAGCTGATGGGGCGGCTGGGGATCTCAGGTGGGATCCAGGATGCCAGATTTACCAGTTATGCCTCGATTCAGTGGCAAGGGGCGCCCTGGTCGATGCACCGTGAAACCCTGACCGGTGAGCTCAAGACTGAAACCGGCAAAGGGGTGATCCGGGATGTGGGCGGTGCAGGCCGGATTCTGGGGTTATTCAGCCTGGATTCTATCATGCGCAAGATGCAGCTCGACTTTACCGGGGTGTTCGATGACGGGCTGGCTTTTGACTACATCAAAGGCTCAGGACGGATTGAAAATGGCCGTTTTGAAACGGACGATGTGGAAATGAAAGCATTGGCGGGCGATATGTACATTCAGGGAAGTGCTAATCTGGTTAATGAGACAGTGAATGCCCGAGTGAAGTTTATTCCTGATCTGACATCCGGTATCCCGGTGCTGACAGCGTTTGCCGTCGCACCGCAGACAGCCATCGTGGTGTTTGCGATTTCGACCGCCCTGTCGCCTGTGGTGGATGTCTTTACCCAGATTAACTATGTCGTCAGCGGCCCGATAGAGTCACCCACAGTCACAGAGCAATCGCGCTTTACTGGTGAGTTTAAGGTGCCTGCTGCCCTGAAGCAGCAGGTTGAGCAATAATAAACAAGGTGTTTCCGGCTTGGCCTGAGTGGTGAAGCTGAGGTAATCATAACAAGAAAATCAATTTGTAATGGAGTGCGTGATGGCTAGAGTGGGTGTAGTACAGATGAATTCCGGGCCTGATCCTGAACTGAATCTGCAGCAGCTGAAAAAGAAGTTGAAGGGGCTGCAGCTGCAGGAAGCGAAACTGATCGTCACGCCCGAAAACTGCCTGATTTTCGGTACCCGGGCTGACTACGAACAATATGCTGAACCTCTGGGTGAAGGTGTGCTGCAACGTCAGCTCGCCGCACTGTCCCGCCAGCTGGGTATTTGGTTACTGATAGGATCGATGCCTATCCGGCGTGAAGATGGCAGCATGTCGACCACCGCCTTGCTGTTCGACGATCAGGGCCAGCTGCAGGCCCATTACGATAAATTGCACATGTTTGATGTGGAGGTTGCCGATCGTCACCACAGCTATCGCGAGTCGGACACCTTCCGGCCGGGAGAGGCGGTTCAGGTGGTGGAAACACCTTTCGGCAACATTGGACTGTCGATCTGTTATGATGTCCGCTTCCCCCAACTGTACAGCGCATTGCGGGCACAGGGGGCCGATATCATAGTCGTGCCGGCCGCGTTTACCAAAGTTACCGGCAAAGCGCATTGGGACATCCTGCTGCGCGCACGCGCCATTGAAACGCAGTGCTGGATTGTCGCTGCCGCGCAATGGGGTGAGCATAACCAGGGGCGGGAAACCTGGGGTCACTCGATGATTATCGATCCGTGGGGACAAGTTGTCGCCTGCCAGGAGCAGGGTACAGGTGTGATCACCGCAGAGATTGATCTGGGTCTGAGCGCACAGATACGAATGAATATGCCATTGCTGCAACATAGCCGTTTTCAGGTGCAGCAGTGCAACACAGAAGAGTAAGGCAATGATGCTGGAAACCGTAGAACAGACCATGCTGGCCCAATCCGGGCTTGAGCGTGATGATCTCAGCCAGATTCTGGGGCTGATGGCCGCCCGGAACGTGGATTATGGCGATATTTATTTTCAGTCCAGCTGGCACGAATCTCTGGTGCTGGAAGACAGTATCATCAAAGACGGCTCTTTTAATATCGATCGCGGTGTGGGTGTTCGTGCGGTCTCCGGTGAAAAAACCGGTTTTGCCTACTCAGATCAGATCAGCAAGCTGTCACTGACTCAGAGTGCCAAAGCGGCACGCGGTATTGCCCGCAGTGGCGGATCTGGCAAGGTTCAGGCCTTTGCCTCATCGCCGGTAACGCCTGTCTATGCCGGGATCAATCCGCTGGAGAGCCTGGAGCGTCAGGAAAAAATTGCCCTGCTGCAGCAAGTGGATGCCTATATCCGTGCCAAAGAACCCTTGGTGAAAGAAGTCTCCGTCAGTATTAACGGTGTCTATGAGCAGGTGCTGGTCGCCGCGATAGACGGCACCTATGCGGCGGATATTCGTCCGCTGGTGCGCTTTTCTGTCAGCGTGCTGATCGAGAAGAACGGCAAACGCGAAAGCGGCAGTGCGGGCGGTGGCGGCCGGTTTGGTTATCAGTATTTTATGACTGAAAATGACGGCAAGTCCGTTGCCTTGCAATATGCCGACGAAGCCCTGCGCCAGGCGCTGGTGAACATTGATGCCGATCCGGCTCCTGCCGGGACAATGCCGGTGGTGCTCGGGGCGGGCTGGCCGGGTGTCTTGCTGCATGAAGCCGTCGGGCACGGTCTGGAAGGTGATTTCAACCGCAAGGGCTCATCCATGTTCTCGGGCCAGATGGGGCAACAGGTGACTTCTAGCCTGTGTACTATCGTCGATGACGGCACGCTGGCCGATCGGCGCGGCTCGCTGAGTATTGATGATGAAGGTACCCAGGGCCAGTACAATGTGCTGGTGGAAGGGGGCAAGCTCAAAGGCTATATGCAAGATAAGCTCAATGCCCGTCTGATGGGCGTGGCGCCAACCGGCAACGGCCGTCGTGAGTCTTATGCGCACCTGCCGATGCCGCGCATGACCAATACCTACATGCTGCCGGGCGAACATACGCCGGAAGAGATCATTGCCAGTGTTGAGAACGGGATTTATGCCCCGAATTTCGGCGGTGGTCAGGTCGACATTACGTCCGGTAAATTTGTCTTCTCAGCTTCAGAAGCTTACCTGATTGAAAAGGGTAAAATTACCCGTCCGATTAAAGGGGCAACCTTAATCGGCAGCGGCATTGAAGCGATGCAGAAAGTCTCAATGGTGGGGAACGATCTGGAACTTGATCGGGGCGTGGGCGTCTGCGGCAAAGCCGGACAAAGCATCCCTGTCGGTGTCGGGCAGCCAACCCTGAAGCTGGCTTCGATGACAGTCGGCGGCACGCAGTAAGCACATCCGAACGGATGGATATCAATAAAAAATGCCAGCATTTGCTGGCATTTTTGTCTCTTGTGCACTGAATCAGTCTTGGATGTAGAGCGCTTTCAGTACCTGAAAGATTTCGCGGTAGGCTTTGGCTGGCTTGTTGGCGGCTTTTTCTTTCGCGGCCATGCGAACCAGCTGACGCAGTTGCTGGCGGTCAGCATCCGGATGGGCTTCCATCACTTCATTGATCACGGTATCGCCGTCATCAATCATGCGATCACGCAAAGCTTCCAGCTTGTGCAGCTGAGCGGTGACCTGAGCATGCTTGTTATTCAGCTTGTCCAGCGCGGCCTGAATCGGTTCGATGTCAATATTACGCATCTGTTTACCGATAAACTGCAGCTGGCGGCGATAGGCCTCCTGCTTAAATCGCTGGGCGTCTTTGATTGCCATACGAAGCTCGTCGCTCAGCGGGATTTTCGCTAATGCGCCGGGCTTGAGCTTGACCAGCTCTTCGCCCAGTTTTTGCAGGGCTTCCATGTCACGTTTCATCTCGGATTTACTGACCCAGATGATTTCTTCTTCCTCTTCCCATGGGGCTTTTTTATTTTTACGGCTCATATCAGGCTCATGACAGACTTCAATGTCTCTATTTTATCAGCTTCAAGTTGAATTTGGGCGCATTTTAATTGCCTTGAGTGTTATCCTTAGGGAAACCGTGTAAATAAAGTATGACTATGGATGTGAAACAACAAGTCGCCCAGCAGCGTAGCGAGCTGGAACAGGCAGTCGCCCGTGCACTTGAGCTTGCTGGTCAGCAGGCTGATGCAGCTGAAGTGGCGATTAACAAATCCACAGGGATCAGTGTCTCTACTCACTTGTGTGAGGTTGAGAATGTCGAGTTTAACAGCGATGGCGCGATGGGGATTACTGTCTACCGCGGCCAGCGCAAAGGCAGTGCGTCTACCTCAGACTTGAGTGAAGCGGCGATTGCACAAACCGTGGCAGCAGCGCTTGAAATCGCGCGTCATACCTCGGAAGATCCCTTCGGTGGCCCGGGGCCGGCAGAGCTGATGGCCAAAAACATCCCGGAGCTGGATCTTTTCTACCCGGATGAACCTGAGCCCGATCATGCCGCTTCGATCGCGATTGCTGCCGAGCAGGCTGCACTGGATGCTGACAGCCGCATTAAACAGAGTGATGGTGCCAGTTATGACAGCCACTATGGTATCCGGGTGTATGGCAATACGCACGGTATGCTGGCCAGCTACCCGAGCAGCCGCCACAGTATCAGTTGCTGTGTGATTGCCGAGGGCAAGAATGGCGACATGGAGCGCGACTACAGCTATACCCTGGCGCGCCGTACCAGCGATTTATGGACGCCTGAAAAGGTCGGCCAGCTGGCGGCAGAACGCACGGTCAGCCGGATTGATCCGCAGAAGTTGTCGACTCGTCAGGCCCCAGTGATGTTTGCCTCCGATGTTGCCACCGGCTTGTTCGGCCATTTGGTGATGGGGATCAGCGGGTCGAATTTATACCGCAAGTCGACTTTCCTGCTGGATATGCTCGATGAGCAGATTTTCCCGTCCTGGCTCAACATCAGTGAGCGCCCGCACCTGCTGCGCGGCCTGGCCAGTACACCGTTTGACAGCGAAGGCCTGGCCACCCATGACAGGGAAATCATTCAGGATGGGGTGCTGAAAACCTATCTGATGACCAGTTATGCCGCCCGCAAGCTGGGGCGTCAGCCGACCGGGCATGCCGGAGGTATCCACAACTGGCAGGTGTCCAGTACCGGTGAAGATTTCAATGCCATGCTGCGCAAGCTGGGTACCGGGTTTCTGGTGACCGAGCTGATGGGGCAGGGCGTGAATATCGTGACCGGTGATTATTCGCGCGGGGCTGCCGGTTTCTGGGTTGAAAATGGCGTGATCCAATACCCGGTCAGTGAAGTGACCATTGCCGGAAATCTGAAAGATATGATGGCAAATATTGTGGCTATCGGGACAGACATTGAAACCCGCAGCCAGATTCAGACCGGTTCTATCTTGCTGGAATCGATGAAAATTGCCGGTGAGTAATCACAGGCTCTGAGTGATAAAAAAGGTCTGGCCCGGTGCCGGACCTTTTTTGTTTCTGAACCATCAGGTGAGAAACACAGTCGCCAGGCCGAGAAACACCGACAGGCCGATAATATCGGTAATCGTGGTTAATGCCATGCCACCCGCGAGTGCCGGGTCGACATTGAGTTTCTTCAGAATTATCGGTACTCCGACCCCGGCGATACCGGCGATTAGCAAATTGGTCAGCATCGCGCCGGCAATAATGGCGCCAAGCATCAGGTTGCCTTTCCACAAGACCACCACACCACCGATAATCCCGGCCCACAACAGACCGTTGATTAAACCGACCCGGGCTTCTTTACTGAGCAGCCAGCGGGTGTTGGAATCGCCGATATGGCCGACGGCCAGACCGCGGATCACCAGGGCGACAGTCTGGTTGCCGGCAACTCCGCCCATCGAGGGCACGATTGTCATCAGAACGGCGATAGCGGCCATTTTATCCAGGGTGTCTTCAAACATGTTGGAGACAGAAGCGGCGGCCAATGCTGCTAAAACATTCACACCCAGCCAGATGCTGCGCCGGCGGGCGGATTTCATCACAGGCGCAAAGGTATCTTCATCGTCGTCCATACCGGCCATACTCATCATGGAGTGTTCGGCATCTTCCCGGATGATATCGACCACATCATCAATGGTGATCCGGCCGACCAGCTGGTTGCTGGCATCGACCACAGGGGCCGAGAGCCAGTTACGACGCTCAAACAGATTGGCCACTTCACTGTCGTCCATCTCGACATTGATGGCTTCATCCGGATCGTCCATCACCTCATGAATCTGTACGTCAGGCTGAGTGGTGATCAGGGTGGCCAGCGAGAGGTGGCCAATCAGCACATTGTGTTCGTCAACCACATAGAGGGTATCTGTGGCTTCAGGGAGCTCGCCCCGCATGCGCAGATAGCGCAGGACCACATCGGCGGTGACATCGCCGCGGATGGTCACGAAGTCGGTACTCATGATACCGCCAGCGCTTTCTTCCGGATAAGCCATCGCTAACTCGACGCGATGGCGATCCGCGGCATCCATTTGCGCCAGGACTTCACGGAAACGGTTGTCAGGCAAACTGCGCAGCACGTAAGCGACGTCATCACTTTCCATGCCTTCTGTGACGGCCGCCAGTTTTTCCGGCGCCATCATGGCCACGATACCGTCTTTGACGTCTTCAGACAGCTCGTCAAGGATCTCACCCTGCTCTTCAGGATCGGTCAGTTGCCACAGGACCTGACGTTCTTTGGGCGGACAGGCTTCAAGCAGGTGAGCGATATCCTCAGGCTCCATATCCTGCAACATTCGCCGGACGTGAACGAACATCCCTCGATCCAGGGCCTGGTTCACCTGCTGCAGTGTCTGGTGGGTTTGATCTTGCTCGAAAACGTCCGCCATAGAGAGAACTACCTTGCTTCGTGAATACACCCAGCTCTGTTGCGACAGCGGCAGCCGGGAAATGGCGCAATAAGCTGAATATTAACGTAATAGCGCCGTCTTTGTCTCACTGGATCTGAGATCTTGCTAAGATTTCACCTGGCTGTAAGAAAGAGAGGGGGAGGTTCCAAAATGGTGATTTATCGTCGGTTGCCGGGTGTTTTGTCGTTATTCGGGACGGATGCAGGCAAGATAGGGGCAAATCCTTTCAGGAGACAGGCGATTGAGCACCCGGTTCAGGGATCAGTTCTCTTCATCAAAACCGTTTTCGATCAACGAGGCGACCGCTTCCAGTGCGACGCTGGCGTCCCCCCTTCGGCGCTGACGATGATCTTCTGGCCTTGTGCCGACTCCAGCATCAATAACCCCATCACACTGTCGGCGGTGGCGGATTTGTCTTCGTTGGTGACCGTGATAATGGCATCAAAACTCTGCGCCAGTTCGACCAGCTTAATGGCCGCTCTGGCATGCAAACCAAGGCGGTTTTTAATGAAGAGTTCCCGGCTGACAGTATTCATGCTCAATGCTTCAGGTGACCTTGTTTTTCCAGGGTGCGATGACGCACCTGAACCTGTTGTCCCCGCTGGCGGAAATAATCGGCCAGTTGCTGGGCAACGTATACAGAACGGTGCTGGCCGCCGGTACAGCCAATGGCGACCGTGACGTAACTGCGGTTGTTTTTCTCAAGCAAGGGGAGCCAGCTTTCGAGAAAATGCCGGATCTGGTAAATCAGCTGACTGACTTCATGATGGCTCGCCAGATAGTCCTGCACCTCAGTGTCGAGGCCGGTTTGCGGCTTGAGTTCAGGCACCCAGTGAGGATTGGGCAAAAAGCGGACATCAAACACGTAATCGGCATCCGTTGGTAAGCCATGTTTGAAGCCAAAAGACTCGAACACCATCACCAGTTCGCGGGCCTGACGTCCCAGCACACGCGCACGCACGGTTTCACTGAGATCATGAATCGACAGTTGCGTGGTGTCCAGCACCAGATCGGCGGCTTCTTTCAGATTTGCCAGCCAGGCGCTTTCCGCCTGAATTGCTTCTTCCAGACTCATGTTCTGCCGCGAGAGCGGATGTAACCGGCGGGTTTCGCTGTAGCGTTTGACCAGAGTATTGTCATCGGCATCAAGAAACAGCAGGTTGACATCAGCTTGCTGGCGGACAGCTTCCAGTACTGAGCTGGTAATATCATGATCGGCCGGCATGTTACGGACATCAACGCTGACCGCTACTTTCTGGGTATGGGGATCCAGGGTCTGGATCAGATCAGAAAGCAGGTGTACCGGCAGATTATCGACACAGTAATAGCCGAGATCTTCCAGTACCCTGAGCGCCACTGATTTACCTGAGCCTGAGCGGCCGCTGACTATCATCAATTTCATGACAAACCTTCCTGATGGCTGTTATGACGGCTCTGAGGTCATGATCTGGTAAAGCTCTTCATCGCTTTTTGCAGCTCTGAGCTGCTTGAGAACCGCTTTATCGCTGAGCTTTTCTGCCATGCTGGACAGCGTCTTCAGGTGTTCTTTGCACTGGGCATCCGGCACCAGAAGCGCAAAAAGCAGATCGACGGGCTGATTGTCAATCGCATCGAACTGGATAGGCTGCTGACACTGGATCAGCACCGCAATCGCTTGTTCGCTGTCGGTGACACGACCATGGGGAATGGCAATACCATTACCAATACCTGTACTCCCCATTTTTTCACGGTTGAGCATACACTCGAACAGGGGTTGAGGGTTCTGGTTTAAATGTTGGCCAGCAATTTCGCTGATGATTTCCAGCGCACGTTTTTTACTGGAGCAGTGGACTGCACTCTTGGTGCAGTCCAGGCTTAATACTCGACTCAGTTGCATGTTAATGACTATTGAGTTTGTCTTTATGTTTGTTCAGTTGACGGACCAGTTTATCAGTTAATTGATCAATTGCCGCATACATATTTTCAGAATCTGCTTTCGCGTGGATTTCTCCCGCATTAATGTGCAGTGTTGCCTCGGCAATCTGCTGCATTTTTTCTACATTCAGTACCACATGCACGTTATTAATTTTGTCGAAAAAGCGTTCCAGCTTATCGAACTTTGTTGTCACATACTCACGCAGGGCTGGGGTAATTTCAATGTGGTGACCAGTGAGATTAATTTGCATAGACATCTTCCTCCTTAATCGCCGGCAATCAGAGCAGGCGCTTTCTTTGGCTTGACGGCGGGATACCCAGCGATTCACGGTATTTGGCTATTGTGCGTCTAGCCACCATGATGCCTTGATCCGCCAGTAATGTCGCAATTTTGCTATCACTCAAGGGTTTGGCCTGATTTTCGGCCGCAACCAATTTCTTCACCAGCGCGCGAATAGCCGTGGAGGAGCATTCTCCGCCGTTATCCGTACTGACATGGCTTGAGAAGAAGTACTTCAACTCAAAAATACCGCGTGGGGTATGCATAAATTTCTGGGTGGTCACCCGGGAGATCGTTGATTCGTGCATTTCAACGGCCAGGGCAATATCGTTGAGGACCATAGGTTTCATGGCTTCCTCACCGTATTCAAAAAAATCTTGCTGATGTTCAACAATGCAGCGTGCCACTTTCAGCAGGGTATCGTTGCGGCTCTCCAGGCTCTTGATCAGCCATTTGGCATCCTGAAGGTGGCTACGGATAAACTGGCTGTCGGCACTGTTGCGCGTTTGTTTGCTCATCGCTGCGTATTGTTCGTTGACGCGAAGACGCGGCACACTGTCCGGGTTAATCGTCACCACCCATTTGCCTTTATCCTTGAACACAGACACATCAGGAATAACGTACTCGGTTTCCGAGGCGACCACCCGGTTGCCCGGACGGGGCTCCAGCGTGTGGATCAGCGCCATGACGTTTTTCAGCTCATCTTCTTTGAGCTTAGTGTCACGCATCAGCTGACGATAGTCGCGGTTACCCAGCAAATCCAGGTGTTCAATCAGTACCATTTTCGCTTCGTTCAGCCAGGGCGTATCTTCCGGATAGGTGGCCAGCTGCAGCAGCAGGCACTCGCGCAGATCCCGTGATGCCACGCCCAGCGGATCAAATTGCTGGACGCGTTTGAGCACGGCTTCGACTTCATCCAGCTCGACGTTTTCATCGCCCATGCTTTCCAGAATATCGTCGCAGGTGCAGGTGAGATAGCCTTTCTCATCCACGGCATCAATGATGGCAAAAGCAATGGCGCGGTCGGTGTCGCTGAACGGCGTCAGTTCCAGCTGCCACATCAGGTAATCTTGCAGGGTTTCTGTGGTCTCCCCCTGATAAACCGGCATGTCGTCATCCGGCGCAATCCCTGCACTGCCGGTCCCGGCGCTGTAGACATCGTCCCAGGTGGTATCGACGGGCAGTTCAGCAGGCATTTCGCGCTGTTCGATGACATCGGAGGTATCAAAGGAATCGCTGCTGATGTCCTCGTATTGCTCTGCGGCATCGTTTTTGCCGTCGGCGTGGATGTCATCAGCATCAGACGACGGGGTGTCGCCATCCGGGTGGCTTTCGTCAAGCTCCAGCAGGGGGTTGGCATCTAAGGCCTCCTGGATTTCCTGTTGCAGATCCAGGGTAGAAAGTTGCAGCAGACGAATGGCCTGTTGCAGTTGCGGCGTCATTGCCAATTGTTGGCCAAGCTTGAGCTGGAGCGAAGTTTTCATGCGTGTACAGACACCTTGTGATTATTGTATGAATCGCTTGTTTTGGGGTCTTTAGGCCAGTCGAATCAAAACCTTCGACCAGCCTTGGCAGCTTACCTCGGTTGTGTCCTTTTATCTATAACTATAGACGGAACTGGTCTCCCAGATAGACGCGTTTCACGTGTTCGTCATTGAGGACATCAGACGGTGTACCGTGCGCAATCAGCTGTCCCTGGCTGACGATATAAGCGTGCTCACAAACGTCCAGCGTTTCGCGTACGTTGTGGTCTGTGATCAACACGCCCAGGCCGCGGTCTCTGAGGTGTTCGATGATCTTCTTGATGTCGATCACCGAGATGGGGTCGACCCCGGCAAAGGGTTCATCCAGCAAAATAAACTTAGGGTTTGCCGCCAGTGCGCGGGCTATCTCTACCCGGCGGCGCTCACCGCCTGACAATGCCATGCCCTGACTGTTGCGAATATGCTGAATGTGGAATTCATCCAGCAGTTCCTCAAGTTTGTCCTGACGCTCGGCTTTGCTCAGATCGGAGCGGGTTTGCAGCACTGCCATCAGGTTGTCATGCACACTCAGCTTGCGGAAGATAGACGCTTCCTGCGGCAGATAACCAATTCCCATCCGGGCGCGGTTATGCATGGGTTGCAGGCTGATGTCGTGGCCGTCAATGGTAATCTGGCCTTCATCACGGGCGACCAGACCAACAATCATATAAAACGACGTGGTTTTGCCGGCACCGTTCGGGCCAAGCAGACCGACAATCTTGCCAGATTCCACTTCCAGGCTGACATCGGAAACGACTTTTCGGCCGTTGTAGCTTTTCGCCAGATGGGTTGCGGTTAACTTTGACATTCGTTCTCTTATTTATTGTTTTTGTTTGATCTGGTTCGGCTGCAATATGGTGGTCACGCGCTGTTGATCACCACTGGTCGCAACCAGCTTCTGCTCATCAATCTTGTAACTGATGGTTTTGCCCTTAATTTCGCTGCCTTCCTGAACCAGCACGGCTTTGTCTGTCATCTTGAGAAATTCGCTTGCCGTTTCATAGCGCATTTGCATGGCAGAGCCGTTGATCGGTTTGCCGTCATCCATCTTCTGATAAAACGTGGCTGGCGATCCATAGGCATCGATCGTCTGCTGATCGCCATTTTGAGTCTGGCGAGTGACAATGATTTTGTCGGCACGGATATCAATACTGCCCTGACGCAGCGAGACGTTGCCGGTAAAGGTCACCACGTTTTTCTGGATGTCCAGCTCCTGGCTGTCCGAGTTGATATATATCGGCTGCTCGGTATCGTTGCTTAATGCCCAGCCAGAGGTGCTGACTACCAGGCACAGCAGGGCGCTAATTTTGCAAAGCTTCATATCTACCTTTCACATTATTCATCAGGGTCGCCACACTGCGTTCCATGTTCCCTTTCATCCCAATGCCTTCATTCTGAAAGGCACTGCCGGTAATCGTGACCGGATCGGGGGTGTCGAAATCTTTGCTGATTAAATCTAATCGCAGTGTATCTGTTTTTATCGCATTAATGGCGGAGTCAGGTAACAGATTGAAGATCCGCACATTACCAGACATCTGCAATATGTGTTCTTTATCTAGTGTGGCGTGATTTGCACTGATGCGCCATTCACTTTCTGTTCCCTCTTTGTATACCCAGATCACCGGTTGCTGGAATTCGGTATTCCCGCTGAGGTTGTAATACTCCAGGGTGTCTGATTCGATGCGGTAGCTGCGAATGCCCGCCTCGTTGTATGAGGTATTTTTCACCCCGGTCCCGGTAAAGATCGGCTTTTCGTTATCGGGTGCGGTCAGGGTTTCCTGCTGCCAGTGCTTTTGCAGCAGGTAGTAACCGGTCCATGCACACAGTATGACCAGCACCCCACAGAATAGCCGGTTTAACGTCATATGCTCAGACCCTTATGCTGATCCAATTCGCCGCGCGCTTCAAGAATCAGATCGCAGACTTCCCGTACCGCGCCATAACCGCCTTTGGTACGTGTGGTCAGGTCGGCACGCTGTGACAGCAGCGGGTGGCCGTCGGCGACGCAGACGGACAGCCCCACTTCAGCCATCACGGGCCAGTCAATGAGATCATCACCGATATAGGCCGTATGCTCCGCCGCAATCCCCAGTTTATCCACGATATCCTGGTAGGCTGCCAGTTTGTTGTCCTGGCCCTGATAGATATGCTGGATACCCAGTGCCGACATCCGGTTTTCAACAATCTGCGAGCGGCGACCTGTGATGATGGCGACTTCGACGCCGGCGGCCATCAGAGATTTGATGCCATAGCCGTCCCGGGTATGAAAAGTTTTCAGCTCTTCGCCATGGTTACCCATGTAAATGCGGCCATCGGAAAACACGCCATCAACATCGCAGATCAGCAGACTGATGTTTTTTGCCTGCTGAAAGAGGTGCTGCGGAACCGGACCGTACAGGGTGGATTGCATTTCTGTTGTCATTACATTACTCCGGCTCTGAGCAGGTCATGCATATTCAGAGCACCGACCAGCTGGTTATCATCGACAACCAGCAGGCCGTTAATTTTTCTTTCTTCCATCAGTTTCAGTCCTTCGGCGGCCAGTACCTGAGAGGCAATGGTCGCCGGATTCGGAGACATGACTTCCCCAATCCGTGTCTGATGGATATCAATGCGTTTATCGAGCAAGCGGCGAAGGTCACCATCGGTAAAGATGCCGCTTAACCTTTGATTATCATCAACGATGGCCGTCATCCCCAGCCCTTGGCGGGAAACTTCGAGCAGGGCATCTTTGATGCTGGCATCTTGATGGATCACAGGCAGGCGCTCGCCGCTGTGCATCACATCGGCAATGCGTAGCAGCAATTTACGACCCAGCGCGCCGCCGGGGTGGGAGAGAGCAAAATCGTCTGCAGTAAACCCGCGCGCTTCCATCAGCGCAATGGCCAGCGCATCCCCCATGGCCAGGGTGGCCGTGGTACTGGAGGTGGGAGCCAGGTTGAGCGGGCAGGCTTCCTGATTGACTGTGATTTGCAAATGTACCTGAGCCAGCCGTGCCATGGTGGATTCGGGCTTGCCTGTCATGCTGATTAAAGCAATGCCCTGGCGTTTCATCACAGGCAACAGGGTCAGAATTTCACCGGCTTCCCCGGAATTGGAAATGGCCAGCACAATATCACGTTGATCCAGCATGCCCAGATCGCCGTGACTGGCTTCGCCGGGATGGACAAAAAATGCCGGCGTGCCGGTGCTGGCAAGGGTGGCGGCAATCTTACAGCCGATATGGCCGGATTTGCCCATCCCCATGACGATCACTTTTCCCTGACAGCGGCTGATGAGCTGACAGGCTTCACTGAAACTGCCATTGATATATTGCGACAGGCCTCTGAGGGCTTCCGCTTCAATGTCAATCACACGCCGGCCAATCTGGCCGTAGTCAAAGGAATCAGGCATAGTTTTGCTCTCGGTTAAGCCGCCATATTATAAAGCAGATAGCTCTGATAGGCGACAAAGCATAAAATCAGAATCAAGCCTTCCAGGCGGTTGATACGACGGCGTCTACCCAGTGCCATCAGCACCAGCAGGACAGAGATGCCCAGCATCACGTAAAAGTCACGGCCCATCGCCAGCGGACTGATCACCGAAGGGTTAAGCAGGCCAGGCAGTCCCATCACCGCCAGAATATTGAAGACATTGGAACCGATGATGTTACCCACGGCCATATCGTCTTCGCCTTTGTGGATGCTGGCAATCGAGGCTGCCAGTTCCGGCAGGCTGGTCCCGACGGCAATAATCGTCAGGCCGATCACCAGATCGCTCATGCCGAAGTATTTGGCAATCGTCACGGCAGAATCAACCAGCATGTTGGCCGCATAAGGCAGCAAGAGCAAGCCAATCACAATCCATACTGACGCCGCCATATTGCTGACGCCCTGAGGAATTTCAGATTCCTGCTCTTCCAGCAGTATGTCTTGAGCGCCATTATTTCCGCTGCGGCTGATTTTCAGCATCGCCAGAATAAAAATAACAAACAGCACGACCAGTAAGACGCCTTCAAAAAAGCCTAAATAACTGTCCCACAGCAATACACCGGCAATCAGTGTGACCACCATCATCAGCGGGAGTTCACGGCGAATGATGCCGGAACTGATGGATAAAGGCTTGATAAGGGCGGTTAAACCCAGGATTAACGCAATATTTGCAATGTTGGAGCCCAGCACGTTACCGACGGCAGTGTCCGTTTTTCCCGCCAGCGCGGCAGTGGCAGAGACCATCATTTCGGGGGCGGAAGAGCCCATCGCCAATATGGTCATACCAATAATGAGCGGGGCAACCCCTAAATTCCTTGCTAAGGCTGCTGCTCCAAAGACAAGTCGATCCGCACTCCATACCAGTAACGCAAGTCCGATACCGAGTAACAAGATGGCTTCAAGCATTATTAACCCTTATAGATTTTTCAATGAGCTGGTTTTTAAGGGGGTAATTTTGACGTTTCACTGACGAAAATGGAAGGAAAAGCCGAGAGTATTTGCTTTGGGTGCTGTGATCTTTATATGGGAAATGGGCCGCTGATGCAAAGTGCGTGTGTTTGTGGCACTGAATACACAGCGGGATTGGTTTCATTCAGGACTTTTATGTTATAAAAAACAAGGTTCATAACCTGAGCCGGGTCTGTGTTACCGGGCAACGGCAAAAAACGAAAAATCACAACGAGCTGACAGGTATTACCTTGAGTTGGTCAGGGAATCTACCTATGATCAATCGCATGCAATATAACTAATTAATTACATTCAATTATGCTTGTATCGACGTGCATTCCGGATGAATCACTGATGTAAGGGTATTTAGGAAGGTTATGACAGCAACCGAAGCGCTAATTCGAATTAACAACCTGACATTTTCCCGGGGTGAACGCAAAATCTTCGATGATGTGTCACTGGAGGTCCCGAAAGGCAAGATCACTGCCATCATGGGGCCGTCCGGCATCGGTAAAACGACCCTGCTTCGTCTGATTGGCGGGCAAATTATGCCGGATCAGGGGGAGATCTGGTTTGACGATAAAAATATTCCGGCTTTATCGCGCAACGACTTGTACCGGGCGCGCAAACGGATGAGTATGCTTTTTCAGTCCGGTGCGCTGTTCACCGACATGACAGTGTTTGACAATGTGGCGTTTCCTTTGCGCGAGCACACCGATCTGCCTGAAGATTTGCTGCGTACTTTAGTACTGCTCAAACTCGAAGCCGTCGGGCTACGGGGAGCGGCGAACTTGATGCCCAGTGAACTGTCCGGTGGTATGGCACGTCGCGCAGCGCTGGCTCGGGCGATCGCACTGGATCCCGACCTTATCATGTATGACGAACCTTTTGTCGGACAGGATCCCATTACCATGGGGGTGCTGGTCAAGCTGATCCATAGCCTGAACGAGGCCCTGAGCATTACCTCAGTGATCGTGTCACACGATGTCCCGGAAGTCATGAGTATTGCTGATCATGTGTATTTACTGTCCGGTGGTAAAATCATTGGCAGCGGTACCCCAGATGAGCTCAATGCGAATCCCGATGAGAAAGTTCGCCAGTTTCTCGATGGAAACGCTGACGGTCCTGTGCCGTTCAAATACCCTGCACCAGCACTGGAGCAGGATCTTTTCAGCCAGCTCTCGTCGTAACCGCTAACTCAATACGAGTTTGCGGGCTATCGCGAAATAGAAAGGTAATTCCATATTATGTTAACGGATTTTATCGTGCGGATGGGACACAGTACGCTGTCCAGTTGCCGCACCATGGGGCGGGCGACCTTGCTGTTATCCGGCGCCCTGGTGAGCAAGCCGCAACCCGCCAAAATGTTTCCATTGTTGTTAAAGCAGCTTTATTCGGTTGGGGTGCTCTCCGTCGCCATCATTATGGTGTCAGGCTTATTTATCGGTATGGTACTGAGCCTTCAGGGATTTATTGTGCTGGTGGATTTTGGTGCAGAAACCAGTCTTGGCCAGATGGTGGCACTGTCGCTGTTGCGGGAGCTGGGACCTGTGGTGACAGCCTTGCTGTTTGCCGGCCGGGCCGGTTCGGCCCTGACCGCGGAAATTGGCTTGATGAGAGCCACTGAGCAGATTTCAAGCATGGAAATGATGGCTGTTGACCCGCTGCGCCGTGTGGTCGCGCCACGTTTCTGGGCGGGCGTTATTTCCATGCCGCTGCTGACAATGCTCTTTATTGCGGTTGGCATCTGGGGCGGCCAACTGGTGGGTGTGAACTGGAAAGGCATTGATTACGGCAGTTTCTGGTCTGTGATGCAGTCATCGGTAGAGCTGGGCTATGACATCGGCAACAGCCTGATCAAGTCGCTGTGTTTTGCCGTTACGGTCACCTGGATTGCCATTTTTAATGGGTTTGATGCCGTACCGACATCCGAAGGTATCAGCCGGGCAACCACCCGGACAGTCGTGAATTCTTCATTGGCGGTATTAGGTTTAGATTTTGTGCTGACAGCACTCATGTTTGGGAATTAATCATGCAACAGAACAGACAATTAGAACTTTGGGTCGGCAGCTTCGTTTTAGCAGGGATTGTGGCGTTGCTGGTGCTGGTATTCAAAGTGGCGGATGTGAAAAGCTTCGGGAGTTCTGAATCTTACGACCTGAAGGCGCGGTTTGATAATATTGGCGGCTTGAAGGTTCGTTCACCGGTTAAAGTAGGCGGTGTGACCATAGGCACGGTGAGCAATATTACCCTGGATACAGAGTCTTATGTCCCCGTAGTGACACTCGCGATTGAGAAAAAATACGGTTACTTTCCAGAAACCAGTTCCGCTGCCATTCTTACTTCAGGCTTACTGGGCGAGCAGTACCTCGGGCTGTCTCCGGGCTTTGTTGACGAAGGTATTGTGATGCTGGATGACGGTGACTTCATTGAAGACACCAAATCGGCACTGGTGCTGGAAGACATGATTGGCCAGGTGCTGTACAGCATCGGTAACGACGGCGAGAAATAAGGAAGAGTACAATGAAATTTTTGAAAATTTTATGCCTGACGATAGCGTGTATACCGCTCTTTGCCAGCGCTGCGACTGTAGATAAAACCGACCCTTATAAATTGATGCAGGCCGTGTCGCAACAGACATTTGCCCGTCTTAAATCTGAGCAGGCCCAGATTCAGCGTAACCCTGACTATTTACGCACTGTGGTTCGTCAGGAACTGCTGCCTTATATCAACACCCGTTATGCCGCTTATAAAGTGCTGGGGCCGCAGTTGAAGCAGACGACCAAAGAGCAGCGTAATAACTTTGTGAATGCATTTACTGATTATCTGGTCGCCTCTTATGCTCAGGTACTGACTCAGTACACGGATCAGGAGATTCGGATGGAGCCGGTTAAGTCGGTGCCGGCCAGCAGTTCTATCGTGTCTATCCGTGTCGATATTCTGGATGCGCAACGTCCGCCGATCCGTCTGGATTTCAAACTGCGTAAGAATAAGCAGACCAATGAGTGGCAAGGTTACGACATGGTGGCCGAAGGGGTCAGTATGATTTCAACCAAACAGAGTGAATGGAGCGGGCAACTGCGCACGCAGGGTGTCGACAAGGTCACGCAGGATTTACGTGCTCTGGCGGCTAAGCCAATCAAACCTGAGGAAAAATGACCATGGGGAATCCCGCCGTCCATTGGCAGGTGCAGGAAAATGGCCATTACCGCTTGTCAGGAGTGCTGGAACGTGACACAGTGCCAGCCTTTTGGCAGCAAAGACGTGAATGGATGCCACAAGATGCTAAGGTCACGATCGAACTGTCTGACCTGACTCGGGTAGACTCTGCGGGTATGGTGATGCTGCTGCATTTGCACCGGGAACTCACTCAGGCAGGACGTCATCTGGTGCTGCAAGGCGTGCCGCAACAATTGTTAACCCTGCTCCGTCTTAGTCATGTCGACACTGTGCTGGCTGCCTGCCTGGAATGATCAACAGCTCAAGTAGAGGATAGCTTGTGGAAATATCTGAAATTAAACAAATTCTTGAAAATGCGTTGGAGCTGGATGAAGTCATAGTGAATGGCGAAGGCAGCCACTATCAGGTGATTGCTGTCGGTGCAATGTTTGACGGCATGAGCCGTGTGAAAAAACAGCAGGCCGTCTATGCACCTTTGATGTCGCATATTGCCAGTAATGCCATTCATGCCTTGTCAATCAAAGCCTACACTCCCGAAGAGTGGGCGCGTGACAAGAAGCTGATGTCTTTGTAAGAGATAACCAATGCAGAAGTTTCGAATTCAGGGCAATGGCCCACTCCGCGGCGAAGTCGCGATTTCGGGCGCAAAAAATGCTGCCCTGCCAATTTTGTTTGCTTCATTGCTGGCCGAAGAGCCGGTTGAAGTCGGCAATGTTCCTAAGTTGCGTGATATTGATACCACGATGGAACTGCTGAGCCGTTTAGGCGCAAAAGTGGAGCGTAATGGCTCTGTCTATGTCGATGCCAGCCATATCAATGAATATTGCGCCCCTTACGACCTGGTGAAAACCATGCGCGCTTCTATTTGGGCGCTGGGGCCTCTGGTGGCCCGCTTCGGCAAGGGCCAGGTGTCGCTGCCAGGGGGCTGTGCGATTGGTGCCCGTCCGGTTGATTTGCACATTCATGGCCTGGAACAACTGGGGGCGACGATTACCCTGGAAGAAGGCTATGTGAAAGCCGAAGTGGCGGGCCGTCTGAAAGGCGCTCACATCGTGATGGATAAGGTCAGCGTTGGCGCGACTGTGACCATCATGTCGGCGGCGACGCTGGCACAAGGCAAAACCGTGATTGAAAATGCCGCCCGTGAGCCGGAAATTGTCGATACGGCCGATTTCCTCAATACCCTGGGGGCGAAAATCTCGGGTGCCGGCACAGATACGATTGTGATCGAAGGTGTTGAGCGTCTGGGCGGTGGTTATCATGAAGTGCTGCCGGATCGCATTGAAACCGGTACCTTCCTGGTCGCTGCAGCGATTTCTGGCGGAAAAGTGGTGTGTCGTAACACCCGTCCTTCGCTACTTGAAGCAGCATTGGCAAAACTGGAAGAATCCGGTGCCTTGATTGAGACCGGTGACGATTGGATCAGCCTGGACATGACAGGTCGCGAGCTGACCGCAGTCAATATCCGCACTGCGCCACACCCTGGTTTCCCGACCGATATGCAGGCTCAGTTCTCTTTGCTGAATCTGGTTGCCAAAGGGACCGGCATCATTACCGAAACGATCTTTGAAAACCGCTTCATGCACATTCCTGAGCTCATCCGTATGGGGGCGCATGCTGAAATCGAAGGTAACACTGTGATTTGTGGTGATACTGACGGATTGAGCGGCGCTCAGGTGATGGCAACCGATCTGCGTGCCTCAGCCAGTCTGGTGATCGCCGGCAACATCGCCAAAGGTGAGACGATTGTTGATCGTATTTATCACATTGACCGTGGCTACGAGCATATCGAAGAGAAGCTGCGTGGTCTGGGAATGAAGATTGAGCGCTTCAGCGAGTAAGCTGCCAAAGTAATCTGAATGTCCAGTCACTGCTTTCAGTGCCTGGACATTGTCTGCTGATCCTGTCTCGCTATTCTTTTTCTGCTTTCTGCTTTCTGCTTTCTGCTTTCTGCTTTCTGCTTATCTGTCCGGCTCATCGCCAATCAGGACAGTTAACTTCTTCGGTTTACCGTTGCGCAGCACCGTCATATCGACATAGGTGCCAGGGCGCAGCTCAGTGACTATATCCAGCACATTACGCATATCTGTCACCGGCTTGCCGTCAATCTCAACCAGAATATCCTGAACCTTAAAGCCAGCTTTGGATGCCGGACCCTCAGGATCCATGCCCATCACGATGATCCCTCTGACTTGCTCCGCATCATACAGACGCGCCATCACCGGATTGATTTCACGGCCGTCAATACCGATATAACCGCGGATCACCCGACCATCTGCGATGAGTTTATTCATGATCTTTTGTGTGAGCTGGTAGGGAATGGCAAAGGAAATCCCGTAGGTTTCAATGTCGGTCGCCTGCTGAAAAGAAGCGGTGTTGATACCGACCAGCTCACCACGGGTGTTGACCAGCGCACCACCTGAGTTACCTTCGTTGATTGCCGCATCGGTCTGAAGAAAATCCTGCCGGCCATAGAAGCTCATGCCGGAGCGCCCGGTGGCAGAGATGATCCCGTAGGTGGTGGTCTGTCCCAGATTATAGGGGTTACCAATGGCCAGAACTACGTCACCCACCGCAGGGGGATAATCCGGGTTCAGTGGAATGACAGGCAGGTTCTCGGCCTGGATTTTCAGTACCGCGATATCGGTGCGCCTGTCTTTGCCTATCAGCTGGGCGGTAAAGATGCGGCTATCCTGCAGGGCCACGATCACCTGATCCGCTTCGGCAACCACGTGATAGTTGGTCACTATGTAGCCCTTATCACTCATGATGACGCCTGAACCCAGGCCCTGAGTGCTTAATTGCAGGCGGTCTTCAGCATTGTAGCGACGGTTATAAATATTCACGACGGCAGGGGAGGCACGGCGGACGGCATAACTGAAGGAAATTTGCTGCGGCACATCGGGCTGGCCATTGAGCGCGGCATCCGGAGAAAACATCTGGCTGCGCAGGCTGGGGAAAGCAAGTAGCAAGACTCCAGCCGTCAGCACGCCCATGAAGGCGGATCGACCTAAAAATGCCAGCATTGATGCTCCCCTGATTGACTCAAGCTTTACCATTAAAGCAAAAGGTTAAAAACCGATTGAGAATAGCATTTACATCCAGTTATCAACAAGTCGAAGCGGGAAGGAGATGGCAGAAATGCCGCAGGAAAAACAGTCCGGGCAGTTGCCCGGACTCGTTTGCGTCAGCGGATAATGAGGTAAAGCTCGTTATTACCTCGTCTGATTTCCAGCGCCAGCACGGATGGCTTGCTATCAAGGGCTTTGCGCAGTTGCCCCAGATTAGCAATCGGCTGGCGGTTGAGACCAATAATGATGTCACCTTCTTTCAGGCCATAGCGGGCTGCCAGTGACTGAGGGTCAATCTTGGTGACTTTCACCCCTTTGATTTGGTCGTCAGCCGTAGTATTGCTGAACTCGGCACCGGCCAGACTTTCATGCAGGTGATCGGCTTTGAGGTTACTCATCTCGGCTTCTTGCAAGGTGACGCTGAAATCTTTTGCTTTTCCGTCACGCAGTACGCCTAAGTTGACGTTCTTTCCTGCGCCGAGTGTGGCAATTTTGGCACGTAACTCGTTGAAGGTGCGAATTTCTTTATCGTTGACGGACACGATGATGTCACCCGCCTTCAGGCCGGCTTTTTCAGCCGCGGAACCGGGCATGACCTGATTGACGAATGCACCGTGATTGGTTTCGTACCCAAAGGCTTCCGCCAGTTCTGAGGTCAGCTCACCGCCCTGAACGCCCAGCACGCCACGTTTCACTTTGCCAAATTCCAGAATCTGGCTGGTCAGGTTTTTCACCATATTGGCCGGAATGGCAAAACCAATGCCGACGTTACCGCCGTTGGGACCCAGAATCGCGGTATTGATACCAATGAGTTCACCATTGAGGTTGACCAACGCACCGCCTGAGTTTCCGCTGTTGATGGCGGCATCGGTCTGAATAAAGTTTTCAAAATTTTCGATATTCAGCCCGCTGCGCCCGAGTGCTGAGACAATACCGGATGTGACTGTCTGACCGAGTCCGAACGGGTTACCAATGGCAACGGTGAAATCTCCGACGCGTAATTGATCCGAGTCGGCAACTTTGATGGCTTTCAGGTTTTTGGTGTTGTCCAGACGCAACAAGGCAATGTCTGACATTTTGTCACTGCCTATCAGCTCAGCTTTGACCTCCCGGCCGTCATGCAACTGAACCAGAATTTTATCGGCGCCGTCAATGACGTGGTGGTTGGTCACCACATAGCCTTTATCTGCATCAATAATGACCCCGGATCCCAGTCCGCGGAATGGTTGTTCTTGCACTTGTTCACTCGGGAAGTCCGGGCCGAAGAAATAGCGGAATGAGTCGGGAATTCTTTGTTTGGCAACATGTTTGCCTTCTACTGCGATGCTGACCACAGCAGGGGTCACTTGCTCCAGCATGGGAGCGAGGCTGGGAAGTTGTTGATCATTGACAGCCAAAGGAAGCGCGGCGGAAGCTGTGATTGGGGACATCACTGCGCTAATACTTAACGCCAGCGCAGTCATTACAAGTAAAGGTTTTTTCATCATTACTCAACTCCGGTTTAACAAGTGCTAATTGTGACTTGTAAACCGGAGAAAAGTTCCTACAAATGTCAAATTTGTAACAATTCTTAACTGGCTTTTGCTGCTTCTGCTTGTTTCCGCTCAGCACGCAACAGGCCGGACGCGCCGTTGGCATAATCGCGAGGCTGATGCGGGTCCAGCTCGACGGCTTCGGCTTCTGGCTCATCAGCGATTGGCGTGAGTGTGCTGATGCGCTGAGAGAAGGGGTTATCCTGTTCCGGTAAATTGGGCATCAGTTCTGCAGAGGTTTTTGCCATATGTTCGTATAGTTTGCTGTAATCTTTTGCCAGATTATCCAGCAGGTCAGAGCTGCGGGCGAAATGATCAACCAGTTCCTGGCGGTATTGCTCCAGTTGGTATTTGGTTTTATCGAGTTCTTTTTGCAATTCTTTCTGTTGTTTCAGGTTTTTGTTCCCCAAACGGGCGGCAAAGGCACCGACCAGAGCGCCGGCTGCGAAAATCAAAATCGCGTAGATCCAAGCCATGAAAAACTCCTTGTGACTGTGAGTACAACAGGTTGACCTGTTTTGTTATCTCAAAAGCGTTATGTGCTTATTGGGTGGTTATCTAGTTACTATACATGCACATGAAGTGTCGTGGTACTATCTACGACCAAAGATGGACATATTAGACGCTGTGAGTCCGGCACATTTGTCACCGGGCGCACGGCTAACGGTGACTGAGCAGGATGAGGATGACACCAGAACAACGCTATCAAGAAGATCTGAAAAAACCGGGCTTTTTGCCTGATGCCGCCCAGGCAATGGCGGTTTCTCACCTCAATGATCTTTATCATCGCATGCAGGCCCCGCAACCAGAGCCCAGAAAATCTTCTCTGGTGAGCCGGCTGTTCAAACGTCAGAGCGCTGAACCGGTCAAACCGGTCAGAGGTTTGTACTTCTGGGGGGCGTCGGACGTGGCAAAACCTACCTGGTCGACACCTTCTTCGACTGCCTGCCGACGGAGCGGAAAATGCGGATGCATTTCCACCGTTTCATGCACCGCGTTCATAAAGAAATGCAGTCGCTTGGCAGCCAGAGCGATCCGCTGGAAAAGGTTGCTGACAGGTTTAAGCAGGAAACGGACATCATTTGTTTTGATGAGTTTTTTGTCTCAGATATCACCGATGCCATGATACTGGGCACCTTGTTTGAGGCCCTGTTCCGCCGCGGAATTACCCTGGTGGCTACCTCGAACATTCCGCCGGATCAACTGTACCGGAATGGCCTGCAGCGCGCGCGTTTCCTGCCTGCCATTGCGTTAATTCAAGAACACTGTGAAGTGGTGAATGTCGATTCGGGTGTCGACTACCGCCTGCGGACACTGGAGCAGGCTGAAATTTACCACTGGCCGCTCGATGCCAGCGCAGAAGAGAATATGCACCGCTATTTCATGCAGTTATCCGCAGCTCCCCGGCATGAGGGCCAGGACATACTGATCAATGACAGGCCGATTGCTACCCGCCATGAAGCGGAAGGGGTGGTGCATTTTACCTTTGATGCGCTGTGCCGCGGGGCGCGCAGTCAGTCAGACTATATGGATATCGCGCATACCTATCACAGTGTCCTTTTGTCTGACGTACCTGTGCTGACTGAAAAAGACGATGACGCCGCCCGCCGCTTTATTGCCATGGTCGATGAGTTTTACGAGCGTCATGTCAAGCTGATCATTTCGGCGGAAGTTGAAATGGATAGACTGTATCAATCCGGGCGCCTGAGCTTTGAATTTAAGCGCTGTTGCTCTCGTCTGATTGAAATGCAGAGCCATGAATATCTGGCCAGGCCGCATCTGGCTTAATGGAAGGGCAATTTTCCCAGGAAAAATTGCTGAACTTTTTGGAAAAAAAGGTGATTTTTTCCCCATGCTTCCGTATACTCTCGCGACCCACCGTACCTGTGACGGCGTTATGCCGGGAGTGCCAACCACTCGAAGGGGTGATGACTGGGCTCTATATACAGAGAGAGCGCTTTGCGTTCTTGGAAAGTGAAACTATTTAAAATTGGGTAAGAATTAGCATGAAAACTTTCGTTGCTAAACCAGAAACTGTAAAACGTGACTGGTATGTTGTTGACGCTGAAGGTAAAACACTGGGTCGTCTGGCAACTGAAATCGCATCTCGTCTGCGTGGTAAGCACAAGCCTGAGTACACTCCTCACGTTGACACCGGTGACTACATCGTTGTTATCAACGCTGAGAAAGTCGCAGTGACTGGCGCTAAGCGTACTGATAAGATGTATCACCGTCACACTGGCTACATCGGCGGTCTGAAAACTATCAGCTTCGACAAGCTGCTGGAGAAAAAGCCAGAAGCGATCATCGAAATTGCTGTTAAAGGCATGCTTCCTAAAGGTCCTCTAGGCCGTGCTATGTACCGTAAACTGAAAGTTTACGCAGGTAGCGAGCACAACCACGCTGCACAGCAGCCACAAGTTCTAGACATCTAATTGGGGAACATGACAATGGCAGAGAATCAATACTACGGCACTGGCCGCCGCAAAAGCTCAGCTGCTCGCGTTTTCGTAAAACCGGGTACTGGCAACATCGTAATCAACAAGCGCAGCATCGAAGAGTATTTCGGCCGCGAAACAGCTCGCATGGTTGTTCGTCAACCGCTTGAGCTGGTTGATATGACTGAGAAACTGGATCTGTACATCACTGTTAAAGGTGGTGGTATCACTGGTCAGTCTGGTGCGATCCGTCACGGTATCACTCGCGCTCTTATGGAGTACGATGAGACTTTACGTCCTGCTCTGCGTGCCGCTGGCTACGTTACTCGTGACGCACGTCGCGTTGAACGTAAGAAAGTTGGTCTGCGTAAAGCACGTCGTCGTCCACAGTTCTCTAAGCGTTAATTCAACGCACCAGAGATTTCTCTGGTTACTGTGTACATCAAAGCCCAGCCATTGTGCTGGGCTTTTTGCGTTTATTCGCTCAGCGGGTTGTCAGATGGCTGGCCGTCGGAGCGCTTGCAAGGTTCAGTACTGCGGCCGGCACAAGTCACGGTATGGCGTGATTTATTCTGAACCGTAGCCCTTGTCAGGACCTTCATGCTGTTTTGTCGGTACAATCAGGGGCTTTATCAAAAAGAGTTGAATAATTGGCACCATAGTTTGCATTTTTTCATCTTGACGACCCGGGAAATTATCCCCACAAATCTCTCACATTTGTGGTGTTTACCTTGTCTTAAAGTGGGGTTTTCTTTATCATTTGCCGCGATAAATAGCAGCATGAAAATTCTTAATCAATAAGCTGTTGAGTCTTTCCGTAGAAAGTTAGCCGTAAGCTCCAGGGACGCAGATGGAAAGAATAATCCTGAGCGGGAGCACATGGGAGAATGTTGGATGAGCAAAGCGCCAGTAAGTAACGGCCGACGCCGCTTCCTGACTGCGACGACCTCGGTTGTTGGAGGCTTAGGTGCAGTCGCTGTCGCCGTACCCTTTATCAAATCCTGGAATCCTAGCGCCAAAGCCAAGGCTGCGGGCGCACCAGTTGAAGTTGATATCAGTAAATTAGAAGAAGGCCAGATGATCCGCGTAGAATGGCGAGGCAAACCTGTATGGGTCGTACGCCGTAGCCAGGCTATTTTGGATGAGCTGCCGACACACGATGATCGACTGCGTGATCCGCAGGCCACTGAACCTCAGCAGCCTGCTTACGCACAAAACCAATACCGTTCAGTAAAACCTGAAATCTTTCTTGCCGTCGGGATCTGTACCCACCTTGGCTGTTCTCCAACTTACCTGCCGGACAGTTTCAATGAGCAGGTCAGTGGCGTACCAGCTGGCTTTTTCTGTCCTTGCCACGGTTCTAAATTTGATATGGCTGGTCGGGTTTTCCAAGGGGTGCCAGCACCGCTTAACCTGGTGATACCGCCTCATATGTTCCTGAACGACAACACGATTTTAGTGGGTCAAGATGAGGAGACGGCATAATGGAAGGCTTGCTGGGTTGGATTGAAAAACGTCTGCCAGTGATGAATGCTTATAAAAAGCATATGTCTGAATATCCGATGCCGAAGAACTTTAACTTCTGGTATCTGTTTGGCTCACTGGCCATGCTGGTTCTGGTTAACCAAATCCTGACCGGGATCTGGCTGACCATGAACTATGTTCCATCAGGTGATGGTGCCTTTGCCTCTGTGGAATACATCATGCGTGATGTAGATTACGGCTGGCTGCTGCGTTATATGCACTCCACGGGCGCTTCGGCGTTCTTTGTTGTGGTATACCTGCATATGTTCCGTGGCCTGATTTACGGTTCCTACAAAAAGCCGCGTGAATTGCTGTGGCTGTTCGGCATGCTGATTTTCCTGGTACTGATGGCTGAAGCCTTTATGGGCTATCTGCTGCCTTGGGGTCAGATGTCTTACTGGGGTGCCCAGGTTATCATTTCTCTGTTTGGTGCTATTCCTGTCATCGGTGATGATCTGACTCTGTGGATTCGCGGTGACTACGTGATCTCCGGTGCCACACTGAACCGTTTCTTTGCACTGCATGTGATTGCATTGCCGATTGTTCTGCTGCTGCTGATTGTGCTGCACATTCTGGCGCTGCACGAAGTGGGTTCGAACAACCCGGATGGTATTGAAACCAAGCTGCCAAAAGGCGCGAAAGGTGACAACTACCAGTCTCGATTCAAGTTCCACGAGTACTACACCAATAAGTACGACATCATTGATTCAGTGCCGTTCCATCCTTACGGTACGGTGAAAGATCTCGTTGGTGTGGCTATCTTTGCTTTCTTGTTCAGCTATGTGATTTTCTTTAACCCTGAGATGGGCGGCTATTTCCTTGAGCCACCTAACTTTGAAGCGGCTAACCCGCTGAAGACACCGGAACACATTGCACCTGTATGGTACTTCACGCCTTTCTATGCGATTTTGCGTGCGGTTCCTGACAAACTGCTGGGTGTAATTGCGATGGGCCTGTCCATTGTTATGCTGTTTTTGCTGCCTTGGTTGGATCGCTGCAAAGTGCGTTCTTACCGTTACCGCAGTAAGCTGCACCTGGCAAACATCGCTCAGTTCACTGTCTGCTTCATTGCATTGGGTATTCTGGGGGCGCTTCCTGCCACTGCGGTATACACCTTGATGGCGCAGATCTTCAGTCTCGGTTACTTCATGTTCTTCGTGCTGCTGTATTTTTACAGCAAGAATGAGGCGACGAAACCGCTACCAGAGAGGGTCACATTCAAATGAAAAAGCTGATGGTTATGCTGCTGGCTCTGTTGCCGTCTCTGGCAATGGCTGCCGGTGGTAATGTTCACCTTGATGCGGCAAACAATGATTTGTCGGACGAAGCTTCACTGCAGCGCGGTGCACGTACTTTTGTTAACTATTGTTTTGGTTGTCATGCCACTCAGTATCAGCGTTACCAGCGTGTTGCGGAAGATCTGGATATCCCGGCTGACCTGATGATGGAAAACCTGATCTTTGATGAAAATGCCAAGATCGGCGATCTGATGACCAATGCAATCTCAGAAGATTACGCCGCGGCGTCATTTGGTGCCCCGGCGCCGGATCTGACTCTGGTCGCCCGTGTGCGTGGAGCTGACTGGCTGTATACCTATCTGCGTTCTTTCTACGCCGATCCAAGCCGTCCGTTTGGTGTCAACAACCTGATCTTCCCAAGTGTGGGTATGCCACACGTGCTGGAGGAACTGCAGGGCACGCCACGTAAAGTGTTTGAGACACGCACCATTGATGGTCAGGAAGTACAGGAGTTTGTTGGCCTGGAAACTGAAGGGAATGGTGAACTG
Organism: Photobacterium sp. Hal280; assembly: GCF_037162255.1. Lineage (NCBI taxonomy): Bacteria > Pseudomonadati > Pseudomonadota > Gammaproteobacteria > Vibrionales > Vibrionaceae > Photobacterium > Photobacterium sp. Hal280. The sequence continues at coordinate 448,928 of NZ_JARLUO010000005.1, forward strand.
AGCCCTGAAGAATATGACGCAGTGGTTCGTGATTTGGTTAACTTCCTTGAATACTCGGCAGAACCGATGAAGCTGGAACGTCAGCGTCTGGGCCTGTGGGTGATGGGCTTTATCGTTATCTTCTTTGTTCTGGCCTTGCTGCTGAAGAAAGAATATTGGCGCGATGTCCATTGATCGGGTAATCTAGTGCGTTAAGAAACTCGCAATGGGGGCAAGAGCCCCCGTTGCTTTTTGTGTATATGAGTATACTGGAGGGGTTGATGGCTGTAGCTGCCAATAAACGCTCTGTGATGACGCTGTATTCTGATGCTTCGGATATGTATAGCCATCAGGTGCGTATTGTACTTGCAGAAAAAGGTGTAAGTGTTGAGATTGAGCTGGTTGAACCAGACAACCTACCTGAGGATCTGCTTGACCTGAATCCATATAATTCTGTTCCAACTCTGGTGGATCGTGAACTGGCTCTGTATCAGGCCGGCATTATTATGGAATACCTGGATGAGCGCTTTCCTCACCCGCCTCTGATGCCTGTGTATCCGGTTGCTCGTGGTAACAGCCGCCTGATGATGTATCGCATTGAGCGTAACTGGTATTCATTGGCGGAAAAAGTGCAGAAAGGCACAGCTGATGAAGCGGATAAAGCGCGTAAACAACTGCGTGAAGAGCTGCTGGCGCTGTCACCGGTATTCGCTGAGTTTCCGTACTTCATGAGCGAAGAATTCAGCCTGGTCGACTGCTATCTGGCGCCGTTACTGTGGCGTTTACCTTCCATGGGTATTGAGCTGAACGGTGCGGGTTCGAAAGAAGTGAAGGCATACATGACGCGCGTTTTCGAACGTGATTCATTCCTTGCATCGCTGACAGAAGCTGAGCGCGAAATGCGTCTGGCTGGTCAGTGATGGAGATGGCCGAGATGACCCCGCGCCGACCTTATCTGGTGCGGGCTTTCTATGACTGGCTTGTGGATAATGATCTGACTCCGCATCTGGTCGTTGATGCAACACTGCCTGATGTGCAGGTTCCGCAGGAATTTGTCAGTAATGGACAAATTGTGCTGAACCTTGCGCCACGTGCTGTCGGTAACCTTGAACTGGGCAATGATGCAGTGCGCTTCAATGCCCGTTTTGGTGGTCGTCCGCATGCTGTAGCAGTGCCTCTTGCGGCTGTATTGGCTCTTTATGCACGGGAAAATGGCGCAGGCACTATGTTTGAACCAGAACCCGGTTATGAAATGGCAAACAGCGAGCAAGAGGGCATGTTTGGCGCAGCAGATGCTGTCGGTGATGAAGAGCATTTGTCACCGGTCAGTCTGACTGATGCAGTCGAAGAGCTTGCCTCAGAGGAAGAACCACCTCGTCCACGCGGTCGTCCAAGCCTCACAGTGGTTAAGTAATCCACTTTGACGGACATAAAAAACGCAGTGTTTCTTCCGGAGCACTGCGTTTTTCTTTATCTGATGCTTTCTGAATACCGCTGACGTGGCTCAGTCTGTGTATTCAAACGCTTTGATCACGTGTTTAACCCCTTTCACATTGCGTGCGACATCCGCGGCAATATTGCCTTGCTCTCTGGTTACAAAGCCGAGCAGGTAAACCCGCTGGTTTTCCGTTGCCACCTGTACCGCTGAATCACGCAATTTTTTACTGGCGATCAGCTGTGCTTTCACTTTGGTGGTTAACCAGCTGTCAAGACCGACATCAGACAGTGTAGGGAGCGGGCCGATCTGAAGCTGGTTATAGACATCTTTCACGCTAGCCAGCTCTTGAACGGCATCCGCTAATTGCCCGGCAGTGGCTTGATCCACCGCCTGGCCAACCAGCAGTACCCGGCCTTCAGTCGAGATTGCATTGACCCTGACTTTGCCCTGATAAGGCGGCTTATTGACTAAGCCACCAATTTGCATCGTAATGTGCTGATCCTGCCATTGCTGTTGCCCGCTGCGGGGATCGGTTTGCAGTATGGCCCCGCAACCTTGAATCAGTAAGGACAGCATCAAAATAAGAAGCAAGCGTTGCATGATCACCCTTCGTGTTGCGGGAAAAGAATCTGGTCAATCAGATCACACAGACAGTGCACCGTCAGCAGGTGGCCTTCCTGGATACGGGCGGTACGCTGCGACGGAATTCTGATCTCGACATCCTGCACACCCAGCAGTCCGGCCATCACGCCGCCGTCTTTACCCGTCATCGCGATGATGTTCATGTCACGGGTCAGGGCAGCTTCCATGGCTTTGATGATGTTTTTGCTGTTTCCGCTGGTAGAGAACACCAGCAGGATGTCGCCCGGCTGACCCAGGGCGCGGATCTGCTTGGAGAAAATTTCATCCTGATGATAATCGTTCGCCACCGCCGTCAGCGTGGTGGTGTCTGCGGTGAGCGCGAGTGCCGGCAGACTGGGACGTTCGGTTTCAAAGCGGTTAATCAGACAGGATGCGAAATGCTGGGCATTCGAGGCGGACCCCCCGTTACCGCAGCACAGGATCTTGTTGCCGTTCAGCAGGCTTTGCACCATCACCTGGGCAGAGCGGGAAATGGCGTCGGGCAATGCTTCAGCCGCTGCAATTTGTGTCTGGATGCTTTCGGTAAAGTTTTCTTTAATGCTCTCTAGCATGTTTTACTCTTCAACTAAAGTGTTGGTCAGCCACGAGATTGCGTGGTCAGTCCCTTCTATGGTGACAACATCGAAACGCAGCTGGCAGTGTTCGGCAGCCATGCCTTTTGAATGCAGCCAGTACAGTGCGGCTCGCTTCATGCGCAGCAGCTTGCGCCAATTGACGGCCTCGGCCGCAGAACCGAAACGGTTATGGGCACGGTACTTTACCTCGACAAATACCCAGCAATCACCGTCTTTCATGATGAGATCAAGCTCACCCCCCGGCAGTGAACGTTGCGGGCAATGGCAGAAAGTCCCTGGCGTTGCAGATACTGCTCGGCCAGTGACTCGTAATGGTACCCCTGACGGCGCTTATTGAACAGGTGCAATGCCATTGGGTGTGAATACCGCCCAGTCTAACTGACGCTGAACAACACAATGATCGTCTATGCTCAGCTGGCCGGTTTTACCTTGGGTGCTGTAATGCTCCACCACTTTCATCTGCGGCAGTTCAGTGATCATCCGGTAGGCATCCATCCCAAAAGCATGGAGCCGGATGGCGCTGTTTTTCTGCCCCGGCCACAGCTGTTCAAACTGTTCCATGAAGGGCTGATCCGGCGCAGCGAGCAGCGGGATATCACTAAATTCAATGCCGGACAGTTCACTGACGTTGGCGTTGTTGTCCGGGTTAGTCCGTGAGCTGGCATACAGTTTTGGCGGCGTGACATCCGGATTGATCGCCACTTCGATAAAGGGCTTGAGCAAGGTCACTTCATTCCGGTTGGCAATCAGGTACACCGCATCGGTATCGCGGCGACTGCGGGCCTGGGTTTCCAGCGACATACCCAGCACCTGCTCCATTTGCTGGCTGCGGGTCCGGCTGTCGGTTAAGCCAAATACGGCCGCCATCTGGTTCTGAATTTCACGGCTGGAGCCAAAGGTCTGGCGTTCTGCTTGGGTGCCGGTCAGTGTTTCCCATTTCGTCATGAACGCCTGGCTGACCCGTCGGCCAAAGTCATTGGCCGGTGCCATGACCATGGGGCTGCGGTGGCCTTTGGCATATAAATGCTGTGCGGCTTGCTCGGCTTCCTGCTCGGGGGATAAGGAGAAATAGCAGGTGTTGGGCTGGCTCAGATCCAGATTCTGCGGCTCATTGAGCGCCAGCTCTGTGACATTACCGCCTTCGGTAGACTGGAATTCGGTGATTTTTTCTTTTTGAAGCGGGCCAATTACCAGTTGAATGTCGTCTTGCTGAAGCTTGTTGACAATACTGAACATAGGTTCGGATTCTGTATCGTAAATCGACAGCTCGGTATTGGGGTTACGCTCGGTATCTTCCAGCATGGCATTGAGGAAGCCATCGCGAACGGCTTTGCCCTGGCTTTCGAATTTGCCAGACAAAGGCAGCAGGAGTGCGACTTTCTCCAGCGCGACCACTTCCAGGCTCATGATGGCCTGCAGTTCTTTGGGCAGGTAACTGTTGGCCGGGTGCTCAGGGTGGCTTTGCAGCCATTGTTCGACCTCGGATTTCAGCTTGACCGGGCGCTGAGCAGAAGCATTTTTGATCATGCTGAGTGCCACCCAGCCTTGCAGGACGGTTTCATCCGCACTGATGCTGGCGGCTTTCAGCTGGTGGTTATTATACTGAGACAAGTCCTGCCACAGATTCTGCCAGTTGACCTCTTTTTCGCTGCTGTTGAGATACTGTGACAGCGCTGTGCGCTCCCTGGCGGCGGCGAAGTGTTGCTCCGTCTGCGTTAACAGCTCGGCACGCAGTAGGTGGTAGCGGCGGTACTGGCTGTCGGCCAGGGTCCACCAGGGCAGGAAGTTCAGCGTCTCCAGCGCAGTTTTGGGCTGGCCTTGCTGGTAGCGCAGGGATGCTCGCGCTAACTGCCATTCAGCCATTTGCACCGGAGACAGGTTCATGCCGGCCAGTTTATTGGCTTGCTGATCCGCCTGCGGCCAGCGGCCTTCTTTGATCAGTGCTTTAAGAGCCAGTATGTGCCAGTCAATGCTCGCTGCACCTTCAGACGACTCTGCCTTGAGCAGGTAGCTGGCAGCGGAGTCAGAGGCAGGCACCGTAATATCCGCAGAGTAAGACGTTGGCTGAGTGCCTGGCGCTGAACAGCCTGCCAGAATCACGGCAAGGGCTACAGGGGCCAGAATACGTGTTACACTTTTGCGCTTATGGGTAAAATTAAGCATTGAATTCATTCAACTGTGACAAATTACTCTCTATATTAATTGCAGATGAGATCATAGACAAATGAGTGAGACCAATTCGTGCTCGGTGGATGTCGCAACTTTGTACATCGTTCCGACCCCGATCGGCAATTTAGCAGATATTACCCACCGCGCGCTGGATGTTCTGGCCAAGGTGGATTTAATTGCTGCTGAGGACACACGCCATACCTCACGCCTGCTGTCCCACTTTGCCATCTCTACCCGCACCTTTGCACTGCATGATCATAATGAACAGCAGAAAGCGGATGTGCTGATTGAAAAATTGCGTCAGGGCAGCAGTATCGCACTGGTCTCTGATGCCGGTACACCTCTCATCAGCGATCCAGGATACCATCTGGTGACTCGCTGTCGTCAGGCGGGTGTTAAAGTTGTGCCTCTGCCGGGGGCGTGTGCGGTGATCACCGCGCTGAGTGCCTCGGGCCTGCCGTCGGATCGCTTCAGTTTTGAAGGCTTTCTGCCGGCCAAAAGCAAAGGGCGCCAGGATACGTTTCGGGAACTGATTGAAGATCCGCGCACTCTGATTTTTTATGAATCTCCGCACCGTATTCTTGATTCGCTGGTGGACATGCAGGCCGTGCTGGGTCCGGAGCGCCACGTGGTGCTGGCTCGTGAGCTGACCAAAACCTTTGAAACCATTCATGGTGCGCCGTTAGGTGAGCTGATCCCCTGGCTGGGCGAAGACAGCAACCGTATCCGGGGGGAAATGGTGCTGCTGGTCGCTGGCCACCGGGTTGATAAAGAAGCCTTGCCTGCAGAAGCGCTGCGAACATTAAAGATTCTGGTTGCTGAACTGCCGTTGAAAAAGGCCGCGGCCATGGCGGCAGAGATTCACGGTGTGAAGAAAAATGCGCTCTATAAATGGGGCCTGGAGAATCTGGAATAAGTGCAGAACCGGTAAGCGCTGGCCGTTTTCTCGCCAGAGAAAGGAAGAAGTCTAACTTTCTCTGGTAACTCGGGCGGGAGTTTTATACAATCCGCCGCCTGAGTTGACCAGGTAACCGCTGCTTCGTTGATGTCCTTTGGGAGACTGACGAGGGGGAGGAAAGTCCGGGCTCCACAGGACAGGGTGCCAGATAACGTCTGGGGGGCGTGAGCCTACGACCAGTGCAGCAGAGAGCAAACCGCCGATGACTCGCTTGCGAGAACAGGTAAGGGTGAAAGGGTGCGGTAAGAGCGCACCGCGCGACTGGCAACAGTTCGTGGCACGGTAAACTCCACCCGGAGCAAGACCAAATAGGTCCCTATTGGCGTGGTCCGCGCTGGGGACGGGTAGGTTGCTTGAGCCTGCGAGCGATTTCAGGCCTAGAGGAATGGTTACCACCGCGCAAGCGGGACAGAACCCGGCTTATCGGTTAACTCACTTATTTTGGAAAGGTGGTGTTCGCAACATATGCGGGCATCACCTTTTATCGTTTCAGGGCCTGGGAATCAGAAAATATGGCTGCATCAATTGTTTGTCAGAATCGCAGTATCTGTCTTGACAACATTTTTGCTGCCTTCGTACACTTCGTGTTGGTTTTTTGTGGGAAAAAATGACGATTTTGTGGCAAAAATTGCAATTTTCCTGTTGCTTGCCCGACAAGGGCAGGTATAAATGAAAGAGGTGCACATGCATCGAAATCCGACGATTTCGGTGTGTTGCCACTGCTGTCTGTAGCGCAACAGGCAGAGCAGCGGAAAACCAACGACCCAGTAATCTCTGGTGGAGGCATCCGGCCGGTGTCTTCAGTTCGCTTATTATTCAGCTGAATCAATTATTATGTCCGAACAATTTGCTCACGTTTCCGTGCTGCTCCATGAGTCTGTCGATGGCTTAGCCATCAAACCAGACGGTATTTACATCGACGGTACCTTTGGCCGTGGTGGCCACAGCCGTCTGATCCTTTCCCACCTTGGCGAACATGGCCGTTTGTACGGCATTGACCGCGATCCCCAGGCGATTGCAGAAGCTGCCAAGATCAACGACCCGCGTTTTTCTATTATTCATGGCCCGTTTTCCGGCATGGCCGGCTATATGGCAGAGCTGGGCCTGACCGGTAAGATCGACGGCGTGCTGCTGGATCTGGGGGTCTCTTCTCCTCAGCTGGATGATGCCGAGCGGGGGTTTAGCTTTATGCGAGACGGCCCGCTGGATATGCGCATGGATCCGACATCCGGTATTTCTGCTTCTGAGTGGCTGGCCAGCGCTGAGGCGGACGATATTGCCTGGGTCCTGAAAGAGTTTGGTGAAGAACGTTTTGCCAAGCGTATCGCCCGTGGCATCGTGGAATACCGCAGCAATCCGGACAATGTGCCGCTGGAGCGAACCACGCAGCTGGCCAAGCTGATTGCTGACGTTTCACCGTTCAGAGACAAGCATAAACATCCGGCGACCCGCAGCTTTCAGGCGATCCGCATTTATATCAACAGCGAGCTCGAAGAGATCGATACCGCCTTACACGGTGCGCTGGAAGTGCTGGCGCCTGGTGGCCGTCTGTCAGTGATCAGTTTCCACTCGCTTGAAGATCGCATGGTGAAGCGTTTTATTCGTAAGCAGAGCAAAGGGCCTGATGTCCCTGCCGGCTTGCCGCTGACCGAAGATCAGATCAAAGCGCTGGGCAGTGCTGAGTTGAAAGCCGTGGGTAAAGCCATTAAGCCGACGGCCGCGGAGACGCAGCATAACCCGAGAGCGCGCAGTTCTGTGTTGCGTCTGGCTGAACGCCTATGAGTACCCAGCCAGCAGCCGCAGACAGCCTGATTCGTCAGATCGGCCGTGATCTGTTATCCGTCGGCCGTGTGCCTTTGGTGCTGCTGGCGCTGGTGCTTATTTCTGCCTTGGGGGTGGTCTATATCACCCACCAATCCCGCCAACTGGTCGCGCAACAGGAGCAACTGCTCATTGAGCGGGATGATCTGGATATCGAATGGCGTAATCAGCTGCTGGAAGAAAACTCGCTGGCTGAGCATAGTCAAATTGAAACCCAGGCTGAGAAGGCGCTTGATATGAAGCGACCTAATGCAGCGAATGAAATTGTTGTCCAGTAATGAAAAAAGCCGCCTCTTCACCTGAACCGCAGACGCCGCGCCCTTCGGCCTCCACACCTGCGTTTATTCCCTGGCGTTTCGCCCTGATCTGTAGCTTTGTTGGTCTGGCACTGGTGGGCCTGATAGCCAGAGCCGCTTATATCCAGGTATTGGAACCCGGTAAGCTGATCCAGGAAGGGGATCTGCGCTCGCTGCGTGTCAAAGCCATGCCGTCTGCGCGGGGGATTATTTCCGATCGCAATGACGAGCAACTGGCCGTCAGTGTGCCGGTTCAGGCGGTCTGGGCTGATCCTGTGGATATTTATAAGCATGGCGGCCTCTCAGAGCCGGCGCGCTGGCATGCGCTGGCGGATGTCTTGGGGTTGGATCGTCAGGACATGCTTGCCCGGCTGGAAGAGAATAAATCCCGTCGCTTCATTTATCTGCAGCGTCAGGTCAGTCCGGCCATGGCGGCCTATGTCGGTAAGCTGAAATTACCCGGTATTGGCCTGAAAGATGAATCGCGTCGCTTTTACCCGGCGGGTGAAGTGAGTGCTCACCTGATAGGGGTCACGGGTATTGATGGCCGCGGACTGGAAGGCGTCGAGCGGACCTATGACGGCTGGCTGACCGGTGAGCCGGGCAGACGCACGGTACGGAAAGACAGGTACGGCCGGGTGGTGGAAAACATTTCACTCAAGCAGCGCGAGCCGGGCAAACCGCTGGCGCTGAGTATTGACCAGCGCTTGCAGGCGGTGGCTTACCGGGCCGTGAAGCAGGCCGTGGTGGATTACAACGCGACCTCGGCCACCATTGTGATGGTCGATGTGCGGACCGGCGAGATACTGGCCATGGTCAACGCGCCCTCTTATAACCCCAATAACCGCGATCAGCTGCAAAGTTTCCGCATGCGTAACCGCGCGATTACAGATGCGATGGAACCGGGTTCCACCATCAAACCTTTTGTAGTCCTGGCTGCGCTGGAAAATGGCGTTGCCGATGAGAATACCATCATCGATACCGGCAACGGGATTATGCAGGTAGGCGGCAGCCGGGTGCGGGATGTGTCACAGGTCGGCAAGGCCGATTTGGCGAGAATCCTGAAAAAGTCCAGTAATATAGGTGTCAGTAAATTGTCTTTGTCCATGCCTGTGGATGCGGTGCTGGGCATGTACAGCGGTGTCGGACTGGGGGAAGCCTCGGGCATTAACCTGATTGGCGAAGCGCAGGGATTGTTCCCGGATCGCCGCCGCTGGTCGGATTTTGAGCGGGCGACCCTGGCCTTTGGTTACGGGATTTCCGTCACCCCGATTCAGTTAGTCCGTGCTTACGCCACCTTGGGCGGCTTAGGGATTAACCGGCCGCTGTCGATCTTAAAAACCGAAGCTGTGGTGCCGGGGCGTCAGGTGGTGTCGGCAGAAAATACCCGCAAAGTGCTCAATATGCTTGAAGGCGTCACCCATGCTGACGGCAGTGCCAAGCACGCGGCCGTGCCCGGTTACCGGGTGGGCGCTAAAACCGGTACCGCCAAGAAAGCGGCGGCCGGTGGCTATGGTGATGAATATGTCGCAATGACCGCAGGCCTGGCCCCTATCAGTGATCCCCGCCTGGCGATGGTGGTGGTGATCAATGAGCCCCAGGGCGACGCATATTACGGCGGTCAGGTCGCCGCGCCGATTTTTGCAGAAGTGATGGGCAGTGCCCTGCAAATTCTCAACGTCAAACCTGATGCCGGAAAAGGCGATCAGCTCAATATCGTCCATAACAGAGGCCAATCTGATGCCGGAACCTGATGTTTCAATTTCTTTGGGGGAGCTGTTCGCTTCCTGGTTTGCGCCTGAGGTATTCGCGGCTTCCGTCTCTGCCCTGCCGGTCAGAGAACTGACCCTCGACAGCCGCGCTGTGGTGCCGGGCAGTACTTTTGTCGCCATTAAGGGCCATGCGGTTGATGGTCGCCAGTATATTGATGCCGCGATTCAGGCCGGTGCCTCGGCTGTGCTGGCCCAGGCTGAAGAGAACCAGCAGGATGGCGAGATACGTTATCAGAGCGGTGTGCCGGTGATTTCGGTGCGCGATTTGCCGGCAAGGCTGTCTGCCCTGGCCGGTGCGGCTTACGGCCAGCCCGATCAGCAGTTGCAGCTGGTCGCTGTGACAGGCACCAACGGCAAAACGACAGTCAGCCAGTTACTGGCACAGTGGGCGGGTTTGCTCGGCCGTACTGCCGGGGTGATGGGCACCACAGGCAATGGCCTGTTGTCCGGGCTCAAGCCGGCCGTGAACACCACAGGCAGCGCCATCGATATTCAGAAAACCCTGGCTGAGCTGGTCAGGCAGGGCGCAGATTTTGCAGCGATGGAAGTGTCCTCGCACGGTCTGGTACAGGGACGGGTAAAAGCCCTGCATTTTGCGGCGAGTATTTTCACCAATCTTAGCCGGGATCATCTTGATTACCATGGTGATATGGCAAGCTATGCGGCAGCCAAGCAAAGTTTGTTCACGGAACATAGCGCAGGTATCGCTGTCATTAATGCTGATGATGAGGTTGGCCGTCGCTGGCTGAACGAGCTGCCTGACGCGGTTGCGGTCGCGAGCGAATCGTCACATCTGTCCGGGCACCATGGTCAGGCGTTGTGGCTGACGGCCGTCAGCTATTCCACCCTGGGGGTGACTGTGTCTTTTGATTCCAGCTGGGGGCAAGGCGACTTTACCGCGCCGCTGGTGGGCGCTTTCAATGTCTCTAATTTGTTGTTGTCGCTGGCGACGTTACTGGCAATGGGATATCCCCTGAGTGCCTTGCTGGCCACAGCGCCCCGCCTGCAGGCGGTGATCGGTCGGATGGAAGTTTTTCAGGCCGCTGACAAACCTATGATGGTGGTTGATTATGCTCACACCCCGGATGCGCTGGAGAAAGCACTGGCAGCGTTACGCCTGCACTGTGAAGGGAAGCTCTGGTGTCTGGTCGGCTGTGGTGGTGAGCGTGATCGCGGGAAGCGGCCGATGATGGCTGCGGTGGCTGAGCAGTTGGCCGATTATGTGATCCTGACGGACGATAATCCGCGCAGTGAATCACCCCAGTCAATCGTGAATGATATGCTGGCCGGACTGGCGCAGCCAGAACGTGCCCAGGTGATTCATGACCGGGCAGAAGCCTGCCGGCGCGCATTCAGCCTGGCGAAGGCACAAGACATTGTACTGGTGGCCGGTAAAGGCCATGAGGATTATCAGGTACTGGCGGGGAAAACTATTCACTATTCAGATCGTGAAACCGTACAGGCCTTGCTGGAGACACATTAAATGATTGAGGTGACACTGAGCGAACTGGCCGCGGCGCTGAACGCCCGCTTGATTGGCCAGGATGTCAGTATCGATGCAGTTTCAACGGATACCCGGACCATAGTGCCGGGTACCTTATTTATTGCGCTCAAAGGTGAGCGCTTTGATGCCCATGACTTTGCCGCAGATGCAAAGACCAAGGGTGCATCCGCCTTGCTGGTGAGTCGTGCGCTGGATGTGGCGTTACCGCAACTGCTGGTGAGCGATACCCGTCAGGCGCTGGGTCAGCTGGGAAGCTGGCTGAAAGCGAAGATGACGCGTGAACATGGCCTCAAGACGGTGGCCCTGACCGGAAGCTGTGGCAAAACCACAGTCAAGGAGATGGTGGCCGCGATTCTCTCTCAGTGCGGTCGCGTGCTGGCCACCGCCGGCAATTTTAACAATGATATCGGTGTTCCCCTGACGCTGTTGCGACTGACACCGGCCCATGAGTTTGCCGTGATTGAGCTCGGCGCCAATCACGAAAAAGAAATCGCCTACACCTCAGCGCTGGTGCAGCCCGATGCGGCACTGGTCAATAATCTGGCGGCGGCGCATTTAGAAGGTTTCGGCTCGCTGGAGGGCGTTGCAAGAGCCAAAGGCGAAATTTTCGAAGGGCTGACTCCCGGTGGCACAGCTGTTTTTAATCTCGATTCTCATGCTCTGGAGCGTTGGCTGCCGGTACTGGCCGACAAGCAGCTGGTGGGTTTTACTGTGGCGGACTCAGTGCCGTTCGCTGCTGATGATTCTGACAGCAATTCTGTCGCAGGGTTCTCAGCCAGCAAGATTAGCGTTAACGGCCACGGCTGCCCTTGTTTTACAATGCACACGCCTGCTGGTGATATTTCACTCACTTTACCACTTGCTGGCCGTCATAATGTGGCCAATGCGCTGGCCGCGGCGGCGCTGGCAATGGCGATGGGAGCCACGCTGGCGCAAGTGGCGTCGGGATTAGCGCAGATGGCCGCCGTCAAAGGACGTGCATTGGTGCTGGAACCCAGACCAGGATTGCGTCTGATCGACGATACCTACAATGCCAGTGTGGCCTCAGTGAAAGCGGCGATTGATTTGCTGGCGGATTTTAAAGGACAACGTTGGCTGGTATTTGGCGATATGGCCGAAATGGGGCAGGAAAGTGAGCGGATGCATCGCGAGATTGCCGATTACGCCCGGCAAAAACAGCTGGATCGTATTCTGACCGTAGGCACAGCCAGCGCGATTGTAAGTGAAGTGAACCAGGGACAGCATTTCAGGGATAACCCGGCATTGATCGCCGCGTTGATCGCTCAGGTACAGCAATTTCATCATGAATCCGGACTGGATTCTCAACAACAACAAGAAATAACAGTGTTGGCAAAAGGGGCACGCAGCGCCCGTATGGAAGACATTATTGCCGCTCTGCAGGACTTATAACAATGATTTTTTGGTTAGCGGACTTACTCGAGTCGACTTTTCCTTTTTTCCGTCTGTTTGAATACCTGACGTTTCGCGCCATCATCAGCGTGTTGACAGCTTTGTTTATTTCATTGTGGATGGGGCCTCGCCTGATTGCCCGTTTGCAGATGATGCAGATAGGCCAGGTGGTGCGCCATGACGGCCCGGAATCTCATTTCAGCAAACGCGGCACGCCGACCATGGGCGGGGTGATGATTCTGGCAGCGATCACCATCACAGTGCTGCTGTGGTCTGACATCAGCAACCCCTATGTCTGGGCGGTACTGACGGTCATGTTGGGCTACGGTATCGTCGGCTTTATTGATGATTACCGCAAAGTGGTCCGCAAGAACACCGATGGCTTGATCGCGCGCTGGAAATATTTCTGGCAGTCGGTGATTGCTCTGGTGGTCGCCTTTGCCCTGTATGCCTACGGCAAAGACACGGCAGCGACCCAACTGGTGGTGCCATTCTTTAAAGATGTCATGCCTCAGCTTGGTGTGCTGTACATAGTGCTCACTTATTTTGTCATTGTCGGCACCAGTAACGCGGTGAACCTGACTGACGGCCTTGACGGTCTGGCTATTATGCCAACCGTGATGGTGGCGGCCGGGATGGCCTTTATTGCCTGGGCGACCGGCAATGTGAATTTTGCCAGCTACCTCAATATTCCTTATATCAGTAACGCCAGTGAACTGGTGGTGGTGTGCGCGGCCATCGTCGGTGCCGGTCTGGGCTTTTTATGGTTTAACACCTATCCGGCGCAGGTCTTTATGGGCGATGTCGGCTCGCTGGCGCTGGGTGGTGCTCTGGGGACGATTGCGGTACTGGTTCGTCAGGAACTGTTGCTGGTGATCATGGGCGGTGTCTTTGTCATGGAGACTGTGTCTGTGATCCTGCAGGTGGGCTCGTACAAGTTGCGAGGTCAGCGGATCTTCCGCATGGCGCCGATTCACCATCACTATGAGCTGAAAGGCTGGCCAGAGCCACGTGTGATCGTGCGCTTTTGGATCATCACGCTGATGCTGGTGCTGTTTGCGCTGGCCACCCTGAAGGTGCGCTAAATGAATCACTTGGCACAGGCAGATAAAGTTGTCGTTGTGGGTCTGGGGGTCACCGGACTGTCGGTGGTGAACTATCTGTTCAGACAAAGCTCACCGCCGGCCATTCAGGTAATTGATACCCGTGCCCATCCTCCGGGAGAAGATCAACTGCCAGACGGTGTCGGCCTGAGTGCCGGTCAGTGGCAGATGGACTGGCTGCTGGCGGCGGATCTGATCGTCGCCAATCCGGGTGTCGCTCTGAGTACGCCTCAGCTGCAGACCGCCATCGCTGCCGGCATTCCTGTGATTGGCGACATAGAATTGTTTGCTCAGGCGGCGGATAAGCCGGTGCTGGCGATTACCGGTTCGAACGGCAAAAGTACCGTCACCAGTCTGGTCGGTGCCATGGCCGCTGAAGCGGGCATCAAAGCGGGTGTCGGCGGTAACATCGGCCTGGCGGCTCTGGATATGTTAGAGCAGGGCAATGAGCTGTATGTGCTGGAGCTGTCGAGTTTTCAGCTCGAAACGACCTCATCACTTGAGCTGGCGGCGGCGGCCTATCTCAATCTGTCCGAAGATCATATGGACAGGTACGACAGCCTTGCCGACTATGGCCAGGCCAAGCAGCGTATTTACCGTCACGCCCGGCTGGCCATTAGCAATCGGGACGATGCGGCGACGCTACCGGATGCTGCCTGGGCCGGCAAGCAAACCAGTTTTGGCTTTGATGAGCAAGATTACGGGCTGATTGAGCATCAGGGGGAAGAGTACCTGGCGGTGCATGGCATGCCTGTAATGCCAAGCCGGGACATTGCTCTGGTCGGCCGCCATAATGTGGCCAACAGTCTGGCGGCGCTGGCGCTGGCAGATGCGGCGGGCATTGACCGTGACGCCGCCTGCCGGACACTGCGCCGTTATACCGGCTTGCCGCACCGCTGCCAGCGTGTGGTACAGGCGCACGGTGTTGACTGGGTTAATGACTCGAAAGCCACCAATCTCGCCAGCACATTAGCTGCGCTGAATGGGCTTTCCATTCCGGGCAAACTGCATCTGCTGGTGGGTGGCGACAGCAAGGGGGCGGACTTTTCGCCACTGAAACCCGTGCTGGAGACCCTCAATGTTCAGCTGTACTGCTTTGGCCGTGACGGTCACCGGTTCCTGGGTTTATCAAACGCCCCTGTGGTGGTGGAAACCTTAGATCAGGCGATGGCACTGGCAGCGTCGGACGCGACATCCGGCGACATGATATTACTGTCGCCGGCCTGTGCCAGTCTGGATCAGTATCCGAACTTTATGGCACGTGGCGACGCCTTTGCTGAGCTGGCCCACAGCCTGAAAGATCAGGTGCAGGGAGTGCAGGCATGCTGAAAGGGGTGAAAGAGACCCTGTTTGAAATCAGCCAGTGGTTCAGCCGGCCGGCCCCGCCTTGTCAGTATGACAGACAACTGGTGTGGATCAGTCTGTCCCTGATGGTGACCGGGCTGGTTGTGGTTAGCTCTGCCTCTGTACCTGTGGCCACACGCCTGACAGACATGCCGTTTTATTTTGCGCTGCGCCATGCCTTTTTTCTGTTCTGTGCCCTGATTATTGCTGCTTTCATGGTCCAGGTGCCGCTGGAGCGCTGGCGTCAGCTGAGCGTCCCTATGCTGCTGGTATCGCTGGCCTTGCTGGTGATCGTGCTGGTTGTCGGTCGTTCGGTGAACGGGGCGGTGCGTTGGATCCCGCTGGGGATCTTTAACCTGCAGCCGGCGGAAGTGGCTAAACTTTCGCTCTTTGTGTTTCTGTCCGGATATCTGGTGCGCCAGTATCATCAGGTCAGACAAAGTTTTTACGGTTTTATCAAGCCGCTGGCCGTGCTGGCGCTGATGGCTATTTTGCTGCTGCAACAACCGGATCTGGGCTCCTTTGTAGTGATGTTTGTCACTACGGTCGGCATGCTGTTTATTGCCGGCGCCAAGTTGTGGCAGTTCCTGGCCATGCTCTCGATGGCATTACTGGGCATCGTGATGCTGATTGTGTTCGAGCCTTACCGTATGCGCCGGATCACCGCCTTTATGGATCCCTGGGAAGATCCCTTTGGCAGTGGTTATCAGCTGACACAGTCTTTGATGGCATTCGGCCGGGGTGACTGGATGGGGCAAGGCCTGGGCAATTCTATTCAGAAGCTGGAATATTTACCCGAAGCCCATACCGATTTCGTGTTCGCTGTGCTGGCCGAAGAGCTGGGACTGCTGGGGGTGACCCTGGTGCTTTTGCTTATCTTTGCTTTGGTATTCAAGGCGTTGTTCATCGGAAAGAAAAGTCTGGAGTCCGGCCAGTTGTTTGGGGGCTTTCTGGCATTCGGCATCGGGTTCTGGTTTGCTTTCCAGACCTTGGTCAATGTCGGTGCTGCGGCCGGTATAGTACCGACCAAAGGGTTAACTCTGCCTTTGATCAGTTACGGCGGTTCGAGCTTGTTCATTATGTCGACGGCCGTGGCCATTTTGCTGCGCATCGATCATGAGCAGCGGCATCAGGCCCGTTTCGGATCAGCGCAATCAAGTGATGAAAATGACAATGAAGAAAAATAAGCGTTTGCTGGTGATGGCCGGCGGCACGGGTGGCCATGTGTTTCCTGCGTTAGCTGTGGCACGTCAGCTGCAGCAGCAAGGCTGGGAAATTCGCTGGCTGGGCACGGCAGATCGTATGGAAGCTGACCTGGTGCCCAAACACGGAATTGAAATTGATTTTATTAAAGTGAAAGGATTACGCGGCCAGGGGATCAAAAAGCTGCTGGCGGCGCCTTTTCAGATTGTGGGTGCAATATTGCAGGCCCGCCGTTATATCCAGGCCTGGCAACCGGATGCGGTGCTCGGCATGGGCGGTTATGTCAGCGGTCCGGGTGGCGTGGCTGCCTGGATCAGCGGTATTCCTGTGATCCTGCACGAGCAAAACGCGGTCGCGGGCCTGACAAACCGCTGGTTATCGCGCATTGCGGCCAGCGTCCTGCAGGCTTTTCCGGGCGCCTTTCCAGGCAAACCTGTGGTGGGCAATCCGGTTCGCCGCGATGTGACTGAGCTGGCAGCGCCAGCGCAGCGACTGGCTGAGCGAGAGGGGCCGGTAAGGATCCTGGTCATGGGGGGCAGCCAGGGGGCACGGATTCTGAACCAGACGGTGCCGGCCGCCGCCGCGCAACTGGCCGGGGATGTCGACATCTGGCATCAGGCTGGTAAGGGAAATCAGGCCAGCACTGAGCAGATATACAGCCAGTGTGGCGTGCAGCGATTTAAAGTCACTGAATTTATTGATGATGTTGCGGCAGCTTATGACTGGGCTGATCTGGTGGTTTGCCGCTCTGGGGCGCTGACCGTCTCTGAATTGTCGGCAGCTGGCGTCGGCGCGATATTCGTGCCTTTCATGCATAAAGACCGCCAGCAGGCCCTGAATGCGGATCATCTGGTGGCGTGCGGTGCCGCCCACATGATAGAGCAGCCGGATCTGACCGCCGATCGTCTGGCACAGCTAATGACAACCTTAGATCGCCCGGCTTTGCTGAGCATGGCCGAGGCGGCAAGACAGGCTGCGATCCTTGATGCGGATGCCCGAGTGGCGGATGTGATTAAGGCGCAGGCTAAGTAAAGAAGAGAACAGAGTGATGAGTAAACTGGATAACCAGCAAATAGCCAAAATCAGAACCATGGTGCCAGAGATGCGCCGCGTTGAGCGTATTCACTTTGTTGGTATCGGCGGGGCCGGGATGAGTGGCATCGCCGAAGTCTTACTGAATGAAGGCTACCGTATCAGTGGTTCGGACATTACCCCGAACTCAGTGACTGAGCGTCTGGGCGAACGTGGTGCGGAGCTGTTTTTTGGTCACGCAAGTACCAATGTCGAAGGGGCCAGCGTGGTGGTGGCCTCGACCGCGATATCGGCGGAAAACCCTGAGCTGAAAGCGGCCCGTGAGCTGCGTATTCCTGTGGTTCGCCGGGCGGAAATGCTGGCCGAGCTGATGCGCTATCGTCATGGCATTGCGATTGCCGGCACCCACGGCAAGACAACCACGACCGCGCTGACCACTCAGATCTACTCCGAAGCCGGACTGGATCCGACCTTTGTCAATGGCGGCCTGGTAAAGAGCGCCGGTACCAATGCCCGTCTGGGTTCCAGCCGCTATCTGATTGCGGAAGCCGATGAGAGTGATGCCTCTTTTATCCACTTGCAGCCTATGGTGTGTGTGGTCACTAACATCGAAGCTGACCATATGGAAACCTATGGCGGTAACTTTGAAAACCTGAAGCAAACCTTTATTGATTTCCTGCATAACCTGCCGTTTTACGGGCTGGCCGTGATGTGTATTGATGATCCTGTGGTACGGGAGTTGCTGCCACGAGTGGGGCGTCAGGTCATTACCTACGGGTTTGCCGAGGATGCCGATGTCCGGCTGGTGAATTATCGTCAGCAAGGCCAGCAAGGGCATTTCTCGATTCTGCGCAAAGGCAAGCCTGAGCTGACAGTCACACTCAATATTCCGGGTCAGCACAATGCCCTGAACGCCGCTGCGGCTGTTGCTGTGGCGACGGAAGAAGGCGTAGAGGATGACGCGATTCTGCGCGCGCTGGTTGAATTTGAGGGAACCGGCCGCCGTTTTGATCATCTGGGTGAATTTGACAGCGGCAACGGCAACGTGATGCTGGTGGATGACTATGGCCATCACCCGAGTGAAGTGGATGTCACCATTCAAGCCGCGCGTGCAGGCTGGCCGGGCAAACGCCTGGTGATGATCTTTCAGCCCCACCGTTATACCCGTACCCGCGACTTGTACGATGATTTCGCCAATGTGCTGGAACAGGTGGATGTACTGCTGATGCTGGATGTGTATAGCGCAGGCGAAGCGCCTATTCCCGGAGCGGATGGTCGGGCGTTGTGCCGTACCATTCGCGGACGGGGTAAACTCGATCCGATTTTTGTGCCCAGCACAGCGGCATTACCGGCCGCTTTGGCCAATGTGATTCAAGAGAATGACCTTGTTCTGACGCAAGGTGCTGGTGACGTTGGTAAAATTGCCCGTCAGTTGGCCGCGATGGCGCTCAACGTGAATGAAATGAAGAAATAATGTGCCGGTACAGTAGGTAAAGGCTAAAATCTGGATTATTTTGTGTCACTTTCTTGCACTTCTTCGCTAAGCTTGAAGAGAAAGCCAGAATAATCCTGCTTTTGCATGCACATTGGTGTCTAAGCACAGGAAATTGCGAACAATGGTTGGAGAGCATCGAGTTGGTCGGTATAATCGGCCAGCTTTGTTGTCATATCCTGATTCTGGTGAAATTTTGTGGCTGGTAAGTCATCACTTGGCTTGTTTGGTCCATAAAATAACGGCAGACTGACATGATTCAGGAAATAAAGTGTTAAACCATGACAGAAACAGCCTTGAAACAGAGTAACTTGATTGGCGGTACTTTGTCCCAGTGGCGGGGACTAAGCTTTCTGGTGCTGGTCATCACCGCTATGGTCTGGTTGTTTGTCGCGGTCGTGCACTGGATGACAGATGCAAACCGGTTGCCGTTATCCCAATTGATTATTCAGGGTGAGCTGCATCATCTGACTACAGATCAGGTCAGACAGGGCATTCTTGAAATGGGTTCACTGGGCAGTTTTATGCTTCAGGATGTGGACGAGCTTCAGCATGCCCTGGAGTCCTTGCCCTGGGTTGCCCAGGCATCGGTACGAAAGCAATGGCCGGATACCGTAAAAGTGTATCTGGTTGAGCATCAACCGGCTGCGGTCTGGAATGACAAGTATCTGGTGAATCTGCAAGGGCAGGTGTTTCAGGCCCCGTCTTCCGATGTGTCGGGCGAGCCTATGGTAACGCTGGAAGGGCCGGATGGCAGCAGTGAGGAAATGCTCAAAACGTGGCGTGAAATGCAACCCGAGTTGCAGCGCGGCGGTTTAGAAATTGTTAGGCTGTCGTTGAATGAGCGGCGGTCATGGCGAATCTGGCTCAGCAACGGTATCCGGCTGGAATTGGGTCGGGAAGCCAGAATTGAGCGTATCAAACGGTTTTTATGGTTATACCCGGAGCTGGAACAGCAGGGTAAAGCTGTTGATTATGTTGACCTCCGCTACGACACTGGTGTTGCTGTCGGATGGCAACAGAATAATGAATAAGTGGTTCAGGATAAGAGCGTGCGCTAATGACGAAGGCTACAGATAAAAAACTCATCGTTGGCCTTGATATCGGTACTTCCAAAGTATGCGCTTTGGTCGGCGAAGCATTACCTGACGGCCAGGTGAATGTCATTGGCGTGGGCAGCAGTCCGTCTAAAGGCATGGACAAAGGCGGCGTCAATGATCTGGAATCTGTCGTCAAATCTGTGCAAAGGGCGGTTGACCAGGCAGAATTAATGGCCGACTGCCAAATTGCCTCTGTTTATCTGTCGCTGTCTGGTAAACATATTCGTTGCCAGACTGAAAAAGGCATGGTGCCGATTTCTGATAAAGAAGTGACTCAGGATGACGTGGATAACGTCATTCATACTGCCAAGTCGGTGAAAATCAGCGATGAGCATCGCACTCTGCATGTGATTCCGCAAGAGTTCGCCATTGACTACCAGGAAGGTATCAAGAACCCTGTGGGGTTGTCAGGCGTCCGGATGGAAGCCAGCGTTCATATGATCACTTGCCATAATGATATGGCACGTAACATAGTGAAAGCCGTAGAGCGTTGCGGCCTGAAAGTGGATCAACTGATCTTCTCCGGGCTGGCTGCCAGTTATGCTGTGCTGACGGCAGATGAGCGTGAACTGGGTGTATGCGTGATAGACATTGGTGGGGGCACCATGGACATGGCTGTCTGGACAGGTGGTGCATTGCGGCATGCGGAAGTGATTCCTTATGCAGGTAATGTGGTCACCAGCGATATCGCTTATGCCTTCGGCACACCGCCAGGTGATGCTGAGGAAATCAAAGTGAAGTACGGTTGTGCACTGAGCGAGCTGGTCAGCAAAGATGCCAAAGTCGACGTACCGAGTGTGGGAGGTCGGCCATCGCGCAGCCTGCAAAGCCAGACATTGGCCGAAGTCATTGAACCGAGATACAGCGAGTTGCTGGGTCTGGTGAACCAAAAGTTGGTGGAAATACAAGAACAATTGCGTAATACGGGTGTTAAACACCAGCTGGCCGCTGGGATAGTGTTAACCGGTGGAGCCTCACAGATGGAAGGGCTGGTCGAATGTGCCGAACGGGTATTCCGTAACCAGGTACGTTTGGGCCGACCACTGGCATTGAGTGGTTTAACGGACTATGTCCAGGCCCCGCATTACGCGACAGCAGTAGGCTTACTGCATTACGGAAAGGACAGTCAGACATTTGAAGATGGTGAACTTGAACCAAAACGGTCCGTTGCTGGTCTGTTCACTAAAATTAGTGGTTGGCTAAGAAAAGAATTTTAAACCTGATGCGAACAGGAAGAACGGAGAGAACACATGTTTGAACCGATGATGGAATTGTCTGATGAAGCGGTAATTAAGGTCATTGGCGTTGGCGGTGGTGGTGGTAACGCTGTCGATCACATGGTTCGTGAATCGATCGAAGGCGTACACTTTATCAGTGTTAACACTGATGCGCAGGCTTTGCGCAAGAGTAACGTCGGCACAGTGATCCAGATTGGTGGTGATATCACCAAAGGTTTGGGCGCGGGCGCTAACCCTCAGGTTGGTCGTGATTCAGCCCTGGAAGATCGCGAAGCGATCAGGGAAGCATTAGAAGGTTCTGATATGGTCTTCATCGCTGCAGGCATGGGGGGCGGTACCGGTACTGGTGCGGCGCCTATCATTGCTGAAGTAGCGAAAGAGCTGGGAATTCTAACGGTTGCTGTTGTCACTAAGCCATTTAGCTTTGAGGGCAAAAAGCGTTTGGCGTTTGCCGAGCAGGGCATTGAAGAGCTGTCCAAGCACGTTGATTCGTTGATTACGATTCCAAACGAGAAGCTGCTCAAAGTGCTGGGGCGTGGTATCACGCTGTTAGATGCTTTTGCAAAAGCCAACGACGTACTGAAAAACGCCGTTCAGGGTATTGCTGAACTGATTACCCGTCCGGGTATGATCAACGTCGACTTTGCAGACGTACGTACTGTGATGTCCGAAATGGGTCATGCCATGATGGGCAGCGGTGTTGCGACAGGTGAAGACCGAGCGGAAGAAGCAGCAGAAATGGCGATTTCCAGCCCGCTGCTGGAAGACATTGACCTGGCGGGTGCCCGTGGTGTTCTGGTGAACATTACTGCCGGCCTGGATATGCGCCTGGATGAGTTTGAAACTGTCGGTAATACAGTGAAGGCCTTTGCTTCTGATAACGCAACCGTTGTTATCGGTACGTCTCTGGATCCGGATATGACCGATGAGCTGCGTGTGACAGTTGTGGCAACCGGTATTGGTAAAGAATCTCGTCCGGATATCACGCTGGTGACGAGCTCAGCCAAGCCTGCAGCACAGGAAAAGCCTGTGATTCAGGAGAAGCAAGAACCGATCGCAGCGAAAACGCCGGCACAACCCGCTGTCGCTGAGAAAAGTGTTCAGTCAGGATCTGCCGCTACGGCCGCCAAGCCTAAGCAGCAAGCGGATCATGACTATCTGGATATCCCAGCATTTTTGCGCAAGCAGGCAGACTAAGTTTAAAAAATTTGGGTTAGGTCACGTTTGGTGGTAATATGAGCGCCTGGCCGCCCTCAAGTTTGCAGATTGGTGGCCGATAAATAGTCATCAGTCAGTTGAGACGAGTAAGCAGATGATCAGACAACGTACACTAAAAAGCATCGTTAAAACGATTGGAGTGGGTTTGCATTCCGGACGTAAAGTGACGCTTATTCTGCGGCCTGCAGCCGCAAATACTGGTGTAATCTATCGTCGTACGGATCTAAATCCGCCGGTGGATTTCCCGGCTAATGCAGATTCTGTGCGAGATACGATGTTGTGCACCGCGCTGGTGAATGATCAGGGCGTACGCATCTCAACTGTCGAGCACCTGAATGCTGCCCTTGCTGGTATGGGTATTGATAACGTGATTGTGGAAGTGGACGCGCCGGAAATTCCGATTATGGATGGTAGTGCCAGTCCCTTTATTTATCTGTTGCAATCTGCCGGCATCGAAACGCTGAATGCGCCGAAGCGTTTTCTGCGTTTGAAAAAAACGGTTCGCGTTGAAGATGGCGATAAATGGGCGGAACTGCGACCGTATAACGGTTTCCGTCTGGATTTCGCGATTGAATTTAATCATCCGGCGATTGATTCTGAGCAGCAGCGTCTGGTACTGGATTTCTCCAGTCAGTCGTTTGTAAAAGATATCAGCCGTGCCCGTACTTTCGGTTTCATGCGTGATATTGAATACCTGCAATCTCAGAACCTGTGTCTGGGTGGCAGCTTCGATAATGCGATTGTGCTTGATGATTATCGCATTCTGAACGATGAAGGTCTGCGTTTCGACAATGAGTTAGTGACGCACAAAGTACTTGACGCGATTGGCGATCTGTATATGTGTGGCCACAACATTATTGGTGAAATGGTGGCCTATAAATCCGGTCATGCCCTGAACAACAAGCTGCTGCGCGCAGTGCTGGCGGATCAGGAAGCCTTTGAATGGTCGACATTCCAGGACGAAGCTGAAGTACCGGTTACCTTTGCCCAGCCAGGCATGGTGTTGGCGTGAAGCTAAATCGTTAAAGAAAAAAACGTCAGACTTTGTCTGGCGTTTTTTTTCGCCTGTTGTACCGGTTCGTTTACTGGTTGTTATGTTTGGCGAGCGCGGCCAGTCGCTCCAGACGAGCTTTGATTTTGGCTGGCGCATCCTGAGCGGTTTCCAGCAGAGACTGCGCGGCTTTTTGTGAGATAGGTTTACGTTTCAGCACAGAGGTGCTGTTGGTTTTCACTGTCGTTGCCGCCAGAGCCGGATTGACACTGACCCTGATATCCTGAAGCTGAGGCAGCAACTGTTCACGGAGCCGTTGCATTAACTGGTTCCGTTCATAATTCAGCCGCATTGACCAGGCCGCCGATGCGACTTCAATCACTAATATTCCTTGCCGGTAGTTGCTGACACGGCAGAGTTGCGCGCAGTTGAGATGCTGCTGTACCTGCACATTGAGCTTATGCAATGCCATGGCTCTTTGCTGGATATTGCCCAATGCCGTTTCATCATCCAGCAGGCTGGCTGTTGTTTGCGGGCGGTGATCTCTCATTTTGACGCCGTAAAAATGAATGTGATGAATGTAAAGAACGCACCGAACGGAGTGAGATCTAAGTTTTACTATCTGGTCACTAAGTTATCGCCTAAATGATAGGCGGACCAGAGAATATTTTTTATCATAACAAATTAAGGAAGCGGCCTGCGTTTTTTCTGGCGTTGAGCTTCATGGTTCCAATTCGTAAAGCGTGATATTGTGCTTTGATTGCCCTTGAAATTTAGCAAGGGAAACACAATATCACCATCACAGACATTTGTTTTCAACCCAGCTTGAAGTTAGCGAATAGTATTGGGAAGAACGGAGCATGGAAAGGCTTCGTTTTGATTGCAATTTATTGAGTACTCAGCCTGCGCTTGTGCTGGGATCTGACATCACAAAGAGTAAAACGGCATCGCCATGTTATCAAAACTACTGACTAAAGTTATCGGCAGCCGCAACGACCGTACCATTCGACGTTTGCGTAAAATTGTTGATGAGATCAACAAGCTAGAACCACAATTTGAAAGCCTGCAGGATGAAGAGCTGAAGACCAAGACGGCAGAGTTCCGTCAGCGTCTGGAGCAGGGAGAATCACTGGACCAGTTGCTGCCTGAAGCGTTCGCAACCGTACGCGAAGCTTCTAAGCGTGTGTTTGGCATGCGTCATTTTGACGTGCAGCTGATTGGCGGCATGGTGCTCAATGACTGCCAAATTGCAGAAATGCGCACCGGTGAAGGTAAAACACTGACAGCCACCCTGCCGGCTTATCTCAACGCGCTGACAGGTAAAGGCGTTCACATTGTGACTGTGAACGACTACCTGGCCAGCCGCGATGCGGAAACCAACCGGGCACTGTTTGAGTTCCTGGGAATGACAGTAGGTGTGAACCTGTCTCAGATGCCGCCACAGGTGAAAAAAGAAGCTTATGCATGCGACATTCTGTACGGCACCAACAACGAGTTTGGCTTCGATTACCTGCGTGACAACATGGCTTTCCGACCGGAAGACCGAGTGCAGCGTGAACGCTTTTTTGCGGTTGTGGATGAAGTGGACTCCATCCTCATCGATGAAGCCCGTACCCCTCTGATTATTTCCGGGCCGGCTGAAGACAGCTCTGAGCTTTATACCCAGATCAACACACTGATCCCTGAACTTGTCAAAGAAGACAAGGAAGACAGTGAAGAATACCGTGGTGAAGGCCACTACACAGTTGATGAGAAATCAAAGCAGGTTCACCTGACGGAAAATGGTCAGGAGTTTGTCGAAGAATTGCTCAAGCAACGCGAGTTGATGCAAGAAGATGACACCTTGTATTCGCCGACGAACATTTCTCTGCTGCACCACGTGAATGCCGCACTGCGTGCGCATGTGCTGTTTGAGCGTGATGTCGACTATATCGTCAAAGATAACGAAGTCATCATAGTTGACGAACACACGGGCCGTACCATGCCTGGCCGTCGCTGGTCTGAAGGCCTGCATCAGGCAGTGGAAGCCAAAGAAGGCGTGAAGATCCAGAATGAAAACCAGACGCTGGCCTCTATTACCTTCCAGAACTATTTCCGCCTGTATGAAAAACTGTCGGGTATGACGGGAACGGCAGATACCGAAGCCTTCGAATTCCAGAGCATTTACGGCCTGGAAACTGTGGTGGTGCCAACCAATAAACCGATGATCCGTGATGATATGGGTGATTTGGTTTACATGACCGAAAGAGAAAAATTCGCCGCCATCACCGAAGATATTCATGCCCGTGTGGCCAACGGTCAGCCAGTGCTGGTGGGTACGGTTTCGATTGAAAAATCTGAGCTGCTTTCCAGCCAGCTGAAAAAAGCCGGGATTGCGCATCAGGTTCTGAATGCTAAATTCCACGAAAAAGAAGCGGATATCGTGGCTCAGGCAGGTAAACCTGGCTCGGTGACGATTGCGACCAATATGGCTGGTCGTGGTACAGATATCGTATTGGGCGGCAGCTGGCAGAGCGAAGTCGAAGCCCTGAAAGAGCCGACTGAAGAGCAAATTGCTGCAGTGAAAGCTGCGTGGAAAGAGCGCCATGCCGCGGTGCTGAACTCGGGTGGTCTGCATATCATAGGCACAGAACGCCATGAATCGCGCCGGATCGACAACCAGCTGCGCGGCCGTGCGGGTCGTCAGGGGGATGCCGGTTCTTCACGTTTTTACCTGTCGATGGAAGATGGCCTGATGCGTATTTTCGCCTCAGACCGGGTGTCCGCGATGATGAAAAAGCTGGGCATGGAAGAAGGTGAAGCGATCGAACACCCATGGGTGACCAAAGCTATCGAGAATGCGCAGCGCAAGGTTGAAGGCCGTAACTTCGATATCCGTAAGCAGTTGCTGGAATTTGATGATGTGGCGAACGACCAGCGTAAGGTGGTCTATGAACTACGTGATGAGCTGATGCACGCCGATGATATCAGTGAAATGATTTCGCATAATCGCGAAGATGTGCTGAACAGCGTGATTGATACCTACATTCCGCCGCAGTCACTGGATGAAATGTGGGATATCCCTGGTCTGGAAGAACGCCTGAAAGCCGACTTTGACCTGGATTTGCCGGTTCAGCAGTGGCTGGACAGCGATGATAAGTTGTATGAGGAAGCCTTGCGCGAGCGCATTGTTGCCGAAGCGGTGAGCGTCTATAACAGCAAAGAAGAAGCTGTTGGCGCCCCAGTGCTGCGTAACTTTGAGAAAACCGTGATGCTGCAGAATCTGGATACACTCTGGAAGGAGCATCTGGCGGCGATGGATCATCTGCGTCAGGGGATTCACCTGCGCGGTTACGCTCAGAAGAACCCGAAACAGGAATATAAGCGCGAGTCGTTTGAACTGTTCCAGGGCATGCTTGAGAACCTGAAAACCGACGTCGTGGCTATCCTCAGCAAAGTTCGGGTGCAGCAGCAGGATGAGGTGGAACGTGTCGAAGCTGAACGCCAGCGTATGGCGGAAGAAATGGCCCGTCGCCAGCAATTCAACCATCAGGAAGCAACCAGTGCTGTGGCCGAAACCAGTCAGGGCGGGGAAGATTTCTCGACCGGTGAGCGTAAGGTTGGCCGCAACGAGCCGTGCCCTTGCGGTTCCGGCAAGAAATACAAACAATGTCATGGCCGAATTAGCTGATTTGGCCAGGCAATGATTCAAAGGCCGCGAATGCGGCCTTTGTTTTTTTCTGTCAAAGGTTAAAATCAGTCAGGTGCTCTGCTGACAGAGCGAAATAGTATTTGAACAGGTAAGCAGTGTGAATAAAAAACGAGTCTGGATATCGGCGGGCATTATCCTGAACCGCCAGCAGGATAAAGTATTTATTACCCGTCGTGCCGAAACGGCCCATAAAGGCGGTTTCTGGGAATTTGCCGGTGGTAAGGTAGAGCGGGGAGAAACGGCAGAGCAAGCGGTTATTCGTGAGCTGAATGAAGAAGTGGGGATCACAGCCACCGAGCTGGAGCACTTTATTGAGTTGGAGCATGACTATCCGGAAAAAGCTTTGAAGTTCGATTTTTTCCTGATCAAGGCTTTTGATGGCGAAGCGTACGGCCGCGAGGGACAACCCGGTCAATGGGTGACCTTAGAGGCGCTGCGGGAATTCACTTTCCCCGAAGCCAACTATCCGGTCATTGATAAGCTGCTGGCCCGGTAAACCAGCAGGCTTGATAGCGGGTTGCTGACCCGCTGTGTTACGCGTTATCTTCTGACCAGCCGTCTGAGTCTGACATGTCAGGGGCACCGGGTATGGCTTTTTCTTCTGCTGCCCATTCCCCTAAATCGATGAGCTGGCAACGTTTGGAGCAAAAAGGCCGGTACGGACTGACATCTCCCCATACAACGTCGGCCTGGCAGGTAGGGCATTGGACTATCGTGGGTGTTCTTTGTTGCGACACGGGAACCTCAGCAAATCGCTAGTGTGAATTCAATTCTTTCGCTCACCGGATTATTCGTCGTGCTCTGCCCTTCATCAAAAGGCATGAACCGGATGGCAAACCGGCTACGGTGACCGGATATCATAGGGTAAACCCCATAGCTGGGGCAAATTTGTAAGCGTAACAGGCTGGCATTTTCCGCATCATGCTGGAAAAAACCGTTGCGGGCTATCTGGGGCTTAAAGTGGCCGGATTCTCGGGTGACTCTCAGCCAAAGCTGAATCGCCTGCGCCATTGGCTTGAGTTGATCTAACCAGTACGCCATATCGGCCTGTTTGCCGTCCTGAGACAGGTGCAACCAGTGATGCAGGCTGGGCAGATCAAAACAGCAACTGCCGCCGGGCAGCGAGAAACGTTGTTTGATGCCGGCCAGAAAGCGATCTTCACGTAAGATCTGGCCCAGACGCGGTGCTGTGATCAGGTTGTGGTGGATGGACGCCATTTGATCTAACAGCGACAGTACAGCGCTTTGATCCACCCCGTCGACATCCAGCCAGAGCTTGAGCTGGGATTGCAGTTTATCCAGATCTTTGGCCAGCTCACTTTTCACCTGGATCTGATCAAGAATATCCAGCACATCAAACAAAGCACGGAAAAAGAGCTGATATTGCCAGGGATCTTCCGATTCACTGGTGTGATTCATCTGGAGCAATAAATACTCCAGTCGCAGGTAAATACGGACTTTTTCGTTTAACGGGTGTTCAAAACGGGTTGTGTGCCGGTGAGTCTGCATAGTGCGGGCCTGTTCTTCATCGTTTGATCAGCGCTGTATCAATTGCGATCAGCCTGCTCACTCAGGAGCAGATATTGCTGATGCAGCCGGGCAACTTCACCGCGTAACTGGTGGCTGTCACCATTGTTATCAATCACATCGTCAGCCGCCGCAAGCCGTTGCTCCCGGGTGGCCTGGGCCGCCAGAATTTTACGGACCTGATCGTCGTTGACCTTATCCCGAACTGTGGTACGGGCGATTTGTATCTCTTCCCGAACATCAATCACCAGCAGTCTGTCGGTCATGGCTTGCAGCTGATTCTCCACCATTAAAGGTACAACTAACAGGCAATAAGGCGAGGTGGCTTTACTGATATCCTGTTTCATTTGCTGGCGAATCATGGGATGCAGCAGGCTATCCAGCCAGGCTTTTAATGCCGGCTCATTAAAGATAGCGTCTCTGAGTTTACTGCGATTGAGCTGGCCATCTGTCAGCAGGATGTCATTCCCGAGCCGTTCGGCAATGGCTTTCAGGCCTGCTGAGCCTGGTGCCACAACCTCTCTTGCGATCAGATCAGCATCAATAATATCAATGCCATAGTTGGCAAACAGGTTCGCTACTGTGGTTTTACCGCTGCCAATGCCGCCCGTCAGGCCGATGACCAAAGTCATAATGGATATCCTAAATATGTCCCTACATACCAGTTTAGAACGGGGGCACCCCAAAGCAGGGCGATCCACCCGGCCAGCGCCAGGTAAGGTCCGAATGAAAACGGTGTTTGCATACCCGTTTGACTGTCGCTGTGTTGCATACGCAGCAAAATGATGCCACAAATCGCGCCGAGCAAGGAAGAGAGCAGGACAATAAAAGGCAGTAACTGCCATCCGGCCCAGGCACCCAGCGCAGCCAGGAGTTTGAAATCGCCGTAGCCCATGCCTTCCTTGCCTGTGAGCAGTTTGAATACCCAGTACAGGCTCCAGAGCGACAGGTAGCCGACCATCGCACCAATCACGGCAGATTCCAGACTGACCGGGCTGATATCCAGCAGGGCCAGCAGCAAGCCTGCCCACATCAGGGGCAACGTGAGCTGATCCGGCAGCAGCATTTTATCGATATCAATGAAGGTCAGAGCGATCAGGGCGCAGCCGGCGCCGATGACTGCCAGGCTCCAGGCCGAGAATGGTAACACCAGTGCGACGGCCAGCGCCGTGAGTGCCGTCAGAAGCTCAATGGCCGGATAGCGGGCACTGATTTTTGTTTTGCAGTGGCTGCACCGGCCACGGAGCAAGACCCAGCTGATGACAGGAATATTTTCCCAGGCGCGGATCTTATGCTGGCAGTGCGGGCAGCTGGAGGCCGGTACACTGAGATTAAAGACGGGTTGGGGGCCAATTTCTGCATGATCCGAAAAACACTCGGCGCAATCTGCGCGCCATTGTCTTTCCATCATGACCGGCAGGCGCAGGATGACCACATTCAGAAAGCTGCCGGCGATCAGGCCGAACACAGCGGCCGCCAGAGGGTAAAGCCAGGGATAGTAGATCAGTAACGCCATGAGATGAGTCATTTTCCATCAAGATATCCGAAGAATCGTTATTTTAGCCTGATTTTGCTGTCAGTAGCGAGCGGCAGGCAAATAACTCAACCGACAGCTTTCATCAGATCAAATACGGGCAAGTACATGGCCAGCAGCAAGGTGCCGATAATGATGCCGATGACAAGTATCAGCACCGGCTCAAGCAGGGTTGTCAGCGTTTTCAGCTGCTGTGCCAGTGCGTTGTCATAATAAGCTGCCAGCTCGAACAGCAGAGCGTCTATTTTCCCGGTTTCTTCACCGACCATGATGAGCTGGATCAGACGCTCCGGAATGAGGCCCCGCTGTTTGCCCATCCCTTGCCGGATCGCGGCATGAAGCGGTTGTCCACCGGCAACCAGCCGGGCAGCCTGGTGGTAGGTGTGTTCCAGCACTGGGTTACCGCAGGTACTCGCGGCGAGGTTCAGCCCGTCCAGTAAAGGGACGCCGGCCCGAAAGGTGGTGCCCAAGGTGCGGGTGAAGCGCGCTTGCGCTGCCAGATGCAAGCAGGTGCCCGCCAGCGGCAACAGCAGCACTACGCGGTGAAAGCGGTATTGCCAGCGCTGGTTGCGGCGATACTGCCAGCGGCCGAGCCCGGTGATCAGGCCGATACCGGCCATGAGTGGCAGGCTGTACCGGCCGGCGTAGTCCGACAGCATCAGCACAGTACGGGTCAGCCAGGGGAGCTGGTGGCCCATGGTGGCAAACAATCCGGCAAACTGCGGAATGATCCACACCAGCATCAGTGCCGTCACCGCCATGGCCACCACACAAACCGCAGCCGGGTAGAGCAGGGTATGGAACAGGGTCCGCTGCAGCTGATGATACTGTTCGCGGTACGAGGCAATTTGTTCGAGGATGTGCGGCAACTGCCCGGCGAACTCACCGGCTTTGAGCAGACTGGTGACGATGGCATCGCACCAGGGCGTGTGGCGGGCAACGGCTTCAGAGAGCGGGGTGCCGGATGTGACCTGCTGCTGGATACGGTTCAGTATGGCGGCGGCTTCCATCCGGCTTTGCTCTTTGCTCAGAAGGGCCAGTGCTGCGCTCAGCGGCAGAGAGGCACTCAGCAAGCTGGCCAGTTGCCGGAGCATGTCGGTCAGATCCTGCTGGCGGAAACGATGACGGCGATAGGTGAGCCAGCCGGGTCTGATGCGGCGGATAGACTGAGGTGTAATTGATTGAGCACGCAGCGAATCTTCGACTTCACCTGGCTGGAAAGCAACACGAACGCCGCTGGCGCTGCGGCCATTGCTCTGGCGTCCTCGCCACCGGAAATAGCCTAATCGTTCAGCTGGCACGCTCAGACACTCCCGCCATCTGGCTGCAGGTTCTCATACGCCAGCACCCGCTGCAGTTCGCTCAGGCTGGTGATCCCCTGACTGAGCAAGCGGATCCCGGCTTGCTCCAGTGACAGGTTGTCAGCCCGCTCAACCATTGAATCGGGGAGTGCCGCTGCACTTAACGGGCTTGTCTGGCCGGCCGCGCAAGAGACCAGCTCAAAAAGCCCGGTTCTGCCTAAGTAGCCCTGATTACAGTGTTCGCAACCCCGAGGGTTGGCGGCGAACACTGGCGTTGAGGTATCGATGGCCAGTCTCTGGCGCTGGCCGGGCGCTAAGTCGGCTGGTTGCTTACAATGCGGGCACAGGCAGCGAACCAGTCGCTGGGCGATGATCAGACTGAGGGAGGCGCCGAGCTCATAAGGCGCGATCCCCAGATGCTGTAAGCGGTTCAGGGTATCGGCCGCGGAGTTAGTGTGCAGGGTGGAGAGCACCAGGTGTCCTGTCTGCGCAGCGCGGACCGCCATGGTCGCCGTTTCCTGATCCCGGATCTCACCGATCATGATTACATCGGGATCCTGTCGCAGAAAGGTGCGCAGTGCCGTGGCAAAATCCAGCCCGATGGCTGGGTGAATGTGAAGCTGGTTAATGCCCGGGAGTTGAATTTCGACCGGATCTTCCGCGGTACAGATGTTGCGGTGTTCTTGGTTCAGTAAGCTCAGGGCGGCATACAGCGACAGTGTTTTGCCGCTGCCGGTCGGGCCGGTCACCAGGATCAGGCCCTGCGGTTTAGTCAGCGCCTGCTCAAAGACATAGCGCTGGCCGTCGGTATACCCCAGCCTGTGCAGCGCCAGCGGTATATGGTTGCTGTCGAGTAAGCGTAAGACGACTTTTTCTCCCCACTGCGCTGGCAGTGTCGAGACTCGCATGTCGACGGTCAGATCGTGGTTGAGTGGCAGCCTGAAGCGGCCGTCCTGAGGCAGGCGGCGCTCTGCGATGTTGAGTCGGGCCAGTATTTTGAGCCTGGCGGCCAGCCGGGCAGCCAAATCCAACGGGGGAGTGGCATGGATCAGGAGCAGGCCATCGCAGCGAAACCGGATCCGGCACTGTTTCTCTAACGGTTCAATGTGAATATCAGATGCCTGCCGCCGTACTGCATCCAGCAGCAGGTGATTGAGATAACGGCTGACCGGGGCGTCGTCGTTGTCGATGGCTTGTTCGGCTGGCTGAACCTGGGCGGCGGAGAGCTGCGCTATCTCATTGTCGTTGAGGCTGGCGGTGTGCAGCGTGCTGGTGATCGGGTTACCGTAAATCCGCCGGATGGCGTTTTCCAGTTGCCTGAGCGGTAAAATCACCGGTGAAATCTGATAGCCGGAGGCAAAGCGGCATTCGTCCTGACTGCGGGTGTCAAAGGGGTTGGCGATCCCTAAGGTGAGCACATCCTTGTCCAGTGCGAGAGGAAGCACGCAGTGCCTTTCAATCAGCGGCCTGAGGCTCAGTCTTTTACAGACCGACTGGTAATCGTAATGGTGCACATCGTCCATCGGCAGCGCAGCAAGATGGGCCAGTTGCTTGGCCAGATCCCAGTCGCTGAACACCCCAGCACTGATGATTGCCGCGATATCGCTTTGGTGATGATGGCGCATTTCCGCCAGAATAAGTTCAGCTTCAGCCGGATTGATCAGGCTGGATTGCAGTAATGTGTTCACCAGGGCGCTGCTCATCTTACTGCCCCGGACAAAATTGCGAGGGGTTGTCACCGCTGCAGAGGGTCCGCCAGATAATGCCGTGGGAGTTGCTTTGTGGCTGTAGCCGGATTTGCGCATTCGCAGGCAGACTGCCTTTGCGCTGTCCTTCCGGAATATGCGCCACGATGGCCGCGCCGTCAGTAATGGTTGGTGTGGTCCCGGACAGGCTTGCCGTTACGGTTGAGTAAATCTCAAAGCTGTCGCCATTGCTTTTGCTGAAGAGTTGCTTCGCGGGCACACCGTTACTGCCGCTTTGACAGTCGATCAGCTGTGCGGTCCCTGATGTTTGCCCTGTCATCAGGCACAAACTGACCGCAGTTTTCATCGCCGAGGAAGCATGCAGCATCTCAGTGGCATGGGCGCGCTGGGTGTACCCCTGATAAGCCGGCATGGCAAACGCCGCCAGTATGCTGATGATAGCCACCACTATCATCAATTCAATCAATGTAAATCCACTGTACCTGGTCATGATGCTATCCACCTGAAGAACCGATGCGAATAAAAATAAGTCATACTATTCAGATGGATAGCGGTTGATTTTTGTTCCTCGGTGCGATTCAACTCTCTGGCTGTAACAGCCTGTGCTTACAGTGGGTGGCTGGAGGCTGCTCGAAGAAAACGACGTTGGGCAGGCGGCTCAGGGGTGGATTGACCTGAATCAGGCTCATTTGCTCGAATGTGCTCACGGTTCGTAATGGGCATAACTGCTGTGTAATTGCAGTAAATCACTTAAAAACCACTATTTTTGTTGGGTATCTACCAAGACAATACTCAGATCACAGATAATAAATGAGCATAAACGAAAAGATTTACTTTCATCAGTTTGATGAATACGCTCACTCGCTCATAAAAACCATCGCAATAATCATAACAACGAGGTTCCCTCTGAATGTTTGGAATTTTTACTCCCAAAGCGCATCAACCGCTGCTACCGGCAGACAAGGTTGACAGCACCTACAAACGTCTGCGGTGGCAGCTTTTTATTGGAATTTTTTCGGGTATGCAGGTTATTACCTGGTCCGTAAGAATTTTAGTCTGGCGATGCCATACCTGATTGAGCAGGGCTTTAGCCGTGGTGATCTGGGTGTCGCGCTGGCAGCTGTCTCTATCTCCTATGGCCTGTCGAAGTTTCTGATGGGCAGCGTGTCTGACCGCTCCGATCCGCGCTATTTCTTAAGTGCCGGCCTGCTGATGTCGTCGCTGGTGATGTTCTGCTTCGGTTTTATGCCCTGGGCGACGAGCAGCATTACCGCCATGTTTATCCTGCTTTTCCTGAACGGCTGGTTCCAGGGCATGGGCTGGCCAGCGTGCGGCCGGACGATGGTGCACTGGTGGTCCCGGAAAGAGCGGGGTGAAATTGTTTCGGTCTGGAATGTTGCTCACAATGTGGGTGGCGGCCTGATTGGCCCGCTGTTCTTACTGGGATTGTGGGCTTTCCAGGATGACTGGCGCGCTGCTTTTTATGTTCCTGCCTTTTTTGCCGCCCTGGTCGCTGTTTTCATCTGGCTGACGGTACGCGATACTCCGCAGTCATGCGGTCTGCCGGCGATTGAAGAATACAAAAATGATTATCCGGACGATTACGACAAGTCTCATGAAAATGAAATGTCGGCCAAAGAGATTTTCTTCAAGTACGTCTTTTCCAACAAGCTGTTGTGGTCTATCGCGATAGCCAACGCCTTTGTGTACCTGATCCGCTACGGCGTACTCGACTGGGCGCCGGTGTACCTGAAAGAAGCCAAGGAATTTACCGTGGATAAGTCGTCCTGGGCTTATTTCCTGTATGAGTGGGCCGGGATCCCGGGCACCCTGCTGTGCGGCTGGATTTCAGACAAACTGTTCAAAGGGCGCCGTGCACCGGCCGGTATTCTGTTCATGGTCCTGGTGACACTGGCCGTGCTGGTTTACTGGTTCAACCCGGCAGGCAACCCAACAATCGATATGCTGGCACTGATCGCGATCGGTTTCCTGATCTATGGTCCTGTGATGCTGATTGGCCTGTATGCACTTGAACTGGCACCGAAAAAAGCAGCGGGCACGGCAGCGGGTCTGACCGGTCTGTTTGGTTACCTGGGCGGTGCCGTTGCGGCGAATGCGGTGCTGGGTTACACAGTGGATCATTTTGGCTGGGATGGCGGTTTCATCGTGCTGGTGGGCTCTTGTATTGCGTCGATCATTTTCCTGATGTATGCCTTTGTGGGTGAACGCGCACATCATAAGCAAAAAGCACGTGAGCAAGCAATTGCTTAAGGTTTTGCTTTAATTTTCAATATATACGGGCCGTTTCATACAAGTGACGGCCCGTTGTTTTATGGCGTCTGACAAACAAAATATGGATTAAAATATGAAACTGAACGTAATTGGCTTATCAATGGCTGCACTGACTCTTTCTTCAGCAGCATTTGCGGATCCACTGGTGATTGCCCACCGTGGCGCATCAGGTTATCTGCCGGAACACACACTGGAAGCCAAAGCCATGGCTTATGCCATGAAACCTGACTATATCGAGCAAGATGTAGTGATGACCAAAGATGACCAGCTGGTTGTTTTACATGATCATTATCTTGACCGTGTGACGGATGTGGCGGAGCGTTATCCGGACCGTGCCCGTGCCGACGGCCGTTATTACGCGATCGATTTTACCCTGGCTGAAATTCAGGGGCTGCGTCTGACCGAAGGCTTTAATATTGATGAAGACGGCAACAAGGTGGCGGGTTTTCCTGGCCGTTTCCCGCTGTGGAAATCTTCGTTTACTGTGCCGACACTGGCAGAAGAAATTGAGCTGATCCAGGGCCTGAACAGCACGCTGGGTTACAATATCGGTATTTATCCTGAGATCAAAGCCCCCTGGTTCCATCGCCATGAAGGCAAGGATATCTCCAAGGCCTTGCTGAAAGTGCTGAAAGCGTACGGCTACGACAGCAAAGACGACAAAGTCTTTGTACAGTGCTTCGATCCGATTGAACTCAAACGCATCAACGACGAACTGATGCCAGCCATGAAAATGGATCTCAATCTGGTCCAGTTGATGGCCTACACCGACTGGAACGAGACCATGGTGTATCAAGGCAAGGATGCAACGCCGTACAACTATGACTGGATGTTTGAAAAAGACGGCATGGCAAAAGTGGCTCAGTATGCCGATGGCATCGGCCCGTGGAAACCAATGCTGGTGGATGACAAGTCAACCAAAGATAACCTGATCATCCTGCCGCTGATGCAAGAAGCCAAGTCTGCCGGTCTTGTGGTTCACCCCTATACCTTCCGCGCCGATGAAGGCCGTATTGCCCCATACGCAGAGAACTTTGATGACATGCTGGACGTGTTTTATCACAAAGTGAAAGTGGATGGTGTATTCACTGACTTCCCGGATAAAGCGGTGTCTTTCCTCAATCGCGGTTAATCGGAACCCTTGTCTCTACATGAAAAAAGGGAGCGCACTGGCGCTCCCTTTCTGTTCTGAGTGATCTGCGCTTATTGAAAGCGCATTGACAGATCCATGGCACGCACATGCTTGGTCAGTGCGCCGACCGAGATATAATCGACCCCGGTTTCGGCAAACTCACGCAGCGTTTCATCGGTGACATTGCCAGACACTTCCAGCGCGACCTGTCCCTGATTCAAGGCAACCGCTTGGCGCATCATGTCGGTGGTGAAGTTGTCCAGCATCACGATGTCGGCACCGGCATCAATGGCCTGTTTCAGTTCATCCAGGCTTTCGGTTTCCACTTCCACTGGCTTGCCCGGATTGAGCTGTCTGGCGGTCTCAACCGCTTGCTTGATCCCGCCACAGGCAATGATGTGGTTTTCTTTGATAAGATAGGCATCAAACACGCCGATACGGTGGTTAAAACCGCCGCCGCACGCCACGGCGTATTTCAGTGCGTTGCGCAGGCCGGGTATGGTCTTGCGGGTATCGAGCAGACGGGTTGGGGTGCCTGCCAGCAGATCGGCATATTGGGCCACCCGGGTGGCGCAGCCGGATAAGGTCTGGATGAAGTTCATGGCATTGCGCTCACCGGTCAGCAGAATGCGCGACGGGCCTCGCAAGACGCACAGCACCTGATTGGGCTCAACCGGATCACCGTCGCTGACCTGCCACTCTATGCTCACTTCATCGCCTAGCTGACGGAACACCTCGTCGGCCCAGAGCTGACCACAGAACACTCCGGATTCACGGGTAATGATGGTGGCCGTTCCCTGGCTGTCCGCCGGGATCAGGCTGGCCGTAATGTCGCGGGCCGCATCAATCTCGCCGCCCAAATCTTCGCGCAGTGCATCGGCCACATTGCGGCGGATATCTTCGGGAAGCTGCTGGCGCAGGTAGGCCAGGCGAGACTGCGTATCATGTTTTTGTTCCGTAGGGCTCATAACTTATATACCGTGTTAGCTGAGGCTGTCGAAATGAAGCCGATCATACTGTGAGATGCTGGCAAGGGGAAGGCATTCTCGGGTTGAGTGAGAGCGGCGACAGGTTTTATCCTTAGCGTCAGGTCAATCAAGTAAACAGGCAGCAGGCATGAATTTCAGAATTAACGACCAACACTGGCTGGACAATGTGAAACGGGTGCCTTCTCCGTTTTGTGACAGCCGGCAGGATGAAACCGATATCTCATTGCTGGTGATCCATAATATCAGCCTGCCGCCAGGGCAGTTTGGTGGTCCTTATATAGAGCAGCTTTTTACCGGACAGCTGGACCCGAATGGCCACCCTTATTTTCAGGAAATTCATCAGTTGCGGGTCTCTGC
The DNA here is from genome assembly GCF_037162255.1 of Photobacterium sp. Hal280. Classification (NCBI taxonomy): domain Bacteria; kingdom Pseudomonadati; phylum Pseudomonadota; class Gammaproteobacteria; order Vibrionales; family Vibrionaceae; genus Photobacterium; species Photobacterium sp. Hal280. Next base: position 486,742 of record NZ_JARLUO010000005.1, read on the forward strand.
GCATTGCCTGATCCGCCGCGATGGCGAAGTGATTCAGTTTGTGCCTTTCAATGCCAGAGCCTGGCATGCCGGTGTCTCTGAGTTTGCCGGCCGAGAGAAATGCAATGATTATTCTGTCGGTATTGAACTGGAAGGCACAGATACCCTGCCTTATACCCCGGCGCAGTATGACGCGCTGCACCAACTCAGCAGCACTTTACTCGCCCGTTATCCGCAACTGTCCCGCGCCCGTATCACCGGCCATGAATTTATCGCGCCCGGCCGCAAGACCGACCCCGGACTGGCCTTTGACTGGCGGTATTATAAAACCGGGTTAAGTGATTAAAAAAATTTGAGCTGTTTTACAAAAAGTGACATTTTTATATGTGACATAAATGTTAATAAATTGGTCTGACCATTAACTTTCTGTGTGAATCTTGTTCGCAACATGCGGGATTCTGGTCTAAAGTTGCGATAATTTTTGGCTTTCATGGCCTGAATTGCGGGGATTTACTGCTCGAACTACCATGACATGAATCAAGTTGTCGGTAGACATCCTCAATTATTTCTGTAAAATTTCTGTATATAGTTAAATTGGTATGACCAATTAACCGGTCGTAGGGTCGAACTGTCAGATAAAAAATTACAAGAAGCAGATTCTAATAAATGACTTATAAGCGTATCCGCCAAGCCAAGCTCTCAGACGTCATAGAGCAAGAACTTGAGCGATTGATCCTGGAGGGGATATGGTCCCCCGGAGACCAACTGCCGCCTGAACGAGAGTTAGCGCGGCAGTTTGACGTTTCGCGACCTTCGGTTCGCGAAGCGATTCAACGCTTAGAAGCCAAACATCTGCTGACCCGTCGTCAGGGCGGCGGCACTTTCGTGTCGGATCAGTTATGGCAGAGTTTTTCTGATCCCCTGCTGGATTTACTGGCAGCCCATCCTGAAACACAACTCGACTTACTCGAATCCCGCCATGCCCTTGAAGGGCTGGCGGCTTACTATGCCGCTCTGCGCGGCAATGAAGACGATTTCGACCGTATCCGCGCCTGTCACAGCCGGATACAGGAAGCCCAGCAACAGGGTGATCTCAAGTCTGAAGCTGCCGCTGTGATGCAGTATCTGATTGCGGTGACCGAATCCGCGCATAATCTGGTACTGCTGCATATCATCCGCAGTCTCGCCCCCTTGCTGGAACAAAACGTATTACAAAACTTTGAACTCCTGAACCGTCGCCCTGAGGTGGTGGAGAAGGTGAGCAAACACCGAGCCGATATTGTGCATGCGATCGTTTCCGGGCAGCCGGAAATGGCGCGTGAAGCATCGCATGCACATTTGGCTTATATCGAGGAAACATTGTTGGATTTAACGCTTGAAGATAGCAGACGTGAACGCTCTCTTCGCAGGATTCAACAACGCAAGGACGGGCTGGATTAATACTTCCCTCATATAAGCCGAGGTCGGTATCAAACAGTCGCGACATTGTTAGGGGCGATAAAACCCTGGTTTTGTAGAATATCAACGAAAGGATAGATCGCATGTCTGAAGTCATGAAGCATGACGTGGACGCACTGGAGACTCAAGAATGGCTAGCAGCCCTGGAGTCCGTCGTTCGTGAAGAAGGTGTAGAACGTGCACAGTACCTGCTGGAGCAAGTGCTGGAAAAAGCGCGTCTGGGTGGAGTAGACATGCCAACGGGCATTACCACTAACTACATCAATACCATTCCTGCAGCACAAGAGCCTGCGTATCCTGGTGATACCACGCTGGAACGTCGTATCCGTGCCATTATCCGCTGGAACGCGGTAATGATCGTACTGCGTGCCTCTAAGAAAGATCTGGAACTGGGTGGCCACATGGCTTCTTTCCAGTCTTCTGCGGCTTTCTACGAAGTGTGCTTTAACCACTTCTTCCGTGCAGCGAACGAAACAGACGGCGGCGATCTGGTGTACTACCAGGGCCACATCTCTCCGGGTATCTACGCGCGTGCCTTCGTTGAAGGTCGTCTGACTGAAGAGCAGCTGGATAACTTCCGTCAGGAAGTAGACGGCAAAGGTCTGTCTTCATACCCGCACCCTAAACTGATGCCTGAATTCTGGCAGTTCCCGACCGTATCTATGGGTCTGGGTCCAATCGCCTCTATCTATCAGGCGCGTTTCCTGAAGTACCTGCACGGCCGTGGTATGAAAGATACCTCTGCCCAGCGCGTCTACGCCTTCCTGGGCGATGGCGAGATGGATGAGCCAGAATCACGTGGTGCGATTTCTTTCGCCGCCCGTGAGAAACTGGACAACCTGTGCTTCCTGGTGAACTGTAACCTGCAGCGTCTGGACGGCCCGGTCATGGGTAACGGCAGCATCATCCAGGAACTGGAAGGTCTGTTCAAAGGTGCAGGCTGGAACGTGGTTAAAGTGATCTGGGGTAACAACTGGGATTCTCTGCTGGCAAAAGACACCACAGGTAAACTGCTGCAGCTGATGAACGAAACCATCGACGGTGACTACCAGACGTTCAAATCCAAAGACGGCGCTTACGTGCGTGAGCACTTCTTCGGTAAATACCCAGAGACAGCAGCCCTGGTTGCTGACATGACTGACGACGAAATCTTCGCGCTCAAGCGTGGCGGTCACGAGTCATCAAAACTGTACGCGGCATTCAAAAACGCGCAAGACACCAAAGGCAAGCCAACGGTTATCCTGGCCAAAACCGTGAAAGGTTACGGCATGGGTGAAGCGGCCGAAGGTAAGAACATTGCGCACCAGGTGAAGAAAATGGACATGACTCATGTTCTGCACCTGCGTGATCGCCTGGGTCTGCAAGATCTGGTGTCTGAAGATGACGTGAAGAACCTGCCTTACCTGAAACTGGAAGAAGGTTCAAAAGAGCACGAATACCTGCACGCACGCCGTAAAGCGCTGCACGGTTACACGCCTAAGCGTCTGCCGAACTTCACCCAAGAGTTCATCACACCTGAGCTGGAAGAGTTCAAGCCACTGCTGGAAGAGCAGAAGCGTGATATCTCAACCACTATGGGCTTTGTGCGTGCACTGAACGTGCTGCTGAAGAACAAGAACATTGGTAAGAACATCGTTCCTATCATTGCTGACGAAGCCCGTACTTTCGGTATGGAAGGCCTGTTCCGTCAAATCGGTATCTACAACCCAAGCGGTCAGACTTATACCCCTGAAGACCGTGGCGTTGTGTCTTACTACAAAGAAGACACCGCAGGTCAGGTACTGCAGGAAGGGATTAACGAGCTGGGCGCTATGTCTTCGTGGGTAGCTGCGGCGACCTCGTACAGCACCAACGACCTGCCAATGATTCCGTTCTACATCTACTACTCTATGTTCGGCTTCCAGCGTGTGGGCGACATGGCGTGGATGGCGGGTGACCAGCAAGCACGTGGCTTCCTGCTGGGTGCAACAGCCGGTCGTACCACCCTGAACGGTGAAGGTCTGCAGCACGAAGATGGTCACAGCCACATTCTGGCGAACACCATCCCGAACTGTATCTCTTACGATCCGACGTTTGCGTACGAAGTGGCCGTTATCATGCAAGACGGTATCCGTCGCATGTATGGCGATCAGGAAAACGTGTTCTACTACCTGACGCTGATGAACGAAAACTACGCAATGCCAGCGATGCCGGAAGGCGCTGAAGAAGGTATCCGTAAGGGTATCTACAAGCTGGAAACTTACGCGGGCGATAAAGCGAAAGTTCAGCTGATGAGCTCTGGCACCATCATGAACGAAGTACGTAAAGCAGCTCAAATCCTGAGCGACGATTACGGCATCGCGTCTGACGTATTCTCTGTAACCTCATTCAACGAACTGGCCCGCGACGGTCAGGACGCAGAGCGTTACAACATGCTGCATCCTGAAGCAGAGCAGAAAGTCTCTTACATCGCGGAAGTGATGGGAACTGAACCTGCCATTGCAGCCACTGACTACATGAAGAACTATGCGGATCAGGTGCGTGCCTTCATCCCGGCTGAATCTTATAAAGTGCTGGGTACTGATGGCTTTGGCCGTTCTGACAGCCGTGAGAACCTGCGTCGTCACTTCGAAGTGAACGCTGGCTACGTGGTTGTTGCAGCTCTGAACGAGCTGGCCAAGCGTGGTGATGTTGAGAAATCTGTTGTTGCGGAAGCAATCAAGAAATTCAACATCGATGCCGACAAGATCAACCCGCTATTCGCGTAAGAGGCAATAAATAATGGCAATCGAAATTAATGTACCTGACATCGGTGCTGATGAGGTTGAGGTTACTGAAATCCTGGTCAGCGTTGGCGACAAGGTGGAAGAAGAGCAATCTCTGATCACGGTTGAAGGCGACAAGGCTTCCATGGAAGTACCGGCTTCTCAGGCGGGTATCGTCAAAGAAATCAAAGTAGCGGAAGGCGACAAAGTGTCTACCGGCTCTTTGATCATGATCTTTGAAGCGGAGGGTGCAGCAGCGGCTGCACCAGCTCCGGCCGCAGAAGCTGCGCCTGCCGCAGCACCTGCAGCACCAGCGGCGGCTGAACTGAAAGAAGTTCACGTGCCGGATATCGGTGGCGACGAAGTTGAAGTCACTGAAATCATGGTGGCCGTTGGCGACAGCGTTGACGAAGAGCAGTCTCTGATCACGGTTGAAGGCGATAAGGCTTCGATGGAAGTACCTGCGCCATTCGCCGGTACGGTGAAAGAAATCAAGATCGCATCCGGTGACAAAGTGTCGACCGGTTCTCTGATCATGGTCTTCGAAGTGGCAGGTTCTGGTGCAGCAGCACCGGCGCCAGCGGCTGAAGCGGCTCCTGCGCCGGCAGCAGCACCAGCCGCGGCGGCTGACAAAGAAGTGAACGTACCGGATATCGGTGGCGACGAAGTTGAAGTCACTGAAATCATGGTTGCCGTTGGCGACATGGTGGAAGAAGAGCAATCGCTGATCACTGTGGAAGGCGACAAGGCTTCAATGGAAGTGCCTGCACCATTCGCGGGTAAAGTGAAAGAAATCAAGATCGCGAGCGGCGACAAAGTGTCGACCGGCTCTCTGATCATGGTGTTCGAAGTTGCCGGTGCAGCCCCAGCGGCAGCGCCTCAGGCAGCAGCACCAGCGCCTGCAGCAGCACCTGCCGCAGCACCGGCTGCGAAAGCAGAAGCACCAGCAGCGGGCGGTGATTTCGTTGAAAACAACGAATACGCACACGCGTCTCCGGTGGTGCGTCGTCTGGCGCGTGAATTCGGCGTGAACCTGGCGAAAGTGAAAGGGACCGGCCGGAAGAACCGCGTTCTGAAAGAAGACGTTCAGAGCTATGTGAAAGACGCGCTGAAACGCCTGGAATCGGGTGCGGCTGCGTCTGCATCCGGTAAAGGTGACGGTGCGGCACTGGGTCTGCTGCCTTGGCCGAAAGTGGACTTCAGCAAGTTCGGCGAAACCGAAGTGAAGCCGCTGTCTCGCATCAAGAAGATCTCTGGCGCCAACCTGCACCGTAACTGGGTGATGATCCCGCATGTGACTCAGTGGGATGACGCAGACATCACAGCGCTGGAAGCTTTCCGTAAAGAGCAGAACGCGATCGAAGCGAAGAAAGACACCGGCATGAAGATCACCCCGCTGGTGTTCATCATGAAAGCTGTTGCCAAGTCTCTGGAAGCCTTCCCGGCGTTCAACTCTTCTCTGTCTGATGACGGTGAGAGCCTGATCCTGAAGAAATACGTCAACATCGGTATCGCGGTTGATACACCAAACGGTCTGGTTGTGCCTGTGTTCAAAGACGTGAACAAGAAAGGCATCTACGAGCTGTCTGATGAGCTGATGGTAGTTTCTAAGAAAGCCCGTGCCGGTAAACTGACGGCGGCGGACATGCAGGGCGGCTGCTTCACTATCTCAAGCCTGGGTGGCCTGGGTGGTACGGCGTTCACCCCAATCGTGAATGCGCCTGAAGTGGGCATCCTGGGTGTGTCTAAGTCTGAGATGAAACCAGTATGGAACGGCAAGGACTTTGAACCTCGCCTGATGCTGCCATTGTCACTGTCTTACGATCACCGCGTGATCGACGGTGCTGAAGGCGCACGCTTCATTACTTACCTGAACGGCATGCTGTCCGACATTCGTCGCCTGGTGCTGTAAAAGGTGTGACCCGAGATTCCTTGCCCGTATGAACGGGCAAGGAATTGTTGCCTGGCTCACAGGGAATGCCATTTTCCTTTTCAGGGTGATAACAGGTCTGTAAACTGTTGCGCGGTCTGAAAATAAAAAAATAACGCATTCTGCCTTACAGCCAGTTAGGGATAGATGACTTACAACGAGGTCAATAATGAGTAAAGAAATTAAAGCCCAGGTCGTAGTTCTAGGCTCAGGTCCTGCCGGTTACTCTGCCGCTTTCCGTTGCGCAGACTTAGGTCTGGAAACGGTTCTGATTGAAAAATACAGCACGCTGGGTGGTGTGTGTCTGAACGTGGGTTGTATCCCATCGAAAGCACTGCTGCACGTGGCGAAAGTCATCGAAGAAGCCAAAGCCATGGCCGAGCACGGCGTGGTCTTCGGTGAGCCGCAAACCGATATCAACAAGATCCGCATCTGGAAAGACAAAGTCATCAACCAACTGACCGGTGGTCTGGGGGGTATGGCGAAAATGCGTAAAGTGACTGTTGTGAACGGTTACGGTAAATTTACCGATCCGAACACCATCGTTGTCGAAGGCGAAGAAGCCACGACAGTGAAATTTGACAACGCGATTATCGCTGCTGGTTCTCGTCCGATTGAACTGCCTTTCATCCCGCATGAAGACCCACGCATCTGGGACTCCACAGACGCGCTGGAACTGAAAGAAGTCCCAGAAAAACTGCTGGTCATGGGTGGCGGTATCATTGGTCTGGAAATGGGAACTGTGTATGACGCACTGGGCTCTCAGATCGATGTGGTTGAAATGTTTGACCAGGTGATCCCTGCAGCAGACAAAGACATCATCAAAGTCTTCACCAAGCGTATCAGCAAGAAGTTCAACCTGATGCTGGAAACCAAAGTCACTGCGGTTGAAGCGAAGGAAGACGGTATCTACGTCTCAATGGAAGGCAAGAAAGCACCAGCTGAGCCTGTTCGTTATGATGCGGTACTGGTAGCGATCGGCCGTACACCAAACGGTAAGCTGATCGACGCTGACAAAGCCGGCGTTGCCGTTGATGAGCGTGGCTTCATCAACACTGACAAGCAAATGCGTACCAACGTACCACACATCTTCGCCATTGGTGACGTTGTGGGTCAGCCAATGCTGGCACACAAAGGTGTGCACGAAGGCCACGTGGCCGCAGAAGTGATTGCCGGTAAGAAGCACTACTTCGATCCGAAAGTGATTCCTTCCATTGCGTACACTGAGCCAGAAGTTGCCTGGGTTGGTAAGACTGAGAAAGAAGCGAAAGCAGAAGGCATCAACTACGAAGTTGCGACTTTCCCATGGGCCGCTTCTGGCCGTGCGATCGCGTCTGATTGTGCCGACGGTATGACCAAGATGATCTTCGACAAAGACACCAACCGCGTGATCGGTGGTGCGATTGTGGGGACCAACGGTGGCGAACTGCTGGGCGAAATCGGTCTGGCGATCGAGATGGGTTGTGATGCAGAAGACATCGCACTGACCATCCACGCGCACCCGACGCTGCACGAGTCTGTGGGTCTGGCTGCGGAAGTGTATGAAGGTTCGATCACTGACCTGCCAAACGCGAAAGCGAAGAAGAAAAAGTAAGCCTTTTACTTTTTCGGACTGCATGAAAAAAGCGCCCTTGAGGCGCTTTTTTACGTTCTGAGCCAGAGGAAAGGCCTTCGTTGCTCCCTGAAAAAAAGGGGGAGGGACGAAAGCGTTTGAGTTTCAAGGACAGGTTCGTGCTTTTGTTCCTCCCCCGCAAGGCGGGGAGGTCAGGAGGGGGCAGCGCATCATACCTGAAGGCGCTGCCGGGTCTGATTACTGCTTAAAGCTGCTGACCATACGCTCCAGACGGAGCGATAAAGCGTGCAGATTCTGACTGGACGCGACCATCTCATTGGCCGTGTCTGAAGTACGCTGGGTATTCTCGTTGATATCTTCGATATTGATATTGATGTCAGACACAACCGTGGATTGCTCCTCGGTTGCCGTGGCGACCTGAGTGTTCAGATCGGAAATCTGCAGAATCTGCTCGTTGATGAGCAGCAGTGCCTTGGTGGCATCATCCGCGGCCTGGGTGCCAGCTTCGGTTAATTGCTGGCTGTTCTGCATGGCCTGCACGGCGTTTTGCGCTTCCTGCTGCAGGCGGTTAATCATGGTCTGGATTTCATCGGTTGAGGCCGCGGTGCGGCTGGCCAGATTACGGACCTCGTCGGCGACCACGGCAAATCCCCGTCCTTGCTCACCTGCTCGCGCTGCTTCAATGGCCGCATTGAGTGCCAGCAGGTTGGTTTGCTCGGAGACGCCACGAATCACTTCCAGAATACCGCCAATGGCGACTGTGTTGTCTGCCAGGGTCGCGACCACTTTCGCCATGTTGTGCATATCGCCGGCCAGCTGTTCAATGCTGTCCTGCGCGCTCAGAACCACCTGCTGACCATTGCTGGTGGCCGAGGTGGCCTGTGAAGCAGATTCCGCCGCATAAGCCGCATTGCCGGCAATTTCATTGACAGTGGCCCCCATCTGGTTAATGGCTGTGACCACCTGCAGGGTGCGATCGCGTTGATTCTGGCTGTGATCCAGTGTGGCTTGCGCCTGGGCAGAGACTTGCTCGGCGGCCACTCTGAGCTCTGTGCCCGTGGCAGCCACGTCGATAACCAGTGCATGGATCTTGCCGGCAAAGGCGTTGAAACCATTCGCCAGTTCGGCAATTTCGTCCTTGCCTGACACCGGAATTCGTCGGCTCAGGTCGCCATCACCGTCGCCCAGCTCGCGGAAGGTATCGGCGGCCTGGCGGATCGGCCGGGTGATGGTCTGGCTCAGGTACACTGCCAGTGCAATGAATGCCAGCGTGGTCAGAACAGCCAGAAGCATCACATGATTGCGGGTTTCATTTAACTGGGCAAACACTTCCTGTTCAGGCACCTGAGCAATCACGAACCAGTCCATCGCCGGAATATAGCTGGAAGCCAGCAACAGCTTCTGGCCCTGATAATGGGCGGTAAACAGATTGAAAGGGCTCTTTTCCAGTAACACCCGGCTGTCGGAACCAAAGCGATCGGTAAACGGCGTTTTCTCCGGGTTGCGGTTTTTCGGATCAAGCTGCACCACGCCGCGTGCATCCGTCAGGACCACAAAGCCGGTTTGCTCCAGTTTGAATTGCGAGAGCAGATTCGCCATATCATTGAATGAGCGGGAAAAGCCGGACATCCCTGTGCCGTTCAGTTGCTGGTAATTGACGAAAAGCTTCAGCTCGCCGTTCGCTTCCCTGAACACCTGGGTCATTCTTGACGTGTTGCTGTCACGGAAGCCGTAGAACCAGCTATCCTGAGTGCGATTCAGGCGGCGCAAAAAGCCGTTCTGGTTCCAGTAATCCCCGGTTTCCCGGTTGGCAATTGACGCATCGTTCAGGCCATACTGGCGCTTGAGGCTGTTGAGCTGGTCAATCAGCTGCTGTTCATCGGCGGCACTGACCGGCTGCGCCAGCAGATTCAGTATGGCCGTATTGTTCGCCAGTTGTTCAGTGGCGTTTTGCAGCAGCCTGACTTCTGATTCCACTTGCCCGCTGAAATGAGCCAGCCGGGTCGGCAGTTCATTGCTGAGCAGGCGCGACTGAATGATGTCCTGCGAGGTACTGAGACTGAGGTAACTGACTAATGCGCTGGAGGCAATGACGGCTATGCTCATTGCCAGTGTAAGTTTTTGCCTGATGGAAAGCTGCTTGAGATTCATGCATCAATTCTCTGTTGCTACCGGGGTTTCTGCGGTATAAGTGTGCGAATTAATTGTCTTTTTTAGCCGGTGTAATCCACATCGGCCCAATGATCAAAGTGGTGTTTCTAAAGGGATGTTGCGTTTTATTGCATTATTTATTGTGATATCGGCCGTATTTGTTTCAGCTTTAGTGAAAGCGGAGCAAAAAAGTGCTGATCGCCTGAAGGTCGGACTTGTGCTTGGTGGTGGCGGCGCCAAAGGGGCGGCCCATGTCGGGGTGCTGAAGGCGCTGGAAGAGCTGCAGATCCCGGTGGATTACATTGTGGGGACCAGCATGGGCGCTTATGTCGGGGGGTTGTATGCCTCAGGCATGAGCGCCGATGAGATCGAAGCCATTCTCAATACCGTTGACTGGGAATCGGGTTATGAGGACAGGGTGCAGCGCAGTGAGCGGCGGGTCCGCGAAAAGCAGCAAGAGGACAGGTTCCAGATAGTCACGGATCTGGGGTTTAAATTCTGGGAAATCAAAGTGCCGAAAGGGTTTGTTCAGGGGCAAACCATGGGCGAGATACTGCGTACCACATCCGGCAATTTACCCTGGATGGCCAGCTTTGATGCCCTGCCTGTGCCATATCGTGCGGTCGCCACCGATATTGAAAATCTGAAGCCTGTTGTCTTGTCCGGTGGCGATCTGGCCGAGGCGATGCAGGCGAGTATGTCTGTGCCCGGTTTGCTGCCGCCAGTGATGCTGGACGGCAAATTGCTGGTGGATGGCGGTATCACCAACAACCTGCCTATTTCTGTCGTGAAGGAGATGGGGGCCGATCTGGTGATCGCGGTGGATATCAGTAACGATTTCAAAACCGCCGATGAGCTGACCGACTACCTGGTGGTCATGGATCAGCTGACTGATTTTATGGTGCGGGATAATTCTGCCCGTCAGGAATCGCAGCTGTCCGAGAACGACCTGTTGCTGCGCCCGGATGTCCGGGGCATCAGTACCACAGACTTTCACCGCATGCCGGAAGCCTTCGATAGCGGTTATCACAGTGTTCAGACTGTGCGCTTCCAGCTGGCAGAGCTTGGTAATGCCAGTACTTATCAGGCCTATATTGATAACAAACAGGAAGCCCGGCGCGAGCTGGAATTTTTGGAAGAAGGCCGGATTGACGAAATTGAATTGCTCAACAACAGCCCTTATGCCGATGAAGTCCTGTTAGACCGTCTGCAGCTGAAACCCGGTATGAAGGTCAATACTGAGCAGCTGGAGCAAAGTGTGCGCGATCTGTATGCGCTGGACAGGTTTGAACGGGTCGATTACCGATTTGAGCGTTTAGGCAACCGCAATATCTTGATCTTTGAAGTCAAAGCCAAAAGCTGGGGGCCCAACTTCATCGACATGCGTTTCGCCCTGGAAGATGACTTTGCCAATAATACCGACTTCTCCATCGGCCTGGCGTTAACGGCGACCGGACTGTCAGAAAAAGGGGCAGAGTGGCGAAACGAGCTCGAATATGGCTCAGATAAGCGGGTTGCCAGCGAGCTGTATGTGCCCTTTACCAGCGACCAGGAATGGTTCACCGTAATGGGGATTGAGTATGATGTGACCAATACCAATGTTGCTGTCTCGGGGGAAGAACCTAACCTGAAAAACATTGATGATTTTATTGCAGCGCGCTTCATTGATGTAAATATCGATAGCTCGCTGGGGTGGCAGCCAGCCCTGTGGCAGGAATTCAGGCTGGGTTATCTGTTTGGCAACGGAGAAACACAATTTCCCGGTATTCTGAATCTGGGTGATCAGGATCGCAACAGCCGGCGCCTTTATCTGAGGTACAACCTTGATACCCTGGACGATTTCACCCTGCCGAATAACGGTCACTTTTTTCTGGCCGAAATTGCCTCTTCAGATGACAGTGTGCGTTTTCAGGGGGAGCACAGGACAGATACTTCTTTGCATTTCGATTTGGGCTGGAAAGGGGCGTACACTTTTGGTCGCCATACCCTGATGGGCAAGGCGGAATACGGCAACGTCCATTCTGACGAGGATTTACGGCTTGACCCCAAAGAGCTGGGGGGATTCCTGAATTTATCCGGCATCCCGAAAAACAGTCTGTCGGGGAACAATAAAGTATTTTCTGCCCTGGTGTACCGTTACCATCTGCTGGATAACGACTTTGGCCTGTTTAACTCCGCGGTGTATCTGGGTGCCTCTGTCGAATGGGGCGGTGTGTTCAATAATCCCGATCTTTCGGTCTCAGAAATACCGGGATACTATGCGGGTAGCATATTTACGGGTATTACTACGCCATTTGGGCCATTCATTCTGGCTTATGGCAGGACGGAAGAAGATTTAAGTTCATTCTATCTGTTTTTTGGAGGAGCCTTGTAATACCGGGATTTTTCCTGTTTTGTGAATGTTGTAAAAGTCCGCCTGATTTTAATGTTTAGTTAAAAATGGTATGCTCCGTAACCGGTTTTGGTCTCTCCTGCACGCCAAAAAGGTCTGAATCAAGTCAAGCATAATGCGTGCGAGATAACCGGAGAGGGCAATCACTTCCAAGGATGTTTAGCCGGTTGGCTAAACCGAAAAATGAGGAATATGTCGTGCTTGAAGCCTACCGTAAACACGTCGAAGAGCGTGCTGCTGAAGGGATTGTCCCTAAGCCTCTGGATGCCGAGCAAACTGCTGCTCTGGTTGAACTTCTGAAAAATCCACCTGCAGGCGAAGAAGCCTTCCTGGTCGACCTGCTGGAAAACCGCATCCCGCCAGGTGTTGATGAAGCCGCATACGTCAAAGCGGGCTTTCTGGCCGCGATTACCACAGGTGAAGCGACGTCTCCCATTGTCAGCAAAGAAAAAGCGGCCGAGCTGCTGGGTACCATGCAGGGTGGTTATAACATTGAACCCCTGATCAGCCTGTTAGAGAATGCCGAACTGGCACCGATTGCGGTGAAAGCCCTGTCTCATACGCTGCTGATGTTCGATGCATTCTATGATGTCGAAGAAAAAGCAAAAGCCGGCAACGAATTCGCCAAGCAAGTGCTGCAATCCTGGGCGGATGCCGAGTGGTTCCTGTCTAAGCCAGAACTGGCTGAAAAAATTACCCTGACCGTCTTTAAAGTCACCGGTGAAACCAATACCGATGACCTGTCACCGGCACCGGATGCCTGGTCCCGTCCGGATATTCCTCTGCACGCGCTGGCGATGCTGAAAAATGAACGTGACGGTATTGAACCGGATCAAGCCGGTTCAGTTGGCCCGGTGAAACAAATTGAAGCCCTGAAAGAAAAAGGCCATCAGCTGGTATACGTGGGCGACGTGGTCGGTACGGGCTCATCGCGTAAATCGGCGACGAACTCTGTCCTCTGGTTCATGGGCGATGACATTCCGAATGTGCCCAATAAGCGCGCTGGCGGCTATGTGCTGGGCGGTAAGATTGCGCCTATCTTCTTTAATACTATGGAAGATGCCGGTGCACTGCCGATTGAAGTGGATGTGACGGCGCTGAACATGGGCGATGTGATCGACGTTTACCCATTCAAAGGCGAAGTGCGCCACCACGACAGTGATGAAGTGATTTCTACCTTCTCGCTGAAAACCGATGTGCTGATTGATGAAGTGCGTGCCGGTGGCCGTATTCCACTGATCATCGGTCGTGGTCTGACTGACCGTGCCCGTGAGTGTCTGGGCCTGGAAGCATCGACGGTATTCCGTCGCCCGCAGCCAGTGGCCGATTCAGGTAAAGGCTTTACTCTGGCTCAGAAAATGGTCGGTAAAGCCTGTGGTGTTGAAGGCATCCGTCCGGGCACTTACTGTGAGCCGAAGATGACCACAGTGGGCTCTCAGGACACCACAGGTCCGATGACCCGTGATGAGCTGAAAGACTTGGCCTGCCTGGGCTTCTCTGCCGAGCTGACCATGCAGTCATTCTGTCACACTTCGGCCTATCCGAAGCCTGTGGATGTCAACACGCACCACACGTTGCCTGATTTCATCATGAACCGTGGCGGTGTTTCGCTGCGTCCGGGCGACGGCGTGATCCACTCCTGGCTGAACCGCATGCTGCTGCCTGATACTGTCGGTACCGGCGGTGACTCGCACACCCGTTTCCCGCTGGGGATTTCGTTCCCGGCAGGTTCTGGTCTGGTGGCGTTCGCTGCAGCAACCGGTGTCATGCCGCTGGATATGCCAGAATCGATTCTGGTGCGCTTCAAGGGCGAGATGCAAGAAGGGATCACGCTGCGTGATCTGGTGCATGCCATCCCTTACTACGGTATCAAGCAAGGTCTGCTGACCGTAGAGAAAGCCGGTAAGATCAACGAATTCTCCGGCCGCGTGCTGGAAATTGAAGGGGTTGAGCACCTGACGGTTGAGCAGGCGTTCGAGCTGTCTGATGCCTCAGCAGAGCGCAGTGCGGCGGGTTGTACAGTGAAACTGTCGCAGGAATCTGTGGCTGAGTATCTGGAATCCAACATTGTGATGCTGAAGTGGATGATCGCGGAAGGTTATGGCGATCGTCGTACTATTGAGCGCCGGATTACTGCGATGCAGGAATGGCTGGATAATCCGTCACTGATGGAAGCAGACAAAGACGCTGAATATGCGCACGTGATCGAAATCGATCTGGCTGAGATCAAAGAGCCAATCCTGTGTGCGCCGAACGATCCGGACGATGCCCGCCTGCTGTCTGAGGTTCAGGGTACTGAAATCGACGAGGTCTTCATCGGTTCCTGTATGACGAACATCGGTCATTTCCGTGCCGCTGGTAAGCTGCTGGATAAATTTGGTGGCCAGCTGAACACGCGTTTGTGGGTTGCTCCACCGACCAAGATGGACCGTGATCAGCTGACCGAGGAAGGTTACTACGGTATCTTCGGCCGTGCCGGTGTGCGTATTGAAACCCCGGGATGTTCGCTGTGCATGGGTAACCAGGCACGTGTGGCTGACAAAGCAACTGTGATGTCGACCTCGACCCGTAACTTCCCGAACCGTCTGGGTACCGGTGCCAATGTGTACCTGTCTTCTGCTGAGCTGGCAGCGGTGGGTGCTATTCTGGGTCGCATCCCGACTGTGGAAGAGTACATGGAGTACGCTAAGCAGATTAATGCCACGGCAGCAGATACTTACCGCTATCTGAACTTCCACCGCATGGGTCAGTACACCAAGCGTGCTGATGAAGTGATTATCCAGGCTGCGGTGTAATTATACCCGACCAGGATAACTGCGAGTGAATCAGACAGGGAGCCAGTGGCTCCCTGTCTTTTTTTGTCTTGATGTCGTTTTGTGTTACGCGACCTTTCGCTGTTTGTTTTCTAAGCCGGCCTGTTGCGTTGGCTCGGCTCCCCCTCTCTCCCCTAAAAGACAGCTCATAGCGGCTTCAGGTTGCATTTTTACCGGGTTCCTGACAAGGTGCGCGGCGAAATGATTCCGGCTCCCTTCACTGAATGCAGTATGCGGACAATAGTTAAGTAAGACGGCGCCAGATGGCAGACACCAATCACCTATCACCAAGAACGTATCACCGATCACAATAATAAAGGGCAGGTATGGACTACGAATTTAAGAAAAACATGCTGGACGGCAGCTATCATGTGGTTTTTTCTATGGGTCATGAAGCCCTCGGCCGCTGGCTGGTGGAAGAAGTGCAGGCTGATGAGGCAAAGATAGCTTTGATCCTGAATCAACTTGGTGCACTAAAGGGCACCACGAGCGAGTGGCGGTTAAGCGGGGAAGAAATGACACTGATCCTGGAAGATAACGAAGCCATAGTTCAGGCTAATTATTTGTTTTTTCAAGATGAAGATCAGCTTGATGAAGACATGAGCCATTATGACGATGAAGCGGTTTCCCTGTGTGGATTTGAGGATCTTGAGCAAGTCTTGCATGCTTGGCGTGCATTTATTCGCGGACGATAGGCGTCAGATTCAGTGTAAATTCCTGCTTTGCTTCTTTTCGGGGAATAAACCGCACCACCATGGTGCGGTTTTTTTGTGCAATTTTTCTGTTTTTTGATTAAGTTGATGTTTATTAAGGTTTTTTAAAGTTGGCACGAAGCTTGTTTAATCATCTGTGTATGTTAGGGATGCACAGATTTAAGGAGCAAGGTTAATGAAACTCATCAATGCAATAATCAAACCTTTTAAGTTGGATGATGTGCGTGAAGCGCTGGCGGACGTTGGGGTTGAGGGGATGACCGTTTCTGAGGTCAAGGGATTTGGTCGTCAGAAAGGACACACTGAACTGTACCGCGGTGCGGAATACCAGGTTGATTTCCTGCCTAAGGTCAAGCTGGAAATCGCCACCCAGGCGGAGAACCTGGAAATCATTCTTGAAGCCATCACCAAGGCAGCACACACAGGCAAAATCGGTGACGGCAAGATTTTTGTTTACGACCTGGACCATGCGGTACGTATCCGTACCGGTGAGACAGACGCAGAAGCATTATAACAACGAGATGTGATAAGAGGACGACAACCATGGAATTATCAACAACGGTGACAGAGCTGCGCTACGCGCTCGACACATTCTTTTTCCTGATCTCAGGTGCCCTGGTCATGTGGATGGCAGCAGGCTTTGCCATGCTGGAAGCCGGCCTGGTGCGCTCAAAAAATACCACAGAAATTTTAACCAAAAACTTTTGTCTGTACGCCATTGCCTGCACCATGTACCTGATTGTGGGTTATCACATCATGTATGTCGATAACGGCGAAGGTGGCTGGCTGCCTTCATTTGGTACCTTATTCGGGACTCAGGCGGAAGGGGCTGATCATTCGCTGGAATCTGACTTCTTCTTCCAGGTGGTCTTTGTCGCGACAGCCATGTCGGTGGTCTCAGGGGCTGTGGCAGAACGCATGAAGTTGTGGGCATTCCTGGTATTCTCAGTCGTTCTGACAGCGGTGATTTATCCGGTGGAAGGGTACTGGACTTGGGGCGGTGGCTTCCTGTCGGCTGCAGGTTTCAGCGACTTTGCCGGCTCAGGGATTGTGCATATGGCGGGGGCGTCTGCGGCACTGGCTGGGGTACTGCTTCTGGGCGCCCGTAAAGGCAAATACGGTAAAAATGGCGAAATCCTGCCCATCCCTGGTTCAAACATGCCATTGGCAACTCTGGGTACTTTTATCCTGTGGTTTGGCTGGTTCGGCTTCAACGGCGGTTCGCAGCTGATGATTTCCGATTTCGAGAACGCAACGGCCGTAGGTAAAATTTTCCTCAACACCAATGCCGCTGCTGCTGCAGGTGCCATCGCTGCACTGGCTGTGTGTAAAACCACCTGGGGTAAAGCCGATCTGACCATGATTCTCAATGGTGCACTGGCGGGCCTGGTGGCTATCACTGCAGATCCGCTGTCTCCATCACCGATGTCCTCTGTCATTATCGGTGTGATTGCCGGTGCGCTGGTTGTCTTCAGTATCATTGGTTTGGACAAGCTGAAAATCGATGATCCTGTCGGTGCGATTTCAGTACACGGGGTGTGCGGTTTCTTCGGCCTGATGGTGGTACCGTTCAGCAACACAGATGCCAGCTTTGGTGCTCAGTTACTGGGTGCGGTTGTGATTTTCGCCTGGGTCTTTGGTGCAAGTCTGGCGGTCTGGGCCATCCTGAAAGCGACCATGGGGATCCGTGTCAGCGAAGAGGAAGAAATGGCAGGAATGGATTTACACGACTGCGGTATCGATGCTTACCCTGAGTTTGTCAGCGTGAAGTAATTGCTTTAAAGTTGAACTAATTCACATAATTATCAAAAACGCTGCCATCCGGCAGCGTTTTTTTGTGTTCATTTGTTTCAACACATTGTTGGCTGAAGCAGCTACAGTATAATTGAGCGATACTGATAAACGTTATCATTCATTTTTGTATTAAGGGAATGCTCAATGAAAAAACTGTTCGCTTCTGCTGTCTTACTGGGATTGTCGGCACCTCAAATGGTTCAGGCAGCCGAAGAAGTCAACGTCTACTCTCTGCGCCAGCCGTTTTTGATTGAGCCGATGCTGAAAGAATTTACGGATGAAACCGGCATTAAGGTCAATGTAAAGTTTGCCAAAGATGGCATTGCTGAAAAACTGGCTCAGGAAGGCGAATACAGCCCGGCCGATGTGATTCTGACCGTTGACATCAGCCGCCTGGCAGAATTGAGCGATAAAGGCCTGGTTCAGGCCGTTGACAGTGACGTGATTGACCAGAATGTCCCGGCTCAGTACCGCGATTCTGATGATGAGTGGTTTGCTTTGACGTTACGTACCCGCAGTGTGTACTCATCCCGGGAACGTGTTGGTCGTCTGCCAGCCAGTTTTGATTACCTGGATCTGGCAAAACCTGAGTGGAAAGGCAAAATCTGTACCCGTTCCGGTAAGCACCCTTACAATATTTCTCTGGTTTCTTCGATGATTGCCCATTACGGGGAAGCAGAAACCAAAACCTGGCTTGAAGGGGTGAAAGCGAATCTGGCTCGTAAACCTCAGGGCAACGACCGTGGTCAGGTGAAAGCGGTCAAAGAAGGCCTGTGTGATCTGGCCATTGGTAACAGCTACTACCTGGGGAATATGCTGAGCGATGAAAATCAGAAAGCGTGGGCAGAAGCGGTTTACATCAATTTCCCGGGTCAGCAGGTCAATGGCACCCATGTCAATATCAGCGGGATGGCGATGGCTAAGTATGCGCCGAATAAAGCCAATGCTCAGAAACTGATGGAATTCCTGACATCAGACAAAGCTCAGCACATGTACGCTGAAGTGAACTTTGAATACCCGGTGAAAGCGGGGGTCGAGCGTTCTGAGCTGGTGGCGTCCTGGGGGGATTTTAAGGCTGATACTCTGCCTCTGGAGAAGATCGCTGAGTATCACAATGCAGCAACCAAATTGCTGGATGAAGTACAGTTTGATCTGTAAGTAGAAGAAAAACAGGGGTCGGTAGGCCCCTTTTTATCTATTGTCTGGTATCTTTGGGGGCGTTTTTTTCGCGAACCGCTTGGACGCATGTATTGCCCCTTGGTTGGGCAAGGCTTCTCTCGTGTCAGCTCAAGGATACAAAGTTGTCGGCAATGAAAGACAGATACCCTATTTGGAAAACCAGCGGCTGGACGTTTGGTGTTTTACTGGTTTTACCCATTTTCGCCATTTTCTATACGGCGCTGGGGGAATCGGATCAGGTGTTTGCGCACCTGATGAGCACAGTGATGGGGACCTATACCCTCAATACACTGGTGCTGGTCACCGGCACCGCGTTATTGGCTGCTTTGTTTGGCTTGCCCGCCGCCTGGTTTATGGCCATGTGCCGGCTGCCCGGTGAAAAGTGGCTGCAATGGGCCTTAGTACTGCCGCTGGCGATGCCGGGCTACATCATCGGCTACATCTACACTGACTGGTTCGACTATGCCGGACCGGTACAAATTCTGCTGCGCGACTGGTTTGGCTGGCAGAGTTATCAGGATTACTGGTTTCCCGATATCCGCACCTTAGGTGGTGCGTGTCTGGTCCTGGCTTTGGTGCTTTATCCGTATATCTACCTGCTGGCCCGTACGGCTTTTATGGAACAGAGCGCCAGTTTACTGCAATCTGCACGTTTACTGCGCTGTTCGCCGCTGGAAAGCTTCCGGCGCATTTCTTTGCCTCTGGCTCGGCCTTCCATTGCGGTCGGCCTGTCTTTGATTGCCATGGAAACCTTAGGCGATTTCGGGACCGTCAGTTACTTTGCCGTCCATTCACTGACAACGGCGGTATACGACACCTGGCTGGGTTATTCCAATCTCAACGCGGCGGCAAAAATTTCCGCCATGATGCTGCTGGCCATTTTTCTGCTGATCAGTGCAGAGCGATTCAGTCGTCGACGGCAAAAACTGTTTCAGCAGCACAGTGAGCCGAATGAAGATGTCCGTTACCGTTTGTCCGGCTGGAAAAAAGTGCTGGCACTAAGCTGGTGTTGGGGGCTGATTGGTCTGGCTTTCATCCTGCCGCTGCTGCAGCTGCTCTATTATGCCTGGCAGTATTTTGACCAGAGCTGGAACTCAGAGTTCAGACAGTTCAGTATCAACAGCCTGATGGTTGCGGTGAGTGCCGCTTTACTGGCCGTTGCTGTCGCCCTGCTGGTCAATTTTTATCATCGTCTGGATGGCCGCCGGTCCAGCATCGCGCCGATGCGTTTAAGTGTGATGGGTTACGCCGTGCCGGGTACTGTGTTGGCAATTGGTGTGATGATCCCACTGACCACGGCCGATCACTGGCTGAATGACTTCACTCAGTTCATGGGGTGGGGACGGCCCGGGCTGTTTTTCTCCGGCTCTGTGTTTGCCATGATTTTTGCCTTTGTGGTGCGTTTTGGCGCGGTTGCCGTCGGCAGTATTGAAAGCAGCCTGGCCAAAATTCCGCCGTCGCTGGACATGGCCGCCAAGACGATGGGGTGTGCGCCCATGTCTATGCTCAGGCGTGTACATTTGCCGCTCATCCGGCGGGGCTGCCTGATAGCGGGTCTGCTGGTCTTTATCGAGTCGATGAAGGAGCTGAACGCCGCGCTGTTACTGCGTCCATTTAACTTTGAAACTCTGGCAACCTATGTTTTTAACTATGCCTCTGATGAGCAGCTGGAGCTGGCCGCGATGCCAGCCATTCTGCTGGTGTTGGTCGGCTTGGTACCTTTGGTTGTCGTAAACCGTTCACTGGAGCAATCACACTGATGAGTCATGCGTTATCTGTCCATAATCTGACCTGTCGTTATAACGGTCACGCCGTACTGGAAAATCTGTCTCTGGTGGTGGAAGACAATGAAATCATCTGTTTGTTAGGGGCCAGCGGCTGCGGAAAAACGACTCTGCTGAAAGCCATTGCCGGTTTATTGCCGCAAGAGCAGGGAGAGTTGCGGATTAATGGCCGTACCGTGGTGGATAAAGTGACTTGGGTGCCGCCGGAGCATCGCAATATAGGGATGATTTTCCAGGATTATGCGCTGTTTCCCCACCTGACTGTGGCGGAAAATATAGCCTTTGGCCTGCGAGACTGGGAAAAAAACAGTGCGCAGACCAAAGTAGAAGAAATGCTGTCGCTGGTCAGGCTGGAAAACCTTGGTCAGCGTTACCCGCACCAGTTATCGGGTGGCCAGCAGCAGCGTGTTGCCATTGCGCGGGCTCTGGCTTGCGAGCCTGATCTGATCTTGCTGGATGAACCGTTTTCGAATATTGACACCCAGGTTCGCCATGGCCTGATTCGGGAAATACGGCGGATCTTCAAGGCGCAGGGGGTCACGGCTATCTTTGTGACGCACAGCCGGGAGGAAGCCTTTGCATTCGCGGACAAGCTGGCCGTGATGCACAATGGCGTAATCGAACAGTTTGGTACCGCAGCGGAGCTTTACTATCAACCTTGCAGTCGTTTTGTGGCCGATTTTCTGGGGGCGGGGTCGTATTTGCCGGCTACTATCGGTCAGGATGGATTACTGACGCCCTTTGGCCGTATTGATCTGGCAAAAGCCGTGACATTTGGTGAAGGTAAGCATGTTGAGTGGCTTGTCAGGCCGCAAAACCTGAAGCTGACACCGATTGAAGACGGTGAAGGAAGGATTCTGGAACAGCAGTTCATGGGCGACAGTTGCCGCTACACGGTAGACTATGAGGGGCACCACTTGATCGTGAATACCCCCATGATCCTGCAAACCGGTCAACGCGTATCCGTAGAGCTGGATTTATACCAGCCCAGGATACTTGCTGCTGCCAGTTAACGGCAGCAGTTATGCCTGCGGGAACATTAGGCTGATGTAAGCGTCGGCCTGTGTTTGCATGCTGTTTTTGTCAGGCTCAATGTTGGCGCGTAAATACAGCACATAACATAAGCCATGAAGCAGCCAGGTCAGATCATAAGAGGTGATCTCCGTACTGAGCTGACCATCCTGTTTACCCTGCTCAAAGATATTGGTCAGTTGTTTCAGGTTCGGACGGTTTGCATCAAGAAACTGCGGCCAGGTTTCAGTCCTGACAGAAGTGCTCCATTCAAACCATACTTTTAACCAGTCCTGCTGTTCGATAACCGCATCAATCATATAGCCGGTGATGCAGCTCAGGTGACTATGAAGGGTATCGTGTTCTTCTCCCAGGCACAGATTCAGCAGTTCATTAAAGTTTCTTTCCACCTGTGACAGAACTTGCTCAACAAGTGCCTCACGGGTCGGAAAATAATTGAAAACCGTTGCCACTGAGACACTGGCCATATCAGCAATGTCGGCGTGTCCTGCGCGTCCGATACCTCGGCGGGCAAAGACTTCCAGCGCACACTTGAGAAGTTGTTGTTTTCGTTTCTCAGGTGAGAGACGCGTCCTCGTTTTTTTAACTATGGTGTCCATGCTACAAATTCCCTAGCCAATCGATTTATATGCACTTTGCTTAATAACTCTACCTCAGCAATGGATTTGGTTCAATCTGATTTATACCCGTTGTGTCATATGGCTCGAATAATTGAAGCAATAACTTTTCTTGTTCAAGGATGGTAGAATAGCTTTTTAGTAATCACTGAGACCCATGTGCATGCCAAATGCGCATATGGAGAGATAAATGAAGCATACCATTGAAGTCATGATTTCTGAGCAGGATGTTCAGGCAAGGATTAAAGAGCTTGGAGAGCAGATCACCGCCTATTATCAGGGCTCAGAAAACCTTGTCATGGTGGGATTGCTGCGAGGTTCCTTTGTCTTTATGGCTGACCTGGCCCGTGCGATTGAACTGCCGCACGAAGTGGATTTTATGACGGCTTCCAGTTACGGAAACGCGATGGAAAGCAGCCGTGATGTCCGTATTCTGAAAGATCTGGATGATGAAATCGAAGGCAAAGACGTGCTGCTGGTGGAAGATATTATTGATACCGGCAACACCCTGAATAAAGTCAGGGAAATTCTGGCTCTGCGTAATCCGAACTCAATCCGCATCTGTACTTTGCTGGACAAGCCTGAGCGCCGCGAAGTCGCCGTGGATGCCGAGTGGATTGGTTTCGAAATTCCTGATGAATTTGTGGTCGGTGTCGGTATCGATTATGCGCAGAAATACCGTCATCTGCGGTTTATCGGAAAAGTGATCCCGCTGGAAGACTGATCGTTTTCAGTTTTTCGCCGCGTGATAAAAGTAAAAGCGACCAGAGGGTCGCTTTTACTTCATGGGTTACTCTTGGGGTAAAATCGTTGCCATCGCGCTTTGGTAGGACACTTCCAGCGACTCACGGCTTGTGGCGGTCACGCCCAGATCCGTCAGTTTGCCGTCACCAATACCGTACACCCAGCCATGAATTTTCACTTTCTGGCCGCGTTCCCAGGCTTGTTGCATGATGGTCGAGTTGCCCAGGTTGTATACTTGCGAAGCCACGTTGATTTCACAGAGCTTATCGGCCCAGTCCTCACGGGGCAGGGTGCCCAGATCGCTGCGGTGCTTCAGGTACAGATCGCGAATATGAAGCAGCCAGTTATTGATGAGCCCTAAGGGCGGATTATCAATGGAGGCTGCCACACCGCCGCAGCCATAGTGGCCGCAGATAATGATGTGTTTGACCTTGAGTACATCGACAGCATACTGCACCACAGACAGGCAGTTCAGATCCGTATGAATGACCTGATTCGCCACGTTTCGGTGCACGAAAAGCTCGCCAGAGTCCAGGCCAGTCAGGCGTTCTGCCGGAACCCGGCTGTCTGAGCAGCCGATCCAGAGATATTCAGGGTGCTGCGCTTTCGCGAGATGTGAAAAGAATTCCGGGTTTTCTGCTTTAATCTTTTCCGACCAGGAAAAGTTATTTGCAAATAGCTGTTTAATTTCTGCCATGACAACACCTTAGTTTGCTACATTGGGTTGTTTATCTTTGGTCAGGCTTCGGCTGCTATGATGCGCTTGCAAAGCCAAAGATAAACAGGTCATTACTATACACTTGCGAGGCGGCTTGCAAATCCGATTTGTTGATTTTTTTACTCTTTATACCAAATAAAAAAGCGTATTGTATGAATGCATTAGAAATTACTGATTTAAACAAGGTCTATCCAGGGGTGCAGGCCCTGAAGGATATGAGCCTGACCGTCGAAGAAGGGGACTTTTTCGCGCTGCTGGGGCCTAATGGTGCCGGTAAATCGACCACGATTGGTGTGATCAGCTCCCTGGTCAATAAAACCTCCGGTCAGGTGAAAGTGTTTGGCTATGACATCGACAAGCAACTGGTGGAAGCGAAAAATCAGCTCGGTCTGGTGCCGCAGGAGTTTAACTTCAACCAGTTCGAGACTGTCGAGCAGATCGTGATCAATCAGGCCGGTTTTTATGGGGTTCCCAAAGCGCTGGCAAAAGAGCGGGCGAAAAAGTACCTGACACAGCTGGATTTGTGGAATAAGCGCAATGAGCGTGCCCGTAGTTTATCAGGCGGGATGAAGCGGCGCCTGATGATTGCCCGTGCCCTGATGCACGAACCCAGGCTGTTAATTCTCGATGAACCGACCGCAGGGGTGGATATCGAACTGCGCCGTTCGATGTGGACTTTTCTGCGAGAAATTAACCGCCAGGGCGTCACGATTATTCTGACGACGCATTACCTGGAAGAAGCCGAAATGCTGTGCCGTAATATCGGCATCATTAATCATGGTGAGCTGATTGAACACACCAGCATGAAATCGCTGCTGGCCAAGCTGGAGGTGGAAACCTTCATTCTTGATGTTGTTCTCAATGGCAGTAAACCTGAACTTGATGGTGTGGCATGGAAAATGCCGGATAATCACACGCTGGAAATCGACATTCACAAGGGAACAGGCCTGAACGCTGTCTTCAGCCAGCTGAGTGCTCAGGGAATCGAGGTCCTGTCGATGCGGAATAAAGCCAACCGTCTTGAGGAGTTGTTCGTGACGCTTGTTGCTCAGAGTCAAGGAGAGCCGTCTGCATGAGATACCAGTATTGGATTGCTTTTCAAAGTTTAATCAGTAAAGAAGTGAACCGTTTTGCCCGCATCTGGGTACAGACGCTGGTGCCGCCAGCCATCACCATGACCTTATATTTCATTATTTTCGGCAGTCTGATCGGCAGCCGGATTGGTGAGATGGGCGGTTTTACCTATATGGAATATATCGTGCCCGGTTTGATCATGATGTCTGTGATCACGAACTCATACTCGAATGTGGCGTCCTCTTTCTTCAGTGCCAAGTTTCAGCACAATATTGAAGAGTTGCTGGTTGCCCCCGTGCCGAACTTTGTCATTATCGCCGGTTATATTGGCGGTGGGGTGCTGCGCGGACTGGGTGTCGGCGTGATAGTGACGGTTGTGTCGCTGCTGTTTGTCGATTTGCAGATAGCGCATCTGGGCGTGATCATTGCCACTGTGATCATGACCTCGATCGTTTTTTCTCTGGGAGGACTGATCAACGCGGTGTTCGCCAAAACCTTTGATGACATCAGCATTATTCCCACGTTCGTGCTGACGCCTTTGACCTACTTGGGCGGGGTGTTTTACTCCCTCAATCTGTTGCCTGAGTTCTGGCAGTGGGTGTCCAAGCTCAATCCTATTGTTTACATGGTCAATGCCTTTCGTTATGGCTTCCTTGGGGTCTCCGATGTCGGTATCGGTACCGCCTTCAGCGTGCTTCTGGCCTTTGTGGTGGCTTTGTATGCTCTGGCCCACTATCTGATATCAAAAGGGATAGGTTTGCGCTCCTGAGCCGATAGCGCGGGTGTTAAGGCGCAATAAAAACGCCCAGTTACTTTGCCGGTAACTGGGCGTTTTCGTCAGGTGGGTATCGCAGATGTCTGACAGGCTTGGTTAGTGTGTGGTGTCTGCCGAGACAGCGGCCAGCTCAATAACCTGATTATCAATCAGACGTGCTTTCCCAAGGAAAGCAGACATCAGGATCACCGCCTGCGTGGTTTCTTCACCGACAACCTGCAGCGTACGGGCATCACGGATGTAAATTTCATCCGGCTCCAGACCGGCAGCACGCAGCTGATCATTGGCATCCAGCACCACTTCATCAAAGTCACGGCGTCCGCCGCGGATCTGGCTGCTGATCCAGCGCATGGTTTTGGCCAGTACCGGTGCGCGCTGACGCTCATCTACGGTGAGGTATCCATTACGAGAGCTCATTGCCAGGCCATCCATTTCACGCACTGTCGGTACACCGATGATCTCAATCGGCATCGCAAGATCGTTGACCATTTGACGGATCAACGCCAGTTGCTGATAGTCTTTTTCACCAAAGCAGGCCACATCTGGCTGCACAATATTAAACAGCTTGGTCACTATAGTGGCGACGCCACGAAAATGACTGGGGCGCAACGCCCCTTCCAGCATGTGAGACAGACCCGGGACTTCAACAAAGGTTTGCCGGTCCATGCCATTGGGATAAATGATATCCGGTGTTGGGGTGAATACCAGTTCAACACCTTCACCATTTAATTTGGCCAGATCCTCTTCCAGCGTACGAGGATAGTTGTTCAGATCGTCAGCTTTATCGAACTGCATAGGGTTCACGAAAATACTGACAATAATGATATCGGCTTGTTCGCGTGCTTTGCGAACCAGAGTCAGGTGCCCCTGATGCAGATTTCCCATGGTCGGAACAAAGGCGATACGGCGGCCTTCACGGCGCCAGGCCCGAACCTGTTCACGAACAGGGGAAATGTCAGCAAAAGTATGCATGGTGGGTTTTCCTTACTCAAAGGTATGCTCTGGACCCGGGAACGTTCCCGCTTCCACTTCTTTCAGATACTGTGAAACCGCTTTGCGGATATCGCCAGTCTGAGCAAGATAGTTTTTAGAAAAGCGCGGCATATAGTTGGCAGAAATGCCTAACATGTCGTGCATGACTAAAATCTGGCCGTCAGTTACGTTACCGGCTCCGATGCCGATAACAGGAATGTCTAAGGCTTCGGTGATACGTTTGGCCAGCGAGGCGGGGACACACTCCAGCACGACAATCTGTGCGCCTGCCTTTTGCAGCGCAATGGCGTCGGCCAGCATCTGGTCTGCGCGTTCTTTATCGCGTCCCTGAACTTTGTAGCCACCAAAGATATTGACCGATTGCGGGGTCAGACCCAGATGGGCGCACACAGGGATGGCACGTTCGGTCAAGGTTCTGACGGTCTCTGCCAGCCAGCTGCCTCCTTCCAGTTTCACCATATTGGCACCGGCACGCATCAGCTTGGCGGCATTGTCACAGGCCTGTTCAGGGGTGCCGTAGGTCATGAACGGCAAGTCTGCCAGCAGCAGGGCGTTGGGGCTGCCGGCACGCACACAACGGGTGTGGTAAGCCATTTCATCAATCGTTACAGGCAGGGTATCGGTTTGGCCTTGCAGGACCATACCCAGGGAATCGCCGACCAGAAGGACAGGCACTTCCTGTTGCTCAAACAGCTGGGCAAAACTCGCATCATAAGAGGTGAGTGAGGCAAACTTACGACCTTCCTGCTTCCACTTCATCAGGTCGTTAATCGTGATTTTCTTCATTGTTATCTCCCTTCTCCCGGGTGTGTCAGGATGACCACACACGCAGGCCGTTACGGTCCACCTCGGGTAGCAGATCTGTCAGCGCTGTACCGTCAGGCAGGACGAGTTCAGGGGCAATTTCAGCCAGTGGATAAAGCACAAACTCACGGGCTTTCATGCCATAGTGCGGAATGGTTAAACGTTCACAGTGGTGCTGTAAATCGCCGTAAAGCAGGATATCCAAATCCAGGGTGCGCGGCCCCCAGCGTTCAGCTTTGCGGACTCTTCCATGCTGCTGTTCAATCTGCTGCGTCAGATCGAGCAGCGCCAGTGGTGTCAGTTCAGTATCAACGGCAACCACAGCATTGATGTAATCAGGCTGATCCTGCGGCCCCATCGGGGTGCTGCAGTACAGCGAGGACTCGGCGACCACGCTCACGTCACTGGCCTGACGTAAGGCCGTCAGTGCCTGGTAAGCCTGGTTCACCGGATCATTCAAATTACTGCCGATGGCAATATAGGCACGAATCATGAGGCCGATTTCGCCTGCGGTTTCTTGCGGCGCTGCGGACGACGGCGACGACGCTGATTGCCGCCACCCAGCTCCTGCACCATTTTATTGCGCTCGTCACGCTCAGCAAACTGGAACTTGTGCCACCAGGTTGCCAGCTCAGCCACGTCTTGACCTTCAAACTGGCCACGCATTTCCAGAAAATCGTAGGCTGCGCGGAATTTAGGGTGTTCCAGCATGGCAAAGGCACGCTTACCGAAACGGCGGCTGAAGCGGTGCTGTTGCTGCCAGATATCACGCACAGTGGTGGTCAGACGGCGAGGGATGGCAATGTTCTTCACCTGCTCATCCAAAATGTCATTGGCCGCTATCATGAAGGCATCGTAGTCACTCAGACCACTGGTGCTGGCAATTTCTTCCGCCCGGACATTCATCGGATACCAGAGCATGGCCGCAAACATGAAGGCCGGATTGACGCGTTTCCCTTCTGCGATTCGGACGTCAGTGGCGGCCAGAATGTGCTCAAGCATCTGTTCGGTCTGGCTGCTGTGATCTTCGGTAAAATGCTCGGCCAGAATCGGGAACAGCTGCTGGAACAGATTGTATTCGCGCAGCATTTTGTAAGTTTCCAGCCCTTTGCCAGCCTGCAGCAGTTTGAGGCTTTCTTCAAACAGACGTGCGGCAGGAATGTCTTTCAGCAGAGTCGACAGTTCCAGGATCGGGGCTGCTGTGTTTGCTTCAATCTGCATATCCAGCTTGACGGCAAAACGCACGGCGCGGAGCATCCGCACCGGATCTTCGCGGTAGCGGGTCTCAGGATCGCCGATCAGGCGGACCAGGCGGTTTTGCAGATCAACAACACCGTTCGCGTAATCACTGACAGTGAAATCTTTGATGCTGTAATACAGGGCATTTATCGAGAAGTCACGGCGTTCTGCGTCTTCATCAATGGTGCCGTAGACATTGTCACGCAGCAGCATGCCTTCATGGTTGCGCGAAGCAATGGCTTGCTTGCCGGCTGGCAGCTTAACGGCGCCTGCATCATGGTGGCCGCGGAAAGTGGCCACTTCAATCACGTCACGGCCAAAGAGAATATGGGCGAGACGGAAGCGGCGGCCGATCAGGCGGCAATTGCGAAACAGCGCCTTAATTTCTTCCGGCGTTGCATTGGTCGCAATATCAAAATCTTTGGGTTCTTTGTCCAGCAGCAAATCCCGAACACCGCCGCCGACCAAATAGGCATCAAAACCGGCTTTATTAAGGCGGTAGAGTACCTTCAGTGCATTTTCACTGATGTCTTTGCGGGAGATACCGTGCTCCTGGCGTTGATAAACTTGCAAGCTTGGCTCCTTGTTACCCAGAGCTTTTTGCTCTCGGGTCAATACTTTACGGCAAAAGCTGGCGACTCGACTAAAGATAACACACCTCGTAATTGTGATAAGGCCGGACTGAACAGCCGCATATCATATACCCAAGTCACCTCAAGATGCTAGGTTCAGCGTGATCGCTGTTGTTGGCGGCAGGTTCGCGACATCCCAATGCGCGATCCCCCAACGGAGAATGTCGTCGCGATCGGCGCGCTGCAATTCAGCTGGCGGATTCATTCCCAGAAACCGCATCGCCTGCCACAGTTGCGGCCCCGGCCGACGGGTGTCGATAGCCGGCGCGTGATTTTGTTTAGACAGTTTATTGCCGTTTTCCGTGACGGCAAGCGGCAGATGTAAATAGCTCACCTCGGGTTGGCCAAGCCGGTGATAGAGGCCTATCTGGCGTCCTGTCGGTTCAATCAGATCGGCGCCCCTGACCACCTCAGTGACACCTTGCGCGATATCATCCAGCACGACCGCCAGGTTGTAGGCATACAGGCCGTCGCGGCGGCGGATGATGAAATCTTCGCAGGCCAGCGCTTCCGGAATGGCGATCCAGCCGTGCAACTGGTCATGAAACCCTGTGATGGCCTGGTCGACTTTTAATCTGACCGCACTGTGAGCGCCATCCAGACCGGCATTGCGGCAAGTACCGGGATAAAAGCCGCCGGCTTCCTTGATCGCTTTGCGGCTGCAACGGCAATAATAGGCATCGCCCTGAGCCAGCCAGTGTTCGATCTGTGCCTGATAAAGGGCGTGGCGCTGACTTTGATAAATGACGCTGCCATCCCAGGTCATGCCAAAGGCGTCCAAAGTGCGCAGTATGTCGTCTGCGGCACCGGGCATTTCGCGCGGGGGATCCAGATCTTCGATTCTGACCAGCCACTGACCTTGCCGGGATCGTGCCTGCAAATAGCTGCCCAATGCCGCCACCAGAGACCCGAAGTGCAGCGGACCGGAAGGTGAGGGGGCGAATCGTCCAGTATACGGAGATAATCTTGTCATGGTGTTGGATAGCAGACTGTCAATCACAATAAAAAAGGGAGCCTTGGCTCCCTTTTGTCAGATTACGGTTACAAAGGGCAGCTTAGCCAGCCATTTGTTTTTCTTTGATCTCTGCCAGTGTCTTACAGTCGATACACAGGTCGGCTGTCGGACGGGCTTCCAGGCGGCGAATACCAATTTCCACGCCACATGAATCACAGAAACCAAAATCGTCATCTTCGATACGTTGCAGCGTTTTTTCGATTTTCTTGATCAGTTTACGCTCACGATCTCGGTTTCGCAGTTCCAGGCTGAATTCTTCTTCCTGTGCTGCACGGTCAACCGGGTCCGGAAAGTTAGCCGCTTCGTCCTGCATATGGTTAACGGTACGGTCAACTTCTTCACGCAATTGGTTGCGCCAGGCTCCGAGAATTTTGCGGAAGTGCTCTAGCTGCGCTTCACCCATATATTCTTCGCCGGCTTTTTCCTGATACGGGTCAACCCCAGCAATAGCCAGGATGCCTAACGATTTTTTAACCTTGCTCTCTGGCATATAGCATCTCCTAACATATACCGAATAACCGTCACTGGTTAATTTTGGCGGGTATCTATAGCAGAAAGGATATAACGTGGCAATTACTGCATCTCTTCAATTTTATACCATTGTGAAGAAAGCATCATTTTTCCGCGTTACTGAGCAAATTCTATCCGCTGGCTCAAAGTCAGAGCCGTCGGGCTGATTTCTGCACGATAACAGAGGACTTCCACCCCTGCTTTTTCTGCCTGTTCCAGTAACTCATCATAGACCGGGTCTATATGGTGCGCCGCGGCGACATTTTCAATCCCCGAATGCAGGACGGCGAAAAATAACACAGCGCGCTGACCCGTGGCTGCAACGTCTGCCAGCTCCCTTAAATGCTTTTGCCCCCGGGTGGTCACAGCATCCGGAAAATACCCGCGGCCATTCTCTTCGAGCAAAGTGACACTTTTGACTTCAATGAAACAGGACGGCAGTAAGGGATCATCCAGAACAATATCTACCCGGCTGTTTTCAGTACCATACTTCACTTCGGTGCGCAATGAAGCATAGCCGGATAATTCCGGAATGTGGTTATTTTTGAGTGCTTCGACCACAATTTGATTCGCTCTGGCGGTATTGATGCAAATCCAGTGTCCGTCCTGCGTTTGTGTTAATTCCCAGCTGTGGGCATATTTCCGCTTCGGATTGTCTGAGGTGGAATACCAGATCGTGGCGCCGGGTTCGGCGCACCCTGTCATGGCACCCGTGTTGGCACAATGAATGGTCGTGACGGTGCCGTCGGGCAACGTGATATCAGCCAGAAAGCGTTTATAGCGTCGAATGAGTGTGGCTGGCTGCAGGGAAGGTGTGTAATTCATTCGCTGTCCTGTACGGCGATCTCCGGTTGAATAAGTGGCCACTGGTTCGCGAGCCGGTAACGGACGCCTGGTCCGTCGGGTTCAGAAATATACAGGCCAAAGCGCTGAAAGTGAAAAAGAAAATCCGGTTGCTGGTCAGGAATGACAGGGCGCTGGCGCAGGTTCTTCCTGAGCGTGATGTGCGGGGTATAGTGCCTGGTGTCTTGCCTCAGCCCGAGATTCCGGGCGAGCAGATTCAGCTGCGCGGCGAGATGCGCTAAAGGCTCGGGACAGGTATCGCTGCCCAGCCAGAGTACCCGGCTGCGTTTCCAGTAACGCAGCAGGTTGAAATGCATCGAGAAAGCCGGGACGGCGAGCTGGCTGACAGCGGCAACAAGCTGGCGGGCTTGCTCATCGGTGACCTGCCCGAGAAAGGCCAGCGTCAGATGCAGGTTGGCATCCGGTACGGTACGCCCTTTGCCGGGTATCGTATCTTTCAGCTGACACAGGCGTTGGTACGGCGCCTGATTCGCCGTAGGGGGTTCTGTCAGCGGCAGGGCAAAAAACATGCGTCGGCTGTCTGGCGGATGTGGAAAATCAGGCTGCCCGGAGAGATGTGTCCCGGAGTGATGTGTCATAGCGTTCTCCTGCCGGTTGGATGGCACCATTACCCCTGTTTGAGTACAATACGTCCGATTTTTCTGAACGTTCTGTATGGCCAGAAACACAGGTTCCTTCATAGAAGATGACACAAGGTAAAGACATTGTCACAACTCCCCATTGATGCGGTACTGCCTGATTTGCACCAGGCGCTTGAGCGCAGCGCACAGATGATTCTCAAGGCACCGCCAGGCGCGGGCAAATCCACCCGGCTGCCGCTGTCACTGCTGGCCGCGGGCGCTGTGGCCGGAAAAATTGTCATGCTGGAGCCGCGCCAGCTGGCGGCCCGTAACATCGCCTCCTACCTGTCGGCTCAGCTGGGTGAGTCCGTGGGACAGACCATCGGTCTCAGGGTGCGGGGTGAAACACGGGTCAGTGACAGCACCAGACTGGAGATCGTGACGGAAGGAGTCATGACCCGGATGTTGCAGCAAGATCCTGAATTATCCGGCATAGAACTGCTGATTTTCGACGAGTTTCATGAACGAAGCCTGCATGCCGATACGGCATTAGCCCTGGCGCTGGAAGTGCAGGGAGCCTTACGCGACGATCTGAAAGTGCTGGTGATGTCTGCCACCCTGGATCATCAGGCTTTGCAGTCGTTACTGCCCGATGCGGAATATCTGGTCTCTGAAGGCCGCAGCTACCCGGTGGACTATAGATACCAGACTCAGGGAACCAGTGCCCAGCAGGGCAATGGTGTGGCAATTGAATGGACCGGGCGCGAAATCCTCAAACTGATGGCGGCCGAGCCGGGCTCTGTGCTGGTCTTTCTGCCCGGCGCCGGTGAGATCCGCCGGCTGGCCGAGTGGCTGCAAGCCGCGGTCAGCCCGGAGGTGATGATTGCGCCATTGTACGGACAAATGGACAGCAAAGCCCAGCAGCAGGCCATACAGCCTGCCATCAAGGGCAAACGGAAAATTGTGCTGGCCACCAATATTGCAGAAACCAGTCTGACCATTGAAGGCATCCGTCTGGTGGTGGATTGCGGTTTAGAGCGGATAGCCCGCTGGGACGCCAAAACCGGTATCAGCCGTCTGGAATTAGTGCGCATTGCCCGTTCTTCGGCGGAACAGCGAGCCGGACGCGCCGGGCGGCTTGAGCCGGGTATCTGTCTGCGGCTCTACAGCCAAGAGTTACTGGCCCGTCAGCCCGCTGTGCCTGAGCCGGAAATCCTGCGGGCCGATCTGAGCCATCTGGCGATGGAGCTGGCCCAGTGGGGCTGCGTGTCAGCCAGTGAACTGCGCTGGCTGGATGTGCCGCCTGAGGGCGCGCTGCAGCAGGCGCAGGCATTACTGGTCGCGCTGGGGGCGATGGACACACGTCATCAGCTCACGGGCAAAGGACAGGTCATCCAGCAACTGGGGACTGAGCCCCGGCTGGCGGCGATTCTGGCGCATGCCAGCTCGCTCGAGGTGAGCGCGCGCGTGACTGCCGCCATGCTGGTGGCGTTGTTAGAAGAGCCGGTCAGAGGGATGAACAATCCCGATTTGGCGTTTCAGCTGCACCTGCTGGAATCAGATCAGCTCCCCCGCAGTGCCTACTACAGGCAGCGAGCCAGACAGCATTTTTCAAAACTCGGGACGCCGGAGCAGGATAAGACCGTCAGATGGCGGACCGACAGCCGCTGGCTGCCGGTATTGATGGCGGCGGGTTTTCCCGATCGCGTTGCCCTCTCCCGGGGGCAGGACGGCCGCTTTCAGCTGGCGAACGGGCAGGGTGTGGTGATCGAGGATGACCATCCGCTGGCGGGTGAGCCTGCGCTGGTGGTGGCTGATGTGGTGAAAACCCGGCAGGGTGACAGCCGGGTATTTTCAGCTGTGGCTGCCGATATCGGCCAGTTGCAGCAAGCGATGCCGCAATTGTTCAGCGAAAGAGAATGGCTCGACTGGGATGACCAAAAAGGGCGTCTGGTCGCGGAAAATCAATATTGTTGTGGCAGGCTGATCATTCAACGTACCGCGCTGGCAGAGCCGGATCCGGCCCGCGCCGGGGAAGCTTTGCTGAATGCCATTCGCCGCCAGGGGCTGAGTGTGCTGCCCTGGAATACGCGCAGCGAAGGCCTGCTGACTCGCGCCCGGTGTGCCGCAAACTGGCTGCCTGAGATGGCACTGCCAGCCATGGATGAAGCGAGTTTGCTGCTGGCGCTGGAAGACTGGCTGCTGCCTTTCATGACAGGGATCCATAGCATGAAAGGGTTGGTGAAACTGGACCTGAGCGCCGCCCTGGAAGCTTATCTCGGCTGGGAGCAGACGCAAGCCCTGGATGCGGCGCTGCCGACCCATTATCAGGTGCCGACCGGATCACGCTACCCGATACGGTATCAGCCCGGTCAGGCCCCTGTGCTGGCGGTACGCATGCAGGAAATGTTCGGCGAGCAGATCTCACCCAGGATTGCCCAGGGCAAGGTAGCGCTGGTCCTTGAGCTGCTTTCCCCGGCCCAGCGGCCGTTACAGATCACCTCAGATCTGGCCGCATTCTGGCAAGGCGCCTACAAAGAAGTACAAAAAGAAATGAAGGGCCGTTACCCTAAGCATGTTTGGCCTGATGATCCTGCCAATCATGCCCCGACACGAAAAACCAAGAAATATATGTAGTCGGCCAGCCTGTGCTGCGCTGAAACTGACAGCCTGATAGCTAAGCTAAGACATCATGATGATTCAAAAGTCCAAGTACCGCCTGGCGGCGCCCAAAAAGCCCGGTGACAAGCAACCTCGTGCGCCGAGAAAAAAGGCACCGGCAAGTAAAAGCGCGAAAGCACAACCCCGTAAGAAAAGTACGCAGCCAAAGACCAGGCGTCAGCCACAGAAAAGCCGTCTGGCACGGATCGGGCGCTGGGTCTTGTTTTCCAGTCTCAAGCTGGGCCTGGCGGTTCTGGCCGTGGTGGTGGTGATGGGAATCTATCTGGATACCCTGGTGCGGGACAAATTTGAAGGCCAGCTCTGGGACTTACCCGCCGTTGTGTACGGCCGGATCCTGGATCTGCAGCCCGGTCAGGCCATCACCCTGAGTGAAGTCAAACGCGAGCTGGATGCCTTGCAGTATCACAAAGTGCGTACCCCGCAGCGTGCCGGGGAATATTCAGCTTCGTCGACCCGCATTGAGATGGTGCGCCGTCCGTTTGAGTTTGATGACGGCTATGAAAGTCAGCGCCACGTGATGCTGACATTCGGTGACAGCGGCCTGAGCCGGATTGACGATCTCGGGCGGGAAAAGGCGCTGGGTTATCTGCGTGTCGAACCCAAAATGCTGGGGATGCTGGGCACCAAAGAAGGGGAGCAGCGGATCTTCACGCCCAGAGAAGAGTTTCCTGAAGTGCTGATTGATGCCCTGCTGGCGACTGAAGATCGGGATTTCTATCACCACGGCGGGGTGTCGCCACTGGCTATCTTACGTGCGGCGCTGGTGAACCTCAAAGCCGGGCGTACCGTGCAGGGCGGCAGTACTCTGACTCAGCAGCTGGCGAAAAATATCTTCCTGACCCGCGAACGCTCGCTGTGGCGCAAGATCCAGGAAGCTTACATCGCCATCATTATCGATTATCGCTACAGCAAAGATCGCATTCTGGAAGCCTATCTGAACGAAGTGTATCTCGGCCAGAGCGGCAGCCGGGAAATTCATGGCTTTGGCCTGGGCGCCCGCCTGTACTTTGGCCGGCCGCTGCAGGAACTGCGGATTGATCAGCTGGCGATGCTGGTGGGCATGGTCAAAGGCCCGTCGTATTACAACCCGTGGCGGCATACCGAGCGCGCCAGAGACAGGCGGGATCTGGTGCTCAGACTGATGCTGGATCAAAATATCCTGACCGGCGCTGAGTATGAGCAGGCTGCGTCAAGAAAACTGGATGTGCAAAAGCAGCCGGTGATCGCCAGCCGTCAGCCAGCGTATTTCCAGCTGCTGCAACGGGAACTGAAAGAGAAAGTCGGTAACCGTTTCACGCCGGGCGTCGGGTTGCGGATCTTCAGTACACTGGATCCTGTGTCGCAGCAAGAAGCAGAAAACGCGGTCGCTCAGTGGATCCCGGTCTTAGAGAAAAAAGCCGGGAGCCCGATTGAAACGGCAATGGTGGTGGTCGACCGTCACAGTGGTGAGATCCGGGCCATGATAGGCGGCAGCCGTCCGGGCTATGCCGGATTTAACCGGGCACTCGACAGTCGCCGGCAGATTGGTTCACTGGTGAAACCAGCCGTTTATCTGAGCGCTCTGCGCCAGCCTGATAAGTTCAGTCTGGCCACGACACTGGACGACAAGCCGATTTTGCTCAAAGGCAATCAGGGCAGTGAGTGGCGGCCGCAAAACTATGATCGTCAATATCACGGTCAGGTGCCTTTGTATGACGCCTTATCGCGTTCGCTGAATGTTCCGACGGTCAATCTGGGCCTGCAGGTCGGGCTGGACAATGTGATCGCCACGCTGGCGGAACTGGGTGTCGCCAAAGAAGCCGTGCCACGCCTGCCTTCTATTTTGCTTGGGGCCTTTACCCTGTCGCCGTTTGACGTCAGTCAGATGTACCAGAGCCTGACCAGCGGGGGACGGCGTGCCGACCAGACCGCCTTGCGCGCTGTGGTCGAGCGTCAGGGCAAGGTGCTTTATCGTCACCTGCCTTCCGGTCGTCAGGTGGTGCCTGAGCAGGCGGCCTGGCTGACGACTTATGCGATGAAACGGGTGGTCAGTCAGGGGACAGGACGGTATCTGCAACCCAGATTTGGCTGGGCTGCGCTGGCTGGCAAAACCGGGACCACAGATGATACCCGCGACAGCTGGTTTGTCGGGGCGGACGGCAGGGAAGTGGTCACCGTCTGGATTGGCCGGGATGACAATAAACCGGTGAAACTGACCGGTGCCAGCGGCGCTTTGCGCCTCTACAGCGGCTATCTGGAACGCCGTCAGCCGGAGCGGTTGCAGCTGAACTGGCCGCAGAAACTCAGTACGCTCAAGTACCACAGACTGAAAAACGGTACGCTGGGGCTGGATTGTCAGGGCGAGCAGTCTCTGCCGGCCTGGGATCCGACCGGTTCGCTGTCCGCACATTGCCGGGAGGGTAAACCTGAAGGCTGGATCAAAGATATGTTCAGCTGGTAAAGCACATCAGCAGAAGGGCTGCATTGTCAGCCCTTATCCGTTTTCCGGTTCGAAGTAGTAGGAAATACGGGCTCTGGGATTGAGGTACTGGCGTATCGGTTCGGGCAGTTTCTGCGGGTGCAGCGCCCGCTCTATCGTCAGATCACTTTGTTCCAGATCAAGCACCGGTGCCTCATTGGACGGCACGCTCGGATCGTAAATCAAAATGTTGGGGTAAAGTAGTCGTTTGGCATTGACGGAAATGACCATGCCGACCTGCTGGTTGGAGAGCAGCACCACACTACCCGGCGGATAGACGCCCATCATACGCACCATTAACGCGATGAATTCCTCACTATATTGCCCCTTCTTGTGTTTAAACAGATAGGAAAGCGCACTGTAGGGGATTTTTGCTTTGCCGGGATCCATCGGGTGGCACAAGTTGTCGTAGGCGTTCACAACAGCGACCAATTGTGCAAAGCGATTGATCTGGTGGCCCTGCAGGCCCAGCGGGTAGCCACTGCCGTCCATCAGTTCATGGTGCTGACTGAGGATAGGTTTGGCAGCGTCCGGAAAGTTTTCGCCCAGCTCTGCCAGTTCCGTGCTGTACTTCGGGTGCAGTTTGAGGAAATTGGCTTCTGGCTCTGTCAAAGGGGTTATTTTGCGCAGAATGTGCGTCGGTATTTTTTGCTTCCCAATGTCATGAAACAGGGCACCAAGCGCTATGGTTTTGATATCGCTGGCTGGCATGCCGTTGGATTTGGCCAGCAACATGGACAGTACGGCCACATTCAGCGAATGGTAGTAAATG
The DNA here is from genome assembly GCF_037162255.1 of Photobacterium sp. Hal280. Taxonomy (NCBI): domain Bacteria; kingdom Pseudomonadati; phylum Pseudomonadota; class Gammaproteobacteria; order Vibrionales; family Vibrionaceae; genus Photobacterium; species Photobacterium sp. Hal280. Next base: position 524,741 of record NZ_JARLUO010000005.1, read on the forward strand.
TCTTCCGATTCTTTCGCATCACTCATCAGGTGCAGAATCAGATTGTCGTTGTCCAGTAAGGCTTCCACCATGTCGTTGACCAGCTCTTTGGCATCGGCAAATGCCGTCACCGGACGGTTTTTTATTTTTTGCGAAATCGCGCGTAACTTGGACAAAGAACGCTGGAAGCTTTTTTCACAACGATTGAGGTTGCGTTTGTAATTCTTCAGATGCTCAATTCGCCGTTGCTTTTCTTTCCACAACTTATCGGCCTGTTTATTGATAAAGCGGGCCTCTTGCTCTGAGATGGCATCCTGTTCGGTATTGAGCGTATTTTCCGGAAGCGGGTGGGTGTCACTTTTGTCCGGATAGAGAATGACAAATTTAAGCCCGAGGTTTTTTATCAGACGGATCTGCTGGTTATCCTTAATCTTGAAGTGATTCAGCATGAACGGATGCTCCGTCCACTGTAACGGCAGTTTGATATACAGGCCTGGAGTTAAACACTCGGTAGGGAGTTCTATGCTTGTCATTACCTTTTCTATGCATTTACTATTTCAGGCAGGCAATGCACGGCGAGTCCTGTGCCTGTCATGCTTTGACAGTCGGGAAAGGGAGAGGTTATTCCGTGCTGGGTGAAATGTGTATCACAATAGCGTTCTGAAATCGATTATTAAGAATACCGTTAATAAAAAATGGGCTTAATGTCGTGAAAAAAGTGCAAAAGGAATAGATAAAAAAACCTCGCAAAAAGCGAGGTTCAAAAGATGGTGCCGACTACCGGAATCGAACTGGTGACCTACTGATTACAAGTCAGTTGCTCTACCTACTGAGCTAAGTCGGCTTTTTTTGTTCTTAAGTTATTCTTAAAAACTAAATTTGGCTCCCCCTGCTGGACTTAACGCGGCCGGCCAGGCCAGCGACATTGAGCACATCGTGCTCACCAGTTTGAGGGACATACATTGCAGTGAAGCAATGTATTTAATTGGCTCCCCCTGCTGGACTTAACGCGGCCGGCTAGGCCAGCGACATTGAGCACATCGTGCTCACCAGTTTGAGGGACATACATTGCAGTGAAACAATGTATTTAATTGGCTCCCCCTGCTGGACTTGAACCAGCGACATACGGATTAACAGTCCGCCGTTCTACCGACTGAACTAAGGGGGAATTGTTCTTTTTTATGACGTTACCAGAACACCACAAATCAAATTATGGTGCCTCGAGGCGGAATCGAACCACCGACACGAGGATTTTCAATCCTCTGCTCTACCGACTGAGCTATCGAGGCAACGGGGCGCATTAAAAAGGTTTTGCGTTTTTCCGTCAATGGTTTTTTTAAAAAAAGCGAACAAGATTCCTTTTTTTGTACGGATTGTGTGGATTTTAATCTTACCTGTCCGCGGAATAACGAAAATCGCCAGATTTATACATTGCCATACCGGGTCTTGGTCGGCGATGACTATGGCTCAATTATTATTATCCCGCGCTTTCTTCTGATGGTTCTTCTTTATCCGGTCTGTTTTTTGGTCAGCATCTTGTTGCTTAGATGATTTCCTGTGATCTAAATCACCTTTATTCTGTTTCTATAAACGCAAATAAAACTGATAATTGATCTCATTATTGTTTGAGTGCATGATGTGCGCCCTGTTTAATGGGCAGAAAACTGCTTTCTCTGATGAAGTTGTAATTAGGTTGTGATGTCGAAATGAAAAGTTGCTTGGTGGGTATCATGTTGTGCGGTATGGCGAGCCTGCTTTCAGCTTTGCCGGTATTCGCCCTTGATGTGGCGGCGGTCTCTGAACCGGCCCCGGCTGACGGCTGGTTACGGGATGATTCCCGTCAGTCGGCACAGGTACTGGCTTTTCTGAAAGATGAAAATCAGCAGACTGAGCAGGCATTACAGCAGCAGGCCTTGCTGGAACAGTCATTGCTGGGTGAGTGGCAGGCTCGTCAGGCCAGTGTGGCCGACCGGCCCTGGCATCTGGCCGGGACGTACAATTACCGGCTGAGCAAAGGGATGTTGTTACAGCAGCATGCCAAAAGTGGCGAGGTGACGACTGCCGCCGATCTGAGCAAACGCAGTCTGGATTCGGATTATTATCACCTCGGCAGTTGGCTGGTGAGCCCGGATCATCGCCTGCTGGCGATCACTGAAGATCATCGGGGCGACCGAAATTACACACTGACCGTGCTGGATCTGCGCACAGGCCAGATCAAAGCGACCTTGGCCGAGGCGGCGAGCACGGATCTGGCCTGGAGCCAGGACAGTCAAAGCCTGTACTTTGTTGAGAATGAATCCGGCACTTTCCGGCCATTTGCGGTGCGCCGCTGGTCGCAAACAACGGCGACACAAAGCACGATTTTCCGGGAAGACAATCCGGCCTGGCTCGTTTCCGTGTATGCCGCCACTGTGGATCACTACCTGATCATTCAGTCCAATAACCACAATAGCAGCGAGCAGTGGCTGATTCAGAGTAACAGTGGCCAGTCGCTGGGAGTGATTCGCCCACGGGAGTCCGGCGTTGAATATTATGCCGATGTCCGTCATGGTCGTTTATTTCTGTCCAGCAACCTGAACGGTGACTTTTCGCTCTACCAGAGCGCGGTTCCGGAGACAACTCATCTGGGTGCGTCGCAGCAGGCAGCTTGGCTACCGCTCTGGCAACCGGAAAACAATCAGCACATCAAGAACTGGCTGCTGTTTCCGGAGCATATTGTCCTGGAAGTGTCAGAACAGCATCTGAGCCGTCTGGTGGTGCTGAGCTATCAGGGGGGCATTCAGAAAGAAACCCTGATCACCCCTGCGGGTGGTGTCGCCTGGCTGTCGGGCAATACGAACCGCTATGGTCAGTCGGTGATGATCCGCAGTATGTCGATGACGCAACCGCCGCAGTGGCAAGCGTTCAATCTGAAGCAGCAGACTCTCAGGGTTGTGGCGGAAGACCGTTATCCTGATTTTGATCCGGCTGCGTATCAGACTGAACAAATTCAGGTTCGCCACCAGGGCGTTTCCGTTCCGGTGACGCTGGCGTATCGTGCCGATCGTTTGACGCAGTCATCGCCGGTCATGCTGTACGGTTATGGTGCTTACGGCACGCCGGTTCGCCCTTACTTTATGCCACAAATCATCAGCCTGCTGGATCGGGGTGTGATCTATGCGATTGCCCATGTCCGGGGCGGCGGTTATCTGGGCCCGGACTGGTATACGCAAGGGAAAGGGGTTAACAAACCCCGTGCTTTCGATGATTTTCTGGCCGTGGCCGAAGTGATGAAGGCATTTCATCAGGGCCAAAACCGGCCGATCCTGGCACTGGGCGGCAGTGCGGGCGGCACACTGGTTGCTGGCGCCCTGAATCGCCAGCCTGAATTATTTTCCGGTGCCGTGCTTCAGGTGCCCTTTGTGGATGTGATCGCCACGATGTCGGATCCCAGTTTGCCGCTGACCCGTCAGGAATATGCGGAGTGGGGCGATCCAGGCGATCCGGCGCAGCGCGCCGTGATGGCGAGTTACAGCCCGAACGACAATATTTCCGCTCAGGCTTATCCTCCGATGCTGGTGACGGCAGGATTGTATGACACGCAGGTGCCTTACTGGGAGCCCGCCCGGTGGGTGATGCGCGTGCGTGAAAACAGTCTGAATCCGGGGCCGTATTTGCTTCAGACCAATCTGTCTGGCGGACACCGCCAGGATGCCCGGCAGGCACAACAGCAGCAAGCCCGCGAGTATGCTTTCCTGCTCAGTCTGGTGCCATCCGGGACCCAGTCCCCCTGAGATAAATTTGAATGTGACCTGTCTGGCTTCGAGTGAAGCCGGAGGGGCTGCTTTTATCTGAAAGAACCTTCCACTTGTAATTTTTTGATGAGAACCGGAGTTTGCACCATGCAGTTAAAGCCTGTCCCACTGGCTTTGTATGCCTTGTCCAGTACCGCTGGCCTGATGAGTTTTCACAGCCTGGCCGCCCAGCAGCCAGATGCGAAAAAGATGGAAACCGTGGTCGTTACGGCGACCCGCATTGAGCAACCGTTGTCTGAAACCAACGGCTCTGTCGCCGTGATCACCCGTGACGATATTGAGCGCGAGGGGGCGACCGAGCTGTACGATGTGCTGTCGCATGAACCGGGTGTGAGTGTCAGTGGTGGTGCCGGTCGTCCGCAAAATCTCACGATCCGGGGGATGAGCGGCAACCGGATCGCGGTGATCAAAGATGGTGTCAAAGTGGCAGATGGTTATGGCGCCAGCGATCTGAACGATGTCGCAGGTCATAACAGTTTTGATCTGGGTGACGTCAAACAGATTGAAGTGGTGAAAGGGGCGGACTCGTCGCTCTATGGCTCTGGCGCGATTGGCGGTGTGGTGGTCCTGACGTCGAAAACCCCGAGCGATTATCTGGGCAGCGAGGATCATTATGTTGGCCTGACAGGGGGATATTCAGGCATCAGCGATAAATATATCTCGACGCTGACCACAGCAGCCCGGATGGGTGACACCGCGCATCTGGTGCGCCTCAGCTACTGGCAGGGCAGCGAGACCAAAAACCATGAGCAGTCCCTGTATGTCCGCGATATTGACGGGATCAATGCGGCACTGACCAGTGAGTGGTTCCTCAATGACAACTGGCTGCTGAAAGGCAAGGTGGATTATTACAACCAGCAGACTCGCCGGGGGGAAGGGTTAGCGCCGACACAGATGGATGGCATCTGGGAAGCCACGTCGTTTCTGGAAGAAGGGGATACCACCATGCTGTCCGTGCGCGCAGGCGCTGAGTGGGAAGGTGAAAGGCTGCTGGCTGATCAGGCGGATCTCAATCTGTATTACCGTCAGACCGACACGGCCAGTGATAAAGATGTTGGCATGCAGCGTACGCAGGAAGGGCTGGTATTCAAGCGTCGCCAGTCTGAACACCGGGCTTTTAATGATCACCTGATCGGCCTGTCGGCCGATCTGCAAAAGCAGGCCAGCCAGGGCGATGTTGAACATACATTTGCCTGGGGAGTTGCACTGGAAAGGATGCTGCATGAGCGCCCGGTCAATGTGCGTGTCGTGGACTGGACCGGCAACATGCTGAAGGACTCGGAGCCTTTCGCGACGGCCAGAACACATACCTTTGGCGTTTATGTACATGATGACATTCGCTGGGGCAAATGGCATCTGGCACCGGGGCTGCGTTTCGACGTCCAGCAAATGTCGTCTGAGGTGGATGACACCATTGGCGGCTACCCGCTCCATGAGCTCAACAGCAGCGAGCTTTCTCCGAGCCTGTCTCTGGCTTACCAATGGACGCCGGCACTGAGATCTTACCTGAGTTATTCCCATGGTTTTCTGGCGCCGTCTTATGCCAAGGCGTACGGCTTTGTCCCGCATTTGTCGAGCGATCTGGGAAATTTCGTGATTCGGCCTAATGCGGATCTGGATGCAGAAACCAGTGACAATCTGGAGCTGGGCACCAAGTACGATGACGGTCAGCTGGCTGTTTATGGCGCACTGTTCTACTCCGTTTTCGATAACTTCATGACGGAGAAAACCATCGGCTGGAATGACGCCGGCAAATACGCCGAGGTGCAGTATCAGAACCTGAATGGCGTGAAAACCTATGGCGCCGAAATGACCGTCAGCTACTGGTTCAACGATCGGCTGAATCTGGTCTCGAAACTGGGCATTGTGGACGGTGAAGATGAGCACGGTGAACCCATTCGGACCCTGACGCCGCTGGAAGGCAACACCATGCTGAGTTACCAGCAGGACAGCCTGAATGGCTTCTTGCGGGTGAATTACGCCGCTGCGATGGATCAGGTGCCGAGCTGTGAAGACGGCCTGGGGATCCGTCAGAACTGCGCAACGACCGCCGGCTGGATGACAATGGATGCGGGCGTTGGCTATGACGTGACGCCGGATTTTCGGATCAATGCGGCAGTGCATAACCTGTTTGATCGTGAATACACCCGCTATCAGGACGTGGCTGGTGTCACAGAAGCACAAACCACCTTTGCAACTGAGCCGGGCCGCTATTTCAGCGTGAACGCCAAGTACCGTTTTTAAGGATGCCGGGATGAAACGATCTTTACTGGCCCTGGCGGCGATCTGGTGCGCGCCGCTTCAGGCACAGCACCTGATTTACCCGCTGGACACCCCGGCGATTGACAACAGTGATGACGCGCTGGCGTATGTCCAGGCGCGATATCCGCAGACCGACAGGCTGGCGCTGCGGGGCACCCGTCAGAGCCTGCTGGGCACGCATTATCACTTTGTGCAGCAGCATGCTTCCGGTCAGTTGTGTGAAGGCGCCATCGTGGTGACCACGGACCAGCATGGTCAGCTTTACCGCCTGTTCAATCATCTGGTGGATAACGCCGATGACTGCGCGCTGAATGTGCCATTGCCACCGCGTCCGCACACCTTGCTGATACCACCGCAGGGCGACATTGTTCAGACAACCATGACGGTGTTTGACCCGGATCCACGCACCGCGACGGGCCGTGCCATTGAAGCGGATCATTCAGATGTGGATGACATTGTCATTCCGGCTGAGGCTTATACCACAGTGTCCGGCGTGGAAGTCACGCGAAAAGACGGCCGGTTATATCTGAGCAATGATCGGGTAATGGCAATCGATATTCAGTCGATGACAGCGCTGGAGGTCGGGCCGCAGCAAGGTCTGGTAACGGTTGCAGACGGACAGCCATTTGATTTCACCCGGCAGTTTACTGCGTTTCGGGATGTGAATGCGTTTTATCACCTGGATCAGTCGCTGCAATATCTGGCCAGTCTCGGCTTCACGGGTGAGCGGGCTCTGTTTACAGCGCCGCTGAAAATGGATGCGCAGGGCCAGAGCACCAATAACTCGACCTATCTGGATGACGTCAGCATCCTGTCGATGGGGGTGGGGGGCGTGCCGGACAGTGAAGATGCGGATGTGGTACTGCATGAATTCGGCCATGCCATCAACGAGATGCTGATACCGGACTGGAAAGGCGGAGATACCGGCGCCATTGGTGAAGGTTTCGGCGATTACTGGGCCGGGGCTTACAGCTTCTGGGTTCAGCGTCATCGCAATGAACGCTTTGAACTGGATGTGTTCGCCAACTGGGATGGGGCAGCCGGCGCGGTGAAATCCCGCCGTTCACTGCATGATGACGATGCCCGCTACAACCGGGACATGGATTATCGGGCCCATATTTCCGTAGCCGGCACGCTGGGCGATGAGCTGTGGTCCACGCCACTGTTTCAGACCCTGAAGCAGGCGGAAGCCGTCTATGGCGAGGCAGCGTTTGATGAGTTCAACCGGGTGGTGATCGAAGGCATGGCCGGGATGGGCTATGGCATGAAGATGGACGATCTGGCCCGCTCCACCGTGGATGCGGCGCAGCGTCTTTATCCGCAGAAAGACTATGCCCAGTGGCTCACGGCCCGCTTTCATCACCATGGCATCTTGAATGACACGGTTGTTCTGGCGCAGGCGACTTCTGCGCTGGCCGTGACCAGACCGAATGTGACGGACGTGTCAGTTGCGCTGGTCAATGACAGTGAGCAGCCGCTGGCTGCTTTGAGCGCTCAGTTATCCATGCCTGCGCTGAACTGGCATCAGCAGGTGCAAGCCACGCAGGTCATGCCTGGTGCCGTGACTGAGGTCAGAGAAGCCATTCAGCTTCCTGCTTCGCTGCAGTGCGGTGAAGCCATTCAACTGACTGCGGATATCACGGTAACGCAGAATACTGCCCAAACTTCCCGTCACAGTCAGCAGCAGCTGAACTTGACCTATGGCGTGCCGATATTGTCGCAACCGCTGAACGTGCTGAATGCAGCTTTGTCGGATGCCCGTCAGATCAATGAAGGTGGCAAGATATTGTTGGGTGAGTCCATGTATGCGCTGACGGTGCCGGCGGGAGCCGGACAGGTATCTGATGACTTTGGCATTCAGCTGTCTGTGTCGCATCCGCGTTTCTCCGATCTGCGGGTGGAGGTTCGCACACCGTCCGGGCGGAGCTTCCCGCTGATGACCTATCACTCCTCTCCCTTAACCGAAAAAACCTACACCTATACCCAAAAGAATACCCCGGCGCTGTCGGCTCTGGTGGGAGAGCCGATGTCCGGAAACTGGGTGCTGGAAGTGACCGACCGGGTGACAGGGCAGCGCGGCACACTCAAATCCTGGGGCATTGGCGCGGTGACCGGGTATGACTGCGGCGATGCAGAGACCGTTCAACCGAACCAAGACAACACAGCAAAACCAGACAACCAGGGCACATCCGGCGGGGGTTCGCTCGGGGTGCTGAGTTTGCTGTTTGGCCTGACAATGGCGCTGGCAAGACGCCGCCCATTTTAATTCGAAAGAAGTGAGAATCAGATGAAATCAATCCAACTTGCGGTCTTGCCGGTTGCGCTGACCATGGTTCTGAGCGGATGTAATGGCTCGGGCTCCGGCAGCAGTAATTCAGGTGAGCAAAATCAACCGACCTATGACGTCAGCGGTCGTGTCTCCTCGGCATCGGTTGACCTGCCGATGACAGTGTGTGCGGATATCAATCGGGACTGGACATGCAGCGCCGGTGAGCCGTCGGTCAAAGCCACACAATATAATTTTACCCTGACCAGTACAGATATCCGGGTGAAAACTTCCCCGCTGCTGGTTCAGGCCCCCTTGTGGTTGCGGCCCGCTCAACGGCAACGACGGCATTGCATCTGGCTGCGCCCGCAGCCCGTGAAAATGCGCACACGCTGATCAATGGGATCACCACCCTGGTGGTCGGGGAAATGCTGTCCGGTGCCAGCCTCAATACAGCGATAGCTTCGGTAAAAAATCATCTGAAATCGCTGGGGATGGCGCCGCCATCGGATCTGCTGGCTGGCAGTGATGATGCCGCGCTGGCTGAACTGGATGGCAAGGTGTTGTCGCTGGTCAGCCTGCTGAGTCGCCGCCATGCCGATTATGGCGTCGTGGTTGCCGGTGCAGCAAAAGGTCTGGGGATTTATGGTGCTGCTCTGATGGCAGAGACGCTGGATGAAGAGCAGCTGGAGAAAATCCTGGCACTGGGCCAGATGTCGGTCAAACAGCTCAATGATACCGGCATGGTTCAGCACCTGAACTTGTCGACAGGGACTTTGACTGATGAGCCGGATCCCGGCGCACCGGGACAGGATGCCAGTTTCGGACTGGATGTCACCGAGGGCGGCTTCAAGTTCACCAAACTGGATGCCAAGGGTCAGCCGCTGCCTGAAGACAGTGCGATCTGGCACTGTGTGCAAGATGAGCGCAGCGGCCTTGTCTGGGAAATTAAACCGGACGATGCGGGTTCATTTCGCGACAAACACCGCTTGTTTGCACTGGAAACCGAGACGATCAAGCCACATGCCGATGAACTCGCACTGGCGTCGTGCAGCTCGGATCAGCTGGAAGCCTGCACAACTCAGGCGTACAGCCAGAAACTGAATGAATCGGCACTGTGCGGGAAAACTAACTGGCGTCTGCCGACCATGCATGAGCAGTATGACCTGCTCGATTTCAGTGAAACGGCAACGGACGCGAACAACAACATATATGGCCTGACGGCGGCATTCTTCAATGATCTGTGGATCGGCAGTGACGACTTACCTTATGGCTTCTACTGGTCCTCAACCCTGCTGCGAACGGATCCCGGTTATACCTCAGGGAAGGCGCTGACTTATCTGACGCAGATGACGGGGGCTGACGGTGGGACAGGACTGGGCGAGATCACGGCCTATCAGGCACTGTGTGTGCCGGGAGAAGAGTGCCTGTCGCCGAATGTGATGGCAGTGCGGATGGTTGCGGAATAAGGAATCAAATGATGTTGAAAAAATTGCTGGCGCATGGTTGTGCGCGTTTTTGTACTCAGCCAATGCCATGGCTGCATTTCAGTCCTGTTATCAGGAGATGTCCGGCAGCGCCCCGGATATCCGTTTTCAGGAAAACAAGCATGGGACAGTGACGGATCTGCTGACCAATCTGGTCTGGCGTCGTTGCCTGATGGGCACAGTGTGGGATTCGGTGCAGCAAACTTGTGTGGGTAACCGGGAAGGCTACAGCTGGAAAAAAGCCCTGTTTCAGATTGATCTCAACGAGAAGCACAAAGTGGTGGATGGGGTCTCCGGCTGGCGGATGCCCAACATTAAAGAGCTGGTGAGCCTGCGTGAGGTGGCCTGTATTTCACCGGCGGTGAATCTCAAAGCTTTCCCTGGCCTGATCCGGACCGAAGATGAACAATGGGAATTGACCTCCAATGTCTGGTCGTCCACGCCGCATCCCGCGAGCCAGACGATTCTGAGTCTGGGCCTGAATGATGGCATGGTGATGCATTACGGCTATCAGGATTTTGAACTGGGTGTGCTGCTGGTGAGCGACGGCGCACAGTAATCTGGCGCTCCGGTTGAAGAGAAACCCCACGAACGCGTGGGGTTTTTTATCTTCAGGGCAGAGATCCGGCTCAGGATTTCAGACTGAATTTGCCGGTCCAGGTTTCCAGTTCATGATAGAGCCCTTGCAGCGAACGGGTACTGCTATGGCTTTGATTGACCACGTCAGACAACTGGTTGCCGTTTTCTTCAATCATGTTGATTCGCGCTGAGATATCATCACTGACCTGTGTCTGCTCGGCGGCCGCAGTGGCAATCTGATGACTCATTTCGGTAATGCTCTCCAGGGCCGAGACAATCTGCTGCAAGGCTTCCGAGGCCTCCTGCGACTGCTGGACTGTGGTCTGGCTGGTTTCGGCACAGGTTTCCATGGTTTGAATGGCATTGCGCGATCCGCTTTGCAGGCGACTGATCATCTGCTGAATTTCCTTGGTGCTGTTTTGCGTGCGGCCCGCCAGGTTACGCACTTCATCGGCCACCACGGCAAACCCGCGTCCCTGCTCGCCGGCACGGGCTGCTTCAATTGCCGCATTTAAGGCCAGCAGATTCGTTTGCTCGGCAATATCGCCGATGACCTCCAGCACTCTGGCGATACTGTTCACTTCAGTATCCAGATGCGCAACAGCCTGACTGGCGATACCTAACTGATCAGCCAGCCCCTGAATATTATCGACCGTGGACAGGATCAGGTTCTGAGTGACCTGGCTTTGCTGATCGGCACGCTCAGTATTGCTGGCTGTTTCGCTGGCCGATTCAGCGACATTGTTTGCCGAAGAAGCCATTTCTGTCATTGCGGTGGCTATCATCACGGTGGATTGCTGCTGGCTGTCGGTCAGCCCGGTAATCATGCCGGAACGTGACGATACCTGGTCAATTTCGCTGCGCAGCGCCGACATGGATTGCTTGAGATTATTGATCAGTTCTGCCAGCGACAGGCTCATGGTCTGGACGGCATAGTAAATGCTGCCCGGCGCTGCCCTGTGGGCAAAATGTGTGGTGATCTTGCCATCGGCCACCGCCTGAACCGCGGCCTGCACATCATCGGGTTCGCCGCCCAGCAGATGAATGATGCGTTTGCTGGCAAAAATCAGAACGCTGAGAATCGCCACTGTGATAAACAGGCACAGGACAAGCTGCCAGCTGGCCGTTGACCAGAAACGCTGATTCACTTCGTTATAGCCAATACCTGTCCCGACATACCAGCCCCAGTAGGGCGTCTGGCGGGCAATCGATAGTTTTTCTTCAATGCTGCCGTCAGCTTGCTTCTGCGTCCAGGTGTATTGAGCGAGCTTGCCTCCGCTGGTTGCCACAGCCTGCTTGAGAATGTTACCGACACTGTTACCTTGGCCGTCTTTGAAGTCATGGAAGCTGGTGCCGTGCAGCTGAGGATCCAGCGGCGCAGCAATAAACATCAGCTTGCTGTCTGCGACGTAGACATATTCATTGTCTTTATAGATATTTTTCTGCAGCAGGCGTGTCGCCAGTGCTTTGGCCTGAGGTTCTTCGAGAAGGCCTTCCTTCGACATTTTCTCGATTTCAATCAATATATTGTATGTGCTGTTGAATAACTGTGTGACTCTGGATTCATTATCCTGATTGCTGGCCATCCGCAGCGTCCACAGGCCGGTCATCATGATAAATAACAAAGCGAACAATATGATGCCGGATAGCCAATATGTTTGTGTCCTGAGTTTCATTCCCTGGTCTCTTGGTAATGCATAAGAGGCCTCCTGACATGCGGTTAGGAGGAGTTATTTTTCATCGTGAAAAAATAGTAATTCAGGTTTAGAAACGTTCAGAGAAGGAAAGTGACAAAACATGATCTGGCTTGAGAGGATAAGTTTTCGCTGTTTACCTTTTGAATGAACTATGGTTACTGATTGATGTAATAATAGTGTTCCGGGCTGGATAGGGCAGATGCTGCAGAGCGAACAAAGGGTGGTATCTTACAGCCCATACCACCCAGATTGCGGTTAGTTTAACTGCCAGACATCGGTCTGACCGGGCTGATCGCCTTTTGTCCACCATTTCGCCGTATAGAGCTGACCCTGATAGAGCACCTTGTCGCCGGCGACATAAACCTGGCTGGCGAGCCACTCAGGGGCTGCCGGGACCACTTTGATATCCAGCTGGTAGGTGTATCCCTGATTTTTCAGGTAAACCTGGTTTCCGAACAGATCCTGAGTATCAAACGCAATGGCACCGCCGGTGTCTTGCTTGCCAACCTGCACCATTTGCGGATAAGCCTGATTGATTGTGGTAGCCAGAGTTTCTGCCCAGACAGCCTGAGACTGGTTGGCGGTAGTAATGGCTAACTGCTCTGATACGGTTTCCTGACCATTGTGGTCAAAAATACGGAACCAGGCTGACTCACCGGGCTGGGCTATATCGGTGGATTTGACATAAGCGCCTGCGCCGGTCCAGCTATCCGGTTGACCGCCGTCTGTCCCTGTAAAGCGGATATCACTACAGTTATAGAAACCTTCACCTGCCGGGTCTGCGCGCTGCCAGCGCGTGAACAGTACCGCATCACCGGTACGATCCGTCGGCAGGGTGATGGTCATCTGGTAATACTTGAGGCCATTAATTGTGGTGGTCGGCACATTACCGACCTCAGCCACCAGATCCAAATCTGCCCAGGCGAGAGATTGTACTGCGCTGTCAAAACCTGGCTTGCTGAGATAGAACTTCCAGAAGCTGGGACTGTGCGGTGTTTCAGCACGGTAAAGCAGTGTCAGCTGGCCATTTTCAGTGAGTTCGACCAGGGTTTTCTGCCAGTAAGGGGAGGGAAGATCGATACCGGATTTTTTGCTATCGGCACCAGAACAAAGCGAGCCATCAGGAATGGCTTGCTCAACAGCAGCCTGATTATTGTAATCGGACACCAGCCGGGCAAACTCAGGTTTCTGGATAAAAGGGTACCAGCCTGATTGTAAAAATGCGGCGCGGCAGGCGGCGTTTGGAATGGTTGAGCCGTCTGTGGTATCCCAATACCCCCCGTCACGATCGCAGATTTCCTGTCTGGCCGGTGGATAGTCCATATATCCATGCGCGTGAGCCGTCGCTGACAGTGAGCTGATCACTGAAGTGATCGCAAAGCACAGCAGCCCTTTCCTCCATGAAGCGTATTGAACCAACATTTTCTCTCCTTAAAACAAGTTGAATAGTGCGTGATTGCATCTAAGGGTTTGGACGAAGAGTGCTCAACAGGCAATTCATGGAATGTAAATAAGGGAAGTGACTCAAAACCTGGGATGATAATTTTCATCGCGTATTAAATACTTGGGACTAAAAGCGGGTTTCTTATCTGCCGTTGCTGCTTTACTCGTTGATAGAAATCATATCTGTCACTCAGCCGGGTCAATAAAAAGCGGGCTGTGAGGCTTTGCAGCGCGCACGTCCGGGCGGCTTAGTCAAGAGATGCGCCTGATGGCATGAACGTGGCGACCTGGTGCGGCCGGCCAGGCCAGCGACAATGAATGCGCAGCATTCAGGGTGTCGAAACGCTCATTGCTGGAGGAGAGAAAGATCTGATGCGTCTGGCATTTTTCCGGGACGCATAAAGAAAAACCCCGGTCTTTCGACCAGGGCTTCTAAAGTGGCTCCCCCTGCTGGAGTTAACGCGGCCGGCCAGGCCAGCGACAATGAATGCGCAGCATTCAGGGTGTCGAAACGCTCATTGCTGGAGGAGAGAAAGATCTGATGCGTCTGGCATTTTTCCGGGACGCATAAAGAAAAACCCCGGTCTTTCGACCAGGGTTTCTGAAGCGGCTCCCCCTGCTGGAGTTAACGCGGCCGGCCAGGCCAGCGACAATGAATGCGCAGCATTCAGGGTGTCGAAACGCTCATTGCTGGAGGAGAGAAAGATCTGATGCGTCTGGCATTTTTCCGGGACGCATAAAGAAAAACCCCGGTCTTTCGACCAGGGTTTCTGAAGCGGCTCCCCCTGCTGGAGTTAACGCGGCCGGCCAGGCCAGCGACAATGAATGCGCAGCATTCAGGGTGTCGAAACGCTCATCGCTGGAGGAGAGGAAGATCTGATGCGTCTGGCATTTTTCCGGGACGCATAAAGAAAAACCCCGGTCTTTCGACCAGGGTTTCTGAAGTGGCTCCCCCTGCTGGACTTGAACCAGCGACATACGGATTAACAGTCCGCCGTTCTACCGACTGAACTAAGGGGGAATTGTATGGTGCCTCGAGGCGGAATCGAACCACCGACACGAGGATTTTCAATCCTCTGCTCTACCGACTGAGCTATCGAGGCAGAGCAAAGATGAGTCATCTTCGCTTTGCTGTTTGGCTCCCCTGCTGGACTTGAACCAGCGACATACGGATTAACAGTCCGCCGTTCTACCGACTGAACTAAGGGGGAATTGTCTTGCTTTACAGTGTCAACAAAACACCATAAAAAAATATGGTGCCTCGAGGCGGAATCGAACCACCGACACGAGGATTTTCAATCCTCTGCTCTACCGACTGAGCTATCGAGGCAGGGTAAAACATTACTGCTTTACTCTAAATAAATGGTGCCGACTACCGGAATCGAACTGGTGACCTACTGATTACAAGTCAGTTGCTCTACCTACTGAGCTAAGTCGGCACACGAATTTGGCTCCCCCTGCTGGACTTAACGCGGCCGGCCAGGCCAGCGACATTGAGCACATCGTGCTTACCAGTCTGGAGGACATACACTGCAGTGAAGCAAGTGTATTAATTTGGCTCCCCCTGCTGGACTTGAACCAGCGACATACGGATTAACAGTCCGCCGTTCTACCGACTGAACTAAGGGGGAATTGTCTTGCATTATGACGTTACCAGAACACCATAAAGAAATATGGTGCCTCGAGGCGGAATCGAACCACCGACACGAGGATTTTCAATCCTCTGCTCTACCGACTGAGCTATCGAGGCAACGGAGCGCTATTAAACGGGTTTTGGCCCTCATCGTCAATACCTTTTTCCATAAAAAAGAGCGAATGTCGATCGCTTGCTCGCTTTTTGTTCGCTGCGGTTCAGGAGTCGGCGTTATTCCGGTCATTCCACGCAAAGTGATTACTCTGTATCAGATTTTTCCGCTTTGAAACTCTTTCTGGTAGCGGGTCACTTTCTCTAAATAACGGCGAGCTTCTGCTTTGGGATGTTTGTTGGTTAACGCCCAATAAACCTGATTTGGCTGCAGCTGATTTAAATCCTGCATGGCCCGTTTACGGTTGCGATTGAACGCGCTCAACACGCCGCCGGTGCCGCCATTATAGGCTGAGATCATACTGTAGTGCAGCGACAGCGGGTTGCGGACCTCTTTCAGATAGCGGTTTTGCAGCAGGTAAAAATAGGCGGTCCCTGTATCGATATTCTTCGCCGGATCAAACAGATATTGCGGAGATGGCTGGCCGGCTTGCTTTTTCACCAGCTTAAAAACATCTGCGCCGGCGGTTTTCGGCACAACCTGCATCAGACCATAGGCATTGGCCGGGCTGACGGCATAAGGGTTGAAGCTGCTTTCGGTTTTAATGATGGCGTAGATGAGATCTTCTTTAATACCATATCGGCGAGAGGCGTCCCGCACTATGTCGGCATACTTGTAGCTTCGCTTACTGACATGGTCTGCCACCATGGGGATATCGACGTAATAGGCCTGCTGAAAGCGCACCTGCTTTTTCTTGAGCTGGTTGTTGACCAGATATTCGGCATAACGCTTCGCCCGCCAGGACCATTCAATAGATTTGCCATCCTGATCCAGCACCTGACCCAGTAAGAACGGGCTGCCGCTCAGGGCAAAGTCCTGGGCAGAATACAGATCGACCTCAGCGGGATCGGCGGGCGTGAGCAGCGTGGTGGCGATCGCATTGATCAGATGCTGTTTGGGATTGGTGGTCGCAACCGTTTCAATGGTCACGACCCCTTTGTCGAAGTCGACATGGGCCCGGCTCTGGTAGCCATCGGTATATTTGACGTAGTGGCGCTTACTGGCAATCAGGACGTTGTCATCCCCCCAGCGCTGCTTCACCTGGCCGCTGAAAGTGTGGATCAGACGATCAAGAGCCGCGGTATCTTTGGTAAATTGTCCGGGCAATGGCGCCAGATTTTTTGCAAACCGATTGGTCGGTGCGTAATTCACGCCGTAGATATTTTCAACCAGTTCACGGCTGCAACCACTCAGGCTTAGTGCCACTGTGGCAAGAAGGAGTGTTTTTTTCATGTGATTCATATAAAAAATGACATTACTGCGTTTGGCAAATAATGTCATTTTATGATTGTTCACGGTACGTTTTTCAGGCATTGGCGCCTGAGAACGTGACATGCGTGCACATGAAACTGGCGTTGAGTGTTACTCGCTCGGTGGCGTGTAGCCATCGATGACAACATCCTGACCTTCGAACAGGAACTTCACCATTTCTGTTTCCAGCAGCTTGCGGTGCTCCGGATCCATCATATTGAGTTTCTTTTCGTTGATCAGCATGGTCTGTTTGCTTTGCCACTCAGCCCAGGCTTCTTTTGAAATGTTATCGAAAATACGTTTACCCAGTTCACCTGGATACAGCTGGAAATCCAGACCTTCGGCGTCTTTCTTCAGTCGGGCACAAAATACAGTACGGCTCATGGGATCCTCAATGTTGATGAGTGGGCAGCCTGCATGGCTGCCTGAATCGAATTTCTGGGGCTAGTTTCCTGCTTCTGGCTGCAGGATTCAAGTTTGTTGCGTGCAGGAGCTACCTCAGACACGCTTTTCAATGAATTTACGGATAGGCGTCGGCAGGCCCAAATCACTCAGGGCATCCATGGCAAACCACTGCTGGTTGCCGGTCTGATCACTCAGGCGATCCACCGCCCAGACGCTGGCGTTGAGCTTGTAATGGGTGAAGGTATGTTTGAAGGTGCCTTTGAGCGCCACATGGTCTCCGAGCTGTTCAGGTTCCAGGTAGATTTGCGGCAGACACCAGAGCGCCCCCCAGATGCCATTCTCTTCGCGTTTTTCCAGCAGCAGCTGACCCTCGGATTCGATCCACAGAAATTGGCCGGGACGGGTCGGGACAACTTTTTTCGGTTTTGGTGTAGGCAGCGCTGCAACGCGGTCGGTATTGAAAGCAATACATTTGTCCTGAAAAGCGCAGTCTCCGCAGGCTGGATTTTTCGGTTTACAGACGGTTGCTCCCATGTCGAGCAGCCCCTGTGCAAATGCCCGGTTGTTTTGCTGCGGGGTGAATTGTTCGGCATGGTGCCAGAGCTGTTTGTCGACCTGAGTTGTGCCCGGCACGCCTTCAATGCCAAAGAAACGGCAGAACAGACGTTTGACGTTGCCATCGACAATCGGACCATAAGTATTGTAGGCAAATGAAGCAATGGCTCCGGCGGTATAGCGGCCGACGCCCGGAATCTTCAGCAGTTGATCAACTTGTGCCGGAAACTCGCCCGCACACGCATCGGTGACATACAGGGCGGCTTTTCTCAGATTGCGGGCACGGGAGTAATAGCCCAGTCCTTGCCAGTGGTTCATCACGTCATCTTCGGTGGCGGCGGCCAGCGCTTCAATGGTCGGAAAGCTGTCCATCCAGCGTTCAAAGTAGGGGATGACCGTGGCCACCTGAGTTTGCTGAAGCATGATTTCGGAGACCAGCACCCGGTAAGGGGTTGGATTGAGCTGCCAGGGCAAATCATGGCGGCCATGGGTTTGCTGCCATTGGATCAGACGATCCTGAAAAGTTTCGGGTGGCAATGGAAATTGCTTCATAAAATTATCTTCACAGTGCTGCTGAATCTGACTGCGCTTCAGGATGAACATCATCTGAGTGCCGCAGTGCATTGATATTCTTTGACTTGAGCCAGGTTGTCGTACGAGGGTTCATCCACGACCCTGAGCCTGTTTTATTTGAGCTGACCATCCGGCCGACATTGCGGTGACGATTGCACCACATTCCGGGGCTGGCTTCAATGCGAAGACGGCACTTGCACTCAGCCGTGAACTTTGGATAATGCCGGATCCATTAGTGCCAAACACTCCATATTTTAGGTAAGGACCCATGAGCCAAGAATCCAGAACAAACGCTGACGTCACTCTGACTGAATTTACAGAAGACGGTAAGCTGGTACGCAAGATCCGCAGCTTTGTGCGTCGTGAAGGCCGTTTAACCAAGGGCCAGCAACTGGCGCTGGAAAATAACTGGTCAAACATGGGGATCGATTTTAACAAGCAACCCCTGAACTGGACTGAGGTTTATGGTCGTGAAGGCCATGTGGTGCTGGAAATTGGCTTTGGTATGGGGGCTTCTCTGGTTGAGATGGCAAAGAATGTGCCCGAGAAAAACTTTATCGGGATTGAAGTGCACAGCCCGGGCGTCGGTGCCTGTCTGATGGCCGCCGAAGCGGAAGGCCTGGCGAATCTGCGTGTGATGTGTCATGACGCCGTTGAAGTGTTTGAGCATATGATCCCGGATGGCAGCCTGGATACAGTCCAGTTGTTCTTCCCTGATCCGTGGCACAAAGCCCGTCACCATAAGCGCCGCATTGTGCAGCCTGCTTTTGTGGAAATGGTACGTAAAAAGCTGAAAATCGGCGGTATATTCCACATGGCAACAGACTGGGAAAATTACGCAGAGCACATGGTGGATGTGATGAAAGCGGCGCCTGGTTATGAGAATACCGCGCAAGATGGTGATTATATCCCTCG
The DNA here is from genome assembly GCF_037162255.1 of Photobacterium sp. Hal280. NCBI lineage: Bacteria > Pseudomonadati > Pseudomonadota > Gammaproteobacteria > Vibrionales > Vibrionaceae > Photobacterium > Photobacterium sp. Hal280. The sequence continues at coordinate 543,752 of NZ_JARLUO010000005.1, forward strand.
TCCGGAGGAGCGTCCGCTGACTAAGTTTGAAGCCCGCGGGCATCGACTGGGTCACGGTGTGTGGGATATGAAGTTCGCGCGTACAGAATAATGTGCTATGGTTCAAAGCCATTGCGGGGCAACATAGAGTAAGATGTTGACCTGAAAACATGATTAGCCTGAAAAGCCAGCCTCTGCGTTGGCTTTTTTGTCCTCTGGAGAGAGTGAATGAAGCCCAATAAGCAGTTGCTGAATGACATTCTGGATGAAGTCAGACCCTTAATCGGCCAGGGTAAAGTCGCCGGCTATATCCCCGCGCTGGCACAGGTTCCCGCCAACAGGCTGGGCATTGCAGTCTGCTATAACGACGGTGAAATTATTCAGGCCGGCGACAGCGAAGAAGGCTTCTCCATCCAGTCGATCTCCAAAGTGCTGAGCCTGACGCTGGCCATGACACTGTATGAGGCCGATGAAATCTGGTCCCGGGTCGGGAAAGAGCCGTCGGGGCATGCGTTTAATTCGATGATCCAGCTGGAGCTGGAGCAGGGGATTCCGCGTAATCCTTTCATTAATGCCGGTGCGCTGGTGGTGTCTGATCTGCTGCACAGCCGTCTCTCCGCGCCGCAGTACCGGATGCTGGAACTGGTGCGCAGTCTGGCGTGTAACCCGGATGTCGCCTACGACAAGGACGTGGCTGCATCGGAAATGCAGCACAGTGATCGCAATGCGGCGATTGCCTATCTGATGCGGGCGTTCGGCAATTTCAAAAACGATGTTGTGCCTGTGCTGGGTAATTATTTCGGTTACTGTGCACTCAAAATGAGCTGTGTTGATCTGGCCCGGACCTTCAGTTACCTGGCCAACAAAGGCATGCCTCTGGGCACAGAGACCCCGCTGATTTCGCCGACGCAAAGCAAACAAATCAACGCACTGCTGGCAACCTGCGGTCTGTATGATGGTGCCGGTGAATTTGCCTATCGTGTCGGCATGCCGGGGAAATCCGGAGTCGGTGGCGGTATTGTCGCGATTGTGCCGGGGGAAATGTCGATTGCGGTCTGGTCGCCTGAGCTCGATGCCTCGGGCAATTCAGTGGCCGGCACTGCAGCGCTGGAGCTGCTGGCAGAGCGGATTGGCCGCTCTATTTTCTGACCGTACCCTATCTTCTGTGTGGAGGAGTGACAATCGCTGGCAGCAGGCTGCCAGCGAATCATAGCCTGTTACTGATCTTCCTCGACAAAAGCGGCCAGTAAATCATTCAAAAAGAGTTTTCCTTGTTCGGTGATTTGCCAGCTGTCGCCTTGATCCTGCAGATATTGCTTGTCCAGCGCCCAGCTGATCGGCTGTTGAATACTGTCCAGCGACAGGCCAGTCCGTTCGACATAGTCCTGCTTCGGACAGGCTTCCAGCAACCTGAAACGGTTCATGAAAAACTCAAACGGACGCTCTTCATCACCGACCTGGGTTTCCTGATCCAAATACGCCTTTTGCGGATTGAGATAACCGCGCGGGTGCTTCACTTTCACCGTACGGGTGATGCGGCCGTCAGCAAAGCTTACCTTGCCGTGGGCACCGCAGCCGATACCCAGATAATCCCCAAAGCGCCAGTAATTCAGGTTGTGCTGGCACTGCATACCGGGTTTGCTGTAACCGGAAATCTCGTACTGCTGATAACCGGCCTCGGCCAGCAGCACATGGCCCTGTTCGAAAATATCCCACAGATCATCGTCATCCGGCAGGGTTGGCGGTTTGGAATAAAACAGCGTATTGGGCTCGATCGTCAGCTGATACCAGGACAGATGCGGCGGGTTCAGGGCGATTGCTTGCCTGAGATCCGACATGGCATCTGCCACGGATTGATCCGGCAGGCCATGCATCAGATCCAGGTTGAAGCTGTTCAGCCCGGCTTCCTGAGCCAGCCCGGCAGCGCGCACCGCTTCACCTTTGCCGTGAATCCGGCCCAGGCGTTTGAGCTTGTCATCCTGAAAACTCTGTACGCCGATAGAAATCCGGTTGACGCCCACTTCGCGGTAAGCCTGAAACCGGCCGGCCTCCACTGTGCCTGGGTTGGCTTCCATGGTGATTTCAATCTGCTCGCTGAACGGGATTCTGGCCTCAATGCCTGTCAGCAGCCGTCCGATCTCCGGGGCGGAAATCAGGCTCGGGGTGCCGCCACCGATAAAAATGGAGTGCAGCGCCCGGCTGCCATCGGCCAGCTGATAGCGATCAAGATCGATCGCCAGATCCTCTAGCAGAGCATCAATGTAATCCAGCTCGGGAATGTCGTGCTTCAGTGCATGAGAGTTGAAGTCACAGTAGGGACATTTCTGGACACACCAGGGAATGTGGACATACAGGCTCAGCGGTGGCGGTACTAACATCAGGCGTCCTTCAGGGCTGCAAAGAGGTGTTGCAAAGCTTTGCCGCGGTGTGACAATTGTTTTTTACGTTCAGGGGACAGCTCGGCTGAGGCGCAATCGGCTTCCGGTACCCAGAAAACAGGATCATAGCCAAAGCCATTCTCGCCTCTGGCCTGGTGGAGAATACGGCCTTCCCATTTACCGTGGCACACCAGCGGTGTCGGGTCATCGGCGTGGCGCATCATCACCAGCACACAGTGGAAGCGGGCGGTGCGTTCAGCGTCCGGTACGGCTTCCATGGCCTCAAGTAACTTTTCCAGATTCGCCTGATCGCTGGCGTCTGCTCCGGCATAACGGGCCGAGTAAATACCGGGTGCTCCTTTGAGGGCATCCACTTCCAGACCGGAATCATCAGCAATCGCGGGTAGGCCGGTTTCTCTGGCGGCGTGACGCGCTTTGATAATGGCATTTTCTATAAATGTCGTGCCGGTTTCGGCCACATCAGAGACGTTGAGATCCGTCTGGGCGATGACCTCGAAACCGAAATCGGCAAGCAGGTTGGCCATTTCACTGACTTTCCCCTGGTTGCCGGTCGCAAGTACTAATTTGCTCATGAAGACTCCTGGTCTGTAAGGCTGGGGCGCTATGATACCCACAGCCAGAGCAAATGCCAAAGACAGAAAAGAAGCGTGCTGTCCCTCTTTTTCACTGGCGTGGCTTATTCGGCGAAATAGGTCTGTTCGAACTGAATATTACCGCTGGTGGACTGGCGGGAGACATCAATATTAAAACGGAAGCGTTCTTCATTGGCATGGCTCAGTTCGGCAATGTAGTAGATGGCATCGCCTTCGCGCACTTCACGGAACGTGAGGTTTTTCTCATTGCCGACCAGATTACGCGCTGTGCCTTTCACCAGTGCAGCAACCGCCGGTTTACCTTCAATGCTGGTATCGAGCACAGTGATATTAATCAGGGCCGAATAACGGCTGCGCTGGATACGGTAGTTCTTCGCGATATCCGCCGTCAGGAAAGTAGACGGAAAGGTTGAATAGTGCACTTCCAGCTCGCCGATGTTTTTGAGTTGTTCTGCCTGTGCCGGTACGGCAAAAGCTAGGGTTGCAATCACAGCAATCAGTAACTGTTTCATGGTGTCGTCCTTCTGTCCTGTCGAAGTATGTCACACGGAGTAAGACCTTACATTCAAAAGGGATAATGCAGTAATTGTTTAAAGTATAGAGTGGTCCGCGGACGGCGTCTTTGCGGGTATCAGAATTACAGCAAGGCGCTGACGAGCGGGGGCATGACTTGTGGTGCTTGTATCCGGACGAGTTTGTGCCGGCCCGTTTCTCCCTTTTCTATGATGATTTGTCCTTTGGCTACCCTGAACTGCTTGGCCAGAAATTTGACCAGGTGGCCGTTCGCTTTGCCGTCAACCGGCGGAGCCGTGATGGCGACTTTGATTTCGTCGCCATGAAGGCCGACAAACTGATCCCGGCTGGCTTTGGGTTGTACATAAAAGCGGATCATCAGATCCGCTTTATCCTGAAAAACAGGGCTCAGGCTCACAGCTGGAACCAGATCGGGCCAATCAGATCGCCCATCAGAATATTGGCAAAGTGCAGGCCAACAAACAGCACCAGCACGCTCAGATCCAGGCCGCCAATGGCCGGAATGATGCGGCGGATTGGCGCTGTCATCGGCTCGGTCAGCTGATGCATCACGTATTCGATCGGGCTGCGTCCCTGACTGACCCAGCTCAGGATGGCACGGATCAGCAGGACCCAGAACAGCAGTCCACCGGCCGCTTTGAGCAAGGAGAGTCCGGCGATCCAGAACAGATCCGGGCTGAATGCCAAGCCGCCATTGGTCAGCACGAATTGCAGCGCGATAAATTTTCCGACCGTAAGCAGGTAGGCAAACAGCACAGTGGCCAGATCAAGCGAGCCGATTGAAGGGATAACACGACGCAGCGGGCCGAGAACCGGCTGGGTGACTTTCACCACAAACTGGGAAAAGGGATTATAGAAATCCGCTTTGGCCCATTGCAGCCACAGTCGCAGCAGCACCACCATGATATAGAGGTCAAAGAGGGTGCTGACTAAAAAAGCAATAGCATTCATATTGTTACCTTAAAATAATTTTTCCATTTCCTGTGCGCGGCTGACAGCGGCCTGCATGGCTTTGGCTACGATATCACTAAGTTGCGCTTCATTAAATGTGCGGATCGCCTCTGCTGTGGTGCCGCCTTTCGAGGTCACCTGTTCACGCAGGGTCGACAGCTCAGTATCCGGGCTGGCGATCACCATGCTGGCAGCGCCCAGTGCGGCCTGTTGCACCAGTTCACGTGCGGTCTCTTTGTCAAAGCCCTGACGAATCGCTTCATTCTGCATGGCTTCCATGAACAGAAAGAAGTAAGCCGGGGCACTGCCGGCAGCGGCAATCACGCCATTGATGCCCGACTCTTGCGTAACCCAGCAGGTTTTGCCGACCGCCGCCATCAGGTTGTCAGAGAAATGACGATCCTGAGTGCTGACACTGGCGTCGGCATACATACCGCTCATGCCTTTGCCAATCAGCGAAGGAGTATTGGGCATCACCCGCACCAGGCTGACTTTGGCGGCCAGCATCTCCTGCAGACGTGCCACTGAGATACCGGCAGCGATGGAGATCACCAGTTTGCCGTCAAAATCGATGGCTTGCAGCGGCTCACAGACGCTGGCCATCAGCTGAGGTTTGACCGCCAGTACAATGACCTCGGCTTGCTGGGCGGCGCGCAGATTGTCGCTGTCGGTATGAATACCGTACTCACGCGCCAGTGGTTCACGGCGCTCGGCACTTGGCGCAGTGGCGGTGATTTTATCGGCGGGATAACCGCTGGCAACCAGGCCGGCGATGATGGAGCGGGCCATGTTACCGGCGCCGATAAAAGCGATTGTACGTTGTTCCATGAGAAATCCTTCTGAACGTAATGAGCGCCTGATACTTCAAGCGAATTTAACTGTAATCCCTGGCGCCAAAGATAGCGGTCCCGATGCGCACCATAGTGCTGCCGGCGGCCACGGCCGCTTCCATGTCGCCGCTCATGCCCATCGACAGGGTATCCAACCTGGCTTGCGGCAGACGTTGCTGCAAAGCATCTCTGGCTTTCGCCAGGGCAGAAAAAGCCTCGAGCTGACTGACGTAATCGTCGGCTTTTTCCGGTATCGACATCAGTCCGCGCAGCTCGATATTGGGCAAGGCGGCAACTTCGACAGCCAGCTCTGCCAGTTGGTCAAAGTCGACACCTGATTTGGACGCTTCGCCACTGGTGTTGACCTGAAGCAGGATTTTCAGCGGCGGCAGCGTTGCCGGGCGCTGCTCGCTGAGCCGGCGGGCGATTTTAAGCCGGTCGACCGAATGCACCCAGTCGAAATGTTCGGCGATCGGGCGTGTCTTGTTGGACTGGATTGGGCCGATAAAATGCCAGACTAAGCTTGGGTCTGACTGAGAAAAATACTGAATTTTCTCAACGCCTTCCTGCACATAGTTTTCGCCAAAGGCGCGTTGCCCGGCGGCAATGGCTTCAGCGATGGCGCTGACCGGTTTGGTTTTACTGACCGCCAGCAGTTGCACTGAATCTGTATCGCGGCCGCATTTTTCGCAGGCCTGCCGGATCTCTCGGGTGACCTGTGTAATATTTTGTTTGATACTACTCATAATTGATTCTTTAGGGAAAATGTATGGATATCACCGAACTACTGGACTTTAGTGTAAAGCATAACGCCTCCGATCTGCACCTTTCCGCTGGGGTATCGCCAATGATTCGGGTAGACGGTGATGTCAGGCCGCTCAGCATCCCCCCTTTGAGCCATGAAGAGGCACACCGGCTGATCACCGATATTATGAATGACGGCCAGCGGCGTGAATATGAAGAAAGGCTGGAAGTGGATTTTTCTTTTGTCATGCCCGAGGTCGGCCGGTTCCGTGTCAATGCGTTCCAGCAATCCCGCGGGTGTGCCGCCGTGTTTCGGACCATTCCTCAGTCTGTGCCCTCTCTGGAAACCCTGCAGGTGCCAGAGGTGTTTTACCAGATTGCCCAGAGTCAGCGGGGACTGGTGCTGGTGACCGGAGCGACCGGTTCAGGCAAATCGACCACCATCGCTGCTATGGTTGATCATATTAACACTCACACTCACCGTCATATTCTGACCATTGAAGATCCGGTGGAGTTTGTTCATCAAAGTAAGCGCTGTCTGATCAATCAGCGTGAAGTGCACCGGGATACCCACAGTTTCCAGAATGCGCTACGCTCGGCGTTGCGCGAAGATCCCGATGTGATCATGGTGGGCGAATTGCGCGATCAGGAAACCATCCGCTTAGCGCTGACGGCGGCTGAAACCGGCCACCTGGTACTGGGCACCCTGCACACCAGCTCGGCGGCCAAGGCGATCGACCGGATCATTGATGTGTTTCCCGGTAATGATAAAGCCATGGTGCGCTCTATGCTGTCGGAATCACTGCGGGCGGTGATCGCGCAGACCCTGCTCAAATGCCCCGGCGGCGGCAGGAAGGCAGCCCATGAAATCATGCTGGCAACCCCGGCGATCCGAAACCTGATCCGCGAAGATAAAGTGGCTCAGATGTATTCCATGATCCAGACCGGAGCCGGGATGGGGATGCAGACAATGGAGCAGGCCGTGAACCGTCTCATGGCGCAGGGGTTGATTGAACCCGAGGAAGCCGCCAAGGTGGTGGAACGTAATCAGGGATTATGAGGCAGGAAATCGACCCATGAATTTGGATTTTATGCTCTGCCAGATGACCGACCAGCAGGCGTCCGACCTGTATCTCACCGTGGCTGCGCCCTGCCAGCTGAAAATCAACGGGCGGCTGTGTCCGCTCGGTGAAAGCCTGTCGGCAGAACAATTGATGGCCTTGTGCCAGCAGTCGATGTCGGATGAGCAGTGGCAGAGCTTTGTTGAACTCAAAGAGGCGAACTTTGCGCTGGTACGCGGTGAGCGCCGTTTTCGTATCAGTGCCTTCTGGCAGCGCGAGCAGCCGGGTATGGTGATTCGCCGTATTGAAACCGTCATCCCCGACATGGATTCCCTCTGCCTGCCTGAACCTATGCAAGCCATGGCGCTGGCGAAACGGGGCTTGCTCCTGGTCGTCGGGGCGACCGGTTCAGGTAAGTCAACCTCCATGGCTGCGCTGACAGGGCACAGAAACCGCCATAGCAGCGGTCATATCCTGACGGTGGAAGACCCGATAGAATTTATTCATCAGCACCAGCAATGCATCGTGACCCAGCGCGAGGTCGGCTTAGATACCGCAAGCTATGAAGTGGCGCTGAAAAATTCTTTGCGCCAGGCACCGGACATGATTCTGATTGGTGAAATCCGCAATCAGGACACCATGGAGCATGCGCTCAATTTTGCCGAAACCGGCCATCTGTGCATGGCGACCCTGCATGCCAATAATGCCAATCAGGCGCTGGAACGGATACTGCATTTAGTGCCGAAAGATCGCCGGGAGTCGTTGTTGTTTGATTTGTCGCTGAACCTGAAAGGGATACTGGCGCAACAGCTGATCCCCGATCCTTCCGGTGAGGGCCGCCATGCGGTGTTTGAGTTACTGATCAACACACCCAGAGTGTCGGATTTGATCCGGCGCGGAGCGTTGCATGAACTGAAAGCCACTATGGCCAAAGGCCGTGAGCATGGCATGATCACCTTTGATCAGTCGCTGTATGCACTGTTCAGACAAGGCAAAATCCGCGAGAACGATGCCCTCAGTTATGCCGATTCGGCCAATGATCTGCGCCTGATGATCAAGACAGGTCAGCCTGGCCAGAGCTCAGCTGGCGGGCTGGACGGGGTCACGATCCGGTTTGAGTGAGACCAGATACAGCCAGGGGAGCTTTTTCCCACCCATGATCCCAGAGCGGAGGAAGCTGTACTGTCTGCGACATTGTTACGCTTGGGTTAAATCTTTGTGATCCCCTTAGTGGTTTCAAAATAACCACCTTGCGCTCTGTTTGCTCTCTCTTTATATGTATATACAAATAACGTGTAGAGGGAGTGAATCACATGGAACAATCTCAGTCTCGTGTCAGTGCATCGGATGCACTGGCACGTTTCCGCCTGCTGTTTCTCAGTGCTGTCGGAATCTTTTTCTTTTTCGTGCCAATTTCAGTGAACGGAAAATCAACGATCCCGCTGGATCATTTGGTTAGTCAAATCAAAGTCTGGCTGGGGAGCGGTGTCGCCTGGTACGCCTTTGCCATGATAGTGATCGGTGCGGTCTATCCTTTTGTCAGCGGCCAATGGTCAAAGAGCCTGACAGATAAGGTGTTCTCTGGACTGAAAGTCATGGGGGCAGGCGCGGCGCTGATGGCGGTCACAGGGGCTGGACCAGAATTCCTGCACAGCAAAGACATGTTGCCGTTTCTGTTTGAAAAGCTGGTGATCTCGGTCGGGTTGATCGTTCCTGTCGGGGCGGTTTTTCTGTCGTTTCTGGTCAGTTATGGGTTGCTGGAGTTGATTGGTATTCTGGTGCAGCCTGTGATGCGGCCCATCTGGCGTACGCCGGGGCGTTCTGCCATTGATGCGGTTGCCTCATTCGTCGGCAGTTACTCTCTGGGGCTGTTGATCACCAATAGAGTATACAAATCTGGGCAATACTCAGCGAAAGAGGCGGCGATCATCGCCACCGGCTTCTCGACTGTGTCGGCCACGTTTATGATCATCGTGGCGAAAACCCTGGATCTGATGTCGGTCTGGAACCTGTATTTCTGGGGCACGCTGGTGATCACTTTCATCGTGACTGCGATTACGGTTCATTTGCCGCCGTTACGTCAAATGGATGAATCCGTGGCGGATCCTGAACCTGATGCCGGCAGTGAAGGGCGACTGCAAACGGCGTACCAGACCGGCATGAATGTGGCCCGGCAGGCACCGGCCGTGGGCAGTAATGTTTTATCGACTATCAAAGACGGCCTGCTGATGACCATTTCCATCCTGCCATCCATCATGTCTGTGGGGCTGATTGGTCTGCTGGTCGCGAAATACACTCCTGTGTTTGAGTGGCTGGGCTATCTGTTTTACCCGTTTACCGCGGTGTGGGGCATTGATGGCGCGAAAGAACTGGCGCAGGCCTCGGCATCGGGTCTGGCGGAAATGTTCTTGCCTGCCTTGCTGCTGCGTGACGCTGAGTTTGTGGTGCGTATGGCTGCGGGGGTGATTTGTGTGTCCAGCGTGCTGTTTTTCTCAGCGTCAATTCCCTGCATTCTGTCGACCTCGATTCCGCTGAGTGTCGGGCGTCTGGTGGTGATCTGGTTTATCCGTACCGCGCTGAGCCTGTTGCTGGCGATTCCGTTTGCATTGTTTGTGGCCGGGCAAATGTAGGTTCGCTATGACCGCTGCTGGCTCATTCTGAGTGATGAAGAAAGCCCTGAAGTCGTGACTGTCAGGGCTTTTATTTTGTCGCTGGTTTGCAGGGCTCAGGACCACTTGTGATCTCAAAGCTAAAAACGCTGTACCGGGCGATCAACCGTATTGCTGTTCGAACCAGCTTTCGAGGATAACGACAGCAGACTGAGAGTCGACATTGCCTTTGCTGAGTGAGCGGTAGCCACCCCGGGCAAAGAGATCCGAGCGCGCTTCCACTGTACTCAAACGTTCATCATGCAATTCAACCTGGCACCCGAACCGGCCGTGCAGGCGGTTGGCAAATTTACGGGCACGCGGGGTGATACTTTCCAGCTCCTTGCCGTAAACATCCAGCGGCAGGCCGACCACAATCAGATCGGGTTGCCATTCTTTGAGTAATTTTTCAATCGCTTCCCAGCTGGGAATGCCGTCGTTGGCTTTCAGGGCCGACAGGGGACTGGCTGTCCCCGTCAGCTCCTGGCCGATGGCGGCGCCAATGCTTTTGGTACCATAGTCGAAGGCTAGTACCGTACGAGAGGTGCTCATGAATGTCCTATTTCAGTGGATAAGTTGGCGGAATGGATACCCAGTTTGGCGACGGCTTTGTCCCAGCGTTCATTGATGGGGGTTTCAAACACCACCTTGGGATCGGCTTCCATGGTCAGCCAGCTATTGTCGGCCAGTTCCTGCTCCAGCTGACCGGCGGTCCAGCCGGCATAGCCCAGCGCGACCAGAAATTGGCTCGGCTCATTCTGGGTACCCAGTAATGGCAGGATATCGGTTGATGTGGTCATCTTGATCTCTTCGGTCAGGTCAAGGCTGGAGCTGTATTCTTCTTTGCTGTTGTGCAGGATAAATCCCCGGTCACTGGCCACCGGACCGCCGATCATGACAGGCTTTTCCAGGCTGGCCGGATGCGCAACGGGTAAGTCGCGCTCTACCTTAATCTGCTCCAGCATGCTGCCGACAGAGACATCAATCGGTAAGTTAATGACGATACCCATCGCGCCTTCATCATTATGCTCGCACACATACACCACACTGCGTTTGAAGTGCGGGTCCTGCAGACTGGGCATGGCCACCAGAAAATGATTGGTGAGATTCATCGTTCAGTCCTTACACGCTCTCAGACAGGCTCTTTCATTACAGTATGGGGATGAATTGGCCGAAATGGTAAGTCTGAGAAAGGTGTTGTTAAAAATGAAAACGTGACGTGTTGTCAACTTTGACAGACAACACGCCGAGGTTTCAGAAGTATTAAGCGGTTTTCAGGCGACGTTCAATGGCATCCATGAGTTTGCCCGTAATCGAAATATCATACGCCGCTTCAATTTCGCGAATACAGGTTGGGCTGGTGACATTGATTTCCGTCAGCTTGTCGCCGATCACATCCAGGCCAACAAAAATCAGCCCTTTTTCTTTCAGTGCCGGGGCGACGGCTTCAGCAATTTTACGGTCAGTCTCGCTCAGCGGGCGGGGTTCGCCGCGGCCACCGGCGGCCAGATTGCCGCGGGTTTCCCCTTCGGCCGGAATCCGGGCCAGGCAGTAAGGCATCGGCTCGCCGTCCACCACCAGAATGCGCTTGTCGCCGTTACTGATGTCCGGCACGAACGTTTGCGCCATGCAGTAGTATTCACCGTGATTGGTCAGGGTTTCAATGATCACCGACAGGTTCGGATCGCCGGCCTTGACGCGGAAAATCGACGAGCCGCCCATACCATCCAGCGGTTTGAGTATGATATCGCCGTGTTCCTGCTGGAAAGCGCGGATCTTCTCTGCCCGGCGGGTCACAATTGTGGTTGGCGTCAGTTCCGGGAACCAGGCGGTGTAGAGTTTTTCATTACAGTCACGCAGGCTCTGGGGTTTATTGACGATCAGGGTGCCCTGTTCTTCAGCACGCTCCAGAATATAGGTGGCGTAGATGTATTCAGTATCGAACGGCGGATCTTTACGCATCAGCACGGCATCGAGCTCGCTCAGTTCGATTTCCTGCTCACCGTGGAAGCTGAACCAGTCGGCCGGATCTTCCTGCAGTTTGACGATCCGGGTGCGGGCGATCGCTTTGCCTTGCTCCAGAGACAGATCAGCCATTTCCATGTAATGGATTTCCCAGCCGCGACGCTGCGCTTCAAGCATCATCGCAAAGCTGGAATCCTTTTTGATGGTAATGGACTGGATGGGATCCATCACAATACCCAATTTGATCATGTCTTTTCTCCTTGGTTAGCCAAGATCGCCAAAGCGGACCTGTAGCGCAGTTATCGCCGTCATCGCGGCAGTTTCAGTTCTGAGAACCCGGGGACCCAGCAACACTTCGCTGAAGCGGTATGTTTCTGTCATAGTGATTTCCTGCTCTGACAGGCCGCCTTCCGGCCCGATCAGCAGACGGACCCGGGTCACAGGTGCGGGCAGGGTATTAATGGAATATTGGGCTCTTGGATGCAAATTCAACTTCAGGCCGTCAAATTCTTCTGCGCACCAGTCTTCCAGCTTCATCACAGGACGGATTTCCGGCACCACATTGCGGCCGCATTGCTCGCAGGCGCTGATGGCGATTTTTTGCCACTGGGACAGTTTCTTGTCGAACCTGTCCTGAGTCAGTTTGACACCGCAGCGCTCTGAGATCAGCGGCGTAATGCTGTTGACGCCCAGCTCGACGGATTTCTGAATCGTGAATTCCATTTTATCGCCGCGGGAAATCACCTGGCCCAAATGCAGATCCAAAGGGGACTCCACACTGTGCTCAACACGGGCAGAGATCTCTACTTCGACATTTTTTTTACCGGCTTCGGTAATGACAGCCGGGAATTCAGCATTGCTGCCGTCGAACAACAGAATTTCCTGGCCCGGCTGCATGCGCATCACGCGGCCGACATGGTTGGCGGCGTCGTCACTCAGGGGCACTCTGCCGCTTGCAGGCAGGGTCTCAGGATGGAAAATACGTGGCACTCTCATAGTATTAAATTCGTTGGCTTTGGTGGTTATTCCTGGCGTCAGTATATCAAGCTTGGCGGCAATGTACCGAACATTGCACAGTGCTGAATCATGCGCGATGAAACGCAGCAGAGCCGCGCTGAAGTGTTATCTCGCGCAAAAGCTGCAGGAACTGATATTGATGCGGCTCATAACTCCGGCAAAAAGTCAGTGGGATTGACTCCCGTATCCCCTAAAATGCCGGCTTTACGGCGGCGCTGTTGAACAGGGGACAGAACAAGAATGACAATCACACAGGGAACGCGCCGGTTGGCGATCCTTATGGCGGCGCTGCTGGCAGCGGGCTGTGGCGGTGACGGCAAGTCTGGCGAGCGCAGTCTGAATGTGAATGGCGATCCTTTGCTGGCCAGCCTGCAACCGTATCTGAGCACCAGTCCGTACGGACTGGCAGCCGAAGATTGTGCTGTTATCTATAAGCAGGGGCAGTCCTGTCAGTTGCAGGATATTGCGCCACTCGGCTATGACATTCCGGGTGATCTGACCCCGGAGGATATCGCCGAACGATTGCTGGTGTCCCATCACTGGATGGGAGACAGTTTCATGGATGTGGTGCGTGACTTACCGCAGGATGTACTGAACCTGTTTAAGCCACTCAATGTCATCGTACTCAGTCTTGATATCCGCCCGTCTTTCTATCATACAGACACCGCAAGTATCTATATCGATCCGCGTTATCTGTGGCGCGATCAGGCCGAGTGGAATGACATCTACCAGCAGCAGGATTACCGCGCCGGCTTTGCCGAGTCACTGCCGTTTCTGGCTCTGCAGCGTTACGTGTACAGCAATGGTGAGTATGTCACTTACAGCAATACTTTTGATGTGACTGTCAATTCCTGGCGAAGCAAATCGGAAATCGCCCCCGGGCTGTTTAATCTGCTGGTTCATGAGCTGGCGCATGCCAACGACTTCCTGCCGCCGGATCAGCTCAGCATGCTGGATATGTCAACCAGCATCGGCAACAACATCCAGCTGATTCAAGGCAACTGGGTTCAGACGGCACTGCGACAAGCCCATGCGCTTTCTGTGGATAGTTTACAATTGATGGCCGAGCGTTATTTCGGCGGCGCATCTGCGTCAACCACGCTGTCACCTGAGCAGGCAGGCGCGGCGTTCGAGTCTGATGGTGCCGCTGATTTTTATGGTTATTACACCGATGCTGAAGATGTTGCCATGCTGTTTGAAGCCTACATGATGTGGCGGGAATATGGTGCGCTCTCTGATGTGGCGTTTACCGCTTCACCGGCTTTTGCGAACTACAGCTGCGACGATTTGATCATCGGCTGGGGCCAGCGTAACCGACTGGCGCAGCAAGAGGTTGTGCCGCGCGCCAGGCTGGTCTCAGAAAGTATATTGCAGCAGGAGCTGAGCGCTGAATTTGCATCCATCGCCAGCGCAATGCCGGTGGATCTGCCCTATGGTTACGGCTGGTGCCAGGCGCGGACTGCTGTGATGTCGGCCAGATTTGAGCGTTTCAGCCGTAAGGCTCTGGCGCCGGTGACCGATAACAGCCAGCGTTATCTGGACGAGATGCTGCGTCACTAAAGAAGAGGCAAACGGCTGAGAGCCCCTGATCTCAGCCGATGTTCGATTAAAGCCCTGCCTGCTGACATGCATTCAGCACAAAGCCGTTGTGCTTGTGCTGGATTTTCGCAATACGTCGATCCCTTTCGCACTCCCAGGGGCTGACCGGGTAGCTCTGATGCCAGGCTTGCATCAGCTGGCGCTGACTTTTCGCCAGACGGAAGCGGTATTCCTGCTCCATGTAAAGATAGGTGCGGGCAATGGCCCCTCTGGCACGTGGCGGCGGATCGACCCGGCGGTTCTTGAAATCCACTTTGATATCGCACTGACCATAATAGGCACCGTCATTTTCGCGCCAGGGTGTAAAGCGGTAGTTGGAACGATCGCCGTTCACTTCGCCGATGGCCGGGGTCAGGTTATGCATGTCGGCTTCCATCTTGCTGAAGGTCGGGTCTTTGCGGCAGTTTTTACGCCCGCCATCCTGCCAGCATTGCAGCTGATGACCAAACTGCCAGGCCGGAACCACGTGCTCCCATTCAATCCGGCTGGCACGTTTTTCCTGCTTGCGTACCTGATAGCCACAGCTGTTTAAATCCGGGACGCCCTTTTTCCCTTGCCACTCAATCCGGCAGCCACAGTAAAAGCTCTCGTTGTGAGCCTGATAAATGTTGACCAGCAGTTTTTTTGCTTTGGAGAAGTTTTGCGGTGAGTCTGCCAATACGGGATTGGACAGGGTACTGACGCTTAGCAGTGCGACAGTCATTAGCCTTTTCAGCTTGATTAACATGGGATTTCCGGTGACTGAATACAGGGTGATGATGTTATCAGTACCGGAATTTTTTAGAAGTGTTTCACGTTATCTGTGTGTAAAAAATCAAATTTTCAATATGACTGCGGCGCATTTCCAGTAATGGGCGTCAAGGGCTGGTGGCATTGCATGCAGTGATAGATGGCCTGCTGACGCAGAATTTTATGATGCCGCCTGACAGTGAGCTGATGCTCCCGGCACTGGCAGCGGTAAGGGAAAGTACGCCCGCTCACAGAAGAGATATCGAAGCTGTGGGTAGTGCGAGCCGGCACATGAAACACCTCAGTCATCATTTTTTGCCATTCCGGGCCATGCGGACGCACTTTGCCATGGCAGGCATACGTGAGCAGGTGGGCCAGTTCATGGGGAACCACTTCGGCCAGAAAAGCCTGCGGGTTTTCTGCCAGTAAAATCGGGTTATAGCGGATCTCCCAGCTTTGCATCCGCGCACTACCAGCAATTTTACCGCGTTGGGTAAAACGGATGACCGGATCGGGAAACGGTTTGCCAAGCTTGTTTTCAGCCTGTCGAAGGCAGGCGAGGGTCCGCTCAATCATGGCTTGTTGTAGTGAGTCCATAACGCTGAAAGGTAAACAAACAAGAGGCTCAGTATGAAAGGTCTGGCGCGGATTTTCTACCCGCAATAGGCCTGAAATGCGTCTTGTACAGCAATGACAGCATTTGGATCATGGGTGGTCAAAACCTCAGTAAGCTGTACAGCCACAGATGAGCAGCTTTTGGAGCGATTGGAACATGGGAAGTAAAAAGCACTAAAATGTTTTTATTTTCATGTTGTTATCTGTTTTTTTAGAGATGGGGTAACAGCTTGATCTGCTTTTAGAACATCGGTGACCCTAAGCTGAAAGAGCTGTACAGGGGATCGGACGGAGCGAAAGGAAAGCAATGAAAAAGGAAGCCGAAGCTTCCTTTTTCACGAGTAAGAATCACAGCCTTGCGGATTCTGAACGGATTACTTGATGTTGGCGTAATCGCGCAGCAGATCGGCTTTGTCGGTTTTTTCCCAAGGGAACTCTTCGCGACCAAAGTGACCGTATGCTGCGGTTTTCTTGTAGATAGGCTGCAGCAGATCCAGCATTTCGATCAGGCCGTATGGGCGCAGGTCGAAGTGGTGACGCACGGCGTCCACGATCAGATCATGAGAGACTTTCTCGGTGCCGAAGGTTTCCACCATGATGGATGTTGGATCGGCAATACCAATTGCGTACGACAGCTGGATTTCACAGCGGTCAGCCAGACCGGCTGCGACAATGTTCTTCGCCACATAACGGGCGGCGTAGGCCGCACTGCGATCCACTTTCGATGGATCTTTACCCGAGAAGGCACCACCGCCGTGACGCGCCGCGCCGCCGTAGGTATCAACGATAATTTTACGGCCAGTCAGACCACAGTCGCCCATTGGACCACCGATCACAAAGCGGCCGGTTGGGTTGATGAAGTATTTGGTGTCTTTGTTCAGCCACTCTGCCGGCAGCACTGGCTTGATGATTTCTTCCATCACTGCTTCTTGCAGCACAGGCAGCTCAATACTGTCACAGTGCTGAGTGGACAGAACCACGGCATCGATACCCACGATTTTGCCCTGGTCATAAGCAAAGGTGACCTGGCTTTTGGCATCCGGGCGCAGCCATGGCAGCGTACCGTTTTTACGGACTTTCGCCTGACGCTCAACCAGACGGTGGGCATAAGTGACAGGGGCCGGCATCAGCACTTCAGTTTCGTTGGTGGCGTAACCGAACATGATCCCCTGATCGCCCGCACCCAGATCTTTCGGGTCGCTGCGGTCAACACCCTGGTTAATATCAGGAGACTGCTTACCAATCGCGCTCAGAACGGCACAAGAGTTGGCATCAAAACCCATGTCTGAATGGACGTAACCAATGTCGCGCACTGTCTGACGGGTCAGCTCTTCGATATCCACCCAGGCCGTGGTGGTGATTTCACCACCGACCATGACCATGCCGGTTTTGACGTAAGTCTCACACGCAACACGTGCTTTCGGGTCTTGTTCTAAGATCGCATCCAGGACTGCATCTGAGATCTGGTCTGCAATTTTATCTGGATGGCCTTCCGATACCGACTCAGAAGTAAACAGGTGTTTCGCCATGAGTATTCTCACTATTAGAAAAACTTTAAAGGTGATTGGAGGTGTGATTTTCAGCAGTCTGAGTGATAAATCATCAGTCTGTATGTATAGAGCTACCTCCGTCTAGACGGCTATAATAACTTGTATGGGATCAAAATCAACAACTAGATATGTGTGGAAATAAGATAATTGTCAGCCAAACGATTATCTTCATTATGTGGTTTGCAATCTTGTTGGTGAATAATACTGGGTTACATTAAAAAATCAGACCATTTAACTTCTTTGTGAGTTGGCAGCCCCTTCTTTTCTTTGCGAAAGGCGTCCCGGCCTCTTGCTGTCCCGGCGCGTATTGCTATCTGAGCCGCGATTGCCTGATCGAGCCGCGGCGATTTGCTGTTCGGACCAATTGTTATTGATAGGTTGCAGAAAAATTATTTCGGACAATGAAAAAAATACGCCAGACGGGAGCTTTTTTTATTCCGATAAAGCACTATTTATATATCTGTTATAAGGAAGGATGGAGTGACAGCGGGCGTATTTACTGGCATTGCGCTACGCTCGCAGACAATGATCCTGGGGAGTGAGGCGGGTCACAATTAGGATGAATCTCGTTAACGCTTGGTATACACTAGAGCGGCTTTTAACTTACGTAGCACGGATATGACATTACGAGTCGCAATTAATGGATTTGGCCGTATCGGCCGCAGTGTACTGCGGGCCTTGTATGAAAGCGGCAAACATCACCAGATAAAAGTCGTGGCAGTGAACGAACTGGCTCAGCCTGAAGCGATGGCACATCTGCTTCAGTATGATTCCAGTCATGGTCGCTTTGGCTGTAAGGTCAGCCATGATCAGGAACATCTGTTCATTGCCAATGGTCAGGGTGAAGACGCGATTCGTATTCTTCATCTGAGTGATATCCAGTTGCTCCCGTGGCGGGATCTGGAAGTGGATATTGTTCTGGACTGTACCGGGGTGTACGGCTCAAGAGCCGACGGTGAAGCCCATATTCAGGCCGGTGCCAAGAAAGTCCTGTTTTCCCATCCTGCTGCGAACGATATCGATAACACCATCATCTTCGGTGTGAACCAAGACAGCCTGTCACCTCAAGATCGCATTGTTTCCAACGGTTCCTGTACCACCAACTGCATTGTGCCTGTGATTAAAGTGCTTGATGAGGCTTTCGGCATTGAATCCGGCACGATCACAACCATTCATTCAGCCATGAATGACCAGCAGGTGATCGATGCCTATCATACTGACCTGCGCCGGACACGCGCTGCGAGTCAGTCGATCATTCCGGTCGACACAAAATTACACTTAGGTATCGGCCGTATTTTTCCTCATTTTGCGGATAAATTTGAGGCGATTTCAGTCAGGGTTCCTACAATTAACGTCACCGCGATGGATCTGAGCGTTACGGTGAAGACTAATGTCTCGGTTAATGATGTAAATCAAGCCCTGGCCGAGGCTGCCAGGTGTACATTGACGGATATTGTCGATTACACCACAGCGCCACTTGTTTCTGTTGACTTCAATCATGATCCCCACAGCGCTATTGTTGATGGCACCCAGACGCGTGTCAGTAATCAGCATCTGCTGAAATTGCTGATTTGGTGCGACAACGAATGGGGATTTGCAAACCGTATGCTGGATACAGCACTGGTGATGCATCAGGTCAGTGGTCAGCTGCAAGACGTTTCTGAATTTCCCAGCCAGGCAAAATCGCAGGGCTGAATGTATTTATCATTTACACAGTAAGACTATTGAGAGGACAAACCATGTCTGTAATCAAGATGACTGATCTGGATCTGGCCGGTAAACGCGTGCTGATCCGTGCCGATCTGAACGTGCCAGTCAAAGCAGGTAAAGTAACTTCTGATGCACGTATCCTGGCATCTCTGCCAACGATCAAGCAATGCCTGGCAGCAGGCGCAAAGGTAATGGTTACCTCTCACCTGGGTCGCCCGACCGAAGGTGAATATGCTGACGAGTTCTCTCTGCAGCCTGTCGTGAACTATCTGCAAGACGCGCTCGACTGTGATGTGACGCTGGCGAAAGACTATCTGAATGGTCTGGATCTGAACGCTGGCGAGCTGGTGGTACTGGAAAACGTTCGCTTTAACGTGGGCGAGAAGAAGAATGACGAAGCGCTGTCCAAGCAATACGCGGCGCTGTGTGACGTGTTTGTGATGGATGCATTCGGTACGGCGCACCGTGCCCAGGCATCGACGCACGGTGTGGGCATGTTTGCCCCTGTCGCTTGTGCCGGCCCGCTGCTGGCTGCGGAACTGGACGCGCTGGGTAAGGCGCTGGGTAATCCGGCTCGCCCTATGGTGGCGATTGTTGGCGGCTCGAAAGTGTCGACCAAACTGACAGTGCTGGAGTCGCTGGCTAAGATTGCCGATCAGGTTGTGGTGGGTGGCGGTATCGCGAACACCTTTATTGCAGCTGAAGGTCACGGTGTCGGTAAATCTCTGTATGAAGCCGATTTGGTTGATACAGCCAAAGCACTGATGGCGCAAACCAATGTACCGGTTGCGACTGATGTGGTCTGCGCCAAAGAATTCTCTGACACCGCTGAAGCCACCATTAAGTCTGCTTCTGACATTGCAGAAGACGACATGGTACTGGATATCGGTCCGGATTCTGCTGCTGAGCTGGCCCGTATTATCAAAGATGCCAAAACTATCTTGTGGAACGGCCCGGTCGGCGTGTTCGAGATAGAGCAATTCGGCAAAGGGACTGAAGTGGTCGCGCAAGCGATTGCCGACTCTGAAGGTTTCTCGATTGCCGGTGGCGGCGATACGCTGGCAGCCATTGATAAGTACGGCATCAAAGATAAAGTGTCTTACATCTCAACCGGTGGCGGTGCGTTCCTGGAGTTTGTAGAAGGCAAAAAACTGCCGGCAGTTGCTATGCTGGAAGAACGAGCGAAAGCCTGATAACCGCGGCGCTGGGCTTGCTCTGCGCCTGGAATATGCTGTGTGTGGCGTGAACTTTAACCGTTTGGCCGCACACATTAGCAATGAGTTTATCTTTAAACCCAGACAACAAAGCTAAAAGCTAATAGGACTATTGTTATGTCTAAGATCTTCGACTTCGTAAAACCTGGTGTGATTTCTGGCGACGACGTACAGAAAGTATTTGCAGTAGCAAAAGAAAACCAATTTGCGCTGCCAGCGGTGAACGTGGTGAACACGGACTCTATCAACGCAGTGCTTGAAGCTGCCGCGAAAGTGAAAGCCCCTGTTGTTGTTCAGTTCTCAAACGGCGGTGCAGGTTTCTTTGCTGGTAAAGGCCTGAAGCTGGAAGGTCAGAACGGCCCAATCCTGGGTGCGATTGCGGGTGCAAAATATGTTCACGCCGTGGCTGAAACTTACGGTGTGCCTGTGATCCTGCACACTGACCATGCGGCGAAAAAACTGCTGCCATGGATCGACGGTCTGCTGGATGCCGGTGAGAAGCACTTTGCAGAAACAGGCAAGCCGCTGTTCTCTTCGCACATGATTGACCTGTCTGAAGAGTCGCTGGAAGAAAACATCGAAATCTGTGCCAAGTACCTTGAGCGCATGAGCAAGATGAACATGACACTGGAAATTGAACTGGGCTGTACCGGTGGTGAAGAAGACGGTGTGGATAACTCTCACCTGGACCAATCTTCTCTGTACACTCAGCCAGAAGATGTTGCGTACGCTTATGAGAAACTGAATGCTATCAGCCCGCGTTTCACTATCGCAGCGTCATTCGGTAACGTACACGGTGTTTACAAGCCAGGTAACGTGGTACTGACGCCAACGATTCTGCGTGATTCTCAAGCGTATTGCTCTGAGAAGTTCGGTATTGAGTCCAATGCGCTGAACTTCGTATTCCACGGTGGTTCAGGTTCTTCTCTGGAAGAAATCCGTGAATCTATCGGCTACGGTGTGATCAAAATGAACATCGATACCGATACTCAGTGGGCAACCTGGAACGGTATTCGTGAATACTACCTGGAAAACGAAGCTTACCTGCAAGGCCAGATCGGTAACCCAACCGGTGAAGACGCGCCGAACAAGAAATACTATGATCCACGCGTATGGCTGCGTAAAGGTCAGGATTCTATGGTGAAGCGCCTGGAACAAGCTTTCTCTGATCTGAATGCAGTGGACGTGCTGTAATTCGTCACTCTGAGCAGATGAGATAGTAAAAAGCCCGCTGTGCGGGCTTTTTTATTTGGTTTAATAGCCAGAGCTGAATAAAGTTACCTTAAGCCGCATAAAAATGTCTTGCTTGTGATTGTTATGACGGCAATATTGCGCATGTCGTATCATAATTATCTGAGTCCAGATATGTGATTAATGTTAAGGTAATTTCGTTCTGTTTGTTATGTATCACGGGACTTGAGCATTACCGCATCATCCCCAATGTAGAGAGAGCGCTATGACTGAGAGTGTAACGGATAAAGTGGTGGATACCATTGCCAATAATGAGCTGGCTGATGGTGTAAAACAGGCGGGTAACTGGGTTGTCGATAATCAGGAACTGTTAATCCAGTATGGCGTTAACCTGATTTCTGCCTTGTTAATCCTGTTTATTGGTAACCTGGTATCGAAAGGGGTGGCGAGCGGATTCGGCAAAATGCTGCGCCGTAAACAAATGGATGAAGCGGTTGTCAAATTCCTGCAGTCACTGGTCCGTTATCTGCTGTTTGTGATCGTGCTGATTGCGGCATTAAGCCGAGTAGGTGTGCAAACGGCCTCTGTGGTTGCTGTCATCGGTGCCGCCGGCCTGGCCATTGGTTTGGCCTTGCAGGGGTCACTGTCCAACTTCGCTGCCGGTGTGCTGATTGTTGCATTCCGTCCTTTTAAATCCGGCGATTATGTTGAAGTGGCCGGTGTGGCCGGTTCTGTCGAATCGATTCAGGTTTTCCAGACCGTACTCAATACCCCGGACAATAAGATGGTGGTTGTCCCGAATGCAGCTGTGATTGGCGGAGCTATCACGAACTATTCCAGACATGAAACCCGTCGGATTGATTATGTGATTGGGGTTTCGTACAAATCGGATCTGAAGAAAACCAAAGAAGTGCTCAAGCGCGTTGTGGATGCCGAGCCGCGTTTGCTGAAAACGCCTGCGCCAACCATTGGTGTGGTGGCACTGGCTGACTCTTCGGTGAATTTTGTGGTTCGTCCCTGGGTGAAAACGGCCGAATACTGGGCTGTGTATTTTGATTTGCTCCAGGCAATCAAGGAAGAGCTGGATAAAGAAGGGATTGAGATTCCGTTTCCGCAAATGGATGTGCATCTCAACAAAATTGAAGAATAACTTCAGTGAGATAGCAATAACAATGGAGCCGCTTGGCTCCATTGTCGTTTTTGGCTGGTATCACGCGACAGCTAGAAAACAGACTGCGCCAGCAGGCCATGAGCCAAATGGGCCGCGATGATGAACATCATGACGGCAACGGCAATATCGATTGCGCGTTTGACTTTGGGTCTGGACAAGGTTGGCGCCATTTTTGCTGCAGCAACCGATAAGGTAAAGAACCAGACGAAGGATGCCAATATGGTCCCTATGGCAAAAGCAATACGGTCCTGACCTTCAAACTGTCCGCCAATCGAACCCAGAATCACAACAGTATCCAGATACAGATGCGGGTTGAGCACAGTCACAGCCAGCGCGCCAGCGATCACGGCCCGCCTGCCGCGAGCCATGATCTGCATCTGTGCCTCTTCTTCAGAAGCCTGACGAAAGGCGCTTTTCACAGACAGACTACCGTAAAACAACAGAAAAGCGATCCCGCCCAGTGTCACGGCCAGCAACAGGTGCTCATTGCTGGACAGCAGCGCGCCGCCGCCAAATACGCCCAGACTGATGAACAACACATCAAGCAGACTGCACACAGTGGCAGTGGTTAAATGATGATTACGTTGAATACCTTGATTGAGTACATACGCATTTTGAGCGCCAATCGGAATGATCATGCTGGCGCCAAGGCCAAAGCCTTGCAGTAACGGCCATAGGCTCATGAGTGATATTGTCCTTATTCTTTGGTGAAAGTGTCGGGCTTTACAGGTTTGATCTGGCTAAAGCTTAAATCGCTCGCTATGATTTAGTAAATCTAATAATTTTTATGATTTATTAGACTTCCTAATAATGAGGGCAGCATGGAAGGACTGGATTACCGCTGGGTGCAGGCGTTGGACGCGGTTGTGTCGCAGCGGGGGTTTGAACGGGCGGCAGAAATGCTGTGCATTACTCAATCTGCGGTCTCACAGCGGATAAAACAGCTGGAGAAACACATGGCTCAGCCACTGCTGGTGCGGGAGCAGCCGCCAAGGCCCACACCGGCCGGCCAAAAATTGCTGGGTCTGTACCGCCGTGTTCGTCTGCTGGAGCAGGAGTTGTTGCCGGATATCCGGCCTGGCGAGCAAAGCCAGCCGTTACAAATGTCGATTGCCTCGAATGCCGACAGTCTGGCGACCTGGTTGCTGCCGGCACTCAGTCCGCTGCTCAGGCAGCGACGTATCGAAATTAATCTGATGCTGGAAGATGAGAGCCGAACCCTCGACAGATTGCGCAGCGGGGAAGTGGTCGGGGCCATCAGCATGGAGGCCACGGCGATGCCCGGTTGTGTCTCTGATTACCTCGGCCGGATGGACTATCTGTGTGTTGCCAGCCCGGATTTTCAGATGCGGTATTTTGCGGATGGGGTAAACCGCGATGTACTGATGCGCGCCCCGGCTGTGGCATTTGACCAGTATGATGATTTACATGAAGTCTTCATTCAGCAGCATTATAACCTGCCGCGTGGCAGCGTGCTGACCCACAGGGTGCGCTCCTCAGAGGCCTTCGTCAAACTGGCGCTGCAGGGAGTGGCATACTGCCTGATCCCTAAAATTCAGATAGAGTCAGAGCTGGCAAGCGGTGAGCTGGTCAACCTGACCCCGGATATCATGCTGACACGCAGAATTTACTGGCATCACTGGGCGCTGGAAAGCGGCGTCTTTAGTGAAGTGACAGCTCAGTTACTGGATCATGCAAGAAAGCGTCTCCCTCAGTAAGGGAGACCAGCCCGTCAGCGAAGCGTGTGCAATTATTGATAACTGACATTTTAATAAAATGATGTGCAAAATTTTTTGCGATCCAGGGATAATTTTTCTCTGCACGGTGTCAAAAACAGCATAAGGCCAATGAGCTGAAACCTAACGTGATGATTTGGATGGTGTTATGAATAAAACCTTAATTGCTGTGTGTTTGAGTGGAGCGACGCTGATCAGTCCGTTGGCAATGGCAGAAGACAGCTTTCCCCGTCTGGAAACCATTGGTGTGGGTGAAGTTACTGCTCAACCGGATATGGCGGTATTTACCGTGGCGGTTGAAGAAAATCGTAAAACGGCTAAGGAAGCAAAACAGGCAGCGGATAAAGCCGTCACGGCCTTTATGGACCGCTTGCAAAAAAGCGGCGTAAAGCGGGCGGATATTGAAAGCGCCAATATTTATCTGCATCCGCAGTATCACAGCAGCAATGATGCACCACCTGAACTGGTGGGTTATCAGGCATCACGTCAGGTGACTGTGACTGTTCGCGATTTAGAACAACTCAATACTTATCTGGACAGTGCGCTGGGTGATGGCATCAATCGGATTCAGAATATTGAGCTGAAAGTCAGCGATGCCGATAAGTACATGGAGCAAGCTCGCCAGGCCGCCATCAAAGATGCTCAGGGTAAGGCCAAGTCACTGGCGCAAGGTTTTGATACCGAGATCGAAGGGGTGTGGAATATCCGCTATTTCGATCCGATGCCGCGCCCGGTGATGGGGCGGATGAAAATGGATGCGGCGATGGAAACGCAGGCTACCTATCAGGATGCCGAAATTACTTTCCGCGACAGAGTGGAAGTGGTTTTCCGTCTGGAAAAATAACGTCATGCACCAGATAGCAAGAAGCTCACCCCAGGGTGAGCTTCTTAGTTTCAGGGGGCCGAATTAATGCAGAATACGGGCACGGACTGTGCCGTCAATGGCTTTGAGCTTATTCAGTGCTTCTTCAGAGCGCTCGGTCTCAACGTCAATCACCACATAACCCAGCTCAGGGCTGGTTTGCAGATACTGAGCGGCAATGTTGATGCCTTCAGAGGCGAATATTGTGGTGATCTGGTTCAGGATACCCGGGCGGTTTTCGTGAATGTGCAGCAGGCGCGAACAGCCACGGTGCTCAGGCAATGACACTTCAGGGAAGCCAACGGCCGACACGGTAGAACCGTTGTCTGAGTATTTCACGATTTTGCCCGCCACTTCGATCCCAATGTTTTGCTGGGCTTCCTGAGTCGAACCACCGATGTGCGGCGTCAGGATCACGTTATCAAAGCGTGTCAGCGGTGACTCGAACATATCTTTGTTGGTTTTAGGCTCGACCGGGAAGACATCAATCGCCGCACCTGCCAGATGTTTGCTTTCCAGCGCACTGCACAGTGCATCTATATCGACGACTGTGCCGCGCGCGGCATTGATAAAGATGGAACCCGGCTTCATGCGCGCGAATTCTTCGGCACCCATCAGGTTCTGAGTGTCCAGCGTTTCAGGAACGTGCAGACTGATCACATCGGATTTATTGAGCAGCTCACTCAGGGAATCAACCTGGGTTGCGTTCCCTAAGGTCAGTTTGTTTTCGATGTCATAGAAATACACATCCATACCCAGGTTTTCAGCCAGAATACTGAGCTGAGTCCCGATATGGCCATAGCCGATGATACCCAGCTTCTTACCGCGGGCTTCATAAGAGGAATCTGCCGTTTTTTGCCATTCACCCCGGTGGGCTTTGGCATTTTTTTCCGGAATACCGCGCAGCAGCAGCAGTATTTCACCCAGCACCAGTTCAGCCACACTGCGGGTATTTGAGAAGGGGGCGTTAAATACAGGAATACCACGACGGTTGGCTTCAGCCAGATCAACCTGATTGGTCCCAATGCAGAAACAGCCGACAGCAATCAGCTTTTTGGCCGCGTCAAAGACTTCTTCAGTCAGCTGGGTGCGGGAGCGAATGCCAACAAAGTGGGCATCTTTGATTGCGTCGAGCAGTTCATCACCCGCCAGCGAGCCTTTGTGATACTCGATATTCTCGTAGCCGGCTTGTTTGAGCACTTCAAGTGCAGAGGGGTGAACGCCTTCCAGCAGCAGAATTTTAATCTTGTCTTTATCCAGCGAAACTTTTGCCATGGTCCTTTTCCTTAAAAACAACAGGTATTCCATACAGCGGGCAGGATAACGTGTTCATGCGACAGCACATTGTGATGTCACACGGGGACAGGCGTACATCCTGTGTTGCCGTCTGGTGAGCTTAAACGATTGCGTTCACATTAAAGTATCAAAAATTTCGATGAAGTGGCGAGAATATTACGAAATGGATAATAAAAAACGGCATATATTATGCCGTTTAGTCATCAAGCCTTATGAATAGCGCTGAAACTGTTATTTAGTGACAGTTTTCACGCCATCAGGAGAGCCTACCAGCAGGACATCCGCACCGCGCCGGGCAAAAAGGCCGACAGTGACCACGCCTGGCAGTGCATTAATCTTATTTTCCAGATCTTTTGCATCGGTGATCTGCAGATTGTGCACATCTAAGATGATATTGCCGTTATCCGTAATGACACCTTCACGGTATACAGGATCGCCGCCCAGCTTCACTAATTCACGGCCTATGTAGGAGCGCGCCATCGGAATGACTTCAACCGGCAGCGGGAAAGCACCCAGCACATCGACTTCTTTGGTGTTGTCGACAATGCAGATGAATTTTTTGGCAATGGCCGCAACAATCTTCTCGCGTGTCAGTGCCGCACCGCCACCTTTGATCATGTCAAAGTCAGGGTTGATTTCGTCGGCACCATCCACGTAGATATCCAGCGCAGACACTTCATTGGCATCAAAGACCGGAATACCGATCGCTTCCAGCCGCTGTGTTGATGCTACAGAGCTGGACACAGCACCTTTGATTTCTTCTTTGCGGGTTGCCAGCGCATCGATGAAGTGATTGACGGTAGAGCCGGTACCAACGCCTACAATGCTGTCTTTGGTCACGTAGTCCAGGGCTGCCCAGCCAGCCGCTTTTTTCATTTCATCTTGTGTCATGCTTTTTCCTCGTGATGGCCTATGGATTGCGGAGCGCTGATTATAGCCGAGCATTGATACTCTGGCAGGTTAAAATCATGATGAAGATCCCTGTTTAGGCAACTGGCAGCTGGATGTTTACCAGTGATGGTGTGCCGAAGGGGTGATAATGGCTGGCAGTGGCACATCCCAGGCTTCTGCCGGCAGATGCCGGACCTGCTGGCAGTCGTGGGCCAGTCCGAGGGGACGAGGACCAGCGCCGTTTTGGTGCCACTGGCTTAATGTGCGGTCATAGTACCCGCCACCCATGCCTAACCTTTGCCCCTGCTCATCAAAGGCGACAAGCGGGGTGCAAATCAGATCCAATTCGTGAACGGGTTTAACATGACGGACATCCAGCACAGGCTCGGCAATCCCATAGCGGTTACAATGCATTTTCGTCTCAGGCCGGTAATGCAGAAATAACAAGCGGCCTTTGCTGAAGGGATGTAAAACGGGCAGATAAACGTTCTTGTTCTGGTGCCACAGCCATTCGATTAACGGCTCGGTATCTAACTCACCGTCATTGTTGAGGTATAAAGCCACATGCTGCGACTGGCGAACCTCACTGAGCTGACAAAAGCGGCTCAGCACGGCTTTGCTTGCCTGTTCCTGCTGATGTGGGGTCAGTGCCTGGCGTTTAAGGCGAACCTGCTGGCGAAGCTGCTGGCGTGTGGTTTGGGTTGTTTGGCCGGTCTGGCCTTGCGGGTGAGATGCATCCATAACATTCTATGCCTGTCGTCGCCTGCTCAAAGAGAGAACTGCTGGCTGTGAGCAGAATAGAAAAAGAGAGGGTGCCCCAAGGTGCCGTTGCGAATGGTAGCCCTTGAACCAGACGTTCAAGGTGGATCGGCAACATTAACCGTAGGCTTCTCAGTCGTGCTGAGCATGCTCAATAGCTAATAAAAGCAAATCCTGGTTTTTTGCTTATCGGCTCGGGGACGTCGATTCGCTGACGCACACCCCAGGGTCAATTCATTATCAACGTTGCGGTTGATTTTGCAATGCCTCAGTCAGAGTTTCTGTGATTTGACCGATGCGCTCGGACAAAGAATCGGCATTGTTGTTAAATTCTTGTCGTTCGTTATGCAGTTCACTGCAGATGTTCAGCCCGGTAAACATCAGTAACTGCTCCGGGTTGGAGATTTTGGTTCGCTGCGACAGTTCATTCAGGCGATTGTCAAAATCCGCCGCGGCTGCACGTAACGCTGTTTCCTGGCCAACGGGGCAATTTACCTTAATGGTACGGCCTAAAATTTCAATTTCAACTGCCTGCGAGCTCATAGCTGTTTTGTATCCGTGTCAGTCACTGTGAATTCGTGAAGCGAAGATCGGTCGCTAATATAGAAAAAGCCTATTTAACTTGCAAGCATGCGAACTGACTGTATGAACGGCCCGCAAGCGAGATGACAAATCTTCATCAGTTCGGTGTTATTTTTGTCGTTGAGTCGATGAATGCCAGTAAAAATATCGACTCAATCAATCGCCTTTTGCTTTAGGTTAGCCTGAATCCAGCCTTAGTGGTAGCATATCACAAACCCATCTGACACCAATCTTATTAAGGTGAAAAAGCCCATGAGCGAAGTAAAATTGCCGGCTTATGAAGCGGTTGAAGCCGCGCTGAAAAGCCAGTCTCTGGCGGTGACGCCCTCAGAGTTACACGGATTACTGACGGGTATGCTGTGCGGCGGTTTACCCGCTGTCGGCGAGCAATGGATTGGTCCTATCTCGGATTACGCCAACAATGGCGAATCCCTGGACGGGGACGCCAGAACACTGACGCAAAACCTGGTGGACATGACTTCGAAGGAATTGTCTGGTACGGGTTTTGACGCGTCTTTGTTGCTGCCAGATGATGATGTGGATTTGATGGTGCGGGCTGAAGCTTTGAGTGAATGGGTTAACTGTTTCTTGTCCGGATTGGGTCTGATGGGACTGAATCAAGAAAAGCTGCCAGCTTCAGTGCAGGAAGCCTTGGGCGATCTGCAGGATATCGCGCAGCTGGGGATCGACGATGAGGATGATCTGGAAGAGCAGGCGACTTTGTTTGAGCAGGTCATAGAGCATGTCCGGATGTGTACTCTGACCTGTTATTTCGAGCTGGTGTCACGGCACCAGTCGGGTCAGGGCGATGCGCCTACGCTGCACTGACAGGGCAGGTTTGAGGTAAAACAGACGTGAAGCAGTATGATGTTGTCATTGCGGGGGAGCCATGACGGGTGCCAGCCTGGCCCTTGCATTAGATACCCTGAGTCAGGGTCATTTACGCATTGCCGTTGTTGAAGCGGTTTCTCCTGAACAGACAGGCCATCCCGGTTATGATGCCCGCAGTATTGCCATGTCTCTAGGCTCCGTCCGTTTGATGGAGCAACTCGGTCTCTGGTCATCTCTGGCGGATGACGCCACGGCCATCTCTCGTATTCATGTGTCTGATCGCGGTCATCCCGGATTAGCCCGTATGTCAGCCAGTGAGTATGGGTTCAGTGCGCTGGGTTATGTGATTGAGCTGGCTCAGGCAGGCTCAGTATTCCTCGAACAGTTGTCGCAAAGGGCGGCGATTGATCTGTTTTGTCCGGCCAGAATCCATACGCTGCATCGCGAACAGGATGTGGTCAGCCTGCAGCTTTCTACCGGCGAATCCCTGCAGGCCAGCTTGCTGGTGGCGGCCGATGGCGGGGTGTCCGGCTGCTGCGCGCAACTGGGCATAGGCCATCAGAGCCTGGACTTTGAACAGGTCGCTGTGATTGCCAATGTCTCTACCGCTTTGTCTCATCAGGGCGAAGCTTTTGAACGATTCACACCTTATGGTCCGCTGGCCTTGCTGCCGATGAGTCAGGGGCGAAGCTCGCTGGTATGGTGCATATCGCCGGAACAGCAGCAGGAAGTTATGGGATGGGACGACGAGACGTTTCTGGCGCAATTGCAGGCCGCCTTTGGCTGGCGCATGGGCAAGATGGAAAAAACAGGGCAGCGATTTGTCTATCCACTGAGTCTGCGTCAGGCTGAGCGCCGGGTTTCTCACCGTTTTGCCGTGATCGGCAATGCCGCACAGACACTGCATCCGATAGCCGGGCAGGGGTTCAATCTGGGCTTGCGTGATGTTGTGACGCTGGCAGAAGAGGTAGTGGCCGGCTATCAGGCCGGTGAAGATCCGGGGTCAACGGCGGTTTTAAGCCGCTTTCGTCAGCGTCGGGAGCCAGACCAGGCAGCCACGGTGGCGATGACAACCTGCCTGGTGAAACTGTTTGCAAATGAGCACTGGCCTTTGGTTGCCGGGCGTAATGCCGGCCTGATGGCGATGAGTGTAATGGATACAATTAAAGCGCCGCTCATGAAGCGGGCGATGGGACAGGTAGACAGATAATCATGATGCAAAGTGTGGATATAGCCATTATCGGTGGCGGTATGGTGGGGTTAACTCTGGCAACGGCCCTGGCCGATACAGATCTTCGTATTGCCGTCATTGAAGGCCAGTTGCCTGACCCTGAACTGGCCCCGTTACCGGATGTCCGTGTCTCTGCATTGAGCCGTGCCAGTGAGCGGATTTTGCAGCGGGTCGGAGCCTGGCAAGGCATGGCTGAGCGGCGAATCAGCCCTTATCAGCAGATGGATGTCTGGGAGCAGGACAGCTTTGCCCAGATCAGTTTTGATGCTGCCTCTCTGGCGCAGCCTGATCTGGGTCATATCGTCGAAAATCGCGTGATTCAGCTGGCACTGCTGGACAAAGTGAATGCTCAGTCCAATGTGACCATGATTGCCCCGGTGCGCTGCCAGCAACTGGCTTTTGGTGAGCGTGAAGCCTGGCTGACGCTGGACAACGGTCAGAGCCTGACGGCTAAGCTGGTGGTGGGGGCGGATGGTGCCAATTCATGGGTACGCAGGCAGATGGATATCCCGCTGACTCACTGGGATTATGGCCATCACGCGATTGTTGCCAACATTCGCTGTGCTGAGTCTCACGCTCGCACCGCCAGACAAATTTTTACCCCTGATGGCCCACTGGCATTTCTGCCCTTGTCAGAGCCGGATCTGTGCTCGATTGTCTGGTCTGTCTCGCCGCAGAAGGCGGAAGACTTGATGGCCCTGGATGCCGACAGCTTTAGCCATCAGTTGTCTGCAGCGTTCGATTGCCGGTTGGGCGTGTGTCGTCTGGAAGGTGAACGTCAGTCAGTGCCGCTGAAAATGCGTTATGCCCGTGATTTTGTGCGTGAGCGTGTGGCGCTGATTGGCGATGCCGCGCATACGATTCATCCGCTGGCAGGGCAAGGGGTGAATCTGGGGTTGCTGGATGCTGCCAGCCTGGCGGAAACTGTGCGTCAGCTATGGCGTCAGGACAAGGATATAGGTGCCCGTCAGCATCTGCGCTATTTTGAACGCTGGCGAAAAGCGGAAGCGGCGAAAATGATTGCGGCCATGCAAGCGTTCCGGGAGCTGTTTGCAGGCAGCCATCCGGCGAAAAAGCTGATCCGTGATGTGGGACTGTTGCTGGTCAACCATGCGCCGGGGGTCAAAGATCAGTTTATGCGCCGGGCCCTGGGACTGAGCGGAGAACTGCCTGCGTTAGCCAGGGTTGAATAAGCTTCTTTTAACTGAATGCTGATTCTGAAAAGCCGTCTCGCTATGAGGCGGCTTTTTTTTGTGAGTCCATTTGCTTTCAATCTGTTTTTTTCTCCTAAAGTAATAACAGTTAGGCAAGACGAAGCCTTTGTAAGGGAAGGTTAGACCTCTTTTTGTGAACATATCGGCGTCGCCGTTTTGGTAAGGATCTACTTATGGCTCATATTCCTTCTGAATTGAAATTCACTGCTACTCATGAATGGGTACGTCCCGAAGGGGATGGTATCTATACTGTCGGCATCACAGATCACGCACAGCAAATGCTGGGGGATATGGTCTTTGTTGATTTACCGGAACTGGAGAGAGTCACTGAGGCCGGCGAAGAGTTTGCGGTGGCGGAATCAGTGAAAGCGGCGTCAGATGTGTATGCCCCCATATCCGGGGTTGTGGTGGCGATCAATGAAGACCTCGAATTGTCCCCTGAGTTGGTGAATAACGATCCGTACGGAGATGGCTGGCTGATTCAGATAAAAGCCGATGATGAAGGTGAGCTGGATGAATTGCTGGATGCCGAAGGGTACCAGGAGTTTACCACTGAAGAAGACTGATATCGGCCAAGCATCATCATCAGGCCGGTGACTCACCGGCCTGACATATGGCTATCAGGCGGCTTCTTTCAGCCGGCGGATTTCCATATTCACTTCTTTCACAGTTTTGAAATGACGCTGTTCTGCTTTTACGGGCACTTTGAGCAGCCCATTGTCAAATTCATACCCGCCACGACCGTCAATGTACAAGCGGCCACTGAATAGCCTGCTGACGTGTTTGGCGACCAGTTTCGGTAAATACTGTTTAAACATGCGCATAATGATGAGCAACCTTGCCTTATTTCTATTGTTGTTGTGTTTATTTCGCGGCCATTATAGAGAATTGACTATGAAATATTTGTGATACTCTCAGCATAATGTTTATGTAAAATGATGGCTTGGTGTAATTAATTTTTACAGATTTGCCATTGTGCAGAGTATTGTTCTGAATTGCTGTGTGAATACTCAGTTAAAACCGGACGGTTTTTTCGGGCGTGAAACTCAGAGGGGTTTGTTTTTTGTTGTTTTTTATCAGTAACTTATGGCTATTTTACCCGTCCTGGCTGAACAACAGTGACAGTATTTGCAGCAGGAATGTATTGGTGTTTTTTTATACATAATCGTGAGGTGAAGACAGCAAAAAAGTATTTTCTGCTAACCCGTGCAACTGCTCTGATCTGTGCGTTAAATTGCGAATAGGGTGAATGGTTACGCAAAAAATGGAAGCGAGGCCCGTTTTTGGCTAGCGGCAGATATCGCCATACAGGGGGGCGCACAACTGAACAAGATCTTGCATCGCCAGCTCAATGCCCGCCATGCGATCACCACTGCTGATATTGACTGTCTGATACTGAGAGAGTGACAGGTCAAAAACCACAGGCAGCGGCTGCCTGAGCCCGACAGGAGCAACCGTACCGATAGTCAGGCCGGTGACTTCTTCAACGTCTTGAGCATCTGCACACGTCATCCGGCGGCAGCCAAATAAGGTACGGACTTTTTTAGGATCAACCTGCCTGGTGCCGGGCACACAGGCCAGAACGTGCATGCCGCCCATATCCCGCAGCAAAATCGATTTGACCATCCGATGGGGTTCCACGCCTCGCGCTTCAGCGGCTTCTTGTATGGTGCGGGCAGGCTTGTGATGAGGGAGCAGCAGGAAGTTTACCCCTTCCTGCTGCAGATAGCGCGTGATGGGAGTATCCAGCATTACGCCTCGTCATCCAGTGAATACGGCAGTGGCAGCTGTTGCCACAGGTTTTCAGGTTCGGCGGCCAGACGAAAAGCGGTGTTTTCCTCCAGATCATTGGGCAGGACGACCAAGGCCAGAGACTGTTGATCACTGAACTGATAGCCGGCAATGATTGTACCGCCTTTGCGCCAGTTGTCACCGACACTGCGCTCCAGGACATCCCCGGCTTTCGGGCAGTGTTCGGCCAGACCCGAGACAATGTACATGGCGCGTTTGTTGATGCCGCGCCATTTGGCCCTGGCGACCGTTTCCTGGCCGGTATAGCAGCCTTTTTTAAAGCTGATACCGTTAAGCGCCTGCAAATTCATGGATTGCGGAATGAATTCCAGCTCGGTTTCGGTATCGATACGGGGCAGGGCCTGGCGAATATCGTACAGATCCCAGAGCGAGTCATCAGACAGCACGGCCTGGGTGGCAATTTTTTCGGCGATCTCGCCGGCCGCGGTGCTATCCACTGCCAGGAGCCAGCGCTGCGCATCAATTTTCACCGCGGTACCTTTGTCGAATGCCCGCACCTCTCCTTCGCCACCCAGCACACTGTCTATCGTGGCTTGTGCCTGTTCACCCGTCAGGCCCAGTAAGACGTCTGTACTGGCTTCTATGGTGGTTTTTGAAAAGATGGCGTACTTCTTCAGCTCCGGTAACTGGGTGTCCATGACGCTTTTACGCTGCAGCCAGCCCAGACCGTCTCTGTGATGAAAAAGACGGAAGATGGTGCGCATCTTCCCTTTGGCGTCACAGTGTGCACCAAGGGTGGACTGCTTGGCATCCAGAGACACCACATCGCAGGTGACTTGTCCCTGCAGATAGGAAATGCTGTCCTGACCAACCAGAGTCACCAGTCCCCAATGGGTAAGATTTACCAGGGCCAGTGATGGCAGAGGAGCGTCAGCGGAAAGTGAAAGTGTGTCGAATTGCAAAGTATCTGACCAGGTGCTCATAGTCGAATCCGTCGTTGGTAAGGAAAGCTGGCTTCAGCTTTCAGAAAAGCTTCGAATAAGCGCTATGTTATCGCTCTGGCTGAGCTTTGTCAGCCAGCAAGCTAAAGTACCTGAGTTTTTGTGTCAGGTATTATCACGACCAGCTCTCATTTTGTTGTGCCATATGTGACTGCCGATAGTCGGCAGGAAAGCGGGCTGGTAGTATTGCCACAGAATGAACACCACCAGGAGTTGAGGTTGGAAATGATAGGTGCAGACGATAAAGCACGAATTAGATGGGCCTGCCGTCGTGGCATGCTGGAGCTGGACGTCATTATCATGCCGTTCTTTGAAGAGTGCTTTGATGATTTAAACCCGCAGGATCGCCAGGATTTTGTGTCGTTACTGACATGCGATGACCCGGACCTGTTCAACTGGCTGATGGAGCACGGACGCAGCACGAACCCTGCCCATGCTGCAATGGTGGACAAGATTGTTGCCCACAACAAGAGCAAGCTTCGCTAACCTGACGCTTTACCCTTCTTCTCTCTTGCTTGCCGCTTTAACCGGAGCATATCTGGCCGTGGCAAGCCTGTTGTCTTTCCTGATGCTTGCTGATGTTCTGCCCTTACCGTTATGGTGGCTGTTGTGTGAATGGCTGTGGGGCGAGTATCTTTGCGCCAGAATCCAGCTCGCTTCCCTGCATGGCGCGCTGAGGTTATTTGATGACCGGCACATTGAATGGCAGCACTGCCGCTGGCAATTACTTCATACCCGTGTGCTGACCTCCCGGTTACTGGTGATTGAGCTGCAACAAGCCCACCAGCATTACTGGCTTGCCGTCAGCCGTGATGCCTGTTCTGACAAAGATTTTCGTCTGCTGAGCCTTTTCTGCCGTACCTGCTGAGGGCTGGGGATGGTGTCGCGGAGTCACTGCGGCTCTGTGAATACAGCCAGTTCAGAGAGATAAGTGGTCATGGTTCAAGTCAGGCACTCCCATTATTGCAGGCAATCAAAGCCTACTCAGTGTGAGCGGTTTGCTGAGAGAGGATAATCTAACGAACGGGAGCCTGTGCGGCTCCCGTTGCTATTGTTTTTATTGTGGATGACGCGGATCCAGTATGGTGGGTGACAGCGTCTCCAGCATATCCGGATAATCTAAGGTGTAATGCAGTCCCCGGCTTTCTTTTCGCTCCAGCGCACAGCGCACCATCAGTTCGGCGACCTGTAGCAGATTGCGCAGCTCCAGCAGATTGTTGGATACCCTGAAGTTACTGTAGTACTCATCAATTTCCTGCTTCAGCAGCTGGATCCGGCGCATGGCCCGCTCCAGACGTTTGGTGGTGCGCACGATGCCGACATAGTCCCACATGAACAGACGTAATTCATGCCAGTTGTGCTGAATGACCACTTCCTCATCTGAATTGGAGACTTTACTCTCATCCCACTGCGGAATGGATGACGGTAAGGTCACTTCATTCAGGTGTTGACTGATGTGATTTGCCGCTGACCAGGCATACACCACACACTCCAGCAGTGAGTTGGAAGCCATGCGGTTGGCGCCGTGCAGGCCGGTATAGCTGACTTCGCCAATGGCATATAAGCCGCTCAGGTCTGTTTGCCCCTGCTTGTCGACCATAACGCCGCCACAGGTGTAGTGGGCGGCCGGCACGACGGGAATCGCATCTTTGGTAATGTCGATACCGTAACCGAGCAGTTTCTCGTAGATAGTCGGAAAATGCTTGGTGACAAAATCAGCGGGTTTATGGCTGATATCCAGATACATGCAGTCTGCACCCAATCGTTTCATCTCGAAGTCGATCGCACGGGCAACGACGTCCCGCGGGGCCAGCTCGGCACGCTCGTCAAACTCCTGCATAAAGCGGGAGCCGTCCGGACGGCGCAGATACGCCCCTTCGCCGCGCAGGGCTTCGGTCAGCAGGAAATTGCGCGCTTCTGGATGGAAAAGGCAGGTGGGATGAAACTGATTGAATTCCAGATTAGCAACACGGCAGCCTGCCCGCCAGGCCATGGCGATGCCATCACCGGATGACACATCCGGATTCGAGGTATACTGATAGACCTTAGAAGCACCACCGGTGGCCAGCACTACGAATTTGGCGCGCACGGTTTCGACGGACTCACGCTGGCGGTTCCAGATATAAGCGCCGAGCACCCGGTTGGGCACATCGGTCTCACCGATTTTATGACTGGTGATCAAATCCAGCGCATTATGGCGCTCCAGCACTTCAATATTCGGGTGGTTGTGAACATTGTCCTGCAGCGACATTTGCATCGCCATGCCCGTGGCATCTGCCGCGTGCAGAATCCGGCGGTGACTGTGGCCACCTTCGCGGGTCAGGTGGTAGCGAGGATGATCGTCGGTGCTGTTGTCTTCCTGATCAAAGGGCACCCCGGCGTCTATCAGCCATTGCACGCAATCGCGGGCATTTTCAGCAATGAAGCGAACCACTTCTTCATCACAAAGGTGGGCACCGGCAATCTGAGTATCTTCAACATGAGAGTCCACACTGTCTGTTTCATCAAAAACAGCAGCGATACCGCCCTGAGCATAGTAAGTCGCCCCTTCACTCCGCGGGCCTTTACTCAGGACGAGCACTTTACACATCGGAGCCAGACGTAAGGCCAGAGAGAGGCCTGCTGCGCCGCTACCGATGACCAGGACGTCACAACTGTGTTCTCGGTTCTCGTTCATATTGATCTCATATCCCTGTGGTAAGCTCGCCATATTACCAAAAATCCCTTTATGTGGGGCTTTTTTGATCTGTAAAACTAGGTAATGCAAATTGCCTCCGGCGGTGTACATCTGCCAGAATGAATGGCAGTTGCACCCGGGCGAATGTGCCAGTAAGGTGTGCGGGAACTTTGCGCTTTTTTTGGGGTCAGTAATTCTTTAGGCTTCTATGTCCATAGAATATAAATAGTTCTGAACACAGGATGGGTAAAATGACTGCATCCGGTACGGTTCAGAGCAGAGATGACCTTGTCACAGACAGAGGAGTACACGCTCGAATGAGCGAGCAGTTAACTGACCAGGCACTGATTGAGCGAGTACAACGAGGGGACAAGCAAGCCTTTAATTTACTGGTCGTCAAGTACCAGAATAAGGTTTGCAACCTGATTGCCCGCTATGTTGGCAATTCCGGTGATGTGCCGGATGTGGCGCAGGAAGCCTTTATTAAAGCTTACCGTGCGCTACCGTCTTTTCGTGGGGAAAGTGCATTTTATACTTGGCTGTATCGTATCGCCGTGAACACGGCAAAAAATTACTTGGTGGCTCAGGGGCGCCGTCCGCCTGCGACAGACGTTGATGCGGAAGATGCCGAATACTATGAAAATGGCAGTGCATTAAAAGAAATTTCGAACCCTGAGAACCAAATGTTGTCAGATGAATTGAAGCGGGTGGTATTCAGTACCATAGAAAGCCTCCCGGATGATTTGAAAACCGCAATTACGCTTCGCGAACTTGAAGGATTGAGTTACGAGGAAATTGCGGAAGTCATGGGCTGTCCGGTGGGTACGGTACGTTCCCGTATTTTCCGGGCTCGGGAGGCGGTAGAAAAACGTATTGCCCCCTAATGCAGCGCTAATATTTGGGCCAAACGGTGACAAAGATGGCTGATAAAGAAAAGATTTCGGCTTTGCTTGATGGCGAAGACGTTGATCAAAGTATCATAAACCAGCTTCTGGTGGATGATCATGCAAAGCAAAGCTGGCAAGCTTATCAATTGATGAGCGATGTGATGCACGGTGAAGCGCCGGGGCACCCCAAGTGGGATATCGCCGGAAACGTGGCGATAGCGCTCGACAATGAACCCGCGCACAGCCTTGCAGACAGTGTCGCAGCGTCGGCGAATGTGGTGTCTCTGCCGCATGTGGAGCAACCAACGCCCCATCTGGCACGTCGCACGATGCCAGCCTGGCTGACACAATTTGGTCAGGTGGCATTAGCTGCCTGTGTTTCTTTGGCAGTGATTGTCGGCGTACAACAATATAACGGTGGTGAAGAGGCTGGGTTAGCGAGTGATGCGAATACTCAGGTGCCTGTTTTACAGACCATTCCTTTTGCCGGAACTGCTGAACCAGTCAGCCTGACGCGGGATTCTGTTCGTACCCGGACTGAATCGCCAAGCGAAGCACAACTGATGGAACAAAGACGTCGTATTAATGCGATGTTGCAGGACTATGAGTTGCAACTGCGCCTGAATGCGGAAGACGGCAGTCTGGATAGAACCCTGTTGGAATCACACTGATTCGTGGCGGTGATATGAAGAAAATTCTGGTCGGTGCTCTGACACTGGTCAGCTTGGCTATGCCTTGGCAAGCCTCTGCGGAAGAAGACGCGATGACTTCTGCAGAGGCTTTGTTGCATCAAATGGATCAGGCAACCAGGCAGTTGAGCTATGAGGTGTCTTACATCCTCATCAAGAAAAACAGTATTGAACCCTTACGTTATCGTCATGCGGTAGAAGAAGATGGGGAGACATTCGCACATCTGGTGTACCTCAGCGGCCCGCC
This sequence comes from Photobacterium sp. Hal280, assembly GCF_037162255.1. Classification (NCBI taxonomy): domain Bacteria; kingdom Pseudomonadati; phylum Pseudomonadota; class Gammaproteobacteria; order Vibrionales; family Vibrionaceae; genus Photobacterium; species Photobacterium sp. Hal280. The sequence goes on from NZ_JARLUO010000005.1 coordinate 582,907, forward strand.
GCGTGAGGTGATTCAGCGTGGCAAAGAAGTCAGTTACTTTGAACCCGGGCTAGACCCGTTTACTATCGACAGTAATCGTATGGTGGCCCCTTTGCCGCCGATTATGCGTACCAATGTCGCAGAGCTGGCCCAGTTTTATGATTTCATCCCTATGGGACGATCCCGTGAAGCGGGAACCGCCTGTGATGTGGTACGTATCGCGCCCAAAGACGGTGCCCGCTATTCCTACCTGTTGTGGATGGACACCCGTTCTCATTTAGTCTTGCGGGCAGATTTACTGGATCGGGATGGTGAGCCTTTAGAACAATACCGCGCAGTGTCTTTTGTGGTGAATGACAAAGTGGCCGATATTCTGGAAAGCCTGAAATCAGTGAAATTGCCGGAAGTGGTTCAGTTACCGCCACAGCCCCAGGTGGACTTGTCCTGGCAGGTCGACTGGCTGCCGATGGGCTTTGAAAGTATTTCACATAACCGGCACCGCCTGATGCTGACCGAGCGCCCGGTGGAAAGCCAGATGTATACGGACGGCCTGTTCAGTTTCTCTATTTATGTCTCGGCAGCCGATGGCTTCAGTGTGCGGGAACAACTGGTTCGCCAGGGACGCCGTACGCTGCACAGCCAGTTATTGAAAGACAAAGAGATCACTGTTGTCGGTGACATACCGCCGGCAACGGCGCGCCGGGTGGCTGAGTCGGTCTCTTTTCAGGGAGCCAGCCAGCCATGATGCATTCACTGGCTACAGTGGTGGCCGTTGATAAAAAGCAGATCACCGTCAATTGTCAGCAGCAAACCAGCTGCGGATCCTGTGCCTCGCAAAACAGCTGTGGTACAGGCGTGGTCAGCAAAGTTCTGCCTGGTCGCCAGCATCAACTGACGTTATCGACGACCCATATTCATGATCCTATCCACATCGGGCAGCTGGTCGAAATCGGTTTATCTGAACGCAGCGTGCTGCAATCTGCGCTGCTGGTTTACGTGCTGCCGCTAGTGTGCCTGCTGTTGGGGACCTTGCTCGGCCAGTGGTGGTTTGTTGAGCTGGCTGGCGGGGGCGAAGGGGGCGTGATTGCCTGTGCCCTTGCCGGTGGCGCGACAGGGCTGCTGATTGCGCGATATCGCGCCAGAAGATTATCAGCCCTGGGAGATTATCAACCCAACCTGATTCGGGTGCTCGGAAAGCCTGTCGCGGAGGGGCTGGAAACAAATGCGCTATCGAAAGATAGCAGCAGCCGTTGAAATTCGGTAGAATCTGCCAACTTGATCGTAAGATCCCATTCATTTTTTAATCACGAGTTAGTCACGCCAATTCATGAAGCACATTCGTAACTTTTCGATTATTGCACATATCGACCACGGTAAGTCGACGTTATCTGACCGCTTGATTCAAGTCTGCGGTGGCCTTTCCGATCGTGAAATGGCTGCGCAAGTGCTTGATTCAATGGATCTGGAGCGTGAACGTGGCATCACCATCAAGGCCCAGAGCGTGACGCTCAATTACACGGCAAAAGATGGTGAAACCTATCAACTGAACTTTATCGACACACCGGGACACGTCGACTTTTCCTATGAAGTTTCCCGTTCGCTGGCGGCCTGTGAAGGTGCGCTGCTGGTGGTCGATGCCGGTCAGGGTGTGGAAGCCCAGACACTGGCTAACTGCTATACCGCGATTGAAATGGATCTGGAAGTTGTGCCGATCCTGAACAAAATCGATCTGCCGGCGGCTGATCCTGAGCGTGTCGCGGAAGAAATTGAAGAAATCGTCGGTATCGACGCGATAGAAGCCACCCGTTGCTCAGCCAAAACTGGCCTGGGCGTTGACGAGGTGCTGGAAAATATCGTGCGTTCGATTCCTGCGCCGGAAGGTGATCCGGATGCGCCGCCACAGGCGCTGATCATCGACTCCTGGTTCGATAACTACCTTGGTGTTGTTTCTCTGGTCCGCATTAAAAACGGCGCCCTGAAGAAGAACGATAAGATCAAGGTCATGAGCACAGGACAGACCTGGAACGTGGACCGTATCGGTATCTTTACCCCGAAACAGGTGGATAAAGACATCCTGAGAACGGGCGAAGTGGGCTGGGTGGTCTGCGGTATTAAAGATATCCTGGGTGCGCCGGTGGGCGATACCCTGACACTGGCCAAGAACGGCTGTGAAAAGGCGTTGCCAGGCTTTAAGAAAGTGAAACCTCAGGTGTATGCAGGCCTGTTCCCGGTATCGTCTGACGATTATGAGAACTTCCGTGATGCACTGGGCAAACTGAGCCTGAATGATGCGTCACTGTTCTACGAACCGGAAAGCTCTGCTGCGCTGGGCTTTGGCTTCCGTTGTGGTTTCCTTGGCATGTTGCACATGGAAATCATTCAGGAGCGTCTGGAGCGTGAATACGATCTGGATCTGATCACCACAGCACCGACTGTGGTGTATGAGGTGAAAAAGAGCAACGGCGACATGCTGTATGTTGACAGCCCGGCCAAACTGCCGCCTATCAATGATATTGAAGTCATTGGTGAGCCAATTGCCCGCTGTAACATTCTGGTGCCAAGCGAATACCTGGGGAACGTGATCACACTGTGTGTGGAAAAACGCGGCTCTCAGGTCGACATGGTTTACCACGGCAATCAGGTTGCGCTGACGTATGACATTCCGATGTCAGAAGTGGTCCTGGATTTCTTCGACCGACTGAAGTCGACATCGCGCGGTTATGCATCTCTGGATTATGGCTTTCAGCGTTATCAGGAATCCGACATGGTTCGGGTTGATATCCTGCTAAACGGCGATCGTGTTGATGCACTGGCGATTATTACCCATAAAGACCATGCGCAATCGCGTGGTCGTGATGTGGTTGAGAAAATGAGGGAGTTCATTCCCCGCCAGATGTTTGACATCGCCATTCAGGCCGCGATCGGTAACCATATTATTGCCCGCTCAACCGTGAAACAGTTACGCAAAAACGTGATCGCCAAGTGTTACGGTGGTGACGTGAGCCGTAAGAAAAAACTGCTGCAGAAGCAGAAAGAAGGTAAAAAGCGAATGAAGCAGATCGGCAATGTCGAACTGCCGCAGGAAGCCTTCCTTGCCATACTGCATGTAGGTAAAGACAAATAATTCGAGTCCGCCTTCCGCCGCATTATGCGGCGGAATGGTTAGGGTCATCAGACCCTGAGAGACCATGAAAAATTCATCATAGGGACATTAGGAACAGCAATGGCAAATCTGTTTTCGTTAATTTTAGTGCTGGCAACCATAGTGACCGGGATTATCTGGGCGCTGGATCGGTTCCTCTGGGCACCTAAGCGTCAGTTGAAAATCGACGCGGCGGCGGCCAATGCCGGTGGTCAGGTGGATGCTAAAACCTTAGAAGCCGTTGCGCCTCAGCCTGGCTGGGTCGAATCCACCAGCTCTATGTTTCCTGTGATAGCAATTATCATGGTATTTCGCTCGTTTATATATGAGCCGTTCCAGATCCCATCCGGATCGATGATGCCAACTTTGCTGGTTGGCGATTTCATTCTGGTTGAAAAATTTGCTTATGGTCTGCGTGATCCTGTTTTCCGTCATAAACTGGTGGAAACAAGTGAACCTGAACGCGGAGACATTGTTGTCTTCAAATATCCGGTCAATCCTAACGTGGATTACATTAAACGCGTTGTGGGATTGCCGGGCGATTTAGTTCGCTATAGTGACAATAAGCAGATCTGTATTGCACCCAAAGGCACAACAGAATGTAAACCTGTCATGATGAGCCAGATGCACGACAGTGACTTTGTTCAGAACAGAACCCGGCTGATCCAGTTTACTGAACAGCTTGGTGAGGCGAAACATGACATTCTGATCCATCCGTTAAGACCGAATCAGACGTTTGATTATCAACCGCGTCCTGGTCTTGCTGAGTGGGTGGTGCCTGAAGGTCACTACTTTGTGATGGGTGACAATCGTGATAACAGTGCGGACAGCCGCTACTGGGGATTCGTGCCGGAAGCAAATCTGGTTGGCAAGGCGGTCGGGATCTGGATCAGCTTTGAATTTGAACGAAGTGCCGATAGTGTACTTCCCTCTTGGATTCCTACCGGTGTGCGCTTCAGCCGCATCGGAGGCATAGACTGATCGGGAAAAAATGACATCTCCTGTACAAAGACTCCAGCGTAAGCTGGGACACGAATTTAAGAACAGCGAATTACTGACCCTGGCGCTGACACACAGAAGCGCCAACGGGACGCACAACGAGCGTCTGGAGTTCCTGGGTGACTCTATCCTGAGCTTTGTGATTGCCGATGAGCTGTACCATCGCTTCCCTAAAGTCGACGAAGGCGACATGAGCCGGATGCGCGCCACTTTGGTTCGGGGCAAAACGCTGGCTGAATTAGGCCGCGAATTCGAGCTGGGTGACCATCTGTTGCTGGGGCCGGGCGAACTGAAAAGCGGCGGTTATCGCCGCGATTCCATTCTGGCTGACTGTGTCGAAGCCATTATTGGGGCAATTTACCTCGACAGTGATATCGAATGTGTCCGCCAGATTGTTTTAAGCTGGTACCAGAGCCGTCTGGACACCATACAACCCGGTATCAACCAGAAAGACCCGAAAACCCGTCTGCAGGAATGCCTTCAGGGGCGTCGTTTGCCGCTTCCGGCATATACTGTAACTAAGGTACAGGGTGAAGCACACAATCAGGAATTCACTGTACAGTGCGACGTCTCGGGGCTGGATAACCCTGTGGTTGGTAAAGGCGGTAGTCGGCGCAAGGCTGAGCAGGCTGCGGCAGAACTGGCATTGAAGCAGTTAGAATCATGACAGATAAAACACATTGTGGCTTTATTGCCATCGTTGGCCGTCCGAATGTCGGTAAATCAACACTGCTGAACCGTCTGGTCGGGCAGAAGTTGTCGATCACCTCGCGTAAACCGCAGACCACCCGCCACCGGATTATGGGCGTGGATACCCGAGACGGCTATCAGGCGGTGTACGTAGATACCCCCGGGCTGCATATCGAGGAAAAGCGCACCATCAACCGCCTGATGAACCGTGCGGCCAGCAGCTCGCTGACCGATGTTGAGCTGGTGCTGTTTCTGGTGGACGGCACCATGTGGACACCGGACGATGAAATGGTGCTCAACAAGCTGGCGAAAAGCGGTCTGCCTGTGGTGCTGCTGGTCAATAAAGTCGATAACGTCAAAATGAAGTACGATCTGTTCCCGCATATGCAGGAGCTGGCGAAAAAAATGGACTTCAAGGCTATCGTCCCAATCGCCGCCAAGCACGGTACCGGAATTGAGGATGTTGAAAAGATAGTCCGTGGTTGCTTGCCGGAAGGGGAGTATTACTTCCCGGAAGAGTACGTGACCGATCGCTCGCAGCGCTTTATGGCTTCCGAAATTATCCGTGAAAAGCTGATGCGGTTTACCGGCGAAGAACTGCCGTATTCTGTGACGGTTGACATCGAACGTTTTGATTATAATCCGGAAACCGATGGCTTTGATATCAACGGCCTGATTCTGGTTGAGCGTAAAGGTCAGAAAAAGATGGTGATCGGCAAGGGTGGCGAGAAAATCAAAACCATTGGCCGTGAAGCCCGCCTCGACATGGAAGATCTGTTCGAGCGCAAGGTGTACCTTGAGCTGTGGGTGAAAGTGAAATCCGGTTGGGCAGATGACGAACGCGCCCTGCGTAGTCTTGGCTATATCGACGATCTTTAAGGACAGCGATGGAAGGGTTGCAGCGCTGTTTTGTTCTGCACTCTCGTCACTACAGTGAGACGAGCCTGATCCTGGACGTCTTCAGTGAAGAGTCCGGTCGGATCACCCTGATGGCTAAAGGTGCCCGCCGCAAGCGCTCCAATCTCAAAGGAGCGCTTCAGCCATTTACCCCCTATTCATGAAATGGACTGGCCGAGGCAGTATGCCGGTTCTGACCCATGCCGAGCCGATCAGTATCGGGCTGCCCATGCGCAGCTATATCCTGTATTCCGCCTTGTATGTGAACGAGATTTTGGCTCGGGTACTGGAAGTTCAGACCCCTTATCCTGCCTTGTTTCTTGATTATCTCAACGTGCTGAGAGAGCTTGCTCAGGCGGACAACCCTGAACCTGCATTGCGCCGCTTTGAACTGGCGCTGCTGGATCACTTGGGTTACGGGGTGGACTTTCTTCATTGTGCCGGCAGCGGGCTGCCGGTTGACGATGAAATGACGTATAACTACCGGGAGCAAAGAGGTTTTATTGCTTCTCTGGTTGCCGGCCAGCTGACGTTTACCGGACGGCAACTGAAAGCCATTGCCGCCCGGCATTTTGAATCCCAGGATCAGCTCAGGGCAGCAAAGCGCTTTACACGTATGGCCCTGAAACCGTATCTTGGCAGCAAACCATTAAAAAGCAGGGAATTGTTTATCCCTAGAGGAAGGAGTACCGCTACATGAAGAATATACTGCTCGGCGTCAATATCGACCACGTTGCGACTTTACGCAATGCCCGCGGCACCCGGTACCCGGATCCGGTGCATGCGGCAGAAGTGGCAGAACGCGCAGGCGCTGATGGTATTACCATTCATTTACGCGAAGACCGTCGTCATATTACTGACCGCGATGTCCGTATTCTGCGCGACACCATTCAGACGCGTATGAATCTGGAAATGGCCGTGACCGATGAGATGGTGCAGATCGCGCTGGACACCCAACCTGAGTTCGTCTGCCTGGTGCCGGAAAAGCGTGAAGAGCTGACCACAGAAGGCGGCCTGGATGTGGTGGGTCAACTGGACAAAGTGAAAGCGGCAACCGAAAAGCTGACCGCGGCTGGTATTCTTGTGTCTCTGTTCATTGATGCGGATCGCGCGCAAATTGATGCCGCAGTGGCCTGTGGCGCACCTTATATTGAGCTGCATACCGGCCATTACGCCGATGCGGCATCGGACACAGAGCAACAGGCCGAGCTGAAGAAAATTGCTGCCGCTGCCAGCTACGCCCATGATCAGGGCATTAAGGTCAATGCCGGCCATGGTCTGACTTATCACAATGTCAAACCGATTGCCGCCCTGCCGGAGATTTACGAGCTCAATATTGGTCATGCCATCATTGGTCGCGCCGTGTTTGACGGCCTGCATAAAGCCGTGGCAGACATGAAAGCAGTGATGCTGGAAGCGCGCTGGTAACATGGCCATCGTCGGTCTGGGGACAGACATTGCTGAAATTGCCCGTGTCGAACATGTGCTCGCCCGTGCCGGTGAGACGTTTGCCCGGCGGGTACTGACACCTGAAGAGCTCACTATTTTCAGTCAGCATAAGCAGGCAGGCCGCTATCTGGCCAAGCGTTTTGCGGTCAAAGAAGCGGCTGCCAAAGCGCTGGGAACAGGCATCGCCTGCGGTGTCTCGTTTCAGGATTTTACCGTCACCAATAACGAACGCGGTAAGCCAGAATTAGCGCTGGCTGGCAAAGCTGCCGAACTGGCCGCGCAGATGGCGGTCCGCCATATTCATCTGACTATAGCCGATGAAAAACACTATGCCGTCGCAACCGTCATTTTAGAAACGGGCTGAACGCGCAATCCGTCCGCCAGAGATAAAGAAAGGGAAACGTTGGTTTCCCTTTTTTTGTCATGAAATAAACGGGATGGCACGGGCCAGATTTGACGTCAGTGCCCAATCATGGGGGGACTGGCAGATCACGGACCTGCCAAGCAGCCAAAAGCACAAAACCAAAAGCACAAAACAAAGCAGAAAGGATCCCCCTTTCTGCCTGATGGGGATTACTGCCGGTAGGCTTGTGACGCCCTGACGACATTGTTCATTTCGTCGATTAGTTCGAACAGTTCCGGTTCCAGATCTGTGGCTGAACTTCCGGCTTTGAGCTGGGTTTCCAGGGTGTAGCAGAGGTTTTTCAGCCTCGGCACGCCACTGTAGGCGCAGCTGCCATGCAGCTTGTGGATGGATGGCCACAGGTCTATGTCTTTGCCGTCCAGCACTTCATTGACCAGCATTTCCACTTCGGGCATAAAATCGAGCAGCATTTGCAGCATGTCCCGGGCCAGGCCTTCTTTGCCGGCGGCCTGTTTCAGTGCCAGATCCCAGTCCCAGCTGACGTTATTGTTCTCTGTATCCGGCTTAACGGATGGCGCTGAGGCAGCCACCGCAGGCGCTGAACTGTTGTTCTGGGGCTGCGGAATCCATTTGGCCAGCATCTGCTGCAATATCTGTTCTTCAATCGGCTTGGTCAGGTAATCGTCCATCCCGGCTCGAAGCAAGCGTTCACGTTCGCCGGCCATGGCATGGGCAGTGACTGCGATCACGGGCGTATGGCTGTTCAGCGTCGTTTCATGAATCGCCTCACAGGCTCTGACGCCGTCCATCTCAGGCATCTGAATATCCATGAAGATCAAATCAAAGGCTTTCTGCTGCGCGTATTCCACGGCTTTACGACCGCCGGTGGCGGTAATCACGGTTTCTACCCGTTCACTGAGCAGGGCGGCAATCAGTTTCAGGTTGGCCGGATTGTCATCGACCGCCATCACGGTGAGCGGCAGCAGGGCATCGTTCGCGGCAGCCAGTGGCAGCGGTTCAGGCTCATCCTGCTGATCAGTCTGGCCAATTAAGGCATCAAACAGTTTGCGTCGGGCCAGCGGTTTACCCAGACAAGCCGTCACACCGGCACTGAGCAAGCGTTCCGACAAGGCCAGCTCTGTGGTGGGCAGGCACACCAAGACTTTGTCGGCCAGTTGCTCGGCTTTAAAGACTCTGTCCAGAATGGTGGCCAGCGGCGGCTGTTCGCCCGGTGACAGGCAGAGCAGGGCAAAGTCGTGATGTTCGACATCGTCCTCCGGCATGTCGGCCCGGTAGGTTACATCCAATCCTGCTTGCAGCAGGCGTTGCTGCAGCACGTTGGCCGCCTGCAGGTTGGGTTCGATCAGCAGCAGGTGGCGGTTTTTCAGCTCGCTGGTATCGATTGGCTGAGATACCGGCAGATCCGTTTTGGTCAGTTTGAGGGTGAACCAGAAGGTGGAACCCTGGTGCAGGCGACTGGTCAGGCTGATCTCGCCCCCCATCTGAGTGACCAGTTTCTGGGTGATCACCAGCCCCAGCCCAGTGCCGCCATAGCGGCGTGAAATGCTGGCATCGGCCTGGCTGAATGCCTGAAACAGCTGTGCTTGCTGGCGCTCTGAAATCCCGATCCCGGTATCGCGGACCATGAATTGCAATTCGAGGCTTTCATCGCGATCGGCTTTGAGTTCAACGGCAATATCGATGTTGCCGCGCTCGGTAAATTTCACTGAGTTACCGATCAAATTGGTCAGCACTTGCTGAATTCGCAGTGGATCGCCAATCAGGCCGGTTGGAATACGCTGATCAACCCGTAGGGTCAGTTCCAGGCCTTTCTCATGGGCGCTGGGGGCCAGCAGGCGCATGACTTCATCCAGCGAGTCGGTGAAGTCGAACGGAATATTTTCCAGTAGCAGTTTCCCGGCTTCCAGTTTGGAAAAGTCCAGAATGTCATTGATGATGGTCAGCAGGTTGTTGGCGGATTTCTCTATCGTCAGCAGGTAATCGTGCTGACTGGCACTGAGCCGGGTTTTGAGCATCTGGCGGGTAAAGCCGATGACGCCATTCAGCGGTGTCCGCAACTCGTGAGACATATTGGCCAGAAATTCGGATTTGACCCGGGCGGCTTCCTGAGCACGTTTTTTGGCAATATCCAGCTCGACGTTCTGGATTTCCAGCTGCTCAAGGGTTTCACGCAGATCGGAGGTGGCCTGATCGATGCTTTGCTGCATTTCGATGTGGTAGTCCGACAGCGAAATGGCCATGGCATTGATACCGTTTTTCAGGTTATCCAGCTCGCCCAGTAACTCGCCTTCAATCCGGATATCGAGATGCCCGCGGCGGATTCTGTCTACCACACTGATCATGTGTGAGATCGGGCGGGTGACATCCCGCATCAGCCGATAGGCAAACAACCCCGACAGGATCAGGCCCAGCAGCAAGACCATCAGCGCCGTAAAGACTTCCTGATATTGCTGCAGCCGCAGCGGGCTCATATCCATTTCAATGGCAATGTAACCCAGTGCTCTGGCCTGAAACCCCGGTGCCGACAGGTTACTCTGCTGGGCTTCTGTCAGTATCGGCGCCCGCATGATCATGGTGCTGTCATTGATGATGATGTCAGGCAGGAAGGGGATCGGCTGATCATCGGGGAACATCAGCGCCTCAAAATTCCGGTGGAAATTTGAGGTCACAAACAGCTCATTATTACCGTCAAAAACCGCAATACTGCGTACAATATCGGAATGCTTGCGATGGGCATAGCTGATGATGCGTCTGACCGCTTCACGATTATGATCTGCCATACCGTATTCGGTGGCAATCGCCAGCGGCTCGATGATGCTGGTGCCGGTTTCAATCAGCTGATGCTCCAGATCACGGTAGCGGCTCAATGTGAAAAATGCGCTCAATAGCAGGCCAATGATCAGGGTTGGTGCTAATGTCAGGGTGAAAACCCGGGCGCGAAGTCCGTATTTGGTCATGGTTACAAGAATTCGATTCTGTGGGAGAATTGCTGTCTATGCTGGTCACGCAAGCATGTTCCAGCCCTTAGCTTAATGAATCTTTACCGTAGCGACAATTGAAGTCGATTCGGCGTTGCCTTGAAAAGGCGACAGAACACCGTGAGTTACAACATTATGGCACGCTTTTTTAAGCCGACTAAACGAATTGTCAGCGACACCAAACACAAAGAAGTGACGGTTTCTCGTCTCGACCATCTGGGCTCAGGCATCGCTCATCTTGAGCGCAAACCGGTTTTTATTCCGGGATTGCTGCCAGGCGAACGTGCGCTGGTCCAGCTCACCGACAATAAAAAACACTATGCCCGGGCCAAAGTCATCAAACGGCTGACTGACAGTCCTGAGCGCATTACACCTCAGTGTCCTGTCTATGACCAGTGTGGCGGGTGTAACTTGCAACATCTCTCTCATTCTGCCCAGGTATCGGCCAAGCGTCAGGCTCTGGGGGAGTTGATGGCGAAGTTTGCCTTGGGGGAGAAAACGAGACGGCGACGGCATTTGTGCAGGACGAACCTGTGACCGGAGAGACATGGCAGTACAGACGGAGCGCGCGTTTCAGCCTTAGGTTTGAATCCGGCAAAGGGCTGTGTTTCGGTTTTCGCCAGGAGCAGAGCAAAGCCATCGTTGATATTGAACATTGCCCTGTACTGGCGGCTTCGCTGAATGCGCTGCTGCCGCCTTTGCGTGATTTGCTGGCGCAATTGCAGGGTCGCCGGAACCTGGGGCACGTCGAGCTGGTCGAAGCCGATAATGGTCCTGTGGTGCTGATCCGACATCTCAAGCCATTTTCTGACCCGGATATGACGAGCATTCAGCAATTTGCTGACAGTCATCATGTTATGCTTTTCCTCGCTCCGGGACCGGATGAAGTGACTCAGCTGGCAGGTGACACGCCTTGCTATGTCGTGAATGGTTTGACATTGCAGTTCTCACCGAAAGATTTCATTCAGGTCAACCGGACGGTGAATGCCCGGATGATCGCGCAGGCACTGGACTGGCTGGATATTCAGCCGCAGGACAGAGTACTGGATCTTTTCTGCGGACTGGGTAATTTCAGTTTACCGCTGGCGCAGAAAGCACAACACGTTGTCGGTGTCGAAGGTGTGGATGAGATGGTGCAGCGCGCCAGTGCCAATGCGGCGCTGAATCAGCTGGCGAATACGGCTTTTTATCAGGGTAATCTTGAGCAGGGGATTGAGTCGTTCAGCTGGGCCACAAACGGTTTCGACAAAGTGTTGCTGGATCCGGCACGCGCTGGTGCTGCCGGGGTAATGAAAGAAGTGGCCGCCTTATCGCCCAGCCGGATTTTATATGTGTCCTGCAACCCGTCGACGCTGGCGCGGGACAGTCAGGTACTGCTGCAACAGGGCTATCAGTTGCAACGGCTGGGTATGCTGGATATGTTTCCCCACACGGGGCATTTAGAATCTATGGCACTGTTTATCCGGACCTGATGCCAGGCTGAGCCTGCGAAGGCCGCCGGGAGTAACAGAAAAGCCATCCGTAATCACGCTATACAGGACAGAATCATGGTCGCAGTTCGCGGTGCGCATTTAAAGGAAAACGCTAAATTTGAGTTGGTACCCTGGGTAGAGAGTCTGCTGCAGGATGCTAAAACCTCGGACCGTCTGATCCAAACTTATCAGCGCTGTGAAGCGCATCTGGACAACAAGGAAGCGGCCGGTCAGTTATTGTGGCGTGGCCGGGAAATGGTTGAAATCCTGGTGATGCTCAGTATGGATACTGACACTCTGGTGGCGGCCCTGCTGTTCCCGCTTGTTGAAGGTGGCTTCTACAAGAGCGATGACATCAAAGAGGAATACGGCCAAACCATTCTGCAAATGGTCAAGGGTGTCAAGCAGATGGCGGCAATCAGCCAGCTGAATGCCATCAAAGAAGGCGCGGCACAATCGGCACAGGTCGATAATATTCGCCGCATGCTGCTTTCTATGGTGGACGACTTCCGCTGCGTGGTGATCAAACTGGCCGAACGCATTTGTAATCTGCGCGAGGTGAAGGACGAGCCGGATAATGTTCGCCGTGCCGCCGCGCGGGAGTGTTCCAATATTTATGCTCCGCTGGCCAACCGTTTGGGGATCGGTCAGCTGAAGTGGGAAATCGAAGACTACGCGTTTCGCTACAAGCACCCGGAGACTTACAAGCAGATCGCCAAACAGTTGTCTGAGCGTCGTATCGACCGGGAACACTACATCGATCATTTCGTGAAGGATCTGGATGAGTCGATGAAAGCCTCGAATATCAAGGCTGAGGTGCATGGACGCCCGAAGCATATCTACAGCATCTGGCGCAAAATGCAGAAAAAGAATCTGGCCTTTGATGAGCTGTTCGATGTGCGTGCGGTGCGTATTATCGCGGACCAGCTGCAGGACTGTTATGCGGCACTGGGGGTGGTGCATACCAAATACCGGCATCTGCCCAAAGAATTCGATGACTATGTGGCCAATCCCAAACCCAATGGGTATCAGTCGATTCACACTGTGGTGATCGGCCCGGAAGGCAAAACCATTGAGATCCAGATCCGCACCAAGCAGATGCACGAAGAGTCTGAGCTGGGCGTGGCCGCACACTGGAAATACAAAGAATCCGGCACCTCCGCCGGCGCCCATTCTGCCTATGATGAGAAAATCAACTGGCTGCGTAAGCTGCTGGCCTGGCAGGAGGAAATGTCCGACTCTGGCGAAATGCTCGAGGAGCTGCGCAGTCAGGTCTTCGACGACAGGGTCTATGCCTTCACCCCGAAAGGGGATGTGGTTGATCTGCCCTTGAATGCCACGCCGCTCGATTTCGCCTATCACATTCACTCTGAAGTGGGTCACCGTTGTATCGGGGCCAAAGTGGAAGGGCGAATTGTCCCTTTCACCTATCACCTGCAAATGGGTGATCAGGTCGAAATCATCACCCAGAAAGAGCCGAATCCGTCGCGTGACTGGCTGAATCCGAACCTGGGCTTTGTCAATTCCAGCCGGGCACGCGCTAAAGTACATGCCTGGTTCCGCAAGCAGGACAGAGATAAAAACATCACGGCCGGCCGGGAGATTCTGGAGCAGGAACTGCAGAAAATCGGCGCCACCATGAAAGATGCCGAGTCCTACGCCCTGAAGCGCTTTAACGTGAACTCGACCGATGAGCTGTTTGCCGGGATCGGCAGCGGCGACCTGCGCATCAACCAGGTCATTAACCACATCAATGCGCTGGTTAACAAGCCGACGGCTGAAGAAGAAGATCAGCAGCTGTTGGAGCGTTTAACCGAGGCGGGCAGCAAGGCCAGCCAGAAAAAACCGCAGCGCGATGCTGTGGTGGTGGAAGGGGTGGATAACCTGATGACCCACCTGGCGCGTTGTTGTCAGCCCATTCCCGGCGATGACATAGTCGGCTTTGTGACCCAGGGGCGGGGGATCTCTGTGCACCGCAGCGACTGTGAACAGCTGGAAGAGCTGCGTCATGTTGCGCCGCAGCGGATCATTCATACCGTCTGGGGCGGCAGCTTTGCCGGACGCTACACGCTGACCGTCAGGGTAACCGCTTCTGAGCGTAACGGCCTGATTAAAGATCTGACCAACACCATGCACAATGAAAAGGTCAAAGTGGCCGGGGTGAAAAGCCGGATCGATTTCAAAAAGCAGATGGCGATCATGGATTTTGATATTGAACTGACCGATCTCGACAGTCTGGGCAGACTGATCCTCCGCCTGGAGCAGGTGAAAGATGTCTTTGAAGCCAGACGACTGCACTGATCACATACTATCGACAGAACAGGCCCCGGCCCGTTTTGTGCGAAATAACAACCCGACACAGAGCACAGGAAAACCATCATGAGCGATAAGCCCATCAGCACCTTACTTTCCATCATGACGCAGCTGCGCGACCCGCAGCGGGGGTGCCCTGGGATCTCAAACAGGACTTTGCCTCGATTGTGCCGCACACGCTGGAGGAAGCCTATGAAGTGGCAGAGGCCATTGCCGCAGAGAACTGGGATGAAGTGAAGGAAGAGCTGGGCGATCTGTTATTTCAGGTGATCTTCTACAGCCAGCTGGCGAAAGAACAAAGGTTATTTGATTTTGATGATGTGGTCGGTGCGATCAATGACAAACTCATTCGTCGCCATCCTCATGTTTTTGCAGACAAGAATTTCGCCGATGAAGCTGCGATCCATGCAAATTGGGAAGCGGAAAAGGCCAAAGAGCGTGCAGAAAAAGGGCAGGATGACAGTATTCTGGCTAATATCCCTAAGGCGATGCCTGCGCTGAACCGGGCCGATAAAATCCAGAAACGTTGCGCCCGGTTGGGTTTTGACTGGCCAACACTGGGACCGGTGGTTGACAAAGTGCAGGAAGAAATCGACGAAGTGATGGAAGAAGCCCATCAGGCGGTGCCTGATCAGGAACGCATCGAAGAGGAGGTCGGCGATCTGCTGTTTGCTGTGGTGAACCTGAGCCGTCACCTGAAAGTGAAACCGGAAATGGCCTTGCACAAAGCCAACCGTAAGTTCGAACGCCGGTTTCGCGCAGTGGAACGCTGTGTGCTGGAACAGGGCAAGTCGATTGACGCTTGCTCACTGGATGAGCTGGATGCCGAGTGGGAAAATGTTAAGCGCAAGGAAAAGTCTGTTTCAGCAACAAAGTAAGCACTAACCCGTAAGCAGACTTTCCGTCAAGGATACCGGGCTTGATTTGGAACAAAAAGCGTCTGGGTTTACTGTGATAGTTTTCACGTTGTGGCAATAAAATGTGTCTGGTATACTAATTTCCCGTCCAGATACTTTTTATCCTCTACACCAATCTTCCAGGTTAAACATGACAACGAATTACATTTTTGTGACGGGCGGTGTTGTATCCTCCCTAGGTAAAGGTATTGCTGCAGCCTCACTGGCGGCCATCTTAGAGGCCCGTGGTCTGAAAGTGACCATGATGAAGCTAGACCCTTACATTAACGTTGATCCAGGCACGATGAGCCCGATTCAACACGGTGAAGTATTCGTTACGGAAGACGGTGCAGAGACCGACCTTGACCTTGGTCACTATGAGCGTTTTATCCGTACCAAGATGACCAAGCGCAACAACTTTACTGCTGGCCGTGTCTATGAAGACGTGCTGCGTAAAGAGCGTCGCGGTGACTATCTGGGTGCGACCATTCAGGTCATCCCTCATATTACGAACGCTATCAAAGAGCGTGTGATTGCCGGTGCAGAAGGCCACGACGTCGCGATTGTCGAAGTGGGCGGTACGGTCGGTGATATCGAGTCCCTGCCATTTATGGAAGCGATTCGCCAACTGGGCGTGCAGCTGGGCCGTGAGCGTGCAATGTTTATGCACCTGACTCTGGTGCCTTACCTGGCCGCGGCCGGTGAAGTGAAAACCAAGCCTACTCAGCACTCAGTGAAAGAACTGCTGTCTATCGGTATTCAGCCGGATGTGCTGATCTGCCGTTCTGACCGGATGATTCCGGCCAATGAGCGAGCCAAGATTGCCTTGTTCTGTAACGTGCCGGAAAAAGCCGTTATCTCCATGAAAGACGTTGACTCCATCTACAAGATCCCTCAGCTGATCAAGTCGCAGGGTCTGGATGAGCTGGTGTGTCAGCGCTTTGGTATTACAGCGCCGGAAGCCGATCTGAGTGAGTGGGAGCGCGTGATTTATGAAGACGCCAACCCGACCGGTGAAGTGACGATTGGCATGGTGGGTAAATACACCGAACTGCCGGATGCCTATAAATCAGTGAATGAAGCACTGAAGCATGCGGGCCTGAAAAACCGCTTGTCTGTGACCATCAAATACGTCGATTCGCAGGATGTTGAATCAAAAGGCGTAGAAATGCTGGCAGGTCTGGATGCGATTCTGGTACCGGGCGGTTTTGGTGGTCGTGGTGTTGAAGGCAAGATCATGACAGCGCAATATGCGCGTGAAAACAACATCCCTTATCTGGGCATCTGCCTGGGTATGCAGGTGGCGCTGATCGAGTTCGCCCGTAATGTGGCGGGCATGAGCGGTGCTCACTCGACGGAATTTGACGCCAAATCACCGTATCCTGTGGTGGGCCTGATCACTGAATGGGTCGACAGCGAAGGTAACGTGGAAGAGCGCACGGAAGAGTCGGATCTGGGCGGAACTATGCGTCTGGGTTCTCAGCTGTGCCATCTGGAAGAGGGCAGCAAAGCCCGTGAAATGTACGGCAGTGCAACCATTCACGAGCGCCACCGTCACCGTTACGAAGTGAACAATAATCTGTTGCCTCAGCTGAAAGAAGCGGGCCTGAAAATCTCCGGCCTGTCTGCTGACAAGAAGCTGGTAGAGATTATCGAAGTGCCGAATCACCCTTGGTTTGTAGCGGCTCAGTTCCACCCTGAGTTCACCTCAACACCTCGCGATGGCCATCCTTTGTTTGAAGGATTCGTCAAAGCGGCTGGTCAGCACCAGCGCGGTGAGTTCGAAGAGAAATAAGTTACAAACAGCTGTTGCACATGGAGTGCGGCAGCTTTTTTTCGCTTTTTTAAATCAAAATAAAGCAAGAGGAAACACTATGTCTAAGATCGTTAAAGTTTTGGGTCGTGAAATCATCGACTCACGCGGTAACCCGACAGTGGAAGCTGAAGTCCACCTGGAAGGTGGTTTTGTTGGTATGGCTGCGGCACCTTCTGGTGCATCAACGGGTTCCCGCGAAGCTCTGGAGCTGCGTGACGGCGACAAATCTCGTTTCCTTGGCAAAGGTGTATTGAAAGCCGTTGAAGCGGTTAACGGTCCTATTGCTCAGGCACTGGTTGGTAAAGACGCGAAAAGCCAAGCGGACATCGACCAAATCATGATCGACCTGGACGGCACTGAAAACAAATCTAAGTTTGGTGCTAACGCTATCCTGGCTGTCTCTCTGGCGAACGCAAAAGCGGCCGCGGCTGCAAAAGGCATGCCTCTGTACGAGCACATTGCTGAACTGAACGGCACTCCAGGCCAGTTCTCTATGCCTCTGCCAATGATGAACATCATCAACGGCGGTGAGCACGCGGATAACAACGTCGACATCCAGGAATTCATGATCCAGCCAGTCGGTGCAAAAACACTGAAAGAAGGTCTGCGTATCGGTGCTGAAGTGTTCCACAACCTGGCAAAAGTACTGAAAGCCAAAGGTCTGAGCACAGCTGTCGGTGATGAAGGCGGTTTCGCACCAAACCTGGAATCTAACGCTGCGGCACTGGCTGCAATCAAAGAAGCAGTTGAAGCGGCAGGTTATGTCCTGGGTAAAGACGTCACGCTGGCGATGGACTGTGCAGCTTCTGAGTTCTACGACAAAGAAGCAGGCAACTACAACATGAAAGGCGAAGGCAAAATCTTCACGTCTGAAGAGTTTAACTTCTACCTGCAGGATCTGGCGAACCAGTACCCAATCGTGTCGATTGAAGACGGTCTGGACGAGTCTGACTGGGATGGTTTCAAGCACCAGACAGAACTGCTGGGCGATAAACTGCAACTGGTGGGTGACGATCTGTTCGTGACTAACACTAAGATCCTGAAAGAAGGTATCGATAAAGGTATCGCGAACTCTATCCTGATCAAGTTCAACCAGATCGGTTCTCTGACTGAAACGCTGGCGGCTATCAAGATGGCGAAAGATGCCGGTTACACCGCTGTTATCTCTCACCGTTCAGGTGAAACGGAAGATGCAACGATTGCTGATCTGGCCGTTGGTACAGCCGCAGGTCAAATCAAGACCGGTTCTATGAGCCGCTCTGACCGTGTTGCTAAGTACAACCAGCTGATCCGTATCGAAGAAGCGCTGGGCGAGAAAGCACCGTATAACGGTCTGAAAGAAGTGAAAGGTCAGGCATAAGTCTGAAGCTTCACTTTTGTCACTTTGAGTGACCCCGGATGATAAGCCGCTCAACAGAGCGGCTTTTTTCTGTCCGAATGGCGGGTCCGGAACTGGTCACATACGGCGCTTTATGGGATTATTACCGCCTTAGAGGCTGATGAGATAGCCTGTCAACTTGTGTTAATCACCCAAGAATGAGGCTTGCATGCGTGTATTCAGTGCAGTGTTACTGCTGGTATTATCCTGGCTGCAGTACGAATTCTGGTCCGGCAAGAATGGCATGTCTGATTATATGGCGCTTAAAAACAATGTGGCGCTACAGCAAAAAGCGAATGCCGAACTGGTTCAGCGTAACCAGCAGATGTACGCCGAAATCAATGATTTGCATCAGGGCTTGGAAGCGGTAGAAGAGCGGGCCCGGCATGAGCTGGGGATGATCAAGCCCGGAGAAACTTTTTTCGCATAGTCGGTGACCATTCTCTCTAGGAGTGGCCACTCAGCGTTAACTTGGCAGTAAACCCATCATGACTCAAACCTTAACGGCAGTTGTGCCAGCTGCAGGTGTCGGCAGTCGTATGCAGGCCGACAGGCCGAAGCAGTATCTGGTGATCGCAGGCAAAACGATACTGGAACATACGGTGGACAGCTTGTTACAACACCCCGCGATTGGCCGGGTAGTGATTGCGATCAGTGACGGCGATCCTTATTTTTATCAGTTGCCTCTGGCCAATCGCGCGGACATCGTTGTGGTGTCTGGCGGTCGCGAACGTGCCGATTCGGTGTTTTCCGGTCTGGCCACACTGGCAGATGATGACTGGGTGTTGGTGCACGATGCTGCTCGTCCCTGTCTGCATCAGGATGATTTGTCCCGTCTGATTGAACAGGCACAACAGCATGCCTTTGGTGCCATTCTGGCCGCGCCGGTGCGCGATACGATGAAACGTGGCAACGGCCGGCAAACTATTGCGACAACGGTGGATCGCACCGATCTCTGGCATGCGCTGACTCCCCAGATGTTTCGGGTCAGACAGCTCAGAGATGCCATGGTCAAATCGCTGGCGGAAGGGGCAGTGCTCACAGATGAAGCATCGGCGCTGGAATATTGCGGCTTGTCGCCACGGCTGGTGCCCGGTCGGGCTGATAACCTGAAAGTCACTCAGCCTGAAGATCTGGCCCTGGCTGAATTTTACCTGCAGCAACGACAAAAGGAGCAGGCATAATGCGAATTGGACACGGTTTTGACGTACACAAGTTTGGCGGTGATGGCCCAGTGATCATCGGCGGGGTAGCAGTGCCTTATGAACAGGGTCTGATTGCTCACTCCGATGGTGATGTTGCTCTGCATGCTGTGTGTGATGCGCTGCTGGGCGCGATAGGTGCGGGTGATATCGGCCGTCATTTCCCGGATACCGATGCGGCGTGGGCGGGGGCAGACAGCCGCATGCTGCTGCGTGACGTGTACGCCAAGGTGAAAGCGAAAGGCTATCGCCTGGGCAATCTGGATGTCACAATTATTGCGCAGGCACCGAAAATGGCGCCTTATATTGAACAAATGTGCCAAACCATTGCCGACGATCTCGACACCACGGTCGATAATATTAATGTAAAGGCCACAACGACTGAACGTTTGGGTTTTACGGGCCGCAAAGAAGGCATCGCCTGCGAAGCGGTCGTTTTGCTGCGCTCGCTCTGACGCCGCCCCTTCCTGTATAACGGAAAGAATATGACAATTGATATGGACAGCCTGAGCTGGCTGAATGGTAAGCCTGTCTGCCAGGGACGAAGCAAAGTTCGCCCGGAAGATTTTATCGTCAAAGAGCAACTGGGCTTTGACTTCACCGGCAGCGGTGAGCATTTCATGGTGAAGATCCGTAAAACCGGCGAGAACACCAAATATGTTGTCAACGAGCTGGCGAAAGCGTGCGGCGTGAAATCCCGCGATGTCAGCTGGGCTGGCCTGAAAGACAGGCACGCGGTGACCGAACAGTGGCTGAGCGTGCATCTGCCGGGTAAACCTGATCCGGATTTGATGCCATTTGTCGCCGAGCATCCCGGTGTCGAAGTGCTGGCGACTGATCGTCACGACAAAAAACTGCGTCCCGGCGATCTGGCTGGCAATCATTTTGAGTTGCGTCTGAGCGAGCTGGATAACCCGCAGGATCTCGACGCGCGTCTGGTGAAAATTCAACAACAGGGCGTGCCGAATTACTTTGGTGCGCAGCGCTTCGGTCATGACGGCAATAACGTGGTCAAAGCCAGAGCATGGGGCAATGATGAGTTTCGTGTTCGCGACAAGAGCAAGCGCAGCTTCTATCTGTCAGCCGCCCGCTCCTGGTTGTTTAACATGGTGCTATCCCAGCGTATTGCCGATGGCAAGGCTGATACCTTGTTAGCGGGTGACTGTGTTCAGCAACAGGGCAGCGAAGACTGGCAGCTGGTTGAGCAGGTCACGCCTGAATGGCAGGACCAGGTTGCGGCGGGCGAGTGGCTGATCACCGCGCCTATGACCGGCGACAATGCGCTGCCCAGCCAGGGTGAGGCAGCAGCGTTTGAAATGGCGGTGATTGAGCAAGAGCCATTGCTGCTGAAATTGATCCGCGATAACAGGATGCGACACGAACGTCGTCCCCTGATGCTGCGTCCGGCAGACATGAGCTGGCAGTTGCATGCTGATCAGCTGGAAGTACGGTTCTCTTTACCGGCAGGGTGTTTCGCCACGGCAGTATTGAGGGAACTGATTGATGAGCCTGAGCAGAAGGATGGCAGATATGCGAATTTTGATCAGTAATGATGATGGCATCTTTGCTGAAGGAATCAACACACTGGCCGATACCCTTAAAGAACTGGGTGAGGTGTATGTGGTGGCACCGGATCGTAATCGCAGCGGTGCCTCCAACTCACTGACACTGGAAACGCCTTTGCGTGTCCGTGAAGAAGGCATCCGGCGTATGTCGGTGGAAGGCACGCCAACGGACTGTGTACACTTCGCGCTGAACGAGTGGTTGACCGATAAACCGGATATTGTGGTGGCCGGGATTAATCACGGCGCCAACCTGGGTGATGATGTGCTGTATTCAGGCACAGTGGCTGCCGCGACGGAAGGGCATTTTCTCGGCGTACCGGCCATTGCCGTGTCTTTAGTCGGGCGAGAACATTTTGCGACGGCCGCTCAGGTCGTCAAAGAAGTGGTGGGGCGTTTGATGGCTCAGCCGCTGCCGAGGAATAAAATTCTCAATATCAATGTGCCGGATGTGCCTTTGTCTGAACTGGGCGAATGGCAGGTGACGCGCTTGGGTGCCCGTCATCGCGCGGAAAAAATGGTCAGGGATGTCGATCCTCGCGGCAAAACGATTTACTGGCTTGGTCCTCCCGGCAGTTGTCAGGATGCCGGGCCAGGTACAGACTTTTATGCAATAGAACACAAGCAAGTGTCAATTACACCGCTTCAGGTTGATCTGACAGCACACGATGCGCTGGACGACTTGGCACAGTGGATGAAACAAGTGGAGAGCAACTGATAATGCGCTATGCGGAACAACGCCATAGCCTGATGGAATATTTGTCTCAGCAGGGGATAGCAGACCGTAGGGTATTGCGGGTCATGGATACGGTTCCCCGTGAGCATTTTATTGATGAAGCCTTGTCGCACAAGGCTTACGAGAATAATGCCCTGCCCATCGGGCGTGGGCAGACTATCTCACAGCCTTATATTGTGGCCAGAATGACAGAGTTGCTTGCCTTGCAACCCGGCACGCGAGTGCTGGAGATTGGCACCGGCTCTGGCTATCAGACCGCGATTCTGTCTCGTATGGTGGAGCATGTTTACTCGGTTGAACGCATTAAGGCTTTGCAGTGGCAGGCCAAACGCCGTTTCAAACAGCTGGACTTACATAATATCTCGACCAAGCATGGTGATGGCTGGCAGGGATGGTCAAGTAAAGGGCCATTCGATGCCATTATAGTGACCGCTGCTGCGGAGGTCGTCCCGCCGGCGTTGCTGGCGCAGTTGTCCGAAGGGGGACGCCTGGTGATCCCTGTTGGTGAGCAGCACCAGATGCTGAAACGCATCCGCTTACTGGATGGTCACTATGTGACAGATGAAATTGCGCCGGTCCGTTTTGTGCCTCTGGTGGCAGGGGAGCTGGCGTAGCGCATGAAAGGTTTTAGCGGAAAAAAGCACAAAGTCCCGATGGTACTGGCAGCCTGTTTGTTGCTGTCGGCCTGTGCCACTTATCCGCCTGATGGCGCGAACTATGACAACACCCGGCCAGGCAGCTACCGCGGCAGTTACTATGAAGTGCAAAAAGGTGACACCCTTTATTTTATCTCTTACCTTTCAGGTCGTGATGTCAACGACTTGATTGCACTGAATCAGCTGACGCCCCCTTATACCATATACCCCGGCCAGAAATTGTTTCTGTGGAAGTCCAAATACGTCGCCCCTCAGTTCGGTCACAAAGTGGCTGCTCAGCCTGTGCCAGTCATCAATAAAAAACCGCCAGCGCCACCCAAGCGGGAAGCTGTGCCTTATCAGCCTGCAGTTGTGGTCGGTCCAGTATCGACCGCTGCTGCTGTTGCTTCAGGTACTGCGGCTGCTTCAACGGCTGTGGTGGTTGCTAAACCATCAGTAAAATCAACCCCCCGGGTAAACCGGCTAAAACAGCGCCTCCGACCAAAGCCAATCCGGTTACAACACCTGCAAAAACCGTGCAAAAAAGCGTCAATAAAGATGTTGATCGCGCTCCCACAAAAGAGTACTCTCAAGACTCAAAAGTTAACAAAGTTGTTACAAACAAGGTTAACACAAGTGACAAGGCAGGCAAGACGCCAGCACCTGTCGCTGACAAGATTGATACCTGGGTGTGGCCGGCAAAGGGAAGAGTCATTTCCGGCTTTTCCAGCAGTGATAATGGCAATAAAGGCATTGATATTGCAGGCCAGAGAGGCCAGAACGTCAACGCAACAGCTGCAGGGAAAGTGGTGTATGCCGGCAATGCATTACGGGGTTATGGCAACCTTGTCATTATAAAGCACAATGACGACTACTTAAGTGCATATGCACATAACGACAGAGTACTCGTCAGGGAGCAAGATACGGTAACCGCAGGGCAAAAAATTGCTTTGATGGGCAGCTCGGGAACGAACAATGTCCGACTGCACTTTGAGATCCGTTATAAAGGCAAGTCAGTGAATCCGCTCAAGTACCTGCCAAACTGACAGACTGCTCGGGCGTGGTGAACCGGATTTGCAAAACGCTATCTGGGAGGCGCTATGAGCAGAAGTAATGCAGCTACTGATATCGAAAACTACGAAGAGTTTGAAGATGAGATGGAGCTTGATGTTGAAGAGCAGGAAGCCGACGTTTCAGCAAAAGCAGACTCAGAGGTTGATGACACCGACGAAGATTTGGATATCTCGTCCTACAGTGTCACTCAGAAAGCACTGGATGCCACTCAGCTTTATCTCGGCGAAATCGGCTTTTCCCCACTTTTAACCGCCGAAGAAGAAGTTCTCTATGCCCGCCGTGCGCTGCGGGGTGATGAAGTCGCCCGTAAACGCATGATCGAAAGTAACCTGCGTTTAGTGGTGAAGATCTCCCGCCGTTACAGTAACCGTGGTCTTGCCCTGCTGGATCTGGTCGAAGAGGGTAACCTGGGCCTGATCCGCGCGGTGGAAAAATTCGATCCTGAACGCGGTTTCCGTTTCTCTACCTATGCAACCTGGTGGATCCGTCAGACCATTGAACGGGCTATCATGAACCAGACCCGGACCATTCGCTTACCGATTCATGTGGTGAAAGAGCTGAATGTCTACCTGCGTACGGCTCGTGAGCTGGCCCAGAAGCTGGATCATGAACCCACAGCCGAAGATATTGCCCTGCAGCTGGATAAGTCAGTGGATGATGTGAACCGCATGCTGCGCCTCAATGAACGTGTCGGCTCGGTCGATAACCCGATTGGCGGTGATACGGAAAAAGCCCTGCTGGATATCATCCCGGATGAACGCTGCGGCGGCCCGGAAACCTCCACGCAAGATGACGATATGAAAACCTCTATTGTCACCTGGCTGCAGGAACTGAACCCCAAACAGCGTGAAGTGCTGGCCCGCCGTTTTGGTCTGCTGGGCTATGAAGCTTCCACCCTTGAAGATGTCGGTCGCGAGATTGGCCTGACCCGCGAGCGTGTGCGTCAGATCCAGGTCGAAGGCCTGCGCCGCCTGCGTGACATGCTGACACATCAGGGCCTGAACATTGAATCCCTGTTCAATCAGGAAATTTGAGGCAAGCGTATTTGTTCAGAGCATGCTGACATAACGAGAAAGACACAAGAACCAACAACAAGAAGCGAATAATACGAAACAAGATAAAAAGGGAAAAGAAAGGACGCTTCGGCGTCCTTTCTTGATCGTGCCGGCTCCATTACCTGGGATCCGCTATAACAACGCTTTTAAACGGTAAAGCTCATCCAGAGCTTGCCTTGGCGTCAGCTCATCCGGATTCAGACGCGCCAGCGCTTCTTCGACTTCGCTGGGCTCAGGGATCAGCGAGAGCTGCTGATTGTCTGCGCGTTGCGTCTGCGGCTGTTCCATGGCGTGCTGGTGACCCGTGGTCTCCAGTTGTTGCAGCTTCTGCTTGGCTCGCTTGATCACCGATTTAGGAACACCCGCCAGGCTGGCAACCGCCAGACCGAAAGACTTGCTGGCCGCCCCTTCCTGCACGGCGTGCATAAAGGCAATTTCATCCCCGTGCTCAATGGCATCCAGGTGGACATTGGCCAGCCCGGTTATCAGCGACGGCAACTCGGTCAGTTCGAAATAGTGAGTGGCAAACAGCGTCATGGCCGCAATTTTTTCTGCCAGCCATTCGGCACTGGCCCAGGCAAGAGAAAGCCCGTCATAGGTACTGGTACCACGGCCGATTTCATCCATCAGCACCAGGCTGTTTTCCGTCGCGTTATGAAGAATATTAGCGGTTTCTGTCATTTCCACCATGAAGGTGGAGCGGCCTGAGGCCAGATCGTCCGAGGCACCGATCCGGGTGAAAATGCGATCCAGAGGCCCAATCGTGGCGGAATCTGCCGGTACATAAGAGCCGACATGTGCCATCAGCGCGATCAGGGCCGTCTGCCGCATATAGGTGGATTTACCGCCCATGTTCGGCCCTGTGATGATCAGCATGCGGCGATCCTGATGTAACGAGATCGGGTTGGCAATGAAAGGCGCATCCAGCACCTGCTCGACGACCGGGTGACGGCCAGCATTGATATCAAGACCAGGTTTATCGCTCAGTGTCGGGCGGCAGTAATTCAGCGTATCTGCACGTTCAGCCAGGTTGGCCAGCACATCCAGTTCCGACAGCGCGGCCGCGGTCTGCTGCAACTGAGCCAGATGCGGCAGCAGGCTGTCAAACAGGGCTTCCCAGAGCTGTTTTTCCAGTGCCAGTGCTTTGGACTTGGAGTTAAGCACCTTATCTTCGTGCTCTTTCAGCTCAGGGATAATGTAACGTTCCGCATTTTTCAGTGTCTGACGGCGAACATAATGGCTCGGGACTTTGTGGCTCTGACCACGGCTGATCTGAATATAAAAGCCATGCACCTGATTAAAACCGACTTTCAGGCTGTCGATGTCATGGCGCTCACGTTCGCGTGCTTCCAGCTCAGCCAGGAATTTGGTGGCACCATCAGCCAGATCGCGCCACTCGTCCAGCTCGGCATTGTAGCCAGGTGCCAGCACGCCACCGTCACGGATAATGACAGGCGGGTTTTCAATAATAGCGTGTTCCAGCAGGCTGCAAATCTCGTCCATCGGCTGGCTTTGTTCAGCCAGCTGGCGCAGTGATTGGCTGTTTAACTCGGCCAGCAGCTCAGCCAGGGCGGGCAGGTGCTGCAGTGCTGTCCGCATGCGGGCAAGATCCCGCGGCCGGGCCGAGCGCAATGCCAGCCGGGCCAGAATTCTTTCCAGATCGCCCATGTGACGAAGCACGCCGGCCAGCTCGGCGAACATGCCGCTGTCTTTCAGGTTGCCGATGGCATCCAGACGCAGATTCAGCTGCTGACGATTTCTGACGGGCTGATGCAGCCAGCGTTTGAGCAGGCGGCTGCCCATGGGGGTGGCCGTGTGGTCCAGTACCGAAGCCAGCGTATTGTCGGTGCCGCCGGCCAGATTCTGGGTCAGTTCCAGATTACGGCGGGTCGCGGCGTCCAGGATCACTGATTGTTCCTGGGTATCCCGGGTGATGGCTCGAATGTGAGGCAGCGCGGTGCGTTGCGTATCTTTCACATATTGCAGAAGGCAGCCGGCCGCACACAGGCCGAACTCATCGTTTTCAACGCCAAAACCCACCAGATCGCGGGTGCCGAATTGCAGCGTCAGCTGCTGACGGGCGGTGTCCAGATCAAACTCCCACACCGGGCGTCGGCGTGCCCCTTTCATATGGCTGAAAAGGCCAGGCAGAGGAAAATCTTCCGGATACAGCAACTCGACCGGACTGGTACGCTGCAGCTCGGCCTGCATGGCTTCTTCGGTCTCGGGCTCAATCAGCATGAAACGGCCGGAGGTGATGTCCAATGTGGCATAGCCGAAGCGGCCATTCTGACAGAAAATCGCCGCAATCAGGTTATCGCGTCTTTCCTGAAGCAGCGCCTCATCGCTGACGGTTCCGGGTGTGACAATACGCACAACCTGGCGTTCAACCGGCCCTTTGCTGGTGGCAGGATCGCCAATCTGCTCGCATATCGCGACGGAAACGCCTAACTGAACCAGCTTGGCGAGATAACCTTCAACGGCATGGTAAGGCACGCCAGCCATAGGTATGGGCTGGCCGTTGCTTGAACCTCGCTTGGTGAGCGAAATATCCAGCAGTTGAGAAGCTTGCTTGGCATCATCAAAGAAGAGTTCATAGAAATCCCCCATGCGGTAAAACATCAGCACATCAGGGTTTTCAGCTTTCAGCCTCAAATATTGCTGCATCATGGGTGTGTGTGTTTCTAAACCTTTTATTGTCACGCTGTTGCCCGCATCAAACCGAGAAAAATCAGGCCGTCTAGGATACGTGAAAGCGGAATAGTGGCAAAGGGGGAAGCGCAATTTCATGTCGCGACTAATGCTTGAAGCGCCCATACCATCCTAGTAAGGTGTCGGCATTGACTGTGTACGGAGGAAAGCCGATGGTGACGACATCTTTGTCAGCGCAGCTTGGTCAGGCACTGAAAATCCAGCAGTGGCTCGCCACGACCGCAGAATCCTGTACCGGTGGCGGAGTCTCTGCTGCGATCACGGATATTGCGGGCAGCTCTGCCTGGTTTGACCGGGCATTTATTACCTATAGCAATGACGCCAAGCAGGAGATGCTGGGCGTTAAACCTGAAACCCTGGCTCAGTACGGTGCGGTGAGTGAGCCTGTGGTGCAGGAGATGGCGACAGGTGCGCTGGCACATTCTCTGGCCTCTATCAGCGTGGCTGTCAGCGGTATTGCCGGACCTGATGGCGGCACGCCGGATAAACCGGTCGGCACTGTGTGTTTTGCCTGGGCAGATACCACAGGCTGGCTGGGTGCCGAAACCTGCCATTTTAGCGGAGACCGGCAGGCCGTCCGTGCGCAGGCTGTCGAGCGCGCATTGCAAGGCTTACTTGATCGCCTGAACACTCTGCAGTGAAGATCACAGTCTGGCCCGGCCCGGCAGCCGGTCAGGAAAAAATGCCATACAGTGCTAGACACTGTATGAATAGACAGTATACTAACCAGTAATTTGAATATTGAATTAGCATCCGTTGGAGAGTCGAATGGACGACAACAAACAGAAGGCTCTTGCCGCTGCCCTGGGTCAGATCGAAAAGCAGTTCGGTAAAGGCTCCATTATGAAGCTGGGTGACAACCGTACGATGGACATTGAGACCATCTCAACCGGTTCACTGTCTCTGGATATTGCACTGGGTGCCGGCGGCCTGCCAATGGGTCGTATCGTCGAAATTTATGGTCCGGAATCATCAGGTAAAACAACCCTGACGCTGGAAACCATTGCCGCCGCACAGCGCAAGGGCAAAACCTGTGCCTTTATCGATGCCGAGCATGCGCTGGATCCGATTTATGCCAAGAAGCTGGGTGTGGATATTGATCAGTTGCTGGTGTCACAGCCGGATACCGGCGAGCAGGCGCTGGAAATCTGTGATGCACTGGCCCGTTCCGGCGCAGTCGATATGATCGTGGTCGACTCCGTTGCCGCGCTGACACCAAAAGCCGAAATTGAAGGCGAAATGGGCGATTCGCACATGGGCTTGCAGGCGCGTATGCTGTCTCAGGCCATGCGTAAGCTGACGGGTAACCTGAAACAGTCGAACTGTATGTGTATCTTCATCAACCAGATCCGTATGAAGATCGGTGTGATGTTCGGTAACCCGGAAACCACCACAGGTGGTAACGCGCTGAAATTTTATGCTTCTGTTCGTCTGGATATCCGCCGTACCGGCGCGATCAAAGAAGGCGATGAAGTGGTGGGGAACGAAACCCGCATTAAAGTGGTCAAGAACAAGATTGCCGCACCGTTCAAGCAAGCTGAAACCCAAATACTTTATGGTCAGGGCTTCAACCGTTTAGGTGAGCTGGTTGATCTTGGTGTGAAGAACAAACTAGTAGACAAAGCAGGCGCTTGGTATAGCTATAAAGGCGATAAGATTGGTCAGGGTAAGGCCAATGTTTGTAAGTACCTTGGTGAGCATCCAGAAATTGCTGAAGAGCTTGATAAGAAGCTGCGTGAGTTGCTGCTGAACCCTGCCAATGTTTCAGAAGCCGATGCTGAGCTTGTGAATGCAGAGACTGATAAAGTCGATGCTCAGGATGAAGCTTTTTAATCACGACGCATGATGTCACGGCTGGTTAGCCGGAGCAGTCATTCTTTAACGGGCGCTGTGCAGAGGTGAAATCACCCATGCCAGTGCCCGTTTTGTATTTACAATCGATGGACCTGAGTCGTTTAAGGGGCATGGAATAACCCGTCATTTATTTTACTTGGGTATACGCCAATCGGGGAGGTATCTAGGTGAGAAGGCAAGCACCTAAAATCTCGGCCAAAGAAGCGGCCGTAGGTTATCTGTCACGGAGAGACCATGCCAAGCGCGAATTGCAGCAAAAGCTCAAGCAGCGCGGTTACAGCGAACAGGAGATCAGTGACGCGGTCGCCTATTGCCAGGATTACAACTGGCTGGATGATGCCCGTTATGCGGCCATGGCGGTGCGAAACGGGGTCTCAAAAGGCTGGGGCATGCTGCGCATCAAGCAGGAAATGAAGATGAAAGGGGTGCATGATTTGTGTATCAAGCAGGCACTGGAAGAGGCCGGCGTGGATTGGTTCGAACAGGCCAGAGCGGTGGCACAACGCAAGTTTGGTGACACCCAGATGGACACACCGAAAGAAAAAGCCCGCCGATTACGTTTTATGCAATCAAGGGGTTTTGATTTTGACCAGATTCGTTATGCCTTAGCGGTTGAAGATGAATACTGAGGCTGATTCCGCCATTGTGTTAACAGAACATTTCCCGTCAAACCCGCGTTGTTTTACAATAGCCGGTAAACCTTTTATCTTAGATTGATTAAACCTGCATGTTCGCTGAACTTGGTTGTTCGGCAGCAGGCAACTGGGGCGCAGTTGCAGGCAGGGGAATTAACACAGCATTATTCAGGATTGTCAAATGTACATGAGCACTGATGAGATTCGCCGTGCGTTTCTTACGTTTTTTGAAAGCAAAGGCCACCAGATAGTCGAAAGTTCGTCGCTGGTTCCCGCCAACGACCCGACCCTGCTGTTTACAAACGCAGGTATGAACCAGTTTAAAGATACTTTTCTGGGTCTGGAAAAGCGTAATTACTCCCGAGCGACCACGGCGCAGCGCTGTGTACGTGCTGGTGGTAAACACAATGACCTGGAGAATGTCGGCTTTACTGCCCGTCATCATACCTTCTTTGAAATGCTGGGTAATTTCAGCTTTGGTGACTACTTCAAAGAAGAAGCGATTCAATATGGCTGGGAGTTTCTGACCGGTGTGCTGAAATTGCCGAAAGAGCGTTTGCTGGTCACCGTATACCAGACGGACGATGAGGCCTTTAACATCTGGCATAAAGTGATTGGTTTGCCGGAAGACCGTATTATTCGTATTGGCGATAAAACCGGCGGCAAGGCTTTCGAGTCGGACAACTTCTGGCAGATGGGTGATACCGGCCCGTGCGGACCTTGCACTGAAATTTTCTACGATCACGGTGATCATATCTGGGGTGGTCCTCCGGGTTCGCCGGAAGAAGACGGCGATCGCTTCATTGAGATCTGGAACATCGTTTTCATGCAGTTTAACCGTCAGGCTGACGGCCAGATGGATTCACTGCCTAAGCCTTCGGTGGATACAGGCATGGGGATCGAGCGTTTGGCGGCCATCATGCAAAACGTTCACTCAAACTATGAAATCGATATCTTCCAGGCGCTGATCAAAGAAGCGGCCTCTGTGATTGGTTATGACGATCTGACTAACCAGTCGCTGCGGGTGGTTGCTGACCATATCCGTTCCTGTGCTTTCCTGATTGTGGATGGTGTGATGCCGTCTAACGAAGGCCGCGGTTATGTGCTGCGCCGTATCATTCGTCGTGCGGTACGCCACGGTAACAAACTGGGTGCAACCGGTGCTTTCTTCCACAAGCTTGTTGGTCCTCTGGCGGAGGTCATGGGCAGCGCTGGCGAGACACTGAAACAGCAACAGGCCATGGTTGAGAAAGTGTTGAAGATCGAAGAAGAAAACTTTGGTCGCACACTGGATCGCGGTATGTCTATCCTCAATGAAGCGATTGATGCACTGGATGGCAAAGTGCTGGACGGTGAAACTGTCTTTAAACTATACGATACCTATGGTTTCCCTGCGGATCTGACCAACGATGTTGCGCGTGAGCGTGGTTTCAGCATTGATGAAGAAGGCTTCAACAATGCCATGGAAGCACAGCGTCAGCGTGCCCGTGAAGCTGGTCAGTTCGGTGTGGATTATAACGACAGCGTGAAAGTGGATGCGGAAACTGAGTTTTGCGGCTACGACGGCACTCAGGGCGAAGGTCAGATTGTCGCGCTTTTCCGTGACGGTGAAGCGGTGGACACTGTGGCTGCTGGCGAAAAAGCGCTGATCATTCTGGACCACACACCGTTTTATGCGGAATCTGGTGGTCAGTGTGGCGACACGGGCGTGCTTTCCGCCCAGGGTGTGGTTTTCACCGTGGAAGACACGCAGAAGTTTGGTGACGCAATTGGTCATCAGGGCACCCTGAGCGAAGGTGCTTTGGCTGTGGGTGATCGTGTGAATGCCCAGGTTGACGCTAAGCGCCGTGCGGCCATTAGCCTGAACCACTCTGCCACGCACCTGTTGCATGCGGCACTGCGTCAGGAACTGGGGGAGCACGTGACTCAGAAAGGCTCACTGGTGAAACCTGATGGCCTGCGTTTTGACTTTTCGCACCTGGAGTCCGTGAAACCTGAGCAATTACGCAAGATTGAGCGCATAGTTAACGAACAGATCCGTCTGAACCATGTGATTGAAACCAATGTCATGGACATTGAATCCGCAAAATCCAAAGGCGCGATGGCGCTGTTTGGCGAGAAGTACGATGACGAGGTGCGCGTACTCAGCATGGGTGATTTCTCCACTGAGCTGTGCGGTGGTATTCATGCCCGCCAGACCGGTGATATCGGCCTGTTCAAGATCGTCTCTGAAGGGGGGATTGCCGCAGGTATCCGCCGTATCGAAGCGGTAACAGGCGAAGGCGCTATTGCACTGCTGCATGAGCAGGACAGCCTGTTGGCCGAAACGGCCAGCCTGGTGAAATCGGATTCAGCCTCTGTCGCCATCAAAGTGAATGCTCTGGTTGCCCACAGTAAGCAGCTGGAGAAAGAAATCCAGCAACTGAAAGATAAGCTGGCCGCCCAGGAAAGCGCGGATCTGATTCATCAGGTGCAAGAAATTAATGGTACTAAGGTCTTGATTGCTAAGCTGGACGGTGCAGATAACAAAGCACTGCGTGGTATGGTAGATGAGCTGAAAAACAAGCTGGGAAGCGGCGTTGTTGTCTTGGGGAATGTGAGTGACGGCAAGGTTGGCCTGATCGCAGGTGTCACCAAAGATGTGATCGCGAAAGTCAAAGCTGGCGATCTGGTGAATATGGTGGCTCAGCAGGTTGGCGGCAAAGGCGGCGGTCGTCCTGATATGGCTCAGGCAGGCGGGACAGATGCCGGCGCGTTACCCGCCGCACTGGACAGTGTGTCGCCTTGGTTGACCGAGCGCCTGTAACGAAGCTCTCTGATTGAAAACGGCGACTTAAGTGTTGATGTCGACTGTGGTACAGTCGACATCAATCATTAAAAAAGTGCTACAATTACAGTCAATTGAGTCGTTGAACCTGACAGAGGATGCAATGGCGAGTGGTCGAGTACAGTTTTTGGGTCTGATCTGAGTGGTCCGCCAGATGCAGAAAATGTTTGTGGTTGATTGTTAAAGTCTGGATAATCGCCCACTTCTCGCTGTTTCTTGAGCAGTGACCATGAACTCTATGGGCTTTTTTGTGTAAAAAAGCTTTATAAACACTAATTACAAGTAAGATTACTCAAGGAGCAATCGAATGCTAATTTTGACTCGTCGTGTAGGTGAGACGCTAATGATCGGTGACGAAGTAACCGTGACCGTACTTGGCGTAAAGGGAAATCAGGTTCGCATCGGTGTTAATGCGCCGAAAGAAGTGTCTGTTCACCGTGAAGAGATCTACATGCGTATACAGGCAGAAAAAGATACCGGAACACAAGGTTCGGGTAACTACTAATTCCTGTTTGATAAAGAGGTCGGCTTATGAGCTGGCCTTTTTTGTTTCTGCACGCTGACAATCCGCCAGGTCAGTGAAAATTAGGGTGAAGTCAGCACTCAGGAAGCTTTTGATAGCGGTTTGGTGATTAAGTGTTCAGCCAGCAATGGAAAGGGGCTTTTTCTCAATAAAGTGTTTGACTTATTTTTGCCTGACAGTAATATGAGCGACCGCAAGACGGTGAGGTGGCCGAGAGGCTGAAGGCGCTCCCCTGCTAAGGGAGTATACGGTTTATCCCGTATCGAGGGTTCGAATCCCTCCTTCACCGCCATTCCTTTCAAGAGTTTGAAAGTCGTGGTATTTGCAATCTGCGCGTCCGTAGCTCAGCTGGATAGAGTACCTGGCTACGAACCAGGCGGTCGGAGGTTCGAATCCTCCCGGACGCGCCATATTTTAGAAGCAGGACTCAAGAGTTCTGCTGAATAACTGTTTCTGCGCGCTCGTAGCTCAGCTGGATAGAGTACCTGGCTACGAACCAGGCGGTCGGAGGTTCGAATCCTCCCGAGCGCGCCATTATACAGTGTGGTGAGGTGGCCGAGAGGCTGAAGGCGCTCCCCTGCTAAGGGAGTATACGGTTTATCCCGTATCGAGGGTTCGAATCCCTCCTTCACCGCCATTCTTTCTTCAGTGGTATCACTGAGTGTAAGAAGTAAAGCCTGCGCGTCCGTAGCTCAGCTGGATAGAGTACCTGGCTACGAACCAGGCGGTCGGAGGTTCGAATCCTCCCGGACGCGCCATTTTTTAAATCGCAATGTCAGTGTCAGACATTGTGAAAACGCAAGTTTCTGCGCGCTCGTAGCTCAGCTGGATAGAGTACCTGGCTACGAACCAGGCGGTCGGAGGTTCGAATCCTCCCGAGCGCGCCATTATTTGTGTGGTGAGGTGGCCGAGAGGCTGAAGGCGCTCCCCTGCTAAGGGAGTATACGGTTTATCCCGTATCGAGGGTTCGAATCCCTCCTTCACCGCCATTCTTCCCAATAGCTAGAGTCCCTTTAGATATTGTGTAAGACCCTGCGCGTCCGTAGCTCAGCTGGATAGAGTACCTGGCTACGAACCAGGCGGTCGGAGGTTCGAATCCTCCCGGACGCGCCATATTTGATCAAGTATCAATGGACTGCTACTTCAAAAACTGATTCTGCGCGCTCGTAGCTCAGCTGGATAGAGTACCTGGCTACGAACCAGGCGGTCGGAGGTTCGAATCCTCCCGAGCGCGCCATCATCTCAAGTCGTGATTTTTCACGCAGAAAATTCTGCGCGTCCGTAGCTCAGCTGGATAGAGTACCTGGCTACGAACCAGGCGGTCGGAGGTTCGAATCCTCCCGGACGCGCCATTATTTTCAAGTTTCAATGGATTGTAACGGCTAAAACCAATTCTGCGCGCTCGTAGCTCAGCTGGATAGAGTACCTGGCTACGAACCAGGCGGTCGGAGGTTCGAATCCTCCCGAGCGCGCCATCATTTCAAGTCGTGATTTTTCACGCATCTGCTCTGCGCGTCCGTAGCTCAGCTGGATAGAGTACCTGGCTACGAACCAGGCGGTCGGAGGTTCGAATCCTCCCGGACGCGCCATCCTTACAAACCCAGCCCCGGCTGGGTTTTTTATTGCCTTCATTTTCTGTTTTCCTCATTCTCCGCTCAACACATCCTGCAACCTCTGGTATTTCTGTATGGAAAGGGGTAGTTTTGGCTTGCCTTACGATGATAGGGCTAAGGATTCCACCGGATTGAGAAGGAAAATAACCATGACAACTCAACAGCTTGCTATTACTGCCTTTGGCGATGTCCATTGTCTTCAGCTGCAATCGGCCGAGATTGCCGCGCCGGAAGGGCGACAGGTGCTGATCGATGTGGCTTACTCAGGCGTCAACCCTATTGATGCTAAAACCCGGGCCGGTTTGGGTTGGGCTGCGCAGCAAAACCGGGACAAGCTGCCTTGGGTGCCGGGTTATGATATTGCCGGTGTCATCGCCGCCGTTGGCGAGGACGTGACGGAATGGCGCGCAGGACAGAGCGTGTGCGGTTTTATCGGATTTCCTTTGCAAGGCGGTGGATACAGCGAGCAGGTTCTGGCAGAGGCAGACAGCCTGAGTCTGGTGCCGGATGACGTTCCCTTAGCAGAAGCTGCGGCGTTACCTCTGGCGGGGCAAACGGCCTGGCAAGCACTGGAAAAAGCCTCAGTGCAGGCCGGTGAGCGCGTATTGATCTTAGCCGGTGCTGGCGGTGTCGGTCATCTGGCGGTACAGCTGGCATGCCGCAAAGGAGCTGAGGTTGTGGCCAGTTGCTCGGCAGAAAATCTGGCGTTTGTCTCCTCACTGGGCGCACAAGCGGTGGATTATCAAAAAGGGGAGCTGGCAGCTCAGCTGCAGGCTGTTGATGTGCTGATCGATCTGGTTGGGGGCGAAATAGGCGTGGCGGCACTGTCTTGTGTCAAGCCGGGCGGTCGTGTGGTGACTGTCCCGACCATCACGGCAGAGAGTGTGACAGCGGCGGCAAAAGTCACGGGCTTGCATGCTCAGGGCATGCTGGTATCCCCGTCGGTGGCGCAAAATGATCAGATGCTGGCTATGATGGCAAAAGGGGAACTGACCGTGGTGATCACAGAGCAATTCCCGCTTGTGCAGGGCGCACAGGCACACCGTCAGATAGAAACCGGCCGTACCCGCGGCAAAATAGTTCTGGTCATGAAAGACTGACAATGGACTGGAGTTGGTCTGGCGAGGCCCTGTTGTGGGGGCTGTTTTTCACTGGCTTACTCAGCGCGACCTTGCTGCCGGGAGGCTCGGAAGCCGGCCTTCTGGCGGCACTCAGTGCTCAGTCACAGCCGGTATGGCTGCTGGTTAGCGTTGTCACAGCGGGCAATACTATCGGGGGCATGGTGAGTTTTTATCTGGGACGTTGCCTACCCGATAAAACTTCTGAAGAAAATCAGAGTCATACTAAAGCGGTTGCCTGGATAAAAAAATACGGTTACTGGAGCCTGTTGCTCAGTTGGGTGCCTGTTGTGGGCGATCCGCTTTGTCTGGCTGCAGGCTGGCTGCGGATGCAGGCAGGACTCTGTGCCTTGTTGATTCTCATCGGCAAAGCCGTGCGGTACGTCATACTGGTACTGCTGTTTTGATTTTTCATTTTGAAATTAATAGAAGGAAGGCGAACGTGCAAAAGCGGATTCTGAGCCTTGTGTTGCTGGTCCTGAGCGGATGCAGCAGTCAGACGCCCCCGATCAGGCACAATCATTGCCTGATGGTGTGCATTTTGTCGAACGTGTATCGGACACCAGCGCTGAAGTCGTGATTCCTTACAGCAAATATGTGCTGGATAATGGCCTGACGGTGATCCTGCACGAAGATAATTCAGATCCTATCGTGCATGTGGATGTGACTTATCATGTGGGTTCAGCCCGCGAGCAATTAGGTAAATCGGGTTTTGCCCACTTTTTCGAACACATGATGTTCCAGGGCTCCAAGCATGTCGGCGATCAGGAGCACTTTCGCCTGATCACGGAAGCCGGCGGGACAATGAATGGCACAACCAACCGTGACCGTACCAATTACTTTGAAACTGTGCCGTCCAATCAGCTGGAAAAAGTGCTCTGGCTGGAATCAGACCGGATGGGCTTCTTGCTGAGTGCGGTATCCCAGCACAAATTTGAGATTCAGCGTGCTACGGTGAAGAATGAGCGTGCGCAACGCTATGAAAACCGTCCTTACGGCATGGTGAATGAGCGTATAGGCGAGGCGCTGTTCCCGCGCACCCACCCTTATTCGTGGCAGCCTATTGGTTATGTCGATGATCTGGACCGGGTTGATGTGAATGATTTGAAAGCCTTCTTTCTGCGCTGGTACGGACCGAATAACGCCACGCTGACCATTGGTGGCGATATTGATCAAGCGGAAACACTGGCATGGGTACAGAAGTACTTCGGTGATATTCCGCGTGGGCCGAAAGTCGATAATCCAGCGAAAGCACCTGTGACGCTGGATGCTGATCGCTACCTGACCCTGGAAGACAACATCCAGCAGCCGATGCTGATGATGGCATGGCCGACCTCCTATAAAGGGGCGCCGGATGATGCGTCGCTGGATATGCTGGCGAAAGTTATCGGTGGCGGTCAGAACAGCATCTTGTACCAGGCCTTGGTAAAGACAGGGAAAGTGGTCGATGCCGGCGCTTATCATGATTGTGGTGAGCTGGCCTGTACTCTGTATGTCTATGCCATCGGTCAGAGTGGTGAGCAGGGACAACTGGATCGCATTTATGACCAAGTCAGCACAGTGCTTAGCAGCCTGGCTCAGCGCGGCGTCAACCAGCAAGAACTCGATGAAATGAAAGGCATGGCCGAAGCCTCTGCCATTTTTGGCCTGCAAAGTGTGCATGGCAAAGTGGCGCAACTGGCGGCTTACCAGACCTTTTACAGTGATCCAAACCGCTTGGGCACCGAGTTGACCAATTTGCGTAATGTAAAACCCGCTGATGTAGAGGCGGTCTATCGGCGCTATGTGGAGAACCAGCCCAAAGTAGTGCTCAGTACTGTGCCCAACGGGCGAACAGAGATGGCTGCAGCCAAAGCCAACTACCGTCCGGCCGATCGCCTTATTCCCGAGCACAAATCCGTTCAGGACAATGAGCTGAACCTGCGTGAGCCGCAACACGAAGGGTTTGACCGCTCAGTCATGCCACAGCCCTCAGAGCCGGTGACGGCTCAGGTGCCTGAGTTATACCGCTTCAAACTGGCAAACGGGATTGAAGTGCTGGGCACCCAGTACGATGAAACCCCGACCGTGGAATTGCAATTGGTGTTACCGGCGGGACGCCGCTATGAGCCTGTTGGCAAAGAGGGGCTGGCCGAGCTCACGGCTGCGATGCTGGCAGAAGACAGCCAGCGCCATTCATCGGAAGATCTGGTGTCCCGTCTTGATACGCTGGGCAGTACAGTGACCTTTTCATCGGGTATGTACGGGACTGTTGTTTCTGTCACGACCTTGAAGAAGCACCTCGATGAAACGCTGGCTATCATGCAGGAGCGTTTGTTTGAACCTGCCTTCAAGGAAGAGGATTTTACCCGGGTGAAACAGCAGGCGCTGGAAGGCCTGGTGTATGATCATCAGCGTCCGAGCTGGCTGGTCAGTCAGGCCACCCGTGAGGTGCTGTACGGCAATACAGTGTTTGGCCGCCCTTCGGACGGCACGCTGGCGTCAGTTCAGTCGATGACACTGGACGATGTCAAAGCTTTTTATCAGCGTTTTTATACCCCCAATGGTGCGCAACTGGCTGTCGTTGGTGAGGTACAGCCTGCAGAGCTGACATCACAGCTGTCATTTCTGTCAAGCTGGCAGGGGGCGCCGGCACCTACTTACGTCACCCCTGTGCTGCCCGCTCAGTCTAAGCCAGCAATCTGGCTGGTCGATAAGCCGGGGGCACCGCAAAGCACGGTGCGCTTAGTGCGGAATGGCCTGCCGTATGATGCCACGGGTGAACAGTTCGAGCTCCAGTTGGCGAACTTTAATCTGGCCGGCAATTTTAACAGCCGGATTAATCTCAATCTGCGTGAAGACAAGGCTTACACCTACGGCGCCGGTGGCTATCAGAGCGGCAATAAAGAAGCCGGGCTGTCTGTGTTCTATGCCGAAGTGCGCGCGGATGTGACCTTACCGGCGATCAAGGAAATGGTGAAAGAGCTGGCGAACTACAGCAGCAACGGCCTGACGGATGATGAACTGGCCTTTATGCGTCTGGCAGTCGGTCAGCAAGAGGCACTGAGCTATGAAACGCCGAGTGATAAAGCGGATTTACTGCGACAGATCATGACCTACCAGCTTGATGATGATTTTGTGTCGCAGCGGAATGCGATCACGGCTTCTATCAGTAAAAACAGGCTCAATGAGCTGGCGAAAAAATGGTTTAATCCCAAGGATTACCAGATTATTGTGGTGGGGGATGCGCAGTCATTATTGCCGCAATTAAAAACACTGAATATGCCTGTACGCCCTTTAAAACCCGTGCAATAAGATCAGCATAATGACCGGCTGATTAAGCTCGGATTCAGCTTAAGATCTCAGCCGATACCCAGTGTATCGGCTTTTTTTATGGCTGCCGTTACCTCTGGCAGGAAACCCTTTGCTAAATCAACAATAATCATGGTAATCAGCAAGAATTATGATTACCCTAGCTCCCCTGTGATAGTGATGATTGAGAACAGCCTGATGGATTTTTCACAAAGGTTAGAGAGGGTGTCGGCCAATCCGCAAGCGCTGACACAATTCGGTCGTGGCCTGGAAAGGGAAGCGTTACGAATAACCCCGCAAGGGAAGTTATCCACTCAACCGCACCCTGTCGGCCTGGGTTCGGCCCTGACCAATCAGTGGGTCACCACGGACTTTGCTGAGTCTCTGCTGGAATTTATTACCCCGGTATCAAGAGATGTCGATGAGCTGCTATCTCAATTATCCGATATCCATAAATTCAGCTACAGTCAGCTGGGCAGCGAAATGCTCTGGCCTATGTCGATGCCGTGCTATGTCGGTGATGAGTCGGATATCGAACTGGCGCAATATGGCAGCTCTAACATTGGCCGGATGAAAACCCTCTATCGTGAAGGGTTGAAGCGCCGCTACGGCAGCATCATGCAGATCATCTCAGGTGTGCATTTCAATTTTTCTTTTCCGGACAGTTTCTGGCAAGAGTTGTTTGGTGATCAGGACGAAGACGAGCGTCAGGCTTCAGTGTCTGAGTCGTATTTTGCCTTGATCCGAAACTACTACCGGTTTGGCTGGCTGATCCCTTATCTGTTCGGTGCTTCTCCGGCGCTGTGTGGCTCATTCCTGAAAAAAGACGGCGCTAAGCTCGATTTTCAAAAGACAGGCAAAGGCACCTATTTCCTGCCGAAGTCTACCGCCCTGCGCCTGAGCGATTTGGGGTATACCAATCATGCCCAGAGTGCACTAAAGATTGGTTTCAATCATCTGGCTCAGTATCTCGATGGTTTACAGAAAGCGATTCATACGCCGTCTGAAGAGTTTGCGGATATCGGGGTTAAAGTCGATGGTCAATTGCGCCAGCTCAATACCAATGTACTGCAGATTGAAAATGAGCTTTATGCGCCGATTCGTCCCAAGCGAGTGACCAAGAGCGGCGAGAAACCGTCTGAAGCCCTGGAGCGGGGCGGGGTGGAATACATTGAAGTGCGCTCATTGGATGTTAACCCGTTCAGCCCGATAGGCATTACCTCTGAACAGGTCCGCTTTTTGGATCTCTTCCTGACCTGGGCGGTCTTGTCACCGTCTGATGATATGGATGATGCCGAACTGGCTTGCTGGCGTGATAACTGGAAGAAAGTGGTGCTGCAGGGGCGGGATCCTGAGCTGCAACTGCAAATCGGTTGCCGTGGCGAGCGCCTGCCACTGCGTGACTGGGCTTTACGTGTTTTTTCTGAACTGGAACAGGTCGCTGTGGCCATGGATCAGGCAAACGGCGGCAACCAGTACCAGCAAACGCTGGCAACTCTGACCGGGTGGGTCAAGGATCCTGAACTGACCTTGTCCGCACAAGTCTTGCGCCAGATTGAAGCCAACGAAGGCATTGGTAAGTTTGGTCTGGAATTAGCGGCGAAACATGCCGAGTGGTTGAACAAGCAAAATTACAGCCGGTATTCTCAGTCTGATTTTGAGTCGGAAGCGGCAGCCTCTGTGATGAAGCAGCAGCAAATCGAGCAGGCTGATGAGGTTTCTTTTGAAGCGTTTCTGGCTGATTACTTTGCGGATCTGCAACAAAATCCGTTTAAGACAGCGTAACAGAACAGCAAAAAAACGGGCAGCGACCTTGCTGCCCAATAAAATTACAATTTCGCAGGGATGACGACAGTTTGCACTGCCAGTCATAATATCAGACCTGCCGTTTTCACTTTGGTTCCAATTCAGGGAGTGAAAAATGCTTTTGGCAACAACGAAAAGGTTGGCACTGATATTGTTGGCTTCAATAACAACCGGTTGCGCAACACCTCCGCCGAAAAATCAATCAAACGTATGCGACATTTTCCGTGAAAACCCCGACTGGTATCAGGATGCAGTCGACATGGAAAAGCGCTGGGGAACCCCGATTCAGGTCGCGATGGCCTTTGTGCGCCAGGAAAGTGCTTTCCGTCACGATGCCCGTCCTCCCCGCCCCTATGTGTGGGGCTTTATCCCCTGGTTTCGCAGCAGCAGCGCCTATGGCTATGCGCAGGCACAAGATCCTGCCTGGGAAGATTACCAGCGTGCGACTGGCAGCTGGAGTTCACGGACCAGCTTTGACGATGCGCTGATGTTTATCGGCTGGTATACCGATGAAACACAGCGACAGCTGGGCATATCCAAGTGGGATGCTTACAACCAGTATTTGGCCTATCATGAAGGGCGAGGTGGCTATCGCCGCGGAACTTATCGTCAGAAGCCAACTCTGCTGCAAGTGTCCCGTAAAGTGGATCAGCAGGCGAAATCTTATGGCTGGCAATTGAAGCAATGCCGGCAGGAATTGGAAGATAACCGCAGCTGGTGGCCGTTCTGAGCGGAAGGGACTGCCAGGCTACGACACGACAGGCAAAGGAGAAGGACACCATGCCATTATTAGATAGTTTTACCGTCGACCACACCAAGATGCATGCACCGGCTGTGCGTGTTGCCAAAACGATGCAGACCCCCAAGGGCGATACGATTACCGTGTTCGATCTGCGTTTTTGTCGCCCCAATCAGGAAATCCTCTCCGAGCGCGGTATTCACACCCTGGAGCATTTGTTTGCCGGTTTCATGCGATCCCACCTGAATTCAGGAGATGTGGAAATCATCGACCTGTCCCCTATGGGGTGTCGTACCGGTTTTTACATGAGTCTGATTGGTGAACCGAGCGAGCAGCAAGTGGCAGACAGCTGGCGTGCCGCGATGGAAGATGTGCTCAAAGTGGCTTCTCAGGCGCAAATTCCTGAACTGAACGAATACCAGTGTGGGACTTACAGCATGCATTCACTCGACGAAGCCAAACAGATCGCGCAGGATATTTTGGATCGCGGCATTGATGTGAATAAAAACGATGAGCTGGCGCTGCCAGACAGTATGTTGCAGGAATTGAAAGTAAAGTAAGGCTTGACTGACGTTGCATCGAGAGAAAAAAACCACCGCTTGTAGCGGTGGTTTTTTGTCATCTCTAAATCACCGCCAGTGGCGGAGCTGATTTAGGACCCAGGGTTAACCGGTTTTTTGCAGCTGGGCCGGCAGGATTTTAACCAGCTTGATCATGTTATCGGAGATTTCAACGATCTCCATCTGATAGCCGGCCACCGAGACACTGAGGATACTGTCCGGAATGTCTTCCAGATGCTCCAGAATCAAACCATTCAGGGTTCGCGGACCGTCTGTCGGCAAATCCCAGTTCAGGCTCTTGTTCAGCTCCCGGATATTGGCGGTGCCTTCTATCAGCAAACTGCCGTCACTTTGCGGGGTGATCTCTTCGGCTAAGGTCGGAGAGATGGAGGTGGTGAACTCACCGACAATCTCTTCCAGAATGTCTTCCAGGGTGATCAGACCCTGAATATCGCCGTACTCATCAACAATCAGGCCGATGCGTTCTTTGCGGCGCTGGAACTTCAACAGCTGGATATTCAGCGGCGTGCCTTCCGGGATGAAATACACTTTGTCGGCGGCACGCAGCAGATTTTCTTTGCTGAAATCGTTTTTATCCATCATCAGGCGGTAAGCTTCTCTGACGCGCAGCATACCAACGACTTCATCGATGTTGTCCCGGTACAGGACGATACGGCCGTGAGCGGCATGGCTGAGCTGGCGGACAATGGACTTCCAGTCGTCATTGATATTGATGCCGACAATTTCATTACGCGGCACCATCAAATCTTCCACGGTGACGTTTTCCAGATCCAGAATCGATAACAGCATGTCCTGGTGGCGACGCGGGATCAGGCTGCCCGCTTCATTGACCACAGTACGCAATTCTTCCGAACTCAGGGTGGCATCGTTCATGTTATCAATACGCATGCCGAGCAACCGCAGGAAACTGTTGGTGATGCCGTTGACAAACCAGACCAGCGGATACAGGAGTTTCATCAGTATCCGTAACAGGATGCTGCTGGAATAGGCCACTTTTTCAGGGTACAGCGCGGCCAGGGTTTTCGGCGTGACTTCAGCAAACACCAGGACGGCCATAGTCAGCGCGCCGGTGGCGATAGCCACACCCAGATCGCCATACAGGCGCATACCTAAAATCGTTGCGATGGCAGAAGCAAGGATGTTCACCAGGTTGTTGCCGATCAGAATCAGGCCGATCAGGCGATCAGGCCGGTCGAGTAGTTTTTCAACCCGCTTAGCCCCACGGTGGCCCTGGCTGGCCAGGTGGCGCAGTTTGTAGCGGTTTATCGACATCATGCCGGTTTCAGAGCCGGAGAAGTATCCGGAGATCAGGAGTAGTAATACCAGAAGGGAGAATAAAGCTCCCGTGGATATATCGTCCAAAAAGTCAGTTCCTTGTATCGCTGTGGATGTGTACTCTGTACTGAATATGAGTAAAGGTGTCAAGACTGGGTCGTGAAGACGCTGACGGCCCGGTCAGGATGAATCATGCTTAAGCATGGATAGTGTTTATTCAATTGTCATTAGCTGCCAATGATGATTTCTTTGACAAAACGGCTGCCGAAGTAGGCCAGGGTCAGCAGAAACGCGCCAATCAGGCTGAACCAGACGACTTTTTTACCCCGCCAGCCCATCCGGTAATGGCCCCAGAGCAGCACACTGTAGACCCCCAGGCCAGAATAGAGAGTACCGCTTTGTGTGTTTTGCCCTGAGCAAACATATCCTGCAGAAAAATAAAGCCAGTGATGAGCGTGACCGTCAGCAGTATGTGACCGACCAGAATGATTTTAAACAACTGTCGCTCAACCAGCATTAAGGGCGGCAGATTCGGATTAAAAGCCAGCTTTTTGTGTTTGAGCTTATAGTCCAGCCACGCGAGCTGAATCGCGTACAGTGTAGCGATCATCAG
Organism: Photobacterium sp. Hal280; assembly: GCF_037162255.1. Taxonomy (NCBI): domain Bacteria; kingdom Pseudomonadati; phylum Pseudomonadota; class Gammaproteobacteria; order Vibrionales; family Vibrionaceae; genus Photobacterium; species Photobacterium sp. Hal280. The sequence continues at coordinate 627,152 of NZ_JARLUO010000005.1, forward strand.
GGTCGAGTAGGCAAATAGCGCCAGAGAAATATGTAACAGGATTTGAGGATGCGCCTCCAGGTGCGTAATAAAACCACCGGGGAGCACAGCCGCCGCGGCAAGATTAATTGCGGCAAAGCTATATATGACAGGCAGCAGAAACCATATCCGCATTTTGACCATGGCCAGGGTGGTGATGACGGCGATAATCAGACTGATGAGCGAGGCGACATTTAAGATACTCAGGTTCTGGCCGACCCCCCAGAATCAGATCTTTCAGAAACACCACATGCAAGATGATCGCCACTGTGGCACTGATCAGCACTGGCCGGGCTTTTATACCATTATTATGGCTGAGCCCAGGCACGATAAATGCCAGCGCAAGCAGATAGAAACCAGCAGCAGTAAAGGCAATCAATATGTCCATAACACCTGTAAAGATCGTGAACTCGAACTGGTGAGTATACCTTGTGAACGGATAGCACGACAATGATACAAAGGGCACAATCGTGTGGGACAGAGCGCACTTTGCGGTCTGTTTCAGCGATTTCAGCAGGAATCTCTGTTGGCGTTGCGCGGCAGAAATGACAAGAATTCTGTCACAGGCTGCACGTATGGCATGAAACCGGGTCACTGATTGCGGTATACTGGCACGAAATGAGTGCGTAACGAGCGAGTCACACATGTTTGACAATTTAACCGAGCGTTTGTCGTCAACGCTGAAAAATATCAGCGGCCGTGGCCGTCTGACTGAAGACAATATTAAAGATACCCTGCGTGAAGTGCGCATGGCATTGCTTGAGGCGGATGTCGCGCTGCCGGTTGTCCGTGATTTCGTCAAGCGGGTGAAAGAACGCGCTGTCGGAACTGAAGTCTCTAAGAGCCTGACGCCAGGCCAGGAATTTATCAAAATCGTTCAGGCGGAATTAGAAGCCGTCATGGGCGACACCAACGAAGCGTTGGACTTAGCCAGTCAGCCACCTGCAGTCATCCTGATGGCGGGTTTGCAGGGTGCCGGTAAAACCACCAGTGTGGGTAAGCTGGGTAAACTGCTCAAAGAGCGTAATAAAAAGAAGGTACTGGTTGTTTCCGCCGACGTATACCGTCCTGCGGCGATTAAGCAGCTGGAGACTCTGGCTTCTGATATCGGGATTGATTTCTTTCCGTCCAGCCCGGATCAAAAACCGGTGGCGATTGCCCAGGCGGCTATCGAGCACGGCAAGCGCAAATTTTATGATGTAGTGATTGTCGATACCGCAGGCCGTCTGCACGTCGATGAAGCCATGATGGACGAAATCAAGGCCGTTCATAAAATCGCGAATCCGGTAGAAACCCTGTTTGTGGTCGATGCCATGACGGGCCAGGATGCGGCCAATACCGCCAAAGCCTTTAACGAGGCGTTACCGCTGACCGGTGTGATTCTGACCAAGGTCGACGGTGATGCCCGTGGTGGTGCTGCGCTGTCGGTGCGTCATATTACTGGTAAGCCTATCAAGTTCCTGGGTGTCGGTGAGAAGACTGATGCGCTGGAGCCTTTCCACCCTGATCGTGTGGCGTCCCGTATTCTGGGGATGGGCGATGTCCTGTCGCTGATTGAAGATCTGGAACGTAACGTTGATAAGGAAAAAGCCGAGCAGCTCGCGAAGAAATTCAAAGAGAAGAAAGGCTTTGATTTAGAAGACTTCCGTGGACAGCTTCAGCAGATGAAGAACATGGGCGGTATGATGGGCATGATGGATAAGCTGCCCGGCATGTCCCAGCTGCCCGGCAATATCAAAGACCAGGTCGATGATAAAATCTTTGTCCAGATGGAAGCGATTATTAACTCCATGACCTCGAAAGAGCGTGAGCGCCCGGAGTTGATTAAAGGCTCGCGCAAGAAACGTATTGCTGCCGGTTCCGGGACTCAGGTTCAGGACGTCAACCGTTTGCTCAAGCAATTTACCCAAATGCAGAAGATGATGAAGAAAATGCAGAAGGGCGGTATGAAGAACATGATGCGCAATATGAAAGGCATGATGCCGGGTGGCGGCATGTTCCCTGGGCGCTAATTGCTTCAATTGCTTGTTTTTTGGTCTCGGCTGGTGATTTTACTGGTGAAAAAGTAGCTAAAGCAGTTGCATTCGCGGGTTGAAAGAGTAAAATTCCGAGGCTTTATTTGGCACGGGCCCCGTTTTTTATGGCGGGGCCACTTTTATTTACAGTAATGCAAAGAGGACGATATGGTAACCATTCGTTTGGCACGTCACGGCGCGAAAAAGCGTCCATTTTATCACATCGTTGTTGCTGACAGCCGCGCTGCGCGCGACGGTCGTAACATCGAGCGTGTAGGTTTCTTTAACCCACTAGCTACTGGTCAGGAAGAGCGTCTGCGTCTGGACCTGGACCGTGTAAATCACTGGGTTGGTCAAGGTGCAACTGTATCTGACCGCGCAGCTAAACTGATCAAAGACGCTGCTAAAGCAGCTGCTTAAGATTGGTTAATGGGTAGCAGAGAAGCGATGAGTTCACACAACCAAGACCAAGTTGTTGTCGGTAAAATCGGTGCCACTTACGGTATCAAGGGGTGGCTCAAAGTTTTTTCCTACACAGAACAAGCCGAGAGCATTTTCGCTTATCAGCCATGGCTGATTAAGATGAAAGGTGAATGGCAGACCTTCCATGTGGAAGCATGGAAACGTCATGGTCAGGGGTTAGTTGCCAAGTTGCAGGGTCTGGATATCCGAGAGGATGCTCAGGTCATGACCAACGCGGAGATCAACGTACCTGCTGAACAATTACCGGCGCTGTCAGATGAAGAATTCTACTGGCGCGAACTGATGGGCATGGCTGTTGTGACAACCCAAGGTTACGACCTGGGTAAAGTAACGGACATCCTGGAAACCGGTTCTAATGACGTCTTAGTGGTTAAAGCCAACCTGAAAGATGCTTTTGGACAGAAGGAACGCTTAATTCCGTTCCTCGATGAGCAGGTCATCAAGTCGATTGATCGCACTGCTCAACGGATCGAAGTTGACTGGGATCCTGGATTTTAACCCATCAGTAAGAGCGTAAAGAACCATGCGGGTAGGAATAATTAGCCTATTCCCTGAAATGTTCCGGGCTATTACTGAGTTTGGGGTAACAGGTCAGGCGGTAAAAAAAGGCCTAGTGACTGTAGAGACGTGGAATCCCCGCGACTTTACTCACGATAAGCACCGTACGGTCGATGACCGACCTTATGGTGGCGGACCCGGTATGTTGATGATGGTGCAGCCTTTGCGCGATGCCATTCATGCTGCCAAAGCGTCTGCCGAGGGCCAGGCGAAAGTGATTTACCTCTCTCCTCAGGGCCGTAAGCTCGATCAGACGGGTGTTGAGGAACTGGCGCAGAACGAGAATCTGATTCTGATCTGTGGCCGGTATGAAGGGGTCGATGAGCGCATTATCCAACAAGAGGTAGACGAAGAATGGTCTATCGGGGATTTTGTGCTGACGGGTGGTGAGCTGCCGGCCATGACCTTAGTCGATGCAGTCGTGCGGTTTGTACCGGGCGTACTGGGCGACTTTGCGTCAGCAGAAGAAGATTCTTTTGCCAATGGCTTGCTGGATTGCCCGCATTACACGCGTCCTGAAGTGTTAGATGGACAAGCCGTACCTCCGGTACTCTTGTCGGGTAACCATAAGGACATTCGCCGCTGGCGATTGAAACAATCGCTGGGCCGTACCTGGCTGAGAAGACCAGAGCTCCTGGAAAACCTAGCTCTGACTGACGATCAGGAGAGCTTGCTAGCGGAGTTTATCCGTGAACATCGGCAAGCCATGAGTTAATTTAGTATCAGTTTATTCTAGGGTATATACCAATGAGTAATATCATCAAAGCTCTTGAGCAAGAGCAAATGAAAAATGACCTGCCTGAATTCGCACCAGGTGACACTGTTGTTGTTCAGGTTAAGGTAAAAGAGGGTGACCGTGAGCGTCTGCAGGCGTTCGAAGGTGTTGTTATCGCCAAGCGTAACCGTGGTCTGCACTCAGCTTTCACTGTTCGTAAGATTTCTAACGGTGAAGGTGTTGAGCGTGCATTCCAGGCTCACTCTCCAATCGTAGACAGCATTACTGTTAAGCGTCGCGGTGCAGTACGTCGTGCCAAGTTGTACTACCTGCGTGAGCGTTCAGGTAAAGCGGCTCGTATCAAAGAGAAGCTGACCAGAAAATAAGAACGCGACACGAAAGACGCGTATTGAGAGGCCCGCCAATTTGGCGGGCCTTTTTTTATGTCATGTTGATACGCATTGAAAGTCATTTTATGGTCACACTTTCTCTGAGGGGGAGAGAACCACTGCGCTGAGCTTTCAGATGCTGTTTGCGGCGTCTTCATCCTTAAAGTTCTTAAAGTCATTGCCTTTTCTGTCTCCGGTCTATTCTTTAGAAGATGCCCGATTTCGGCCGTTTCAGGTAAGGTGGAGGCTTTGATGAGTGAGTTTATTTTTCATGCCATCGATTTTCTCAGCAGTTTGCTTTTGCTGGCCATTGGCTGCATAGGCTTGGTGGTTATTTATTTGTATTTCGCAGATATTCATCAGCATCAACACGCCATACGTCGTAATTACCCGGTGATAGGCCGGTTTCGCTATTTCTTCGAACGGCAGGGCAAGTTTTTCCGTCAATACTTTTTTGCGATGGATCGAGAGGAAATGCCATTCAACCGCGCGGAGCGGAGCTGGGTGTATCAGGCTGCGAAGAATCAGGATCGCACCGCTGCGTTTGGTTCGACACAGAGTCTGGATCCGACGGGAACGATTCTATTCATGAACTGTGCCTTTCCGACACTGGACGAGGATGCCCTTGAACCTGAGCCCATCTTGATTGGTCAATACAGCCGGTATCCTTATTCCGCGAAAGCAGTCTTTCATATTTCCGGGATGAGTTACGGCTCTCTGTCCCAGCGGGCGGTTCAGGCGCTTTCCCGGGGAGCGAAGCTTGCCGGCTGCTGGATTAATACCGGTGAAGGCGGGCTGAGCCCTTATCACCTTGAAGGCGGTGCAGACATTGTTTTTCAGATCGGCACGGCAAAATATGGTGTCCGTGATGAACAAGGGCGGCTTTGCGATGAAAAGCTGCTGGCAGTGGCATCCCACGATCAGGTCAAAATGTTTGAAATCAAATTATCCCAGGGTGCCAAACCCGGGAAAGGCGGTATTTTACCCGGATGTAAGGTCACCGCTGAGATAGCCGGCATCCGCGGGATCCCCGAGGGACTTGACTCTATAAGTCCGAATCGCCATCCGGAAATCAAATCAGCGGCAGATTTACTGGAGATGGTGAATCATATCAGAGCGGTGACGGGAAAACCGACTGGGTTTAAAGCCGTGATTGGTGAAACAGACTGGCTGGAGGAACTGGTCGGTGAGATACATCAACGCGGAGAAGAGAGCGCACCTGATTTTATAACGGTTGATGGTGCAGATGGGGGCACAGGGGCAGCGCCTCCCCCTTGATGGATTCGGTGGGACTGCCGTTGAAGGAAAGCTTGCCCAAGCTGGTGAATCTGCTGGAAAGGCATGGTCTCAGGGAGAGAATTCGAATCATAGCCTCGGGCAAATTGATCGTGCCATCAAGAGTCGCCTGGGCGATAGCGCTTGGTGCAGATTTTGTTGTCTCTGCCCGAGGGCATATGTTCGCACTTGGGTGCATTCAGGCGATGCAATGTAATAAGAATACTTGCCCGACCGGTGTAACGACGCATCACCCGAAATTAATCCAGGGGCTGGATGTTACCGATAAAACGCAACGGGTAGCAAATTACAACCGCTATATTCACTACGGGATTGGTCTGATTGCACATTCTTGCGGGGTGAAAAATATCCGCAGTCTGAATCGCGGGCACGTGCGGGTGGTTCAGGAAGACGGACTGTCTCAAACTCTGGATGACATGTATGCTCACTATAAGTGAGCTGAAGCCGGAAAGGTTTTCTGAAGCAGAGAAGTCGGGCACTGGACACAACAGCCGCTCTGTGAGCGGCTGTTGTTATGAGAGATTGAGCGGGGAATTAAGCCGTTTCCAGCTTACCTTTGCTTTCATTCTCTTCTTCATCCAGGTCGATTTCGCCCTTACCTTTTGATTTCACAATGACATAGACAGTGATGCCAAGTGTTGCAATCAGGCCGATAACCGTCGAGATCATCATAGGCAGACCGAAGCCCAGTGTGCTGTTGTTCAGAATAAAGGTGATCACAACTGTAGTCATGAAAATCGCCGGTACTGTGGTGACCCAATGCAGCTTGTTGTGGCGCAGCAGGTAAGCGGACGCTGTCCACAGCATCATGACAGCCGTGGTCTGGTTCGCAAATCCGAAGTAACGCCAGATAATCCCGAAGTCGACCTGAGTCAGGATGCCACCGATCACAAACAGAGGCACGGCCATCAGCAGGCGGTTACGCAGACTCTTTTGCTCCATGTTGAAGTATTCAGCCAGAATCAGGCGGCTTGAACGGAACGCTGTATCACCGGAGGTGATGGGCAGAATCACAACACCCAGGAAGGCCACCACGCCGCCGACAACGCCCAGCAAACCAAAGGATGCACTGTAAACCACGTTGCCCGGGCCACCGTTGGCCACTGCATCTGACAGGTTCTCTACAGAGCCGAAGAAAGACAGCGCCAGCGCACACCAGATCAGGGCAATCACGCCTTCACCTATCATGGCACCGTAGAAAACGAAGCGACCGTTTTTCTCATTTTCCATGCAACGTGCCATCAGTGGCGACTGGGTTGCGTGGAAGCCTGAAATAGCACCGCAGGCAATGGTGATAAACAGGGCTGGCCACAATGGCAGGTCATTCGGGTTCATGTTGGTGAACATCTGGCTGACTTCATAGTCGCCCAGCAAGGTGTATTCGCTGGAAACGGCAATAGCAGTGATCAGGCCGACCGACATGAAGATCAGCAGGAAGCCGAACAGCGGGTAGAAGCGGCCGATGATCTTATCAACCGGTACTATGGTGGCGATGATGTAGTAAGCAAAGATGATAGCGACCATGGATCCCATCGAGACCGTCATGTCGGTTTGCTCGTTGACCAGGTTGGTGATCATGCCGGCCGGTGCAGAAACAAAGACCACGCCAACCAGCAGCAGCAGCACAATGGCAAAGATATTCATAAAGTGCTTGGCGCCATTGCCCAGGTAACGACCGGACAGCGTCGGAACCGAGGCGCCGCCATTGCGCACCGACAGCATGCCTGAGAAATAGTCATGCACGGCACCGGCAAAGATACAGCCCAGCACAATCCACAGCATGGCTGCCGGACCGTACAGTGCGCCCATGATTGGACCAAAAATCGGGCCAACACCGGCAATGTTCAGCAGCTGTACCAGGTACACTTTTTTCTTGGACATAGGCACATAGTCAACGCCGTCCTGCATGGTGTAGGCGGGTGTCTGGCGCTTTTCGTTAATGCCGAAAAGTTTTTCAATAAAGGTACCGTAAATAAAGTAACCGCCAATCAAAGCAGCCACGCAAATCAGAAACCAGGCCATATCTGTGCCTCTCTCAGTGTAGGTAGGTTGTAGGGTTATTGAATCTTTTATCAAGGCTTGCATCTTAACCGGTTGCGGCAAAGACTCACGGCCTAAAAGACTGAGTGGCGGTATGACGTTATTGAGCGGTCGATAAAGAGGTTGAGCGGCGGCAGCTGGGACTGAGCGGTTGTCTGTAACCCTGAATGGTCAGGCGTTTCAGATGGCGGGGTTGAGTCGATAAAGCGAGGAGCAGGCAGAGCGGAGTGTACCTGTCCCTTGATGATACATCAGCTCAGCCCGTAGCGATCTTTGATTTCTTTCAGGTAACGCCGGCTGACCGGGACCTGCTGGCCATGCTGGGTTGTGATTTCTGCCAGTCCGTTCTCGAGCAGTTTGATCTCCCGAATCGCCTGCGGGTGGACCAGATACTGGCGGTGGCAGCGGATGAGCGGGGTTTTTTCTTCCAGCACTTTGAGGGTCAGTTGTGTGGTTGCCTTGGTGTCTTTGGTCACTATGTGCACCCCCGATAAATCAGAATGCGCCAGTTCGATATCAGCCGGGCTGAGCAGCAAGATGCGGTGATGGCCACTGCACGGAATCAGCTCGAGCATTTCGCTGATCAAAGGCGTGTAATCAGGCTGGCGCAGTTCGCGCTTCAGCTTGGCCAGGGTCTTTTCGAGCCTTGCCGGTTCTACCGGCTTGAGCAGATAGTCAAAGGCATTATCTTCAAACGCTTTGATGGCGTAGTCGTCGTAGGCTGTGACAAACACGATTTTGGGCATGGTGTCGGGATCCAGCATGCTCAGCAGTTCGATCCCCGTGATTTGCGGCATCTGTATATCCAGAAATACCACTTCGGGCTTGAGCAGATGAATCATCTTCAAACCTTCGATGGCGTTGGCACCGCTGCCAATGATTTCAACGTCGCCGCTGTCATGCAGCAGCTCCATCAGTTCCTCGCGGGCATAGGGTTCATCGTCGATGACAAGCGCTTTGATCATGCTTCTCCGTGCTCCTTTGGCAGACTTATGGTGGCCAGCGTCCATTGATTGGCTTCCCAGCTCATTTGCAGACCGTATGCTTTGCCATACCGGTTTTTCAATCGTTTATCGACAATTTTCATGCCCAGACCGCTCTCTTCACCCACCGGCTGATATAAGCCAGCATTATCGCGCACTTCCAGCACAATCCGCTCATCATTCTGGTACGCGTTAATGGTCAGTTTACCGCTGGCCAGCAAGTTTGACGTACCATGCTTGATGGCATTTTCCACTAATGGCTGCAAGGTAAAGGTCGGAATCGTGATCTTCAATAAGGCATCATCGATGTTGACTTCAACCTGCAGCCGATCGGCAAACCGGGCACGTTCAATTTCCAGATAGGCATGCACATGCTGCAATTCTTCTTCCAGAGTGACAGTTTCTATATTCTGCTTCAGATTGCGACGGAAAAACTGTGACAAATGCTGAATCAGCTGCCTGGCTTTATCCGGATCTCGGCGGATCACCGCGTTGATGGTATTGAGCGCATTGAACAGAAAGTGCGGATTCACCTGTGCCTGCAGCAGGCGCAGTTCTGCCTGAGTCAGCAGGGTTTGCTGGCGGTTATAGCGACCGGTCAGGATCTGGTTCGACAAGAGTTTGGCGATCCCTTCTCCCAGTGTCAGGTTGATGGTGGAAAACAGCTTATGCTTGGGTTCATAGAGTTTAATGGTCCCGATCACCTCATGGTTGCCGCCAATCAGCGGAATGACCAGCGCAGAGCCTAATTTGCATTTGTCGTAGAGTGAACAGCAGTAGGGCACTTCATACCCGTCGGCGTAGACCAGTTCGCAGTGCTCAATGGCCTGCTTGGTATGTTTGGATGAAATCGGGGTGCCCGGCAGATGATGATCATCACCAATCCCAATGAACGCAAGGATCTTGTCTCTGTCAGTGATAGAGACCGCGCCAACCCCGGTTTCTTCATACACAATACGGGCGATCTGTTTAGAGTTTTCCTGGTTAAACCCCTGGCTGAGTATGCCCACAGATCGCTGGGCAATTTTCAGTGCCCGGCTGGAAAAGGCGGCCGAGTATTTCTCATAAATGGTTTTTTTATCGCGGATAATGCTCATGAACAGGGCGGCGCCCACTGAGTTGGCGATGACCATAGGCAAGGCAATGGCGCTGACCAGGCTGTAGGCTTTATCAAAAGGCTCGGCCACTGCCAGAATGATCAGCATCTGCAGGATCTCCGCCACCAGGGTAATGGCGAATACGGTCAGCGGCCGGAAAATGGCATCAAAGTTACTGCGGCGGACAAAATAGCTGTGCATGATACCGCCGATCAGCCCTTCAACCGTGGTGGAGATAGCACAGGCGACGTCAGTAAACCCGCCCATGCTGTAGCGGTGCATACCGCCGGTCAGACCCACGGCAAAGCCGACCACCGGGCCACCCAGCAACCCTCCCATGACAGCGCCGATGGCCCGGGTATTGGCGATGGCATCTTCGATGTGCAGACCAAAATATGTGCCTAAAATACAGAAAAGAGAAAACAGCACATAGCAGGCAAAGCGTTGTGATAAACGGCCAGATACCGTGGTAATCGGCATAAACAGCGGTGTCTTGCTTAACAGGTAAGCCAAAACCAGGTAAACACTGAGCTGTTGCAGCAGGGAGAGGATGAGTTCCATGGCGGTATCGGAATAAGCTAAATGGATGTTTATGGTAGCTGTCTTTGTATGAAAGGCAATAACATACATGTGTGTAAATTTTTATTTACGAATGGTATTTTTTCTTTACATGCTATTGCCCCGTGAAATACCAGTTGTTATTGTCTGTTTATTGACAGGGGAAATCCTGTTGTAACTAAAAATTTACACCCAGGTATAGCAGAATCAGGATGGCCCTATGCAGAAAGATGTATTGAATAATGTCCATATTCAGGATGAACAAGTCCTGATTACGCCGCAACAGTTAAAAGATAAATTACCTGTCAGTGAATCAGCGCTGTCTTTCATCGAACAATCGCGCAAAACCGTTGCCGACATTATCCACAAACGGGATCACCGTTTACTGGTGGTCTGCGGCCCTTGTTCTATTCATGATGTCGAAGCGGCCAAAGATTATGCCCGTCGATTTAAAGAACTGGCAGCTGAACTGGACGATCAGCTGTACCTGGTCATGCGAGTGTACTTTGAAAAACCACGGACGACTGTCGGTTGGAAGGGCCTGATCAACGACCCGCATCTGGATGGTTCTTTCGAGATTGAAGAAGGGCTGCATATTGCACGCCAACTGCTGATTGATCTGGTGGAAATGGGCATCCCGCTGGCCACAGAAGCGCTGGATCCGATCAGCCCGCAGTACATCGGCGATTTGTTCAGCTGGGCTGCGATTGGTGCGCGTACCACGGAGTCACAGACCCACCGTGAAATGGCCAGCGGTCTTTCGATGCCGGTGGGGTTCAAAAATGGCACCGATGGCAGCCTGGGAACCGCGATCAATGCCATGCAGGCGGCCGCTTCCGGTCACCGTTTCATGGGGATAAACCGCGAAGGCCAGGTGGCTTTGCTGAATACTCAGGGCAACCCGGATGGCCATGTTATTCTTCGTGGTGGCAAACAAACCAACTATGATTCAGTGTCGGTTTCTGAATGCGAAACTGAGATGAAGTCGGCGGGTCTTAATCCAGCCTTAATGGTAGACTGTTCCCATGCCAACTCTCGCAAGGATTACCGCCGTCAGCCGCTGGTGGCCGAAGATGTGATTCATCAGATCCGGGAAGGGAATCATTCCGTCATTGGCCTGATGCTGGAAAGCCATCTCAATGGCGGCAATCAGAGTGCCGATCTGGATCGCAGCGAAATGGCGTACGGTGTGTCGATTACAGACGCCTGTATTAACTGGGAAGATACCGAAAGCCTGCTGCGTCGCGCTCGTCAGGAATTAACCCCTTTCCTACAACAACGTATTAAATAATGGAATAAGAGACGAATGGTTGCGGAACTGAGCACATTACGAGATCAAATTGATGAAGTCGATAAGCAGATGGTCGCGCTGTTGGCGCGCCGCCTGGCTTTGGTCGAAGAAGTCGGCCATGTAAAAAGCCAGCACGGTCTGCCGATTTATGCCCCGGATCGTGAAGCCGCCATGCTCGCCTCTCGGCGACAGGAAGCCGCTGATCAGGGCGTGCCGCCCGATCTGATCGAAGATATTCTGCGCCGCACCATGCGTGAATCTTATGCCAGTGAAAATGATTCAGGTTTTAAATGCCTGAAGCCGGAATTGCGCCCGATCGTTGTCGTTGGGGGACATGGTCAGCTGGGCCGCCTGTTCTGTCGTCTGTTTGAGTTATCGGGTTATCAGGTACGTATCCTGGGGAGTCAGGACTGGGACAAAGCGGATGAATTGCTCAAAGATGCCGGCATGGTTGTGGTAACTGTGCCGATTCATCTGACTGAGCAAGTGATCCGCCGTCTGCCTGAGCTACCGGATGATTGCATTCTGGCGGATCTGACCTCAATTAAGAGCGGGCCGGTGCAGGCAATGCTGGAAGCGCACCAGGGACCTGTGGTGGGGCTGCATCCGATGTTCGGACCGGACATCAGCAGCCTGGCTAAACAAGTGGTGGTTTACTGTGACGGGCGTAACCCGGAAAGCTACCAGTGGTTGCTGGAGCAGATCCAGATCTGGGGTGCGAGCCTGAACCGGATCAGTGCCATTGAGCATGATCAGGGGATGACCCTGATTCAGGCACTGCGGCATTTCACGTCATTTGTGTATGGTGTTCATCTGGCCGAAGAAGATCCGCGTTTAGATCAGCTGTTGTCTCTCAGCTCACCAATCTACCGTCTGGAATTGGCGATGGTCGGACGGCTGTTTGCTCAGGACGGGCAGCTCTATGCCGATATCATCATGTCTTCGCCGCAAAACCTGGCCATGATTAAGCGTTTTCACCAGCGCTTTGGTGACGCCATCGCCATTCTGGAAAACAAAGATAAAGCGGCGTTCAAGCAGGCATTTGATCAGGTGGAAAGCTGGTTTGGTGATTACGCCGGACGCTTTTTGAAAGAAAGCCAGTCATTATTACGACAGGCAAACGATGCGACCCACAGAGGCTGATCGGATTCGTTGCTGTCGCTCTATGTGTTTCTGTTTACCTAAAAAGAAGGCCAGCGTTTGCTGGCCTTACTCTGTTTATTCTTCCAGATAATCGACTTCGGTCGGTTTGACGTTTTCGCTGGGATAACAGCCTAACACCTTAATAAATCGTGTCAGTCGGGTCAGCTCTTCCAGTGCCTGCTGCATGGCCTCGGATTTCAAATTGGTTTCAACATCCACATAGAACATTTCTTCCCATGGATTGCCGATCACCGGCCGTGATTCCAGCTTGGCCATATTGATGTTGAGGTTGCGCAGCACCAGCAGACATTCAACCAGCGAACCGGGTTTCTGTCCGGTCGACATGATGAGTGTGGTCTTGGCCGGGATCAGCGGCGTGACATCGACTGCTTTTCGGGCAACCACAATAAAGCGGGTAAAGTTTTCCTGCTGGTTGGCAATACCGGTTTTCAGCGGGGTTAAACCATACAGCTCACCGCTGGACGCATTGCCAATCGCGGCAACGTTCGGCTGCTTGAGCTCAGCGACCTGCTGCATGGCATCCGCAGTGCTGGAAGTATATTCCTGCTTAATGTCCCCCATGGTGCGAAGGTACTCACTGCATTGCTGGTGGGGTTGCGGATGGGAATACAGGGTATCAATTTGATCCAGCGAGGTCGGCACGGCTGTCAGCAGACAGTGTTCAATCGGCTGGGTAATTTCGCCCACAATCGACAAACTGGTGTGCTGCAGCAAATCGTAAACTTCGTTAATGGAACCGGAACTGGTGTTTTCAATCGGCAGGACGCCGTAGTCAGCCTGACCGGTTTCTACCACATTCACCACATCACGGAAATTGGAACAGCTCATCTCAACCAGTTTGGTTTGCTTTCGGCTGAAGTACTGACGGCTGGCCAGGTTGGAATAGGATCCCTTGGCGCCCAGAAAAGACACGCGAACCACAGGCTGAAGGCTGTCAGGGTTGGTCAGCTTTTGCAGATAAGCCTGCTGGAAAAGCACAGAGTCTTCAATAATGGTATGAAAGATCTGAGTAACATAGTTGGCATCCAGCTGATGTTGCTTACCTGCATCAATCAGCCTCAGTAACAGCGCTTGCTCTCTTTCCTGATCCCGGACAGGTTTGGTGGTTTTGATTTTGCTTTTGGCGACTTCCAGGCTCAGCTGACGCCGTTCTGCCAGTAGCGCCAGAATTTCATTGTCTATCCGAGTGACATGGGTTCGGATCTCGTCCAGTGAGTGATAGCTTTTGGTCATTCTGGTTCCCTGTCTGTGCGTATTTTATAGTTATGCTTACAAAAAAGCCCCCCGATTGGGAGGCTTGCTGTTCGTCTTTCGCTGCTTTCTTGCGTAACGATAGCCCCCACTTAAGGTGAGCGAAAAAAGAAGTGAAAGAAAAACATTGCGTATTGAATCATGTGTCAGGCTGTCTCGTGAATATGCTGGCTAAATACTGTCTAGGAATCACCCTATGGCGAGTCGATGATCTTGTCAAGAATAAAAAGCCCCGCCATGCGGCAGGGCTTGATAGGAAGGGTTCAGGCTTCGAAGTCTTCTTCTTCTGCGATTTCGGCTTCAGTCAACACAGGCTTCTGGCTGTGACTGGCTCGACGTGCTTCCGATTTGTGTGATTGCTTGCTCAGCTGTCGCTCCAGTTTCTGATACATGTCTTTAATGGCGGCGTACATATTTTCCTGTTCAGAGGATGCCACAATGTTCCCCCCTGGAATGCCGGCTGTTGCTTCCACCTTGAAGTGCCGGTTAGGTTCTTGGCTGATAACAGCATGTTTGCCGATCAGCGGGACTTGAAAGCGCTCTAACTTACTGAATTTTTCTTCAATGCGCTCACGGATAGCAGGGGTGACATCAATGTTTTTGCCTGTGACTTCTACTTGCATAGTCTCTCTCCTGTTTTGCTACCCCTTGGTGGGTTAACTTCAGATTACTCTTCTCAATCGCGAATAAAGTGATCTGGATCAACTTTGATGAGTAAAATAATTCACCAATTTATTTCTGTGACTTGTTCTGCTTTGTGACAAGAAAATGAATAAAAACCCCTTGTCGGGGGCATGATGAATGCGGCAGTATGGAGTGAGTTGATGACTGGCGGCCAGTGCTGCTCAGGGGCGTTTTTCGGCCTGAAGCAGCGTGTTTCGCCATGAATGTCGGGAACCTCTGAAATCAGATTGAGTGCGGTCATCTGCAAGCATAAAAAACGGCAGCCATCTGGCTGCCGTTTGTCGTTTGATCTGTATTGTGATTATGCCGGATTCAGATCAATCAGTCGTTGAGCATGTTCGGCCGGCTTTTCCAGGCCCAGCTTTTCATACGCGGTTTGCATCAGCGGCAGCGATTGACGTGCCGCTTCCGTATCCGGATATAAACGCTGAATTTGCTGGCAGCGGTTGACGGCGGCCACCCAGGCTTCACGGCGGATATAAAAGTCGGCAGCAGCTAACTCGTAATTGGCCAGACGGTTTTTCAGGTAAACCAGTCTTGCTTTGGCATCTGCGGCGTACTGGCTGGCCGGGTAGCGATCCAGCAGGCGCTTAAAGTCACGAAATGCCTGACGAGCCGGTTCCGGATCCCTGTCGTGGCGATCAATGTCAAACACATCGTGCATGAAAGAACGATCCTGGGCCATGTGCGTCAGACCACGCATATAGAGCACCCAGTCTGCTTTTTCATGGGTGGGGTTTAATCGGGTAAAGCGATCTATGGTGGCTTCGCCGAGCGCCAGATCATCGTTCTTGTAATAGGCGTAAATCAGATCAAGCTGCACCTGCTCCGAATAAGCGCCGAACGGATAACGAGAATCCAGAGCTTCTAATCTTTCAATGGCTGTGACCCAGCTACCACTTTGTAAGGCTTGCTGAGCACTGCCGTACAGCTCAGAAGGCGGAATATCCGGTACCACTTCCTCTGTACTGGAGCAACCAGACACAATAGCGGCGGCAAGAAATGTCGTGATTATCAGGCGTTTCATTGCGGCGTCAGTTTCCTTGGTCATAATTTATTTCTGTGATCCATTACGGTCAGCGCCGTTAACAGATACAATGACAACTAATATCTGTCATTTTACGCAGCGTTTAGGCTTTAGTCTCACGCTTTTTGAAAAAGTTCTTTATGGCACAGCAAATAGAGTTAAGCAACATAGTAAACGATAGTCAGCTTGGTCAACGCCTTGATCAGGCGCTGGCTGAACTGTTTTCCGATTATTCCCGTTCGCGGATTAAAGACTGGATTCTCAATGGCAGCGTCTGCGTCAATGGCGCAGTGGTGACTAAACCCCGCCTGAAAATGATGGGCGGTGAAAAACTCACGGTTGTGGCTGAGATTGAAGATGAGGAGCGCTGGATAGCGCAAGACATTCCGCTCAACATTGTGTATGAAGATGAACACCTGCTGGTGATTAACAAGCCACGTGATTTTGTGGTCCATCCGGGAGCCGGCACGCCGGACGGCACTGTGCTCAATGCACTGTTACATCACTGCCCGTCTCTCGCCGAAGTGCCGCGAGCCGGTATTGTGCACCGTCTTGATAAAGACACCACGGGCCTGATGGTCGTGGCGAAAACGATCCAGGCTCAGACCCGACTGGTTCGTGCGCTGCAAAAACGTAAAATTACCCGTGAATATGAAGCGGTTGCCATGGGCAAAATGACCGGGGGTGGCGTGGTTGAAAAGCCGATTGGCCGTCACTCCACCAAGCGCACATCAATGGCAGTGCATGAGCTGGGCAAACCGGCGATCACCCATTATCGTGTCGCGGAGCACTTTCGTGAACACACCAGCCTGGTGCTGCGTCTGGAAACAGGCCGTACTCACCAGATTCGTGTTCACATGGCCTATCTGTCGCATCCGCTGGTGGGGGATACCCTGTACGGCGGTCGTCCGCGTCCGCCAAGAAATGCTTCTCAGGAAGTGATTCAAGCGCTCCGGACTTTTGATCGTCAGGCGCTGCATGCTCGTATGCTGCGGCTTGATCACCCAATCACCGGTGAGTTAATGGAATGGCACGCAGAGACACCGAAAGATATGGTGGCTCTCGTTGAGATCCTGCGTCAGGACAAGCTTGACCATCCCGAGGACGATTACTGAGATGTGGATGACCCCAGACTGGCCAGCGCCTGCGAATGTCAAAGCCATTAGTACCACCCGTTTCGGGGGGATCAGCCAGGGGCCCTATGCGGGTCTCAATCTGGGGGATCATGTGGGTGATGAGCCGGCAGCTGTTGCGCATAATCGTCAATGGCTACAGCAGCAACTGGGTTTAGCGCATGCGCCCGCCTGGTTGTCGCAAACTCATAGCACCATAGTGCTGGATCTGCAGGGACCACTCACCCAGATCCCGCATGCGGATGCCAGCGTGACCCGGGAAAATGGTATTGCCTGTACTGTGATGACAGCAGATTGCTTACCGGTATTGCTGTGCGATCGACAGGGCACCCAAGTGGGGGCTGTGCATGCCGGGTGGCGAGGTTTGGCTGACGGTATTATTGAACAAACGGTGGCTTGTTTTGCGCAAGCGCCGAATCAATTACTGGCCTGGCTGGGACCCGCGATTGGGCCGCAAGCTTTTGAGGTCGGCGGGGAAGTCAGGGCGCAATTTCTGGCCGATGATTCGGCCGCAGAATCTGCATTCCTGCCAAAAGGTGACAAATGGCTGGCGGATATCTATCAGCTGGCCCGATTACGTTTACACCGTCTGGGTGTGACTCAGGTTTTTGGTGGCAGCGAGTGTACGGTCAGTGACGCTTCCCGTTTCTTTTCTTATCGCCGGGATGGCGTCACCGGACGTCAGGCCAGTTTGATCTGGCTGGAAAAATAAACTTATCCCATACTCTCTTTCAATGCAGCGGCCATGCGTCGCTTTCTAATATCCCCACATTTTATGCTTGAAAAGCACAAAGCGCGCAACCATATACAAAGATAATGACAAGGTCATATCTAGAGTGGAGGACTTATGCGTCTTGACCGGTTTACAAGCAAATTTCAATTAGCGATTTCTGATGCGCAGTCGCTGGCTTTAGGACGAGACCATCAGTACATCGAACCTGTGCATTTGATGATGGCACTGATGAATCAGGACAGCAGCACCACGCGCCCGCTGCTGACTCTGCTGAATGTAGATATTACCCAATTGCGTTCCAGTCTGTCCGAACAGCTCGACCGTTTACCTAAAGTCAGCGGTATCGGCGGTGATGTTCAACTGTCCCATGGCATGGGCGTGTTATTTAACATGTGCGACAAACTGGCCCAGAAACGCAAAGACAAATACATCTCTTCCGAGCTGTTCATTCTGGCGGCGGTGGACGACAAAGGTCCGCTGGGTGAGCTATTGCGTAAGTTTGGCTTGAGTGCAGAAAAAGTTGAACAGGCAATTGAGAAAATCCGCGGTGGTCAGAAAGTCGATGATCCCAATGCCGAAGAAAACCGTCAGGCGCTGGAAAAGTTCACTATAGATCTGACCGAGCGCGCCGAGCAAGGCAAGCTGGATCCTGTGATCGGCCGTGATGAAGAAATCCGCCGGACGATTCAGGTCTTGCAGCGCCGCACAAAGAATAATCCGGTCCTGATTGGTGAGCCGGGGGTGGGTAAAACCGCAATTGTTGAAGGTCTTGCCCAGCGTATTGTCAATGGCGAAGTGCCTGAAGGGCTGCGCAATAAGCGTGTCCTGTCCTTGGATATGGGGGCACTGATTGCGGGTGCCAAATACCGTGGCGAGTTTGAAGAGCGCCTCAAATCAGTCTTGAACGAACTGGCGCAGGAAGAGGGCAGTGTCATCCTCTTTATTGATGAGCTGCATACCATGGTTGGCGCCGGTAAAGGTGAGGGCGCCATGGATGCCGGTAACATGCTGAAACCTGCGCTGGCCCGAGGTGAGCTTCATTGTGTGGGGGCAACCACATTAGACGAGTACCGTCAGTTTATCGAAAAAGACGCCGCACTGGAGCGTCGTTTCCAGAAAGTGCTGGTGGAAGAGCCAAACGTTGAAGATACCATCGCGATTTTGCGGGGCCTGAAAGAGCGTTATGCGCTGCATCATCATGTCGAAATTACCGATCCGGCGATTGTCGCGGCGGCCAGCCTGTCGCACCGGTATATTTCTGATCGCCAGTTGCCTGACAAGGCGATCGATCTGATCGATGAAGCGGCTTCCAGTATTCGTATGCAAATTGATTCCAAACCGGAATCTCTGGATCGTCTTGAGCGCCGAATCATTCAGCTGAAAATCGAACAGCAGGCCCTGTCGAAAGAAAACGACGATGCCAGTCAGAAGCGCTTAGCCGTACTCAGTGAAGAACTGGAAGGTAAAGAGAGCGAGTACGCTGAACTGGAAGAAGTCTGGAAAGCAGAAAAAGCAGCGCTGTCCGGCACACAGCATATTAAAGCGGAGTTGGAACAGGCGAGAACCGACATGGAGATTGCCCGGCGTGCGGGGGATCTGAATCGCATGTCTGAGTTGCAGTACGGCAAGATACCAGAACTGGAGAAACAGCTCGATCTGGCTGCCCAGGCAGAAATGCAGGAAATGAGTCTGCTGAAAAACCGGGTTACAGATGCTGAGATTGCCGAGGTGTTGTCACGCCAGACCGGTATTCCGGTATCTCGTATGCTGGAAGGCGAACGCGATAAACTACTGCGAATGGAAGAAGCACTGCATCAGCGGGTCATTGGTCAGGACGAAGCTGTGAATTCGGTGGCCAATGCGATCCGCCGCAGCCGGGCTGGATTATCTGATCCGAACCGGCCGATTGGTTCATTCCTGTTCCTCGGTCCGACAGGGGTCGGTAAAACAGAGTTGTGCAAGGCGCTGGCTAACTTCATGTTCGACAGTGATGACGCCATGGTGCGTATTGATATGTCAGAGTTCATGGAGAAACACTCCGTTGCCCGGCTTGTTGGTGCACCTCCGGGTTATGTTGGCTATGAAGAAGGCGGATACCTGACCGAAGCGGTTCGCCGGCGTCCTTATTCCGTCATTTTACTGGATGAAGTAGAAAAGGCGCATCCGGACGTGTTCAACATTTTGCTGCAGGTGCTTGATGATGGCCGTCTTACTGACGGACAGGGCAGAACGGTCGACTTCCGTAACAGCGTCATCATCATGACATCGAACCTGGGGTCAGATCGGATTCAGGAGCACTTTGGTGAGCTTGATTATGACGGCATCAAACAGTTGGTGATGGACGTTGTGGGTCATCACTTCCGCCCGGAGTTCATTAACCGTGTCGATGAAACCGTTGTGTTCCACCCTCTGGGTGATAAACACATCAAAGATATCGCACGAATTCAGATTGGTCGCCTGAGCGATCGGCTGGAGGAAAAAGGCTTTGAACTGAAAGTAGAAGATTCTGCATTGGATTTGATTGCAAGTGCAGGTTTCGATCCGGTTTATGGGGCTCGACCACTGAAACGAGCAATCCAGCAATACATTGAAAACCCATTGGCGCAGGATATTCTTTCCGGGAAATTAACCGTTGATAAGCCAATTGTGCTGGCCGCCAAGGATGAGCATATCTCTGCCAGCCAATAAAATCGTGATACTAAAGTAAGAAAAGCCTGCTCGATTGCAGGCTTTTTTGTATCTCCCGTTTCTGTTTTGTGCGTTTTTTAATCGTAAACTCGATGTTTGTTCAAAAAGAAACCTATTGAAATTTATTTGTGATTTTACGCTTGCCAAGGTGCGCGAACTCTCTATAATGCCGCCTCACTGACACGGAGAACGGCGCTTACAGCCAAGGCCATGTCAGAAGCTCTTTAACAATTTGACCATGCAATCTGTGTGGGCACTCGACAATGATACAGTCATCAAAGATTTATTAGTGAACTGAGTGACCAATTGGTAGCACTTTTTATAAAAGGGTTACCGGCACAGTCAATTCGTTTCAACTTCGGTTGAAACATCAGTAATCACTGAGCCGCTTTCCTTCGGGAAGGCAACAAAACTTTAATTGAAGAGTTTGATCATGGCTCAGATTGAACGCTGGCGGCAGGCCTAACACATGCAAGTCGAGCGGCAGCGACATCAACAATCCTTCGGGTGCGTTGATGGGCGGCGAGCGGCGGACGGGTGAGTAATGCCTGGGAACATGCCCTGATGTGGGGGATAACCATTGGAAACGATGGCTAATACCGCATAATCTCCTGTCTTTTACGAGATGGGAGCAAAGAGGGGGACCTTCGGGCCTCTCGCGTCAGGATTGGCCCAGGTGGGATTAGCTAGTAGGTGGGGTAACGGCTCACCTAGGCGACGATCCCTAGCTGGTCTGAGAGGATGATCAGCCACACTGGAACTGAGACACGGTCCAGACTCCTACGGGAGGCAGCAGTGGGGAATATTGCACAATGGGGGAAACCCTGATGCAGCCATGCCGCGTGTGTGAAGAAGGCCTTCGGGTTGTAAAGCACTTTCAGCAGTGAGGAAGAGTTGGTGTTTAATAGATGCCATCTTTGACGTTAGCTGCAGAAGAAGCACCGGCTAACTCCGTGCCAGCAGCCGCGGTAATACGGAGGGTGCGAGCGTTAATCGGAATTACTGGGCGTAAAGCGCATGCAGGCGGCGTGTTAAGCCAGATGTGAAAGCCCGGGGCTCAACCTCGGAATCGCATTTGGAACTGGCAGGCTAGAGTCTTGTAGAGGGGGTAGAATTTCAGGTGTAGCGGTGAAATGCGTAGAGATCTGAAGGAATACCGGTGGCGAAGGCGGCCCCCTGGACAAAGACTGACGCTCAGATGCGAAAGCGTGGGGAGCAAACAGGATTAGATACCCTGGTAGTCCACGCCGTAAACGATGTCTACTTGGAGGTTGGTGTCTTGAACACTGGCTTTCGGAGCTAACGCGTTAAGTAGACCGCCTGGGGAGTACGGTCGCAAGATTAAAACTCAAATGAATTGACGGGGGCCCGCACAAGCGGTGGAGCATGTGGTTTAATTCGATGCAACGCGAAGAACCTTACCTACTCTTGACATCCAGAGAACTTTCCAGAGATGGATTGGTGCCTTCGGGAACTCTGAGACAGGTGCTGCATGGCTGTCGTCAGCTCGTGTTGTGAAATGTTGGGTTAAGTCCCGCAACGAGCGCAACCCTTATCCTTGTTTGCCAGCACTTCGGGTGGGAACTCCAGGGAGACTGCCGGTGATAAACCGGAGGAAGGTGGGGACGACGTCAAGTCATCATGGCCCTTACGAGTAGGGCTACACACGTGCTACAATGGCGTATACAGAGGGCTGCGAGCTAGCGATAGTGAGCGAATCCCACAAAGTACGTCGTAGTCCGGATTGGAGTCTGCAACTCGACTCCATGAAGTCGGAATCGCTAGTAATCGTGGATCAGAATGCCACGGTGAATACGTTCCCGGGCCTTGTACACACCGCCCGTCACACCATGGGAGTGGGCTGCACCAGAAGTAGATAGCTTAACCTTCGGGAGGGCGTTTACCACGGTGTGGTTCATGACTGGGGTGAAGTCGTAACAAGGTAGCCCTAGGGGAACCTGGGGCTGGATCACCTCCTTACCTAAAGACTGTGTCGCTGACGCAGTGTCCACACAGATTGCCTGGTCGAAATCGTTAAGAGCGCAAGAGAAGGGTCTGTAGCTCAGGTGGTTAGAGCGCACCCCTGATAAGGGTGAGGTCGGTGGTTCAAGTCCACTCAGACCCACCACTGTCTTCCCAAATGCAGTGGTTCAACACTCTTGCAATACTCGATGGGGCTATAGCTCAGCTGGGAGAGCGCCTGCCTTGCACGCAGGAGGTCAGCAGTTCGATCCTGCTTAGCTCCACCACTCTTTAAGTACATTCCCCTGCACAGGGCGAGTGTGGTTACAAAGTGGTTATCTGTCGATAATTCACATGCTCTTTAACAATCTGGAAAGCTGACTAGTAAATTCAATCCTAGAGATTGGATACAAACTGTTTCGAGAGAAACAGAGTTCTCAAGCAATACACATTCAAGTGTCTTGTGTTCGTTGTGTTCACTGCGGTGAAGACAACATGAGTCCGGCGAATAAACCAATTGTCTCTTTGTCAGAGACACAACCTTGGTTGTTTGAACATACGAAACCTCTTGGGGTTGTATGGTTAAGTGACTAAGCGTACACGGTGGATGCCTGGGCAGTCAGAGGCGATGAAGGACGTACTAACTTGCGATAAGCGGTGATGAGGCAGTAAGAGCCACTTGAGTCACCGATTTCCGAATGGGGAAACCCAGCTGCATAAGCAGTTATCATCAGGTGAATACATAGCCTGGTGAGGCGAACCGGGGGAACTGAAACATCTAAGTACCCCGAGGAAGAGAAATCAACCGAGATTCCGGCAGTAGCGGCGAGCGAAACCGGATTAGCCCTTAAGCGTTTTTAGTGTCAGGTGAAGGTCCCTGGAAAGGGCCGCGATACAGGGTGACAGCCCCGTAACCGACGATGCTTTAAGCGTGAAAACGAGTAGGACGGGACACGTGTTATCCTGTCTGAACATGGGGGGACCATCCTCCAAGGCTAAATACTCCTGACTGACCGATAGTGAACCAGTACCGTGAGGGAAAGGCGAAAAGAACCCCTGTGAGGGGAGTGAAAAAGAACCTGAAACCGTGTACGTACAAGCAGTAGGAGCACCTTCGTGGTGTGACTGCGTACCTTTTGTATAATGGGTCAGCGACTTAATTTCAGTAGCAAGGTTAACCGTATAGGGGAGCCGTAGGGAAACCGAGTCTTAACTGGGCGTACAGTTGCTGGGATTAGACCCGAAACCAGGTGATCTAGCCATGGGCAGGTTGAAGGTGAGGTAACACTTACTGGAGGACCGAACCGACTAATGTTGAAAAATTAGCGGATGACTTGTGGCTAGGGGTGAAAGGCCAATCAAACCTGGAGATAGCTGGTTCTCCCCGAAAGCTATTTAGGTAGCGCCTCGGACGAATACTACTGGGGGTAGAGCACTGTTAAGGCTAGGGGGTCATCCCGACTTACCAACCCTTTGCAAACTCCGAATACCAGTAAGTACTATCCGGGAGACACACGGCGGGTGCTAACGTCCGTCGTGGAGAGGGAAACAACCCAGACCGCCAGCTAAGGTCCCAAAGTATCACTAAGTGGGAAACGATGTGGGAAGGCTCAGACAGCCAGGATGTTGGCTTAGAAGCAGCCATCATTTAAAGAAAGCGTAATAGCTCACTGGTCGAGTCGGCCTGCGCGGAAGATTTAACGGGGCTAAGTGATACACCGAAGCTGCGGCAATGCGATTTATCGTATTGGGTAGGGGAGCGTTCTGTAAGCGGTTGAAGGTGTGCTGTAAGGCATGCTGGACGTATCAGAAGTGCGAATGCTGACATGAGTAACGACAAAGGGGGTGAAAAACCCCCTCGCCGGAAGACCAAGGGTTCCTGTCCAACGTTAATCGGGGCAGGGTAAGTCGACCCCTAAGGCGAGGCCGAAAGGCGTAGTCGATGGGAAACGGGTTAATATTCCCGTACTGCTTATTATTGCGATGGGGGGACGGAGAAGGCTAGGTGGGCCAGGCGACGGTTGTCCTGGTTCAAGGGTGTAGGCTGCAGAATTAGGCAAATCCGGTTCTGCACTAAGGCTGAGACCCGATGTCGAGTCACCACGGTGATGAAGTCATTGATGCCATGCTTCCGGGAAAAGCCTCTAAGCTTCAGATAATAAGCAATCGTACCCCAAACCGACACAGGTGGTCGGGTAGAGAATACCAAGGCGCTTGAGAGAACTCGGGTGAAGGAACTAGGCAAAATGGTACCGTAACTTCGGGAGAAGGTACGCTCTTGGCGGTGAAGTCCCTCGCGGATGGAGCTGCTGAGAGTCGCAGATACCAGGTGGCTGCAACTGTTTATTAAAAACACAGCACTGTGCAAAATCGAAAGATGACGTATACGGTGTGACGCCTGCCCGGTGCCGGAAGGTTAATTGATGGGGTTATCTTCGGAGAAGCTCTTGATCGAAGCCCCGGTAAACGGCGGCCGTAACTATAACGGTCCTAAGGTAGCGAAATTCCTTGTCGGGTAAGTTCCGACCTGCACGAATGGCGTAATGATGGCCACGCTGTCTCCACCCGAGACTCAGTGAAATTGAAATCGCAGTGAAGATGCTGCGTACCCGCGGCTAGACGGAAAGACCCCGTGAACCTTTACTACAGCTTGGCACTGAACATTGACCCTACATGTGTAGGATAGGTGGGAGGCTTCGAAGCAGGTACGCCAGTATCTGTGGAGCCGTCCTTGAAATACCACCCTTGTCGTGTTGATGTTCTAACGTCGCCCCGTTATCCGGGGTGCGGACAGTGCCTGGTGGGTAGTTTGACTGGGGCGGTCTCCTCCCAAAGCGTAACGGAGGAGCACGAAGGTGGGCTAATCACGGTCGGACATCGTGAGGTTAGTGCAATGGCATAAGCCCGCTTAACTGCGAGAATGACGGTTCGAGCAGGTGCGAAAGCAGGTCATAGTGATCCGGTGGTTCTGAATGGAAGGGCCATCGCTCAACGGATAAAAGGTACTCCGGGGATAACAGGCTGATACCGCCCAAGAGTTCATATCGACGGCGGTGTTTGGCACCTCGATGTCGGCTCATCACATCCTGGGGCTGAAGTCGGTCCCAAGGGTATGGCTGTTCGCCATTTAAAGTGGTACGCGAGCTGGGTTTAGAACGTCGTGAGACAGTTCGGTCCCTATCTGCCGTGGGCGCTGGATGATTGAAGGGAGTTGCTCCTAGTACGAGAGGACCGGAGTGAACGAACCGCTGGTGTTCGGGTTGTGTCGCCAGACGCATTGCCCGGTAGCTAAGTTCGGAATCGATAACCGCTGAAAGCATCTAAGCGGGAAGCGAGCCCTGAGATGAGTCATCCCTGAGGCTTTAAGCCTCCTGAAGGGCTGTTCGAGACTAGAACGTTGATAGGCAGGGTGTGTAAGCGTTGTGAGGCGCTCAGCTAACCTGTACTAATTGCCCGTGAGGCTTAACCATACAACACCCAAGGGGTTTTACGGACTCCATAAGCACTTGAATGTTGTGCTGAGAACACTAGTTACTTTCCGGAATTGTGAAAATATCCCATCTGCTCAGGTAGCGCCGGGATAAAGTTCGATAGCAAGGTAAGTTGTGAGTCGAGAGAGGGAGTTTAGTTCGCTAAATGACCGAACGAGAGAGCAACTTAACGCTGATAGCGGGCTTTATAACCAGCGGGATATTTTCAAACAGAATTTGCTTGGCGACCATAGCGTTGCGGACCCACCTGATCCCATGCCGAACTCAGACGTGAAACGCAGCAGCGCCGATGGTAGTGTGGGGTCTCCCCATGTGAGAGTAGGACATCGCCAGGCTTCCTATTTAGAAATCAGAGTCAATCTGGTTTCGGCCGTGTGGAGCGGTAGTTCAGTTGGTTAGAATACCGGCCTGTCACGCCGGGGGTCGCGGGTTCGAGTCCCGTCCGCTCCGCCACTTATTAAAGAAACCCAGTCAGTAATGGCTGGGTTTTTTGCTATTTAGTGGTTGTCATTTCTTCGACTGCTCGTCACGTATTGAAATCTCATGACCTGCCCCTGAACTCGTTATAGCGGGGAGAAACTGGTTACAATTTGGTTGGTTAAGCGCTTGCCTTAGGTATAAGGCTGTGAGAGGGTTAGAGCAATTTTTCTGGGATGATGAAAGACAATTTGCCATGAGTTTATTCTATGAGCGGCAAGAAGCCGCTGATTCTGTCACGATTACGCTGAAACCGCATTCCTTGTACCTGATGCTGGTCATGCTTGCAGTCTGGTTAGGTAATGATTTCTTGTTAAAATCAGCGCCGATAGCGCAAATTATCATGCCGATATTTATTGTGTTTATGGTGATACGTTTCTTTTCGTTAGTCAGAATACAGCGTGAAGTGCTGCTTGCAATGAAGCAGGGCCGGGTTACGACTCAGGGCAGTAAGTTCTCCTTCACAAATCCGTTTCGGTATGTGATTCAAAAAGCACAGAATTCCGACGCCTAAGCCTTTCATTTCATGACATAGCCGTCAAACAGTGCGGCTATTCTTTCCTGTCAGGACATAGCTCCTGTTGCCAATGATGGCTTATTCCTGGCCATTTTGCAGGCATACTATCTGTGTTGTAATCGAGATAGAGAAATGTATGCCAGCATTCAATTGGAAACCCCTGTTATTTGCTTGTTTGATTGTCAGTATTGGCCAGTTGAGTCTTGGCCTGGTGTTTCCATTATTACCCTGGATTGGACAGGATCTGACATTGACCTCAGATCAAACACAGCTTCTGGTTGCCGTCTATCTGTTAGGTTTTGGCCCTTCACAACTGGTTTACGGCCCGCTTTCTGATGTGTTGGGTCGCCGGCCGGTATTGCTGGCTGGGGTGATGATCGCTTTGTTCGGTGTTGCGCTGGTGATTTTCAAAGCGGAATCGTTTGCCGGATTATTGCTTGGACGCTTTATTCAGGGCTGTGGCGCAGGCAGTGTGTCTGTACTGGCCAGAGCGACAATCCGGGATAGCTACCAGAAGCAGAATCTGGCAAAAGCCATGAATTGGTTAGCCATTGTTGCCGCGTTTACACCCATTATGGCCCCTGTGATTGGCGGTATGGTCAATCATTATCTGGGCTGGCTTTCAGTTTTTGTGTTGCTGATTGCTTATATTTCATTGGTTTGGTTCATGCTTGTCTTTCGCTTTCGCGAAACCTTAAATGCAGCGAGCGTGCCACCTTCAGTCAAGCAACTAGCCGGTAATTACCTGTCTTTGTTTCAAGATCGCCATTTTCTGACATTTGCCGGTATCGGCTGGATCAACTTTGCCATGGTCGTACTGGCAATTTCCATGATGCCTTACATTATGCAAGTTCAGTTAGCAATCAGTTCTGACCAGTATGCGATGTGGGCGATGGTCCCGGCGTGCGGACTGCTTTTTGGCGGTGTGCTGTGTCAGCGTTTACGGCCAAAATTGGGGACAGCAAAAATGCTGCAGCTGGCGCCTTTGATGCAATTGGTCTCGGCGGCTGTGTATGTGTTGGCCCCGTTGGATCCGGTGTGGATGTCGGTGGCCCACTTTCTGCTGGCAATGACAAATGGCATTGCGTTTCCGTGCGCACAGTCGATGCTATTGGTGCCATACGCTGAAAAAGCCGGGACTGTGTCTGCGTTGTCGGGGGCCTGCCAAATGGTCGCGGCTTCTGTCATTAGCCACTTCCTGTTACAGCTGGGGATCAGCGAGCCCTGGCATCTTGGGGGCGTCTTACTAAGCGCTTCTTTTATTGGAATCGTATTGGTGAACCTGGGAGTCAGAAGCGAATCAGGGCGCCAGGCATCGCTGGATCTGAACCAGCCTTAATTCATAGCGTCAGATGAGAAACTTTCTCACGCCAGAGATATTCTTCCATACTTAAGACACCGGATCGCAGTTGGCTGGGAGGTTTTATGCGTCAGCTGATCTGTTTGGTGATGATGATTTTGCTCTCGGCTTGTGTCAGCCAATATGAAGCTGAGTTATCTCAGCATGGAGAGTGGCAAGAGCTGGGAGCGTATCATGGTGAATACGGTTATCAGGAATGGGAAAAAAACGCCTGGACCGACTTGGCGTGATGTCTGAATCTGATTATGAAAAGTACCGCGCGGGCTATCTGCAGGGGCGGTATGAGTACTGCACAGGCAAGAAAACAGTGACGACTGCGCTTAACCCGGGATACCCGGATGAATGCCGACAAGATGCCAGTCAGTTCGGGCTGGCGGAAAGAGGTTACTGATACTGTAAAGAAAAAGGCTGCCAGCGGCAGCCTTTTGAGTTGATGCAGACTGATTGATGAAAATCAGTTGTTGCTGTGTAGTTCGCTGTTCAGTTCCACGGCGGTTTTGTTGGTCAGACACTCAATCGTGCCGGTCACTGAGTTACGACGGAACAGCAGGTCAGATTTTCCTGCCAGATCGCGCGCTTTGACTGTGTCGACCACATTGCCGTCTGCGTCCAGCATCGTCACTTTGGTTCCTGCGGTAACATACAGGCCTGACTCAAGTGTACAGCGGTCACCCAGCGGGAAGCCCAGACCGGCATTGGCACCCAGCAGGCTGTTTTCACCAATCGAGATCACCACTTTACCGCCGCCGCTCAGGGTACCCATGATAGAAGCGCCGCCGCCGATATCAGAACCATTACCGACGACTACACCAGCCGAAATACGGCCTTCAACCATGCTCACACCTGTGGTGCCGGCGTTGAAGTTGATGAAACCTTCGTGCATCACTGTGGTGCCTTCACCGACGTGAGCACCGAGGCGAACACGGGAGGTATCGGCAATCCGCACGCCAGCCGGCACAATGTAGTCGACCATTTTCGGGAATTTATCAACACAATCGACGCTCAGCACCTCGCCGTTCAGGCGAGCTTCAATCTGACGCTCTGCCAGTTCAGGCAGATCAATCGGGCCCTGATTGGTCCAGGCAATGTTGTGCAGCAAACCGAAGATGCCGTCCAGTACCAGACCGTGAGGTTTAACCAGACGCTGAGAAATCAATTGTAGTTTCAGGAAGCCTTCAGCCACAGAAGCCGGGGCCGAATCAGCAGCCAGAATAACCACCACAAGAGGCTGGCTGGATTGCGCTGCTTTTTCAGCAAATCCCGCACTGGCTTGCTCGCCATTCGCTGCGAAAGCGCCGGCGAGTTCAGCCGCCTGAGCCGGGGTAACCTCGATAGCTTGATTACCTTCCTGATAATCAACAACTTTTGCGATAGCATCAACCAGAGACTGAGCCGGATTCAGCAGCGGGGTCGGGAAGAAAGCTTCAATGATTTTACCGTCACGGTTCTTGGTCGCGGTACCCAGGGCTAGAGAAAATGTCGCCATGATGAAATGGTCTCCATGTCAAAAGGGATAACGACTGCAATGTTTGGGCAGTCTGTCTGATAATGAAAAAGTTAGATGGGTCCATCATAAAGAGACTGAGCAGGATATTGAAGGGGAAATCTGCCATTCATGGCAAAATGACTGAGAAATGACGAAAATCCGCACTTAACCACATATAAAGTCAGTCTTTGTGAATAAACCCGGAAATAAAAAAACCTCCCGGCGGAGGTTTATGATTTATCGCAAAGGGGACGGACTTAAGCGGCTTCGCTGTCAGTATCGTCTTGCACGGCTTCGGGTTGTACCGCTTTCTTTTTCGCGGCGGGTTTGGCTTTTTTAGCCCCCAGAGCGACAAGGACTTTTTCACGCTCTTGTGCCAGGAATAGCGCTAATTCTTCCTGTTTGGCTTCGTCTTCAAGCAGTTTGCTTTCACTCAGAACAGCAAACAGCTCGTCAGCCATATCCAACATTTTATCGTAGGCATCAGCTTCAGATTTAGAGGTAAAAGTCATCTTCTCTTCTCCGTTGCGCTCTACTACATATTTGACGATAACAGCCATGGTCACCCTCTCCAGATATTGATTAACTGGTTTTTTATACAGTAGGATAAAGGCATAGTCCAGTGCTGAGTTCTGACAGAAGGTGTTCTTGTGAGCATGAGAGAAAAATTTGAACAAATTTATACCCGTGCAGCTGATCGCAAAGGGGGAGAAGCGGCGTTGGAAAGCTTGTTGTCGGCCCCGCTGAGCGAAGAGGCCTTGGCGACCATTGGCGATGATCGCTGGCTGGCCGCCTTTACGCAGAAAGTGTTCCAGTCAGGGATGAGCTGGAAAGTGGTCCGCAGTAAGTGGGACGGCTTTGAGTCGGTCTTTTTTGGCTTTGATATCGAAAAGTTGCTGCTGGTGCCGAACGAAATGTGGGAGCGCAAAGCCACAGATCCGGCCATTATCCGTCATCTCGGCAAAGTTATGACGATTCCGGAAAATGCATACATGATCCACCGAGCCGCGAAAGAGCATGGCTCGTTTGCCGCGATGGTCGCGGCCTGGCCCTCGGATGACATTATCGGCTTATGGCACTATCTGAAAAGCAAAGGGAAACGTTTGGGCGGCAATACCGGCCCCTATACGTTGCGGGTGATGGGCAAAGATACTTTTATCCTCAGCCAGGATGTTGAAGCTTACCTGCGCAGTACCGGAATCATTGATGGCGGTCGGGACACCCAGCGCTCCCTGGCGGCGGCACAGGCCACGTTTAACGACTGGCAGCAGGAGTCGGGCCGGCCTTTATGTCAGATCAGCCAGATCATTGCCTTCAGCGGTGGCGATAACCGGATCTGAGCCTGGTTGCCATTGCTGGCAGAATGCAATAAAGGCAGATAACAGCGGGCTGGTGTATTTATCTTTGTGATACACCAGCCAGTATTGTCTTTGCTTGCTCAGCGTGATGGGCAACTCTGCCACCCTTTTTCCTGTACCGCATGATAGACAGCGCGCCGGGATAAGCAGGTCAGGCCCAGTCCGGCGCTGACACTGTTGATGATGGCTTCAGTGGTGTTGAGTTCAAAGGCCAGCTGCCAGTGTTCGATACCGGGGGCGAGATGATGCAGGAAATAATCCCGGGTACCGGATCCGGCTTCCCTGAGGACCCATTCCGAGTGTTCCAGATCCGTCAGAGACAGTCTGTTTTGGGTCAGCAACGGGTGCAGAGGATGACAGATAATCACCATTTCATCTTGAAGCCAGGGTTGGCTTATCAAGTGTTTTTCCGTGACCCGGCCTTCGACCAGGCCGATATCCAGCTCAAAATCACCTAACTTTTTCACGATTGCCGCGGTATTGCCGATCAGAAGGGACTGGTCGGTATGGGCTGTCTGTGCCCTGAAATCCCGCAGCAGAAAAGGGGTGAGCTGATTGCCCACGGTATCGCTGCAACCCAGGGCCAAGCTGCCGGACAACGTCCCGGTTTGGGCGAAGAGTTGCTCAATACTCTGGGTGCGCTG
This sequence comes from Photobacterium sp. Hal280, assembly GCF_037162255.1. Classification (NCBI taxonomy): domain Bacteria; kingdom Pseudomonadati; phylum Pseudomonadota; class Gammaproteobacteria; order Vibrionales; family Vibrionaceae; genus Photobacterium; species Photobacterium sp. Hal280. The sequence continues at coordinate 658,570 of NZ_JARLUO010000005.1, forward strand.
GAGCAGCTCATCAGCCAGAGGTAATAGGCGTTTGCCTTCACTGTTGAGGGTCAGCCGGTTGTGATGGCGATCGAACAGCGGCTGGCTGAGTTGTTTTTCCAGCTCGGCCAGCGCCATGCTGACAGCCGGTTTGGTCAGAAACAGGCGTTCCGCGGCAGCCGTGATGGTTTTCTCCTGTGCCACGGCCACAAAGACTCTCAGTTGTTTCAGCGCAATGTTCATCGTGACTCTTATTGGGTTAAGTTGAATTGAACCTTTGGTTAAATTTATTCAATTATTCTAAACAATGCCAGAGGAGTACACTGCCTCTATCGACAAAAAGAACAAAAAAACGTACCGGATGTGATGGAGAGCTAATCATGAATCAAGTCTTGAAAAACCTGTTTGCCTTGATGCCGACGCCAATGGCCGGGCTGGCACTGGCGATTGCCAGTCTGGGCTGGTGTTGGGAAAACGCGGCGCCATTGCACGGTATGGCACAAAGCGGCAGCGCTATGATTGCCGCTGTGATGCTGCTGGGGCTGGCAGTGAAGTTTGTCTTACATCCTCAGTTACTGTGGCAGGATTTGAAGCACCCTGTGGTCGGCAGTGTCGTGCCGACGTTTTCGATGGCACTGATGGTGGTTTCCTCTGCGCTGGCGCGATACCTGCCGCATGCCGGGTGGGGACTATGGCTGGTCGCCGTGGTTTTGCATCTGGTGTTTTTAGCCTGCTTCGTTTTTCATCGTTTGAGCCGGTTTGAGTTGCACCATATGGTGCCTAGCTGGTTTGTGCCGCCTGTGGGGATCATCGTGGCTGATGTTACTTTTCCAGGCGGTGTGCTGGCACCGTTAGCACAGGTTCTGCTGATGTTTGGCCTGAGTGCTTACGCCCTGATGCTGCCTGTGATGTTATACCGCCTGATTTTCTGTCACCAGGTCCCGGATGCCGCCAAGCCGACCATTGCGATTTTGGCGGCGCCAGCCAGTTTGTCACTGGCAGGTTATCTGACAGTAACGGCGCAGCCTTCCGTGTTGATCGTGGCACTGCTGGCGAGTATCGGATTGCTGATGACCCTGGTGATTTATCTGGCCTTCTTCAGACTGTTGCGATTACCCTTCAGTCCGGCTTATGCCGCGTTTACGTTTCCTGTGGTGATCGGGGCGACCGCCTTGTACAAAACGGCCCATTGGATGAGTTCTCAGCCCCTGCTGGCCGATTACGCGCACCAGGTTCAGAGGCTGGCTCTGGCGGAGCTGCTCATCGCCAGTGGGGTGGTCAGTTATGTCATCGTGCGCTATCTGGCTCATTATTGCGCCGCTGAGATTGGTTACCGCAGAGCGACGATGTAACGCGTTGAAGCCAAAGGACGGCGGTCATCACAGGCACTGCTGTTTACACCCTGCGTGCCTTGGTAGACAATCATGGCATGATTCTCTGCCTGCGAGCCTGATGCGTGTTTACTGTCTACCATTCCAACCAGCTGGACCTGCTGAAGTCTTTGCTGGTTGAGCTGATCCGCCGGGATCCGCTTTCAGATCCCTTTATCCCCGAGCAGATTCTGGTGCAGAGTCCGGGCATGTCACAATGGCTCAAACTCGAACTGGCGCAGTCGCTGGGCGTGGCCGCCAATATTGATTTTCCGCTGCCAGCAACTTTCATCTGGGACATGTTCACCAAAGTGCTGCCGGATGTGCCGGCACGCAGTGCTTTCAATAAAGACGCCATGACCTGGTCGCTGATGCAGGTACTGCCCGGATTGCTCGAACAGCCGGAATTTTCCCCCTGGCGCGCTACCTTGCAGAGGATCCTCATCAGCAGCGCCGCTTTCAGCTGGCGGGGAAAATTGCGGATATTTTTGACCAGTATCTGGTGTACCGGCCGGAGTGGATCCAGGCATGGGAAGCGGGGCGCATTGATCCTGAGCTGGCGGATGAACATCCCTGGCAGCCGGTGTTATGGCAGGCGCTGTATGACCACATTCTGGCGCAGGGGCAATCGCCTTATCACCGCGCGAATTTGTATCAACACTTTATTGAAACACTGACGCAGTACGCGCAGTCCGGGACACAATTGCCGGACGGATTACCCAAGCGTTTGTTTGTGTTTGGGATCTCAGCGCTGCCGCCACGCTATATGGACGCCCTGGCGGCCTTGGGGCAGCACATTGATGTGCACCTGATGTTTACCAATCCTTGCCGCCATTACTGGGGGGAGGTCAGAGATCGCAAATACCTGGCCCGGCTGGCAGCACAGCAGCGTCAGCAGGTAATCTGGCGGGATGCACACAGCGAGCAGGCCGGTGCCGTGGGCATACTCAAAGGCTCGCTGGAAGATAATCTGATTGACGAGACCCATCAGGATGCGGCGGTGGGCAACACCCTGTTAGCGTCACTGGGGAAGCTGGGGCGGGACAATCTGTATCTGCTGTCTGAATTACAGGCTTTCGAGGTGGACGCTTTTGTCGATATTTCGCCGGACAGCCTGCTGCACAGCATTCAGTCGGATATCCTGAATCTGGAAGACAAAGTGAATGACCAGCTGCTGACCGACAGCCGACACAAACAGCCGGTTGACGAGCAAGATCGCTCGTTGTCGGTGCACGTCTGCCACTCGCCGATGCGGGAAGTGGAGGTTCTCTACGATAATTTGCTGGCGATGCTGGATGCCGATCCCGATCTGTCGCCACGCGATATCGTGGTTATGGTCGCCGATATCAATGCCTACAGCCCTTATATTCAGGCTGTTTTCGGCAATGCGCCGACGGAGCGCTACCTGCCATTTTCCATTTCTGACCGCAGTGCCGATCAGGAAAACCCTGTGCTGCTGGCCTGCCTGCGCTTGCTGGATTTACCCAATAGCCGTTGCCATGCCTCTGAGCTGACGGAGTTGCTGGAAGTACCGGCCATCATGAAGCGGTTTCATCTCGACAGTGACCGTTTCATGCAGGTGAAGGGCTGGATTGAGGAAGCCGGCATTCGCTGGGGGCTGGATGCAGACACGGCGAGCGAGTTTGCACTGCCGGTGCAGCAGCAAAATACCTGGCTGTTCGGGCTGCAGCGAATGTTGCTTGGCTATGCGATGCCTGCGCAGGCGGGGCTGTATCAGGGGATACTGGCCTATGATGAAGTGCAGGGTATGGATGCCGAGCTGGCCGGTCAGCTCAGTGTCTTTGTCGAGCACTTAATCCATTACCGGCAGGTGCTCAATCAGCCGCATTCGGCGCGCGAGTGGTTCAGTGTGCTGAACCAGCTGCTGGATGATTTTTTCAGCGTCGATACCGAAGGCGAACTGGTCCTGCGTCTGATCCGCGAAAAGCTGCAGCAACTGGAGCAGCAACTGGATGATGCCGGTTATCAGCAAGCGCTGACGCCCGCGGTCATGCGCGATTACCTCAATGACAAGCTGAGCGGCGAGCGTGTCAGTCAGCGTTTTCTGGCAGGCCAGATCAACTTCTGTACCCTGATGCCAATGCGTTCTATCCCGTTCAAAGTGGTCTGCCTGCTGGGCATGAATGATGGGGTTTATCCGCGCACCATTGCTCCGGAAGGCTTTGATCTGATGGTGGGTCGCCAGCGGGCCGGTGATCGCTCGCGTCGTGACGATGACAGATACCTGTTTCTTGAAGCGCTCTTGTCTGCCCAGCAGCAGCTGTACATCAGTTATGTCGGGCGCTCGATTCAGGATAACAGCGAAAAAATGCCGTCCGTTCTGCTCAGTGAGTTACTGGATTACTGCCAGCAGGGATTTTGCCTGCAAGAGGACAGCGCGCTGTCTCCTGAGGATTCGGCGGAGCGTCTGACCCGATGGCTGATCCACCACCATCCACTGACGCCATTCAGCCCGCAGGCCTTTCTGGGAAGCTCACCCAGTTATGCGGCCGAATGGCTGCCCGCGGCACGACGTCTCACTGTGGATAAGGTGGATTTCCTGTCGCAAGGGCTGTCCCCGTTTGTTCTTATGGATCTGGCGGAGTCGTCCGCTTCACTGCCTGTGATTGAAATGGCAGAGCTGCAGCGCTTTTGGCGTTTGCCGGTGCAGTACTTTTTTAACCGGCGTCTCAAGGTCTATTTTGATGCCGCCGCAGGGGCGATGGCGGATGAAGAACCCTTTGCACTGGATGGCCTGCAGAGTTATCAGCTGCGGGCACATTTACTGACCACGCTGCTCGAAGCACAGCCCCGATCCGACGCCATGCACCAATTTCAGGCGATGCAGCAAGCTGCCGGCACTTTGCCGATCGCGGCATTTGGTGAGCTGACTCTGGCGCAGGAACAACAGCAGATCGCCCCGCTGGCTGAGCGGGTTGCCGCTTTACTTGCCTCGCCGCTTGAGGATCCGGAAATTGATCTGACGATGGTCATTCCCTCAGGTCAGTGTCGGTTGCAGGGCTGGATCCGCCATCATACTGCGGCAGGGGTGATTCACTTCCGGCCCGGCAAAGTGCGGACGCAAGATCTGCTCCATGCCTGGCTCGAGCATCTGGCGATGTCGGTACAGGGAATAACCGCCGATAGCCATGTACTGGGGATTGATAAGCATGTCCGCCTGCGGCCGGTCGAAGCTGAGTATGCCAGAGAGCAACTGAGTGTGCTCACCGAAGGCTATCTGGCCGGGCAGTCTTCCCCTTTACCTTATTTCCCGCGCACGGCGCAGGCCGGGCTGGATGCACTACAGGACAAAAGCGGCCACTGGCTGACGGATGAAGAGAGTCTGGAAAAAGCCTTGACCAAAATGGCCGGGGTGTTTCACGACAGTTATCTGTTCAGCGGTGAAGGCAGCAATGCTTACATTGCCCGGGTCTGGCCGGACTGGCAGGACGAGCTTGCTACTGAGGCCATGGATTGGGCGCAGCGCGTGCTGCAGCCTGTGCTGATGCATCTTGAAGAGATCGAGTAGGGAAAGGTGCGAGGTGGCCGCCGGCAAAATCGTTATCAGGTGTAGGGTGTTCACCGGTCGGCCACAAGGTCCAGAGGTAGACCAAATTTCTTGGCAGCGATACTACCGAAAGGCCGGCACCGAAAATGTGAAACGTATCCCATAGTGATAGATGAATCAGAATAAAATACGCTGGCTGAGCGCCAATCAGTCAGCGATCACACAGTGCTTTGAAACCAGCGGCAGCGTTCCATCATTGATGCTGCCTGAAACCTAAATTATTGTTGCTGCGGCTGATGGATTGAGTGCATGAGCCGCAGCGAGCCTGACAACAGGAAGCGGTTGACGACCATGACTTTAACCCCATCAACAGAGGTATCTGCCATTTTGCCGCAAACACTGGAACCTATGGTGTTTCCGCTGCACGGCACGCGACTGATAGAAGCATCAGCGGGGACAGGGAAAACCTTTACCATCGCGACCTTGTACCTGCGTTTGCTGCTCGGACACGGTGATGCCAAGACGGCGTATCCGCAGCCACTGACGGTGGATAAGATATTGGTGGTGACGTTCACCGAAGCGGCAACAGCGGAGCTGCGTGACCGGATCCGCCGCCGCATTCATGATGCCAGGATCGCCTTCAGTCGCGGCACCAGTGAGGATCCTGTGCTGGCTGCCCTGTTGCATGATCTGCCGGATCATGCCCGATCGGCCGCCTTGCTGCTGCAGGCAGAAAGACAAATCGATGAAGCGGCGATCTTCACCATTCATGGTTTCTGCCAGCGTATGCTGACGCAAAACGCCTTCGAGTCTGGCAGCCTGTTTTCCAATGAATTCATCACCGAAGAAAGCCAGTTGCGGGCCCAGGTGGCGGCGGATTACTGGCGCCGGTATTTTTATCCGCTGCCTCGCGAACTGGCGAACGAAATCCGGCGTTGCTGGCCGGCACCGGCAGCACTGCTCAAAGACATCAATGGGTTTCTGTCCGGCGCGCCGGTGACGTTGCTGGCTCCGCCGCTGTCGGGTGATCTGCAACAACTGCATCAGCAGAATCTGCAGCGGATTGAGGCGGTAAAGCAGGGCTGGCGCGAGCATGCGGCAGAGTTTCTGGCGCTGATCAGTGACTCAGGGGTGAATAAACGCAGCTATACCAAAACCAGTCTGCCTAAAGCCCTCGATGAAGTCGGACAGTGGTCGACCCAGCCAACGCTGGATTACAGCTTGCCCAAAGCGCTGGAAAAATTTGATCAGACGGTGCTGGAAGAGAAAACCGCCAAGGGCGCGGTGCCGCGACATCCGGTGTTTGCCGCCATTCATGACTTGCTGGCCGCCAGGCCCAGCGTCAGAGAGCCGGTTCTGGCCCATGCCATTCAGGCCTGCCGGGAACTGCTGGCTGAGGCCAAGCTGCGCAAAGGGTGGCTGTCATTTGATGATCTGCTGACCCAGCTGGCGGCCGCGTTACTGACAGACAAAGACACGGGCGAAGGTGCACTGGCTGCCCGGATCCGTCATTTGTATCCGGTTGCCATGATTGATGAGTTTCAGGATACCGATCCGCTCCAGTACCAGATCTTCAGCACGGTTTATATGCCCGGCGATCAGACCGAACCCGGTGATACCGCGACGGTCTCGGGATTGTTCATGATTGGCGATCCTAAACAAGCGATTTACGCTTTTCGCGGTGCGGATATTTTTACTTATATCCGGGCAAGGCGGCAGGTCAGCGCCCACTATACGCTGGGCACCAACTGGCGTTCGACCGCCAGCATGGTTGCAGCGGCAAACCGGGTGTTTGCACTGCCGGACAGTCCGTTTATTTATGACAGCGATATTCAGTTTTTGCCCGTTCATCCCAGCCCGAATGCCCAGAGCAAGCACTGGCAGCTTAAGGGTGAGCGTCAGCCAGCGCTGTGTTTCTGGCAGATGGACGCTGACGCCCCGGTCAGCAAAGGGGAGTATCAACAGGCGATGGCGGCCGCGACGGCCGCGCAGATCCAGGCCATTCTGACCCAGGCTCAGGATCACCAGGCGTTATTGGTGAAAGGCAGCGAGCAGCGGCCGGTGTCGGCCGGTGATATTGCTGTGCTGGTGCGGACCGGCTCGGAAGCGGCACTGGTGCGTCAGGCGCTGGCTGCTCAGGGTATCCCCAGTGTGTATCTGTCGAACCGCGACAGTGTGTTTGCCAGTCAGGAAGCGGCAGATTTGCTGCGCTTGCTGGTGGCCGTGCTGCATCCGGAGCAGGACACCAGCTTGCGGGCTGCGCTGGCCACTCCTTTGTTTGCGCTCAGCGCTTTTCAGCTCGACCGGTTGAATAACGAGGAGGACGAATGGGAGCGCTGGATTGCGGAGTTTCGTGACTATCGCAGCCTGTGGCTGCGCCGCGGCGTGCTGCCGATGATGCGCCATGTGTTCACACGGCGCCAGATTGCCGAGCGTTTGCTGGGCGAAAACGGCGGGGAGCGCAGACTGACGGATTTACTGCATCTGGGCGAGCTGTTGCAGCAGGCCAGTCAGACGCTGGACAGTGATCAGGCCTTGATCCGCTGGCTGGCTGAACATATGGCCTCGCCCAACGGGAACAGCGACGAACAGCAACTGCGGCTGGAGTCCGACAGGAATCTGGTGCAAATCGTCACCATCCACAAATCCAAAGGACTGGAATATGAGCTGGTTTTTCTGCCGTTTGTCTGCAGCTACCGCAGTACGGAAACCGCCTTGTATCATGATCCCCAGTCTCAGCAGGCGGTGCTGGATGTCAGCGGTGAAGCGCACAGTCTGGCGCTGGCCGAGCAAGAGCGACTGGCCGAGGATCTGCGTCTGATTTATGTGGCGCTGACCCGGGCCGTGTATGGCTGTTATGTCGGCATGGCACCGCTGCGCAATGGCCGCAGCACCAAGGAGCCGACCGGGCTGCATCTGTCTGCGATGGGGTATCTGATTCAGAACGGCAAAGAAGGCGGGCTCGCCGAGCTGTCTGAGGCGCTCACCAGGCTGGCGCAGAGTGAGGATATCTGTGTGGAAGCACCGCCCTCGCTGCCTGAATCGCTCTGGCAGCCGGCGATTACCGAGCAGCCTGTGCCGCAAGCGGCCCGCTTTTTACATCCCGTTGAACACAACTGGTGGATCACCAGCTATTCCGCCTTGGTGAAACAGGGCCACGCTGCACTGGATGCCACCAGTGAGCTGCCCGGCTTTGATACCGATTCATCACAAGACAGCCTGCTGGATGATCCGGACCAAGATATGGTCATTGCCGAACCGGAGCGCTCTGTGTTCACCTTTCCGAAAGGCGCCCGGCCGGGCACCTTCCTGCACAGCCTGTTCGAGAATATTGAATTTACGGCTGCAGCCGACAGCGCAGCCACCACCCAAGTGATTACGGATTTACTGCGGCAGGAAAATTACGATCCCGAGTGGCTGCCGGTATTGCAGCAATTGCTGAACCAGGTACTGAACTGTGCCCTGGATGGTCAGGATCTGCGTCTTGGCGACCTTCAGCCGCCGCAGCGTCTGGTCGAGATGGAATTTATGCTGCCGATTCACCTGCTGTCATCCGCCTTGTTGAATAAAACGCTGGCCCGGCATGATGCCTTGTCGGCCAAAGCGGGGGAGCTGGGATTTACAACGGTCAGCGGGATGCTGAAAGGGTTTATCGATCTGGTGTTTGAATATCAGGGGAAATATTACGTGCTGGACTGGAAATCGAACTGGCTGGGCGACACGCATGAGGCTTACCGGGGTGAGGCGCTGGATACGGCGATGCGCGAGCACCGTTATGATCTGCAATATCAGCTCTATGCGCTGGCGTTACACCGCTTTCTGAAAAGCAGAAAAGCCGATTACGATTACCAGCAGCATTTTGGCGGTGTGTATTACCTGTTTTTACGGGGCATACGGGCCGAAGATCACAGTGGTATTTTTCATGCCCGGCCAAGCCATGCACTGCTGAACGAACTGGAACAACTGATTGATGGTCAGATCAGCCAGGGAGAGCCTGCCTGATGACGATGTTCAATCCTGCCACAGATACCGGACCGGCGACGGTCATCGCTCAGCTTGATCGCCTGACCCGTCAGGGCGTGTTACGGCCGCTGGACAGTCAGTTTGCCAAGTTTATTTGCCAGTCGGTCAGCGGACACGATGATGAAGCCTCGCAACAGGTGCTGGCGGTGGCGGCTGCCTGGCTCAGCCAGGAACTGGGACGCGGCCATGTTTGCCTGCCGCTGGCGACGGCGAGCAGCGCGCCTCTGGGGCTGCCGAGAGAGATGGCTGAATCGCTGTTGGCGGCATTGCCTGCCGCCTGGCGTTTGCCCGCCAGCTGGTCGTCTGTGCTGCGCCAGTCCGCCGCCGTCTCGGATGGTTCTCAGCCCACGCCGCTGGTGTTGATTGACAACCGGCTGTATCTGCATCGTTACTGGCAGTATGAACAGACTGTCGCGCAGCGGCTGCTGGCATCCGCCGGGCAGGGAACTGTCCGGGGAGCGCGGCAGGCCAGCATGCTGGATACTCTGTTTTCACGCCATTACCGCGCTGTGTATGACGCGCTGGCAGCCTTGCGGCAAAGCGGCAATGACAGTGCGGAACAGCACCGGATGATGGTGTGCGATCAACTGGATGTGGTGGCGCCGGAGTCGCTGAACTGGGAGGCGATCGACCGTGTATTGTGTCAGGCGCAGCGCTTTTCCGATTTGGCGCCGCTGGATCGGTTGATCCCGGATGCCGCTTGTCTGAACTGGCAGAAAGTGGCGGCCGCGACTGCTCTCAGTCGTCAGTTTGCTGTGATCTCCGGCGGGCCGGGGACAGGGAAAACCACCACAGTGGCTAAGTTGCTGGCGGCACTGGTGATGCAGGAGCAACCCGATACTGAAACACTGGATTTAGCCCGTGTGCCCCATATTGTGCTGGTGGCGCCGACCGGAAAGGCGGCTGCACGTCTGACCGAATCGATCGGTAAGGCAGTTCAGTCGTTACCTGTGCCGCCGGCGGTTCAGTCGGCCATTCCCACTCAGGCCAGCACGCTGCACCGTTTACTCGGCGCCATTCCGGGCCGGGCCGCTTTCCGGCATCACGCCGCCAATCCGCTGCACGCCGATGTGCTGGTGGTGGATGAAGCCTCTATGGTCGATTTGCCGATGATGGCCCGCCTGCTGGAAGCCCTGCCTGCGCACTGCAAGCTGATTCTGCTGGGAGACAAAGATCAGCTGGCGTCGGTGGAGGCGGGCGCAGTGCTGGGGGATATCTGTGCGTTTTCCAGCCAGGGTTACAGTGCCAATCAAGCCAGGCAGCTCAGTGAAATGACGGGCTTTGTGCTGCCGGCCGGGCCGTCAGGCGGGCAAAGTCCGGTCGCTGATTGTTTGTGTGTCCTGCAGAAAAGCTACCGTTTTCATGCCTTGTCAGGCATCGGGCAACTGGCGAAAGCCATCAATAGTGGTCTGCCCGACAGGCTGGCCGCCGTGTGGCAACAGAACTTTGCCGATATTCATCAGTACCCGCTCAGCGCCGAGCATTACCAGCGTCTGATCACACAGATGTCCGTTTTTTATCGCCGCTATCTGGAAGCGATTGCGGAGGGGCAAGCACCCGGAGAGGTCTTGCAGGCGTTTGCCAGCGTCAGGCTGCTGTGCGCACTCAGGGAAGGGGATTTTGGCGTGAAAGGACTCAATGCCCGCATTGAACGGCAACTGGCCAAAGAGGGGCTGATCGCCCCCGGTGAGGAAACCTGGTATGTCGGGCGGCCGGTGATGATCACCCGCAACGATCATGGTCTGGGGTTGTACAACGGGGATATCGGGATTGCGATGCCGGATCCTGACGGCCGGACCGACAGCAAAGGACGCCTGGCCCTTCGCGTGTATTTCGACATGCCGGACGGCAGCATTCGCAGCTTCTTACCCAGCCGTCTGCCGGAGCATGAGCTGGTGTATGCGATGACCATCCATAAATCACAAGGCTCGGAATTCGCCGATACTCTGATGATCCTACCGCCGGATTTCAGTCCGATCCTGACGCGGGAACTGGTGTATACCGGCGTGACCCGGGCCAGGGAACGCCTGTATCTGTATACTCAGCCGGAGGTGCTGCAACGCAGCATTCAGCGTTGTATTGAGCGGGCCAGTGGGTTGGAAGCCAGCCTGAGCGAATAACGGCTTAGGCGAATAACAGCTGATCCGCCAGTCATGGACTGGCGGTCGCGGCTTACAGTGCCAGGGTAAGAATTTTTGAGCGGCGTTGCAGGTTATAAAGCGCCTGTTTCGCCATCGGTAAGTCAGACACATCGATTTCGATAAAACCGTGTTCCCTGAACCAGTGCAGGCTGCGGGTGGTCAGCACAAAGAGCTGTTTCAGCCCCTGAGTGCGCGCCTGATGGCGAATACGGTTGAGCAGCAGGGAGCCGCGGTCACCGTCGCGGTAGTCAGGATGCACGGCCACACAGGCCATCTCGCCCATCTGCTCTTCCATAAAGGAATAGAGCGCCGCACAACCGATGATCAGGCCGTCCCGTTCGATCACCGTAAATTGTTTGATTTCCTGCTCCAGCTGTTCGCGGGAGCGGCGAACCAGAATCCCATCCTGCTCCAGCGGGCGGATCAGCGCCAGAATCCCGCCGATATCATCGATGTTCGCGCCCCGGACTTTTTCCGCGCTGGCCATGACGATTTGCGTCCCTATCCCGTCAAAAGAGAACAGCTCCTGGATCAGGGCGCCATCCTCTTTATAGCTGATCAGGTGGCTGCGCGGCACACCGGCCCGGCAGGCGGTCATCGCGCCACGCAGGAAGCGCGCGGTGCCTGAATCGGCTTTGTTTTGTTCTGTCAGTCGCTGCAATGTGGCTTCGGCTTCAGCGGGGAGCATTTCAGAAACAATCTGATCATGTGCATCCCGCACGCCCTGATGAGAGCAAAAGCCAATCAGTTTATCGGCTTCCAGCCGGATCGCCACCTGAGTCGCCACTTCTTCCGAGGTCAGATTGAAACACTCACCAGTGACCGAACTGGCAATCGGGCCAAGCAGCACAATGCTGTTCTGATCCAGCTGGCGCCTGATGCCGTCGACATCGATGCGGCGGATGCGGCCGCTGTGACAGTAATCGATACCGTCATCAATCCCCAAAGGCTGAGCGATGACGAAATTGCCGCTGACCACATTGATCTGCGAGCCTGCCATGGGCGTATTGTTCAGGCCCATAGAGAAACGGGCTGTGATATCTAAATGGAGCTGACCTGCGGCCTGCTTGGCAATTTCCAGTGAACGCTCATCGGTCACCCGGACGCTTTTATGGTACGGGGTGCTGTAGCCGTGTACATCAAGCAGGTGGGAGATCTGCGGACGGGCGCCATACACCAGGACGATACGCAGTCCGAGGCAGTTCAGCAGGGCGATATCATTCACGATATTGCGAAAGTTGTTATCGGCGATGGCTTCGCCGCCCAGCATAATGACCAGTGTCTTGCCGCGGTGGGCATTTACATAAGGCGCTGATTGGCGAAAGCCTTTCACCAGCGCAGTGCTTCTGAGCTTCACTCTGTCTTCCGTTACAAAAATTAATAGGGAACAAGCATGCCTGCATGTTGCCTGTTTATCCTCTGCTCAGCAAGCATGAAAATCACTCAGGACACGCTGTGTCCGGAGGAAAATATTGAGTCGAGATCCCATTCTGACATAGCGTACTTATTCGGTAAGGAGAAGGGACGCCAGATAAGCGTATAGTTGTAGGACGTGCGGATGACTGGCAATGTTAATGGCATTCAAGAATTACACCCGGTGGCAGGCAGCCACAGTACTGTTTATTTTGGTGAGCGGTCTTGCATTAAGTGGCTTTATTGCAGTGGGAGCAGCCAAAGGAGACTGGTTTACCCCGACACCTGAGCCCAGCATTTATGGTACCTGGATAGAGCAGGACGTGGCCCCATACGCCGCCGATCAGTTCGAACTCAGAGCCAATGGTGTCTATGTGTCAGGCCGTCTGGTCAGTACGACCTATGAATGGGATGGCAGCCAGTTGCGCTATCGCATGGGGGATGATACTTACCGGTATACCTTTGAAGAAGGGCAGTTTATCCGCCAGCAGCCGGCACATTATGTGTCTTCGTTCTCACGCCAGGGGACGAAACAGGGCTCTTAAAATCAAGAGCGGGCTGCCCCGAATTTATTCTTCTTCCCTGAGCCGGGAAAACAGCTGATGGACCGGCAATTTATTCAGCGCCACTTTGCGCAGCGTATCGGCGGTCTGGGCTGTGCCTCCCAGACAACGCTGGATCACCGTATTGATTTGTTGCGCAGAATTGCCGTCACTGGCCAGATTGCGAATCCACTGATATTCGATAGCGTTTGGATCAAGTAAGGTTTCTTTGCCAACTTTAAACTGATTGTTCATGCCAGTCCTTCCTGAAAAGTCATGTTCTGGGGCTTAAGGCCCGTAAAGGTGCTCGCATTGCGGTCTGTCTTTTTGTTTTGTATCTACACCGACCTTTGGGTCCTGTGGTCAATGGTGTCGTTTATATGACGTTTTTATTAAACCGTTCTATTGTGACACTTATATGACAATCAGTGCGTATTATTAATCTTTCGTGACAATCAAAACAAGACTTTGACATTGGTTATGATAAAAAGGCCTAACATTGTGGCTTTATATAGACATGGTATGTCTGATGAGACCTGCCATACGTTAACCTGTCGATACTACTAAGGCATTTCTGTGTTCCAACAATTTTCCCTGCTAAGAAAACTGACTCTCGTTTCTTGCGTGTTCGGGCTGGCTGCGTGTGCCAGACCGGTTGATCGCGGCCAGCAATACCTGGATGGCGAGTTTGATCATCTGCTGAACCCGGTTACCAATGTGGTCTCGGATAAACCGCGTGATTACAGCCGCTTCGAGGCCCAGGCAGAGCAAGTGCTCAGCCGGTCTCCGTCTATGACGCTGCGTTATCAGAACTTGTATCAGCAGGTGAAAGACTGGGCAGCAAACGGTGGCGATCCGACAGCGTTCGCTCAGTACGGTTTGACAACTGAGCAGATGGGCGGCGGTGACGGTTACGGTAATGTGATGTTCACCGGCTATTTCTCGCCGGTGATCGAATTGCGGCACGAGCAGGACGACAGGTTCAGATACCCGGTATACGCGATGCCGGAATGTCACGGCCAATGTCCGACCCGTGCCGAGATTTATAACGGCGCCCTGGAAGGGCTGGGCCTGGAGCTGGGTTATTCGGCCTCCAAGCTGGATGTGTTCATGATGGAAGTGCAGGGCAGTGGTTTTGTCCATTTCGAGGACAATGACGAGCTGCAGTATTTCGCTTATGGCGGTAAGAATGGCCATCCTTATGTCAGCATTGGTAAAGTGCTGATTGAGCGCGGTGAGGTACCGAGGGAGAAAATGTCGCTCAAAGCGATCGCCGAGTGGGTCAGCCAGCATGATGATGCCACAGTACGTGAACTGCTGGAGCAGAATCCGTCTTATGTTTTCTTCCGCCCGCGCGACGAGCTGGATGTCTTAGGCACGGCGGGGATTCCGCTGTTACCTATGGCCTCGGTGGCGGCTGATCGCGAATTTTTTCCGATGGGCAGCGTGCTGCTGGCGGAAGTGCCTCAGCTGGATGCGGACGGCAACTGGAATGGCCAGCATGTGTTAACCTTGCTGATGGCGCTCGATACCGGCGGTGCAGTCAAGCGCAATCATTTGGATCTCTACCATGGTATGGGCGCTCAGGCCGGCATTGATGCCGGTCATTACAAGCATTTTGGCCGGGTATGGAAACTGGGACTGACGCCGGACACCGACGCTGAGCTGACAGAACAGCGAATCGAAGCCAGCCAGAAAGCGGTGGTATCGCCGGTGGATACCACGCTGACCTTCAATGAGGAAGCCGTTGTGGCCCAGCCGGCTCAACAGGCGCAGGGACTGGACAACTGACCCCAGAGCGCGTATAAAAACGCGCTCATTCTCAACACACTCTGACAGGCCGTTATGCAGCATCCCGACACTCCAGCATCAGACAATTATAACCAGCGTTTTGGTGGTACCCGCAGACTGTACGGGCATCAGGAAGTTGAGATCCTGAGAGCGGCGCATGTGTGTGTGATCGGGATTGGCGGTGTGGGTTCCTGGGCAGCTGAAGCGCTGGCCCGTTCTGGTATCGGCCAGCTGACGCTGATCGACATGGATGATGTCTGCGTGACGAATATCAACCGTCAGATCCATGCCATGTCGGGGACGGTCGGCCGCAGTAAGATTGAGGTGATGGCCGAGCGCATTGCCTTGATCAATCCGGATTGCAAAGTGAACCTGATTGATGATTTCATTACCCCGGAAAACATCCCCGAGTACATCGGCAGTCAGTTTGACTATGTGCTGGATGCGATCGACAGTGTGAAGCCCAAAGCGGCGTTGCTGGCGTACTGCAAACGCAATAAAATCAAGGTGATTACCACAGGCGGTGCGGGCGGCCAGATCGATCCGACCCAGATTCAGATCGCTGATCTGGCCAAAACCATTCAGGATCCGCTGGCGGCAAAAATCCGCAATATGCTGCGCCGGTTTTACAATTTCAGCAAAAATCCGGCCCGTAAATTCGGGATTGACTGTGTGTTCTCGACTGAGCAGCTCAAATATCCTCAGTCGGACGGCAGCGTCTGCGAGGCCAAATCGACCGCGGAAGGGCCGAAACGGATGGACTGTGCAACCGGATTTGGCGCGGCAACTATGGTCACCGCAACCTTTGGTTTTGTGGCGGTTTCCCGCATTGTACAAAAACTGATCGAAAAACACCGTTGACAGCCGCCGCTGCGTGAGCCGTGTGTCAGCGGCTCACGTGAGCGAGAATGGCGTCGACGATGGCTTTCAGGCCGTTACTGCGTGACGGGCTCAGGTGCGCCAGTAATCCCAGCTGTTCGAAATACCCGTCGATGTCAAACCCCAGAATCTGCTCAGCGGTTTTTCCCTCATAAGCGGCCAGCACCAGGCAAATCAGCCCTTTGACAATTCTGGCGTCGGAGTCGGCGGCGAAATGGTAATGACCGTTTTCACAGCGCTGAAGCAACCACACCTGGCTTTCACAGCCACTGATTTTCACGTTCTCACTTTTCAGCGTTTCAGGCAGGGCGGGCAGTTGCTTGCCAAACTGAATCACGTGGCGGTATCTGTCTTCCCAGCCGCTGCTCGCCTGCATCCTGGCCAGAATGTCTTCAGGAGTAATTGTGGTGCCGAATGGATGGCTTGGTAAATCGGTGAATAGGGTCATGGACACTCTCTCTGGTTACAGCAGGTCACAGGCTTTATGCAAAGCCGCGACAAAGCAGGCGACGTCTTCTTCGGTATTATAGAGGGCAAAAGAAACGCGCAAAGTCCCCGTTAACCCCAGCGCATCCAGCATCGGATGGGCACAGTGATTGCCGGCACGCAGCGTCACGCCCTGTTCATCGAGCAGGGTGGCGATATCCTGATGGTGAATCCCCTCAACTACAAACGAAAACAGGCTGGCGTCAGCTTGCAGGCCGATAATCCGCAAGCCGTCGATATCCTTTATCCCATCCAGTGCTTTTTGGCGGAGCGCGTGAATATGGCGTTCAGCACCCTGACGGTCAATACGGTTGAGCCAGTGAATACTCTCTGCCAGCGCGATAGTGCTGGATATGTTCGGTGTACCGGCTTCAAACTTGCCCGGTAATCCGGTGTAGCGAGTGCCTTCGAAGGATACTTTTTCGACCATCTTGCCGCCGCCGTGCCAGGGCGGCATGGCTTCAAGCAACGCCTGTTTGCCGTATAACACACCAATGCCCGAAGGGCCGTACAGCTTATGGCCTGAAAATACATAGAAATCGGCATCCAGCGCCTGCACATCGACGTCTTCATGCACTATACCCTGAGCACCATCAATCACGGCAATGGCACCGTGAGCGTGAGCTGCGGCGATCATGGTTTCAATCGGATTCCGGGTGCCGGTGACATTGGTGATGTGAGCAACCGCGACAATGCGGGTTTTGGCGCCGAGTCGCTGATGAAACGCATCCATATCCAGCGTACAGTCGTGTTTCATCGGGATTTTCACCACAGTGGCGCCTGTCTGTTCGGCGACCATCTGCCAGGGCACTATGTTGGCATGGTGCTCCAGCTCGCTGACCAGGATCTCATCCCCTGGCTGCAGAATGCTGCGCGCCCAGGACTGTGCGATCAGATTGAGTGCCTCAGTTGCACCGCGGGTCCAGATGATTTCTTTCCTGTCTCTGGCATTGAGCAGTGCTCTGACGGTATCACGGGCCTGTTCGAAACGCTGAGTCAGACCTGCTGTCAGCTGATGACTTCCCCGGTGCACATTGGCACTGTGCTGCCGGTAAAAGCTGTCAAGAGACTGAATCATGGCCAGCGGCTTTTGCGTGGTTGCAGCACTGTCGAGGAAAGTGATCGGGTGCTGTGCATCAAGTAATGCCGGAAACTGCGAACGGATCGCCTGAATATCAAATGGGATGGTCATACTGAGCTCATTGTCTGGTGTATGGGACGATCTTCCTTATTATCCGTCACTGAGGCAAGGGTTGCGGGGGGATTATCTAAAAAATGGCACCGCGTTGGGGCGCAGTGCCATAAAGAAATTTTGACAGACAGGTCAAAAAACAGGAAGTAAATCGGTAGCACTCCGGCTACCCGCCCAGAAGAGACCGGGCAATATGCAAACACAACATTGCAATCTGAGGGGTAAGGGAATCTGATAAACAATTCTGCGATGAAGCAAAATTACAGCGTGTTACCCTTGAGATTGCGGCGCCAATCTTAGGGTTTCTGTGGTACTTGAACAATCGACAATTTATAATGACGTGGATAAAAAAACTAATGCAACCAGTATGGCAGGACATTATGTCAAGACGACTCCCACCACTTAATTCGCTGAAAGTATTTGAGGCTGCCGCCCGGCACCTGAGTTTTACCCGGGCGGCGGAGGAGCTGTTTGTAACTCAGGCCGCTGTCAGCCACCAGATTAAAGCGCTGGAGGAATTTCTGGGCCTGAAGCTGTTTCGCCGGCGTAATCGATCCTTGCTGCTGACCGAAGAGGGGCAAGGCTATTTTCTCGATCTGAAAGATATCTTCAGTGCTATTTCCGATGCCACCGACAAAGTTTTGGAACGGGGTTCAAAAGGGGCACTGACCATTAGTTTATCTCCTAGTTTTGCCATCCAGTGGCTGGTGCCCAGGCTGAGCGACTTTAATCAGCAGCATCCTGATGTTGATGTCAGAATCAAAGCGGTGGATCTGGATGAAGGTTCGCTGACTGATGATGTGGATGTGGCCATTTATTATGGCCGCGGCAACTGGCCCGGGCTGCGTTGCGACCGGTTGTATCAGGAATTTCTGGTGCCTGTCTGTTCCCCCATGCTGCTCAGTGGTCCTAAACCGCTGGATACTCTGGCTGACCTGCAAACACATACCCTGTTACACGACGGCTCGCGCAAGGAATGGAAAAACTACATGCGTGAGTTCGATATTCCGGGCGCCAATGTCAACCAGGGGCCGATTTTCAGTCACTCGACTATGGTGTTGCAGGCTGCGATTCACAGCCAGGGCATTGCACTGGCCAATAATGTGCTGGCGCAGCCTGAGCTGGAAGCCGGGCGACTGGTCTGCCCGTTTGATGAGGCGTTGCTGAGTAAAAATGCTTTTTATCTGGTGTGCCAGGAAAAGCAGGCCGAGACCGGCCGGATTCAGATCTTCCGTGACTGGGTGCTGGAGAAAGCCCGCAAAGAGCAGGAAGAAGGGCCGCTCCCCAGCCTGAATATCAGGCTGAAGCGATAGCTTGATATCAACAGCGTTCGCCCGAATCTGCATCGGCCGACGAGTGATTAACAATCAGGCTGTGCCAGTAATACTGGCACAGCCTGGCAATAGAGGATGAGAGGAAATCAGTGGAATACCTGATCACGACACCAGAAAACGGCCAGTTTGCGGCCACCTTTCTGTTTGCCCACGGCGCCGGTGCCGGGATGGATCATGCGTTTATGGCGGCGATAGCCCAAGGCTTGGCTGCTGAAGGGATTCGCGTGGTGCGTTTTGATTTCCCTTATATGGTGAAACGGCGGGAAGACGGCAAAAAGCGCCCACCGGACCGGCAGCCAAAGCTGCTGGCGGACTTTCAGCGTCATATTGAGCATTTCAGTCAGGATGGGCCGCTGGTGATCGGCGGCAAATCGATGGGCGGTCGCATGGCCAGCCTGATGGTGACTGAAGCTGCCGAATCGACGCCGGATGTGCGCAACTGTCAGGACAAAGTCTGCGGCGTTGCCTGTCTGGGGTTTCCGTTTCATCCGCCGGGTAAACCGGAGAATTTTCGCGGCGATCATCTGAAAACAATCGTAGTGCCGACCCTGATCCTGCAGGGGGAGCGCGATACTTTTGGTACCCGAAGTGAGGCGGAAGGGTGGAGCTATGCCGACACAGTGACGCTGTCTTTTCTGCCGGACGGTGACCACAGCTTCAAACCACGCAAAGCCTCGGGCTTTAGTGAAGCCGGCAACCTGACCCAGGCTGTCGATGTGCTGGCCCGGTTTATTCGTCAGTGCGTATCAAACTGAGAGCAATCCATGAATACAGACCACAGAAGGACAGAGTGAATGCAGAGCCGGAGTATGATTGTTTTTGCCGCGATCAGCGGTGCCATTGGGGTAGGTTTGGGAGCCTTTGCCGCCCACGGACTGAAAGGGCAACTGAGCCCGAATTTACTGGATGTTTTTAAGACAGGAGTGGATTACCAGCTCTGGCACAGTCTGGCATTGTTGGGCTGCGGTATTTGGGCACGCAATTTTTCTGCAAAAGCGCTATCATACGCGGCCCTGTTATTTGCAGTGGGGATCTGTCTGTTCAGTGGCAGCCTTTATCTGCTGGCATTGACGGGGATGAAGTGGCTTGGTCCCGTAACACCACTGGGGGGACTGTGTTTTATTCTAGCCTGGTTGTCACTTGCTGTGGCGGCCTGGCGTTCTGCGTGAGGACTCGTGGTGAATCAGGTTCTGTTGTACTGCCGTCAGGGATTTGAAAACGAATGTGCCGGAGAGGTGCAGGATAAAGCCAATAAACTCGAATTGTTTGGCTTTCCGCGTGCGAAGAAAAATACCGGTTATGTGTTGTTTGAATTTTATCAGGCCGGGGATGCTGATCAGTTCGTGCAACTACAGCCGTTTTCTGAGCTGATTTTTGCCCGTCAGATGCTGGTCGTGACAGCACGTCTGGAAGATTTACCGACCGATGATCGGATCAGTCCTATTCTGGCTGAGGCGGAAGCCTTGCCGCGTTGTGGCGATCTGCGGGTTGAAACGCCGGACACCAACGAAGCCAAAGAGCTGCTGAAGTTCTGCCGCAAGTTTACTGTGCCATTGCGTCAGGCCTTTCGTAAGCAGGGGGCTTTGTATGCGAAAGATAACCCGAAAAAGCCGGTGTTACACTTGTGCTTTACGGCACCGGGCTGCTGTTTTATCGGCTACTCCTACACTCATAACAACTCGCCATTTTTCATGGGGATCCCACGGCTGAAATTCCCGGCGGATGCGCCGAGCCGTTCTACCCTCAAGCTGGAAGAAGCATTTCATGTCTTTATTCCGCGCGAAGAGTGGGATGAGCGACTGGCCTCGGGGATGTGGGGTGTGGATCTCGGGGCATGCCCGGGTGGCTGGACCTATCAGCTGGTGAAGCGCTCCATGTTTGTACATGCTATCGATAACGGCCAGATGGCTCAGAGCCTGATGGATACCGGCCAGGTGAAGCATCACATGGTGGATGGCTTTAAATTTGAGCCGCCGCGTAAGAATGTGACCTGGCTGGTGTGCGACATGGTTGAAAAACCGGCCCGCGTTGCGCACTTGATGGGGCAGTGGCTGATTAAGGGCTGGGCGAAAGAAACTATCTTTAACCTGAAGCTGCCGATGAAAGGCCGTTATGAAGAAGTGCTGCAGGATATCGAAAACCTGAAAGTTTTTCTGATTCAGAATGGCTTGAAATTCCGTCTGCAGGCCAAGCACCTCTACCATGATCGTGAAGAAATCACGGTCCATATCCAGAGTCTGGATAACCGCAGTCCTCACTAGCCGAACAATGAGCGGCGGGCAGCTCAGCCCGCCGTCTGAAACCGGATATCCTGTAAATTAAAGCCAAGCTCTAAATCAGTTTTCAGCCGGGCAACCGCTTTACTGGCTCTTGCGCTGTCTTTGTTGGGCTCGATTTTCTTACGCCATTTCTCCGGGAGATTGTCCGCGGACAAAATACTGTCGAGATCCGGGTACTGCTGCAACAATTCACACGCCGCTTTCGGGCCGATGCCCGGTACGCCCGGAATTTTGCTTGAGCTGATCCCCGCCAGTCCCCAGTAATCGGGCAGTTGTTCAGGACGGACCCCGAATTCTTTTGCAATAAAGGGGCTGTCCAGCCATCGCTGCTGGAAGTAATCACGGATCATCACAGTCGGGCGCAGAAGCTGGCAGTAGCCTTTGTCGGTTGACACTATGGTGACCTGACCGCCATGGTCGGCCACTTTGAGCGCCAGGGTAGCAATCAGATCATCGGCTTCATCGCCGTCCGACAGCAGGGAGTCGACGCCCAGCGCCATGAAATCATCCTGGATCTGATCCATCCCCGCCTGCAGTTCCGGCGGCATCGGTTTGCGCCCCTCTTTGTAATTGGGCAGCAGCTCAGCCCGCCAACCTCTGTCATCGCCATGATGGTCAAACACCGCCACGATATGGGTTGGCTGGCTGATGGCAATAATTTTACTCAGCGCCTGACAACACACTTTACTGGTGCTGGCGATATCGGGCTCGCCCGGCTGGGCGGCATGGACACGGCGGATTAGGTTGAGGGCATCAATGACGACTAGGTGTATGGACATATAGATCAACAATCGTAAAACAGGGCCTGCTGGCCCTGTATTCTACGTTGCATGGCAAATTATTTCACCATGTCCGGGTGAGTGAGGATCCGGTAGCAGGGAATATATTCGCTGCCCGGCAGTTTCATGCGTCGCTGAGCGACGAAATTTTTGAGCAGCTTATCCATACGCTTCATCAGGGAAGGATCGCCGTTAATCAGGAAAGGGCCTTTGCGTTCAATTTCTTTGATCCCTTCTTCTTTGACGTTGCCGGCGACAATCCCGGAAAATGCACGGCGTAAATTCGCGGCAAGCTGTTCCGGCCGCTGGTTGAAGTGCAGATCCAGACTGCCCATGGCCTCATGGTTGGGTTCAAAGGGCAGCTGAAATTCCGGCGGGATTTTCAACGACCAGTTGTAACAATACGCATCCCCGGTTTCCTGACGGTATTCTTTGGTTTGCGGCATTGCCGCTTTCATGATGCGGGCTACTTTCGCCGGGTCATCGATGATGATCTGATAATGTTTGGTTGCTTCTTCACCCAGAGTATCGCGCACGAAGCTGTCCAGGGTACGGAAATATGGTTCACTGCTTTTCGGGCCGGTGAGCACCACGGGCAAAGGTTGATCCTGATTTTCCGGATGCATCAGAATCCCGATGATGTACAACAGCTCTTCGGCAGTCCCTGCGCCGCCCGGGAAGATGATAATGCCGTGGCCGACACGGACAAAGGCTTCCAGCCGTTTTTCAATATCTGGCATGATCACCAGTTCATTGACGATAGGGTTGGGCGGCTCGGCGGCAATGATCGATGGTTCGGTCAGGCCGATAAAGCGGCTTTTACCGTATCTTTGCTGGGCATGGCCGATGGCCGCGCCTTTCATTGGCCCTTCCATGGCGCCGGGCCCGCAGCCGGTGCAGATATTCATCTCACGCAGCCCCAGCTGGTGGCCGACATCCCGGGTGTATTGATACTCTTCCGGGTTAATGGAGTGGCCTCCCAGCAGACCACGATATTGGGATCTTCCCGTGAGCGGACGGTCTGGGCGTTCCGCAGAATGCTGAAGATGAAATTGGTGATGTGCGGTGCACTGGTCAGGTTTAAATCGTTGCGCTGGTTGACGTGGACGTTGACGTAAATAATGTCCCTCAGCACGGCAAACAGGTGCTCCTGGATACCGCGAATAATTTTACCGTCGACAAAAGCGTGATCGGGCGGATCTTTGAGTTCGAGTTTTATCCCGCGTTCTCTTCTGAGAACATTGATATCAAATGACTTATTGAGTTCCAGCAGTGCGTTGGAATCGTCACTGTTACTGCCTGAATTAAGTACAGCCAGTGAGCAGTTGCGGTACAGGCGATACAGGTCGCTGGCCGCTGTGGCCTTCAGACTGTCCACTTCGAGCTGCGACAGCAGTGTCATCGCACCAACCGGGCTGATGTGTGTAATCATGCTTACCTCCCTGGAGACGAATACAGACGCTGATGCTTCTGTATGTAAGCGATTTTCCTGGCGGATAAAAAATTGACCGCGGATGGAAATACCGGGCATTTTTCCTGGCCCGTATTATTGAACATACACAGGCTTCTCAGGTTTGCCTAGGGTTGGATGAAAAAAGAGGTTGTGTAGCAGTGAGTTAGAGCTTGGAAGAACCGCTGACTGAGTGAATTATCAGTGATTAAGCGATCCAGATCAGGTGGTTGCGGCCAGCGTGTTTGGCGCTGGACAGGGCCTTTTGTCCCCGTTCGATGACTTTGGTCGGCGTGTCCGTATCATCAAACAGCGTCGCGCCGATAGAAGCCGAAATCGTGACGTTCTTTTCCCTGAACCGGAAGGGGAGCTGCAAAATGGCTTCACGAATACCGGACAAACGGCGATGACGCTCATCTTCGGCAATATCAGGCAGGATCAGCATGAACTCGTCATTGCTGACCCGGGCGATAAAATCCGTATCTCTGAGATGCTGGTGCAGGGTACGGGCGATAATCTTCAGCACTTTGTCGCCCGCCTGGAAGCCGTAGTTGTCATTGAGCTCCCCGAAGTGATCAATATTAACCACGGCCAGGCACAGCGGGTGCTGATAGCGAATCCAGCGGCGGTATTCGTGCTCCAGCCGGTCATGAAACGCTGCCCGGTTGTAAACGCGGGTCAGTGGATCAAGGAATATCCGGCGTTGCAGATCTTCAATCTGACGATGCTGGGTCTGCGTTTGCTGATACAGGTGCTCGGCACGGTTTTGGTGATAATGCAGTTGCTCCAGCAGCGCCTGTTCACGGTTTTCCAGCGAGCGCTGGCGCTCGACCAGCTGTCTGAGTGAGGTATCAAGAGTATGTGCGGCGCCGCGCCAGCTCTCCAGGTTGGTGTATTGCCTCAGCGCGTGGTGGAAGCGGTCGGACAGTTGCCCAAGCTCGGCAGTCAGTTCAGCGCGGTGCTTGTGCAGTGCTTGTCCCTGATCGGCGGTCTGGCGTGTCGTCTGTTCCAGTGCCGCCAGATCGCCGCTGATGACATCCAGAAATTTTTGCGAATGGCGGCGTTCGTGAATAAAGCTGTCCAGCGCCAACCGCAACACTTCCAGGCACAGCTCGACCAGTGCAATGGGCTCGACACCGGCGAGCAACTGGTGCCGTATGGCCAGTAACTGTTCGCCGGATTCCCCCTCAGCATCCAGCTCTGTGATGATTTGTTGCAGCTCGTTGCAGAGCTTATGCTGTAAATCATTGTCTTTTGAGCGCGATTCACGTTCGATGCTGACCGGCACTGTCAGTAATTTCAGGGCGCGATCATACAGACCGAACAGTTGGGTGATTTGCTGGTGGCTGTGGTGAAGTGAATCAGGCGCCTGCGACAGAAGATCATGGATGTCGCGTTTGAGCTGAACCGGCAGGGCTGGGATGCGTTTCAGGCTTTCAGAACTTTGCCGGATCAGATCAGACAGGCGTTCCATGGTCGAATGGGTTGACGTTTGCCGGAGCAATAACCGTTCGACCTGGGCCAGATGCGGCACAATCTTGCTGATATCTTTGTTTTGTTCCAGATCGGTACGCAGGGTATCAAGCCGCTTGTCCAGCTCGCTATCCAAGCCTTTACAGGCGACAGACATACGGGCAATCAGGCGTTTTAATATAACGATTTCACGACGCGATTTTAATGACACATCACGGTAGGACAATTGAGCCTGATCCAAACGCAGCTTCAATTCACTCACATCAGAAGCTGCATTATATTTCGCAGTCACGTCGACTAATGATTACCTTATCTAAACATCCGTTACACCCAGCGCCAGGCGCTGTGCAAGCTCGGATGTTAGCAAAAATGTTCTGATGAGTTGAACATTATTAACGGCTTGTTTTCCCAGACACAAACGCTCGCGTGCTTTTTATGCGATTTCGTGATCTTTGTACCTCTAAACAGCGGAAATACTGAGCGTTTTTTCCTCAGAGGTGCCGACGCCAGTCATATTCCTGATGGGAGGAGGTTTGTACCCTGACCAGCCCTTTGTCCATCGCCAGTATGCATGCGCGGCGAATATTCTCGCCGGCGAAACTGGCGGCCGGGGCTGCTTCAATGGCACTCAGATGCACCCATTGGCTGCCGGTTTCGGTTTTGCTTATCTGACGGGCGGCATGGGTAGCCATCAGCAGAATGTCGATCAGTTCCTGATCATTGATGGCGGTACAGGCCCGGGGCAGGAAAGGGTACTCGGCCATCCCGATGCGTACCCGGCTGTCGAGCTGCCTGTCGTTCATGAAATTGTCCACCAGTTGTTTGATGGAATCTGCCAGCTGCTGAGGCGCACTTTCCAGGCGCGAGTTTGGTTCTATGTACAGGAACATGGCATCGGAAAAATGGTACAGACGGGCCGGCTCGCAAATCTGGGCTTTAAGGTAATCACCAAACTGGCGTTCCAGCGCCAGTCCCTGCTGGTAGCCATGTTCCAGATAGACATGTTTGAGTAGCGGGACTTCAAACAGGGCAAAGCGTAATCGGTCGCTCAGGGGTTCGTTGATGATTTCCCCCAGGTGCCACTGCTCGAAATGCGCGCTGCTCTGTTGCAGTGAGCTGGAGAGTCTGGCATTGAGCATTCTCAGGTTACGCAGGCCGCTGCGGGGGTGGGTGTAGAATTCATCCCGCAGCAGTGTCAGGCGCTCCCGCCAGCTGCGTGCAGAACGGTGACGGTACCAGAGCACCAGCAGGGCCAGCAGCAGACCGATGAACAGCACTGTGGAGATGTTCTTTTGCTGGTAAAGGGCTTTTTCCTGGGTGAATTGCTGCCGTTCCAGTTCTTCCAACTGCAGCGCCCGCGCCATCATGCGTTGCTGCTGGCGGAACACTTCGGCATTACTTTTCACCTGATTTTCCTGCAAAGAGGCATACAACTGCTCATAGCGGCGTTGGCTCAGCAGAGCGTTGTAATAGTCTTTCTGCTTCTCAAACGCGGCCGACAGGCTGATTTCTCCCTGCATTTGCAGAGCTGGTTGTGCTTTGGGCAAACGGCTGGCCGCCAGCAGGGCCGCCTGAATGGTCGAGATCGCCTGCTCGGTTTTATCTTCTGCCAGTTCAAGCTGTCCCTGGAGCAGCTGTGTCTTGATCAGCGTGATGTCATCATCGCTTTCCTGCGCCAGCTGACGGGCATGGTGCAGATATTGTTCGGTTTTCGGGTAGTTATAGAGTTTGAGATAAACGCGGGCGATACTCAGGCGTAGCTTGGAGGAACGCGTGGGTAGGCGCAGCTGGTTTTCCAGATCTAGTGCATTGAAGTAATGCACCAGTGCAAGGTTGTAGCGGCCCTGCTGTTCGTAAATATTGGCGATCAGCGCCAGCGTGCGGGCCAGCGGGATGGTGCGATTGAAGTGCTCGAAAAACTCCCCTGCCTGCGTCGCGTGTTCCAGTGCCTTGTCAAAGACTTTGCGTTCATCATAGAGCGTAGCCAGCTCCAGATTGGCGATCGCCATTTTGCCGTGATCGTCTTTTTCCTGTGCCAGCCAGTAGCCGCTGAGCAGGCGATCCAGGGCCAGATCATAGTGCTGGTGCCGCAAATAATGGATCCCGTGACTGAGCAGGAAGTTGATTTCCTCTTTGCTATCCTCAAGTTCAGACAGATCACGCTTGGCACGGATATACATTTTCTCTGCCTGTTTTTCATCGCCCAGGGTCGATTCCATATCGGCACGCAGCATCAGCAACTGATACTGCAGTGTTTTGATCTGTTCACTGCGTTGCAGTTTTTCATCACCGGCGATGACCTGATCGATTTTATCCAGCCGGGCCGCCGCGGCGGAGGCATCGCCCATCCCTTGCCAGAGAATATCGGCATGAATGAGCTGGGTTTCGAGCAGCGTATAGCTGAACGCGTTTTCAACCGCCAATGCTTCGGCTTGGTTAATGGTGCGAATGGCGTCGCTTTGCGCATTGAGCAAAGACTGCGCTCTGGCTTTGATTTGCAGCGCATTGATGGTGCTCAGCGGCGTGCGGACAGAATGGTCAGTTTCTTCATTGACATGGACGCGAGAGCTGTCGGAAGGCACACTAAGCCGTCGTTGGTTCAGGTAGCGTTCGGTGATTTCCAGCGCTTTTTCCGGGCTGGTTTCCAACAGGAGATCGGCATCGGCCAGAATTGGGGTGGCATAAATCTTCGCCTGAACCGGCAGGGCGGTGAGAAACAAAAGCAGGATGCTGAAGAGCCAGTCACGACAGTTCATAGCGCACTTATCCATCAGGAAACACGGCCCTCATATTACTGCCTCATGACGTCAAGTCCAGCAAAGTAAAGCGATTTGCCGGACTTGACTGCGAAGCAGGCGAGCCTTTACTGACGTGCCATGCGATCGTTGTTGCTTGGTGTCTTGCCCTGATTGGTCCGGTAAGGGTTAATATCCAGACCGCCACGACGGGTGTAGCGGGCGTAAACCGTCAGTCGTTCCGGCTGACAAAAACGCATCAGATCCATGAAGATCCGCTCAACACATTGTTCGTGGAATTCATTGTGATTGCGGAAAGAGACCAGGTAGCGCAGCAGTTTCTCACGATCGATCTGCTTGCCTTTATAGGCAATCCGCACACTGCCCCAGTCTGGCTGACTGGTGATCAGGCAATTCGATTTCAGCAGATGGCTGTGCAGCACTTCCTCAACCACCTCGCCACGGGCGGCATTGCTCAGCAGCTCAGGTTCAAAATCGAAACTGGTAATCTCAATATCCTGCTCATCAATGCATTGGCCGGCAAAATCCACGATAGGCTGATCGGTAAAGTCACTCAGTGGCTGAATGGTCACATCCACATCCATCCCGGCGCAGGCGGATAAATCTTTCTGCAGAATATCTGCCACTTCCTGCCAGCTGCTGAAACGGGTATTGTTCAGGCTGTTCAGGAAGAGTTTGAAAGATTTGGATTCAATCAGGTTCGGGCTGCTGGCGGGCAGACGCACTTCACCAATTGCCACCTGAGGCAGTCCTTTACTGTTGAGCCAGGACAGCTCGTACAGGGTCCAGATGTCATACCCGGTGAATGGCAGGTCGTCGCCCAGCGACAGATCATCACGGTTCAGCTTACGCGGCACGGCCTGCAGCAGCGTGGGATCGTACTGATCTTTGTATTCGCTTTTTTGGCCAAGAGTTAAACCGGCTAGTTCTTTCGCGTCTTTGTATTTGCTCATATTGTCCTGGACACACACACTTGGATTAGAATAGGCAAAGTTTACTGAATCTTGCTTGAGGTTGCGAATGAATCATCCTGTAACGGCCGCATTGGCTGAATTTTCTTCCCGTTTTATTCACGTGTGGCACGATCAGCGCGCTAGTCTGCCCTGCAGCAGCGATCTGATTGGCCTTACATCCCCTTGTATTGAAAAGGATAATGGCGATACCGTGAGCTGGAAGCCGGTCGCGCGTGAGCCTGCTGGCCGTTTTGATGCCGTTGAAACGGGGATTGAGCTTCGCCTGCATCCGGATATTACCGCGTTTTACGGCAGCTTTTTCAGTGGTGATATGGCTGCCCGCTTTAACGCGCTGGAATTTGACCTGCTGCAGGTGTTTAGCGAGTCGGATCATGAGCGCCTGCAGGAGAACATTCTGGGTCATCTGGTCACTCAGCGCCGGCTGAAACTCAAGCCGACGGTCTTTATCGGGGTCATGGATGCAGAAGATCAGGTGATTGCGATCTGTAATCTGACCGGCAACGTCATTCTCGAGACGCTGGGCAAATCAGACCGGGAGGTGCTGGCGTACGATGTCGAGACTTTTATCCGTCAGCTCGAACCGGTTGTGAAGGTGAGTTAAGCCATGTATGTCGTTGAGCTACAATTTGAATGCTTTGACAACACCACGATTGCTGCAGTGGAGCAGGCGATCAATGGCCTGATGGATGCGCTGCGCTACAACGGTCAGGTGTTGGGGCGGGAATTCCCCGTTGTGATGGATGAAGCTGTGTTTAAAGTACGGGCTGTGTGTCCGGAGAAAACCAGTCTGCACAGCCAGTTTCACAGCCCGCAGGTCAAAGCGGGTCTCAACCGGCTGACACAAGCCAGTTTGCTGGCGCCGAAAATCAAAGTGCTGGGACGGGATATCAATTCGGAAGCCACGGCCGAAGAAGCGCCGGACTGGCAGGTGCTGTATACCACTTATGTGCACACCTGCTCGCCGCTGCGCAGCGGTGACAGCTTATTGCCGATCCCTTTGTACCGGATACCGGCGACCTTTAACGGGGATCATAAAGCCCTGGTCAAGTGGCAGACTGAATGGCAAGCCTGTGATGAAATACAGATGGCCGGCGGCTGTAAGGCTGAACACGCGGCTTTGCATGAAATCCGTGATGCTGACAGTGATTTGTTCCGTCGTGGCTGGGATTTACGCGGCAGGGTTGAATACCTGACCAAAGTACCTACCTATTATTATCAGTACAGGGTGGGGGGAATCAGTCTGGCAGATGAGGCGGATCGTCCTTGCCCTAAATGCGGCCAAGCCTGGCGGGTGGATGAGCCGATCCACGGTATTTTCCATTTTAAATGCGACCCGTGCCGGCTGGTGTCTAACTTGTCCTGGGATTATCAGTAGCTCAATCTCGGTTGGCGCCATGCGCCGTTCGACGCAGTCACCGCCTGTGACCACAAAGCAACGGGCGGTGACTGCTGATCAAGACAGGTTATTTATCTTGCTGGGCCTGTTCCAGGGCGGCAAGGCGTGCGGTCAGGCTGGCGACTTGCTGCTCCAGCGCGGCAATGCGCTCGCTGTCTCTGGCCGGTGCAGCCTGACTGGCTTTAATGTCAGGCACTTTGGCATGCTGTTTCCAGCTTTTCAGGGCCTGAATGATCACAGGCATAGGCAAAGGCTCGCGCAGGCGGGCTTTCACCAGCGCGACACTGGGCTCTTTCCCTTCGGCGATGAGTGTGGATATGGCGCGCTCCAGCGCATCGGTAATGGCAGATGACATACTTCTTCCTGAAAGTGTGGCTCGGGTTCACTTATTTTCGTAGCAAAGCGTCCAGTTGATCAATCACTTCGCACCAATCGGCATCTTCCGCAATCGATTCTTTGAGAAAACGGCGCTGGGCGGGTTGCCAGAAATCAGCCTGGGCGATGGTTTCGTCCTGTTTGAGGTGATGCTCGCGAATGAAGCCTTCTATCGATTCCTTGGACGAATTCATTCCTAACTGATTGAATAAACTGTGTAAGTCGTGGCTGAATGTTTCCATTTTGCTATCCCCCAATTGGTGTTTGCCATAAGTATAGTGGGGAATAGTCGTCAATTCGTCTCTGTGGTTTGTGAGAGATCGCTTACAAGCCTGTAAGACATACTGAAGTCTTGCTATGGCAGTTAGCCTAAAAACATAAAAATAACTCCTTATTATCAAGTGCTTATGTTATTTTGTCGTGCCGGACTCAATGCGGCGCGATCACTGAGGCTCAATGTGCGCTTGTTCGCATCGGGATATCGCGTAATCTTAACCCTGTCGGAAGGAGCTGACACGGAACAGGAACATGAGCCACGGAGTTGGCAGTCTCAGGAAGAGACACGGTCTTCAGGATGAGGGCTGACATGGACAGTTCGGAGACTGCAGGATGGAGTCAGTGCAAGCAGGATGTTTGCCGTCAGGATGACACAAGGATGACGCTTCAGGAAGAAGCCAGGGACACCGCCAGGATGGCTGTTGAGAGTTCACCCGGGATGGGTAACGGGTCAGGAGACCAGGACACTTCAGGATGAAGTTCAACAAGGGAAGCGCTGAAGGATACAGCATACAAAGGAATGATGCAGGGAGCACCATCGTAGTAGGAAGCTACAGGTAAGACCTAAGGGCGCAACGCAAGTTGCGCCCATTCTTTTATATCTGTTCTGTGGCAATCTGGCGGCTGTGCGCCCGCAAGCTGACAGCCAGCTCATTTCTGCGCCCTTGTCTCATCCCCTGTATCGGCTGTTCTGAGTTGCGACGGCGGTTTACGATTAACCCTGCTTCATATTTTGCCTGTCATCTTGTAAGTGATCTCTCACAAAATCGTGAGAAATATGCGTTTTCTGTTATCTATCCCGACGCACAAATAGATAAATTTAACTTTAAATTCAATTAATTATGCTCTCGATTGCTCGCGGCCTGATCTTCGGGCAATGTGCAAGTGAAAGACGGTACTGTGCCTGGCGCGTAATTATCGTAGTCTTAGAAGTGTCGAAGGAATTGACATACGGAACAGGATAACGGCCAGGGAGCAGGGTCGGTTAGGGATGATAGTGAAGGCGAGGATAGCTTTCACGCTAAGGACAGTTCAGGACATGGCGGGATGCCGGCTGCAGTATTCAGGATGAGACTGCTCAGGAAGAGACAGGGATACTTTCAGAACGAAAGCAGGGACACCGCCAGGAAGGTCGAAGTGAGTTATTTCAGGATGAAGTAACGGATCAGGAGATCAACGGACACGTTCAGGATGAGCGTTCAATGGAAAATCGCCGACGGATTCCGGCGCATCAAAGGATTGAGGCAGGGAGCCTATGCGTAGCAGGATAGCTGCAAGTAAGACCTAAGGGCGCAACGAAAGTTGCGCCCGTTTTATTTTGTGGTGTGGTAATACCAATCGCAGTAAATAACTGGTCATCCTAGCTTGTTCAAATATTCGATAACTGCGTTAGATTTTTTGATTGTAGAATCACTACTGATCTAAAAAATCTGCCTTGCTCTCAAACATTTTCCCTGCGCTATTTCTGATCATTTACTTACTTTGATTGGTATAAAACCGGCGCGGGCAACCCTTCAGCCCGGCATATGATGCGGCGGCACATAAAACTGGACCGGACGCAGTCCTCTGAAGGTGGCGCAGCCCTCATAGGCATCAGCACCGTCCGCTGAAAACTCAAATAAGTACAGGGTTTGCCAGCACCAGTTGCCTGCGTCATCTTTCAGGCGGTGCGATCCTCTGGCCACACTGAGCAGCTGCAATCCTAACTGCTGGCAGCGCTGGGTAATAAATTGCTGGGCCAGCTCGCTCTGGCGCCTCTGCTGCCAGAACAGGTAGCCCAGTATGGCCAGCGCCAGTATGCCAAGTAAATTATCCATCCGTGGGATTTCCTTCTTCAGTTCCGTTTCATTTTTTATTGGCCGCGAGTGGCTTGTTGCAACCGGGTAATGGCCTCGGTCAGCTCGGCATTGGCTGAACTGTGCAGCACCTGCAGCATGGTCCCGCGCAGCGCTGGCAGCATGACGAGATCGGCAAACAGCTGGTTGAATAAAGTCTGATCCTGCGTCTGGGCCAGGCGCAGTAAAAACTGACTGGCTGTATCGGTGTCAGCCAAGCCCTTCCAGCATCGGCCGGCAATGGCGACCAGCATTTCAGGGTGGCAGAGTTCAGGTTTTGCCAGTATGTTCTGGATCTCACGGTTCAGCATTGCCGTCTCGGCCCCGGACAGGGCGCGCAGCAACGCAGATAACAGGAAGATATCGGTTTCCTGTGCTGTGAGCTCGTGCTGAATCCGTTCCGCCAGACGCTCAGACAAGGCTTCTGGCAGCGCACAGTGTTCCAGACAGCCCAGCAGCGCGTACAGCGGCGTCATGGGGAGATTCTGCAGCGCCTTGCGCAGGTAAGTTGCATTATTTTCCTGCTTCATCCGGGCGCAGATATCGGCCAGTCCCTGTAAACCAACACCCTGCCATTGCGCCCAATCCAGCTGACCGCTGAGATAAACCTGGGCATGTTCGTAATACTGGCTGGCTGGCAACGCCAGCTGCTGACGCAAATGGGCGTGGAAGATCGCCATTTTGTCGTCTTTTGGCTTGAAGGTGTACGGGTTGGCCGCCAGCTTTTCCTGCTCTTCTTCTGTGGGCACCGCATTGAGTGTGGCGCCCATGGCTTCGATGACATACTTAATGAAATCACCGACTGCAGCCTGCTTGAGCAAGCCCCGCTCATCCAGCGGCAGCCTGAGGAACCAGATCCAGGGCGGATTACCCGGCTGCCAGAAGGAAATCGACAGGTGAGCATGCTGCTGTAACGGCCATGGATAAGGCTGGCGGTTCTCTTCAACTGCTTTGAAGGTATCTCGCTCGATTTCACAGACCCGGCGGCCCAGATCGAAAATCTTATACTGGCATCCGGCATTGTCCAACAGTTGGGTCAGGGTGTGAAATTTATCCATGGGCATGCTTCAGGGCTCCTAGAGTTTGACGGCTTATGGTGGCGCATTATAGGGAGTTGCGTGTGAAGATGGTATCCTTGCGCGCCAGTTGTCCGGCTGAGCTCACCTTCAGCCATCAGGCTAGTTATGTTGATCCAGGAGTACCGCATTGGATTGTTACGAAAAAACCACCCGTTTACTGGTACGGTTAGAACAGCAGTTACACGCGCAAGGACTATGGCAGCACAGCCCACCCAGCGAGGAAGCGCTGGCCAGCACTGAGCCATTCGCCATTGATACGCTGACCTGTGCAGAGTGGCTGCAATGGATTTTTCTGCCCCGTATGTATCATCTGGTCGAGGAAAGGCTGATGTTGCCGACTCAGTTTAATATTTACCCGTATGCCGAAGAGTCCGCCAAACTGGAACCGGAACTGGCCGGTGTGTTGCCGCTGATTGCTGAACTGGACCACTGGCTGGGTGGCGCGAATCAATGACAGCGCTCAATACTGAACTTGAGATCCTGTATCAGGATGACTCTCTGGTGGCCGTCAACAAACCGGCCGGCATGCTGGTGCACCGTTCCTGGCTTGATCGCCACGAAACCCGGTTTGTAATGCAGACCCTGCGGGATCAGCTCGGCGGACAGCATGTGTTTCCGTTACACCGGCTCGATAAACCAACCTCAGGCGTTCTGTTGTTCGCTCTCTCGAGCGAGATGGCCGCTGAGATGATGCCAAAATTTGCGGGACGGGAAGTCAAGAAAACTTACCATGCTGTGGTAAGGGGCTGGGTGAAAGAGGCCGCAGTCCTGGATTATCCGCTCAAAGAAGAGCTGGATAAGATGAGCGACAAGCGGGCCCTACAGGATAAAGCGCCGCAGGAAGCGGTTACTGCTTATCGTCCGCTCGCCAGAGTGGAAACCCCGATCCCTGTCGGTCGTTATGCGACCAGCCGCTATACCCTGGTTGAAATGAAACCGGAAACCGGCCGCAAACACCAGCTGCGCCGGCACATGCATCATCTGAGTCATCATATCATTGGGGATGTGAACCATGGCGATGGCCGGCATAACCGCATGTTCAGGGAAAACTATGACTGTCACCGGCTAATGCTGCATGCTTCTGCGCTGCAATTGATTCATCCGGTGACCGGTCTGCCAATAGAGATTCGTGCATCCGTGGATCAAAGCTGGCAGAGTGTGATGCAGGCCTTCCAGTGGCCGCTCTCTTATCTGGACGGATAAAATCATCGTTTTTGATTGCAGGATCGCGCAATTGGGTTTCGGTATTTGCATCTGACCGGTACAGGGGTCAGAGTAATCTCAGGTTATTGAAATTTAAACAGGGAGTGAGGTGTGACTGTGATGGCAACGATTGGTGTATTTGTGGGCTCCGTGTTTGGCGGGGCAGAGGAAGTCGCAGAAGAAATCGTCAGCGAGCTGAAAACCAATGGCCACGATGCGGAACTGTTCACAGATCCCAGTCTGGATGATTTTCTGGCTTACCGGGATCAGGTCGCGCTGGTGATTACTTCCACCACAGGGCAGGGGGAAATCCCTGAAAACCTGTTACCGCTGTATCTGGCGCTGAATGATCAGTTTCCGCTGATGCCGGCGCTCAACTATGGTGTGATCGCGATGGGAGATTCCAGTTACGGCGAGGACAGATACTGTGGCGGCGGACGGCAGTTTGACGCTTTGCTTCAGGAACTGCAGGCCAAGCCGGTGACTGCGCGTCTGGATATTGATGCCTGCGTCAATTTTGATCCGGCGGAAGCGGCGCTGCCCTGGCTGCAGGACTTT
Source organism: Photobacterium sp. Hal280 (assembly GCF_037162255.1). Classification (NCBI taxonomy): domain Bacteria; kingdom Pseudomonadati; phylum Pseudomonadota; class Gammaproteobacteria; order Vibrionales; family Vibrionaceae; genus Photobacterium; species Photobacterium sp. Hal280. The sequence goes on from NZ_JARLUO010000005.1 coordinate 693,661, forward strand.
ATGAAAAAAGTGCAGTAACACCGGAGACTGACAGATAGCGGATGCCAAAAGGGCACCTCAGCAGGTGCCCGATTTCTGCTTTCTTACTGACGACTTATCACTCGTTACTTCAGTTTTGCCAGATCGGATTCGATCTCGGCAATTTTATGGCTGACCACCTGTTCCAGATGGCGCAAATCGTCCAGAATTTTTTTCTTGATGTCGACATCGGTGTGGCGCTTTTTGGTGATCTTATCTAACTCGTCGGTGACAAAAGTCAGTTTGCGATTAATCTCAGAGACTTCCTTGGCTTCACGGTTGCCGCTGTTCACGATGACAGACTTGGACTGGCGTTGAAATTTGAACTTCATGCTTTTGGCAAAAAGTTCTCCCTTTCCTTTGGCGAAGTAGATTTTCAGAATGTCATTCGCGGCTTCCTGGCGCAGACTATAACTTTCAATTCTTTCCGGGTGTTCGATGCCCAGGCTGGTAAGGTTGGGGTACATGGCGGCCTCGTGTTGTTTCAGTCAATAAACCGTCTGCGCTCAGGACAACAAATGCGAACCCAAATGGCATTTCACTGGCGTTGATAGAGGCAGTTTGTTGCTACTCTAGCAATTTATGCGGGGTAAATCTTGTACGCGGCGCAGAATCTGCGTCAAGGATTCGCAACAGCCCGTCATGTTTGGCTGACGGGCTGGCGGGTTTGATTAGGCCGCATCGTCAATACGTTCAATCAATGCCGCTTTGAGTGCCGATTCCTGCTCAGAAGTCAGTTGCTGACCTTCCTCATTGACCAGAATGAAAAAGTCTTCCGCGCGCTCACCTATGGTGGTGATCTTCGCGGCCTGCAGACTGACATTCTGATCGGCAAACACTGAGCCAATCCGGGCCAGCAGTCCCGGCATGTCCAGCGCCACCAGCTCCATCATGGTCTTTTTGCCGGTTTTGGTTGGCAGAAAATCGACCTGGGTTTTGACGTTGAAATGGCGCAGTTTGCGCGGCGGACGTTTATTGCGTCGTACCGAGACCATGGTATCCAGGGCATGAATCAGATCGTCCCGGACCGTGGCGCGGCGGTTGTCCGTCAGGGGATCGCCGTTTGGATCGAGCACCATGAAGGTATCTAAGGTGTAGCCATCTTTACTGGTCATGATTTGTGCATCATGAACACTGAGGTTTTTCTTATCCAGCTCGGCTACGACAATGGCAAACAGCTTGGCTTTGTCCCGGCTGTATACGAACACTTCGGTCCCGCCACGGGTCGGCTTTTTGCTGATCAGGATCAGCGGCTCATCCGGATTATCATGTTTGAGCAGCGCTTCGGCATGCCAGGCAATCTGCTGGTGGGTGTGCCGCAGAAAATAGTCGGCTTTAAAACGTTGCCAGAGCACGTCGACTTCACGCTGGCTGAAACCCTGGCTGCGCAGCAGGGCAGAGGCCATTTGCTGGTTGTGACGAATACGTTCGCGGACATCAGGCGGGTTTTCAAGGCCGCGGCGCAGCGCTTTCTGGCTGGAATAATACAGCTCGGCCAGCAGGGTGCGTTTCCAACTGTTCCATAACTCCTGATTGGTGGCGCAGATATCTGCCACAGTCAGGCAAATCAGATAGTCCAACCGCTCCTCATCGCGCACCGTCTTGGCAAATTCCGTGATCACATCCGGGTCATAGATGTCCCTGCGCTGGGCCGTGACTGACATCAGCAAATGGTTTTTGACCAGCCAGGTGACCAGATTGGCTTCCGGGCGCGACAGGCCATGATTGATACAGAAGTTGTAGGCATCGTCTGCGCCCAGCTCGGAGTGGTCTCCGCCCCGGCCTTTGGCAATGTCGTGGAAAATTGCCGCCAGGATCAACAATTCTTTTTTCTGAATACGCGGATACACTTCACAGCAGATAGGATGCAGCTCCCGGTTGGCCGGATCGCTGAATTTGTTCATGTGCTTGAGCAGGCGGACACTGTGCTCATCCACGGTGTAGACATGGAACAGGTCAAACTGCATTTGCCCGACAATCTGGCTCCATTGCGGCAGATAGGCGGCAAGCACGCCGTGGCGGTGCATCAGGCGGAAAGCTTTGTTCAGGGCGTTTGGCTGGCGCACCAGCGCCATGAATTTCTCGCGTGCTTCAGGAATGTCCACTAAAAAGCGGTTCAGGCGGCGGCGGGCAGTACGTAACTGGCGCAGCGTGGGGGCTGAAATGCCCTCGATCTCGGAATTAGCGGCAACATGCAGGAACATGTCGAGAATGGTTTCCGGACGGGCCTGAAATAAGGCGGGTTTTCTGGCTTCTATCAGGTTGCCGACCAGGCGGAAATCCTCGTCCAGATCGACAATCGCCAGTTCGTCGCCGTTTTTCAGGATCGCCTGATCAAACAGCTGCAGCAGCATTTTATTGAGTTCGGCCACACGCCTGAGCGTTCGGTAGAACTCTTTCATCATCATTTCAACCGGTTTGTTACCTTCACCGCTATAGCCCAACTTTTGCGCCACGGAGGCCTGATGTTCGAAGGTCAGCCGGTTGTCGTAACGTTTGAGTTCACAATGCAGGGCAAAACGGATGCGCCATAATGAAGCCTGACACTCGTACAGTTCACGGTACTCTGCATCGGTTAAAAAACCAAAGCGGCTCATCTCCAGCAGATTAGTCGCGCCGAAATGGCGGCGGGCGACCCAGCTCAGGGTATGAATATCACGCAGCCCGCCAGGGCTGGATTTGATATCCGGCTCCAGGTTATAGGTGGTGTCGTGATAGCGGGCATGACGGATGCGCTGCTCTTCAACTTTGGCACGATAGAAGGCTTCACTCGGCCAGAATTTGCCGGAATTGACCTGATCCTGTAACTGCAAAAAGCTGTCTTCACTGCCGCACAGCAGGCGAGCTTCCTGAAGGTTGGTGGCAACGGTCAAATCTTCCAGCCCGATATTGATACACTCTTCAACAGTACGGACGCTGTGGCCCACCTCCAGCTTGAGATCCCACAATAGGGTCAGAAACTCACTGATTTGTTTTCCTGTGTGATGATCAAGCGGGGTCGCACTGAGCAGCAGGATATCGACGTCAGACAAGGGATGCAGCTCGCCGCGACCGTATCCGCCGACCGCAACCAGCGAGAGATCGTCGCGCTGATCGAGTCCGAACTGTGGCCAGAGATGGCAAAGCAGCCGGTCGATGCAGCCCGCTCTGGCTTCAACCAGTTCAGTGACAGGAACATGCTGGGAGAAGAGCAACTGCTGCTGCTCGTTGAATTGCTCCAGCTCTTCTTTGAGCATGGTAAGCAGCTGAGCTGTGTCTTCGCCGCTGGTCGGGGTGTGAGGTTCGGATTGAATCTGTGTCATTGCTGTCCATGCCATGTTGAGGTATCAGTGACGGGCAATAAGCCTTTTTCACCAAGCCTTTTCTTGTGGCTGGGGGAAAACTGTCGTCTCTTTACTCTAGCCTGAATTACAGCAACAAAAAAGCCAGCAATGTGCTGGCTTTGAGTCAATGGTCAGTTGTTGCCGGATTGACCCGCGAATCAGGCGTTTTTCATCACCCGGGGCAGGCTTTCTTCTTTCCGCAGGGTCAGGATCTCACAGCCGTTATCTGTAACCAGCAGTGTGTGTTCCCATTGCGCCGATTTCTTGCCGTCGACTGTGTACACCGTCCAGCCGTCCTCATCATCGAGCAGGCAGCCGAATTTACCGGCATTGATCATTGGCTCGATGGTGAAACACATGCCCGCTTTCAGTACAGTGCGGTCGGCGTTTTTGTAATGGACGACCTGCGGCTCTTCATGGAATTCATCGCCGATGCCGTGGCCACAGTAGTCTCTGACAATGGTGAAACGGCTGTTGCCGTTTTTGACAAACTTCTGGATGGTGGTGCCAATCTCCCCCAGCTTGGTGCCTGGCTTCACTTTTTTGATGGCCTGGTACAGGCTTTCCTGCGCGACCCGGCACAGGCGCTTGTCTTCCAGTGAGACCTCGCCCACTTCGAACATTTTAGAAGTATCGCCGTGGTAGCCATCTTTGATGACTGTGATATCAATGTTGATGATATCGCCATCTTGCAATACGTCCTGCTCGCTGGGAATACCGTGGCACACTACATGGTTGATCGAGGTACAGATGGATTTCGGGAACCCGTGATAGTTCAGCGGAGCCGGGATCGCACCCTGGGTTTCGGTGATGTACTCATGACAAATCCGGTTCAGTTCTTCAGTGGATACGCCAGGTTTGACATACGGCTCAATCATTTCCAGTACGTCGGCGGCCAGCTGGCCGGCCACGCGCATCTTTTCAATTTCTTCAGCCGTCTTGATCTTAATGCTCATGCAAACTTCTCTGCTCTGTCAGTCTCTATACTTTATATGGTATCAGCGAGAGCGGAGGATGAAAACTGACTTTGGGCTGCACAGAAGATTTTGACTGGATTTTTGCGGTCTGAATATGGTATAAAGCGCGCCGTAATTTGGCATATTGTGCTTCGGCGAAAGTCGGTGCGACGGGTCAGATTACGAAAACATTATTTTATTTAATCACTCACACATATCGACACGTGCTCCGGGGTGCCCAAGGCTTATGCGTAAGTCGACCGTAACAAGGTCAAGGGTCGGTAGCATGGGATATGTGGACGCCTAACCCCAATTGAGGAATATTCAATGGCAACTGTATCAATGCGCGACATGCTGAAGGCTGGTGTACACTTTGGTCACCAAACCCGTTACTGGAACCCTAAGATGAAGCCATTCATCTTCGGTGCTCGTAACCGTGTACACATCATCAACCTTGAAAAAACTGTACCAATGTTCAACGAAGCGCTGGCAGAAATCAACAAGATCGCTGCTCGCAAAGGTAAAATCCTGTTCGTTGGTACTAAGCGTGCTGCAAGCGAATCTATCAAAGACGCGGCAAACAGCTGTGATCAGTACTACGTGAACAACCGTTGGTTGGGCGGTATGCTGACTAACTGGAAAACTGTTCGTCAGTCAATCAAGCGTCTGAAAGATCTGGAGACTCAGTCTACCGATGGTACTTTCGACAAGCTGACTAAGAAAGAAGCGCTGATGCGTACTCGTGAAATGGAAAAACTGGAGAAATCTCTGGGCGGTATCAAGAACATGGGCGGTCTGCCAGACGCGATGTTCGTTATCGATGCTGATCACGAGCACATTGCTATCAAAGAAGCGAACAACCTGGGTATCCCAGTATTCTCTATCGTAGATACTAACTCTAACCCAGACGGCGTAGATTACGTTATCCCAGGTAACGATGACGCAATCCGTGCTATCCAGCTGTACACAGGTGCTGTTGCAACTACTGTTACTGAAGCTCGTAACCAGGACATCGCTGTTCAGGCTGAGCAAGACGGTTTCGTAGAAGCTGAGTAATCAGTCGCTCCTTTGAGCATCTTAAGTTACCTTGTGTAAACTAAGTATGGTTAACAGGGGCCGTTTACAGGCCCCTGATTTTTACACCAAGATTTGAAAACTGAGGATATAACAATGGCAACAGTTACAGCTGCCCTGGTTAAAGAACTGCGTGAGCGTACTGGCGCAGGCATGATGGAATGTAAAAAAGCACTGGTTGAAGCAAATGCTGATATCGAGCTGGCCATCGAGAACATGCGTAAGAGCGGTGCTGCAAAAGCGGCTAAGAAAGCAGGTAACATCGCTGCTGAAGGTTCTATCATCATCAAGAACAACGACAACCTGGCTGCGCTGGTAGAAGTGAACTGCCAGACTGACTTCGTTGCTAAAGACGGTAACTTCCTGACTTTCGCCAATGAAGTGGCTGATGCTGCTCTGGCAAGCAAAGCGGACATCGCAGAACTGCAAGCTCAGTTCGAAGAGAAGCGTATTGCACTGGTTGCTAAAATTGGTGAGAACATCTCTATCCGTCGTGTTGCTTACATCGAAGGTGAGAAAGTGGCTTCTTACCGTCACGGCGACCGTATCGGTGTTGTTGTTGCGGGTAACGGCGAAGACGAAACCCTGAAGCACATTGCAATGCACGTTGCAGCTTCTCGCCCAGAGTACGTGAACCCAGAAGACGTACCAGCAGAAGTGGTTGCTAAAGAGCGTGAAGTTCAGGTTGAAATCGCCATGAACGAAGGCAAGCCTCAGGAAATCGCTGAGAAGATGGTTGAAGGCCGCATGAAGAAGTTCACTGGCGAAGTCTCTCTGACGGGTCAGCCTTTCATCATGGAACCTAAGAAATCTGTCGGTGACGTACTGAAAGAAAACGGCGCTTCTGTTTCTACCTTTATTCGCCTGGAAGTCGGTGAAGGTATCGAGAAAGCAGAAGGCCTGAGCTTCGCTGAAGAAGTAGCTCTGGCGCAGAAAGGTTAATCTTTCGCAAATTGCTTATAGAAGACCGTGGCCAAGGCTGCGGTCTTTTTACAACTCCATATCTCTATAGTAAGCCTGGAAGGTACAATAAATGACCACGAATCCTAAACCGACTTATCAACGGATCCTGCTGAAACTGAGTGGCGAAGCGCTGCAGGGCGACGAAGGTTTTGGTATTGATGCACATGTGCTTGACCGCATGGCTCAGGAAATCAAAGAACTGGTAGAACTAGGCGTACAAGTTGGTCTGGTTATCGGTGGTGGTAACCTGTTCCGTGGTGCAGGTCTGGCTGCTGCGGGTATGAACCGAGTTGTGGGCGATCACATGGGTATGCTGGCGACAGTGATGAATGGCCTGGCCATGCGTGACGCGCTGCACCGTGCCTATGTGAACGCGAAAGTAATGTCAGCCATTCCGCTGAATGGTGTCTGTGACAGCTATAACTGGGCAGAGGCTATCAGCCAGCTTCGCCAGGGCCGGGTTGTGATTTTCTCTGCCGGTACAGGTAATCCTTTCTTTACAACAGATTCTGCTGCGTGTCTGCGCGGTATTGAAATTGAAGCTGATGTTGTGCTGAAAGCCACAAAAGTGGACGGTGTTTACAGCGACGATCCAGTTAAAAACCCAGAAGCTGTTCTTTATGATAAGCTAGGTTATCAGGACGTTCTGGAACAAGAGCTGAAAGTCATGGATCTCGCCGCCTTCACACTGGCTCGTGACCACGGTATGCCAATTCGTGTGTTCAACATGAATAAACCGGGCGCGCTGCGTAAAGTGGTGATGGGTGAGCCGGAAGGTACCTTGATCGCTCACAGCGAGTAAGGGCGTAACATATTGATAGGGTAGGAAAACAGCTTCCTGCTAAGACCGACTATTCAAGGGTACAAACGTGATTAACGATATTAAAACTGATGCGCAAACGCGCATGGACAAAAGTGTTGAAGCACTGAAAACTCAGCTGGCAAAAGTGCGTACTGGTCGTGCACATCCAAGTTTGCTAGATGGTATTCAGGTTGACTATTACGGATCTAACACGCCGCTGCGTCAAGTAGCGAACGTCATCGCTGAAGATGCCCGTACCCTGGCCATTACGGTATTCGACAAAGAACTGACGCCTAAAATTGAAAAGGCGATCATGATGTCGGATCTGGGCCTGAACCCTTCATCTGCAGGTACGGTTATCCGGGTGCCACTGCCACCATTGACCGAAGAGCGTCGTAAAGATTTGGTTAAAGTTGTTCGCGCTGAAGCTGAACAAGGCCGTGTTGCCATTCGTAACATTCGTCGTGATGCCAACGCTGAAGTGAAGGCACTGCTGAAAGATAAAGAAATTTCAGAAGACGATGATCGTCGTGCTCAGGATGACATCCAGAAGCTGACGGATGCCGCCGTGAAGAAAATCGATACCATTTTGGAAGCGAAAGAAAAAGAGTTGATGGAAGTTTAAGGTTCTCCTTACTTATTATTGACTCTGGCTTGATAAGCTCTAAGGCGCTGTGCGTGCAGCACGGCGCTTTTTTGTTGAGGGAAAAGTATGACAGAGCATACAAGCAGCACTGAATGGTATACCCAGAACCTGCCCAAGCACGTGGCTATCATTATGGATGGTAACGGACGCTGGGCCAAGGCGAAGGGGAAAGCGCGGGTGTTTGGCCATAAAGCCGGTGTTGAAGCCGTACGTAAAACTGTCTCTGCTGCGAGCCGTTTGGGTATTCAGGTCGTGACTCTGTTTGCATTCAGCAGTGAAAACTGGCGCCGCCCGGAAGATGAAGTGTCTTTATTGATGGAACTCTTTCTGACCGTTCTTGGCCGGGAAGTGAAGCGTCTGCACAAAAATAACATCCGTCTTAAAATTATTGGCGACACCAGCCGCTTCAGTCAGCGTCTTCAGGACAAAATCACGGCCGCAGAAACTTTGACCGCTGCCAACACCGGCATGGTTCTGAACGTGGCGGCAAATTATGGCGGGCAATGGGATATTCTTCAGGCCACCCAGGCTCTCGCACGAGAAGTGGCCGAGCAGGGGCTGACCCCGGATGATATCACTGAAGACATGCTGGCTGCCCGCTTATCCACCAGTGGCTTGCCTGATGTCGATCTTCTTATCCGTACCAGTGGCGAATGCCGGATCAGTAACTTCATGCTGTGGCAGACCGCCTATGCCGAGCTGTATTTCACACCACAACTCTGGCCTGATTTTGATGAAAATACCTTAGCCGATGCCATTGCCTGGTTCATGGATCGGGAGCGTCGTTTCGGTTGTACGGGTGAACAAATAAAAAAGTTACTGAAAGCTCAGTAACACCAAGATGGTAGCGTGGAAAATGGAACCCCGCTGCCATTCTGAAAACAAGCTCGTGGCTTGTTGGACTGCTGCCAAGCAAGATATTGCTGAGAAGCGACAACGATAAATAATAACGAGAGGAACAAGCTTGCTTAAGCAACGAATTTTGACTGCATTGGTTCTGGCGCCATTAGTGATAGCCGGCATCTTCCTGCTCCCTTTTTCGGGTTTTATGTTGGCTATCGCAGGGATTACCCTGGCTGGCTTCTGGGAATGGACCCAGTTTGTAAATACCCGTTCACGCCTGCTGGCGATGATACCCCCTGTATTCGTTTTACTGGTGTCGTTTCTGGCCCTCCCTGCTGATGCCATCGAATTGGGGAATATACAATTTCCCCATCACATCATGTTAGCTGCAGGTGGCGCCTGGTGGTTGTTTGCCTGTTTGCTGGTCGTGACCTATCCGAACCAGTCTGGCTTCTGGGTTCGTTCAACCACGCTTCGCTACCTGTTTGGCTTACTCACCCTGATTCCCTTTTTCTGGGGCGTCGTCATGTTGCGTGCTGTGAACTATGCCGAAGCCCCTTATCTGGGCGCCAAACTGGTGATGTTGGTCTGTTTACTGGTCTGGGCGGCTGACAGCGGTGCCTATTTCGCCGGTAAGCGATTTGGCCGCCACAAAATGGCGCCCAGAGTCAGCCCGAATAAAACCCTTGAGGGACTTGCCGGTGGCGTGCTGCTGGCAGTGGTCGTCGCGTGGGTAACCGCAGAAATGTTTGGCATCACCTTTAATAACAGCGGTGCGCTGTTAGTGACAGTGGTACTGACTGTGGTTGCCTCTGTATTTGGTGATCTGGCCGAAAGTATGCTCAAGCGTGTTTCCGGAATTAAAGACAGTGGACAGATCTTACCCGGCCACGGTGGTATTCTGGACCGGATAGACAGTCTGACGGCAGCATTGCCTGTTTTTGCATTGCTCTATCTCTGGCTGATCTGAGACCTGATTCGGGGGAAGCGGGTAACCACTTCCCCCATTTTGATTTTGATACCCCTGATAGTGTGTTGACCCCCTGTTTACACACTGACGGAAAATGAACGGTAGGATGATGGCTGTGAACAGCCAGAATTCGTAAAGTAGTGAAGGTATGCGTAAGTTAACCATTCTTGGAGCAACGGGGTCGGTAGGCACCAGTACATTGGCCGTAGCGGCAAACAATCCTGACCATTTTGAGGTGGTTGCGCTGGCGGCTGGGACAGACAGCCGTAAAATGTTTGAACTGTGCTGTCAGTGGAAGCCCAAGTTTGCTGCAATGGCCAGTGAGCAGGCCGCACGTGAGCTGTCTGAGCAGTTGAAGGCGCACGGTGTAGCCACTCAGGTGCTGACCGGTGTCGCTGGCATGTGCGAAATCGCCGCGCTGGATGAAGTGGATACCGTGATGGCCGCCATCGTGGGAGCGGCCGGACTGATGCCGACTATGTCTGCGGTCAAAGCCGGAAAGCGTGTACTGCTGGCCAATAAAGAAGCCCTGGTGATGTCTGGCCAGATGTTTATTGATGCTGTTGCGAAGTACGACGCAGAATTATTACCGGTGGACAGTGAACATAATGCGATTTATCAGTGTCTACCTTTAGATGTTCAAAAGCAGACCGGGCGTTGTGATCTGTCTGCGGCTGGGATCAGCAAGATTTTGCTGACCGGCTCTGGTGGTCCCTTTCGCTATACCGATCCACGGGATCTGGAGACAGTAACGCCGGAAATGGCCATTGCGCATCCAAACTGGTCGATGGGACCGAAGATTTCTGTCGACTCGGCCACTATGATGAATAAAGGGCTGGAGTACATAGAAGCCCGCTGGTTGTTTAATGCGGCCAGGGAGCAACTGGAGGTGCTGATTCATCCCCAGTCGGTCATCCACTCTATGGTACAGTACAAAGATGGTTCAGTGATTGCGCAGATGGGATTGCCGGATATGCAGACGCCAATCGCTTTTGCCATGGCCTATCCTGAAAGGGTGGATGCCGGCGTGAAACCGCTTGATTTTACCCAGGCGGGAGAACTGACATTTATGGCGCCGGATATGTCGCGCTATCCGTGTCTGCAGCTTGCGATCGATGCGTGCTACAGTGGACAGGCAGCAACCACGTCGCTCAATGCGGCCAATGAGGTGGCGGTGGCAGAGTTTCTGGCCGGCGGCATACGTTTTACCGATATCGCGCGAGTAAACCAGCAAGTGCTGGAGCGGGTTAATCTGACAGAGCCGCGGAGTCTGGAGTGTGTGATGGCGTTGGATACTGACGCACGACAGCTGGCGCAGCAAGTGATTCAGAAGGTAGCTAAATGATGGGAATTTTGTGGAATTTGGGTGCCTTTCTCGTTGCGCTGGGCATTTTAATTGCGGTGCATGAATTCGGACATTTCTGGGTTGCACGCCGTTGCGGCGTGTATGTCGAGCGTTTTTCCATTGGTTTTGGCAAACCGCTCTGGCGCCGGGTCGACAAGCAAGGAACCGAATACATACTGGCCATGATCCCACTTGGCGGTTATGTCAAAATGCTGGATGAACGGGTTGACACTGTACCGGCTGAACGCCGCCATCAGGCTTTCAATAACAAGTCATTATGGCAAAGAAGTGCCATTGTGGCGGCAGGCCCTATAGCTAACTTTGTCTTTGCTATCTTCGCCTACTGGGTTGTGTATCTGATTGGTGTTCCTGCGGTGAAGCCGGTGATCGGGGAGGTTGCGCCGCAATCCATCGCTGCCCAGGCCGGTATTGAAAGCGGCATGGAACTTAAGTCAGTTTCTGGCATCCAAACTCCGGATTGGGAATCTGTCAATATGGCCATGATAAGTCATATTGGTGATGATGAGATGACGCTGACAGCCGTGCCGCCGGAAGAGTCTTACGAAAAGACATTCAATCTGGATTTGCGTAACTGGTCTTTTGACCCGGAAAGTGAGCGTATACTGACGACGCTGGGCATTACCCCGTTTTCACCACAGATCACGCTGGAAATCGGTCAGTTGGTGGATAACGGAGCGGCCCAAAAAGCCGGCTTCGAAATCGGGGATACGATTGTCTCTATCGATAACCAGCCGATTACGCAATGGCAGCAGGTGGTTGATGTGGTTCGCGCCAGCCCGGATCAAGCGCTGACGGTGCAGCTGCGCCGTGACAACGCGCTGGTCGAAGCTTCTCTGACGCCCGTTACGAAAGAGTTGCCAAGCGGTGAGTGGGTTGGGTACGCTGGTTTCGCGCCTGTGATGTCAGCGTGGCCGGAAGATCAGCGTTTTGTTCGTCAGTATGGACCGATTGAGGCCATTGGCGAAGCCACCGGGAAAACCTGGCAACTGGTGACACTGACCTTTGACATGGTGACCAAACTGGTGACCGGGGATGTGGCACTGAAGAATTTAAGCGGCCCGATTTCTATCGCCAAAGGTGCGGGAACAACGGCTGATTACGGCATCGTGTACTTTTTGGGTTTTCTGGCTTTAATTAGCGTGAACCTGGGTATAGTGAACCTGTTGCCGCTGCCTGTGCTGGATGGTGGGCATTTACTCTTTTTTGCAATTGAAGCTGTGACACGACGTCCTGTTTCGGAGCGTATACAAGATCTTGGCTACCGTCTTGGATCTGTGATTTTAGTCGTTTTGATGGCTGTAGCGCTCATAAATGATTTTACCCGCCTTTAATAAGTGCGTTTTTAGCAAGGAATAATCAGAACAGTAATGGCGATGAAGAAACTGTTAGTCGCATCCCTCTTGCTTGGCAGCAGTGTGGTACATGCGGAACAATTTGTGGTGGATGATATCCGCTTTGAGGGATTACAGCGTGTAGCCTTAGGTGCTGCATTGCTGAAAACGCCTGTCAGAATTGGTGATTCGGTCGATGAGCGTGACGTCGCGGATATGATTCAGGCCTTGTTTGCTTCAGGGAATTTTGAAGATATTCAGGTTTTCCGTGAGGGCAATGCGTTGGTGGTCAAAGTCATTGAACGCCCGACCATCGCCAGCATTACTTTTTCCGGCAACAAGGCCATCAAAGACGAGCAGCTTCAGGAAAACCTGAACGCCTCTAAGATCACGGTCGGTGAAGCGCTGGATCGCACGACGCTGAGTAAGATTGAAAAGGGTCTGGAAGATTTCTACTACAGCGTGGGTAAGTACAACGCCAGTGTTAAGGCCGTTGTGACCCCTTTGCCACGAAATCGTGCTGATCTGAAATTTGTCTTTACCGAAGGGGTATCGGCGAAAATTCAGCAAATTAATTTCATTGGTAATAACGTGTTTACCGATGAAGATCTGCGCGACAAATTCAATCTGCAGGCCGATGTCCCCTGGTGGAACTTCCTGGCTGATGAAAAGTATCAGAAACAGGTCCTGGCTGGTGATTTGGAAACCTTGCGTTCTCAATACCTCAACAACGGTTACCTGAAATACAAGCTTGAATCGACCCATGTCTCCATTTCCCCGGATAAGAAAGGGGTATACATCACCCTGAATATCAATGAAGGCAAGCAGTATACTGTGAAGGGCGTCAAATTCCGCGGTAATCTGGTTGGCGCGCAGGGCGAACTGGCCGGGCTGGTCACCTTTAAAGAGGGTGATATTTACAACGGTGCGAAAGTCACAGGGTTGGAAGAATCGATCAAACGCCGGCTTGGCGAGTTGGGCTATGCCTACCCGCAGGTGAATACCATTCCCGAGTTTGACGATACCAATCAGCAGGTGTCCCTGCTGGTGAACGTTGAACCAGGCAAACGTATTTATGTGCGAAATATTGCTTTCTCTGGCAATACCTCAACCCAGGACGAAGTGCTGCGCCGTGAAATGCGCCAGATGGAAGGCAGCTGGCTCAACTCTAAGTCGATTGAACGCGGTAAAGAGCGTCTGAACCGTACCGGTTTCTTTGAATCGGTGGATGTACAGACCGTGCGTGTTCCGGGCACCGAAGATCAGGTCGATGTTCAGTACAAGGTAAAAGAAGCCAACGCCGGTAACATCAACTTTGGTGTCGGCTATGGTACCGAATCCGGAGTTTCTTTCCAGGCCGGTATCCAGCAGGATAACTTCCTGGGGACAGGTAACCGTTTCGGCATCAGTGCCATGATGAATGATTACCAGAAAAACGTGAGTGTCGAATACCGCGACCCGTATTTCACCCTGGATGGTATCAGTCTGGGCGGCAAAGTGTACTACAACGAGTTTGAAGCCTCTGACGCGAACATTTCTGACTATACCAACCAGAGCTACGGTGCCAGCCTGACCTGGGGCTTCCCGTATGATGAACTGAATTTCTTTGAATTTGGTCTGGGCTATGACCATAACAAGATCTCAAATACGGAAGAGTATTATCAGATCGAGAAATTCAAACAAATTCATGATTTTGACCAAGCCAACACGTCCATCGAGCTGGATGATTTTGACTGGTCGGTTTCCTGGACCCGCAATAACCTGAACCGGGGCTTCTTCCCGACAGCAGGTAACCATCAGCGTGCGACCTTCCGTATGACAGTACCGGGTTCAGATGCCCAGTATTTTAAAGCGCAGTATGATGTCCGCCAGTACTTCCCGTTAACCCAGGAACAGGATTTTACTCTGTTGCTTCGCGGCCGGCTGGGCTATGGTAATGGTTACGGCACAACGGATAATGGCAGCGATCAGCTGTTGCCGTTTTATGAAAACTTCTATGCGGGTGGCTTCTCTACCCTGCGGGGGTTCCGTTCCAACACTGTCGGTCCGAAAGCTGTCTACGTGGGTGGCTGTGATAGCGGCGGCAGCATCGGCGGCAATAACAGCTGTGCGACAGGTTCAGATGATGCGGCGGGTGGTAATGCTGTCGCACTGGCCAGTGTTGAGCTGATCGTTCCGACACCGTTTGCTTCTGAAGAAGCGAGGAACCAGATCCGTACCAGCCTGTTTATTGATGCCGGTAACGTGTGGGACACCGAGTACGATTTGAGCGGACAGGATGGTGATTTTCTGTATGACTACTCAGATCCTTTCCTGATCCGTGCTTCATACGGTGCGGCTCTGCAGTGGATGTCACCCATGGGACCTCTGGTCTTTTCGGTCGCGAGACCACTGAAAAAATACGATGGTGATGACGAAGAATTCTTCACCTTTACCATCGGACGCACATTCTAACCCTTTAAGGAGAGAGCCTTTGAAACAGTGGATTAAAGCAGCCGGTCTTAGCCTGGTCGTTCTTTCATCATCTTTGTATACCCAGGCTGCGGCAGCGGCTGAGAAGGTAGGCTACGTTGCTACGGCTCAAGCCATGGCGCAACTGGCACAGCGTTACAACTTGCAGGATAAGCTGCGTAATGAGTTTCAGGGACGGGTCACAGAATTGCGCTCTCTGGAAACCAATATCAAATCCAAGCTGGAAAAGCTCAAGCGTGATGGTCAGCTGATGAGTGCCAGCGACAAGTCTAAACTGCAAAATGAGTTGCAGACGCTGGATGGCCAGTTCAAGCAAAAAGCGCGTGCCCTGCAGGAAGATCAGGCGCGTCGCGCGTCGGAAGAGCAGCAAAAGCTGGCCATGAAATTGCGTACAGCGATTCAGGATGTGGCGAAACGTGAAGGCTACGATATGGTCGTTGATGGTCAGGCAATTCTGTTTGCCAACCCGAAAGATGATCTGTCTGCGAAAGTGATGTCAGCAGTGAAATAAGCTGCGCTTGTTTCACTGAGTGCTAGCGAGTGAGTACACCGGGAAGGGAATCAAGGCCCGTCGGGTGTATTTGCTCCTGGTATCCAAAATGACATTATTATGTGAACATTGTTCAAATTGTGGGCGTTTCTGCGTTATCCCTTTGCATTGTCTCTTACTCCGCAGATAATAAGGCGCAGTACGTACAAAACGAAATATTAAGGTAAATAATGGCTGCATTGACGCTTGCTGCATTAGCAGAAAAATTAGGTGCGGAGCTGCGTGGTGACGCAGCGGCCGAAGTCACAGCAATCGCAGGGTTGGGCCAGGCAGGCTCCGGCCAGATCACTTTCCTTTCCAGCAGTAAATACCGTCAGCACCTGCAAGCGTGCAAGGCGACAGCGGTGATGTTGACACCGGCTGATGCTGAATATTTCGACGGAAATGCACTGATCGTTAAAGACCCTTATCTGGCCTACGCCAAAGTGGCTCAGTGGCTCGATTCCACACCAGCCAGTGCGGTCGACATTGCGCCATCAGCCTATATTGCCCCTGACGCCATTCTGGGTGAGGGCGTCGCCGTTGGCCATAATGCCGTGATCGAATCCGGTGTGGTGCTGGGCGATCATGTTCAGGTGGGGCCCGGTTGCTTTGTCGGTAAAGGTGCGCGCCTTGGCAGTCGCACTAAGCTGTGGGCCAATGTCAGTATTTATCACAATGTTGTGCTGGGCGATGACTGCCTGGTTCAGTCGGGGACAGTGATTGGCTCTGATGGCTTTGGCTATGCGAACGAAAAAGGCCAGTGGCAAAAAATTCCTCAGCTGGGCACGGTGCGGATTGGCAACAGAGTAGAGATCGGAGCTTGTACCACTATTGATCGTGGTGCGCTTGAGGATACCCTGATCGCTGATGGTGTTATCATTGATAACCAGTGCCAGATTGCCCATAACGTTTCCATTGGTGAAAATACTGCGGTTGCAGGCGCCACGGTCATGGCAGGCAGTCTGAAAGTCGGTAAACATTGTTTTATTGGCGGAGCCAGTGTGTTCAATGGCCATATGGAAATTACCGATGGTGTGACTGTGACAGGTATGGCAATGGTCATGCGACCGATTACTGAGCCTGGCGTGTATTCATCCGGTATCCCACTACAGACTAACCGGGAATGGCGTAAAACGGCGGCACGTGTACTGAAAATTGAAGAAATGAATAAGCGATTGAAATCTGTAGAGAAAAAACTCGAAAAAGATAGTCAGTAGTTTTTCGTTCTTATTTGCCGCTTCGGGCCTGCGTCATTGAGCGCGTAGGCCGCTTACGTTTTTGTCCGGCGCTTTATTAACTTTTTAGACAGGAATGCAGTTTTGACTAGCGAAAACAAAACGCTGAATATCACCGAGATCCAAGCTCTTCTTCCGCACCGTTATCCTTTTCTGATGGTTGATCGTGTTGTGAACTTCGAAGAAGGCAAAACACTGACAGCGATTAAAAACGTTTCCGTCAATGAGCCGCAATTTACCGGCCACTTCCCGAAAATGCCTGTTTTTCCTGGTGTACTGATTCTTGAAGCCATGGCACAGGCCACAGGCTTGCTGGCGTTTAAAACCTTTGGTGCGCCGGCTGAAAATGAACTGTATTACTTTGCCAGCATTGATAATGCGAAATTCCGTAAACCCGTTGGCCCTGGTGACCAGCTGGTGATTGAAGTGGAATTCCTGAAAGAGCGCCGCGGTATTGCCATGTTTAATGGTATTGCGAAAGTGGACGGCGATGTTGTGTGTTCTGCTGAGTTGAAATGCGCGAGACGAGAGTTTTCATGATTCACGAAACAGCACAAATTCACCCATCGGCGGTGATTGAAGACGGTGTGATAATCGGAGCCAATGTGACCGTTGGCCCTTTTACCTACATCGGCAAAGATGTCGAAATTGGCGACGGTAACGAGATCATGTCACACGTTGTGATCAAAGGCCCGACCACGATTGGCAAAGATAATCGCATTTTTCCTTATGCGATTGTTGGTGAAGAGTGCCAGGACAAGAAATACAACGGTGAACCGACGCGTCTGGAAATTGGTGATCGCAATGTGATCCGCGAAAGCGTACAGATCCATCGCGGCACGGTCCAGGATAAAGGCGTCACGATTGTTGGCGATGACAACCTGCTGTGTGTCAATGCCCACGTTGCTCACGATGTCGTGATAGGTAATCACACCCATATTGGTAACAACTCAATTCTGGGCGGCCATGTGGTGGTCGGTGATTACGCCGGCGTGATGGCGCTGTCAGCCATTCATCCATTCTGTAATGTGGGTGCGTACAGCTATGTCGGTGGCTGTTCTGCCGTGGTGCAGGATGTGCCGCCTTATGTACTGGCCCAGGGTAACCATGCGACACCGTTCGGACTGAACATTGTGGGTTTGCAGCGTAATGGCTTTGAAAAGCCAGAAATCCATGCGCTGCGTCGTGCCTATAAAGAGATTTACCGTTCAGGTAAAACGCAGGCCGAGGTGAAGCCGGTACTGGAAGAGATGGCGAAAGACTGGCCTTCAGTTGGCCTGTTGCTGGATGCGCTGAACAATACCGAACGCGGAATTATTCGCTGATATGAGCAAGCCTCTTCGCATTGGAATCGTCGCCGGGGAGATCTCCGGCGATATTTTAGGGGCCGGCTTTATTGAAGCGGTCAAAGCCCGGTATCCGGATGCCGAGTTTGTCGGTGTTGCAGGACCGCGCATGCAGGCGCTGGGCTGCGAAGCTCTGTTTGACATGGAAGAGCTGGCGGTCATGGGGATCGTCGAGGTTGTCGGTCGGCTGCCTCGTCTGTTCCACATTAAAGCCGAGCTGGTGAAATATTTCTCAGCTAATCCGCCGGATGTCTTCGTGGGCATTGATGCACCTGATTTTAATCTGCGTCTGGAAAAAGACCTGAAATGTCAGGGGATTAAAACCGTTCATTATGTCAGCCCGTCGGTCTGGGCTTGGCGGCAGAAGCGGATCTTCAAAATTGAAGCCGCGACTCACCTGGTTCTGGCCTTCCTGCCCTTTGAAAAAGCCTTTTACGATAAATTTAACGTTCCGTGTGAATTCATCGGTCATACCATGGCGGATGCCATTCCGTTAGAGACAGACCAAGCTGCGGCCCGGCAAAAGCTGGGACTGGACAGCGATAAACGCTGGCTGGCCGTGTTACCCGGCAGCCGTGGCGGTGAAATGGGTCTGCTGGCAGAGCCGTTTATTCAGGCTTGCCAGTTGCTGAAAGCGAAACAACCTGAGCTGGGTTTTGTGGTGGCGCTGGTGAATCCCAAACGCCGGGAGCAGTTTGAACAGGCCTGGAAGGCGACGGCGCCCGAACTGGATTTTGTTCTGGTTGATGATACCGCCCGCGATGTCATGACGGCGTCAGATGCGGTGTTACTGGCTTCCGGTACCGTGGCGCTGGAGTGTATGCTGGTGAAGCGTCCTATGGTGGTGGGCTATAAAGTCAAACCGCTCACAGCCTGGTTGGCCAAACGCATGCTCAAGACCAAATATGTGTCATTGCCCAATATTCTGGCGGACAAGGAACTGGTGCCTGAATTATTGCAAGATGAGTGTGTGCCAGAAAAACTGGCTGCAGCGGTGGAACAGAGCCTGACGGCGGACAATCATGAACTGATGGCCGAATTT
This sequence comes from Photobacterium sp. Hal280, assembly GCF_037162255.1. Classification (NCBI taxonomy): domain Bacteria; kingdom Pseudomonadati; phylum Pseudomonadota; class Gammaproteobacteria; order Vibrionales; family Vibrionaceae; genus Photobacterium; species Photobacterium sp. Hal280. Next base: position 712,580 of record NZ_JARLUO010000005.1, read on the forward strand.
ACCCGGCTGCACCAACTGATTCGTTGTGATGCGGACAAACGGGCCGCCGAAGCCGTGCTGACCCTAATCGGCAAGTCATCTGGTAGTGACCGGTGTTAATCTGCCGGACAGAGTGAAGCACATGATGCAATACGAACCTTTTGTATATCCGGATGCCCGGTTGATCGCGGGTGTGGATGAGGTTGGCCGTGGGCCGCTGGTCGGTGCTGTCGTAACCGCCGCTGTCATACTCGATCCGGCCAACCCCATTGTCGGGCTTGCTGACTCGAAGAAGCTGAGCGAGAAAAAGCGGCTGGCGCTGTTTAACGAAATTCAGGAAAAAGCACTGAGCTGGTCTTTAGGCCGCTGTGAGCCGGACGAGATTGACGAGCTGAATATCCTGCAGGCCACGATGGTGGCGATGCAGCGCGCGGTGGCTGGCCTGTCTGTGCAACCTGATTATGTCCTGATCGACGGCAACCGTGTGCCATCGTTACCTGTGCCGGCACAGGCCGTGGTGAAAGGTGATATGCGGGTGGCAGAAATCAGTGCTGCCTCAATTCTGGCGAAAGTGACCCGTGACAGAGAAATGGAAGCGCTCGATGCCCTGTTTCCCGCTTATGGTTTTGCCCAGCACAAAGGCTATCCAACCAAAGCACACTTTGCGGCGTTGGAAAAACACGGCGCGATTGACCAGCACCGTAAGAGTTTTAAGCCAGTTCGAGAGCGAATTGCGCAAAATTTGAAGTAATGGCTTTCGGGCACTTGCGTTGACGAAAAATCATTTTAGACTCAACCTCTGTTTGTGTCTTAACCGCTGAATTGACGACATCATCATGGCAGAACCACGCTTTATACACCTGCGCATCCACAGTGACTTTTCCATGGTCGACGGCCTGAGTAAGGTCCCACCTCTGGTCAAGAAAGTGGCAGAGCTGGGCATGCCCGCAATGGCCCTGACAGATTTCACTAACCTGTGCGGCCTGGTGAAATTCTATTTCGCAGCCCATGGCGCGGGAGTCAAGCCTATTATCGGTGCGGATTTTAAAGTACGCAGCGATGAGAATGGCGATGAGCTGTCTGATCTGACGGTTCTGGCGGCAGACAATGACGGTTATAAAAACCTGACATTACTGATATCCCGCGCCTATCAACGCGGGCATGTCCAGCATATGCCTGTCATTGACCGGGACTGGCTGGTAGAGCAGAAGCAGGGCTTGATCCTGTTGTCTGGTGGCAAAACCGGTGATGTCGGGCAAGCCTTGCTCAAAGGCAATCAGGTGACGGTAGATCGCTGTGTGGCCTTTTATCAGCAACACTTTCCCGGCAGTTATTATCTGGAGCTGGTCCGTACCGGCCGGCCGGATGAAGAAGCGTACCTGCACTTTGCCATTGAACTGGCCGCGCAAGCAGACTTGCCTGTGGTGGCAACCAATGATGTGCGCTTTATCAGTCCGGATCAGTTCGATGCTCATGAAATCCGCGTCTGTATCCATGATGGCTATACCCTGGTCGATCCCCGCCGTCCCAAACATTACAGTGCTCAGCAATATCTGCGCAGTGAAGAGGAAATGTGCGAGCTGTTCGCCGACATTCCGGAAGCACTGGAAAACTCAGTAGAAATTGCCAAGCGCTGTAACGTGACGGTCCGGCTAGGGGAGTATTTCCTGCCAAACTTTCCGACCGGTGATATGACGACGGAAGATTTCCTGGTTCTGAAATCGAAGGAAGGTTTGGAGCGACGTCTGGAATTCTTATTTCCGGATGAAGAAGTGCGCAAAACCCGCCGCCCTGAATACGACGAGCGTCTGGACATTGAACTGGAAGTGATCAACCAGATGGGATTTCCCGGTTATTTCCTGATCGTCATGGAGTTTATCCAGTGGTCGAAGGAAAACGGTGTACCTGTCGGCCCGGGACGGGGTTCAGGTGCAGGATCCCTGGTCGCTTATGCGCTGGATATCACGGATCTCGATCCGCTGGCGTTTGATCTGCTGTTCGAACGTTTCCTGAACCCGGAACGGGTATCCATGCCTGATTTTGATATCGATTTCTGTATGGATAAGCGGGATCAGGTGATCGATCACGTGGCCGAAATGTACGGCCGGGATGCGGTATCCCAGATTATTACCTTTGGTACTATGGCGGCTAAAGCCGTGATTCGGGATGTGGGCAGGGTACTGGGCCACCCTTATGGTTTTGTCGATCGCATTTCCAAGATGATTCCGGCCGAGCCGGGCATGACACTGGCCAAAGCCTTTGAAGCCGAGCCGCAGCTGGGCGAAGTGTACGAAGCCGATGAAGAAGTCAAAGATCTGATCGATATGTGCCGGGTTCTGGAAGGGGTCACCCGAAACGCCGGTAAACACGCCGGTGGGGTGGTCATATCGCCGACGACCATCACAGATTTCGCCCCGCTGTATTGTGACGCAGAAGGCAATCATCCGGTCACGCAGTTTGATAAGAACGATGTCGAAACAGCGGGACTGGTGAAGTTCGACTTCCTGGGCTTGCGTACGCTGACCATTATTGACTGGGCACTGGGCATGATTAACCCGCGCCTGGAAGCGCAGGGCAAACCGCCGGTGAATATTGCGGCGATCCCAATGGCGGATCAGAAATCGTTCGCTATGCTGCAGCGCTCAGAATCCACCGCTGTGTTTCAGCTTGAATCGCGCGGCATGAAAGATCTGATCAAGCGGCTGCAGCCAGACTGTTTTGAAGACATGATCGCACTGGTGGCTCTGTTCCGTCCGGGCCCGCTGCAATCAGGCATGGTAGATAACTTCATCGACCGTAAGCATGGTCGTGAAGAGATCTCGTATCCCGATGCCACTTATCAGCATGAATCGCTGAAAGAGATTCTGGAACCGACCTACGGCATTATCCTGTATCAGGAACAGGTCATGCAGATTGCCCAGGTGCTGGCCGGTTACAGCCTGGGCGGTGCGGACTTGCTGCGCCGTGCTATGGGTAAGAAAAAACCGGAAGAAATGGCCAAGCAGCGAGCCACGTTTGAAAGCGGCGCCGTGAATAACGGGGTCGACGGCGAACTGGCGATGAAGATCTTCGACCTGGTAGAGAAATTCGCCGGTTACGGCTTCAACAAATCGCACTCAGCCGCCTATGCGCTGGTGTCCTACCAGACGCTGTGGCTCAAGGCGCATTATCCGGCTGAGTTCATGGCTGCGGTCATGACCGCCGACATGGATAATACCGATAAAGTGGTCGGTCTGGTGGAAGAGTGCCAGCGCATGAACCTGCAGATGCTGCCGCCGGATGTTAACAAAGGGCTTTACCGTTTCACCGTTGATGATGAAGGCGCCATTGTCTATGGTATTGGCGCGATTAAAGGGGTCGGTGAAGGCCCGATCGAAAATATTATTGCGGCACGGGAAAAAGGCGGTCACTTTAAGGACTTATTTGATTTCTGTGCCAGAATAGACACCAAGAAGGTCAACAAACGCGTTCTGGAGCGTTTGATCAAAGCCGGTGCGATGGATCGTCTCGGGCCCAACCGTGCGGCGATGATGGCCACACTGGACGACGCGCTGAAAGCCGCTGGCCAGCACCATCAGGCCGAGGCATTCGGTCAGGCTGATATGTTCGGCGTGCTGACTGCGGCGCCGGAAGAAGTAGAAAAAGCCTACGCCAATATTCCGGAATGGCCAGAGAAAATCTGGCTGGAAGGAGAGCGGGACACGCTCGGCTTGTATCTGACCGGTCATCCGATCAACAGTTATGTGCGCGAGCTCAAGCACTATGTGACCTGGCGCCTGAAAGACGCCCACCCGACAGGGCGTGATAAGGTAGTGACGATTGCCGGTTTGGTCATTGCTGCCCGGGTTATGACAACCAAGCGCGGCACCCGGATTGGGGTACTGACCTTAGATGACAGGTCTGGGCGCATGGAAGTCATGTTGTTTTCCGATGCTTTGGATCGATATCTCGATCTGATTGAAAAAGACCGGATTTTGGTCGTTTCCGGACAGGTCAGCTTTGATGATTTCAATGGGGGCCTTAAAATGTCGGCACGTGAAGTCCTTGATATTTCTGACGCTAGAGAAAAGCACCTGCGGGGTCTTGCTATCTCGCTGACTGAAGGGCAGATTGATCACACATTTTTTGAGCGTTTCAGCAAAGCGCTGGAGCCGCATCGGGCAGGCACTGTCCCGGTGAATATTTATTATCAGCGTTCGAATGCACGCGCTAAACTTACCCTTGGCACAGAGTGGCGGATAACGCCAAGTGATGATTTAATCACTGATCTCAAAGTGTTACTGGGCGAGCAGCAAGTCGAATTTGAGTTTAATTAATGAGTCCGGCACCTGTCAGACAGGTTGCTAACAATGGACAAAGGATTACAAGTGGTATGAGCCTGAACTTCCTTGATTTTGAACAACCTATTGCCGAGCTAGAAGCCAAAATTGAAGCACTGCGCGATGTCTCGCACCGTGATAAATCGGCCTCGGTTGATCTGGACAAAGAAATTGCACAGCTTGAACAAAAAAGCCTGGAACTGACCAAAAAGATTTTTGGCGATCTGGGCGCCTGGCAGGTCGCACAGCTGGCCCGTCACCCGCAGCGTCCGTATACGCTGGATTATATCGAGCATATCTTTACTGAATTCGATCCGTTGGCCGGTGATCGTGCATTTGCCGATGACAAAGCCCTGATCGGCGGTATCGCCCGTCTGGATGGTCGTCCGGTGATGGTGATTGGCCATCAGAAAGGCCGCGAGACCCGTGAGAAAGTATTGCGTAACTTCGGTATGCCTAAACCGGAAGGCTACCGTAAAGCATTGCGCCTGATGAAAATGGCTGAGCGTTTCCGCATGCCAATCATTACGTTTATTGATACCGCAGGCGCGTACCCAGGTGTCGGTGCCGAAGAGCGCGGTCAGTCTGAAGCCATTGCCATGAACCTGAAAGTTATGGCCGGTCTGAGCGTGCCTGTGATCTGTAATGTGGTCGGTGAAGGCGGTTCGGGCGGTGCACTGGCGATCGGTGTCGGTGATTGCGTGAACATGCTGCAATACTCGACTTATTCCGTGATCTCCCCGGAAGGGTGTGCGTCGATTCTGTGGCGTGATTCTGATAAAGCCCCTCAGGCTGCAGAAGCGATGGGTATGACGGCCAATCGTCTGAAAGAGCTGGGTCTGATTGATAACATCATTGAAGAGCCTCTTGGCGGTGCGCACCGTGACGTGCCTGTCATGGCTTCGCGGATCAAACAGCAACTGCTCAATACACTGAACGATCTGGAAGGTCTGGATGATGACAGCCTGCGCGAGCGTCGTTATCAGCGTTTGCTGAGTTACGGCTACTGCTGATAACCAGTTCCGGATACGGTTCAACGGGTCGCCACTGGCGGCCCGTTTTGCTATCTGCTGCGCGCCTTTGGTATACACGGGCTCAAAGCGGTACTAACACCTGACATAGCACTGAGATAAGATAGCGCTATTGCCACAGACCACAGAGCAGAATTACTGACATTTATGCTGTTGACTCATTTCTCTGACACCCTCTTGCGCCTTTGCCCGCAGCCATCCCAGCTGGTTCTTGCGCTCAGCGGCGGACTTGATTCCCGTGTTTTAATGCATCTTCTGAGTCGGTTTCTACAAAAGCATCCGCATTATCAGGCGCTTGCTGTGCATGTGCATCACGGCTTAAGCCCGAATGCGGATCGCTGGTTAGCGCAGTGCGCAGCCTGGGCGGAGAGCGATGCGGTAGCCTTTCACTGCGAGCGCGTCAGTGTGCCGTCGGGAAGCCGTATCAGTCTGGAACAAGCTGCGAGAGAAGCTCGCTATGGTGCACTGGCGGGCTATGTTCAGTCTCAGCAGTACCTCCTGACCGCGCAACATGCCGACGATCAGCTGGAAACGGTTTTGCTGGCGTTAAAGCGCGGCAGCGGCCCTGCCGGTCTGGCGGCCATGCCGGAGATAAAGCCCTTTGCCAATGGCTCACACATCCGCCCTTTGCTGGATGTCAGCCGTGCCGAGCTGCACGCCTATGCCAATGCGCATCAGTTGGACTGGGTGGACGATGAGAGCAATCAGGACAGGCGCTTTGACCGCAATTTTTTGCGGCTGGATATTGTGCCGGCTCTGACATCACGCTGGCCGGGATTACGGCAGGCTGCAGCACGAAGTGCCACCTTGTGTGGCGAACAGCAGTCATTGCTGGAATCCTTGCTGGCCGACAAACTTCACCAGATGAGTGCGCCAGACGGCAGCATCGATCTGAGCACAGTGACGGACGAGACACTGGGCAGAGCGCTGGTGCGTCTCTGGCTGCAGCACCAGAACCTGCCTGTTCCTTCCAAAGCGCAGCTGGAACAAATCTGGCTGGCGGTCTGTCAGGCCCGGGAAGATGCGAACCCACGCGTGTCGTTGCACGGATATGACATACGCCGCTTTCAGTCTCGTCTGTATGCGGTCCGGCCCCGGCAGGATGTGACAGAATGGCGCCGGGAGATCACCCCGGATACCCCTTGCCCGCTACCGGCTTCGCTGGGGGTGATCACACTCAGCAGTCTGTCTGGCGGACATCTGCGCAGCCCTGAGCCGGATGAGCGGGTGTGGGTCGCTTTTGATCCCAGCGGCTTGCAGGTAAAACCATTGGGGCGTGCAGGTCGCCGCAAGCTGAAGAAGCTGTTTCAGGAGTATGGGGTGCCCAGCTGGCGTCGGCGTCAGACCCCCTTGCTGTTTTATGGCGATAAACTGGCCGCGGTGGCGGGCTTATTTGTGGTCGAAGGCTTTGAAGGCAATGAATGCGAGTTCGTCTGGAAGTGTGATCACCTACACTGACACCGGGGTCAGGAATGTAGATAGTCAGGCAGTGTTTGAATGTCGATATAAGTAAAATAATGAGGATCTTATGAAAAAAGCAATGACGCTGACACTGGCTGCAACACTATTTTCACTGCCTGTTATGGCTGCTGGTGATGCAGAAGCCGGCAAGGGAAAGGCCGCTATTTGTGCCGCTTGCCATGGGGCTGACGGTAAGGCGGTGATTCCGGGTTATCCCAACCTGGGAGGCCAGAATGAGCAGTATCTGGTGAATGCCCTCAAAGCCTATAAGAGTAAAGAACGCAATGGTGGCAATGCCATGTTGATGCAGCCGCAGGCTGCAATGCTGAGTGATACCGATATTGATAATCTGGCGGCTTACTTCTCGCAAATGAAGTAATAGCCACCGTATCCGCCCGGCCCGGCCGGGCGGATAAATTCCCTTTCTTTCTCCTCGAGATTAAACAATCTTCTTGTTGCTGCAATCTTGACCAGTTGGATTCGCTGGCATTGATAAAACTCTCCAATAAATATATTGTACTAGTTCACTGATACGTTAGGATTGGAAAGCATGGCAGGAACACGCGAACATTTTGGCTCACGGATGGGATTCATTCTTGCGGCTGCAGGCGCAGCGGTGGGCTTGGGTAACATCTGGGGATTTCCCACTCAAGCGGCCAGTAATGGCGGCGGCGCTTTCCTGCTGGTCTATCTTTTGATGATTCTGGTGGTGGCTTTCCCTATGCTGATCGTTGAAATGGCGATTGGTCGTTATGGTCAGGCGAACCCGGTAGACAGTATGCGCAGCCTGAGCGATAACCCGACGGCCAAGCGTGCGGGTGCGCTGGTGGGCTGGATTGGCTTGATGGTGCCTTGTCTGGTGCTGGCGTTCTACAGCATAGTCGCCGGCTGGCTGGTGACTTTTTTGCTGGCGGCTGTGACCGATATTCTGGGGATGGCTGATGTCACCGCCTGGCTGAAAGGTTTTTCTGTTTCCCGTAACCTGTTTGGTGCGGCTATCTTCTACTTGTTGACCATTTTGATCGTACAAAGCGGGGTGAAGCAGGGGATTGAAAAATGGTCAACCCGTCTGATGCCGGCACTGTTTGTGCTATTCCTGCTGATGTTTGTCTACATCATGACCCAGGATGGCGCAATGGACGGTCTGAAGCATTACCTGATCCCTGATTTCAGTAAGGTACTGGAACCTAAGCTGCTGCTGGCAGCAATGGGCCAGGGCTTTTTCTCCCTGACGATCGGCGGTTGCTCCATGCTGATTTACGGCTCTTACCTGAGCAAGAAAGAGAGTCTGCCCAAAATGGCACTGAGCGTGACCCTGGTGGATACGGCGGTGGCCTTTATCGCTGGTCTGGTGGTGTTGCCGGCGATGTTTGTGGCCATGCAGAAAGGGGTGGCGATATACGCTGATGACGGTTCGTTGCTGGGGTCGGATACCCTGGTCTTTACTGTACTGCCGCTGTTGTTTGACAGCCTGGGCTTTGCCGGTCAGCTGATTGCACTGGTGTTTTTTGTCTTAATGACCATTGCGGCGCTGACCTCTTCGATTTCAATGCTGGAGTGCCCGGTGGCTTTGGTCAGTGAACGTTTTGAAACGGACCGTAAAGCGACAAGCTGGGTTCTGGGCGGGGTGATTGCGGTATTCAGTGCGGTGATTATCTTTAACTTCGGTCAGCTGTTTGGCCTGGTGGCGACCATAGCCACCCAGTATTTCCAGCCTGTTGCGGCCTTGCTGTTCACTGTGTTTGGTGGCTGGGTATGGTCTCGTCACCGTAAACTGCAAGAGCTGAGCGCTGGCAGCCCGGAACTGGAGAAGTCGCTGTTCTGGAAAATCTGGCCTGTGTATCTGAAGTTTGTCTGCCCTGTGCTGGTCATCGCGGTCCTGGTGTCTTCTTTCAGTTAACTCTGCTGCTTGAGAACATCATGTACCATACAAAAACGGAAAGCCTGGCTTTCCGTTTTTTTGTGGGGGACTTAGCGAAATTGTCTGGCGTCGGGCAAATAGTCAAACCCGGCGGCAGCCAGCCTGGCAATCAGTTTATCTTTGTCAATCTCGTAATAACGGGCCAGAGCGTCCAGATCGCCAAACTCATCGCGTAGCTTCATATTGACGATACTCATCAGCATGACAGGATCCATGGTGGCGAATGTTTTCAGATTCATTGCGCGTCCTCGTGATCACTGATCAATAAATTCGCAGCGGCAAAAGCAGCTTGCTCCCGGATGGCCTGCGGCACCTCAGCGCTGGCGGCAACGTTATTTAAGGCACGTACGGCACAGGCAATCGCGGCAGGGATATAGCCCTGATCTCCGCTGCCAATCTGGCTGTAACTCTGACGGACAAGCTCGCAGCAGTCAGCGACTTTCATAGTGTCTCCTGAATATGGTCACGAAAGATGAGTCAGAGCTTACCGCTAACGGTTATTGAAATCGAGCGAAGCGGGCTATTTCGAGCGCTTGTGCTGGTAGAGCTGGCGATCGGCCCGCTCTAATAAACTGACCGGCGTATCGCCGCGGCGGTAAGGGGTGGCGCCAATCGAGGTACCTATATCCAGGCTGCGCAGGGTATGGTCCTGATCGATCCGCGTCATCACGCGGTGAATGACCTTGCGGGCAGACTGCTCCGAGGCCGGTTGCAGCAACAGGACAAATTCGTCTCCGCCCATGCGGTAACATCGGTCGGAGGTGCGGACTGATTGCTTCAGGATCGATGAAAAACGGCGGATCACGTTATCGCCATCCAGATGACCATATTTATCGTTGACCTGCTTGAAGTTATCCAGATCAAACAATAAAAGCACCAGGCCAACCTGGCGGCGCTCACTCATGGCGATGGCATGCAGTATGTCCTGATCCAGACAACTGCGGTTACGCAGGCCGGACAGATGATCCCGCATCGCCATTTCTTTGATCCGGCGATACTCTATGGCACTGAATAACGGCCCGGCCAGGAGCCTGTGGTAGGTATGAAGCAGGTTAATTTCATCCTGATCCAGCGCATAAGGTGTGTCGTACTGGATCTCCCCCAGAGAATGATCAGCATAGCGCAGGGCAAAACACTGGCGACTGTCTGTACCTTGCCCGTGGCGTATCAGGGTGGTGGTGGTTTCATGGCGCCAAAGCATGCGACTGATATCAATCTGTTTCTCAACTTCAAGCGCAAAGACTTCCAGCAGCACAGACAGCTCAGGCTTGCCCTGCATTTTTTGCAGGATAAGCAAGCGCTGATCCGCACCCAGCGGCTTGGCGCGGGTTCGGCTGGTATCGGTTTGCTTTTTGTGCCAGATAATTGGATCCATGACTGATATCATTGATAAGCAAGGGTTTTAATATATGAGATTTTGGAACCAGATCAATAGAAAATGGAATGAAATGAAAATCTCCCATTGTTTTTATTCTAAAAACGAACGTAGCTCACTTTCTCTCTCCTGGGCGTCTAAATAACCGAGGTTAATCAGTGCGTGTATGTAATTGGGCTCAAAAAGGATATAGCTGGTCAGGGCGGCATCGTCCTTGGGACTGATCCCCAATAAGCGCATCAGAGAGCGGGCGGCCAGCGGCATATGGTGATAGAAAGCCTGGGCCAGAGGCTCAAACGACTGACTCGGGTACAAATGCAGGGTATCAACCGATTTGACCGCCATTTTACGCCTTTCATCGTCCGGCAGCTTGCTGAGCAACGTATTGGTGTATTCCAGGTGTTCCAGCTCAGCGGCCATGGTATCACTGAAAATGGTATCCATCAGATGGCCTGTTAACATACCCACGCCAGGGGCCTGAGTGGGATCTTGCGGCCGCAACCTTTGATTGATCAGATCGATGATCAGTATCTTGTCTGCGCCCATTTTCATCGAAGGACGCAATGGCGTCAGCTGGTTAATTGATCCGTCGCCATAATATGCCTGTCCAATCCGGCTGGCCGGGAATACAAAAGGGATGGCCGATGAGGCCAGCAGGTGCTCTGTGGTAAGCAGTGAGCGACGTCCTTTGGATTTCGAAGAAGTCCAGGGCGTAATACTCTGCTGGCCCTGAAAAAAGCTGACGGTTTTGCCGCTTTTATAGCTTGAGGCCGTAATAGAAATGCCGTGCAGATTGCCCGCCAGGATCTGCTGTTCCAGCCGGCCGTAATTATTGACCTGGTTCAGCAACAGACGCAGTGGCCGATTGTCCAGTAACCCGAATGGCGGCCTGGGGTGATGTCCTGCCCGCAGCCTTGCCAGCAGCTGATGTGATAAATGCTGGGTGATGCCCCAACTGCTGGAACGGAACACCCGTCTGCTGTGCAGGCGCGCCCAGATCCACTCCAGCTTTTTCACCCCTAAGCGAAAACAGGATGCATAACAGGCAATCGCAGTGGCGTTAATGGCACCGGCAGAGGTACCACTGTAGATGGCAAAGGGGCTGTGGTGGTTACGAGGGTACCACTCAGAAATCGCTTTCAGCACGCCAACCTGGTAGGCCGCTCTGGCACCACCGCCGGAAAGCAAGAGACTGATTTTTGGCTTTTCCTTGCCCATGCAAAACGTTCCACTCAAGATACTAAACAGATGCGACAGACACTGGTGGCGTCTAGTCTAGTGATAATACTCAGTTTATTTGTAATTTAAACTGAGTATCTGTGGCACAGACACAAAAAAGCCTCCGGACGGAGGCTTTTTTAAATATCACGGATCAATCAGCAAAGGCTTAAGCCAGCTTTTGCTTGATGAAGTCTGCAATGCTGTCGGCGGCCACAGGCTCTTTCGTACCTGTGCGGCGGTCTTTGTATTCCACTTCACCGTTTTTCAGGCTGCGATCGCCGATCACCACAGTATGTGGCACACCGATCAGTTCCATATCGGCAAACATGACACCAGGACGCTCTTTACGATCGTCAAACAGTACCTCGATACCGGCAGCCGTCAGATCCGCATACAGGGCTTCAGCTGCCTGCTGAACTTCTTCTGATTTGTGCATGTTCATCGGCACAATGGCTACCTGGAACGGCGCAATGGCATCTGGCCAGATAATACCGTTCTCATCGTTGTTCTGTTCGATTGCCGCTGCGACCACACGGGTACAGCCAATACCGTAGCAACCCATTTCCATCACGGCTTGCTTGCCGTTGGCATCCAGCACAGTGGCGTTCATGGATGAAGAGTAGTTCGTCCCCAGCTGGAAGATATGACCCACTTCGATACCGCGCTTGAGCAAGATAGTCCCTTGACCGCATGGGCTTGGGTCACCCTCAACCACATTGCGCAGATCTTCTACGCGGCCCAGTTCCACGTCACGGCCCCAGTTGATGCCAAAGTAGTGTTGACCATCAATGTTGGCACCGGCACCGAAGTCGCTCATCACGGCAACGCTGCGGTCAACAATGAAGGTGGCAGGCAGATTGACAGGTCCCAGTGAGCCCGGACCAGCATTCACAACGGCACGGATTTCTTCTTCTGTCGCAAACTCCAGCGGTTTGGCAACGCAATCCAGGTTTTCCGCTTTTACTTCATTGAGTTCGTGATCGCCACGTACGATCAGGGCGATTAATTCCGCTTCTGATTCTTCAGAGGCTTTCACGAACAGCGTTTTCACGGTTTTCTCAATCGGCAGGCCAAATTGCTCAACCAGCTCAGCGATGGTTTTCGCATTCGGCGTATCCACCAACGTCATCTCTTCCGTTGGCGCGGCGCGCTCGGTGGTTGGCGCCAGCGCTTCGGCTTTCTCAATGTTGGCGGCGTATTCCGATTCAGTAGAGAAGGCAATCAGATCTTCGCCACTTTCGGCCAGAACGTGGAACTCGTGCGAGCCACTGCCGCCGATAGAACCTGTATCTGCCAGCACGGCACGGAAATCCAGACCCATGCGACTGAAGACGTTGCTGTACGCACGATACATGTCGTTGTATGTGTCTTGCAGGCTGTCTTTATCCAAATGGAAGGAGTAGGCATCCTTCATGATGAATTCGCGCGAGCGCATCACACCGAAACGGGGACGAACTTCATCACGGAACTTGGTCTGGATCTGGTACAGATTCAGTGGCAACTGCTTGTAGGATTTCACCTCATTCCGCACGATGTCAGTGATGACTTCTTCGTGCGTCGGGCCCAGTACAAACGGTCGGTCATGGCGGTCAGCAATTCGCAGCAGCTCAGGACCGAATTTGTCCCAGCGGCCGGTTTCCTGCCACAGTTCAGACGGCTGAACCACAGGCATCAGTGTTTCGACTGCACCGGCATTGTTCATTTCTTCGCGAACAATGGTTTCGACCTTACGCAGGACACGCAGACCTGTAGGCAGCCAGGTGTACAAACCTGAGGCCAGCTTACGGATCATACCTGCACGTAGCATCAGCTGGTGGCTGATGACTTCTGCGTCGTTTGGAGTCTCCTTCAGGGTAGAAAGAAGATATTTACTGGTACGCATTGATGGTATCCGTTGGTAATTATGAGGATTAATATTGAGAGCAGTATATTAGCAGCGTATCCGCCTTTCGCCAAAGGGAACCCGATGCTTATTGGCTGTCCGGTGACCTCAGTCACCGGAAAACAGGGTAAGTATAGCCTGTCAGGTCTGATTACCCGGGGCGACTATTTCTTCGACCAGGACTTTATCGCCTTCAAACCGGAACCGTACGTTGTAATCAAACAATAAGACGCCATAGCGTTTGTCATCCGTTTTCCCTTTCTTGTAGGCCGGGCGGGGATCCTGCGCCAACACTTCTTCAATCACGGCCTGTTGATAGGCTGCGTCTTCACCATCAAGCTGAGCTAGTGCGGCGGGGGCAAACTCGACGGGGAGCAGCTCAGGTGTCTCTGCTGCAAAGCCGCCGCTGGCATCCGGCAGATTGTCGGAATAGGGAATATAGGGTTTGATGTCAATGACAGGGGTGCCGTCAACCAAATCCACACCGGCCAGATCTAACATCACCTGGCCTTTTTCCTGCCGTACGCCGATCAGCTGGATTGCAGACATCCCTATGCCGTTAGGACGAAAAGTGGCCCGGCTGGCAAAGACGCCGATGCGGTCATTACCGCCCAGCCTGGGGGTCTCACGGTAGGTCGCCAGCCCGCAGACAGGTTCTGATCAAATAAAAACAGCAGCCACAGATGGCTGAACTGCTCTATGCCTCTGACGGCTTCCGGCGTGTTCGCATCGCCGCAAAGCACCAGGGTTGCTCTGGCACTGGGCACCAGACCGGGCTGGCGGGGAACGGCGAATTTCTCTTTATAAGGGGAATGGATGATACCAATCGGTTCAATCTGAAAAGTCATCTTCTCTGTCATTGGTGCATTTCGCTGCAGATTATATCCGCCAGACCTTAGCACATCTCAAGATGGCGGTGCTGAAAATCTTGTTGTAGAAAAAGAGCACTAAGTGTTATGTTATATTATAACAATTGATCATGAGGAAAGATGATGAAACCAAGTATCCATCCCGAATACCGTAAAGTGGTATTTCACGACACCAGCGTAGATAAATATTTCATTGTTGGTTCGACACTGAAGACAGACAAAACCATCACCTGGGAAGACGGCAAAGAGTACCCGTATTTTTTGCTGGATGTTTCTTCAGAGTCTCACCCGTTTTATACCGGTAAGCAGCGGGTGATTAAGACTGAAGGCCGGATGGCCAACTTTAATCGTCGTTTTGCGGCATTTAGCAAGTAAGGAAGAAAAATGAAAGTATTAAGTTCACTCAAAAGCGCCAAACAGCGTCACCGGGATTGTCAGGTGGTGAAACGCCGTGGCCGCATTTATGTGATTTGTAAATCCAATCCACGTTTTAAAGCTGTCCAAGGCACAGTTCACAAGAAGAAGTAAAGGACCGGGCTGTCTGGCCGGTTCATTGTTCCCCATCCAGAACAACAAAAGCCCCTTTGCAGGGGCTTTTGAACTTGTATCGGCAAGGTGTGGTGAGGCGATGGCTTACCAGCCTTTGACGATGCCGCCTTTGAAGATTTCCATTGCAGCATCGTTGACGGCGTCTGACTGGTATGCCTTGATAAACGTCTGCACGTTTTCGGCATTCACGTTGTCTTCACGGGCAACAATCAGGTTCACATAAGGCGATTCTTTACCTTCCACAAAGATACCGTCGTGATCCGGAGACAGGTCGATCGTGCTGGCGTAGGTATTGTTAATAATGGCCAGTTTGACGTCATCCAGAGAGCGCGGCAGTTGTGGCGCTTCCAGTTCAACGATCTCCAGGTTCTTTGGATTTTCAACGATATCCAGCACAGTGGCTGTCAGGCCAGCGCCGTCTTTCAGTTTGATCAGACCTTGTTGTTGCAGCAGCAGCAGTGAGCGGCCCAGGTTGGTTGGATCGTTTGGTACTGCGATCTGATCGCCGTCTTGCAGCTCATCGATCGAAGCGATTTTGCTTGAGTAGGCGGCAATCGGGTAAACAAAGGTGTTCCCGGCAATCGCGAACTTGTAGCCACGGTCTTTCATTTGCTGATCCAGATAAGGCTTATGCTGGAAAGCGTTCACGTCGATAGAGCCTTCTTCCAGCGCCGCGTTCGGCGACACATAGTCGGTGAAAGTGATCAGCTCAACGTCCAGGCCATACTTGTCTTTGGCTTCTTTGGCGGCGACTTCAGCCACCTGTGCTTCAGCACCGGCCATCACACCCACTTTGATTTTGCTGTTGTCAGCAGCAGCGGTGGATTCTTGTTTCTCGCCACAGCCAGTCAGTGCCAGCGCTGAGGCCAGACCCGCAACTGCAAAGAAATGTTTAATATTCAGAGCCATTGTACTTCTCCTATTGTTCAGGGAATCCCTGTACTTTGTTGTCGTTGTATTTCTGTAAATTATCGGTTTCGCCGGCCAGCCATGTCCGGCGGATGTGAGTTTTCTGTTGTGTTCCCGTCAAACTTATCTGTGGTCGACGCGGCGGACCAGATGATCCCCGGCGGACTGGATCAGCTGCACTAACACGACCAGCATGATCACGGTGATCATCATGACAGTACCGTCAAAGCGCTGATAACCATAGCGGATACCGACATCGCCCAAACCACCGCCGCCGACCGTACCTGCCATGGCCGAGTAGCTGACCAGAGTGACCAAAGTAATAGTGACGGCATTAATAATGCCCGGCAGCGCTTCCGGCAGCAGCACCTTGCGAATAATTTGCACCGGTGTGGCGCCCATCGCCTGCGCGGCTTCCACCAGGCCGCTGGGTACTTCGAGCAGTGCGCCTTCCACCAGGCGAGCGATAAAGGGAATCGCGCCGACTGTCAGTGGCACAATGGCTGCAGCGGTACCGATGGAGCTGCCCACCACAAAGCGGGTAAACGGAATAATGGCCACAAGCAGAATAATGAACGGGATGGAGCGGCCGATATTGACGACACCACCCAGCACTTTATTCAACCCCGGATTGGCCAGCAGGCCGTTGGGTTTGGTCAGGTGCAGCGCGACACCGACAGGGATACCGATGGCGAAACCAATCAGGCCGGAGGCGAAGACCATCATCAGTGTTTCACCCAAAGCGTCTGTCAGCAGACCAATCAGGCGTTCGTTGGTTTGCCACCAGGTGGCGATAGAATCAAGCAACATAACCCAGCACCTCTACATTGACTTTGTGTTCGCGAAGGAAAGCGATGGTTTGTTGTGTCGCTTCTTCAGAGCCAAAAAATTCCGCCAGCATCAGGCCGAACTTCACACCGCCGGCATAATCCATGTCGGCACTCAGAATGTTGGCATCAATCCCGAACTGACGGGATGCCTGGCTGAGCAACGGCGCATCCACTGAAGCGCCGGTGAACTCAAGCCGTATCAGCGGATAGTTGGTTGCGGTACGCTCGGTTTCCAGGCGTGCTTTATAATCTTCCGGGATCGACAAATCTAAAGTCGAACGGATAAATTCTCGTGCCAGTTCTGTTTTCGGATGGGCAAAGATATCACCCACCGGGCCTTTCTCGACCAGCTCGCCGTTGCCGATGATGGCCACTTCGGAGCAGATGCTTTTCACCACGTTCATCTCATGGGTGATCAGTAAAATGGTCAGGTTCAGTTGATGATTGATTTCTTTCAGTAGCTCGAGAATGGACTGGGTGGTGGCCGGATCCAGTGCGCTGGTGGCTTCGTCACACAGCAGGACTTTCGGATCAGAGGCCAGCGCACGGGCAATCGCTACCCGCTGTTTTTGTCCGCCGCTGAGATTAGACGGGTAGGATTGGTGCTTGTCAGCCAGGCCAACCAGATTGAGCAATTCAGTTACTTTGCGTTTGATTTCCGCATTATCCGTACCAGCCAGTTCCAGCGGCAGCGCGACATTGTCGAAAACGGTGCGAGACGAGAGCAGGTTAAAGTGCTGGAAAATCATGCCGATTTTACGGCGAGCCAGTGTCAATTCCTGATTCGAGAGCTGAGTGAGATCGATACCATCAACGATGATGTGCCCAGAGGTCGGCTTTTCAAGCAAGTTAACGCAACGTATCAGGGTACTTTTGCCCGCACCGGACGCACCGATGACACCAAAAATCGTGCCCTGCTCTATGCTGAGGTTGATATCGCGTAAGGCGTGGATGTCTTTATCCCCGACTTTGAAGGTTTTGTTAACCCTGTTGATCTCTATCATGCTGTGTCCTGCTACTGCTTTTTTAACTTGCTTGCTGTGTTGTAAACCAGCATAGCTTTATGGTCGTAATTTCGCCTGCATTAGTGTTTTTGTATGTAGTTCAGGCGATAGACCTTGTCATCTTCTTGTGTTACCGGAATTTTTCCGTGCCATCTGTTGTGGGATGCTAGGGTGTCTAGATGGCTAAGTCAATAGGTATTTTTACGTCTAGACGGCCAAATGAAAAAGTTATGATATTAAGCCGGAAACGTGTCAGCCCAACCGGCCGGAGGATAAAGAGATGATTCCGCGTGTCAGCCATGCCATAATTTAGCGAATTTGATTTCTATGTTTAGGTGATCGCTTGGCTAAGCCTGCTGTGTTTATTGATCGTGATGGCGTCATTAACGTTGATCACGGCTATGTCCATACTGTTGACGACTTTGAATATATCGAAGGGGTTTTTGACGCCTGCAAGAAACTGAAAGCGCAGGGCTACCTGTTGGTACTGGTGACCAATCAGGCCGGTATTGCCAGAGGCATGTATACCGAAGATGAATTTCTGACCCTGACAGAGTGGATGGACTGGAATTTTGTCGATAACGGTGTCGAATTTGACGGGATCTATTACTGTCCGCATCACCCGACAGAAGGAAAGGGCGACTATCTGCAAGATTGTGATTGTCGCAAGCCAAAGCCAGGCATGTTCATTTCAGCCCGGGATTTCCTGAAAATCGATATGGCTCGTTCTGTGATGATTGGCGATAAAACCGATGACATGACAGCGGCAAAAGCGGCTGAAGTCGGCACCAGAATTCTGGTGCGTACCGGTAAGCCTGTCACTGCGGAAGGAGAAGCGCTGGCATCGGCTGTGCTCGACAGTGTCGCGGATGTGCCGGCCTGGCTGGCGGCCAACACATAACTCTCTGACCTTAATTGAGATAAAAAAACAGACACGCTCAAACCGTGTCTGTTTTTTTATCTCTGTATAGTGAGCACCCTGATGGCCAGCCTGGTGGACCAGAAGATCAGCTCAGCATTTTCCCTCTGATGCAGAGTTAAATATAAGCTTATGTTTTAATTGTCAAAGAGTGAGCTGACTGCTGTTTGGAACATCATTAGTGATTCAACCAACTGCTATACTCACTACACCAAGGAACAGGCTGACAATGACAGGAGTCATTTCGCTTCATGCTTTCATATTTTTTGCGCCGTTTGGCGCTGGTCATTCCCACTTTTATCGGCATTACGATTCTGATTTTTGCCCTCACCCGTTTTGTGCCGGGCGGACCGGTCGAACGGATGCTGGCCAATATTCAGGCGCAGCAAAGTATGTCTATGTCGCCTTCCATGGCGGGGGAAAGCAATGCGCTGTCAGAAGACCAGCTGGCCGAGCTCAATGCGTTCTACGGATTAGACAAGCCGGTATTTGAAGCCTATTCCGAGTGGCTGATGAAAATGCTGCATCTGGACTTCGGGCTGTCGACCCGCTACTACGAACCGGTTTGGAATATGATCATGGACAGACTGCCGGTGTCCATGTTCTACGGCGGCGTGACCTTTTTTCTCAGTTACTTTATCTCGATTCCTCTGGGGTATTACAAAGCTTTAAAACACGGCAGCGGCTTTGACTCCGGGTCTTCGGTTCTGATTTTTGTCGGTTATGCCTTGCCGGGGTATGTGGTTGGGGTGATGCTGATTACGCTGTTCAGCTATCACCTGGAATGGTTTCCGATGGGCGGCTTTGTCAGTGACGATTTCGAGGACTATGAATCACGCTGGCAGCAGGTAAAAGATATCCTCTGGCATGCCTGTCTGCCGCTGATTTGTTACCTGATTGGTGATTTTGCCACCCTGACAATGACAATGAAAAACAACATGATGGAGACGTTGTCAGCGGATTATATCCGCACTGCTATCGCTAAAGGATTACCCTTTTCAACCGCAGTTCGCCGCCATGCTCTGCGCAATAGTCTGATCCCTATCGCCAGCCATTTTGGTAACTCCTTGCTGTTCTTCATGACAGGGTCTTTTTTGATTGAGGTGATCTTCAATATTGATGGTATCGGTCTGCTGGGCTACGAATCTATCATTGAGCGGGACTATCCTGTGGTGATGGGAATCGTGGCGATCAATGCTGTGTTACTGATGCTGGGCAATATCATTTCCGATGCGTGTGTTGCCATCATTGATCCCCGAGTGAGATTCGGAGCCTGAGATGCTGACACTGAGCCCACTGACAAAAAAGAAAATCCAGCGCTTTAAAACGATTAAGCGTGGTTACTGGTCACTGATCATTTTATCCACCTTGCTGGTGTTATCCTTCTTTGCCGAGTTTTTGATTAACAGCAAAGCGCTGATCGTCAAGTATCAGGGGGAGTACTATTTTCCGGTCGTCAGCGATGTACTGCCTGGCACCCAGTTCGGGCAGGCGTACCAGAGCGAGGCACAGTACCGGGAATTGCAGCAGGCTTTTGCACAAAGCGATACGGATAACTTCGTGCTGATGCCGCTTGTGCCCTGGAACCCCTATGAGCAGGATTTTAGCGGGGATTTTCCTCCCACCGCGCCGGACGCCGAGTCCCGGCATTATCTTGGCACCGATACCATAGGGCGGGATATTTTAGCCCGGCTGGTGTACGGGTTTCGGATCACGATGGGATTTGCCTTACTCACCATGGCCATTTCTTATGCCATCGGTACAGCCGTTGGCTGCGCGATGGGCTTTTGGGGCGGCAAGTTTGACTTGCTGGTGCAGCGCTTTATCGAAATCTGGTCCATGGTGCCTTTTCTCTATGTCATTATGATACTTGTCTCTATTACCCAGCCTTCGTTTACGTTGTTTGTCGCCATCAATGTGCTGTTCGGCTGGATGGGAATGACCTGGTACATGCGTACCATGACCTACAAAGAAGTGGCCCGGGATTATGTGATGGCCGCCAAGGCACTGGGCGCTTCAAACTGGCGGATTCTTTACGCCCACATTTTGCCCAATGTCATGGTGATGATTGTGACATTGGCCCCGTTTACCATCGCGGCCAATATTACGGCGTTAACGGCACTGGATTATCTCGGCCTGGGCTTAATGCCACCGACACCCAGCTGGGGGATTTACTGCAGCAGGGGAAATCGAATTTGGGTGCGCCCTGGATAGTGATTACCGTGGTGACGGCCATCGTGCTGGTCCTGGTGATGGTGACCTTTATCGGCGAGAGTGTGCGCGCGGCTTTCGATCCGAAAAAATTTACCCGTTATAGTTAATAAAAGACGTGTCGCCAGATAACAAGGATGTACCATGAGAAAAATACTGAACAGATTCGCTTTTGGGGTCATCGTACTTGGCTGTTCACCAGCATGGTCTGCCGATCTGCCAAATGGCTTGAAGTGGGAGTCCAATTTGCATGAGCCGCGTTTTGCCTCTCCGCAAGCCCAATTCGGCGGCACTTTCCATACCTATATAGAGAGTTTTCCGCAGACCTTTCGCATCGTCGGGCCGGATTCCAACGGCCGTTTCCGTACCTGGCTGCTCGACAACCGCCCCGCGGCCGTCACCCGTCACCCGGATACCAAGGCCTGGATCCCGGATATCGCCAGTGAATGGGCCTATGGTAATGACGATAAAACCGTTTATTTTCGGATTAATCCCAATGCCAGGTGGTCTGATGGCAAGCCGATTACTGCCGATGATTTTACCTATGTGCTGACGTTTATGCGCTCTAAAGACATAGTCGCGCCCTGGTATAACACCTTTTATACCCAGCAGATTGCCGATGTCATCAAATACGATGATCACACCTTTGCTGTGGTCTCGGCAGAAAAACGTAATAAAGAAGAGTTAATGCTGTACACAAATCTGCAGCCCCGTCCGGCTCATTTTTATCAACCGAAAGTCGATAAAAACAATGATGGGGTAGAAGATAACTTTGTTCGCTCTTACAACTTTAAAGCCGAACCGTCCGCCGGACCGTATTACATTGACGAGATCAAAAAAGGTAAGTCGATCACCTTCAAACATGTCGGTAAAGACTGGTGGGGATACTCAAACCCCTATTATCTGCATCGTTATAATGTCGAGAAGATCCGTGTCAAAGTGATACGCGATAAAGACATTGCCCGTCAGCACTTTGAAAAAGGAAATCTGGACTCCTTCTGGCTGGACACGCCTGAGCTGTGGCGTGAGAAGTCGGATACGCCCAATTTTGAGCACGGCTATATTCATAAGTTTTGGGGATATAACCAAGTTCCTATGGGCGCGGGTGGATTATGGCTCAACACCGCCAAACCTCTGCTGGGGAATCTGGATATCCGCAAAGGCCTGGCATACGCCACTGATTTTGATGGCCTGATTGAGAAAGTCTTACGTGGCGATGTCATCAGAAAACCCAACCCAATGGGGGTCGGGCATGGTGATTACACTAACAGCGAGCTGAAAGCGCCGCCGTTTGATCCGGATACCGCGATTGAGTATTTTCAGAAGGCGGGGTTCGGTAACATTGGCCCGGATGGCATTCGGATCAACGACAAAGGGCAGCGGCTTTCGTTTGCGATTACCTACAGCTATGGCTACCTGACACCACAAGTGGCTTACCTGAAAGAGCAGGCCAAATTGGCCGGACTTGAATATACCCTGAACTTGATCGACGGTTCATCGGCATTCAAATATGTGCTGGAGAAAAAGCACGAGCTTTCTTTCCACTCGATGGGTACCAGTGAAATCCCCCAATACTGGGAGTATTTCTATTCTGAAAACGCCAATAAGCCGCAGAATAATAACTTCACCAATTACAGCACCCCTGAATTAGATCGGCTGATCCTGGCCTATCGTTCCGAATTTGATTTGGATAAGAAGAAAGCACTCGCCAAGCAAATACAGGCCATTGTGGCCCAGGCCAGCGTCATTATTCCCGGTTACATGCGCCCCTATGCCCGCGAAGCGTACTGGCGCTGGCTGCAGATACCGCAACCGGCGATGACAAAATCCACCGAATTTCTGTTTCCCTCGGGTACGTTCCGGGATCTGGGCACCTATTGGATTGATGAGTCGCTGAAGCGTGAAACCAAAGCGGCGATGAAGTCAGGCAAAACCTTCGAGCCTGTCACCATCATGGAAGAGGCTTACAAGCTGTAAGCGGGGGAGGGCGGAATGAACGATCATCAGGTTATCCTGCGGGTAGAGGATCTGGAAACTGAGTTTCGCACCGATGACGGTGTGGAGAAGGTACTGCACGGCGTGTCGTTTGATGTCAAAAAAGGCCGAACACTTGGGCTGGTCGGTGAGTCCGGATCGGGAAAAAGCGTGACGGCCATGTCTGTCATGGGCCTGCTGCCAAAGCCTTATGGCCGGGTAACCAATGGCAAGGTTTTGTACCGGGAGACGAACTTACTCGATCTTTCCGCCAAGGACATGTGCGCCATGCGTGGCGATCGGATATCCATGATCTTTCAGGACCCAATGACAGCACTCAATCCTGTCTACACCATAGGTAAACAGCTTAATGAAGTGCTGGCGCTTCATCGGCCGGAGCTGAACAAAAAAGAACGTCACCGATATTCACTGGACATGCTGAATAAAGTACAGATACCCATGGCAGAAAAACGCCTGCACGAATATCCTCACAGCTTGTCCGGTGGCATGCGGCAACGGGTGATGATTGCCATGGCGTTGGCTTGCAAGCCTGACATCCTGATTTGTGATGAGCCGACAACGGCACTGGATGTCACGATCCAGGCCGAAATCCTGAAATTGATGCAGGCACTGCAGGAAGAAACTCAGATGGCGATGATCTTTATTACTCATGATTTGGGCGTCGTGGCGGAAATTTGTGATGACGTGGCTGTGATGTATGGCGGCAAAGTACTGGAAACGGCCGATGTGTTTGAGTTGTTCGACCATCCCAAGCATCCTTACACCCAACGGCTGTTAGGATTGATGCCCAGCGCTGAACGTCCAAGCAAACAAATGATTCCCCTTGAACCCATCGATCCATCAAAGTTTCCGGAATTCGGGGAATAAGAGCAGCACGGCGTACAGCAACGGGGTTATTCATGGATGACATTTTACGCATCGAAAACCTGAAGCAGCACTTTGTGTCAGGTAAAGGGATATTCAAAAAGGGCTACACGGTGAAAGCCGTGGATGGTGTTTCTTTTTCAATTAAAAGAGGAGAAACCTTAGGACTGGTCGGTGAATCCGGTTGTGGCAAAAGCACACTGGGCCGAACCATTCTGAAGCTGTATGAGCCGACAGCAGGCAACATCTTTTTTGACGGCAAGGATATTACGCATTTATCTCCTCGCCAGATGCGCCCGTTCAGAAAAGATATGCAGATTGTGTTTCAGGATCCGTTGGAATCGCTAAATCAGCGCCATACAGTTGGCATGATTCTGGAAGAGCCATTTATTATCCATAATGTAGGAACACCTGCCGAGCGTAAGCAATGGGTGCTGGAATTGCTCAATAAAGTCGATTTACCTGCCACTGCCACCAACCGGTATCCTCATGAATTTTCTGGCGGGCAGCGTCAGCGAATCGGTATTGCACGCGCGATTGCACTAAAACCTAAATTATTAATCTGTGACGAATCCGTTTCTGCCTTGGATGTATCTGTCCAGGCGCAGATACTGAACCTGTTACTGGCGCTGCAGCAGGAGATGAAACTCACCGTCATTTTTATTTCTCACGATTTGTCAGTTGTAAAGCATGTGTCAGACCGAGTCGCTGTGATGTATTACGGCAAACTTGTAGAGATAGGAACGGCTGAAGAGATTTATCATGCGCCGAAAGCTGATTATACGAAAACCTTATTAGCGGCGATCCCTATCAGCCATCCATCGCAACGAAAAAGACCGGCAACACCTCAATAATTTCCGTTTTAAATGGGTGAGATGTGCTGTTTTTAGGCGGTTAGTTTTAGTGTTGTCTAAAAAATAGACCAACGAAATAAAAAACAAAAAAACTATTGCGCTGTAAGAACATCTCTCTATAATTCCGCCTCGTTGTCACGATAAACCGCACGGCTTACCGGGATAGCGAAATGTTCTTTAACAATTTGACCATGCAATCTGTGTGGGCACTCGACAATGATACAGTCATCAAAGATTTATCAGTGAACTGAGTGACCAATTGGTAGCGCTTTTTATAAAAGAGTTACCGGCACAGTCAATTCGTTTCAACTTCGGTTGAAACATCAGTAATCACTGAGCCGCTTTCCTTCGGGAAGGCAACAAAACTTTAATTGAAGAGTTTGATCATGGCTCAGATTGAACGCTGGCGGCAGGCCTAACACATGCAAGTCGAGCGGCAGCGACATCAACAATCCTTCGGGTGCGTTGATGGGCGGCGAGCGGCGGACGGGTGAGTAATGCCTGGGAACATGCCTTAGTGTGGGGGATAACCATTGGAAACGATGGCTAATACCGCATAATCTCCTGTCTTTTACGAGATGGGAGCAAAGCGGGGGACCTTCGGGCCTCGCGCGCTAAGATTGGCCCAGGTGGGATTAGCTAGTAGGTGGGGTAACGGCTCACCTAGGCGACGATCCCTAGCTGGTCTGAGAGGATGATCAGCCACACTGGAACTGAGACACGGTCCAGACTCCTACGGGAGGCAGCAGTGGGGAATATTGCACAATGGGGAAACCCTGATGCAGCCATGCCGCGTGTGTGAAGAAGGCCTTCGGGTTGTAAAGCACTTTCAGCAGTGAGGAAGAGTTGGTGTTTAATAGATGCCATCTTTGACGTTAGCTGCAGAAGAAGCACCGGCTAACTCCGTGCCAGCAGCCGCGGTAATACGGAGGGTGCGAGCGTTAATCGGAATTACTGGGCGTAAAGCGCATGCAGGCGGCGTGTTAAGCCAGATGTGAAAGCCCGGGGCTCAACCTCGGAATCGCATTTGGAACTGGCAGGCTAGAGTCTTGTAGAGGGGGTAGAATTTCAGGTGTAGCGGTGAAATGCGTAGAGATCTGAAGGAATACCGGTGGCGAAGGCGGCCCCCTGGACAAAGACTGACGCTCAGATGCGAAAGCGTGGGGAGCAAACAGGATTAGATACCCTGGTAGTCCACGCCGTAAACGATGTCTACTTGGAGGTTGGTGTCTTGAACACTGGCTTTCGGAGCTAACGCGTTAAGTAGACCGCCTGGGGAGTACGGTCGCAAGATTAAAACTCAAATGAATTGACGGGGGCCCGCACAAGCGGTGGAGCATGTGGTTTAATTCGATGCAACGCGAAGAACCTTACCTACTCTTGACATCCAGAGAACTTTCCAGAGATGGATTGGTGCCTTCGGGAACTCTGAGACAGGTGCTGCATGGCTGTCGTCAGCTCGTGTTGTGAAATGTTGGGTTAAGTCCCGCAACGAGCGCAACCCTTATCCTTGTTTGCCAGCACTTCGGGTGGGAACTCCAGGGAGACTGCCGGTGATAAACCGGAGGAAGGTGGGGACGACGTCAAGTCATCATGGCCCTTACGAGTAGGGCTACACACGTGCTACAATGGCGTATACAGAGGGCGGCGAGCTAGCGATAGTGAGCGAATCCCACAAAGTACGTCGTAGTCCGGATTGGAGTCTGCAACTCGACTCCATGAAGTCGGAATCGCTAGTAATCGTGGATCAGAATGCCACGGTGAATACGTTCCCGGGCCTTGTACACACCGCCCGTCACACCATGGGAGTGGGCTGCACCAGAAGTAGATAGCTTAACCTTCGGGAGGGCGTTTACCACGGTGTGGTTCATGACTGGGGTGAAGTCGTAACAAGGTAGCCCTAGGGGAACCTGGGGCTGGATCACCTCCTTACCTAAAGACTGTGTCGTTGACGCAGCGTCCACACAGATTGCTTGGTCGAAATGTAAAGACGCAACAGTGTCCCATTCGTCTAGAGGCCTAGGACACCGCCCTTTCACGGCGGTAACAGGGGTTCGACTCCCCTATGGGACGCCACTTTCTAACTGCACTTGCGAGTGTGATTAGAAAGTGGCTTTTTTCTCTGAGGAGAAAAGAAACACATGCTCTTTAACAATCTGGAAAGCTGACTAGTAAATTCAATCCTAGAGATTGGATACAAACTGTTTCGAGAGAAACAGAGTTCTCAAGCAATACACATTCAAGTGTCTTGTGTTCGTTGTGTTCACTGCGGTGAAGACAACATGAGTCCGGCGAATAAACCAATTGTCTCTTTGTCAGAGACACAACCTTGGTTGTTTGAACATACGAAACCTCTTGGGGTTGTATGGTTAAGTGACTAAGCGTACACGGTGGATGCCTGGGCAGTCAGAGGCGATGAAGGACGTACTAACTTGCGATAAGCGGTGATGAGGCAGTAAGAGCCACTTGAGTCACCGATTTCCGAATGGGGAAACCCAGCTGCATAAGCAGTTATCATCAGGTGAATACATAGCCTGGTGAGGCGAACCGGGGGAACTGAAACATCTAAGTACCCCGAGGAAGAGAAATCAACCGAGATTCCGGCAGTAGCGGCGAGCGAAACCGGATTAGCCCTTAAGCGTTTTTAGTGTCAGGTGAAGGTCCCTGGAAAGGGCCGCGATACAGGGTGACAGCCCCGTAACCGACGATGCTTTAAGCGTGAAAACGAGTAGGACGGGACACGTGTTATCCTGTCTGAACATGGGGGGACCATCCTCCAAGGCTAAATACTCCTGACTGACCGATAGTGAACCAGTACCGTGAGGGAAAGGCGAAAAGAACCCCTGTGAGGGGAGTGAAAAAGAACCTGAAACCGTGTACGTACAAGCAGTAGGAGCACCTTCGTGGTGTGACTGCGTACCTTTTGTATAATGGGTCAGCGACTTAATTTCAGTAGCAAGGTTAACCGTATAGGGGAGCCGTAGGGAAACCGAGTCTTAACTGGGCGTACAGTTGCTGGGATTAGACCCGAAACCAGGTGATCTAGCCATGGGCAGGTTGAAGGTGAGGTAACACTTACTGGAGGACCGAACCGACTAATGTTGAAAAATTAGCGGATGACTTGTGGCTAGGGGTGAAAGGCCAATCAAACCTGGAGATAGCTGGTTCTCCCCGAAAGCTATTTAGGTAGCGCCTCGGACGAATACTACTGGGGGTAGAGCACTGTTAAGGCTAGGGGGTCATCCCGACTTACCAACCCTTTGCAAACTCCGAATACCAGTAAGTACTATCCGGGAGACACACGGCGGGTGCTAACGTCCGTCGTGGAGAGGGAAACAACCCAGACCGCCAGCTAAGGTCCCAAAGTATCACTAAGTGGGAAACGATGTGGGAAGGCTCAGACAGCCAGGATGTTGGCTTAGAAGCAGCCATCATTTAAAGAAAGCGTAATAGCTCACTGGTCGAGTCGGCCTGCGCGGAAGATTTAACGGGGCTAAGTGATACACCGAAGCTGCGGCAATGCGATTTATCGTATTGGGTAGGGGAGCGTTCTGTAAGCGGTTGAAGGTGTGCTGTAAGGCATGCTGGACGTATCAGAAGTGCGAATGCTGACATGAGTAACGACAAAGGGGGTGAAAACCCCCTCGCCGGAAGACCAAGGGTTCCTGTCCAACGTTAATCGGGGCAGGGTAAGTCGACCCCTAAGGCGAGGCCGAAAGGCGTAGTCGATGGGAAACGGGTTAATATTCCCGTACTGCTTATTATTGCGATGGGGGGACGGAGAAGGCTAGGTGGGCCAGGCGACGGTTGTCCTGGTTCAAGGGTGTAGGCTGCAGAATTAGGCAAATCCGGTTCTGCACTAAGGCTGAGACCCGATGTCGAGTCACCACGGTGATGAAGTCATTGATGCCATGCTTCCGGGAAAAGCCTCTAAGCTTCAGATAATAAGCAATCGTACCCCAAACCGACACAGGTGGTCGGGTAGAGAATACCAAGGCGCTTGAGAGAACTCGGGTGAAGGAACTAGGCAAAATGGTACCGTAACTTCGGGAGAAGGTACGCTCTTGGCGGTGAAGTCCCTCGCGGATGGAGCTGCTGAGAGTCGCAGATACCAGGTGGCTGCAACTGTTTATTAAAAACACAGCACTGTGCAAAATCGAAAGATGACGTATACGGTGTGACGCCTGCCCGGTGCCGGAAGGTTAATTGATGGGGTTATCTTCGGAGAAGCTCTTGATCGAAGCCCCGGTAAACGGCGGCCGTAACTATAACGGTCCTAAGGTAGCGAAATTCCTTGTCGGGTAAGTTCCGACCTGCACGAATGGCGTAATGATGGCCACGCTGTCTCCACCCGAGACTCAGTGAAATTGAAATCGCAGTGAAGATGCTGCGTACCCGCGGCTAGACGGAAAGACCCCGTGAACCTTTACTACAGCTTGGCACTGAACATTGACCCTACATGTGTAGGATAGGTGGGAGGCTTCGAAGCAGGTACGCCAGTATCTGTGGAGCCGTCCTTGAAATACCACCCTTGTCGTGTTGATGTTCTAACGTCGCCCCGTTATCCGGGGTGCGGACAGTGCCTGGTGGGTAGTTTGACTGGGGCGGTCTCCTCCCAAAGCGTAACGGAGGAGCACGAAGGTGGGCTAATCACGGTCGGACATCGTGAGGTTAGTGCAATGGCATAAGCCCGCTTAACTGCGAGAATGACGGTTCGAGCAGGTGCGAAAGCAGGTCATAGTGATCCGGTGGTTCTGAATGGAAGGGCCATCGCTCAACGGATAAAAGGTACTCCGGGGATAACAGGCTGATACCGCCCAAGAGTTCATATCGACGGCGGTGTTTGGCACCTCGATGTCGGCTCATCACATCCTGGGGCTGAAGTCGGTCCCAAGGGTATGGCTGTTCGCCATTTAAAGTGGTACGCGAGCTGGGTTTAGAACGTCGTGAGACAGTTCGGTCCCTATCTGCCGTGGGCGCTGGATGATTGAAGGGAGTTGCTCCTAGTACGAGAGGACCGGAGTGAACGAACCGCTGGTGTTCGGGTTG
Source organism: Photobacterium sp. Hal280 (assembly GCF_037162255.1). NCBI lineage: Bacteria > Pseudomonadati > Pseudomonadota > Gammaproteobacteria > Vibrionales > Vibrionaceae > Photobacterium > Photobacterium sp. Hal280. Next base: position 741,822 of record NZ_JARLUO010000005.1, read on the forward strand.
TGTCGCCAGACGCATTGCCCGGTAGCTAAGTTCGGCATCGATAACCGCTGAAAGCATCTAAGCGGGAAGCGAGCCCTGAGATGAGTCATCCCTGAGGCTTCAAGCCTCCTGAAGGGCTGTTCGAGACTAGAACGTTGATAGGCAGGGTGTGTAAGCGTTGTGAGGCGCTCAGCTAACCTGTACTAATTGCCCGTGAGGCTTAACCATACAACACCCAAGGGGTTTTACGGACTCCATAAGCACTTGAATGATGTGCTGAGAACACTAGTTACTTTCCGGAATTGTGAAAATATCCCATCTGCTCAGGTAGCGCCGGGATAAAGTTCGATAGCAAGGCAAGTTGTGAGTCGAGAGAGGGAGTTTAGTTCGCTAAATAACCGAACGAGAGAGCAACTTAACGCTGATAGCGGGCTTTATAACCAGCGGGATATTTTCAAACAGAATTTGCTTGGCGACCATAGCGTTGCGGACCCACCTGATCCCATGCCGAACTCAGACGTGAAACGCAGCAGCGCCGATGGTAGTGTGGGGTCTCCCCATGTGAGAGTAGGACATCGCCAGGCTCCCTATTTAGAAATCAGAGTCAATCTGGTTTCGGCCGTGTGGAGCGGTAGTTCAGTTGGTTAGAATACCGGCCTGTCACGCCGGGGGTCGCGGGTTCGAGTCCCGTCCGCTCCGCCACTTCTTCAGCTAGAAATAGCTCTGCAGGGGATTAGTTCAGCCCGGTAGAACGTCGGTCTCCAAAACCGAATGTCGGCGGTTCGAATCCGTCATCCCCTGCCACTTTTCAAAAGCCTCGTCTCCGGACGGGGCTTTGTTGTTTCTGAAGGTCAGCTCGTTGCGCTGATGTCGGCGGCTGGGGCGCCAGTCCGATCGTCCGTCATCCTATGCCATTTTTCAAAAGTCTCGTCTCCGGACGGGGCTTTGTTGTTTCAGAAGGTCAGCGCGTTGCGCTGAGGTCGGCGGCTGAGGCGCCAGTCCGATCGTCCGTCATCCTATGCCATTTTTCAATGGCCTCGTTATCGGCTTTGCAACGGCTTCACTTAGGGTATGTCTGAAGCTAGCCGACTGATAATATAACGACATTGCTGAGCAATGTGATCAATCGAGCCAAAAGGTGTACTGATGCTGAAAAAATTGAGTTACTTGGCTTTGTTTGTGATGGCGGTGGTCGTGAGTGGCACATATCTGGCTTTCAATGTACCAGAGCAGCCTGAAGTCGCCTCTGGCTCACAAGTTCGCCAGTACAGTATTCGTTGTGTGGAAAATACGCCAGCAGCGCCGATAGATAAAAATGGTGCGATAAATATTACGGTCTGGAATATTTACAAGCAGCAGCGAGATAGCTGGCATCAGGCTCTTGTCGGGTTTAGTGCAGACAGTGACTTAGTCCTGTTACAAGAGGCGAAATTAACTCAGGAGCTAGGCCTGTACCTGCAAGAAAGTCGCTGGCAGGTGACAATGGCAAATGCTTTTACCTTTTTGGATACACCTGCGGGGGTAATGAACTTGTCACGGGAAAAGGCAGAAAAGACCTGTGCTTATCTGGCGGTGGAGCCCTGGCTGCGTTTACCTAAATCCGCATTGTTGTCGAGATACCCTTTATCAGATGGTTCAACCCTCACTGTGGTGAATTTGCATGGAATTAATTTTGCTTGGGGGGTGGATGAGTATCGGGCGCAGTTTGCAGCATTAGCGAGTCAGGTTGGTAAGGCTGAAGGCCCTGTGATCGTGGCCGGTGATTTCAATACCTGGCGCGAGGAGCGGATGACCGTGGTTGAAGAGTTCGCTGAACAGTTATCACTTAACGAGGTGACAATGGACAAAGATCTGCGCACCAGAATCTTCGGTTGGCCGCTTGATCATTTATTCTACCGTGGCCTGAGGCTGGAACAGGCAGAGGCACCGGGAACCGATGCCTCAGACCACCACCCAATCATTGCCCGCTTCAGGCTGTTAGAATCAAAAGGGGCCAAACAGTAGCGACCAGCAGCCAAGGTAATGCTGCAATCACAATGGCTTTGGCTCGTTCAATACCGCACCACAGGCTGACAGCTATATAGCTAAGCGCAATATACCAAGGCGCAAGCAATGGAATGCTGGAGGCAAAAGCGGCCCAGGGATGATTCATTGGCAGTTTGATGAAAGCGTTCAGGCTGTTCAAATCAGCGGCGTTTGGCAGTACTTGCGATGGGTTGAATAACACATTCAGATAGCTGGCCAGATCACCGATCAGAGTTGGCAGCATAATAAAGCAGCTCGCAGCCAACCACTTGCCGAAACTTTGTGGCGCTTTGCTGTTCTTGGTCGCCAGGTTCAACCACAGCACCAGTAGCAAGAGGCTGGCAGTGCGACCGAAAATATCACTGAACACTTCTCCGGCCAGCAGTACTTCCCGTGACAGCCAGTTAAGCTGATTTTCTTCGGTCAACAGGGGTAACTGGTTGCGAAGTGTGTCCTGCAGCCAAGCCAGATCGACCTGATTAAAGTAACTGCCCCATAAACCAAAGGGGGTGAGTATCAATAGCAGATAAGGTAACAGCGCCCATTTGGGGCGCTGATGCAGTGCGGTGAAGCAATCTACCGGGGAGCGAAACAAGTCCAGTAAAGCGATAAATGGATTGCTGGACGGCATCATACGCTCACCTTAGTGACATCGACAAACAGCTTCAGTTTCTGGCCCGGCTTGAGGTACTTCTGACTACCCAACTGATTCCATTTAATCACATCTGCCAATTTCACATTGAAACGATCAGCGATAGCACTGAGGTTGTCGCCGGTACGGACTTCATAGTACACCGTTCTGATCACACCGCCGTTTTGACTGGTTTTCCAGATGTTCAGCTTCTGTCCGACGCGAAGCGTTGATTGCTTGCTTAAGCCGTTCCACTTCATCAGCTCTTTAATACTGACTTTCTGCTTTTTCGCGATAGTCCACAAACTGTCACCGGACTCCACCTTGTAAATCGTGCGGTATCCGCTGCCGTGGCTGACCTGGGAGCGAACTTCGGTCAAGCTTGGGAACGCATTTTCACCATTCATAGCAACAGGGATCAAAATATACTTACCCGCTCTGATGCCTGAACCTGCCATTTTGTTCGCCCGTTGAATGAGATCAACCGAGGTATGGTGCTTTTTGGCCAGCACGCTCAGGCTGTCTCCGGCTTTGACCTGATAGCGGACGACTTTCATGCCCTGCCGGCCATTGGCTTCAAAGGATTGATTGAAAGTCGCGACATTCGCGACCGGTAGCAGGAGGTGCGTTTGACCTTCGGGGGCTGTTGCCCACTGATTATAAGCAGGATTGAGCGATTTCAGCTCTGAAAGAGAAAGTCCTGCATATTTGGCGGCCATCGCCAAATCCATCTGAGTGTTTGGATCGACGGTTTCTACCGCAGGTTCATTGGCAATGAAAGGAATATCGACGCCATATTTGCTTTGATGACGGACGATGTCAGCGACTGCCAGCAGCTTGGGAACGTATCCGCTGGTTTCTTCCGGCAGATCCAGTGACCAGAAGTCTGTCGGTTTACCGGCTTTCTTATTTTCACGAATTGCCCGGAATACTCGACCTTCTCCTGAGTTATAAGCGGCAAGTGCATGAAGCCAGTTACCATCGAAACGGCGGTTGAGGTACTCAAGCAGGTCAAGAGCTGCTTCGGTTGACTGAACGACATCACGGCGACCGTCATACCACCAGTTTTGCTTCAGGCCAAACTGGCGGCCTGTGCCCGGGATGATTTGCCACAAACCGGCCGCGCGGCCATGGGAATAGGCAAACTGGTCAAATGAACTTTCTACGATAGGCAGCAGTACCAATTCGAGTGGCATGCCCCGTTTTTCGACGGCGTCAGTAATGTGGTAGAGGAAGGGTTCTGCACGTGAAGCGACAATAGTGAGATGCCCGGGGTGGCGAAGATACCAGTTGCGGTAGTAATTGACACGTTTGTTATCCGGGACATCGAGCTTGAGTTGCATGGCAATGCGTTGCCATGCATCATCCTGTTCCTGTGGTGTAACCACAGGTACCGGCGGCTCAACAGCAGCCATTGATGTATCCAATGCGGTCGCTGACTTGTCTGTTGTGCCTGTATCTGTATTGTTATTATTTTGCGCTGCAGCTGAACTTTCCTGATTAGTTGCCACAGGCTCTTGTTGAGAATTTCCTGTTATTTGGCAACCAGCCAGAAGCAGCGCACTCGCTAAAAAAATCGGGATTTCATGTAACCTGCCTTTAGCCAAAATCGCAGGTGATAATACTTGGCGAAAGGTGCTGGTTACAAGTGACCGTCCTTCAAAAATTGTCCTTCCAGCGTCTGAGGGCGGCGAAGGTTTCCAGGTCACTGTCGTTAACCGCTTTATCTGAAACAGCTTTTTTGATACTTGGCTGATCACAACGCAAAAACGGATTCACGCGTTTTTCCAGCCCTAACGTCGTTGGAATCGTGCTTATTCCTCTGGCGCGTCGCTGACTGACCTCTTCACGGTAACGCTGCAGGTGAGGATTATCCTGCTCTGCAACTAACGCAAAGGCCAGGTTACTACTGGTATATTCATGTGCACAGAAAACTTCTGTTTCGTCGGGCAATGCGGTTAATTTTTGTAACGAATTGTACATCTGCGCTGCCGTGCCTTCAAAAAGACGGCCACAGCCTGCCGAGAACAATGTGTCGCCGCAGAAAAGCTTGCCATCGCCAACGTAGGCAATATGTCCCGAGGTATGGCCGGGCAAGCCCAGCACCATGAAACGTTCGCCGAAAATATCGACCTGATCGCCATCTTCGACAGATTGCGTCAATCCGGGAATGGCTTCAGCGCCAGGGCCGACTATCTTGCAAGAAGGGAAAGCTCGCTTCAGTTCACTGATGCCGCCAACATGATCATGATGGTGATGGGTAATCAGGATAGCTTCAAGGGTCAGATGGTTGGTGGTTAAGCAATCCAGAACAGGAGTGGCGTCGCCCGGGTCAACAACAACACAGCGATTATCCGGTCCTTGAATTAGCCAGATGTAATTGTCGTTAAATGCAGGTATGCTCTTAATAGTTAGCATGAAATTGTCTCCAGTCCTTGATGTGTGAGTCATCATTTATGAAGCCAGCCCGCACGATAAAAGAAATCGACACACCCTATTCCTGGTCTCAGCTGGTTCAGGGAGAATGGGCGGCACAAATGCTTCAGGCTCAGCTGGATGAATGGTGGCCGAGACTCTTTGGCTACCACATGCTGAAGTTGGGCGGCCTGAGCTGCGAATTCGTCAGTGGCCATTGTAACATCCGCCATCAGGTTTGTATTGATCGCGATAATCCGCTTCGGAATCTTGAAGCCGATCCGATGGCATTACCTTTTCTGGAAAAATCCTTTGATGCCTGTGTGTTAGCACATCAGCTGGATTTCTGTGGTGATCCCCATTCTTTGCTTCGGGAAGTTGACCGGGTGCTGGTCGATGACGGCTATCTGCTGATCACCGGTTATAATCCACTGAGCTTGCACGGTATGCGGGGGCTGCTGCCCTGGAACCGGAAACGTGCGCCTTGGTCGGGACGTATGTTCATGCCTATCCGGGTCAAAGACTGGCTGGGGGTATTGAATTACGAAGTGGTGTTTCATGAAAATCTGGCGATTTTACCGCCCACCCGATATCCGGCGTTTTCTGCCTGGGCAGAGAGCATGCTGTCGGGTTCTTTCTCTGGCATTGGTGGGATTTATCTGATTGTGGCCAGAAAGCGAACCTTTCCACTCAAGCCGATCAAGCCAAGCTGGAAGCTGCGGCGACAACTCACGCCAATCAGTGTGAATTGCCGCACTCAGGTGAACAAGAAGCAGTCGGGATAAAACCGGCTGAGAGCTGTCAGCTTTCCTGGTAACCGGTATCGTCTTTCGTGGGTGATTCGGCCGCCTGGCGGGCCAGCTCATCGCAACGTTCATTTTCGGGATGGCCGGCATGGCCTTTTACCCAGTGCCAGCGCACTTGATGGCGTTGCGTTTCCTGCTCTAGCTGTTGCCACAGATCCGCATTTTTGACCGGCTTTTTATCAGCCGTTTTCCAGCCGCGCTTTTTCCAGTTGTGGATCCACTGTGTGATACCCTGACGCACATATTGGCTATCCGTGGTCAAATCAACGTCGCAAGATTCTTTGAGGCTGGCCAGTCCGACTATGGCTGCTAACAGTTCCATGCGATTATTGGTGGTCATGAAGAAGCCATCATTGAGCTCTTTGACATGGCCTTTATAACGTAAAATTGTGCCATAGCCGCCTGGGCCAGGATTGCCGAGGCAAGAACCGTCGGTGAAAATCTCTACCTGCTTGGTCATCTTTGGTAGTATTCATCTTTATTAAAACTCTAGTCTGACATAACCGATACTATGAAAGCCACCAATGAACGCATAATTGTATTTGATACCGAAACCACAGGTATGAATATGACCGGCCCTCACTATGAAGGGCATCGCATCGTTGAAATCGGTGCAGTGGAAATCATCAACCGAAAATTCACCGGGCGGACCTTCCACGTCTACATCAAACCGGATCGTCCGATTGATCCTGAAGCCGTCGCTGTTCATGGTATTACGGATGATTTTCTGCGTGATAAGCCGACCTATGCAGACATTCATCACGAGTTTATGGATTTTATCCGCGGTGCTGAGCTGGTCGCTCATAACGCGCCCTTTGATATCGGTTTCATGGATTATGAGTTCAGGAAGCTGAATCCATCAATCGGAAAAACCACCGATTTCTGTTCGGTGACCGATACCCTGGACATGGCGAAGAAGATCTTCCCGGGCAAACGTAATAATCTGGACATACTGTGTTCGCGTTACGGTATTGATAACTCGCACCGTACACTGCACGGCGCTTTGCTCGATGCTGAGATCCTGGCCGACGTTTATCTGATGATGACGGGCGGGCAGACTTCGCTGGCCCTCAATGCCGCCGGTGAAGAAAGTGACAGTGGTGCAGAAAGCGGGATACGGCGTCTTGCCTCGGGAAGGAAAACATTAAAGATTATTCGTGCTTCTGCCGATGAACTAGATGCGCATGAAGCGCGTTTAGATATCATCGAGAAAAAAGGTGACGTCACACTCTGGCGTCGATAGGAGAAGCATGCGAAGGCTAGCGTTACTGTCTACATTGATCCCGGTGCTGCTTGGTACGCAAAGCGTGCAGGCCGCGTCCTGGCTGGACAACCGATTCCGGGTTGATCCTACCATCAAGCAAGTGGCCTTCGTGGTAGAAAGAGAAACCGAGAACCAGAATGTGGTCTTGGTCAGGCCGGACGGGGTGAAATATTATCCGTGGCGGCATCCGGATAATGTCGCCTGGCACGAAGAACCGGACAGGGACATCATCACCATTGAAAACCCGATGCCGGGCCCCTGGCAGGCGGTTGGCCGGGTCAGTGATAAGAATCAGATCAAGGTGCTTTCCAACCTCAAGCTGGATGTGGCGCCGTTGCCGGAAAGATTGTATCAGAGCGAATCTTACAAATTCACCGCTCGCCTGACCCAAGATGGAGAGCTGCTCACTGACAGGGATTTTCTCGACAGCGTCAAGATGTCGGTGAACTTCTTTGAATATGTGGACGAGCCTGAAACGCAATCTGAAGATGCTTTGCCCACCCCTCTGTCATTGGGCGAGTTTGCCGATGATGGGCTGAATCTTGATGAAGCTCCCGGAGACGGTGTATTCACTGTCGCCCTGCCGGTACATATCCAGCCGGGTCGATACCGGGTGAATATCACTTCAGGCAATGGCATTTTTCTCCGGACTCATGAGCAGCAGGTGATGGTTTACCCGCCACCTGTCTTATCGACCTTTATTCAGGCGAGAGCGCAGGAAGATTCCCATCAATTGGTGGTGACCTCTGATGAAGGCATGATTGAACCGGGCTCTGTGTCGGTACATGTCGAGCAGGAAGCCCCGGATGGCAGCGTGACGATCAGCCAGGAACAGTCTCAGCCTGAGTCAACCAATCTGGAGGTTGCCGTTCCTCATTTGCACCAGCCTGGCAGTTATGCCTGGTCCGGCTGGGTATATGCAACGGACACCTATAAACAGCGGCCGTTGGTTTTCCCGTTAGAGAAACGCCATTTTGCGATTACATCGGTTCTGCAATTAGATCAAAACCTGGCAGAGTACCGTGCCCGGCAAGAGGAAAAAGCCCGGCTTGAAGCTGAAAAACAGCGACTTGAAGAGCAACTGGCCGCCCGCAGTCAGGCATGGAAAATGATTCTGGCCGGTAACGGGGTGATGATATTGATGGCGCTGGTATTTGTGATGCTGAGAAAAAGGCGAACAAGATCGGTTGAAGCAGAGCCGGAAGCGCCTAAATTAGAAATACCGCCGGATGTAAAAGTTTAGTCGCGTCAGGCGCGGTGAATTCTGAACTGGGTATCAGGCTGAACAAATCAGAGAAAAAGAAAAAGGGAAGCGGAATGCTTCCCTTTTGGTTTGTGCTTAAAACAAGCAGATGCGTTTACGCAAGCAGGCAGTTACATAAGCAAATCGTTACGCTGCATTCTCAATGTCTTTCTGCGTATCAGCCACGCCTGCGACTAAACGCTGGGGGTCGAAGTCATCCACATTGATGGTGCGCAGACGACCCGCTTCAGCACGTCGCAGCAGTTCAGCTTCATCTTCGTTTATCGCCTTCAGCGCCAGGCCGGTGTCAGCCACTTGATCCAGCTGCATAAACGGCAGTTTTTTACCTGCAGCCTGACACACACGGTCGTATAAAGGTTCAGCAGCCAGAATGTCTTTCAGCGCTTCTTCCATCATACCCGCCGGGTTCGTCTCAATGGCTTCCAGGAACTGGCCGCGGCCTAACCGGTCACGGGTTTCACACGGTGTTTGCAGCATCACAGCCAGCTTGTGATCCAGTTTGTCGCTGGGTTGAACCCGAGACAGCCCACGCGGCAAGATCAGCACGCGCAGCAGCCCGGCAACAGCACGGTTAGGGAAGTTACGCAGGAACTGGTCGATGGCTTGCTCGGTCTGATACAACGCATCCTGCAGGCCCCAGTGAACCAGCGGCAGATCTTCTTGCTTACTGCCGTCATCGGCATAACGTTTCAGGGTCGCAGAGGCCAGATATAGCTGGCTCAGGATATCCCCCAGGCGTGCCGACAGGCGCTCTTTACGCTTCAGTGAGCCACCCAGAACAGCCATGGACATATCAGACAGCAAAGCCATGTTGGCACTGTAGCGGTTCAATTGCTGGTAATAACGTTTAGTGGCGTCTTTACGTGGTGAGGAAGAGCCGCGACCGTCGGTCAGACCCAGCCAGAATGAGCGCATCAAATTACTGATCACAAAGCCAATATGCCCAAACAGCGCATCGTCAAAGTCGATCAGTGCCTGGCGCTGGTCTTCGTTGTAGGCGGCGTTCATTTCTGTCAGCACATAAGGATGACAGCGAATGGCACCCTGACCGTAGATAATCATGGAGCGGGTCAGGATATTGGCGCCTTCCACGGTGATCGCGATCGGTGCGCCCTGATAGCCCCGAGCCAGGAAGTTGCTTGGGCCCAGGCAGATGCCCTTACCGCCGATGATGTCCATCGCGTCGATGATGCCGCGCTGGCTGCGGTGAGTACAATGGTATTTCACGATAGCCGAAATAACCGACGGTTTTTCACCGAGATCAATACCGGAGACCGTCAGGCTGCTGGCAGCGTCCAGTACATAGGCATTACCGGCAATACGTGCCAGCGGCTCTTCAATCCCTTCCATCTTACCGATAGGCAGCTTGAACTGACGACGGATACGCGAGTAAGCACCGGTTGCCAGGGCTGTTGTTTTCAGGCCTCCTGTGGTGTTTGATGGCAGTGTGATACCGCGACCAACCGACAGGCATTCCACCAGCATACGCCAGCCTTGCCCCGCCATTTCCTGACCACCAATGATGTAGCTCAGCGGAACGAAGATTTTATCGCCCTGAGTCGGACCATTCTGGAACGGTACGTTGAGCGGGAAGTGGCGGCGACCGATCTTCACGCCGTCTAAATGCGTCGGGATCAGGGCACAGGTGATCCCCAGCTCTTCTTCATCGCCCATCAAATGCTCTGGATCGTACAGCTTGAAAGCCAGGCCCAGAACCGTGGCCACCGGAGCCAGCGTGATATAACGCTTGTTCCAGGTCAGCTCCATCCCCAGGATTTCTTCGCCCTGCCACTGGCCTTTTTTGACAATACCGAAATCTGGAATCGCGCCGGCATCAGAGCCTGCTTCCGGACTGGTCAGCGCAAAACAGGGAATTTCTTTGCCTGCCGCAAGGCGAGGAAGGTAATGATTTTTTGCTCTTCTGTACCGTAGTGTTGCAGCAGCTCACCCGGACCTAATGAGTTAGGCACGCCAACGGTTGATGACATCACCATAGACACACTGGACAGCTTTTGCAGCACCAGGGATTGCGCATAAGCTGAAAACTCCAGACCACCAAACTCTTTTTTGATGATCATGGCAAAGAATTTCTTGTCTTTCAGGTATTGCCAGACTTCCGGAGGGAGATCGGCCATGTCATGAGTGACTTCAAAGTCATTGACCATGCGGCAGACTTCATTGACCGGGCCTTCCAGGAAGGCTTTCTCTTCTGCACTCAGGCGTGGTGCAGGAATATCATGCAGCTTGTTCCAGTCAGGCGCGCCGCGAAACAGATCCGCTTCCCACCACACAGTGCCGGCGTCGATCGCTTCTTTTTCTGTCCGCGACATTTCCGGCATCACGCCTTTGAAGGCTTTCAGGGCGGGTTTGCTGAGTAATTTCTGACGGATTGCCTGCAGATTCAGCGGCAATGCGATGATCAGAAACGCCAGCCAGCTGTATTCGCCGGTGATATCCAGCAGGGTACCGATAGCAAGCGCTACAGCGAAAACAAGGGTGAAGGTTCTGAGGCTGGCTCTGTGATAAGCGAGCACTCCGGTTATCACCAACAACCCCAGCAGGTACACAAGTGTAGCCATTCTTTCTTCTCCTTATCAGGGATATTCCCTTAGGGTATTTTTAATGAGTTTTGTATTCGGGTAAGAGGTCATACCACTTGATTTGATTGTAAGGTAATCTTTAGCGAAATGTAAAAATCTTTTTTTGATTTTGCTGAGTAGCTTCTCATCGTCATTGGAGAGTAGGGGCGACAAAAAAGCGGTCAAAGTGGCAGGGAATCGGTTTCCTTGTTCGCCGGGACACTGATATGAGGGGAAAATCACTGCAATTGCTGCCCGGTCAGTCGACACTTCCTAGTGTTTGTGGGTAAACTGCCTGTCAGGGCAAATCCGGCAGGGAATACCTTGCTTTACACAACAAATCACAGAGAAAAGCCTATGTACCAAGATCTCATTCGTGCCGAACTGACTGAAGCGGCGGACGTTCTCAACCGATTCATCAGCGATGAAAAAAATCTGGCAGATATTCAGGCTGCCGCAAAGCTGCTGGCAGATTCTTTCAAACAAGGTGGTAAGGTTTTGTCCTGCGGCAATGGCGGCTCGCACTGTGATGCGATGCACTTTGCTGAAGAACTGACTGGTCGTTACCGGGATAACCGTCCTGGCTATCCGGGCATTGCAATCTCTGATCCAAGCCATCTGTCTTGTGTCAGTAACGATTTTGGCTATGAATATGTATTTTCCCGTTACCTGGAAGCGGTTGGTGCGAAAGGTGATGTGCTGTTTGGACTATCAACGTCCGGCAATTCAGCGAATATTTTGAAGGCCATCGAAGCGGCAAAAGCGAAAGGCATGAAAGTGATTGCGCTGACAGGCAAAGACGGCGGCAAAATGGCCGGGATTGCGGATGTGGAAATTCGTGTGCCGCATTTTGGTTATGCTGATCGCATTCAGGAAATCCACATTAAGATCATCCATATTTTGATCATGCTGGTTGAAAAGGAAATGGAAGGGGCCGAGTAATTCGGCAGCCTGACTGAGGAATAAGGAAACATGTGTGAATTGCTTGGCATGAGTGCCAACGTACCGACTGATATTTGTTTCAGTTTCACCGGTCTGATGCAACGCGGTGGGCGAACCGGCCCGCATGCAGATGGCTGGGGCATTACCTTCTATGAGGGTAAAGGGTTTCGTACATTCAAAGATCCTAAACCCAGTTGCCATTCTAAAATTGCTGAGCTGGTGCAACAGTACCCGATTAAAAGCTGTGCGGTGATCAGCCATATCAGGCAGGCGAACCGGGGTGGGGTGTGTCTGGAAAATACCCATCCCTTTACCCGTGAGCTATGGGGACGTTATTGGACCTTCGCTCATAATGGCCAGCTGACAGGATATGAAACCCTGGAAGCGGGGCGCTTTCAATCCGTCGGAGATACAGACAGCGAAATTGCCTTTTGTTGGTTGATGAATCAGATTGACAGCAAATTTCCCCAGCCACCGGATGACTGGAGCCAGATCTTTGAGGTGGTGGCTGAGTGTTGCGATGAGCTGAGGAAGCTCGGCGTATACAACATGCTGCTCAGTGATGGTGAGTTTGTACTGGCTTACTGTACAAATAACCTGCACTGGATCACCCGACGGGCACCTTTTGGTAAAGCCTCGCTGATTGATGAAGATGTCACTATTGATTTTCAGAAAGAGACCACACCGAATGATGTGGTGACTGTGATTGCCACTCAGCCGCTGACCAATGATGAGCGCTGGCACAAAATGGCAACGGGTGAATTTGCGGTATTCCACTATGGCGAACTGATCAATAAGCGCGTGCTGGATGTACCGGAAGATCCCCCGCCGTCACCGAGTTAATCTTGTTCCCTGGATATAAAAAATGCGGCTGTATAGCCGCATTCTTGTATTTGGCACCTGAAAGATCACTCTTCTGAGGCGTAACCCTGTTGTGGCAGACGTTCGCCGTCCAAAAAGGCGGCATCATTTTGCATGATCACCCGTCCTTGTAGGAACCACTGACACACCAATGGGTAAATTCTGTGCTCTTGCTGCTGAACCCGCGCCATCACATCTTCAGCCGTATCATCAGAAAAAATCGGCACTTTGGCTTGCAGAATGACCGGGCCACCGTCTAACTCTTCCGTGACAAAGTGCACACTGGTGCCGTGTTCTTGATCGCCGGCATCCAGTGCACGCTGGTGCGTGTGCAGGCCGGTGTACTTAGGCAGCAGGGAAGGGTGGATGTTCAGCATACGACCCTGGTAGTGACGCACAAAGTCGCCACTCAGGATACGCATATAGCCTGCCAGTACCACTAAGTCCGGTTGATAGCCATCGATGAGATCGGCCAGTGCGCGATCAAAGCTGTCGCGGTCGGCGTAATCTTTCGCAGCGAGATGGGCTGTTGCAATACCGGCTACTCGCGCCCGCTCCAACCCATAGGCGTCCGATTTATTGGAGATAACGGCTGCAATGCGGCCGTTATCGATCACGCCGTTGTCACAGGCATCGATAATGGCCTGTAAATTAGAGCCGCTGCCTGAAATGAGGACAACAATGTTTTTCATTGTTTAGCGAATCTCCACCTGGGCTTCACCCTCGGCAGCATCCGCAATGGTTCCCAGCAGCCAGGCGTTTTCACCTTCAGCATTCAGCAGGGCAACAGCTTGCTCTGCCTGTGCCTGAGGCAAGGCGATGACCAGGCCAACACCACAGTTAAAGGTACGGTACATTTCGTGCGTTTCCACATTGCCCGCGGTTTGCAGCCAGTTGAACACAGCCGGCCATTCCCAGCTCTTGCCATCGATAACCGCTTTTGTACCTTGTGGCAGTACGCGTGGGATATTCTCCCAGAAACCGCCACCGGTAATGTGAGAGATGGCGTGCAGTTCGCAGCTTTCCATCAGCTTCAGTACGGATTTCACGTAAATGCGGGTGGGTTCCAGCAGGTGGTCAGCCAATGGCTTGCCTTCCAGATCCTGAGTCAGATCGGCCTGTGACACTTCAAGGATTTTACGGATCAGAGAATAGCCGTTTGAGTGAGGGCCACTGGATGCGACGGCAATCAGTGCATCGCCTGCTTTCACTTTGGTGCCATCGATGATTTCAGATTTTTCCACGACACCGACACAAAATCCGGCCACGTCGTAATCTTCACCATGGTACATGCCCGGCATTTCTGCCGTTTCACCACCGATCAATGCACAGCCAGACTGCACACAACCTTCACCGATACCGCTCACGACGCTTGCTGCCGTGTCCACGTCCAGCTTGCCCGTGGCATAGTAGTCGAGGAAAAACAGTGGTTCTGCACCCTGAACGATCAGATCGTTGACACACATGGCGACCAGGTCGATACCAATGGTGTCGTGCTTTTTCAGATCCATCGCCAGACGCAGCTTGGTTCCTACGCCGTCTGTGCCAGAAACCAGTACAGGTTCTTTGTACTTGGTTGGCAGTGAGCACAGGGCGCCAAATCCACCCAGACCACCCATGACTTCAGGACGAGTCGTGCGTTTGACTACACCTTTGATTCGATCAACCAAGGCATTCCCTGCATCAATATCGACACCTGCATCTTTGTAACTAAGAGAAGAATGATTACCGCTCACAACAGATCCTCACCGGTTAAATCGCAAAATCCGCAGTATGATAACAGCAGTCAGGGCGGAAAGGAAAACGTTTGCGTCAAATATTCCTGCTGGGGGAATGCGAAGCAGATAAGCTGCTATTCCCTACCTGTAAGACTATGGACTAGTGTATAATAGATCGATTTTTTTGAAATTTTGTTGTGTAGGAGTCCAAGATGAAAGTCGTTGAGGTAAAACACCCGCTGGTGAAGCATAAAATTGGCCTGATGCGTGAAGCCGACATCAGCACCAAGCGGTTCCGCGAGCTGGCGACTGAGGTGGGAAGCCTGCTGACTTATGAAGCGACGTCTGACTTCGAAACAGAGAAAATTACCATTGAAGGCTGGAACGGCCCGGTTGAGGTCGATCAGATCAAAGGTAAGAAAGTGACAGTGGTGCCGATTCTGCGTGCCGGTCTGGGTATGATGGACGGTGTACTGGAACATATGCCAAGTGCCCGTATCAGCACAGTCGGTATTTATCGTGATGAGGAAACGCTGGAGCCTGTGCCTTATTTCCATAAGCTGGCATCAAACATTGATGAGCGTATGGCGCTGGTGGTGGACCCAATGCTGGCGACCGGTGGTTCTATGATTGCCACGATTGATTTGCTGAAAGAGCATGGCTGTAATGCCATTAAAGTGTTGGTGCTGGTGGCAGCGCCTGAGGGCATCGCGGCTCTTGAGAAAGCGCACCCGGATGTAGAGCTGTATACAGCGGCTATCGATCAGAAGCTGAACGATAAAGGCTATATCGTTCCAGGTCTGGGTGATGCCGGTGACAAAATCTTTGGCACCAAGTAACAGCAGATAACACGCATAAAAAAACCGGCAGTCCGCCGGTTTTTTTGACTCTGTTTATTGGCTCAGAACCATGGCATCAGACGTCGTTAGAACTCATTTGTGCATTATCCACCACCTTGCTCTCACCCAAGTCTTTCGGCAGCACCAGGTTCAGAACAATGGCCACGATACCGCACAGGCTGATGCCCTGCAGGCTGAATTCGCCAATGCCAAATGCCATCCCGCCAATACCGAACACCAGAGTGACAGCCACAATCACCAGGTTGCGTGATTTGTGCAGATCGACCTGATGCTTAATCAGAGTATTCAGCCCTACGGTCGCAATCGAGCCGAACAGCAAAATCATGATCCCCCCCATGACAGGCACCGGAATGGTCTGCAGTGTGGCGCCCAGCTTACCGACAAAAGCCAGAATAATGGCAGTGACTGCGCTCCAGGTCATGATGGCCGGGTTGAATGCTTTGGTCAGCATCACGGCACCTGTGACTTCTGAATAGGTGGTATTCGGCGGCGCGCCAAACATGGACGCAGCAATGGTCGCCACACCGTCACCGGCCATGGTGCGGTGCAGCCCTGGTTTCTTGAGGTAGTCTTTGCCCGTCACATTTGAAATGGCCAGCATGTCACCGACGTGTTCAACCGCCGGAGCAATGGCGACGGGAATCATGAACAGAATGGCATTGATATTAAATTCCGGCATGGTGAAATTCGGCATGGCCAGCCAGCTCGCTTGCTGTACCGGTGTGAAATCGACCACACCGAATGCCAGGCTGGTGGCATAACCGGCCAGAATACCTGAGATGATAGGTACCAGCTTGAAAATGCCTTTGGCGAATACGCTGACCAGAATTGTCACCAGCAGTGAGACACTGGCAATCCACAAAGCCACATCGCCGTTTACGATCTGGATCGCACCATCGCCACTTTTACCCAGCGCCATGTTGACCGCCGCAGGTGCCAGCCCTAAACCGATCACCATGATGACGGGGCCGACCACCACTGGCGGAAGCAGTTTATGAATAATACCGACCCCGCGCACTTTAATCACACTGGCCATGATCAGGTAGATCACCCCGGCCATCATCAGGCCACCGAGTGTCGCTGGGATCCCCCAGGTTTGGACGCCGTAAAGAATGGGAGCAATGAAAGCAAAAGAGGAAGCAAGGAAGATGGGGACACTGCGTTTGGTGATGACCTGGAAAAGTAAGGTGCCGATACCGGCGCCGAACAGCGCAACGTTGGGATCCAGTCCGGTTAAAAGCGGCACCAGAACCAGTGCGCCAAATGCTACAAAAAGCATCTGCACACCTTGTAATATCTGCATCATTGTCACGAATCTCCCTTGATATAAAAAAAATCGCGCAATGCTAGCACAAGCGCAAACGTTTCCCCAATGTTCCTGAGGATTAATTTTAGAATCCTGTTATTAGTGTGGCGTGAACGGCTAAAACGTGCGGACTGTCTATGATTTCATCTTGCGATGTTGCGAGTCAGTTTGTTTAGGGCGAGAAGCTGATGCAAGGTCAATCTGGCTCAAGACAGAAAGCCAACTTGTCCCCGTTTTTGGTATTTTTTTATGGTAAATAACGTCATCTGTCGCCAGCTAAGGTATAGTGAGTCCTGTCAATTTGCTGACGTCAGGTTATGACTCACTGCAGTCATAACGCTCACAACAGGGTGATTCTCATCCTTTATTTACAATGATATTCGACGAGTGATTTATGTGGCGTGTTGCTTTTTTCCTTGTAGCGCTCATGGCTTTGCCGCTGCAGGCGGCTACAGTGAATACTTTATATCAGGCGCAGGTGCCTCTGCCTGATTCCGACCGGCAAACGGAGCAGACCGCGCGGGTTGCCGCCTTACAACAAGTGCTGGTGAAAGTGTCCGGGCAGCGAGATATCGCCAGCAACGACGTTATCCGGAAAGCGCTGGAAAACAGCAGCGCTTATGTCAGCCAGCTGGGCTACGGCAATGAGCAGGGACAGCCGGTGCTGGAAATCAGTTTTGACAGCGAGAAAATCCGTACACTTCTGACTCAGGCCAGTGCCACCTTTTGGTCCGAGCAGCGTCCTACTGTGCTTGTCTGGCTGGTGGAAGAGGCTAATCGTGATCGTACGATAGTGTGGGATCAGTCCGGTAATAGCCTGCAAGCTCATCTGAATCTGGCGGCGGCTCACCGTGGTGTGCCGGTACTGCTGCCGATCGGTGATTTTCAGGACGTGACCGCGATCAGTGTGCCGGATTTGTGGGGCGGATTTTCGCAGCCCATTGCGAATGCCAGTACTCGCTATCAGCCCGATGCAGTACTGATTGCGCGTGTTCAGCGTCGCAGCGACAGCATGCAGCTGGCCTGGCAACTGTTTCCGAGTTCACCGGCAGCCATGCTGGATGGCAACTCAGCGTCACTCGAGGGACGTAACAGCGGAGACAGTACGGCGGCCATTACGGCGATGATGGATCAGGTTGCTGACAATCTGGCAGCACGCTATGCCGTCCAGCTGGGTGGCGCCACCGAAGGCGGCTTTGCCATTGACGTGGCGAATGTGCGCCGGGTTGAAGACTTTTTTCAGCTCGAGAAACTGCTGAAAGATCTCAGTTCAGTGGCCTCTGTGAATGCCAGTCATTTGCAGGGTGATAAGGTCCGCTTTGCGATTCAGCTGTTGAGCAACGAGCAGGTGTTTGCCCGCGAGTTGAGCCAGGAACCCAGAATGCAGGCACAGCCAGTTTCGTCGCTGGTGCGTGATATCGCATTTGATCATCAATCAGCAGGGGAGACAACCCCAGCGAATCAGGAAGGTATGATTGTGCCGACCTCCAGAGAAGGATCGGCGTCTGAGCCCTTGCCTCAGCTGGATGTGTCCGGTACTCAGGCTGCAGCATCCAGCATCGGTTTGTATTACTGGAATCCAAACACCTGATGCTATTGCAGAAATTATCATCGTAAAAAAAGCCCTCCGGCGAGTGCCGGCGGGCTTTTTCTCATCTTGTCCTCACTTATCGCCGTGGGCTTCCCGCTCTTCCCGCTCAACCTGAGACAGCTTTTTCAGCTTGTTACCCAATTCCCGGCTCCGTGTCCGTGCAAACAGAATGTTGGCGAAAAAAGCCGCGGTGGCCAGCCCGAGTTCAATCAAGGCCAGCCAGCGTTCTCCACCGTCAATCCAAAGCAGCGTCAGGGCATGCAGAAAATAGAACATCAGAATGAAGTTTGCCCATGCGTGGGTGTAAGGCTTACCTTGCAGCATTCCTTTGAGAGGCAGCAGCAAGGGCAGTATCCACATCCCGGCAACCCCATAGTTGTTGAGGTGCGGGTGGGGCGAAATCACGCTCTGCCACAGAAAAACCCACAGCAGCAGAGACAGGTTGGCTGTCAGTGCGAAGTAGCGTAATTTCCGGGTTGAAGGGCTCATCGGTTTCATATTGGTATCCGTATCCTAAAACTGCGCAGGTGCGACTGGATCATACTGATTGATGTAATTGCCTGGCCGTTTGTGCCAGCCTTTTGCCTAATGCTTGAGCCAGAGCGGCTTCGTCTGGTGTCAGCCCGTCGTGCTGATTGAGGTGTGAGGCGCCATAGGGGGTACCGCCAGACTGGGTGGTATGCAGCAGTGGCTCGGAGTAAGGCAGTCCTAATACCAGCATGCCGTGATGCAGCAGCGGTAACAGCATGGACTGCAGTGTTGTCTCCTGCCCGCCATGCATGGAAGACGATGCGGTAAACACGCAGGCAGGTTTGCCAATCAGGCTGCCCGAGAGCCATTGCGCACTGGTACTGTCGATGAAGTGTTTCAGGGGCGCGGCCATGTTGCCAAAGCGGACAGGGCTGCCCAGCGCCAGACCCTGGCACTGCTCCAGATCAGCCACTGACACAAAGGGATCACCGTTGTCCTGGGCGCTTTCCAGCTCGCCGTTTGCACGTATTTCAGGGACGGTACGCAGCACCGCCTCACACCCTTCAATCTGGCCAATGCCGCGGGCGATTTGTCTGGCGAGCTGGCGGGTGCTGCCATGGCGGCTATAGTAAAGCACCAGAATGGGTAGCATCAGAGGATATCCAGGACTTGCTCAGGTGGACGGCCAAGTGCAGCTTTATCACCTTTGACCACGATAGGGCGCTCAATCAGTTTGGGATGGGCAACCATAGCCTCGCGCAGTGCCTGCTCAGAGACAGAGTCGTCGCCCAGGTTCAGCGCTTTGTAGATGTCTTCTTTGGTGCGCATCATCTGGCGGGCAGAATTAAATCCCAGCTTGCGCTGCAACTCGGCTAACTGTTCGGCGGAAGGTGTTTCATCCAGATACTTAATGATGTCTGGCTGGATGCCTTTGCTTTCAAGCAGGTTTAACGTTTCCCGGCTTTTTGAACAGCGTGGATTGTGATAAATGGTGACAGACATACTCTCTCCCGGATTATTGATATTTTGTTTTAAGGTAAAGCCCGCCAGAATCAGCGGGCTCGATCACGGATAGTCAGGTGACGAGCCGCTCTGATCAGAGGTCGGCAAATCTGGATCGAGCCAGACGCAGCTGATCGATGCGTGCGTCATATCTGGCCTGATCCAGCGAGCCGACATCGACCATCTGGCTGGCCTGAATATAATTCTGGATTGCTTTTTCCCAGTCGCCGCGCAATGCCATCACTTCTGCACGTGCTGCCAGTTCCCCATCTCTGCGTCCGATGCCGGCATAGGCCTCGGCCAGCATCCCCCAGCCGTTGACATCGTCAGGGTTATCATAGGTAAAACGGCTGAGCAGCGACAGGCTGTCTTTCGCCCGGCCGGCTTCAAGATAGGCATGGGCCAGATTGAGCCTGAGCACGGCATTTTCCGGGTTGGATTTGAGCGCTTGCTGCAACCGGTTAATGGCGCTGTCATAGCGTTGCTGGAACACATCTAAATCGGTTGCGGAATCGATAAAGAAGCGGTTACCCGGCTCTGCCTGCAACAATGGCATCAGCAGCTCCCGCGCCTGGTCATATTTTCCGCTGTCCATATACACCAGGGCTTTACCGTAATTCACCGCCATTTTGCTGGCACCATGTGCCTCTTTTCCTTTACGGTTGAACCAGTCCAGCGCATTACGGCTATCCAGATTGGCATAGCGCGCGATGATTCTGGCCTGAGCCAGCAGATAGCTTTCCGAAACAGGGACGCGGCGAGGCGGGTACTGGGCGGCACGGCTGCGGGTATCTGCGATACGTGATTCCGGTAAGGGGTGAGTCAGCAGCATAGCCGGAGGCGTACTGGCGTATCGGTACTGGTCGGCTAAACGGCCAAAAAAGCCGGGCATAGCCTGCACATCAAACCCGGCTTTGGCTAAGGTCGCGATACCGATCCGGTCAGCTTCCATTTCATTGCTGCGGGTATAGTTGATCTGGCCCTGCACTGAGGCGGCGGTGGTTGCCTGCATGGCAGCGATGCCCGCTTCCGGTGCCGCGATCGCCAGCATCAGAGAGCCAATCAGGGCAGCCATCGTAGCCGGTGATTTCTTGGCCTGATCTTCCATGCTTCTGGCCAGGTGGCGCTGCGTGATATGGGCAATTTCGTGCGCCATGACAGAAGCCAGCTCACTTTCGCTTTGGGCATGCAGGAACAGCCCGCTGTGCAGGGCAACATGGCCGCCAAAAAAGGCAAAGGCGTTCACTTCCCGGTTCTGGATCAGAAAAAATTCAAACGGCGTGCGCACATCCTGCGCATTGGCCACTAATCTGTGTCCCAGATCTTTGACATATTCAGCGAGCAGAGGGTCATTAATGATCGGTTTACTGGCCCGCAGTAAGCGCATGTAGGCATCGCCGTATTCCAGCTCTTTTTCGATGGTCAGTGTCGCGGCGGCCGTTGTCCCGATCTCGGGCAGATCTTCCAAAGAAGCATCGGCCCGGCTCACAGCTGCTGTGCTCAGCAGAGCACACAGCAGCAAACAAACTGGCTTTTTGACAAATCGACGCTTAGAAAAGGTGATCATCTTCATTCGTATGTTGATATTCCGGTTGCTGCGGGATTTGCAGTAAATCTATCTGCGCGCTTACAGGTATGACAACAAAAGCTCCAGGGTGTTTCTTTCTTGTCGTCATAATGTTATTTACAATAACTTGTTGGATAATAACCGCCTGTGCCTGAGAATGGAAATACCTAAGCTGGATTTAACCGAGACCCGTTGCCCGCTGGCCTTACTGATGGCAAAGCGCACGTGCGCCCAGCTCGGCGCAGGGCAGTCGTTGACGATACATCTCTGTGATGCCGGCTCAAGAAAAGATATACCACGCTATTTGTTGAATCATGGGTTTCAGGTTCATATTCAATCAGATAACCCACAGTTACTTGTGATTACCGTTACTAGAAGGTTGTGACGCTCATATGCTCGAAATGATTAGTCGCTGGTATCAGCGCAGATTTTCTGACCCCCACGCGGTCAGTTTGGTGGCGATCCTCTTGGTGGGCTTCATCACCATCTATTTTTTCGGCAACCTCATCGCGCCTTTGCTTGCCGCAATAGTGCTTGCTTACTTACTGGAATGGCCGGTGATGTATCTGACCCGGATGAAAGTGCCACGAACCCTGGCCGTCACTCTGGTCATATTGCTGTTCGCCGGGTTAATGGTAATGGCCGTTTTCGTGCTGATTCCTGTTATCTGGCATCAGATCAGTAATTTACTTTCTGATATGCCCAGTATGTTTAACGATCTGCAGCGTTATGTCTCCAGTCTGCCGGAGCGATACCCCGAGCTGGTTCAGCCGGAACAGATCACCGCTGTGATGAACAACCTGCGCGCGAAAGTGCTGGGCATGGGCGAGAGTGCGCTGAAAGGTTCCGTGGCATCGTTGATGAGTCTGGCCACACTGGCGGTCTATTTAATTCTGGTGCCGTTACTGGTCTTTTTCTTGTTGAAAGACAAGGATGAGATGCTCAGTGCCTTCAGCCGCATACTGCCCCGCAACCGTCGTCTGGCCAGTAAGGTCGGTGCTGAGATGAACCAGCAGATTTCGAATTATATCCGGGGCAAGGTCACTGAAATCATTATTGTTGGTACGGTCAGTTACATCACTTTTGCGCTGCTTGATTTACGCTATGCCTTGTTACTGGCTGTGCTGGTCGGCTTCTCGGTCTTGATTCCGTATATTGGTGCAGCTGCGGTGACCTTGCCGGTTGCTATGGTCGGGCTGTTCCAGTGGGGGCTGACGCCAGACTTCTGGTGGCTGCTGGTGGCCTACGGCATTATTCAGACACTCGATGGTAATGTGCTGGTTCCCGTACTCTTTTCGGAAGCGGTGAATCTTCATCCGGTCGCGATTATTATTTCCGTGCTGGTCTTTGGCGGGCTATGGGGCTTCTGGGGCGTGTTCTTTGCAATCCCGTTAGCCACACTGGTGAAGGCTGTCTGGAATGCCTTACCGGCCACAGATCATGGCGAAGAAACCGATTCACCATCACGCAGCTAGTGATCGCACCGCTGGTTATCATACAGGGAGGGTGGGTGAATTTATCCGTGAAGATATTGCTGCTGACCGGACTAGCGATGCTGGCGTTTGCGGCCAATTCACTGCTCAACCGGGTGGCCTTGTCGGACACGGCAATCGATCCTGCCAGTTTTACTCTGATTCGTTTACTGGCGGGCGCCCTGTTGTTATGGCTCATTCACGCTTACAGCCATTCAGGTAAGAAACACAAAGCGAGTGTGGGCGGCAACTGGCTGTCTGCACTGGCCCTCTTCGTTTATGCTGCCGGCTTTTCTTTTGCTTATCTCAGTCTGACAGCGGCGACTGGCGCATTGCTGCTGTTTGCCGCGGTGCAAATCACCATGATGGCCGTTGCGCTGAGCAGAGGTGAAAGGCTGACTTCCTTGCAAATGCTTGGTTTTACACTTGCCCTGGCTGGGCTGGTGGTTCTTTTGTTGCCCGGTGTGTCAGCGCCTTCCTGGCAGGGAGCTGTGCTGATGCTGATGGCGGGAGTGGCCTGGGGGGCTTATACCCTGCGAGGCAAAGGTGCCACAGATCCGCTCCAGACGACGGCAGGGAACTTTTTACGTGCTGTGCCATTTGGTCTGGCATGCTGGATAATATGGGGGAAAACTGAGCTGGATGCGCTCGGGGTGTGGTATGCCGTACTTTCTGGTGGGCTCGCCTCAGGCGTCGGTTATGCGATTTGGTATATGGTTTTACCCTCACTGAGCGCGATGATAGCGGCTACTGTTCAGCTCAGCGTACCTGTTCTGGCGGCTGTCGGTGGTGTGCTGATGTTAGCTGAGCCCGTGACATTACGCTTGTTGGTCGCTTCGATGGCGATTCTGGGTGGAATTGCCATGGTGATCGTGACCAGAAAAGTAGAGCGTCAGAATCCTGATGCTCAAAGCACAAAGGCCGATTGACGGCCTTTGTAAAATGTCTGCAGGTTTAGCTGTTGCCGTTCAGGTATGCCAGCACAACCTCGTGGTGATCTTTGGTTTTGAACTTATTGAAGACATGTTCAATAACGCCGTCTTCGTTGATCAGAAAGCTGATCCGGTGCAGACCGTCGTACACCTTGCCCATAAACTTCTTCTCGCCCCAGACGCCAAACTGTTCGGCAACCGCATGATCTTCATCAGAGAGCAGGGTGAAGTTCAGGTTGTCGCGCTCAATGAATTTAGGCAGGCGTTTGACCGGATCAATACTGATCCCCAGAACAACGACGTTCAGCGCATCCAGCTCCGATTTACTGTCGCGTAATCCGCAGGCTTGTACGGTACAGCCCGGGGTCATGGCCTTCGGATAAAAGTAAGCGAGTACTTTTTTACCTTTAAAATCGTTCAGGCTGACAGGCGCACCATTCTGATCTGGCAGAGTGAAGTCAGGTGCAGGGGTACCCGCAGTCAAGGTTTGCATGTGTCGTTCCTTATGCTTCGAGGTTACTTGGGTAAATGGCCGGTAAAGGTGACTGTGCCTGACACTTGCACTTCCTGGCACAGGGCTTCAAATTCTTCCTGCAAAGACATCAGATTGCAACCTTCGGGCAGGTTCGTGCTGAGCTGTAAGGTGAGCTGATCTTCCTCACCTTGACCTTCTTCTTCCTGAGAATGGGCACTGAGTGCTGAAATGTCTATCTGGCGGCTGGCACAGAAATGGGTGAACTTTTCTATCAGGCCCGGGGCATCATTGCCTTCAATGTGGAAGTCGGCGGTATAGGGATAAAAGCGGTGTTCATGCCTGGTGGTTCTTTTCATCACGGTCAGCAGATCAAACTGCTGGGCCTGAAGCGGCAGGGTCGCTTCAACCTTGGCTATCGATGCTGCCGTTCCTGACAGTAAAAGGATAAAGGTAAATTCACTGCCAAAAATTGCCAGTCGGCTGTCTTCAATATTGCAGCCGCTGAGTGAGATATGTCGGGTAATTTCATCCGTAATACCCGGGCGATCTGAGCCGATTGCGGTGATGACGAGGTAGTGTTCCATACAGTTTCACATTGATGACCTTTATGTTTGCATGGTAGCACAGCCAACTTATCTCCTGCCATGAAGTTACCTGTGCAAATGAGGATATTGTTATGATTGATATATTTTGTTGTTAAATTCGCTGGCTATGGTGCAAGTCACTGGTTTAATCCACTTTTGACAGGGGATCACAGGACAGAATTAACGAACAGGATATGGCCAGCTATGACAGCTATTTTACATTCTACTTGCTTGTGTTTACTGCCACTGAAAAGTACCATGAGAAATCAATAAAAAAGGGAGATCGACATGTTTACTGGTAGCATGGTAGCGCTAGTTACGCCCTTGGATGAAGTCGGCGAAGTTGATTACGCCAGCCTGAAATCCTTGGTTGAATATCATATTGCAGCGGGTACAGACGCGATTGTCGCTGTCGGTACCACAGGTGAGTCAGCGACTCTGACTGTTGAAGAGCACGTCAAAGTCGTGCTGAAGACAGTCGATTTTGCTCAGGGACGTATCCCTGTTATTGCCGGTACAGGCGCCAATGCCACCCATGAAGCCATCACTTTTAGCAAACTATTCTCGGGCACGGGCGTAGCAGCTTGCCTGACCGTCACGCCGTATTACAACAAACCGACTCAGGAAGGTTTGTATCAGCATTTTAAAGCGATTTCAGAAGCCACCGATCTGCCTCAGATTCTGTATAACGTACCCGGTCGTACGTCGGTAGACATGTTACCTGAAACGGTTGCCCGCCTGTCTAAGCTCGATAACATTATCGGCATCAAAGATGCGACAGGTGATTTAGCCCGGGTGGAAAAAACACGGGAACTTTGTGGCAAAGATTTCCTCCAATTCAGCGGTGATGATGCAACAGGTCTGGAATTTGTGGCACGCGGCGGTCACGGCGTGATTTCTGTGACGGCAAATATTGCAGCACCCGATATGGCAACGATGTTCCAGCTGGCCTTAAAAGGAGAACTGGACGAGGCGAAAGCCATCGATGCCAAACTGATGCCGCTTCACAAGCACCTGTTTGTTGAGTCCAATCCCATCCCGGTGAAATGGGCAGCACAAAAGCTAGGACTGATTCAGCACGGCACACTGCGTTTGCCATTAACGCCACTGAGCAAAGAGGCTGAACCTGTGGTGTTGCAAGCGTTGAAAGATGCGAAACTGCTGCCTTCACTGGCTACCGCATAGGAACGTAAGAACTCTACATGAATGTGAATTACAGGCTGGCAGTTACGGCTGTCATGGTGGCTGCTCTGGCTGGCTGTTCGGGCAGCGCAGAGCGACGCCGACAGGCGAATCAGGATTTTAATTATCTGGAAACAGCGCCGTTAAGCAGCTGGAACAGCCCGAGTGGCTCTGCGGCGACGCTGTCGAACGAGTATGCGATACCGCCTAAAGAATACCCGGGCGCGATTGGCAGAGCCGTTGATATTCGTCCACCTCAACAGGTTCTGGCGCTGATCCCTGGTGCCAGAACCGTGAATAACAGTGATGGTACTGTGAGTCTGCAGCTCGTGAATTCGGCTGAACTGGACGAGTTGTGGACGCTGACCAAACGTATGGCAGCTGAGCGTAACATTGCTCTGGATGTGAATACGGCCCAAACACTGGAAACCGGATGGGTGAACTGGAACAACGAAGATGAAGATACGGCGATCAGCAGTCGCTATCGGATTTCCCGTGCCAGTGCCAACGACCAGAACCTGTATACCATCAAACTGCTCGACTGGCGTGAAGCCGGTGTAGAGAAACCTGTCAGTCTGGTGAATCAGGAGCGTTACAGCATTCTGATGACTAACCTGGTGATGGCTAAGTACGATGCTTATGAGCGTGAGAAAGCACGCTTACGTGCCGAGGAGCTGGTGAAGCAGATCCCCATCACTATGGGGCAGGATCGTAGCGGCTTGCCTGTGATTATCGCCCGCGCGCCTTATAACGTGTTCTGGGAACGCCTGCCAAGTCTGTTGCAGTCCCTGGGCTTTACTGTCGACGGTCGTAATCGCTCGCAAGGGACGATCGATGTGAGTTTCCGTAACCCGGATGACAGCTTCTGGGTCGATTTAGGCATTCAGCCTCTGCAGCTGGAAAACCGCGAATATAAGTTGCAGCTGGGTGATCTGGGTAACCGGACTTCAATCACAGTGACAGATGAGGACGGAAAGCCGATCACAGACGAAGCGTTAGAAAGTATTGCGCCGGTATTAGCAGCTGTGATCGACAAAGATAATCAGAAGTAATTTTTCTTCTGATGATTATCGCGACACAAGTTGCCTGACAAAACGAGAACGAAAAAAACGCTTCGGCATCTGAAAGGATTGCCGAAGCGTTTTCTTATTGCGCGGATAAGAGAAAGGGGATTTCTCTGCTCTCGCGCGTGTTTTATTTCACTACTTCGCCTTTTGCCTGCAGATCAGCATGGTATGAAGAGCGAACAAACGGACCGCAGGCAGCATGAGTAAAGCCCAGCTCCAGCGCGATTTCTTTCAGCTCATCAAACTCTGACGGCGGCACATAACGCTCAACCGGCAGGTGATGTCGGCTTGGTGCCAGGTACTGACCCAGTGTCAGCATCGTGACACCATGAGCGCGAAGATCCTTCAGCACTTCTACAATTTCTTCTTTGGTTTCACCCAGTCCCATCATCAGACCTGACTTGGTCGGCACTTCAGGATGCATTTCACCAAACTTTTTCAGCAGATCCAGTGACCACTGGTAGTTAGCACCCGGGCGGGCCTTGCGGTACAGGCGCGGTGCAGTTTCCAGGTTATGGTTGAAAACATCCGGCGGGTTATCGCGCAGGATCTCCAGCGCGTGATCCATACGGCCACGGAAGTCGGGTACCAGCGTTTCGATTGTGATGTCAGGGTTTTTCACCCGGATCTCACGGATACAGTCAGCAAAGTGTTGGGCACCACCGTCCCGGAGATCATCACGGTCAACCGAGGTGACAACCACATAGCGCAGTTTCATGTCGGCGATGGTCTGAGAAAGCTGTACCGGCTCTTCGGCACTCGGTGGCAGAGGACGACCGTGGGCCACGTCGCAGAACGGACAACGACGAGTACAGATAGCACCCAGAATCATGAAGGTCGCAGTACCGTGGCTGAAACATTCTGCCAGGTTAGGGCAAGAGGCTTCCTCACACACAGAGTGGAGGTTGTTCTTGCGCATCGCCGCTTTGATATCCTGAATACGCTGAGTGTCGGCCGGAAGCTTGATCTTCATCCATTCTGGCTTACGCAGCATTTCGCGAGGCTTTTCCTCTGCTTCCATGTTACGTACAGGAATCAGGGCCATTTTATCGGCGTCACGGTATTTGACACCAGGTTCAATTACGATCGGTTTGCTCATGATTAATTGCTTTCCGTTGTCCACTCTATGCTCTGGTAATCGAGCAGTTTCACTAACTCATCGACAAGTACAGGTTGCACGTCAGCCAGTTCTGTAGGGCCATTTAGCCTGGCCAGCTGAGTCATTTCCATACCCGCATAACCGCAGGGATTAATACGCAGAAAAGGTGTTAAATCCATGTCGACATTCAGAGCCAGACCATGAAAAGAACAGCCGCGACGGATACGTAGGCCGAGTGAGCAGATTTTTTTACCGTCGACATACACGCCAGGTGCATCAGGACGGGCGTTGGACGCTACACCGAAGCGGGATAGCGTATTGATTACGGTGTTTTCAATGTGCGTGACCAGTTCTCGGACGCCAAGTTTATGGCGACGCAGGTCAATCAACAGATACATCATTTGCTGTCCGGGACCATGATAGGTCACCTGTCCGCCACGGTCACTCTGAAAAATCGGGATGTCGCCGGGATTGAGCACGTGTTCAGCTTTGCCAGCCTGACCCTGTGTAAAGACGGGAAGGTGCTCAACCAGCCAGATTTCGTCGACCGTATCGTCATCACGGTTGGCGGTAAAGTGATGCATGGCCTCATAAGTAACAGAATAGTCTGTCAGGCCCAGATTGCGGACAATGAGATTTCGTTGCACATTTCACCCATGTTGTCTGTCGGTCTCTGTTGAGAGCCATTCGAGACCAATAATGGTGCATTATAAATCGTGGCGGCTAAAATTTCAGCCGCCAATTACTCGGTAAGACCAGGTATCAGAGCACGACGCGAACAATGTCGATTTCACCCAGCTCTTTGTACAGGGTTTCAACCTGCTCAATATGGGTCGCTGTGATAGTGATAGACACGGCACTGTAGGTCCCTTTTCCGCTTGGTTTAACGGTCGGGGTATAATCGCCAGGCGCATGACGCTGGACAACGCCCACCACCAAATCAGGCAGCTCAGGCTTGTTAAAGCCCATGACCTTGAAAGAGAACTGACAAGGGAACTCGAGTAAATCTTTAAGTTTTGGCTGTTCTTGCTGTTGCATGCTGAACTCCCAGGAAGGTATGCGGTATATCACAATTTAGGGCAGCATATTAATGGCTCGCAGTCCATAACACAAGTCAAGCATCGGGGCAGGGCAGCAGGCCGCAGCGGTCAAAAGAAAAAGGACAGCGAGGCTGTCCTTTTTCAAAAGCGATGGCTTAGCTTAGCCAGCCTTTAAAGAGCAAGACTATGTAGTCAATTAAGCGGCTGAAAATGCTGCCTTCGTTGACTTCATTCAGCGCCAGAAGCGGATATTCAGCCACGTCTTCATCACCCAGGCGGTAGTAAAGTTTACCGACCACGTCGCCTTTATGGATCGGGGCCTTTAACTCTTTTTCCAGCACAAAGTTAGCTTTCAGATCTTTGGCTGAACCGCGAGGCAAGGTCACGAAAGTATCCTGACTGACGCCCAGGGAGACTTCATCGTTGTCGCCCATCCAGACTTTTTCGGTGACAAAGGTTTCGTTCGCTTTATGCGGCGAAACGGTTTCGAAGAAGCGGAAACCGTAGTTCAGTAACTTCTTACTCTCAGCCTTACGGGCATTGGCGCTTTTGGTTCCCATCACGACCGCAATCAGGCGCATCTGACCTTCAGTGGCGGTGCTGACCAGGCTGTAACCTGCGTTGTCTGTATGGCCGGTTTTCAGGCCGTCAACATTGAGGCTTTTGTCCCACAGCAGGCTGTTACGGTTAAACTGCTCAATACCGTTGTAACGGAATGATTTTTCCTTATAGATGGCAAACTCATCCGGCACATCACGGATCAGCCCCTGTGCCAGCAAGGCCATGTCATAAGGCGTGGTGTACAGTTTGTCGTTGTCCAGGCCGTGAACATTGGCGAAGTGTGTTGAATCCATGCCCAGCGATTTCGCCCAGCCATTCATCAGATCAACGAACGAGTCTTCTGAACCGGCGACATGTTCAGCCATGGCCACACAGGCATCATTGCCAGACTGAATAATAATGCCACGGTTCAAGTCAGCGACTTTTACTTCGCTGCCCACTTCAATGAACATTTTTGATGAACCCGGGAAATTTTTTGCCCAGGCATTTTTGCTGATCACAACAGTATCATCCATAGAGATGTTACCGCGTTTGATTTCCTGACCGATCACATAACTGGTCATCATTTTAGTCAGGCTTGCAGGTGGAATTTTATCGTATTCTTTTTGCCCGGCAAGAATTTTGCCTGAATGGTAATCCATCAGGACATAACCTTTAGCGGCTATCTGCGGGGCTTCTGGAACGACGGCGGGCGCCGCGGCCGCTGAAAGACTAGTCAGTAAAGCGGTTGAAACAGCGACAGAGCGAAAAAATGCAGCAGATTTATTCATGATATATGTTACTTGGGTTACGGATATCAAAAAATTGGAACCACTATATCAGATTGAGCTTGTTTAAACAGTTCTCAACCAGAGGAATAGTGGTCCATTGAGGAATCTTGTGAAATTTTTACATTCTTTTGTCAGACTTTGCCCTGACAAATTAGTTCAATTCACGTTGTTCTGAAACGACAAATGCTTCCGGGAATTGGCTTGCCCTGGCTTTATTTCTCTGTACCTCAGCTTCGCCTGAGTCGAGGTACGGACCCAGGCGAAGCCGATAGACGGCAGC
Organism: Photobacterium sp. Hal280; assembly: GCF_037162255.1. NCBI lineage: Bacteria > Pseudomonadati > Pseudomonadota > Gammaproteobacteria > Vibrionales > Vibrionaceae > Photobacterium > Photobacterium sp. Hal280. Next base: position 772,565 of record NZ_JARLUO010000005.1, read on the forward strand.
GGACTCGGCTTTTTTGACATCCACCTGGGTATTGAACTCTGATTTGAGCTTCTGGGCGGCGAGCTGGGCTTTATTGGGATCACTAAAGGCCGCCAATTGCACAAAGAACCATTTGGGATTTGCGCTTTGCCATTCTGCAGTTGAATCTGGCTGGGGCATCTGCAACAGCTCAATTTTGACCGGCGCCGTGCCGTGACCTACCACGTCGAGTTTGGTGGCTGCTGCCATACTGAGATCGATGATACGCCCCTCATGGAACGGGCCGCGGTCGTTGACCCGGACAATGGCACTTTTGCCATTACTGGTATTGGTAACTCTGACATAGCTGGGTAACGGTAAGGTTTTATGCGCAGCTGTCATTGAATACATGTCATAAATTTCGCCATTAGACGTTTTGTGACCATGAAACTTTTTGCCGTACCATGAGGCCAGCCCTTCTTCGCTAAAAGGCTGCTCCGCCGGGACAATGGTGTAGGCCTGGCCTCTCAGCGTGTAATCCTTGTTGCCGGCCAGACTTTTGGGTTCGTACCTTGGCTGTGCATCTTCAATGTGATCCAGGGTCGGGGAGCTCTCTGGCGCGCGGTCATCTTTTATCTGATAGCGATCTGAGTGAGTGGTGCTGCACCCTGCCATGAGCAGGGTGACACTGAGTGAAAAAGCGAGTGATTTGGACACTGTGTGCATCAGTTAGCCTTGGACAACATTTTTCTGTGGGTGTGGATAGACATCAGGATACCGAAACCTGCCATCAGGGTGACCATGGAGGTACCGCCGTAGCTGACCAGGGGCAGCGGAACACCGACCACAGGCAATAAGCCACTGACCATGCCAATATTGACGAATACATAAACAAAAAAGCTCAATACGATACTGCCTGCCATCATACGGCCAAAGGCGGTTTGTGCCCGGCTGGCCAGCAGCAGCCCGCGGCCGATCACGAACAGATACAGCGCCAGCAGGCCGATGACCCCGGACAATCCCCATTCCTCGGCGATGACGGCAAAAATGAAGTCGGTGTGACGTTCCGGCAAAAACTCCAGCTGTGACTGGGTGCCGTGGAGCCAGCCTTTGCCGGTAATCCCGCCTGAGCCAATGGCAATTTTCGACTGAATGATGTGATAACCCGCACCAAGTGGATCGGACTCCGGATTAAACAGTGTCAGCACCCGGGTGCGCTGATAATCGTGCATCAGGAAGAACCAGAGCACCGGGATGAACGCACCGATCAGCATGCCGGCAAAAATAATAATCCGCCAGCTGATGCCGGACAGAAAAAGCACAAATATCCCGGATGCGGCGATCAGGATCGATGTGCCAAGATCGGGTTGTTTGGCAATAAGAATGGTTGGCACGAAAATCATCAGGGTTGCGATGATGATATTTTTCAGGCTGGGGGGCAGCGGGTGGTTTCCGATAAAACGGGCCACCATCAAGGGGACGGCCAGCTTGATCAATTCAGATGGCTGGAAACGGACGACGCCCAGATCCAGCCAGCGTTGTGCTCCTTTGGAGATTTCGCCCACCAGCAGTACTCCCACCAGCAGCAGTAAGCCGACCCCGAACAGATAGGGAGCCCAGGCTTCATAGTGGCGAGGAGCAATCTGGGCCAGGATGAACATCACCGCCAGAGACAGCAGCATACGGACTGCCTGGCGTTCCATCATGTCAAGGTTCTGGCCGCTGGCACTGTACATGACGACCAGGGCGAATCCCATCAGCGTCAGGATCCCCAGTAATAAAGGAACGTCGATATGCAGGCGATCACTCAAGGTGGCTTTGCTGCCTGTCGCTGCCATGATACTCATTGCGAAACCTCAGCCAATGTCGATTTATCTTTGTCATCGTGATTGAGCAGCATATGGTCGAAAATCTGCCTTGCGACCGGGCCGCCATTACTGGAACCGCCGCCGGCATTTTCAAGCACCATGGCCACGACGTATTCAGGATGCTCAAAGGGGGCAAAAGCGGTGAACAGCGCGTGATCTCGCAGATGCTCTTCAAGCTCTTCGGCATTATATTCTTCATCTTCAGCCAGTCCGAAGACCTGGGCTGAACCGGATTTACCGCCAGCTTTGTATTCTGCGCCATAGAAAGCGCGTCTTGCCGTTCCGCGACTGCCGTGCAGTACCCGGTACATACCATCTTTGGCGACCTGCCAGTATTTTGGATCGACACCGGTAATGGGCGGAAAAACTTCATATTTGGCGGGGGTTTCACCGTCGGCATCCATAATGCTTTTCAGCAAATGCGGTGCTCTGACGACGCCGTCATTGACCAGCACTGTGGTCGCTTTGGCGATTTGCAGTGGCGTCGATGTCCAGTAACCTTGTCCGATCCCGACAGGAATGGTGTCGCCCTGATACCAGGGCTGGCGAAAACGGGCCTGTTTCCATTCGCGGGTCGGCATGTTGGCTTTGCTTTCTTCGGCAATATCAATTCCGGTATATTCACCGTAGCCAAACTTGCTCATCCACGTAGACAGCCTGTCGATGCCCATGTCATAGGCAATCTGATAGAAAAAGGTATCGACGGACTCTTCAATGGCTTTGTGAATGCTTACTTTACCGTGACCCCAGCGCAGCCAGTCACGGAATGGCCGGCTGTTGGTATTCGGGATTTTCCAGTAGCCAGGATCGTTGCGTGTCGTCCGTGTGGTGATGACGCCTTCGGCTAAGGCCGCCACAGCAATCGCGGGTTTGACGGTGGAAGCCGGCGGATAAATCCCCAGGGTAACCCGGTTCACCAGCGGCCTGTCTTTGTCATTGAGTAATTCGCTGTACTGTTTCGAAGAAATGCCATGCACGAACAGATTCGGGTCATAACTCGGACTGGAAACCATAGCAAGCACGGAGGAATCTTTGGGATCCATCACCACCACAGATCCCCGCTTCACCTTGGTGAATTCTTCGCCGGTTTCCGGGTCGATTTTCTTTTCAGTCAGCAGCTCTTTGACATACAGCTGCAGATCAATATCCAGATTCAGGCGCAGATCTTTGCCCGGCACAGGCGGTACATATTTCAGGGTGCGGATAATACGGCCGCGGCTGTTGACTTCGACTTCCTGGTAGCCTGAGGTGCCGTGCAGCAAGTCTTCATAGTATTTTTCAATGCCCAGCTTGCCGATATCCCGGGTGGCTTTGTAGTTGTTCAGGCGATCTTCCCTGTCCAGCATTTCCAAGTCCCTGTCGTTGATTTTTGCAACATAACCAAGGACATGGGTGAGCGCGTCACCGTAAGGGTAGTAACGTTTCAGGTAGGCTTTAACCTCAACACCCGGAAAACGGTGCTGATTCACGGAGAACAGGGCAACTTCTTTTTCGGTCAGCTGGTTACGCAGCGGAACAGAGTTAAAACGCCGGGTACGGCGACGCTCTTTGTCAAAGCGTTCAATCTCTTCCTCTGTGATTCCCAGCAGCGATTTCAGACGGCCAAAGGTCTCATCCAGATCCGGGACTTTCTCTGTGATCACTTCCAGCGAATACACGGGCCTGTTTTCGGCCAGTAATACCCCGTTACGGTCGTAAATCATGCCGCGGTTAGGTGAGACGGGAACGATTTTGATGCGGTTGTCATTGGAGCGGGTCTGATAATCTTCAAACTCACGGACCTGAATGTGATAGAGATTAGCAATCAGCACGCCAATCAAAGCAAAGATACCGACAAAGGAGAAGACCGCTCGTCTGAAAAACAGAGACGATTCTGCCTGATGATCCCGGATCTGAAGTCGCTTTCTGCGCATGCCGTCTATTCCCTGTGGTATGGGTGGTTGGCTGTGATGCTCCAGGCCCGGTAAAGGCTTTCGGCCATCACAATACGCACCAGCGGATGTGGCAGCGTTAACGGAGACAGGGACCAGCTTTGCTCTGCAGCGGCTTTACAGGCCGGCGCCAGACCTTCGGGTCCGCCAATCAGGATAGACACATCCCGACCGTCCAGTTTCCAGCTTTCCATCTGATCGGCCAGCTGTTCTGTGTCCCAGCGTTTGCCCGGAATATCTAAGGTGACAATGCGGTTGCCTTTGGCAACGGCAGCCAGCATGGCCTCGCCTTCTTTTTGCAGAATGCGGGCAATATCAGCATTTTTACCCCGTTTGCCGGCTGTAATTTCAATCAGCTCCAGCGGCATATCTTTAGGAAAACGGCGGCGGTATTCCTCAAAGCCGGTTTCTACCCATTTAGGCATTTTTGTGCCGACCGCGATCAGTTGCAACTTCATCCGTCAGTTAGCCCCAAAGCTTCTCCAGTTGGTAAAGCTGACGCGCATCTTCTTGCATGATGTGCAGCATGACGCTTCCCAAATCAACCACGACCCACTCAGCGTCTTCTTCGCCACTGATACCAAACGGCGGGAAGTCTATCAGTTTGGAGGCGGTGTTGACATTGTTTGCAATCGAAGCGACGTGGCGGTTTGAAGTACCGGTACAAACGACCATGAGATCAGTAATGCTGGATTTGCCGCGAACATCCAGAGTCACGATGTCGAGGGCTTTCATGTCATCAATTTTGTCAATGATGAAGTCGTGTAGTTCTTGTAGCTGCAAAGGGGTCTCCCTCAATTCAGTCTTCTCTTGTGATTAGAGTCAGGTGAGCCGATCGGGTTCACATTTTAACGCTGGAGTATACCATGCTCAATTCTGGCTGACGCTTGCATGGTGCCGTGATGTACAGATTTTTTGAGCATCAGCCAGTTTTAACAATAATTTGCCAGCGAGGTCAGTGTGGCTGCAAAGGTAAGCCCTTACTTAGCCCGCACATCATGGCGCATAATGTGCTTAAACCGGGCCAGACACTGGTGTCATAGTCAGTTTTAGCCTGACGTTCAAGCTGGCTGAGTTGTTGGATAGCTTTTAGCAGGGCCGGTAAAGGTAATCGGTGCAAGGCGCCGACATAGAGTTCACGCCGGTTTTGCCAAACCCGAAAATTCTCAAGAATCCGGTTGAGGGGAATGCCCTGTTGACCCATTTCCTGCATACGGTACAGCTGGGTCAGTTCACGCTGTAAGGTACGCAGAACAATAATGGCTTCGACACCTTCGGCTTCGAGCTGGCGCACAATGCGCTGACTGCGCTTTGCCTGACCGGCCAGTAGGGCATCCAGCAGTTGAAACGGGGTGTAGTGATTATGACGGCTGAGCGCCTCCTGAATCCGGGGCACGGTCAGGGTGCCGTCAGGATAAATCAGGGTGAGTTTGTGCAGGCTCTGTGCCAGTGCCAGCAGGTTCCCTTCATGCCACTGTGCCAGGATCTGTATGGTTTCTGCATCGGCATTCAGTCCCAGTTGCTGACAACGTTGCTGGATGAAACGGGGGAGCTGACGGGCGTCTGGCGTATTACAGGGCACATAGATGCCCTGAGCCGTGAGCGCTTTAAACCAAGCGCTGCTTTCTTGTTTTTTATTGAGGCGCGGGCCCTGCACCAGCAGCAGGATATCCGGGTGCAAGGCATCAATCACCGTTTGCAGCGATTTGGCCTGAGCCGCAGTGATACCGCTGTCCGGCATGGTCAGTTCGATGATCTGGCGTGAAGAGAACAAGCTCAGCGCCTGGCAATTATCCAGCACCTCGTTCCAGTCCAGCTGATTATCGATGCTGTAGCTGTGGCGCTCGAGAAAACCGCCGTCTCTGGCCTGTTGGCGCACCCGGTCAGCCGTTTCCTGTAACAGCAAAGGTTCGTTGCCTGCAAGCAGGTAAGCGGAGGCTAAGCCTTGTTTTAACCGCTCAGCCAATTGTTCCGGGTAGATCCTCATTGCGCCGTGCTGTCCATGGTGTTGAACATCTGATCGGCGGCCTGTTTATCGGCATCGGTTTCTGTCTCAATCGTGGTGACACTGCCGTTGGTGTCGCTGGCCGGGAAGTCCGCATCGTCAGCATCTGAGTGATTCAGGTCGGCGGTCAGACGGGCCAGCTGACGCATAATCTGGCGCGAGGCCTGCTGGCGCATCTCATCCTGTAGCATATCGCGCTCCACCGACTTTGCCAGTGCGGTTAGCGGGTTATCCAGAAAACTGCGGTTCACTTTGGTGGTAAAACGCTTGGCCCCTTTATCAGGCACCACCACCTGATAGCTGACGGTATAGGTCAGTTCGTATTCGGCAGCCCGGCTGTTCTGGTACAAGGATAAGGTGCGTTCCCCCAGAGACTCGCTGAGCAGGTGCAGATTGGGCACCTGAGATGATGGCGGCACAGCTTCAATACCGTGCAGTTTGAACTGGGATTTCACCATACGGGTCAGGGGACCGTATTTATCAAAGCTGGTCAGAGACAGGCGGGCAATATCGTCGGGCAGCATGTAGTTACCACGTAAATGGAAGCCGCATGATGCAGTGGCCAGCGCCAGTACGACGACAAAGACCAGACGGAAACGGGACAGAAGAGATGACGCTGCGCTCACCGTGTCTACTCCTTAGTAACAAATTCGAGAGTGAAAGAGAAAACGCCTTCCCACTGGGAAGGCGTTGTTGGCATGCCTGTTAGTTGGCAACAATGTTCAGCAGCTTGCCCGGTACGTAAATCACCTTACGAATGGTTTTGTCGTCGGTGAATTTCGTGACGTTCTCGTCTGACAGTGCCAGTGCTTCGACCTGATCTTTGCCGGCATCTGCCGCCACAGTCAGCTTGGCGCGTAGCTTGCCGTTCACCTGAACGATGATAAGTTTCTCATCTTCCACCATCGCGCTGTCATCGGCAACCGGCCAGTCAGCATGATCCACCTGAGACTCACCCAGTGCATGCCACAGTTCAAAGCAGATATGCGGGGTGATTGGGTACAGCATACGGACAACCGCTTTCAGGGCTTCGTCCAGCAGGGCACGATCCTGGGCACTGTCTTGCGGGGCTTTACCCAGCTTGTTCATCAGTTCCATGATCGCTGCGATAGCTGTGTTGAATGTCTGACGACGGCCAATATCATCGCTGACTTTGGCAATGGTTTTGTGCACATCACGACGCAGCGCTTTCTGATCGGCGTTCAGTGCTGAAGCATCCAGTGCTTCGACCGCACCTTTGGCGGTATGTTCAAACACCAGTTTCCAGACACGTTTCAGGAAGCGGTTGGCCCCTTCCACACCTGACTCCTGCCACTCCAGCGTCATATCAGCAGGAGAAGCAAACATCATGAACAGACGCACGGTATCCGCACCGTACTTATCAACCATTTCCTGCGGGTCGATACCGTTGTTTTTCGACTTCGACATCTTGGTCATGCCGGAGTGCACCAGCTCGTTACCATGCTCGTCAGTGGCTTTGGTAATGCGGCCTTTCTCGTCACGCTCCAGCGTCACCTCTGTTGGCGAGACCCAGACTTTGGCGCCTTTGTCACTGGTGTAGTAGAAGGCATCTGCCAGCACCATACCCTGACATAACAGCTGTTTGAACGGCTCGTCGCTGGTCACCATACCGCTGTCGCGCAGCAGTTTGTGGAAGAAGCGGGAGTAGAGCAGGTGCATACAGGCGTGTTCAATCCCGCCGATGTACTGGTCAACCGGCAGCCAGTAGTTGGCGGCATCAGAGTCCAGCATTTCGTCCGCCTGAGGTGAACAGTAACGCGCGTAATACCAGGACGATTCCATAAAGGTGTCGAAGGTATCGGTTTCACGTAGCGCCGGTTCACCGTTAAAGGTGGTTTCTGCCCAGCTTTTGTCTGCTTTGATCGGGCTGGTCACACCGTCCATTACCACATCTTCCGGCAGGATCACCGGCAACTGATCGGCAGGGACAGGATGCACTTCGCCGTCTGCTGTGGTGACCATAGGAATCGGTGCGCCCCAGTAACGCTGGCGGGAAACCCCCAGTCACGCAGGCGGAAATTGACGGTTTTCTTGCCTTTTCCTTCGGCTTCCAGTTTGGCGGCAATCGCATCGAACGCCGCCTGGAAATCCAGACCGTCGAATTCGCCCGAGTCAAACAAGACGCCTTTTTCGGTGTAAGCTGCTTCGCTGATATCCAGTTCGCTGCCGTCGGCCGGCTTGATCACCGGAACGATATCCAGGCCGTATTTGGTGGCGAATTCAAAGTCACGCTGATCGTGGGCAGGTACGGCCATCACGGCGCCTGTGCCGTAGTCCATCAGCACGAAGTTAGCGACGTAAACCGGCACGCGGCGGCCATTGAGCGGGTGAACGGCATACAGGCCAGTGGCCATACCTTTCTTCTCCATGGTCGCCAGTTCGGCCTCTGCCACTTTGGTGTTACGACATTCTTCAATGAAGGCTGCCAGTGCAGGATTGTTTTTGGCGGCCAGATCAGCCAGAGGATGACCGGCTGCGATGCCGACGTAAGTCACCCCCATCAGGGTATCCGGACGTGTGGTATAGACTTCCAGCGGTGTGTCCTGGCCTTCAACGGCGAAGGACAGCTCAACACCTTCTGAGCGGCCAATCCAGTTGCGCTGCATGGTTTTGACCATCTCAGGCCAGCCTTCCAGGTTGTCCAGATCGTCCAGCAACTCCTGGGCGTAGGCCGTGATTTTAATAAACCACTGCGGAATTTCTTTTTGCTCTACCGGGGTATCACAACGCCAGCAGCAGCCGTCTTCAACCTGCTCGTTGGCCAGTACTGTCTGGTCATTCGGGCACCAGTTCACGGAAGAGGTTTTCTTATAGACCAGACCTTTATTATACAGCTTGGTAAAGAATTCCTGTTCCCAGCGGTAGTATTCCGGGGTACAGGTAGCAAACTCACGGTTCCAGTCGTAACCAAAGCCCAGTAATTTCAGCTGGTTCTTCATGTAGTCGATGTTTTCGTAAGTCCACGGCGCAGGGGCGGTGTTGTTCTTCACCGCGGCATTTTCTGCTGGCAGGCCGAATGCGTCCCAGCCGATTGGCTGCATCACATTCTTGCCTTGCAGGCGCTGATAACGGGAAATCACATCACCGATGGTGTAGTTACGCACGTGGCCCATGTGCAGACGTCCACTTGGGTACGGGAACATGGAGAGACAGTAGAATTTTTCTTTATTAGGGTCTTCACTTACAACAAAGGTTTGGTTGTTGTCCCAATGTGCTTGAACTTGCGGTTCAATGTCCTGTGGACGGTATTGTTCTTGCATCGATGACTTCCGGAATCGTTGTGAGTTAATACAAACACAGTCAAAATAATCGACATAGAATAACTAAAGGTAAAGGTAGCAACAATAGCTGAGGCCGAATAGGCCGGTTATTCTCATCATTCAGCCACGGATTGCCCGTGCCGGGCTGGTTACTGACGCTGAGGTATGTGTCAGGGTGCCTATGTCCGGCGGATTAAGCCTAGGAGAAACTCACATGGCTAAAGAAAAAGATGCGTATGAATCTATGTTGGAAGAGATCACGGAAGCCCTCAAGCATAGCCCTGATGAGCTGAAACATTGGATTGATACCAGTGAAAAGTATCGCACCGCGGCCAGTGACATGACCAAAGATGAACTGGCGCTGATCCGTGCGTATTTCAAACGGGATCTGAAAGAATTCGGGCAAAATGTGCAGGAAAGCCCGACCCCTTTCTCTGAAAGTCCGTTTTACAAACTGGTGACTGAGACGATTTGGGAGGGGTTGGCGGAAGTAACCGATAAGACCCAGCTGGAATGGTTAGAGGTCATGGACGATATCAAGCACCAGGGTATCTATAAAGCCGGTGAGGTGGTTGGTTTGGGGAATCTGGTCTGTGAGCAGTGCGGACATCATGAACAGTACACGCACGTGCGGACGATTGAGCCCTGTACTAAGTGTGGGCACACCCAGTTCACCCGTCAGCCTCTGGCGCCGTAAAACAGGTACTGCTGACAAGTGACAGGGAGCTGGTTGCTCCCTGTCTGGTTGGATCTGCGTTTGATTTAGTGGACGCCTTCTTGCGGGGAAGTGTCCCTGAAATCGCCCCGGCGGCGTTTAATCAGCAGCCAGGAAACGGCAACGGACCAGAGTAAATACAAGTACAATGGCCAGCTGCCCAGCGTGGTGTAGGGTGTCAGACCCTTGGTCGGGGTCACAGTGGCACGCAGGACACCGGTTTCGAACTGTGGCAGCTCGGCAATGATTTGACCCTGGTGATCAACCACGGCGGTCACGCCTGTGTTGGTGGCACGCAGCAAAGGTTTCCCTGTCTCCAGTGCCCGCATCTGGGCGATTTCCATGTGCTGATGCGGGCCAATCGAGCGGCCGAACCAGGCGTCATTGGACAAGGTCAGCAGCATGTCGGTGTCCATGCCCACATTCTGGCGAACCTGCTCGCTGAAGGCGATTTCATAGCACAAGGCCGGAGCCAGCGCATAACCTTTAGCTTCCAGATTGGTCTGGACAAAACTGCCGCGGCTGAATGAGGACATCGGCAGATTGAAAAACGGGGCAATCGGGCGCAGTAAATCACCGAAAGGCACAAATTCACCGAACGGCAGCAAATGGTGTTTACTGTACCGGCTGGCGCTATCGTAGTGGTATTCACCGTCACGGTTGATACCCAGCGTCAGTATATTGTTGAAAAACTCACCCTGTTCGGTTTTATCAAGTACACCTGTAATCACTGCACTTTGATTTAAACGGGCGGCTTCATCGAGATGACTGAGGAAGGTTTCCACCTGTTTTTCCAGCGCGGGAATTGCCGCTTCCGGCCAGATAATAATATCGGCATCCCAGTTTTCGCGGGTGAGATCTAAGTATTTCATCAGGGTGGGCCAGCGCTGCTCAGGCTGCCACTTCAGAGCCTGCGGGACATTGCCTTGCACCAGCGCGACCTTGACCGGTTTGTACGGTTCAGGCTGAACCCATTCAATGCCCTTGGCCTGATACGCCAGCAGCAAGACCAGAACCGGTACGGTCAAGGGGCGCCAGTTGCGGTAATAACCGGCGGCGACCAGTGCGCCACAGCTCAGCACCAGTGCCAGCGTCAGGCCTTCAACCCCCAGGATCGGCGCGAAACTGGCCAGCGGGCCGTGAATTTGCCCGTAACCCATCCATAACCAGGGAAAGCCGGTAAACAACCAGCCTCTGACCCAATCCAGCAGCAGCCAGAAAACCGGGCCCAGCAGCATCAGCTGGTGGAAAGGCCTGCCTTGACCGAACCGGGCAAACAAGGCGCCAAACACAGCAGGGTAGAGCGCCAGATAACCGACCAGCAGCACCATCAGGAACAGACCGGCAATGACGGGCATGCCGCCAAAGTCGGCAATGCTGACATGGACCCACCAAACGCCGCTGCCGAATAATCCTAACCCCCATGACAAACCTGTCCAGAAGGCGGTTTTAGGGCGTTGATTCTGCAGCAGGGTAAAGAAAATAATCAGGGAGAGCGGGGCGAGGTACCAGAGCTTATAAGGGGCGAAAGACAAGGTTGCCAGTGCGCCGGAAGGGACGGCCAGTAGCAGCCGTCCTGTCAGGTTTAGATTGTCGATTCGTCTCATCAGGGCGTCATCGTTGGTTGGTGTGCCTCCTGCGGCACTGTCACTTGTAGTTGTATGACCCGGCGGCTGTCTGCGGCGGTGACTTTGAACGCATAGCCTTCCAGCTCGACCACTTCACCACGGGCAGGCAGGTGACCAAAGCTGGTCATGACCAGTCCGCCTATGGTGTCGATATCGTTCGCACTGAAGTTGGTCTGGAACAGCTTGTTGAAGTCATCAATCGTGGTCAATGCCTTCACATTCCAGGTGTGCTTACTGAGCTGACGGATGTCCTGTTCTTCCTCGTCGTCGAATTCATCTTCGATTTCACCAACGATTTGCTCCAGAATATCCTCAATAGTGATCAAGCCGGAGACGCCACCAAATTCATCGACCACGATGGCCATGTGGTAGCGTTCTTCCCGAAATTCTTTCAGCAGGCGATCGACCCGCTTGCTCTCCGGCACAACAACCGCCGGGCGCAGAATGGCGCTGAGGTCAAATGGCTCGCTGTCCGGGCGCAGGTAGCGCAGCAGATCTTTTGCCAGAAGAATACCTTCAACGTGGTCTTTATCATCACTGATGACCGGGTAGCGTGAGTGCTGGGCATCAACAATGATATCAATGAGGTCTTCAACCTTCTGTGAACGTTCTATGGTTGTCATTTGGGAGCGGGGAATCATGATATCCCGAACCCGCATCTCAGAAATTTGGATCACACCTTCGAGCATGTCGCGTGTGTGATGATCAATCAGATCATTTTCTTCGGAATCACGGATCACATCGACCAGTTCTTCCTTATTCTGAGGTTCGCCCTGAAAGAGCTGGCCAATACGTTCAAAGAAGGTCTTTCGACTCGGACCGTCAGAATTTTGGGGGTTATCGTCGTTCATTGCTTTCTATTCAAATATGTGGACAGAGCCACGGAAGGTCGGCGCCGCCACAGGCGCAGCCGACAGTATCTTAGCCAAAGACAGCCACAAGCTGATGTTAGTATTGGTCAGCTTCGTAAGGATTGGCAAACCCTAAACCTTGCATTATCTCGGTTTCCAGGGCTTCCATTTCTTCGGCTTCTTCGTCATCAATATGGTCATAACCTAGCAGATGAAGTGAGCCGTGTACAACCATATGTGCCCAGTGGGCAAACAAGGGTTTACTCTGCTCCAGAGCCTCACTTTCAACCACCTGACGACAGATAATCAGATCGCCCAGCAGCTCCAGTTCCACACCCGGAGGCGCTTCAAACGGAAAAGACAGCACATTGGTCGGCTTGTCTTTGCCCCGGTATTCACTGTTCAGCGCCTGGCTTTCGGCTTCATCAACCAAACGTACAGTCACTTCGGCTTCGGTTTGAAACGGGGCCACCGCTGCTTCCAGCCAGCGCTGAAAGTCAGCCTCTGTCGGCATGCCACTCTCATCAGCGGTGGCAAGCTGTAAATCCAGATAAATTGACATCTGTACGATTATTCCGTTTCAGGACTGGCCTGGCGCGCTTCCTGCTGGTCGCGACGGCGTTGTTCAGCCAGTTTTTTTGTTTTTGATCTTCGCTCTCCCAGGCTTCATACGCCTGGACGATACGTGCCACCACAGGGTGGCGAACCACGTCAGTGGCCTGAAAGAAGTTAAAGCTGATTTCATCCACATCGGCCAGCACTTCAATCGCGTGGCGCAGACCGGAGCGCGCACCGCGTGGTAAGTCGATCTGGGTCACATCACCGGTGATCACGGCACGCGAGTTAAAGCCGATCCGGGTCAGGAACATTTTCATCTGCTCTACAGTCGTATTCTGGCTTTCATCCAGAATAATGAAGGCATCGTTCAGCGTCCGGCCGCGCATGTACGCCAGCGGTGCCACTTCAATGACATTACGCTCAATGAGTTTTTCTACCCGCTCAAAACCCAGCATTTCAAACAGGGCATCGTAAAGCGGGCGCAGATACGGATCGACCTTCTGGCTCAGATCGCCCGGCAGGAAGCCCAGTTTTTCACCGGCTTCTACGGCAGGGCGGGTCAGCAGAATACGGCGGATTTCCTGGCGCTCCAGCGCATCAACCGCAGCGGCAACCGCCAGGTAGGTTTTCCCCGTACCGGCAGGACCAATCCCGAAGGTGATATCGTGACCGACCATATTGGCAATGTACTGGGCCTGGTTCGGTGTCCGCGGCTTGATGACGCCTTTCTTGGTCTTGATGTGAATTTCTTTGCCGTAAGGGATGCTTGAACTCACATCTTGCTCCAGCACGCCCGATTCTTTAATCGCCAGATGAATCTGCTCAGGTTCAATATCCGGGATCACGTTGCGCACCGGTGCGGTGTCAACATACAGATTCTTCAGGATATTGGCGGTGGCTTCGGCAGTATGTGGCTGACCCACGATGCTGAAATTGTGGCTGCGGTGGTTAATTTCAACGCCCAGACGGCGTTCCAGCTGCTTGATATTGTCGTCGAAAGGACCGCAAAGGCTGGCCAGGCGGTGGTTATCGGCGGGTTCGAGATTCAGTTCAACAGTAATAATTTTGCTCAAGATTTGCCTCTCTGTGGGCCACCCACTGTGACGGGTGGCCGGAATAGTTGGGCACAGGCAGAAATTTCTGTCCTCTTATTAAGGAGTATAAACGCCTACACCTATTTCATCTTCTTTACGGGTTTTCTCCATGACCTCGCTGGGGGACATGGCAATACGCAGGTTCATGTCGGCTTCAGTGCGGACAAGCTCACCACGCAGGGAATTGTTGAAGACATCCGTGATTCTGACATCAACAAATTGGCCGATCAAATCCACTGAACCTTCAAAGTTCACCACACGGTTGTTCTCAGTCCGGCCGCGCAGCTCCATGATGTTCTTTTTCGATGGCCCTTCCACCAGAATACGCTGTTCAGTGTCCAGCATCTGACGGGAGTAACGCATCGCTTGTGCATTGATCTGCTGCTGCAGTTCATACAAACGCGCTTTCTTCACGTCTTCAGACAGATCACAAGGATAGTCGGCCGCGGGAGTCCCCGGACGGGCTGAATAAATGAAGCTGAAACTCATGTCAAAGTCGACATCGCGGATCAGTTTCATGGTGTCCTGAAAGTCCTGATCGGATTCACCCGGGAAAGCCACGATAAAGTCGGAGCTGATGGTAATGTCCGGGCGAGCCTTACGCAGCTTGCGGATCTTGGACTTGTATTCGATGGCAGTGTGCGGACGTTTCATCATCGCCAGAATACGGTCTGAACCGCTCTGAACCGGCAGGTGCAGGAAGCTGACGACTTCCGGCGTGTCTTCATAAACGGCAATGATGTCGTCGGTGAACTCAATCGGGTGGCTGGTGGTATAGCGGATGCGGTCGATACCGTCAATCGCGGCTACCAGACGCAGCAATTCAGCGAATGTTGCAATCTCGCCGTCATGGGTTTCACCACGGAAGGCGTTCACATTCTGGCCCAGCAGGTTGACTTCACGGACACCTTGCTCTGCCAATTGCGCGATTTCAAACAGCACGTCATCCAGCGGGCGGCTGACTTCTTCCCCGCGGGTGTAGGGCACCACGCAGAAAGTACAGTATTTAGAACAACCTTCCATGATAGACACGAACGCGGTCGGGCCTTCGGCCCGCGGCTCTGGCAAGCGGTCGAATTTCTCGATTTCCGGGAAAGAGATGTCCATGACCGGTGCATCGGAAGACTGCGACTTGCTGATCATTTCAGGCAAACGGTGCAGCGTTTGCGGGCCAAAGATCACATCCACATAGGGTGCACGGTGCCGGATGGAATCCCCTTCCTGAGTGGCAACACAGCCGCCCACGCCAATCACCAGGCCTGGTTTTTTATCTTTCAGCGTTTTCCAGCGGCCCAGCTGGTGGAAGACTTTTTCCTGTGCCTTTTCGCGAATAGAGCAGGTGTTCAGTAGCAGTACATCGGCTTCTGCTGGTTCTTCTGTTAATTCATAACCGCCATTGGCGTTGAGAAGATCGGCCATCTTGGATGAATCGTATTCATTCATCTGACAACCCCAGGTTTTGATAAGCAGTTTCTTCGCCATGTCTAACTCTTCACTCGTCGTGTTAATTCAGTGCATTTACGTTGCGTTTGCAGCGTCAGAGGTCGCCTTAAATTGCAAGCCGCGTATTGTACTGCTTTCGACACGGCGTGACCAGATCATCCATGCTGATTATAAAATCAGCAGCAGGCGCATCTCTGGCCGGTGGCAATTGGCACAGATCAAGCTTCAGTACCAAACATGACAGAAAAGAGGCCGCAGAAAATGTTGAGTGTAGTAAACCCGCGTAAAGCCGTTAGAATGTCGGCAGAGTAATGAGATGAGATACCTGCATGGAACAGTTTGATATTGTGATTGCTGGCGGCGGCATGGTGGGTGCAGCGGCAGCATTGGGAATGGCCCGGCAGGGACGCAGCGTGGCGGTGATTGAAAGTCAGCCTCCGGTGCCTTTTGACGCCGCACAGGAGATGGATCTGCGTGTGTCAGCCATTTCTGCTCAGTCGGTCACCCTGCTGAACCGCCTGGGTGCATGGCCACATATCCAGGCCATGAGGATGTGTCCTTTCCGGCGTCTGGAAACCTGGGAGCACCCGGAATGCCGCACCCGGTTTCATGCCAGTGACCTTGGCTTAGCTGAGCTGGGCTTTATGGTGGAAAACCGTGTGATTCAGCTGGGTCTGTGGCAGGCGTTTGAGGCTTATCCCAATCTGTCACTGATCTGTCCGGCCCGTTTAGCGCATTTTCAGCGTACCGATCAAGGGTACCTGGTTACACTGGATAACGGTCAGGTACTGCAAACCCGCTGGCTGGTGGGCGCCGATGGTGCCAATTCCCGCGTTCGCCAGCAGGCTAATATCGGGGTGACGGCCTGGGATTATCGTCAGCATTGCATGCTGATCAATGTTGAAACTGCTTTGCCCCAGCAGGATATTACCTGGCAGCAGTTTACGCCGCACGGCCCTCGCTCTTTCCTGCCGATGCCGGGGCACCGCGGATCGCTGGTCTGGTATGACAGTCCTCAGCGGATCAAACAGTTATCGGCCATGTCTGCGGAACAACTGGAGCAGGCTGTGCGGAATGAATTTCCGCCAGAACTCGGCGACGTTCGTGTGCTGAACAAAGGCAGTTTTCCGCTGACACGTCGCCACGCCCAGTCTTACTATAAAGACGGGATCGTCTTGCTGGGCGATGCCGCCCATACCATCAATCCGCTGGCGGGGCAGGGTGTGAACCTTGGTTTTAAAGATGTTGATGTACTGCTGGATGAAATGGCACATGGCGGCGAGTACTGGTTCGAACAGCAGGTTCTCCTGCGCTACCAGAGGCGGCGCAGGCCCGATAACCTGATGATGCAGACCGGGATGGATGTGTTTTACTGTGCCTTCAGTAATGATCTGAAACCCGTTTCCTTGCTGCGAAATCTTGGCCTGAAACTGGCCGAGCATACCGGACCGCTGAAACATCAAGTGCTGAAGTATGCGCTAGGATTGTAAGTTTATTGTTTTTATTCGATTGTATAAGCCACCGCTGTGTGGCTTTTTTACTGCGTGTGAAAAGAGACCTGAACAAAGAGAGGCGTTGGAGCGGGCTGTGTTTTTCAGGTACAAAAAAACCAGCCCAAGCGCTGGTTTTTTTATCGATATTACAGCAAGTAATACCAAAGTATTTTACAACCCCCTGTTTGAACAGGAAGTTGGTGCGGAGGGAGAGACTTGAACTCTCACGTCCTTGCGGACACTAGCACCTGAAGCTAGCGCGTCTACCAATTCCGCCACCACCGCAACATGGTGAAAGAGACTGTGTCTCTAACTTTGTTGACACTAAAGGTCAGCATCAATATGGCAGGGCTACCTGGATTCGAACCAGGGAATGGCGGCATCAAAAGCCGCTGCCTTACCGCTTGGCGATAGCCCTAAAGTCTCAAAATTATTTCAAAAGTCAATTGGTGCGGAGGGAGAGACTTGAACTCTCACGCCCTTGCGGGCACTAGCACCTGAAGCTAGCGCGTCTACCAATTCCGCCACCACCGCGTGTATTGACTCTTTGCCATTTTCAACCATGGTAGGGGATGAAAATGGTGGCTACGACGGGATTCGAACCTGTGACCCCATCATTATGAGTGATGTGCTCTAACCAACTGAGCTACGTAGCCATTTTCAAAACGCTATTTAAACAGCGTGTTGTTAATGGCAGGGCTACCTGGATTCGAACCAGGGAATGGCGGCATCAAAAGCCGCTGCCTTACCGCTTGGCGATAGCCCTGCTGGTGATCTTTTCAGATCTAAGTTGTGTTAACTTTCACTCACAACTAAAAAGTTGGTGCGGAGGGAGAGACTTGAACTCTCACGTCCTTGCGGACACTAGCACCTGAAGCTAGCGCGTCTACCAATTCCGCCACCACCGCAACATGGTGAAAGAGACTGTGTCTCTAACTTTGTTGACACTAAAGGTCAGCATCAATATGGCAGGGCTACCTGGATTCGAACCAGGGAATGGCGGCATCAAAAGCCGCTGCCTTACCGCTTGGCGATAGCCCTAAAATGGTGCGGAAGGAGAGACTTGAACTCTCACACCTTGCGGCGCCAGAACCTAAATCTGGTGCGTCTACCAATTTCGCCACTTCCGCAAATTGTATGATGTATCAACATCTGAAAAGTCACTGGTGCGGAGGGAGAGACTTGAACTCTCACGTCCTTGCGGACACTAGCACCTGAAGCTAGCGCGTCTACCAATTCCGCCACCACCGCATGTGTGACTTTTCTTTCTGGGTGAAACTCACCCGGGTCCCTGCTGACAGGGAAGATCCCGACACATTGGTCGAAACCTGAAACATGGCAGGGCTACCTGGATTCGAACCAGGGAATGGCGGCATCAAAAGCCGCTGCCTTACCGCTTGGCGATAGCCCTAAATGGTGCGGAAGGAGAGACTTGAACTCTCACACCTTGCGGCGCCAGAACCTAAATCTGGTGCGTCTACCAATTTCGCCACTTCCGCAAATTGTCTGCCTGTGAAGGCTAGGATGTCATTGGTGCGGAGGGAGAGACTTGAACTCTCACGTCCTTGCGGACACTAGCACCTGAAGCTAGCGCGTCTACCAATTCCGCCACCACCGCGTGGAATGACATCTTTTTTCTCACCATTGTGAGAATGGTGGCTACGACGGGATTTGAACCTGTGACCCCATCATTATGAGTGATGTGCTCTAACCAACTGAGCTACGTAGCCACTTTGTGTTAAACGCCGGCGTTGCCTACGTCAAGTAATGTGGCAGGGCTACCTGGATTCGAACCAGGGGATGGCGGCATCAAAAGCCGCTGCCTTACCGCTTGGCGATAGCCCTGCAGAATGTCACAAAGAATTGTGCAATTCAAGCAAGAAATGGTTACTTGTCCACTTCTTAAGTGTTCACCTCAGAGATTGGTGCGGAGGGAGAGACTTGAACTCTCACGCCCTTGCGGGCACTAGCACCTGAAGCTAGCGCGTCTACCAATTCCGCCACCACCGCAATACGCTGGGTGAACGATTCATCTTCGAATGATGAATTTATGGTGGCTACGACGGGATTTGAACCTGTGACCCCATCATTATGAGTGATGTGCTCTAACCAACTGAGCTACGTAGCCATTCAATTTTTATCACGCCGACAAACATGTCCACGCTGAGTAAGATGGCAGGGCTACCTGGATTCGAACCAGGGGATGGCGGCATCAAAAGCCGCTGCCTTACCGCTTGGCGATAGCCCTAAAATGGTGCGGAAGGAGAGACTTGAACTCTCACACCTTGCGGCGCCAGAACCTAAATCTGGTGCGTCTACCAATTTCGCCACTTCCGCATCTTACTGTTTTTTATCACCATTTCAAGTGGTGATATGGTGGCTACGACGGGATTTGAACCTGTGACCCCATCATTATGAGTGATGTGCTCTAACCAACTGAGCTACGTAGCCAACGTGTCCGAAACAGCCAGCGCAGGCGCTGTCCAATACAGGGTTGCTGTCTCGGGAACGGGGCGCATTATGCGTATACCAGCTTTGAGCGTCAATAGTTTTTTTAATTATCCCCGTAAAATCTGCCTGTTCGATGGTTATTTGGACGAAATGGCCGAATGCCATGCTAGACGTGTGATTTACAGGGTAAAAAAGAAACAGTAAAAGGAGTAAGAATGAAAAAGGCCGACAGAAGTCGGCCTTGTATCGGATGTTGGTGTCCCGTTAAACGTTAAAGCGGAAGTGGACAACATCGCCATCTTTCACGATGTAATCTTTCCCTTCCAGACGCCATTTACCGGCTTCTTTCGCGCCGTTTTCACCGTTAAACTCGATGAAGTGCTCATAACCGACCACTTCGGCACGGATAAAGCCTTTTTCAAAGTCGGTGTGGATCTTACCGGCAGCCTGAGGGGCGGTGGCACCAATCGGGATCGTCCAGGCGCGAACTTCTTTCACACCGGCGGTGAAGTAAGTCTGCAGATTCAGCAGCTCGTAGCCAGAGCGAATCACACGGTTCAGGCCCGGCTCTTCAATGCCCAGATCAGCCAGGAACTCTTCACGATCCGCATCATCCAATTCAGCAATTTCTGATTCGATAGCAGCACAGACAGGAACAACGACCGCGTTTTCTTTACTGGCGTGCTCAATCACCATATCCAGGAACGGATTATTTTCGAAGCCGTCTTCGCTGACGTTCGCGATATACATGGTCGGTTTCAGGGTCAGGAAGTTCAGGTAATCAATCGCGGCTTGTTCTTCTTTGGTCAGCTCGACCGCTCGCGCCATGCCACCTTCAGTCAGGGTTGGCAGCATTTTTTCCAGCACTGTGATTTCGAATTTCGCATCTTTATCACCGCCCTTGGCACGTTTGGCCTGACGCTGAATGGCTCGCTCACAGGTATCCAGATCCGCCAGAGCCAGTTCCAGATTAATGATTTCGATGTCTGCTAATGGGTTGATCTTGCCCGCAACGTGCACGATGTTGTCGTTTTCGAAGCAGCGAACCACGTGGCCAATCGCATCGGTTTCACGGATGTTGGCCAGGAATTTATTCCCTAAACCTTCACCTTTGGACGCACCGGCAACCAGACCGGCGATGTCCACGAATTCCATCGTGGTCGGCAGGATACGCTCCGGGTTGACAATCGCAGCCAGTTTATCCAGACGAAGATCCGGTACAGGCACCACACCCGTGTTTGGTTCAATCGTACAGAACGGGAAGTTAGCGGCTTCGATACCCGCTTTAGTCAACGCATTGAAAAGTGTGGATTTACCTACGTTTGGCAGGCCCACGATACCACATTTAAAACCCATGGCTTGAAACCCTTTAGTGATGTTTCTGGCATCCGGCATTGTGCGGGATGATGAAAAAGTCTGTATGAACTTATTCGGCTTTGAATGAATGTAGCCGGTTTTGTGCCTTGGTCAGGCCGTCTTTCAGCCAGATATCAAGGCAGCGAACGGATTCGTCTACCGCGGCGTCAATCAGAGATTGTTCGCTGGCGGGGGCTTTACCCAATACGAAGCCAGTCACTTTATTTTTGTCGCCGGGATGACCAATGCCCACCCGAAGACGGTAAAAGTTTTTGTTGTTGCTCAGCTTGCTGATGATATCCCTTAACCCATTATGGCCACCGTGGCCGCCGCCTTGTTTAAACTTGGCAACACCAGGGGGCAAATCCAGCTCGTCATGGGCAACCAGGATTTCTTCCGGCGATATTTGATAAAAATTCGCCAGTGCGGAAACGGATTTACCAGACAGATTCATAAAGGTAGTGGGGATCAGCAAACGCAGATCGTCACCATTCAGCTGGATCCTGCCGGTTAAGCCAAAATACTTGGGATCGTTTTTCAGGCTGATATTGTGGATCCGTGCCAACTCTTCCACGACCCAGGCACCCGCATTGTGACGGGTTTTGGCATATTCCGGACCCGGGTTTGCCAGGCCAACCAGTAAACGGATTTTTTGACTCACGCTGGTCTCTCTATGTCATCGGGATCAAATCGCGCGCTATGTTAACACTGCTGCAGAGATAAATAAAAACAAACACGCCCCGCACAGGGCGGGGCGTGTTGGCTGTCATTCTGTTCGCTGAGCGATTAGTGCTCAAACATCGCAGAGATAGACTCTTCGTTGCTGATGCGGCGAATCGCTTCAGCCAGCATACCAGACAGCGTCAGCACAGAGACCTTACCTGTATCCAGCATGGCCTGAGACAGTGGGATGGAATCGGTGACGATCACTTCATCAATCACAGAGTTTTTGATGTTTTCCGGTGCATTGCCTGAGAAAACTGGGTGGGTCGCGTAAGCGAACACACGCTTCGCACCACGCTCTTTCAGCGCTTCAGCGGCTTTACACAGCGTACCGCCGGTGTCGATCATGTCATCAACAATGATGCAGTCACGGCCTTCAACATCGCCAATCAGGTGCATCACCTGTGACACGTTGGCGCGCGGGCGACGCTTGTCGATGATCGCAATGTCTGTGTCATCCATCAGTTTGGCTGTTGCACGGGCACGGACAACACCACCAATGTCTGGAGAAACCACGACTGGATCTATCAGCTCTTTTGCCAGCATGTCTTCCAGCAGGACGGGTGAACCGAAGATGTTGTCTACCGGCACATCAAAGAAGCCCTGAATTTGCTCGGCATGCAGATCAACAGTCAGCACGCGGTCAACACCCACGTTGGACAGGAAATCAGCCACAACTTTCGCCGTAATAGGCACACGAGCAGAACGGACGCGACGATCTTGGCGGGCATAGCCAAAGTAAGGGATAACCGCTGTGATACGACCAGCAGAAGCACGGCGCAGGGCGTCGATCATTACGACCAGTTCAATCAGGTTATCGTTGGTTGGGGCGCAAGTCGATTGGATGATAAAGACGTCGCTGCCGCGAACGTTCTCATTAATCTGAACACAGACTTCACCATCGGAGAAACGGTTCACTGTCGCGTCTCCAAGTGAAATGTAAAGACGGTCAGCGATGCGTTGGGCTAGCTCTGGTGTAGCGTTACCAGCAAACAGCTTCATATCAGGCACGGGGTAAACCTCAATTGCGTCCAAGTTGTATTTACTGACTTTCCGCAGCATGTCCGCTCAGGGCGGCCATCAAAGGTGAATGATTCACCCCTTTGGCGACAAAACCTTGGAGCCAGTCGGGTAATTTTTTCAGGGTTGCAGTAGCCGCTTGCTGAGAGCTAAATTCAGCAAAAACACAAGCGCCAGTGCCGGTCAATCTCGACGGCGCGTATTCTAACAGCCACGAAAGCGCCTTATCAACCTCAGGGTAAATTCTTCTGACGATTTTTTCGCAATCGTTTTCGTAATTGCCGCCTAATAACGCAGATAAAGGCCGTATTGGCGTGTTTCGGGTTAGATCGGGCGCTGTGAATATTTCTGCAGTTGCAATGGCGACATCTGGCTTGGCAACCAGATACCACTTTTCTTCCGGTTGCGCGGGTTGGAGTTTTTCTCCGATCCCTTCGGCAAATGCACTGAAACCACGGACAAACACGGGCACATCCGCCCCCAGTGTCAAACCGATATCAGCCAGTTCGTCTGGGCTTAATCCGGTTTGCCATAAATAGTTTAATGCGACCAAGGTTGTCGCTGCATTTGATGAGCCGCCGCCCAGGCCGCCTCCCATGGGCAAAATCTTGTCAATGTGAATATCAGCCCCTGCCTGAAGGCCAGTTTGTTTGCGCAGGGCATCCGCGGCGCGGTAAATCAGATTTTGCTCAAGTGGCACACCCTCTATCGCCGGGGTCAGGGTAATCTGCGCGTCGGATCGCGCTGTGATCGACAAGGTATCACCGTAATCTAAAAACTGAAACAAGGTTTGCAGTTCATGATAACCGTCCGGACGTTGTCCCGTGATGTAGAGAAACAGATTAAGTTTAGCGGGTGCTGGCCAGCTTGTAGTGTGTGTGATCATTTTTTGAATGCGCGTCATTTATTGTTGTGTTTGCCAACGGTTGATTATCAGAGTTACTCGCTGTTTGCCTTGCGAAAGAACTAACCTGGAAGGCAGAGCGGGTGACGTCGATTCATCATAGGCGTTATAGTCCAGTTGCCATCGCTGATCACCCACTTGTTTGGTTAAGTACGCGACGCGGTTTTGTGCATTGAGCTGATAGTTATCCGCGCCAGTCGGCAGGCCGAGCAGCCAGTCACGCATCTGGTTCACGGGCAGGGCAATATTGGTCAGCGATAAAACCAGCTGAGCTGCATCGCTGCCCTGATGGCGCTGGCCTTCATTATCAATCAGCACCGCACGTCCGGGCTGGGTGTCCAGTTTGAGTAATGTGGTGCCGAGAAAGTTTGTCAGCAGCAGATGATCGGCACCCGGATTGGTTTTCCAGTTCAGATTCGCACTGAAACGTTGCGCCGGGCTGATGTAGCCCAATTTGCCTGTTGCCTGATAAGCGGTGACCGCCGACAATGCCTGCCTGTGGCTGTTCCAGTCGGTGACTTTGCCGGTGGGCGGCGTCGTGGTACAGCCTGCGACCAACAGCGCCAGCAAGGCCAGAAGTTGTGTTTTATGCTGCTGACTTTTTCGCGCCAGGAGCGGCGGTAACTGAAGCGAGAACAGTGAAAGAGGCGCAAACGCCATTCGCATAACATGTCCTTATTCGACAGGTAAGTGAATCATGTGAAAGTAAAAGAATCATAGCATGACTTGTCTGATGAAATCTCTTTCATCAGCGAACGGCGGAATCAGAAAAGGGTAGCAAACTGGTTCATGACATTTTTGGTATTTGTCTGTAAAGTCAGGATTTGTTTTGACGCCAGCGTGATAAATTGATGCGCTGGCAGACAGAATCGAGTCATATCCTTTTATTACGCAGGGTCATCAAGTAAAATGACCTGCTGGATCTTTATCATCGGGTAGTAGGTAACACCATCTCCATGACCTTGCTTGCATTAGGAATCAATCACAAAACAGCGTCTGTAGACCTGCGCGAGCGTGTTGCCTTTTCGCCGGAAAAACTGACCGAAGCCTTGCAGACTCTGGCTCAGCATCCGGAAGTCAACAGTGGCGTGATCGTTTCTACCTGCAACCGCACGGAGATCTACTGTGATGTCAGTCACAGTGGTCCCGGTGTAATGATTGACTGGTTCAGCCGCTTTCATAACCTGTCAGCAGAAGAGCTGATGTCCAGTCTTTATTTCCACGAAGAGCAGGCCGCGGTGCGTCACTTGATGCGGGTGGCGTGCGGTCTGGACTCACTGGTATTGGGTGAGCCGCAGATCCTGGGACAGGTCAAGCAGTCGTATTCAGATTCCCGTGACCATGACAATATGCACGGCATGCTGGAAAAACTGTTCCAGAAAGCCTTTTCGGTGGCAAAGCGCGTCAGAACGGAAACGGATATCGGTGGCAATGCGGTGTCGGTTGCCTTTGCAGCCTGTACCCTGGCCAAACAGATTTTTGAGTCGATGAGCGAGGCAAGAGTGCTGCTGATCGGCGCCGGTGAGACCACGGAACTGGTAGCCCGCCACATGGTGGAACACGGTTGTCGCAGTCTGATGATTGCCAATCGCACCCCGGAGCGTGCTCAGGTGCTGGCAGATGAATTTGGTGCAACCGTGATTAGTTTGCCTGAGATTCCGGACCATATACACAACGCGGATATCATTATCAGTGCCACGGCAAGTCCACTGCCGATTGTGGGCAAAGGCATGGTCGAGAAAGCGCTGAAAAAACGCCGCCATCAACCGATGCTGCTGGTCGATATCGCGGTTCCCAGGGATATCGAAGCCGAAGTCGGCGAGCTGGATGATGCCTATTTATATTCAGTGGACGATTTGGAAAGTATTGTTGAACGAAATCGCGAGCAGCGAAAAGTGGCGGCAATTCAGGCCGAAGCCATTGTCAGTGAAGAAAGCGCTGCTTTTATGCGCTGGTTACGTTCGCTGGAAGCGGTCGACAGTATCCGTCAGTACCGTTGCCACGCCGATGATATTAAAAATGATTTACTGAGCCGCAGTCTGCAAGCGCTGGCGAACGGCAGTGCACCGGAAAAAGTGCTGGCAGAGCTCAGCAACCGTTTGACGAATAAGCTCATTCATGCGCCGACCAAGGCCATGCAGCAAGCCGCGCATGATGGCGAACCTGAGAAACTGGCCCTTATTCGTGAAACGCTTGGTTTAGGTGCATTGAAAGACCAGTCGGCTGACTGACTCAGCGTTTTTCACATGCATTAATTTTTATGATCGCGCCTTGCCGAACCGGTTGAAGGCGGATCCTTGTTAGGATCTGATGTTGTACACATGATGAAACCGTCCATTTTAGCGAAATTAGAATCCCTGGTTGAACGCCACGAGGAAGTGCAGCATTTGCTGGGCGATGCCACGATCATTGCCAATCAGGATAAATTCCGGGCTTTGTCTCGTGAATATTCGCAGCTAGAGGAAGTGAGTCAGTGCTTCCGGGCTTACCAGCAGGTGCTGACCGATCTGGAAACCGCGGAAGAAATGGCCGCGGAAGACGATCCGGAATTGCGCGAAATGGCGCAGGAAGAAATCAAACAGGCGAAAGAAGATATCGAACGTCTGGAAGACGAGTTACAGGTATTGCTGCTGCCCAAAGATCCCAATGATGAACGCAATTGTTTCATCGAAATCCGTGCCGGCGCCGGCGGTGATGAAGCCGGTATTTTTGCCGGTGACCTGTTTCGGATGTACAGCAAATTTGCGGAAAGCCGTCGCTGGCGGGTGGAAGTGATGAGCTCGAATCAGGCTGAACACGGTGGCTATAAAGAAATGATCGCCAAGATCAGCGGGGAAGGAGCTTACGGTATTCTGAAATTTGAGTCAGGCGGACACCGTGTTCAGCGTGTGCCGGCGACGGAATCTCAGGGCCGTGTGCATACCTCTGCCTGTACTGTGGCCATTCTGCCGGAAATCCCGGAGGCAGAAATCCCTGAAATTAATGCCGGTGATTTGAAAATTGACACCTTCCGCGCATCTGGTGCCGGTGGTCAGCACGTGAACACCACGGATTCTGCCATTCGTATTACCCACCTGCCAACCGGCATTGTGGTTGAGTGTCAGGATGAGCGCTCGCAGCACAAGAACAAAGCGAAAGCCATGTCTGTGCTGGCGGCCCGGATTATCAAGGCCGAGGAAGAGAAGCGTCATGCTGAAGAAGCCAGTACCAGACGAAACCTGCTGGGCTCGGGTGACCGCTCGGATCGCATCCGTACCTATAACTATCCGCAAGGCCGGGTCTCTGACCATCGGATCAACCTGACCCTTTATCGCTTGAATGAAGTGATGGAAGGTGAGCTGGAAAGCTTGATCGATCCTGTGGTGCAGGAACACCAGGCCGACTTGCTGGCGGCCATGGCTGATCAGCACTAATGAATCCCGCCATTGCGCTTGCGCTGAAGCAAGCGGTCACGCAACTGACCAATGCCGGTTCCGACAGTCCGCAGCTTGATGCTGCGGTCTTGTTGTGTCATGTGCTGGACAAGCCCCGCAGTTATCTGCTGACCTGGCCTGAGAAAGAGCTGACCGACGCGCAGTTTGCCGCGTTTTCGGCGCTGCTGGCACGTCGCGAATCGGGGGAACCGGTCGCCTATATCACAGGTGAGCGCGAATTCTGGTCACTGCCGCTGAAAGTGGCACCGCATACCTTGATCCCGCGTCCGGACACGGAACGGCTGGTGGAAGCGGCGCTGGAGAAAATTCCGGCAGCGGCGTCGGTACTTGATTTGGGTACCGGAACCGGGGCGATTGCACTTTCTCTGGCCTCTGAGCGCCCGGATTGTCAGTTCACTGGCATCGACTTGCGCCCGGAAGCGGCGGCACTGGCTGAAGAAAATCGGCGCGCGCTGCAATTACAGAATGTGCGTATCTTATGCGGTAGCTGGTTTTCGCCACTCTCCGAAACAGAACGGTTTGATGTGATTGTCAGTAATCCGCCTTACATCGATGCCAAGGATCCACATCTTGTCAGAGGCGATGTGCGATTTGAACCCCGGACTGCATTGGTTGCAGAGGACGCGGGTCTGGCGGACATTCGCCATATTTGTGCACAAAGCCGGACATTTTTATCGCCAGGTGGCTGGTTACTGCTGGAGCATGGCTATCAGCAGGGCGAAGCCGTCCGGGGCATTTTTTACAACCTAGGTTATCAACAAGTGATAACGGTTCAGGATTATGCAGGACAAGACAGGGTAAGCTTAGGCTGCTGGTCTGTCTGAGGCCGTCTGGCCCGTCATGATTCGAAGGAAACGATAAAGAGAAAAACCAGATGTACATAGCATTAAAACATTTTCACCTGACCATTATCGCCATGAGCGTGTTGTTATTTGTGGTGCGTTTTGGCCTGATGATGGCTGATTCAGCGCTGATGCAGAAGAAAGCCCTGAAAATAACGCCCCATGTTGTCGATACCTTCTTGCTGCTGAGTGGCGTCGCCCTGGTGGTGTACACGGGTTTTACGCCTTTTACGGCAGGCGCTGGCTGGCTGAATGAAAAGCTGACCTGTGTGCTGGCTTATATTGCGCTTGGCTTTTTCGCGTTGAAATACGGCAAGAACAAAGTCTTTAAAACCTTTGCTTTTCTCGGCGCGTTAGGCTGGCTGGCAATGGCCGGCAAGCTGGCGGTCACTAAAATGCCGTTGCTGGGGTAAAGCCATGTATTTCTCCGATGAAGACAGAGATTTCGAAGCGTCTGCGCTGGTCGAGGGTGCCATTGAGATCATGGTGGATCTGGAGCCGGATTTTCCGGTGGCCTGGGTACGCCATCAGTTACAAAAAATGGCCAAAGATGTTGAAGCGGCATTGATGTCAGAAACCAATCCACACCTGAGATTAGAGGGGCTGCTGCGCCTGTTTTATCGTGAGTGGGGTTTCTGCGGTGATCGCCATCAGTACTATGCGGCTGAAAATGCCTATCTGGACAAGGTGATTGAACGTCGCAAAGGTATACCGGTCAGTCTGGGCGCCATTATAATTTATCTGGCCCAGCATCTGGAATTACCGGTCACCGGTGTGGCTTTCCCGACCCAGTATATTCTGCGTGTCGACTGGCCCAACAGTGAGCCTCAGTTTATTAATCCGTTTGACGGTGAATTTGTCAGCCGCCAGACGCTCAGTGCCTGGCTGCGTGGACACAAAGGTCCGCTGGCACCCTGGCGCGAAAGTTATCTCACCACCACCAGCCATACGGATGTCCTGGCGCGATGGCTGACGGTATTAAAAAGTGCTTTGCTGCGGGAAGAGCAGTATGCCGATGCCTTACGCTGCAGTGATCTGGCCTTGTCGCTGCGCCCAGGCGATCCTCATGAAATTCGTGACCGCGGCTATATTTATCAGCAATTAGAGTGCAGCCATGCCGCCGCGATGGACTATGCCTATTTTATTGAGCAGTGTCCGGAAGATCCGGCCGCAGAATTGCTGAAACTGCAAGTGAAAGTCTTGAATGCGAATCCGCAGGTGCTTCACTGATTGCCTGCGGAACAGACCAAATGACAGAGAAGAAGAGTAGCATCATGGAACAGAAAGTGGTTCGTATTGGCGACATCGATGTCGCTAACGACAAAGCCTTTGTGCTGTTTGGTGGCATGAACGTGCTGGAGTCGCGTGATCTTGCGATGCAGATCTGTGAGCACTATGTCAAAGTGACTGAAAAGCTGGGTATTCCTTATGTATTTAAGGCTTCCTTTGATAAGGCGAACCGTTCTTCGGTCCATTCTTATCGTGGTCCTGGCATGGAAGAAGGCCTGAAAATCTTTCAGGAACTGAAAGATACCTTTGGCGTGAAAATTATCACGGATATTCATGAACAGTATCAGTGCCAGCCTGTTGCCGATGTGGTGGATGTGATTCAGTTGCCGGCTTTCCTCGCGCGTCAAACCGATCTGGTTGAAGCGATGGCCAAAACCGGTGCCGTGATCAACGTGAAGAAACCGCAGTTCATGAGCCCGGGTCAGGTGGGCAATATCGTTGAGAAATTTGCTGAATGTCACAACGATCAAATCATTCTCTGCGAGCGTGGCGCGCTGCACGGTTACGATAATCTGGTTGTGGACATGCTGGGCTTTGATGTCATGAAGAAAGCTTCCAAAGGCAGCCCGATCATTTTTGACGTCACCCATGCCCTGCAGTGCCGTGATCCGCTGGGCGCAGCCTCCGGTGGCCGTCGTGAGCAAACAGTGACGCTGGCGCGAGCCGGTATGGCGGCAGGTATTGCCGGTCTGTTTATGGAAGCGCATCCGAATCCGGATGCTGCGCGCTGTGATGGTCCTTCCGCATTCCCGTTGGATAAACTGGAACCCTTCCTTGCTCAGATCAAACAGCTTGATGATCTGGTGAAGAGTTTCGAAGCCATTGCTATCGCATAAGTAAGGTTGCTATCGGCTGAACCCGATTAGGGGGTCAGGCGCAGAAGACCTGAGATAAACGAAAGGGGGTGTCATGACTGACACCCCCTTTGTTATATCCGCTTGATGCTGTTTACAGCTTAAAGCGGCTGATTTCCTGCTGCAGCTCGTGAGACAGCTCTGACAGCTGAGATGCCTGTTGCGCCGCTTCGCTCGCTTCCTGAGCCAGCTCGTTCGACACGTCTCGGATCCCTTCGGTGTTACGCGTAATCTCAGAGGTCACAGAGGACTGCTCTTCAGCGGCAGAGGCAATCTGAGTCGCCATGTCGCTGATATTGGTAATGGCCGAGATGATTTGCGCCAGACTGGCAGAGGCGGCATTGGCATCATCCACACTGGTTTCAGCCAGACGGCGACTGTCGCCCATGATGCCGACCGCGCGGCCTGTCGTCTGTTGCAGGGTTTCAATCATTTGCTGAATTTCCTGCGTCGAAGCATGGGTACGTTGGCTCAATACCCGCACTTCATCGGCCACGACTGCAAAGCCACGACCTTGCTCACCCGCACGGGCCGCTTCAATGGCAGCGTTGAGCGCCAGCAGGTTGGTTTGTTCAGCAATATTCTGAATGGTCGACAGAATGGTGGTAATGCTCTGCGCATGGGTATTGAGCTCACCAATGACGTCTGTCGCGGTTTCCACTTCACCGGCCAGATTGGTAATCGAGTTCTGGCTCTGGTCAACCTGCTCGGCACCATGTTCTGCCGCCTGAACCGTTTCGGTTGAGGTACGTGCCGTGTTATCGGCATTGCCGGCAATTTCTTGTGTGGCAGCCGCCATTTCATTGATGGCGGTGGCCACCATGTTGATCTCATCCTGCTGGTGGCGGATACGTGTGCTGCGCTCTTCTGCTTGCGAGGCGGTCTGGTGCGCCTGCAGTGTCAGCGAGTGAGAGACATCACGCAAACGCGTGACCATGCCATGCATATTCCCGACAAAGCGGTTGAAGTTATGCGCCAGCTGGCCGACTTCGTCATCGCTGCGTGGTTCAAGGCGCTGGGTTAGATCGCCTTCACCCGTGGCAATCTCGGCCAGTGCGTCTGACACACGGCTCAGATCACGGAACAGGAATCCGACCAGCCAGGCGACAGCGGCCAGCACAATCAGCGTAATGATGATGGAAGTGATAATCAGGCGGCTCAGCAGCTGGCTCTGACTGGCTTCTTCCGTGTCCTTGTCCATTTCCAGGCCAAGAATCCAGGGTGTGCCGGGAACTTGTGCAAAATACAGCAGTTTATCCACACCCTGAATGGTCTGGTTCAACACTGTTCTGTTGCTGACCGAACGCTGAATCTGGCTGATGCTCAGATCTTCACTGTAACCATTGATAGGTTTCAGCAGTAAAGACTGATTCGGGTGCGCCAGGAAGGTATTATCCTGCGAGTTGATGAGCATGGCGTAGGCATTCTTACCGGCATCCAGGCTGATCACATCGGAAATCAGCTGATCTATCAGTACATCAGAACCAATAACCGCCGCAAGCTGACCATTCTTTTTAACAGGCTCAGCCAGCGTGACCAGTAACGCGTTAGTAATGGCATCCCGATAGGCGGTTGTAATAATTGGTTTGTTCGCTGACTTGGCATCGATATACCAGGGACGCTGGCGGGGATCGTAACCGGCCCGGTTGCGCTCGGGGTAGGAGCGGAACATCTCACCGGCGGACGTGCCAAAATACATTTCATCAAAACCACCGGCAATACGTGCTTGCTGCAGGTATGGCACAGGATCTGAGGTGTCCAGGTACGGCTTGATGGCACTGGTGATACTGCGACGGATCTCAATCCAGTCACTGATCCCTTTGGTCGCGGTTTTGCTTAAGCTGTCGGCACGGCTAAAAATGCTGTTTTGTGTCTGTTGATAAAGTTGGTTTGCGGCCAGCCATGTCAGCGCGGTTGCCATAACCACGACGGCAGATAAGCTGGCTCCTATGAGTTTTTGCTTTAGGGTCAGTTTCATGATGAGTCTCGATGGATGGAACAGAAGCTGAAAATTGATATTTTCTCATTTGTTGCACAAAAAATGTGACAAATGGAGAAAAAGAATCCTGCGAATTCTATATAGCTATACGACGGTTGTATATGGAAATTTAAGGATTTGAACCGACTGATAATTGACGGTGATAGGATAAAAATTTGTCATTCCTGCCAATTGGCCAGATATTCAGCGCATTGTATATATGCGGCGGGATATGCATCCATATTAATTTGGTTGAGTGAATTTCAATACCATGCATATGGATGTTTAGACGTCTAGATGTTGACACGTGTGAATGCAGCAATTAGTCTAGGCGACCCATTTATCAGTATACCCTGTAGTCATTATGTCGTACGACCACACACAATCATCTTCTGACCCCATTCAACCGTCTGCGCTGGCGTTATTGCCACTGGCCGTTTTTCTGGCTTTGTTTATCGGTGTCGGGAGTTATCTGACCTGGCAGGGTGTCGATTTTGCCTTCTATCAATTACCGGCCCCTGTTGCGGCTTTGCCTGCCATATTGGTTGCTATTGTGTTGAGCAAAGAGGCGCTCAATAAAACCATCGAAGATTTTATGCGTGGGGTCGGACACAGCGATATCATCGCCATGTGCATGATTTATCTGCTGGCGGGTGCGTTTGCGGCAGTCGCGAAAGCAACGGGTGGGGTGGATGCCACCGTCAATCTCGGTCTGTCTTTATTGCCACCCAGCCTGATTTTACCGGGTATTTTTGTCATCGCGGCCTTTATTGCCACGGCTATGGGAACCTCAATGGGCACAATTGCAGCGGTGGCACCTGTGGCGCTGGGCATTGCTGAGACCGCCGATCTGGATATCGCTCTGACTGCCGGTGTGGTGCTCAGTGGTGCCATGTTCGGCGATAATTTGTCGATTATCTCTGATACCACGATTGCCGCCACCCGCTCTCAGGGCTGTGCGATGCGCGATAAATTCCGCGAGAACATTGCCATTGCGCTGCCAGCGGCGCTGGCGGCCATCTTGCTGTTTCTTTTCCACTCCTCACCGTCTGAAGCACCGACGGTTACCAGCATCGAATGGCTCAAGGTGTTGCCCTATATCACGATTCTGGTCCTTGCTGTATCCGGTGTGAATGTTTTTGTGGTGCTGAGCCTGGGGATTATTCTGGCGGGCGGTGTGGGTTTATTGTCAGTGTCTGATTACAGTCTGGCGAGCTGGAGCAAAGATATTTATGCCGGGTTTGGTAACATGCAGGAAATCTTCCTGTTGTCGCTGCTGATTGGCGGTATGAGTGAGCTGATGCGCCGTCAGGGCGGTCTGGCATTTCTGACGCTGTTAGTCAGCAAACTGATCGGCGTTTTCAGTAAAAAATCAGGCGGTGAGCAATCGCAAAAAGCGAGTGAAATGGGCATTGCAGGGCTGGTCAGCCTGACCAATGTCTGCACCGCCAATAATACTGTGGCGATTATTGTCGCAGGGGGCGTGGCCCGTGAACTGGCAGAGCAAAATGCAGTGACGCCACGGCGCTCGGCCAGCTTGCTGGATATATTCTCATGCGTTATTCAGGGTGTACTGCCTTATGGTGCGCAGGCGCTGTTGCTGGGCTCGGTATTCGGTCTGTCGCCATTAGCGGTTGTCAGCCATTCCTATTATTGTTTCTTTCTGGCTGCCAGTGCGCTGATCGCTGTGTTTGTGAAACATCAGCAGCGCCTGGCCGTAACCGCCTAAACGCAGGCGTATCCCCAAGAAAAAAACACCCCGGTTCGGGGTGTTTTTTTGAAAGCAACTGAGTCACAGATTACAGCTTAAAGCGGCTGATTTCCTGTTGCAGCTCATGCGACAGTTCGGACAACTGCGCGGCCTGTTGTGCTGCGACACTCGCTTCCTGAGCCAGATCGTTAGAAACGTCCCGGATACTCTCAGTATTTCGGGTGATTTCTGACGTCACAGAGGATTGTTCTTCCGCAGCCGATGCAATCTGTGTGGCCATATCACTGATATTGGTAATCGCAGAAATGATCTGTGCCAGGCTGGCTGAAGCGGAATTAGCGTCATCCACACTGGTTTCCGCCAGACGGCGACTGTCACTCATAATACCGACGGCACTGCCTGTTGTTTTTTGCAGGGTTTCAATCATTTGCTGAATTTCCTGTGTCGAGGCGTGTGTACGCTGGCTCAGCACGCGCACTTCATCGGCAACCACAGCAAAACCACGACCTTGTTCGCCGGCCCGGGCGGCTTCAATCGCGGCATTCAGTGCCAGCAGGTTGGTCTGTTCAGCGATGTTTTGAATGGTCGACAGAATCGTGGTGATGCTCTGTGAGTGATGATTCAGCTCACTAATGACCTCTGTTGCCGTTTCAACTTCGCGGGCCAGGCTGGTGGTTGAACTCTGACTCTGATCGACTTGCTCGGCACCATGCTGTGCAGCCTCAACAGTCTCTGTCGATGTTTTGGCCGTATTATCAGCATTGCCGGCGATTTCCTGTGTGGCTGCAGCCATTTCGTTTATGGCGGTCGCAACCATGTTGATTTCATCCTGCTGGTGGCGAATGCGGGTGCTGCGCTCTTCTGCTTGAGAAGCCGTCTGATGTGCCTGAGAGTTCAGTGACTGAGAGACATCCCGCAGGCGCATCACCATGCCGTGCATGTTGCCGACAAAGCGGTTGAAATTATGGGCCAGCTGGCCGACTTCGTCATCGCTGCGCGGCTCCAGTCGCTGGGTCAGATCGCCTTCACCCGTCGCAATTTCAGCCAGTGCTTCAGACACCCGGCCCAGATCACGAAACAGGTAACCGACCAGCCAGGCTACAGCCGCCAGCACAGCCAGCGTAATCACGATTGAAGCAAGGATCAGCCGGGTCAGCAGCTCGCTCTGGCTGGCTTCTTCTGTCGCTTTGTCCAGTTCAAGACCTAAAATCCACGGTGTACCAGGGACTTCGGTAAAGTAGAGCAGCTTCTCTTTCCCTTTGATGGTTTCATTCACAAGGGTCCGGGTGCTGACCGCCTGATGAATGATGCTCATGTTCAATGCCGAGTCGTATTTACTGATGGATTGAAGCAGTAACGCTTTGTTTGGGTGTGCTAAAAATGTGTTGTCCTGAGTATTGAGCAGCATCGCATAAGCATTATCACCGGCATCCAGGCTGATGACATCCGAAATCATCTGATCAATCAGGACATCAGAGCCGATGACAGCAACCAACTGCCCATTTTGCTTCACAGGTTCAGCCAGTGTCACCATAGGTGCATGGGTAATCGCATCCAGATAGGCAGTGGTAATGATCGGTTGATCTGCTTTTTGAGCATCAATATACCAAGGGCGGACGCGGGGATCATAGCCAGCGCGGTTGCGCTCCGGATTGGAACGAACCATGTCTCCGGCGGGTGTGCCGAAGTAGGTTAAATCAAAGTTGCCGGCATCCCGTGCCTGTTGCAGGTAAGGAACCGGTTCTGCGGCGTTGACATAAGGTTTGACGGCACGGGTAATATCACGTCGGATATTAATCCAGTCACTGATCCCTTTGGTGGCTGTTTTGCTCAGGCTGTCAGCCCGGTCAAAAATGCTGTTTTGGGTTTGTTCATGAAGTTGGCTGGCTGCCAGCCAGGTCAGAGCGGTAGCCATAACCACGACGGCAGATAAGCTGGCGGCTATGAGTTTTTGTTTTAGGGTTAGTTTCATCAGTGGTCTCAGTGGAAGGAACGGAATCTGATTGTCAGTTTTTTCATCATATTGCATACAAATGTGAAAGTTTCGGCAGGGAAAACAACACTTGAATTCAATATCTTTAAACGACGGCCTGTTCTATAAACTAAAAAAATATTAGGTGCGACTAATATTATCGTTTTTGGGTTAAAAATTTGCGGAGAAGGTTTGAATGCCAAAGATTCAATGAATTATTTTGGCTGGTGGTCTGTTTGGTGAATAAAAAACGGTTCAAGCATTTTCGAGTGATTCAGGGGAAGGGATGTCTGGAAAGGCGTATTTTGGAAGGTGCCGTGTTTCCTCAGAGATGAGGTTTTTTATCAACAATTCCGGCACGTCGTGATGCCGGGTTCTGCATCCTGTTGGACCATCTCCTGAAAGCCACGATTTCTGATATGAACTTGATGTATCTCCTTCAAATATAAAAATGATATCGATTGCATAGTGATCCAACTAACACTATGGTGAAATCGCCTGCCACCTCGCATTTGATTACTTTACACTGAGCGCTGTTTTTGGCCACTACCACCGCCAAGGAAAGGAGGTGAGCCATGAGAATTGACTGTGTAAGGTGATGAAATGAAAAATAAAATGTTTACCCGCACTGCCTTGTCTGCGGGATTGCTAATGGTACTGGCTGGCTGTGCGAGCCAGGAACAAGCCGACACCTGGCAACCAGACCAAACCTATAAGCTGACAATTCTTCATACCAATGATCATCATGGACGTTTCTGGCATAACCGTGACGGCGAGTATGGTATGGCTGCCCGTAAAAGCTTGCTCGATGACCTGAGAGAAGCGGTGGCCGAAGAAGGGGGCACCAGTCTGCTGTTGTCTGGCGGCGATATCAACACAGGTGTGCCTGAGTCGGATCTGCAGGATGCGGAGCCTGATTTTAAAGGCATGAACATGCTGGGCTACGATGCCATGGCTCTGGGTAACCATGAATTTGATAATCCGCTGGAAGTGCTGCGTAAACAGGAAGGATGGGCGAACTTCCCAATGCTGTCAGCCAATATTTATGACAAGGCGACGGGCAAGCGTTTGTTTCAGCCTTACCAGATTTTCGAGCGGCAGGGGATCAAAATTGCTGTGATCGGTCTGACGACAGAAGATACTGCGAAAATTGGTAACCCAGAATACATTGGCGGCATTGAATTTCGCGATCCGAAAGCCGAAGCCAAAGCTGTCATCGCCGAGTTGAAAGCCACGGAAAAGCCGGATCTGATTATTGCCGCGACCCACATGGGTCATTATGCCAATGGTAAGCATGGTGTGAATGCACCAGGTGATGTTGCCCTGGCGCGATATCTTGAGCCGGGCGATCTGGATATGATCGTTGGTGGTCATTCTCAGGAACCCGTCTGCATGGAAGGGCCGAACATGGCCAACCCGTCATTTAACCCGGGGGATGATTGCAAACCGGATCAGCAGAATGGCACCTGGATTGTGCAGGCACACGAGTGGGGCAAGTATGTGGGCCGGGCGGATTTTGAGTTCAGAAACGGTGAGCTGAATATGGTCAGCTACGATCTGATCCCGGTGAATCTGAAGAAGAAAATCAAGCTGGCTGACGGCCAGTCAGAGAAAGTCTTTATTGAGCAGGAGATCCCTCAGGATCCCACAGTGAAAGCCTTCTTAACACCGTATCAGGAACGCGGCCAGGCGAAGCTGAATATTAAAATTGCCCAGTCGAACGGCAAGCTGGAAGGCGACCGTCATGTTGTGCGCTTCCAGCAGACCAACCTGGGGCGTTTAATTGCCGCTTCTCACATGCAGCGTGCCAAAGCGGATTTTGCGGTGATGAACTCAGGCGGCGTCCGTGACTCGATTCCTGCCGGAGATATTACCTACAAAGATGTGCTGAAAGTACAGCCATTTGGCAATATGGTGACCTATACCGATATGACCGGAGCCGAGGTGCTGGACTACCTGGGTGCGGTTGCGACGAAACCTGTTGATTCAGGGGCATATGCGCAGTTCTATGGTGTGACGATGGATATCCGGGACGGTAAAGTCAGCAATGTGAAAATAGGCGGTAAAGCTCTGGTGCCAAGCCAGACCTATCGCTTTACCGTACCGAGTTTTAATGCCGCCGGTGGCGACGGTTACCCGAAACTGGCTGACCATGCCGGTTACGTGAATACCGGATTTGTCGATGCGGAAGTGCTGAAAGATTATCTGGAAGCCAACAGCCCGATCAATGTTCATGCGTTCGAGCCTAACGGCGAGATTGTGTACCGTTAATCGGTATTGAGATTCTGTGCTGCAGGCTAAAGCTCACTTGTTCTGGCAGGTGAGCTTTTTTATGGCTGTCAGGGCCGAAACTGGCTTGGCGGGAAGATACCTGTTCGCTATAGTGGGTAACGATAATGATGCCGGAGGACAGGATGACACCCGCTATAAATCTCGCAAAAAAGCATAAAATTGCTCATAAAGTCCATCAGTATCTGCATGATCCGAACAATACCAATTTCGGCCTGGAAGCGGCTGAGGTGCTGGGGCAGGATCCGGCCCGGGTATTCAAAACCCTGCTGTTTTCCTGTAACGGCGATCCCAGGCAACTGGCGGTGGCCATCGTCCCTGTGGCGGGCATGCTGGATCTGAAATCGGCGGCAAAAGCCGCAGGGGCTAAAAAAGCCGAAATGGCCGATCCGGCCATCGCCGAAAAAACGACGGGCTATATTGTTGGCGGGATCAGTCCTTTAGGTCAGAAAAAACGCTTGCCCACTTTTCTTGATGATTCAGCCAGGGACTATGACACGATTTGTGTCAGTGCGGGTCGACGGGGACTGGAAATCGAGTTGTCACCCGATGATCTGTTGCAACTGACCTGTGGTCAACTGGCGGCATTAGCCCGCTAATTATTCCAGCCACTTATTCCAACCACCGATTTAATTGACGACAGGCTGAGTATTGGCCGCAGGAGACAAGGATGACGTTCAGTATCTGGCTTTCATTACTGATGATTTGTATGTTAGGGGCAATGTCGCCCGGGCCGAGTTTAGCTGTGGTGGCGAAACACAGTCTGGCGGGCGGGCGCCTACATGGCATTGTGACTTCCTGGGCCCATGCGTTTGGCGTGGGTGTCTATGCGTTACTGACTTTGCTCGGGCTGGCTGTTGTGCTCAAACAGTCGCCAACACTTTTTCAGGTGATTACCTATTCAGGCGCCGCTTACCTGGCGTATCTGGGGATCAATGCCCTGCGTTCAAAAGGGGGAGTGGCGGCAAAACTGGCGGCTGGCGAACCGGCAAGTATGGGCAGTGCAGCCCGGGACGGGCTGATGATCTCTGTGCTCAATCCCAAACTGGCGCTGTTTTTTCTCGCCCTGTTCAGTCAGTTTGTGGCCGTCGGAAGTGCCATGAGCGACCGAGTGATTATTGTCGCTACACCATTATTGGTGGATGGCCTCTGGTACACACTGATCGCGCTGGTATTGTCCCGGCCAGCGGTGTTAGAAACACTGAAAACGCGCGCCCAGCTGATCGATCGTTTGTCCGGTGTGGTGCTGATTATGCTGGCCCTCAGGGTCGTGTGGCAGGGATAAACATACTGCCACTCTGACAGCTTCAGCTCTGGCGTTTCTGATGCCGTTCCCGGTTTTCCAGCTTACGTTCAGGGCTTTTTTTGAGCATGACGTAAAGGGCACCGTTTCCGCCATGCTGTCGTAACGCGGAATGATAGCCCATCACATCACTGATTTGAGTCAGCCAGGTCGCGACATAGCTCTTCATCAATGCCGGAGGCGTGGAACGTTCACCTTTACCGTGCACGATCAGCACGGTACGAATGTCCATGCGCTGACATTGCCTGAGAAAGTGCAAGACTTCATCTCTGGCTTCCCTGAGCGTTTTACGGTGCAGGTCAAGCCTGGCCTGAATATCGTACTTGCCCAGTCTTAACTTGCGGATGACACCGTCCTGAACCCCGTCACGCTTGTAATCCAGCATGTCATCCGGCTTGACCATAGTGGCATAATCGAGTGATAAATATTCAGGATCACTGTCAGCCAGGCTCTGCGCTGCGGCTTGCCGGGCGAGTTGGGCGTCAGTAATCTGATGCTTCTTTTCCGGGGTTACTTTATCCTGCTCCAGCGGGGCCACATCGGCCATCATTTCTCGGAACAGGTCCAGTTCATCTTGATCGGACATGGTGTGTTTTTCTACTGCGGACGGTAGGGAAGATTATACGTGGCTTGGCAAGAAAAAAAGAATCCCGGGCCTGTCAGAGTCCTCAGGATTCAAAGAAGATTGGAGATAACGGAACGGCTAATCTTGTGGCTTTGCATTCATCGCTTTATAGACAAAATAACCACCATAGAAGAGCATGAGCCCCAATGCACCGAAAATCACTATCATTGATGATAGGCCAACCGGATTACCAAAGAGTAAATCTAGCCAAAATTCCATGTGATGTCCTCTGCCTGGGAAACTGAATTCAAGCTTAATGGGCCTTGGCGAATGGGCTGATGATCTGGATCAATTCATACTCGAATCTTCACAATTGGTGTGTTTTTTTGCCGCTCTCAGCAAAATTCTGTGTTAACTGGTGCATTCCTAAGCAAGTAGCAGCGAGGAAAGGAAATTTTCTGCTCGCCCCCTTGCGTTCAGTAAATTAGCCAGTATTATAGGCCACCTCGAATCGCATCAGCGTTTCGTTTTTGTCGGTGAATAGCGCAGTTTGGTCGCGCATCTCCGGCTTTTGAGCATAGCGGACCAGAGGGACCCTCTGGAACGAAACTCAAAGCAGCAACAAAACTTGTCGGTGAATCGCGCAGTTTGGTCGCGTATCTCCGGCTTTTGAGAATAGCGGACCAGAGGGATCCTCTGAAACGAAACTCAAAGCAGCAACAAAACTTGTCGGTGAATAGCGCAGTTTGTCGCGTATCTCCGGCTTTTGAGAATAGCGGACCAGAGGGACCCTCTGGAACGAAACTCAAAGCAGCAACAAAACTTGTCGGTGAATAGCGCAGTTTGGTAGCGCATCTGGTTTGGGACCAGAGGGTCGGGGGTTCGAATCCCTCTTCACCGACCACTATTTCCAAAGTCTGATACGTCGGGCTTTTAGGTTGGTAAGACGGCGACACGGGTCGGGTGCGGAAGCCCGCCGCGTTCAATCCCTCTTCACCGACCACTATTTCAAAACGCGGTTTGAGTAACTCAGGTAACAAGAGTTATACTTTCAAAAGAAGCAAATCTCGTTTTTAAGACTGTAGTCAGTCTGATTGAATTTCGGTGAATAGCGCAGTTTGGTCGCGCATATCCGGCTTTTGAGAATAGCGGACCAGAGGGACCCTCTGGAACGAAACTCAAAGTAGCAACAAAACTTATCGGTGAATAGCGCAGTTTGGTAGCGCATCTGGTTTGGGACCAGAGGGTCGGGGGTTCGAATCCCTCTTCACCGACCACATTATAGAAGCCCGCTCAATGAGCGGGCTTTTTTGTATGTACAGAATTTGGCTCTTGTGCCCAGTAACCCCCACCTAGCCTCCCCCTTGAAAAGGGGGAGGGATTGCACAGAGCTTATTGAAACCCGGCGATTCACTCCCTTTGAAAAGGAGAAGGTGAGGCCAGGCGATTTATGACGGGGTTTGGGCGATACCGGACTGGCAGGCGGCAGGTTGCGCGCTGTTGATTTGCTGAACTGAGAATCCCTGCTTTTTCAGCAATGCCGGAAGCCCTTCTTCGCCCATCATGTGGTAGGCGCCGACCACCACCAGGAAAGTCCCTTTCTGGTACTGAGGCGAGGTGGCGAGCTGTTTCACCCAGTTATAATTGCGCTGGATCAGCAAGTGTTGTTCAGTTTCTTCTGAAAGGGCGACTTGCTGGCTGAGCTCTGTCAGTACGGCGTTATTACCCTGTTGCCAGGCGGTGAGCAGGCAGGTCATTTCTTCTTCCAGCAGTGGCCATTCGTTGAGCGTTGTTTGCAGCAGGTTTAATCCGTGGTCAGGCAGTGAAGACAGCAGGCGGAACTGCGCTTCTATCCCCTCCAGCTCAAAAATGGGCAAATTCTCTTTTTGCGCCCGGTTAAACACCATCTGATCAATACCTTTGTCCGGAGTGAGGCCAAACTTGAGCGATTGTGCCATCTGCAGGTGCATGGCGGTGAGCCAGGGCGGGCTTTCGAGCAGGCTGAAAGGAGACAGTTTGAGTTGAGCGGCAAGATCTCTGAGGGTTCGGATATCAGCAGGCGGCAGCAGTTTACGGGTAAAGTGAGCCTCGTCGATGGCCGGCATACTGAATTGCTTTTGAATATTGGCCTCTAATATCAGGCCGTTCGCTTGAGACCAGTAACGGTTAAAGGCGTCAGGCAGCGGGTAGAGTGCATCGCTGCCGACATGGATCGATCCCATCAGCACAAACTGTCGCTGGTTGTCTTTGGCCAGCCAGACCTGGGGTTCTGCGCAGGCACCTGAACTGAAGATTGTCAGCAGGATACCGGCTTTGGTGAGCAAGGATTTGAACATGCTGTTTCCATTGGCGGTAGGATGCATACAGCCTATGGAATCTGGTGCGGACTGGCAAGAAAAAGCGGCTGACAGGCAGCCGCTCAGCAGTGATTACTTGTTGGGATGCAGCCAGAACCACCAGACAATAAAGCCAATGGCCAGCGCAGCAAGTAAAGCCATCATCTCAGACCTCCTTTTTCAATTGAGTGTTGTTATGACTGCCCGGGCGGAAAAGTCGCAGTCTGTTGGCATTGCTGACCACAGTGATGGACGAGAGCGCCATCGCCGCTCCGGCAATCACAGGGCTGAGCAGGCTGCCTGTGAAGGGGAACAGAATCCCGGCGGCCAGCGGAATCCCCAAGGTGTTATACACAAAGGCGCCAAACAGGTTTTGCTTCATATTTCGTAAAGTTGCCGATGACAGTTCCAGTGCATCGGCGACGCCGTGCAGAGAATGGCGCACCAGCGTGAGTTGCGCGCTTTCAATGGCAACATCGCTGCCGCTGCCCATGGCAATACCGATTTCTGCCTTAGCCAGTGCGGGTGCATCATTAATGCCGTCCCCGACCATGGCTACGTGTTTTCCGGAGTGTTGCAGTTTTGCCACCTGCTTGGATTTTCCGTCGGGCAGGACCCCGGCAATGACGCGGTCAATCCCCGCCTGGCGGGCGATCGCTTTGGCAGTCCGTTCGGTATCACCGGTCAGCATGATCACCTCGATCCCTTTCGCCTGCAGTCGCCCCACCGCGGCTTTCGAATCTGATCGCAGCGGATCACTGATGCCTAACAGCGCGACCAGTTCGCCGTCGACGGCAATGAAAATAGCCGTTGCCCCAGCATCGGCCAGCGAATGGGCATCGTTTTGATGGTCAGAAATGTCGATATTTTCTTTTTCCATCAGCGCACGGTTGCCCAGCAGAACACGCTGTCCGTTGACCTCGCCGCTGACGCCATAGCCAGCCTGAGCGTTAAAATCCCGGGCGGATTGCAAAGACAGCCCTTTCTCTTCTGCCGCCGAGACGATAGCTTTTGCCAGCGGGTGCTCAGCACCCTGTTCGAGGCTGGCTGCCAAAGTCAGCACAGTGTGCTCCGTGTGGTCGCCGTAATAATGGCTGTGTGTGAGCACAGGTTTGCCTTCGGTCAGCGTCCCGGTTTTGTCCAGCACCACGGTATCAATGTTGGCGGCCAGTTGCATGGCATCGGCATGGCGGATCAGGATGCCGTATTCCGCGGCACGACCAAGACCAACAGTCACCGACATCGGGGTCGCCAGTCCAAGTGCACAGGGGCAGGCAATAATGAGCACAGTGGTTGCGGTGATCAGCATGTATATTGAGACGGGATCCGGGCCGAAGTAGTACCAGAGGGTGGCGGTAACAATGGCGATGATCATCACGGCCGGAACGAAGATGGCCGAAATGGTATCCGCCATTTTCGCCAGCTCAGGCTTACTGCTCTGTGCCTGACGAACCAGACCGATGATCCGGGCCAGCAGGGTTTGATTACCGACCTGCACCGCTTTAAACAGCAGACTGCCGCTTTGGTTGATGGTACCGGCATGGAGTTTGTCTCCCGGTTGCTTATGGGCCGGGACGGGTTCACCGGTCAGCATGGATTCATCAAGATAGCTCTCACCTTGCTCAATCAGTCCATCGACCGGCACTTTGGCACCCGGACGCAAACGCAGCACCATACCCGGCTGAACGTCAGCCAGAGGGACTTCACGCTCGCCTTGCTGATCGACCAGAATGGCGGTCTGCGGCTGCAGGTCGATCAGTTTTTCCAGTGCCCGTGAAGTGCGCCCTCGCGCTTTGGCTTCAAGCGCATGACCCAGGGTGATCAGCCCCAGAATCATGGCGGATGCTTCAAAGTAGACATGCCTCGCCTGTACCGGAAACCAGTCAGGTTTGAGCACCACAAACATGGAATAAAACCAGGCCGCACCTGTCCCCAGTGCCACCAGGGTATCCATACTGGCTCTGTGATGTAAAAAAGCTTTCCAGGCATCGCGGAAAAAGTGGCCGCCA
The DNA here is from genome assembly GCF_037162255.1 of Photobacterium sp. Hal280. NCBI lineage: Bacteria > Pseudomonadati > Pseudomonadota > Gammaproteobacteria > Vibrionales > Vibrionaceae > Photobacterium > Photobacterium sp. Hal280. Next base: position 816,427 of record NZ_JARLUO010000005.1, read on the forward strand.
CAGTAAATGAGCAGCGCCAGTGTCAGCACACCGATGATGCCCCAAGCCCATTGGCTGGTGGCCGACTCGATCATCATGCTGCCACCGAAAACGCCCCAGGCCATGAGGGGCACACCCAGAGCTAATGCCAGCCCGGCATTGAGCAGATGCTGTTTGTAGGTCGCTGTATTCTGGGCTTGCTGGCGTTCACGTCGTGTCGCTTCATCTTCACTGAGCTCAGCACCATAACCGGCATCAGACACCGCTTGGATCACCGAATCAGGATTGATATCCCCCTGAACCAAGGCTGTTCGTTCGGCCAGATTGACACTGACAGCCGTAACCGCTGCCACGCCCTGAATGGCTTTTTCAACCGAGGACACACAACTGGCGCAGGTCATGCCTGACAGCAAAAAGTAGTGGCTGTTGTCGGATGTGGGTGGTGCGTCAGGGCCTGCCGGCTTTTGAGCTGCCTGTTTGGGCGCGGCCGCGTCGGGTAAAACCGTTTCAACTGCACTCGCTTCAGCCGGTACCTGATAGCCTGCAGATTTAATCAGGGCTATCAGCGCGGTTTCAGTCAGTGCGCCCGTGACCTTGGCCCGGGTTTTGCTGACTTCAAACTGACTGATTGCCGGTTCATTGCTGAAGATCGTTTCCAGCTTACTGACACACTTGCCACACGACAGTCCCGATAGCGGCAAGTCATGCTGATAGCCTGCTTGATAGCCAAGATTTTCAATGGTGTTGATCACTTCGTTCAGATCGATCTGCCCTGTGATGTGGGCTTGTTGCGTATCTATATCCAGCGATTCGATGCCATCGAGCTTGCTCAGCGCCTGTTTAATTTTTCCGACGCACTTCATGCAGCGAACCTTGCGAAGTGGCAGCCTGATATCCATGTTGGCAGCGGAATGGCTGGCTGGGGCGTGATTTGAATGATCCATGGGCTTCCTCTACACCACAGTTATGAGATATGCTCACTTTAAAGCTTCCAGTTAATGGAAGGTCAAGCGGTATTTTTAAGTGGGGCAGTGATGAATATCAGCGAAGTGGCAAAACAGACGGGCCTGACCAACAAAACCATACGATTTTATGAAAGCAAGGGCATGATCAGCGAGCCGCAACGGGGCGAGAATGGCTATCGCCGTTACAGCCAGAAGCAGGTCAATGAGTTGTTGATGATCAAACGATCACGTCTGGTCGGATTCAGCCTGGATGAAAGTCGTGAGCTGCTGGCCTTGTCGCGGGATCCGGACAGAAAAAGTGCTGACGTAAAAGAAAAAGCCGAGCACAAACTGGCTGAGATTGACCATCAGATCGAGGAATTACTGGCCATGAAACAAAGCCTGCAGAGCCTGATCAGCCAGTGTCCGGGGAACAACCAGCCGGGTTGCCCGATCATTGATGCCTTGACGAAAGGGGAAACCGTGGAAACATAACCGCAGGCAAAGTGAGATTGCCTGCGGCGTGGGTGAGATCAGTACAGCAGGGAATAAAGCTGGCGACGATACTGGCTGGCAAGGGCATTACCCTGACCGAGTGAGGCCAGAATATCCATCATGGTTTTCTTGGCATTACCGTCGGCAAAGTTCAGATCTTTACGCAGCAGATTCAGCAGGATATCCAGCGATTCCTGATGACGATTGACCTGACTGTACTGCACCGCAAGATCGTAAGCGAGCTGTCCGTTACCCGGATCGGTGGCCAGTTTTTCTTCTAACTGACGGATCTCCGGAGAATCGCTGGCCTGGCGGTGGAGCTCCAGCTTGGCAACCAGTCCTTTGTAATAACCGTCCTGATCCTGCATCGGAATCTGTCCCAGCAGGGTTTCTGCTTCGTCAAACTGTGCGGTTTCCAGCAGGCATTCGGCGGTGGCAAGCAAGACCTGGCTGTTGCCCGGCAGGCTGGCTGCCAGTTCGCGCAGAATGGGCAGTGCTTCGTTGAAGGCTTGCTGGCTGACTAACTGAATGGCCTGTTCCAGCTGCATTTCTTCCTGGCTGGGTAAATGCTTACTCAGCATCTGACGCAGGCTGTCTTCGGTTTGCGGGCCTGCCGCACCGTCAACCGGCTGACCATTGCTGAAAATGGCGACGGTCGGCAGACTACGCACACCAAACTGGGCCGCCACCATTTGTTGTTCTTCGCAATTGAGCGTTGCCACCACAAACTGGCCAGCGTACTGGGCCGCCAGACGCTCAAGCAGGGTGTTGACTTCTGCTGTTTCTGGCATGGATGGAGCCCAGAAGCTGATCACGACCAGCTGTTGCATTGACTGCTCTATCACCTGATGCAGATTGGTTTCATTCAGTTCAATTGCTAATTTGTCATTCATACCGGGCGTTTCCGTGATCGTTTAAGAGTGATGTTCAAGATGTTGGGCTGATTGGCTGGAAAATCAAGGGAAAAGACAGAAAAACGCGGTTGGTAACAGGTCTCAGAGAAAAAAACGGAGAGCAGGGCTCTCCGTTACAGATGGAAGGTCAGAAGCAGAGCAATAGCGACACAAAGACAGAGCGCATTTATCTGGCGTAATGTCATGCCGATCTCTCCGAAAAATGTAGCACGTTTGTTTAGGGGGATCGCTGGTTTACCCCTTCAGCAGGTAAGGACCAACTTACCCAGAAGCCTAGAATGCGCAGATGACACAATCATGACAGCTGGCTAAAAAAACGCATTTTTTCGCTGAGTTTCTGACTCTCGGATAAAGATCAAACTTTGTGCATTGTGAGTGTCAGTTAATCGCTTTTTCCCAGCAGATGATCGAGCCAGCGAACGGGCAGCACTCTGCGCAGGAAGCCAAAGATATAGGTCGGCTGGGTGACATAGTACCGGGGGGATGGCCGATCACTGCTGATAATGCGCATCAGTGGCTTGAGGACAGCTTCCGGCGTCAGTGTGAATTGATTGGACGGGGAGGGTTTGCCCAGCCGGTCCAGAGTGTTCTGATAACTGTCTTTGTGCCGCGATGCCGTCATCTCAATATGGGCTTCAAACTGACGCTTGGCATTGGCCCGGAACTGACTTTCAATCGGCCCTGGCTCTATCAGGCTGACTTGAATCGGGGTGTTTGCCAGCTCCAGTCGCAGGGTGTCGGTATAGCCTTCCAGCGCAAATTTACTGGCATTGTAGGCGCCGCGGTACTTCATGGCCACCAGACCGAGCACAGAGCTGTTTTGCACGATTTTGCCGCTTCCCTGAGCCAGCATCACAGGAATCACGGCTTTCGTGAGCGAGTGCCAGCCAAACAGATTGGTCTCGAACTGCTCGCGAAGGGCATCGGTGGGCAGATCTTCAAGCGCGCCGGGCTGGCCGTAGGCGCCGTTGTTAAACAGCACATCAAGTTGTCCTTGGGTAATACGCAGCGCGTCTGCCAGTCCCTGTTCAATCGACTGGCTGTCGGCGAGATCGAGCTTCACACAGTGGAGGCCTTCGTCTCGCAGGCGCGCGACATCGGCATCGTGCCGGCAGCTGGCCACTACCAGATAGCCGGCCTGATGAAGGGATCTGGCGCAGTGGTAACCGATGCCGCTGCTGCAGCCGGTAATCAGAATGGCAGTACTCATGAATTGTCCTTAAATCCGGGCTTTATCACGCCCTGTAAAATCTGGTTACAAAAAAGGGGTGATCGTGTCCGTCATGAATGCAGCGATCCAGGGCTGCGCGTCGGCTTTGGGGTGCAGGCCATCATCCATCATCCAGCCATCACGCAGAATGACCTGCTCGAGAAAGAAGGGCAGCAGAGGCAAAGCGTAGTCTTTGCTGAGTCTGGGATAGATCGCTTCAAACTGGCTGGTATAGCGCTTGCCGTAATTGGGCGGGATGCGGATTTGCATCAACATTGGTTCACCGCCGCTATCCTTAATAAGGCTAATGATGGCTTTGAGGTTATTCTCTATGGTCGCCGGTGGAAATCCGCGCAGACCATCATTCGCACCCAGTTCAATTATGACGTAATCTGGAGCATGCTGTTTCAATAGCTTAGGCAGACGGGCAAGGCCATTTCCTGTGGTGTCGCCAGAGATACTGGCATTAATCACATCAATTTTCAGCCCGTTGCCGTTCAGCATGGGTTCCATCAGACGGGGCCAGCTTTGTTCGGCACGCATCTGATAACCTGCACTCAGGCTGTCGCCAAGCACCATCAGGGTGGCGGCAACACTACTGAGTGGGGCCATAACAAGTAATAACAGTGCAAGGATCCGCATCATGTCTACATCCGTGATAAAAGCGCAATCAGTATCAAAACAGGTGACAACGGCCACCACGACTCTCACCATTCTGCAGGATGTTTCGCTCGAGGTCGAGCAGGGCGAAAGCATTGCTTTGGTTGGGGTTTCCGGAGCGGGTAAATCAACACTGATGACCTTGCTGGCCGGACTGGACGTGCCCAGCAGCGGCGAAATTGAATTGCTGGGGCAAGTCTTGTCTCACATGGACGATGAGTCCCGTGCCGCGCTGCGCAGTCAGGCTGTCGGGTTTGTGTTCCAGAGTTTTTTGTTAATCCCGTCGCTGACGGCGCTGGAGAACGTGACCTTACCGGCCATTATCAAAGGGGAAACCGGCGATAGCGAGCGGGCTGCAGCGTTATTGCGCCAGGTCGGATTGCAGGGACGTGAAGCGCATCTACCTTCCCAGCTATCGGGTGGTGAGCAGCAGCGTGTGGCACTGGCCAGGGCATTTATGACGGCCCCGCAGGTGCTGTTTGCCGATGAACCGACCGGCAATCTGGATCAGCAAACCGCCGCCACCATCATCGATCTGCTGTTTGCGCTCAACCGGGATCACGGTACGACTCTGGTATTGGTGACGCACGACCCGCAGCTGGCTGAACGTTGTGATCGGGTGGTACGTATTCATGGCGGACGGGTGGAGGCGGCATGACAGAGATGAGTGAAAGCCAGAGCCCGGTCAGGCCAAAGGGCCATTCTCTGCTGCTGAAATGGAGCTGGCGTGAACTGTGGCAGGGGCAGCTGTGGCCCGTTGCAGTGGCACTGACCTTGATCATTGCCTGTGTGTTTGCGCTGGCCTCGCTGGTGGTGCGGGTTGAGAAGATCATGATTAATCAGGGGCGCAGCATGATAGCCGCTGATCTGGTATTGAGATCGGCCAATCCTGTGCCAGATCCCCTGATCCGGGAAGCGAAGCGGCTGGGGCTGACGGTCACAGCGCAAACGCGATTTGGCACCATGGCGTTCAGTGACAATGCCATGCAGCTGGTCAGCGTGAAATCTGTCTCCAGCGACTTTCCATTGCGGGGTGAGCTGGTGCTGCAGGGTAGCAACCGGACTCAGCAGCAGGTCAATCCGGGTGAGCTATGGCTGTCTGAGCGGTTATTCTCTTTGCTGAATGTGAAAATCAGCGATCAGGTGGCCATAGGGAATGCCGAGCTGACCGTGGCCGGCACCATAGTGCAGGAGCCGGAACTGTCGTTTAACCCTTTCAGCCAGATGCCGGCCGTGCTGATGCATGAAGCCGATCTGGCCGCCACCGAGGCCATTCAGCCCGGCAGCCGGGTACGTTACCGGGCCTATTTTAATGGCACAGAGGCCCAGTTAAAGCAACTGCAGGATAGGACATCACTGACACCGGACCAGCGCTGGATCAGCGAAACCACACAGGGCCGGACCGGCGAGATGATCGAGCGGGTGCAGCAGTATCTGTCGCTGACCCTGATCCTGGTGATCATGATGGCCACAGCCACACTGGTGCTGACCTGTATGCACTACACCGCCAGCCGGACGGAAACCGTCGCCATGATGAAAAGTCTCGGCGCCGGGAAAGCTTTTCTGTGGCGATGGCTGGCGAGACAGCTGGGACTCTTGTTTGCTATTGCGGCGACCGCGGGCCTGGCGCTTGGGCTGCTTCTGGAGTGGTTACTGCGCCTGCCGCTCACCGATGTGTTGCCTCAGCCGCTGCCCGAGATGGGGGCCATGCCCTGGCTGGTGAGTCTGCTGGTGGCGATCCTGGTATCGGTGCCGGGCATCGGGATCGCACTTTGGCGTTTGCTGGATGCCCCGGCTCTGGCGGTCATGCAGCGCCAGAGCGCGGACACCAGTTCAAAGAAACGCTACCTGCTGATTCTGTTCCCTGTCGTCGCGCTGTTGCTCTGGGTGGGGGATAACCCCATGATGTGGCTGACCCTGGCCGGTTTGTTTGTGCTGATGGTACTGCTGGCAGGACTGGGTTTAATGCTGGTGGCTGGGCTGCGTCGTCGTCGGTGGGGACCGGCCATGACACTGGCACTGAGCCGTATCGGCCGCAGCCCGCTGGCAAGCGGTGCCCAGTTGGCCGCCCTGACCAGCTCATTGATGCTGCTGGCGGTGATCTGGCTGCTGCGGACCGATTTGCTGGCGGACTGGCAGCAGACATTGCCGCCGGATGCCCCCAATGTGTTTGCGCTGAATATCAGCCCGGTTCAGCATCAGGCTTATCTCAATGTGCTGGATGAGAACGGTTTAATGCGTTCCGACAGTTATCCCATTGTGCGCGGTCGCCTGGTGACGATCAACGGCCTGAACCCAAGGGCTGAAGAGGCGGAAAACGGCAGTGAGAATGATGATCGTCAGGAAGGGGATGAATCCCTGCGCCGCGAACTGAATTTTACCTGGCGAGATAGCATGCCAGTGCATAACACCTTGGTCGCTGGTGAGTGGCGCAATGCACCCGGCGGCGTGTCGGTGGAAACCGGGGTGGCGGACCGACTGGGGATCAAGCTGGGCGATACACTGGGTTTTAACGTGAACAGCCAGATGTTCAGTGCCACAGTGACCAGCTTACGGGAAGTGGAATGGCGCAATATGCGGCCCAATTTCTACTTCATCTTCACACCGGATGTGATGGCCGATTTGCCGGCCACTTGGCTGGTCAGTTTCAGAGTGGCTGCTGATCAGAGTGAGCTGGTGAACAAGCTCGGCAGAGACTATCCGACGGTCACCTTGCTGGATCTGAGAACCATGGCTACCCGGATTCAGGCCATCTTACAGCAGGTGTCATTGTCATTGTCTGTGCTGGCTTTTCTGGGGGTGTGCAGTGGCTTGTTACTGGTGCTGACTTTGTTACGTCTGAGCCTGTCACAGCGGCAGCAGGAAATTAAGCTCTACCGCACTTTAGGCGCCAGCCGAAGCCGGATCCGTGCCACCATCTGGAGTGAATATGGCCTGATGGCGGTACTGGCAGGGGTGATCGCCGTACTCGGGGCTGAAGCGCTGGTGGCTTCTTTGATCAAATGGGGCTTCGAGCTGCCAGTGAGCTGGCATCCGGGGTTATGGCTGGTATTGCCGTTGTTGTCAATCGTGCTGATTTTACTGATCATCAGTACCATGATGAAGCAACTGCTGCGTCCTCTGGGCCGGTAGCGCTATCGTGCCGGGTTACTCGACACGGGTCACCCGGCTTTCCTGATCGCTCAGGGCACTTTTCAGGGCACCTTCCAGTTCCGGATAGCAAAAATGGAAACCATGGGCTTCCAGCTTGGCCGGCAGGGCACGCTGGCTGTCGAGCAGCATCTGGGCCGATTCTCCCATACCCAGGCGCAACAGCCATTCCGGTGTGCTCATCACATGCGGACGGCGCAGCACTCTGGCCAGTGTCTGGCTGAATTCTTTATTGGTCACGGGTTGAGGCGCCGTGAGGTTATAGGGGCCTCGGGCGTCCGTCTGCTTGAGCAGAAACAGGATGCCTTTGACCATATCCTGCAGATGAATCCACGGGAAATACTGCTGGCCATTGCCAATCGGGCCACCCAGTCCCATTTTGTACAGTGGCACCAGCTTGGCCAGCGCCCCGCCGCCTTTGCCCAGTACAATACCGGTCCGCAGCACACAGACGCGGGTTTTGTCTGACTGTGCCGCCAGTGCCCGCTCTTCCCAGGTGCGGCACACCGTATGGGCAAAATCGTCACGCTGAACATCGAGCGACTCGTCAAAGTCGTTCTGCTGCTGATCGCCGTAGTAGCCCACCGCAGAGCCGCTGAGGAAGGTATGCGGCGGGTTCTCACCGGCCTGTATTTTGACCACCAGATCCCGGGTGAGCTGCCAGCGGCTGCGGCAGATCTCCTCTTTCTGTTTTTCTGTCCAGCGCTTATCAGCAATCGGCTCACCGGCCAGATTGATCACCACATCATATTCATCCAGATTCTCCAGTGAATCCAGACTGGTGATGACTTTAATGTGATGGCCCAGACGCTGATAAGCGCGGTTGGGGTTACGGCTGAGAACCGTCACCTGATCATGATTCAGATGAGGAAGCAGCGCTTTGCCAATAAACCCGGTTCCGCCGGTGATCAGAATATCCATGTCTCGTCCGCCTGTCTGACTGATAAGTTATCCTTGTTTTGTCTAAATTATAACCAACCGGCGAGCTGTTCACTGTTTTTCCAGTGCTTTCGGTGTTGACGTCAGTCAAAAAAGCGACGATCAGCGGTCGACATGGCCGAGATCGCGCGCGGGATCCAGAATATCCCTGACCCTTTGTTTGAGTTGTTTGGCATCAGGAAAACCGCCATCGGTTTTGCGCTCCCAGATGCGGACATTATTGCAGAAGACTTCAAACCGGCCGCCTGTGTCCGGGTGCAGGCTGACGGCGTCCAGATCTTCACTGAAGGTATGCAAGAGCTCCTGGCACATCCAGCTGGCCCGGAGCATCCAGTTACACTGGCGGCAGTAGTAAATATCAATCACGGCTTTGCCAGCCATTTGCGGTGTATTGTCAGACATAAGAATCCTCACATTCCGAATAACAGTTTGGCCCCGATCAGAAATGTCAGGGCTTCGAAACAGCGTTTGATCAGCTTGTTGCTTTGCCTGATCGCCAGATGCGCTCCGAGGTAGCCCCCCAGCAATGAACCGGCAATCAGAATCGGCAGCCAGGGCCAGAAGATGTCCGCACCGGCCGCGTACATGGCGACCGCGCCTGTGCCGTTCCAGAACAGGCCGACACTGATCATGGTCAGGGCGACCGCCTGTTTATAGTCATAGCCAAACCAGCGGATCAGAAATAAGGTCACAAACAGTCCGCTGCCTGCGGTCAGTGAGCCATTGATCACCCCGATCCCGGCCAGGCCCAGGCTGCCGGCAATCATCCCGCTGGTATCCCGCCGACGAGCACTTTCACGCTGACCCAGGCTGGGTTGATACAGGGAGTATACGCCAAGGCCAATGATGAGCATGCCAAGGGCGGACTCGGCTATTCGGCCCGGTACAAAGAGAATGGCATTGGCACCCAGAATAACGCCTAAGGTTCCGGATGCAATGACATAGCCCGTCATCAACCAGTTCAGCTTACCGGAACGAATGTGTTTGACCGCCGCGCCCAGACCCAGCGCGACGCTGGCGATTTTATGGGTCGCCAGCGCCACGGAAAAGGGCAGGCCCAGAAAAATCAGCAGGGGAAACTGGATTAATCCGGCACCGCCGCCGGACAGAGAAGCCAGTGTGTTGGCAAACAGGGAGCCAATAAAAAGTCCGAGAGAATTCAACCCATCCATGTATCTTGCTGCAATCCTTAATGATTCAGACTTCACAGCATACGGATTATGGATTGTCTGGCAATGAGAATAGGAGGCTCAATATAAAAATACCCCGGCGATGCCGAGGTATTTTTTCGTTCGATTCAGTGAAGACTTAAGCGTTTTGCTCTTCAGCCTGCTTGGCCTGAATCGCGGTCAGTGCGATGGTGTAGACGATGTCGTCAACCAGTGCGCCACGAGACAGGTCGTTGACCGGCTTGCGCATGCCCTGAAGCATTGGACCGATAGACACCAGCTCGGCAGAACGCTGTACCGCTTTATAGGTGGTGTTCCCTGTGTTCAGATCTGGGAAGACGAACACAGTGGCTTTACCGGCAACCGGTGAGTCCGGCGCTTTCGACTTCGCCACGTTTTCCATGATCGCAGCGTCGTACTGCAGCGGACCGTCGATGATCAGATCAGGACGTTTTTCCTGCGCGATACGGGTCGCTTCGCGGACTTTATCCACGTCTGCACCCTGACCGGAGTTACCGGTTGAGTAAGAGATCATCGCCACGCGTGGCTCAATGCCGAAGGCTTTGGCAGAGTCCGCCGACTGAATGGCGATTTCAGCCAGTTGCTCAGCGTTCGGATCCGGGTTGATGGCACAGTCGCCATACACCAGCACCTGATCAGGCAGCAGCATGAAGAAGACAGAAGAGACCAGCGACGCACTTGGCGCGGTTTTGATCAGCTGCAGCGGCGGGCGAATGGTGTTGGCTGTGGTATGTACCGCACCCGAGACCAGACCGTCCACTTCGTCTTGTTCCAGCATCATGGTGCCCAGGACAACGGTATCTTCCAGCTGTTCACGGGCAACCACTTCGGTCATGCCTTTGTTTTTACGCAGCTCAACCAGGCGGGCCACATACTGCTCGCGCACAGAGGCCGGATCGATAATGTCCACACCGGCACCCAGAACCACACCTTGCTGTTCGGCAACGCGTTTGATTTCCGCCGGGTTACCCAGCAGCACACATTCCGCAATACCGCGTTCGGCACAGATTGCAGCCGCTTTCACGGTCCGTGGCTCGTCACCTTCAGGCAGCACGATGCGTTTCGCCGCGCGGCGGGCATATTCTGTCAGCTGGTAACGGAAAGCTGGCGGGCTCAGGCGGCGTTCACGGGCAGACCCTTCGCTCAGCGACTCAATCCACTGACCATCAATGTGGCTGGCCATGTATTCGTTGACCATCTCGACCCGCTCTTTATCGTCAGCCGGTACTTCCAGGCTGAAGCTTTGCAGGTTCAGAGAGGTTTGCCAGGTGTTGCCTTTGGCAATCATCACTGGCAGGCCGGTTTCGAATGCGCGCTTACACAGTTTTTCAACCGTCGCTGGCAGTTCATAACCGCCGGTCAGCAGCAGCGCACCAATTTCCACACCGTTCATCGCCGCCAGACAGGCTGCAACCACCACGTCAGGACGGTCGGCAGAAGTCACCAGCAGTGAACCCGGACGGAAGTGCTCAACCATGTTCGGGATAGAGCGGGCACAGAAAGTGATGCTCTTGATGCGACGGCTGTCGATTTCACCCGGGTTGATAATGTCAGCATTGAGGTGCTTGGCGATGTCTGTTGCACGGGTCGCGATCAGTTCTGCATTGAACGGCGCACAGCCCAGCACACGGATCGGGCTGGAGTTGAACACTTGCATCACTTCAACGTGAGTTGGCATCACAGAGTCAGAACCGTCGAAAATCTCAGACAGATCCGGACGGGTACGGCCTTCAGCATCTACAGGGGCATTGAGTTTGTTGACAATCACACCTGCGATGTGTTTGTTCTTGATGCCGCCAAAGTTAGAGCAGGCAATTTCAATGCGCTCTTTCAGCTGGGCCGGGTTATCTGTTCCCGGTGCCACCACGAACACGATTTCCGCATCCAGTGTTTTGGCAATTTCGTAGTTGATCTGGTTCGCAAACGGGTGTTTACGGGTTGGCACCAGACCTTCAATCAGGGCCACTTCAGCGCCTTCAGTGGCTTCTTTAAAGCGTGCCACGATATCTTCCAGCAGCACGTCGCTCTGGTCGCTGCGGATCAGCTCATCAGCTTCAGCCATGGAGACCGGCTGGGCAATTTGCATATCGCTGTTAGCACGGATAATCGACGTTGTCAGATCCGGCTGATCGCCGCCATGACGAGGCTGGGCGATAGGTTTGAAAAAGGAAACACGGACGCCTTTGCGCTCCATAGCGCGAAGTACACCCAGGCTGACGCTGGTCAGGCCGACTCCGGCACCGACCGGAATGAGCATTATGGTACGTGACACAGTCAATTCCTCAAACTGTTAGCAAACGGTAGAAAGGGAGGTCAGGCTGTCGGACAGTGACTCCCGATAATCATCATTCTGATAGAAAAAGGCCGACGAAGTCGGCCAATTGGTGTTGCTTAAATGTTGGTCAGGCGTGCTGTATCTTCAGCAATCACCAGCTCTTCATTGGTCGAGATAACCATGGCCGGTACGCGGCTGTTGTCTGTGGTGATCACACCTTCGCCACCGAAACGGGCTTTCAGGTTCTTCTCGCTGTCGACTTCGATACCGAAGATCTTCAGGCGGTTCAGCACCATTTCACGGATTGGGGCAGAGTTCTCGCCAATGCCGCCAGTGAATGTGATCGCATCCAGCTGGCCGTCCAGCGTCGCTGTGTAGCTGGCGACGTATTTCGCCAGACGGTGGCAGAAGACGTCCATCGCACGGGTCGCTTCTTCTTTCTGACCGTAGTTGTCTTCAACGAAACGGCAGTCAGAGGTCACTTCTGTCAGACCAGCCAGACCGGATTCTTTGGTCAGCATGGTGTTGATTTCGTCAACAGAGTAGCCCAGAGAGTCGTGCAGGTGGAAGATGATAGCCGGATCGATGTCACCACAACGGGTACCCATCACCAGGCCTTCCAGCGGTGTCAGCCCCATAGAGGTATCAACAGACTGGCCGTTTTTGATGGCACAGACAGACGCACCGTTACCCAGGTGGCAGTTGATGATGTTCAGCTCGCTTTCTGGTTTACCCATGCGGTTCGCCGCTTCACGGGTGATGAACAGGTGCGAAGTACCGTGCATGCCATAACGACGGATGCTGTGGTCTTTGTACAGCTTGTATGGCAGCGCGTACAGGTACGCTTCTTCTGGCATCGTCTGGTGGAATGCAGTATCGAATACGGCCACGTTCTGCAGCGCCGGGAAGGCTTTCTGAGCGGCTTTAATACCAATGATATGTGCCGGATTATGCAGCGGTGCCAAGGTAGCGCACTCTTCAATGCCTTTCAGCACGGCTTCATCAATCAGAGCTGATTGTGTGAACTTCTCGCCACCGTGAACCACACGGTGACCAATCGCTTTCAGGTTTTCAGCCAGCTCAGGCTTGGAAGCCAGAATAGTTTCTACCATGAAAGCCAGTGCTTCTTCGTGTGCTGCACCATTACCCAGTTGAGCTTCGTGTTTGGCACCATCAAGTTTCCACTTGATACGGGCTTCGGGTAGGTGCAGACATTCTGCAAGACCTGTCAGGTGCTCATCACCTGATACTGCGTCGACGACAGCAAACTTCAGAGAAGAACTACCGCAGTTAAGAACTAAAACCAGCTTAGACATGTGAGTGACTACCTATATAATCTGTCTGAAAGTTGATATTCAATTGAATAAGCGTTAACCATAGAATAGTCGACCCAGTGTATGGCGAGACTAAACCAGGTATTTTTGCTTCTGTCCGTAGAAGTGAAATGCAAACCTGAGGAGTTAACTTATCCTTAATTTATTGCGATAACAGGGTTATCGGCCAACAATTACCTAAGGCGTGCATAGGATAGCCCTTGTTGGTCGAGATAACAAAAAAATTTTTAAAAATTAATTCACGGTAGATTGATTGTTGTTTGTTTTGAAAATTTACAGAATTTGTTGAGGCTGGTGCGATATGAATCAGACAAAAATCTGGAAGCAGGTCCAACACGGCCAGCACTACATGTCGGTATGGCCCATGCGCAAAGAGCTGGCTGTATTGTTTCCTGAACAGCGCTATATCAGAGCCACCCGGTTTGCAGTGCGGGTGATGCCGGCTGTGGCTGTGATGAGCGTGCTGAGCCAGATGGCTTTTCATAATACCTCTGGTTTGCCACTGGCAATGGCTGTGGCCTTGTTTGCGCTCAGTATGCCCTTGCAGGGCCTGTTGTGGCTGGGGAAACGCAGCCGGACAACCTTGCCGCCCTCACTGGCGAGCTGGTGCCGGGAAATACACGGCAAAATTTTAAGTGAAGGCTATTCCATGCAGCCGCTGAAAGATCGCCCGCGTTATCTGGAGCTGGCACAGGTGCTGGACCGGGCGTTTAAGCAGTTGGATAAGGCTTCGCTGGAGCGCTGGTTTTAAGCGCCTTTTTTCTGCTGTCAGGCTTCTCCCTTCTCTGGTTGACGGAGGCAGAGCCCTGATGATCAAAACAAAAAAAACGGACAAGGTCGTGACCTTGTCCGTTTTTTTATTTGTGATTACATCGGAAGATTAGCTGGCCAGATAGCGGCGGATTTGTGCCTCGATCCCCGGACCATCGATTTCCAGCTCCGCATGCAGTTCGGCCTGAGTGCCCTGATGGATGAACTTGTCCGGCAGGCCGATTTGCAGCACCGGCTTGAGGCGTTTGTCTTTCATCAAAAACTCGATCACACCGGAACCGGCGCCGCCGGCGATGGCATTTTCTTCCACCGTCACCAGCAGATCATGGCTGTCAGCCAGCTGGCGAATTAAGGCTTCATCCAGTGGTTTGACAAAGCGCATGTCGGCAACCGAGGCATTCAGGGCTTCTGCAGCTTCCAGCGCATAGCTCAGCGTGGTGCCGAAGTTCAGGATCGCCACTTTTTCACCCTGGCGGCGGAGTTTACCTTTGCCCAGTTCCAGCGCTGTCATGGTGGCCTCAGGTGTCACGCCGGTGCCGCTGCCACGCGGGTAGCGCACCGCGCTGGGCCCCTGGTGCTGATGGCCGGTATAGAGCATCTGGCGGCATTCGTTTTCATCACTCGGGGTCATGATCACCATGTTGGGAATACAGCGCAGGAAGCTCAGATCGAAGGCACCCTGGTGTGTCTGGCCGTCAGCCCCGACCAGCCCGCCACGATCGATGGCGAACATCACGGGTAAATCCATAATGGCGACATCGTGGATCAGTTGATCATAGCCGCGCTGCAGGAAAGTCGAGTAGATCGCCACAACCGGGTGATAGCCGCCAATGGCCATGCCGGTTGCCAGGGTCACCGCGTGCTGCTCAGCAATGGCGACATCAAAATACTGGTCCGGGAATTCTTTGGAAAACCGGACCAGGCCGGAACCTTCACGCATTGCCGGTGTGATGGCCATCAGTTTGCTGTCCTGCTCCGCCATATCACACAGCCAGTCGCCGAAGATTTTCGAGAAAGTCGGCTTGCTGTCTTTGGCTTTCGGCAGCGGGTTCTGGCTCAGATCAAACTTGGGCACCGCGTGATAATTGATCGGATCGGCTTCCGCCGGCGCATAGCCTTTGCCCTTTTTCGTCATGATATGAAGAAATTGCGGGCCTTTGAGATTGCGCATATTTTTAATGGTGCGCACCAGCTCCTGCACATCATGCCCGTCGATCGGACCGATGTAATTGAAGCCCAGCTCCTCAAACATGGTGCCGGGTACCACCATGCCTTTGAGGTGTTCCTCGGCCCGGCGGACCAGCTCTTTAATCGGTGGCGCGCCGGAGAGCACCTTCTTGCCACCTTCGCGGATGCTGGCATAGAAATTACCGGACAGCAGGCGTGCCAGATGATTATTCAGTGCGCCCACGTTCTCGGAGATCGACATTTCATTGTCGTTGAGGATCACCAGCATGTCGCTGTGGACATCACCGGCATGGTTCATGGCTTCGAACGCCATGCCCGCGGTAATAGCCCCGTCACCGATCACGCTGACGACCTTGCGGCCGGCGCCTTCACGCTCGGCGGCAATCGCCATGCCCAGGCCGGCACTGATCGAGGTTGAGGAGTGGCCGACAGATAAAACGTCGTACTCACTTTCTTCCCGCCAGGGAAAAGGGTGCAAGCCGTCTTTCTGGCGGATGGTATTTAAACGGTCGCGACGTCCGGTCAGGATTTTATGCGGGTAGGCCTGATGACCAACATCCCAAATCAGATGATCGAACGGTGTGTTGTACACATAATGCAGGGCAACCGTCAGTTCTACGGCACCGAGGCCAGAGGCAAAATGCCCGCTGGACTGACTCACAGAGTTGAGCAGATACGTCCGCAGCTCATCGCAGAGCGCAGGTAAACTGTCTACCGGCAGTAAACGAAGTTCGTCCGGTGTATTGGCTAAGGCCAAATGTGGGTATTTAGAAATATCCAATGTCATAACAAGTCGGCGCTTATACTGTTTTAGTTGTTGCGCTCGATAACGTATCGGGCGAAAACTTCTAATGAATCTGTATTGTAGGGTATAGCTTCCAGGGCGTGTAGGGCTTCCTGGTATAGCTGGCGAGCTTTCTCCTGGGCGCCTGCTAATCCGAGCAGGGCCGGGTAGGTGCTTTTTTCCAGAGCGACATCCGAACCCTGAGGTTTGCCCAATGTCTGAGTATCGCTGATCACATCCAGAATGTCGTCCTGAACCTGAAAGGCCAGGCCAATCGCCTCTGCGAATCTATCCAGCTGCGGCAGGATGGCGACCCCTTTTTCACCGGCCGCCAGCGCGCCAAGACGCACCGCACAGCGGATCAGTGCCCCGGTTTTATGTCTGTGAATGGTTTCCAGCTGCGCCAGACCGACGCGCTTGTGCTCTGCGGCTAAATCCAGCGCCTGCCCGGCACACATACC
This sequence comes from Photobacterium sp. Hal280, assembly GCF_037162255.1. Lineage (NCBI taxonomy): Bacteria > Pseudomonadati > Pseudomonadota > Gammaproteobacteria > Vibrionales > Vibrionaceae > Photobacterium > Photobacterium sp. Hal280. The sequence continues at coordinate 832,721 of NZ_JARLUO010000005.1, forward strand.
GGCCGCACCGGCAGCCTGAGCCAATTCGCGAACCATGGCGATGCGCTGGCTGTTGCCCTCGGCACTCAGGCGGCCAGCAGCCAGTATTTCGAAAGCGAGTGTCTGCAAGGCATCACCGGCCAGAATGGCGGTGGCTTCATCAAAGGCGATGTGGCAGGTCGGTTTACCGCGCCGCAGCTCGTCGTCGTCCATCGCAGGGAGATCATCATGGATCAGCGAATAGGCATGAATACATTCGACGGCTGCTGCCGGGGCATCCAGATCATCCATCTCAGCGCCCAGCATACTTCCCGTGACATAAGTCAGGAAAGGACGGGCACGCTTTCCGCCCAGCAGGGTGCCGTGCCTCATGGCCTGCACCAGAGGCTGTTCGGGAAAAGGCAACTGAGTCAGCCATTGTTCCAGCTGATCATTATTACGGGCCGCGTACTCGGCCAGTTGTTGAGAAAGGCTGTTAGTCATCGCTCGGTTCAAAGTCCGTTAGTGGCGCATTGTCATCAGCTTGCAGCAGTATCTCAACCCGTTGCTCCGCCTGAGTCAGTTTCTGCTGGCTGTTGCGGGCCAGGGCAATGCCACGCTCAAATTTTTTCAGCGCGTCTTCTAAAGGGATATCACCGGATTCCAGCTCGTTGACTATCACATCGAGTTCATTCATGGCTTCTTCGAAGGCCATCTTTTCTGGTTTTTTAGTCGCCATATCCGGTCCATTGATGGGTTGTGAGCGCGTTTGGAGGTGCGCCCGAAAATGAGGGGAAAATAGCGCACAGGCTATGCCGGGTCAAATTATGGCACAGGGAAGTGTGCGCATTACAGTGTTATTTTTATGGTTTTTATACCCTGTAGCACTTTTGCCTCGCCCATAACAAGGGGATTGGCAACCACAGATCAGAAGCGAAGTTCGATTTTTCCCAGCAGAGCACAAAACCGAGGCTTAATCAGTGCTAAACCAAAATCCAAAGGTGCCGATACAGGGTGAGTAAGTTAGTATAGCGCCAGTTTGAGCTGGCCAGAGCAACCCAAGCATTCTGATGCCACTTGGGTTGAAAAGAAAAAATTACAGAGGAGTGATCCGTGGATTTGGCAACCCTCATAGGCTTAGTTGGTGCCTTTGCTTTTGTCATTATGGCGATGCTGCTGGGCGGCAGCCTTGATATATTTTTCAATGTGCCCTCTATTTTGATTGTATTGGGCGGGACATTATTTGTTGTACTGATGAAATACAGTCTGTCGCAATTTTTTGGCGCCGCCAAAATTGCGGCGAAAGCGTTTATGTTCAGAACGGACGACCCGGAAGATTTGATTGCCAAGATCGTTGAGATGGCGGATGCGGCACGCAAAGGCGGCTTTCTGGCACTGGAAGAAATGGAAGTCAATAACAGCTTCCTGCGCAAAGGGATTGATTTACTCGTCGACGGACATGACGCTGACGTGGTGCGTTCGACCTTACAAAAAGATATCGGTCTGACCAACGAGCGTCATGAAAGGGGGATCAGTATTTTCACCTCTTTGGGTGAAGTGTCACCTGCAATGGGCATGATAGGCACCTTGGTGGGGCTGGTCGCCATGCTGACCAATATGGACGATCCCAAATCTATCGGCCCGGCCATGGCTGTGGCGCTGTTAACCACTTTATACGGTTCGATCCTGGCCAACATGGTCGCGATCCCTATTGCCGATAAACTGTCATTACGTAAAAACGAAGAACGCCTGAATCGCCGCCTGATCCTTGATGGGGTACTGGCCATTCAGGATGGTCAGAACCCGCGTGTGATTGATGGTTTTCTGAAAAATTACCTCCATGAAAAACAACGCCGTACCGACGTTGACGAATAAGGAGGCAGGTGATGGACGAGACCGAATGCAACTGTAAGAAAGGCGCACCGGCCTGGATGGCAACGTTCGCCGATCTGGCGACTCTGCTGATGTGTTTCTTCGTGCTGCTGCTGTCATTTTCTGAGATGGACGTGTTGAAGTTCAAGCAAATTGCAGGCTCGCTGAAATTTGCCTTTGGTGTGCAGAACATGGTGGAAGTGAAAGATATTCCGAAAGGCACCAGTGTCATTGCACAGGAATTTCGTCCGGGGCGGCCTGAACCTACCCCGATTGAAGTCATCATGCAGCAAACGATCGACATGACCCAGCGGACGCTGGATTTTCATGAAGGTGAATCAGAGAAAGCCGGTGGTACAAAACGCGAAGCCGGTAAGCTGACCGGTGGGCGTTCTGAGCATACCGCCACCCAGATGAACCAGAATACGCAGTCGGAAATGACGCAAGCCCAGCAGCAGCTGGCCGATGTCTTGCAAACGGCCCTTGAGCGAGAAATCCAGGAAAATCTGATCGAGGTGGAAAACCTGGGTCAGCAGGTGGTCATCCGGATTCGTGAAAAGGGTGCCTTTCCGGAAGGGTCGGCCTTTCTGCAACCCAAATTTCGTCCGCTGGTGCGCCAGGTGGCCGAACTGGTCAAAGACGTGCCTGGCGTGATCACCGTTTCTGGTCATACGGATAATCAGCGGCTGGACTCTGAGCTATACCGTTCCAACTGGGACTTGTCGGCACAGCGTGCTGTTTCTGTCGCGCAGGAAATGGAAAAAGTGCAGGGCTTTGATCATAACCGGATGCGCGTGCTGGGACTGGCTGACACCTCGCCGCTGGACAGCAATGACACCCTGGACGGACGGAAGCGTAACCGCCGGGTCGAAATTGCCATCATGCAGGGGAAACCGCATTTTACCAATGAACTGACCAGCGACCCGGCAGGGGAATCTGCCGTCCCGTCAAATTAAGCCTACAATCTGAGTAAGGACCTGATGCGTGTTCGCCAGAGAGGACGAGCACGCATCAGGCGGCGAGGGCAGGAGCCATGACAGACCGCGGGTTTGTGAAACTCTGCGCTCGCCGTTTTTTCTGATAATCCTTTGTATTTCAGCGACCGCTTGCTTGCTGTATAATCCGCGCCTTTAGTTAGGCCCTGTGAAGCGAAGCATGTTATGAAATTTATTGTAAAGCCCCATCCAGAGATTTTTGTAAAGAGTGAATCAGTGCGGAAGCGCTTTACCAAAATCCTGGAGTGCAATATCCGCATTATCCTTCAGCGCCTGTCTGATCAAGTGGCTGTGTACAACCGACGCAGCTACATTGATGTCACAGTGAAGGACGACAGCCTCCGTGATCAGGTTCTGACCGTACTGACCCAGACACCTGGGATTCACCATGTGCTGGAAGTCAAACAAACTGATTTTACCGACATGCACGATATCTTCGAGCAGACTCTGGCCCATGTCGGCAACCAGCTTGACGGCAAAACCTTCTGTGTGCGCGCCAAGCGGGTTGGTAAACACGACTTTACCTCAATAGAGCTGGAACGTTACGTCGGCGGTGGTCTGAATCAGGCCTTTGACAGTGCCAAAGTGCAACTGAAAAATCCGCAGGTGACGGTCAATATTGAAGTGGACGGCGAGAAACTCAATCAGGTGCTTGCCCGTCATAAAGGGCTGGGTGGCTTCCCGCTGGGGACCCAGGAAGACGTACTGAGCCTGATCTCAGGTGGTTTCGATTCCGGTGTGTCCAGCTATCTGCACATCAAGCGCGGCAGTAAAGTGCATTACTGTTTCTTCAATCTGGGTGGTCCGGCACACGAAATTGGCGTGAAGCAGGTATCTCACTATCTGTGGAAGAAATTCGGCTCTTCGGCCAAAGTGAAGTTCATTGCCATCGATTTTGAACCTGTTGTGGCAGAAATCCTGGAAAATGTGGATGACGGCCAGATGGGCGTGGTGCTCAAGCGTATGTTTATGCGCGCGGCAGGCCAGGTTGCTGAACGTTTTGGCATTCAGGCGCTGGTGACCGGCGAAGCGCTGGGTCAGGTGTCAAGCCAGACGCTGACCAATCTGCGTCATATCGACAATGTGACAGAGACCCTGATCCTTCGTCCGCTGATCAACTGGGACAAAGAAGATATTATCAATGTTGCCCGTGATATCGGCACCGAAGATTTTGCCAAGACCATGCCTGAATTCTGTGGCGTGATCTCGAAAAGCCCGACCGTGAAAGCGGTGAAAGAAAAACTGGAAACTGAAGAAGCCAAGTTTGATTTTGCTGTGCTGGATCGTGTGGTGAGTGAAGCCCGTATCCTCGATATCCGCGACATCGAAAAAGAAAGTCAGGCGCAGGCACCAGAGATTGAGCTGGTGGATCAGATTGACGGCAACAGCACAGTGCTGGATATCCGCAGCCCGGACGAAGAAGATGAAAGCCCGCTGCACATTGAAGGGGTGGAAATCAAGCATCTGCCTTTCTACAAACTGGCAACTCAGTTCGGTGATTTACCTCAGGATAAAACCTACCTGCTGTATTGTGCTCGCGGGGTGATGAGCCGCTTACAGGCGCTGTACCTGAAAGAAAATGGCTTCGATAATGTGAAGGTTTATCGTCCATAACCCTCAATTGCTTTGCTTTTCGTTCCCTCCCCCTTGAAAAGGGGGAGGGATCGTGCAGCGATGACTGCAACCACGATGATTCCCTCCCCTTTACGAAGGGGAAGGAATATCAGCTTTTCCCCACCACGTCATAACTCATACTCGGCCACATCACCATAGGTTCTGCCACTTTGGCGGTTGTTGCTTTCCCCAGCAGCAGGGTGATGATTTCCAGTGCAAACTCTTGCGATGTACCCGGCGCCTGGCTGGTCAGCAGATTATTGTTCACATCAAACATCACGCGGCGACCTTCACGGCGGCGGTGCTCAGGAATCCGATCAACAAAGGCTGGGTGCGCCGTCATCAGCGCGTCCGGATACAGCTGGTGGTGTTCCAGCACCACAGCAGGCGCGGCGCAGATCGCCGCCACAAGCTTACCGTCGTATTTATGCTGCTTGACGAATTCAACCGTCAGCGTGCTGTCTCTGAGATATTCTGCGCCAGGCAGCCCGCCGGGCAGGACCACACAGTCGAACGGTTCATCGGCAATCTCAACCAGCGGGCAGTCTGCGGTCAGTGTGATACCCCGCGAGCCTTTCACCGCCAGTGCGCCATCCTCAGCTACGCTGGCAATGGTGACTTGCATGCCGGCTCTGATCAGAATATCAACCGTGTTGATGACCTCCATTTCCTCGCTGCCGGGGGCGATACAGACAGCCACTTTTAGTGGCAGGACTGAGGATGTCGATGGATTAGTCATAATTTTGCTCCAAGTGTTTGATCTGTTGCCACACGGCGGTATTCGCCGGGGCGGCAAGCTGAAAATGGTGTGCCTGCTCAAGCAGAAAGCCGGTAATGGCGTCGATTTCTGTTGGTCGCTGATTGGCAACATCCTGCTGCATGGATGAAAAGTTGGCCGCCGTGGCCTTGATAACCGTCAGAGTATGTTGCAATAGCGTTTCGGTGCGGGTGGTGTAGCCGACGGCTGTCATGACAGCCGCCACTTCGCGACAGATGTCCGTCAGCTCAGCGGCGAAATCCGGTAAAGCCAGATTGCCATTGCGGCATTGGTGGATGGCCGTCAGCGGATTGATGGCGCAATTGACTGCCAGTTTCTGCCATTGCGGAGCGTGTATATCGTCATGCCACTGGCAGGGAGCCAGAGCCGTGTTCAGCACGCTGGCCAATGCCTGCCATTGATTGCCGGCCCTATTGACTGCGCCCAGCCAGGTCGGTCCAATGCCCGTGTGGCGTACGCTATTGGCCCTAAGTCGTAAAGCCGCCTGAGAGGTGGTTGCATACAGTACCGGGTTATCCGGCAGCAATTGCAGCACCTCTTTTTCAGTGCCCATGCCGTTGTGCATCACAATCACAGGCGTTGCGGTGCGCAGCCAGGGCGCGATGTTCTTGATTGCCTCAGCGACCTGAAAGGCTTTGACTGTGATCAGAACGATATCGCTGCGGCTAAGCTGGTCGGGCTGATTACAGCGAAAGGTGAAAGTGTCTGCATCCGGCGCATCCAGGCCCTGCCAGTTCAGTGTACAGGTGCTGTCAGTCTGGCGGCGCCAAAGGTGGATGGTGTGGCCTTGTCTGGCCAGAGCGCCGGCCCAGAGGCTGCCTATGGCGCCAGCGCCGACTAAGGTAATCTTCACGGAATTGCCTGTTGGGAAAGGAATCACTGAGGCCTATTGTAGCGGCTGGGAAATCAAGGGGTAAAGTAAAAGTCCGGATACCAGAGTACCCGGACCGGATGTGGTTCAGAATTTATAGGTGACAGAGAAATAATGGGATGGGCCGGTTGATTCAAAGCTGTCAGAATCTTCAATCAGGTAGACATCATAGAAGAGTTTCAGGCCGTAGCCGACCGAGAAACGGTCAGAGTGCCAGTACAGCCCGTTAAACCAGTTCCCGCCATGGGTGGCCTGGGAATTGCCGTTAAATTCATCATCGGCACCGAACTGGTAATCAATATAGCCCTGATAGGAAATGTATGAGCCATTCGCAAAGGTATAAAAGGGTTTAAACCAGTTGGTGGAGATCTGGTAGCCGTTCCAGTCTTTGGCATTTACATCGTACAAACCATACAGATTCAGGCCGACTTTACCAAACCAGGGCACCATGATATCGGAGCCTATACCCCAGAAGGAGTTATTGACGTCCTGCGCACCGCCTCCCAGTTGAACAGGGTAGCAAAATAGAGCTCCTGCACCGGGCCGAATGAGAGATCGGTTTTAGTTAACGCATCGAGCGAAACCCGCGGCGCAAACTTCATGAACATTTTGGGTCTGTCTTTCTTGTCACTGGCGTCATTTTCTGTCAGATCGAAGAAATCCACATAACCGTATAGATCAAAAATACCGGAGCGGCCCCCAAACTCCATTTCCAGATAGTCATGACCGGATGGATCGCTGGGCGCACGGGGATACTCTTCCAGTGCGTACATCAGGTTGAACTGAAACCATTTATAGTCATTCTTATGGATATCGCCGTCAGTATAATCAGCGGCAAAAGCGGCTCCGGGACATACCAGTGCTGCTCCAAGAGCCAAAGCTAAACGAGTCTGTTTCATGTTGGCGTTCTCACTTATCGTTTATCGTTGCCATTGCTTAGTCACACCTCTGTCAAGAGGCTTGTTTCTTAACAGAAAGACAGTGTCTAACTTAAAAGATTAGTGGATTGCAGATGGGATGCCTTAGAAGTAAGAAAATAATCCGTGCTCTGGAGAGTGACACAGATCGTAACTTTAGAAATCAGTCAGCAAATCAGGCAGATGAAAGGGGTTGGCAGGAGAATAAAATTGTCTCAGGAGTTAGAACCAAAAACAAAGGCGCCGAGAAGGCGCCTTTGCAGAGTTCAGCGTGTTGCTCAAGGCAAGACTTAGAACTTGTAAGTCAGGCTGACATAGTGGCTGATACCGGTCGATTTGAAGCCATCTGAGTCTTTGATACCGTACACATCTTTGTAGGCTTTCAGGCCGTAACCCACCGCATAACGCTCAGAGTGCCAGTAGATACCATTGAACATGGCGCCGCCGTTGCTGGCAGAAGCGTACTCTTCTTTCATGCCAAACTGGTAATCAATGTAACCCTGGTAAGACACAAAGCTGCCGTTATCCAGAGTATAGAAAGGCTTGAACCAGTTGGTCGAAATCTGATAACCGTTCCAGTCTTTTTTGTTCGTGTCATACAGACCGTAGACGTTCAGACCCACTTTACCCAGCCAAGGTACGTTCACATCAGAGCCCAGACCAACGAAAGAGTTGTTTACGCCATCAGCACTGCCATCCCAGTTGAACAGAGTTGCTACATAAAGCTCTTGGACTGGACCAAAAGACAGGTCGGTCTGGGTCAGCGCATCCAGAGAAACGCGTGGTGCAAACTTCATGAACATCTTCGGTCTGCCAGCTTTATCGCTGTCTGGATCGCTGGTTAGATTGAAGATGTCGACATAACCGTACAGGTCGAAGATACCTGAACGACCGCCGAATTCCATTTCCAGGTAGTCGTGGCTGGATTCGCCTGGCAGCTCGTCAAATGCGTACATCAGGTTGAACTGAGACCATTTGTAGTCGTTCTTGTGGATATTACCGTCGGTGTAATCAGCAGCATTGGTCGCAGCAGACAGGGAAGCTGCCAGTACACTCAGTGCAACAAGGGATTTACGCATCGTCAACTCTCGCTAATTGAATTAAAACACCGGACTTTTTTGACCAGTCCGTATCAATGGCGGGAAGTGTATTGTTTGATGTCACTAATGTGAATGTAACAAATGACCAGTTGTTTTTTGATTGTGAGTTTGATCTTGTGTAATGGATTGCAAAAAAATCAAAAGTGATTTTGATCTCTTTTTGTTCGCTATTGGATGTAATTTTTCTGATCTAAATGAGTAATGGGTCAGTTATTGCGCATGTCTGGTATGCGGGAAAGTTAACTGAGATCAAATAAAGTCAACTTGAGAGTCAGAATTATCAACAGATATAGAAACAGAGGGGAGCGGGGCAAGCTATCTGACCTGGCATATTGGAACGCTCAGGTCAGATAAAGTTCCCGGACAAGGCTATTTTAGTTCTGATGCGGGGCGTATTTCGCCACCGCTTTGATGAGGATCAGCACAGGTAAGCCGATCAGTGCGGTACTCAGAAAGAAGATGTTATAGCCCCAGTGATCCACAAACAGGCCTGAAAAACCGGCGAGAAATTTCGGGAACAGCAACATGATGGAACTGAAAAGGGCATATTGGGTGGCAGAAAACGCCACGTTGGTCAGGCCGGACATAAAAGCAATAAAGGCGGCGGTGGCAATGCCGGCACTCAGGTTATCAATCGAGATCACCAAAGTCAGCATCGGCAGGCTGTTGCCAATATAGGTGAAGGCCATAAACAGCAGGTTCGTGAAAGCAGCCAGCACAGCGCCTAAGGCCAGAATCCGTAGCGTGTTATAGCGGTAAATTAATATACCGCCCAGGCCCGCCCCGGCCAGTGTCATAATCACCCCGTATATTTTCGAGACAGAAGCCACCTCGGTTTTGCTGAATCCCATGTCGACATAGAAAGCGTTGGCCATCACGCCCATGACGACGTCTGAGATACGGTAGCAGCCGATCAGCGCCAGCAGCAGCAGGCCGGCTTTCCCATAACGCGAGAAGAAATCGATAAAAGGCATGATCGCAGAGGTGTAAAACCAGGCACACATCCGGGCCAGCCAGTGCGGCATGTTTCCGGCTGCCAGCCTTTGGCGGATCTCCGCTTCCAGCGCATCCATTTCTTTGCCGTTACGTGCGGGTTCATGAATGCAAAGCGCGGTGATCAGGCCGACGGCCATAAAGCCGGCCATGATGAAATAGGCCGTCTTCCAGCCAATCGGATCATAGCCGGTGTCTGAACCAAATAAAGCGGCAAAGGCCAGCGCGCCAGCGCCAGCCATGATCATGGCCAGCCGGTAGCCTGTCATATAAGCGGCAGCCAGCGCGGCTTGCAGGCGTTCCGTTGCCAGCTCTATCCGGTAGGCATCAATCACGATGTCCTGCGACGCAGAAGAAAACGCCACTATCACCGCAAATACCGCTAACTGGTATAAATCAATCTGCGGATTACTTAACGCCATACCGCACAGTGAAGCAATGATCAGCAACTGCGAGAACACCATCCAGCCACGGCGCCGGCCCAACAGGCTTGACAGGACAGGGACGGGGAAGCGGTCTATCAGCGGTGACCAGATCCATTTAAAGCCGTACGCGAGCGCGACCCAGCTGAAATAGCCAATATCAGTGCGGCTGACTTCGGCTTCACGCAGCCAGAAGGACAGGGTGCCAAAGACCAGCAAAATGGGCAGACCGGACGAAAATCCGAGTGCCAGCATGATGAGAACTTTTTTCGAGATATACGCGCCACCCGGTGTTCGGGCGTTCGTCGACGGTGTGCTCCATGTGGAGTGGCCTCTGCTACTTATTACTATCTGGTTCCAGATTTAGCGCTATAAGGTAACAGCAAGCGCGGGTAAGAAAAACCATCGGAAAGTCAAAGTGTGGTGAGTTTGGGGGCAAAGTACTGCTTTAGGGGCGAATGCCCTGCATTTTTTCGGGGGCTTCACCGATGCCCAGCAGGAATTTAGCGCCGGCTGTGACGCGAAACTGGATAAAGCAGTTACCCAGCAACTGGTGCTCTTCCAGTGATTCCATCAAATGCAGCAGATACCAGTACACGGACTCATAGGCATTGTCAGGCGTACCGCTGGGGATCGACAGCAGCCACCAGTCATGCAGATGCTCAGTGCAGGTTTTTTTAAGGAGTCGTAGCTGGTATCACCGTTGATGGTGCCCAGCATCGAGATCGCCAGAGCGGGTGCGTAATCAGTAATGTGATTGGCAATTTGCTCTGTCGGCACATCCGGTATTGAGGAAACAAGTTTGAGCATAGGCACCACCCTGGCCGAAGATTAACGGCCAGGGGCGTCAATCTACTTGTTGATTAGGTTAATAGCTTTAATAACTATAGGCTGCTGAGGCACATCTTTCATACCTATTGAGCGGACTGTTGTGGTAGGAATCGCGGCCATTTTTTCAATAACTGAGAACCCTTTCACAACTTTTCCGAACACCGCATAACCCGGCTTGCCCGGGTTGCCGTCAAGAAAGGTATTGTTCTGGTAATTGATGTAGAACTGACGCGTGGCTGAATCGGCCACTTGTGTCCGCGCCATGGCGATAGTGGCTCTTTGGTTGCTCAGGCCGTTATCTGACTCATTTTTGATAGGCTCGTAACTCGGGCGCTGCTGCAAATCGGCATCAAACCCGCCGCCTTGCGCCATGAATCCCGGAATCACCCGGTGGAAAATGGTGCCCACATAGCTGCCGTCTTCGACATAGCGCAGGAAGTTCTTGGTGGTGACGGGCGCTTGCGCTTCATTCAGCTCAACCACAAATTCGCCCAGACTGGTTTCAATGGCAACCTGAGTGGCGGCCGAGGCTGAAAACGAAAGTGCCAGCAGGGTGGCGGTGATAAAATGTCGCATTACAGGTTTTCCTCCATGTAGCTGTTCAGTTCCGTATCAGACTGGATGTCACGCAGGACGGCATCCATCAGGCCGGTCATTGCCACTTCCATTGACTCTGTGGACGCTGTCATCGCGCCCTCGCGGGATGATTTACCCGCATAACGTTTGATGAATTTTCCGTTAGGAGTTGTCAGAACCAGCTGCAGCTGCAGCTTGCTGTTCAGGGTGTGGCTGAAGGCGCTTTGTTTGACATTGACGATAGCTTCCAGAATATCCAGTCGCATGGTGTTCTGGCTTTCGTGGCCGATTTGTACGCCCTGAGAGCTCAGCTGACGAGAAAGTGCGTCTTGTAATGTCAGGCGCAGGTTTTCTTTCGCGTGCAAGGGATGGACGTTCTGATCGCCGTTATCAACCACAGCAACAAACTGGGCGGTGCGCAGGTCGCGGCTTTCAAGGGTCAGGCTTTGCCCTTCCAGGTCTGGCTGTTTGGCCAGTGAAGGAGAGGGCTGGATAGAAAGCTGGGAGTCAGTCGGTGCCGTACAGGCCGTCAGCGCCAGCAGAGAGACGGCGAAAATGAAAGGTTTCATCCGGTTTGTTCCTTATTTAACAGGCTGTCGCCAGCCGCAATGAGCAAAATTATGGGCTTATTTTTCAGCTTGATAAACCACAAATTTAGGGTTCTGAGCAATTTTATGCACTTTAGCAAACAGGCGCTTAAGTTTTCCATCATAGCCAAGATGACGGTTACCGATCACTATCAAACGTCCGTGCTGCTTTAGGCTTTGCTTTGCATCACAGAACATTTGCCAGGCAATATGATCGGTAATGGTATTTTGCTGGTGGAAAGGCGGGTTGCATAACACCAGGTCTGCGTCGCTATTTGCCATACTTTCCAGACAGTTATCTACTTTAGCCTCGAGTTGAGCCGGATGAGTCAGATTCAGGTCAGCATTTTCCCGGCAAGACGCCACGGCCATGTAGCTTTCATCGACACAGGTCACTTTCGCTTGTGGGTTGAGTCTGGCTGCCTGCACACCAATGACCCCGTTTCCGCACCCTAAGTCGATAATGTGCTTCAGTGCCGGATCCTGAGGGATATGCTCCAGCAATAACCTGGCACCGATATCGAGGCTGTCACCGGAAAACACATTGGCATGGTTGGTCAAGGTGAGCTTGTACTCAGGCACCTCCCAGCGCTGGGCTTCCGGCAGCGGTGCTGCCAGATTTTTATCCGGCTGACAGAAAATCAGACGTGCTTTTTTCACTGCCAGTGACGTACTGGTCGGGCCCAGATGTTTCTCGAACAGTTTGAGTGTCGAGGAATGTATGTCTCTGGCTTTAGCGGCAGCAATCACCACACAGTCTTCAGGTAAAGCGGCACAAAGCTGGGTGAGCTGCCAGACAAGCAGCCGGTTATTTTTAGGCAGCTTCAGCAGTACCAGCTGGGTCTGCGGGGGCACCGGGGCCAGACAGTCTGCAAATCTGATGTCCGGCAGCGCATTTGCGGCCAAATTGTGCTGGCTGGCCGTTCTTGCAATGTATGAGTCACCCACAGATACCGTTTGTCCCTGACCGGCGAACCAGCATGCCAAGGCACCAAAACTGTCGTTCATGATCAGCACAGGGCGATCTGCGTCAAGCGTGAGCGCCTGCTTCTGTTTCATGTCTTCAACCTGGTTGATCAGGTATTCATCTGCGGCATCCCAGGCTTGCAAGGTTTCATGTTGACGAATCGGGTATCGGTTCAGTTGCAGGGTCTGGCCGTGCAGGGTGAGCTCAGGTTTCATTCAGGCTATCTTTAGGGTATGTTGTCGGGTTGAATATTTTCGCAGATGCTGACCTAGCTGCAAAGTCTATCCGTGAGAAGTGTGTTGTTATGATAAGCATCACACCGCGATTTTCAGAATATCGCCGCATTTTTATTCGCTATTCTTGCTCAGACCCCAACATGCTGGCGTCAGGAGGCCTTATGATCCAGGAACGTATTGAACAGAAACTGCAAGCCGCATTGGCACCGACTTATCTGGAAGTGCGCAATGAAAGCTATATGCACAATGTGCCAGAAGGCGCAGAAAGTCATTTTAAAGTGATAGTGGTCAGTCATGAATTTGAAGGTCAGCGCCTGATTGGTCGCCATAGAGTCATTAATACGGTACTGGCCGATGAGCTGGCCAATCACATTCATGCGCTGGCGATTCACACTTACACCCCGGATGAATGGCAGGCGCAGCAGTCTGCTCCGGCTTCTCCCGCTTGTTTGGGTGGCAGTAAGTTTGGTTAAGATATGATGAATACATCCAGCGACTGAACCGTAGTGAATGACACCTCGGAGCAAAAACCGCATCTTGTTGCGGTTTTTTACAGTCCGAAGTTTGAAGTTGATAGTCATCAATAACTGAGTGATGGCGTAGTATACGCACCGTGAAGTCACAGAGTGCCTGTGATAGCCCTGCTACTGGCCTTGCGGTGCTGGCGGCGCCGCTGAGTTAGCAAGCCTTTTCTCATCTCTGGCGACTATAATGAGTCCCGAATGTGGTGAAATGTTCGGTAATGCCTGAGCCAGCGGATGAAAACATATGTTGCAAATTCGATGCAGTTTTGCGTCGAATTTTACTGTTTTATGACCATTGAATGCGTTAGTTTTACCGACTGTCCTTTGGTGTTGACGTTTTGATACCAATTTGTAAATAGCACAAAAATATAATTTTCGAGGCAACAAGCAGAAGATTCAGCGCAAGTGTGCGTTGAGTCAAATTTATCTGTTCTCGTGATTATTAGCACATCAGCTATCGCTGAATTTCGGTTCGATTAGCGAGGTTTGCCATAGTAAAAACCTGTTGATTAATGCTAAAATCCGGCCCTCGAAAAAACTCGTCATCTTAAATGTGTGATGAAAGAGTTAATAGGATGTTGCGGTGCTGGTTGCTGGAAAGCCGGCCTCGGACCAAGGAAAGTCGTGTCTAAGTTGCGCAATAACAAGTTCTTTTTCCCGTTAATGTAGTGCAAGTGCGTATGATTACAATAAAGAAGGGGCTGGATATCCCAATTGCAGGGACTCCTACCCAGGCGATAAATGATGGTAAATCCATCTCTCGAGTCGCCTTGCTTGGCGAAGAATACGTGGGTATGCGTCCAACCATGCATGTCCGCGTTGGGGATGTAGTAAAAAAGGTCAGGTGCTCTTCGAAGATAAGAAGAACCCAGGCGTGAAATTTACTGCTCCGGCCAGCGGCAAGGTGTTGGAAGTCAACCGTGGAGCGAAGCGTGTGCTTCAGTCTGTTGTCATTGATGTTGAGGGCGATGAGCAAATCACCTTTAACCGCTATGACAAAGCTGAGCTGGCTCAACTGGATCGTGCTGTGATTGTCGAGCAGCTGGTTGAGTCCGGTATGTGGACAGCGTTACGTACCCGTCCATTCAGTAAGGTCCCAGCGATCGATTCTGAAACACAGGCGATTTTTGTCAATGCAATGGATACCAATCCATTGGCAGCGAACCCAGAAGTGATCATCAACGAGCAAGGCGAAGCCTTTGTCGCTGGTCTGACGCTTCTGTCTCGTCTGACTGGTGGTAAGGTGTATGTGTCCAAGTCAGGTGCAAGCCTGCCACGCAGCAGCGAAGCCAATGTGGAAGAGCACGTATTTAACGGACCGCACCCTGCTGGTCTGGTCGGTACGCACATCCATACTTTGTTCGGTGCTGACGCGCATAACGTTGCTTGGCACCTGAACTATCAGGATGTGATTGCTTTCGGTCAGTTATTCCTGACTGGTGAGCTGTACACTCAGCGTGTTGTTTCTCTGGCAGGACCTGCCGTCAACAACCCTCGTCTGGTTCGTACTGTGATCGGTGCGTCTATTGATCAGCTGACTGAATCAGAATTGCTAACCGGTGAACTGCGTGTGCTGTCAGGCTCTGTCCTGAATGGCATTCCGGCGATTGGTCCTCATGCTTATCTTGGTCGTTATCACCTGCAGGTTTCTGCGCTGCGTGAAGGCCGTGAGAAAGAGTTCATGGGCTGGATCGTACCTGGTAAGAATAAATTCTCTGTAACACGTGCTTTCTTTAGCCAGTTTTTCCCAGGCCAACTGTACAACATGACAACCACGACCAATGGTAGTGAGCGTTCTATGGTGCCAATCGGTAACTATGAGCGTGTCATGCCGCTGGACATCGAACCGACACTGCTATTGCGTGATCTGTGCGCTGGCGATACTGACAGTGCCCAGCAGTTGGGTGCGTTGGAGCTGGATGAAGAAGATCTGGCACTGTGTACCTTCGTGTGCCCAGGTAAGTATGAGTACGGTCCAATGCTGCGTGCATGCCTGGACAAGATTGAGAAGGAAGGATAATTCATGAGCCTCAAGAATTACCTCGAGCAGATCGAACACCACTTTGAGCCAGGTGGTAAGCATGAGAAGTGGTTTGCACTGTATGAAGCAGTTGCAACCGTGCTTTACACCCCGGGTATGGTGACACGTACAGGCTCTCACGTGCGTGACAGTATCGACCTGAAACGCATCATGATCATGGTTTGGCTTGCTGTCTTCCCTGCCATGTTCTGGGGCATGTATAACGTCGGCCATCAGGCTGTTGTTGCCCTGAACCACCTGTATGCGGGTGATCAGCTGGCTGCCATTATTGGCGGTGACTGGCATTACTGGCTGACCGAGTCTCTGGGCGGCACCTTAGGTGCTGACGCAGGCTGGGGCAGTAAAATGCTGCTGGGTGCGACTTACTTCCTGCCTATCTATGCCACGGTATTTATCGTGGGTGGCTTCTGGGAAGTGCTGTTCTGTATGGTTCGTAAGCATGAAGTGAATGAAGGTTTCTTCGTCACTTCGATTCTGTTTGCGCTGATCGTTCCGCCGACATTGCCTTTGTGGCAGGCCGCACTGGGGATTACCTTTGGTGTTGTCGTCGCGAAAGAAGTTTTCGGTGGTACGGGTCGTAACTTCCTGAACCCTGCACTGGCTGGACGTGCCTTCCTGTTCTTTGCTTACCCTGCGCAGATCTCTGGTGATCTGGTTTGGACAGCAGCGGATGGTTTTTCCGGTGCTACTGCGCTGAGCCAATGGGCGAACGGTGGCCAGTCGGCGCTGATTAACACGGTTACCGGCGAAGCGGTGACCTGGATGGATGCATTCATTGGTCGCATTCCGGGTTCAATCGGTGAAGTCTCAACCCTGTTCATTCTGCTTGGCGGCGCGTTCATCGTGTACCTGGGCATTGCGTCCTGGCGCATCATTGCCGGTACCCTGATTGGTATGGTTGCAACTGCAACCCTGTTCAACATTATTGGTTCTGATACCAACGCAATGTTCGCGATGCCTTGGCACTGGCACCTGGTACTGGGTGGTTTTGCGTTTGGTATGATGTTCATGGCGACCGATCCGGTTTCTGCTTCGTTCACCAACAAAGGTAAGTGGTGGTACGGTGCCCTGATTGGTGTGATGGCTGTTCTGGTTCGTGTGGTTAACCCGGCGTATCCGGAAGGCATGATGCTGGCGATTCTGTTCGCGAACCTGTTCGCGCCACTGATTGACCATGTAGTTACTCAAGCCAACATCAAACGGAGACAGGCTCGTCATGTCAAATAAGAACGATAGCATTAAAAAAACGCTGATTGTTGTTGTTGTCCTGAGCCTGGTGTGCTCTATCGTGGTATCAACGGCAGCGGTCATGTTGCGTCCAATGCAGCAACACAACGCCAAACTGGATGTTCAGCGTAACATTCTGTCTGTAGCGGGCCTGCTGCAAGACGGTATCAACGTTACAGATACTTACAATCAGTTCATCGAACCTAAGCTGGTTGATCTGGCTACCGGTAACTTTGTCGATTCTGTTGATGGTCAATCACCTGCAGAGTACGACCAGCGTGACGCAGCGAAAACGAATGATCTGTCCGTTAAGCTGGACCCGGCCAGCGATCCGGCGAAACTGATCCGCCGTGCGAATGTTGCCAAAGTCTATCTGGTAAAAGATGCAAACAACCAAGTTGAGAAACTGATTCTGCCAGTCAACGGCAAAGGGCTTTGGTCCATGATGTACGCATTTGTTGCAGTTGAAACTGACGGCAACACAGTGTCTGGCATCACTTACTATGAACAGGGTGAAACCCCTGGACTGGGTGGTGAAGTTGAGAACCCGAAATGGCGTGCACAGTGGGAAGGTAAGAAACTGTTTGATGATAGTTTTGCCCCTGCAATCCGTGTCGTGAAAGGTGGTGCGCCTGAAGGTGATGTTCATGGTATTGACGGCCTGTCTGGTGCAACCCTGACAAGTAACGGCGTACAGAACACCTTCAACTTCTGGTTAGGTGAAAACGGCTTCGGTCCGTTCCTGACTAAAGTGCGTAACGGAGGCCTGAACAATGGCTGATACGAAAGAAATGAAAAAAGTCCTGTTTGGGCCGATCTTAAGCAACAACCCGATCGCCTTGCAGGTACTGGGTGTGTGTTCAGCGCTGGCTGTAACCACTAAGCTGGAAACTGCGTTCGTTATGGCGCTGGCGGTAACCTTTGTTACTGCATTTTCCAACTTCTTTGTTTCTCTGGTGCGTAACCAAATCCCGAACAGCGTGCGTATTATCGCTCAGATGGCGATTATTGCCTCGCTGGTTATCGTGGTTGACCAGGTGCTGAAAGCGTTCGTTTACGACATCTCTAAGCAGCTGTCTGTATTTGTAGGCCTGATCATCACTAACTGTATCGTTATGGGTCGTGCAGAAGCTTATGCAATGAAATCTGCTCCCCTGCCATCTTTGCTGGATGGTATCGGTAACGGTCTGGGTTACGGTTTCGTATTGCTGACAGTCGGTTTCTTCCGTGAGCTGCTGGGTTCAGGCAAACTGTTTGGTATGCAAGTGCTGCCGCTGATCTCTGAAGGTGGCTGGTATCAGCCGAACGGTATCATGTTGTTGGCACCGTCTGCCTTCTTCCTGATTGGCTTCATGATCTGGACTATCCGTACATTCCGTCCAGAACAAGTAGAAGCGAAGGAGTAAGGGAAACATGGAACATTATATTAGCTTACTGGTTCGTTCGATCTTCATCGAGAACATGGCACTGTCTTTCTTCCTGGGGATGTGTACGTTCCTGGCGGTATCGAAGAAAGTCAAAACCTCTTTTGGTCTGGGTGTCGCAGTTACTGTTGTACTGACTATCTCAGTACCGGTAAACAACCTGGTTTATAACCTGTTGCTGAAAGACGGCGCCATTGTTGAAGGCGTTGATCTGACGTTTCTGAACTTTATCACTTTTATCGGTGTTATCGCGGCGCTGGTACAGATTCTGGAAATGATTCTGGACCGTTTCTTCCCGCCGCTGTACAACGCGCTGGGTATTTTCCTGCCGTTGATCACTGTGAACTGTGCAATCTTCGGTGGCGTATCTTTCATGGTACAGCGTGACTACAACTTCGCGGAGTCTGTGGTATACGGCTTTGGCTCAGGTGTGGGCTGGATGCTGGCTATCGTTGCCCTGGCGGGTATTCGCGAGAAGATGAAGTATTCTGACGTACCTGCCGGTCTGCGTGGCCTGGGTATTACTTTCATCTCTGTAGGTCTCATGGCGTTGGGCTTCATGTCCTTCTCCGGTGTACAGCTGTAATCAGGATAATAAGGAATAATTCATGGATATTATTCTTGGCGTAGTTATGTTCACCTTGATTATCCTGGCTCTGGTATTAGTGATTCTGTTCGCTAAATCCAAGCTGGTACCATCAGGTGACATTACTATCTCAATCAATAACGACCCGGAAAAAGCAATCACAACCCCTGCGGGTGGTAAACTTCTGGGCGCACTGGCAGGCAGCGGCATCTTTGTCTCTTCTGCTTGTGGTGGTGGTGGTTCATGCGGTCAGTGCCGCGTGAAAATCAAATCTGGTGGCGGTGATATTCTGCCAACGGAACTGGATCACATCACTAAAGGTGAAGCACGTGAAGGTGAGCGTCTGTCTTGCCAGGTGAACGTGAAAGCCGACATGGACATCGAACTGCCGGAAGAAATCTTTGGTGTGAAAAAGTGGGAATGTTCTGTTATCTCTAACGATAACAAAGCGACCTTCATCAAAGAGCTGAAGCTGGGCATCCCGGACGGCGAATCAGTACCTTTCCGTGCTGGTGGTTATATTCAGATTGAAGCGCCACCGCACCATGTGAAGTATGCCGATTACGACGTACCTGAGAAATTCCGTGAAGACTGGGACAAGTTCAACCTGTTCCGTTACGAGTCAAAGGTTAACGAAGAAACAATTCGTGCTTACTCAATGGCGAACTATCCGGAAGAGGAAGGCATTATCATGCTGAACGTGCGTATCGCTACGCCGCCACCTCGTAATCCGGATGTGCCACCAGGTATCATGTCTTCGTACATCTGGTCACTGAAAGCGGGTGACAAGGTGACGATCTCTGGTCCGTTTGGTGAGTTCTTCGCGAAAGATACCGATGCTGAGATGGTGTTTATCGGCGGTGGTGCAGGTATGGCACCGATGCGTTCACACATCTTTGACCAGCTGAAGCGTTTGCAGTCTAAGCGTAAGATGACCTTCTGGTACGGTGCACGTTCTAAGCGTGAAATGTTCTATGTGGAAGATTTCGATATGCTGCAGAACGAGAATGATAACTTTAAGTGGTACTGTGCCCTGTCGGATCCTCTGCCAGAGGACAACTGGGACGGTTACACAGGTTTCATCCACAATGTGCTTTATGAAAATTACCTGAAAGATCATGAAGCGCCGGAAGACTGCGAATACTACATGTGCGGTCCACCGATGATGAACGCAGCTGTTATCAGTATGCTGAAAGATCTGGGTGTTGAAGACGAAAACATCCTGCTGGATGACTTTGGTGGCTAACCCTGCCTGAGGTCTTCCTCTAAAATGGCTGATCCTTTGGATCAGCCATTTTTCGTCAAGCCTCGTATTAATTTTCCTTAGAGCGTATCACTGCCGTGTGAACGGCAGCTGAGCGACATTGTCAGTATTTGGGAGATCCCCGCATGATGAAACGATTCACCCGGGCAGCCATGCTGCTGGTGATGGCACTGGTTGTCAGTGGCTGTAGTGAGCAGCGTCAGTTAATTCACCTGACCGGCTCAACAATGGGGACCTATTATTCGATCAAGTTGATTGAGCAGGAAGGCTTACCGAGCGAAGTGGCACTTCAGAAAGAAATTGATCGCCGCCTTGAACTGGTTAACGATCAGATGTCGACCTATCGTGAGGACTCCGAGCTCAGCCAATTTAATCAGCATCGAAGCAGCGAGCCGTTTGAAGTGTCGGCCGATACGGCGACAGTGGTACAAGAGGCGGTTCGCTTGGCTAAACTGACTGATGGGGCATTGGATGTGACGGTTGGTCCTTTGGTCAACTTATGGAGTTTCGGACCGGAAGCCCGCCCGGATGTGGTACCAACAGATGAAGAGCTGGATGCCCGTCGTCAGGAAGTCGGTATAGAGCATCTGAAGGTTGAAGGTAACGCTTTGGTGAAAGATTTGCCCGGACTGTATGTCGATCTGTCATCCATTGCAAAGGGCTACGGCGTCGATGTTGTGGCTGACTATATTGCCTCTTTGGGGGTGAATGACTATCTGGTTGAAATCGGTGGTGAAATTCGCCTGAAAGGCAAAAATCTGGAAGGTGTGCCATGGCGGATAGCCATTGAAAAGCCAACGGAAGACGGCAGTCGCTCTATCCAGGAAGTGGTTGAGCCGGGTGAAATGGCGGTAGCCACTTCGGGTGATTATCGTAACTATTTTGAAGAAAATGGTGTACGCTACTCACATCTGATCAATCCCATCACAGGCAAGCCGATTACGAACCGTGTGGTTTCAGTCACTGTGATGCATCCTAAATGTATGACAGCAGACGCCCTGGCAACGGCATTTTCTGTCATGGGGGAAGAGAAAGCAATCGCACTGGCAAACCAAGAAAATTGGCCAGTTCTGTTGATTGTAAGTACGGATGAAGGTTTTAAGGAATATGCCTCTGATGCCTTCACGACTTACATGCAGAAGAAATAAGTTGAGAGCATCCTATGTTGGTATATGTAACAACCTTTGGCGTTTTTCTGTTAGTGATAGTCGCAATGGCTGTCGGCTACATTTTCCAGCGCAAAACAGTCGCTGGTAGCTGTGGTGGCCTGGGCGCGGTCGGCATTGAAAAAGAATGTGACTGCCCTGAGCCCTGTGATAAGCGTTTGAAGCGTGAAGCTCGCGCCGCTAAGCAGGAAGAGTGGAAGAAAAATCAGATTATCTGATCGAAGTCTGACGTTCTCGCAGAATCAAAAGCCCGTGGATACTACCGCGGGCTTTTTGTTGCTCGCTATCTGCCTGGCGAGCACATATAATGCTGTGTATAAAAACAGTACTTATTGTCCAGCCACAGGCTGAAAGCCCGATGTTATGCCAGATAAAACCGTGACCGACAGCCATCAACGAAAAATTATCCATGTTGATATGGACTGCTTTTTTGCTGCGGTTGAGATGCGCGACAACCCTGAACTGCAACATGTCCCTATTGCTATCGGTGGCCGCTCTGAACAGCGGGGAGTGCTCAGTACCTGTAATTATCTGGCCCGGCAATTCGGCGTACGTTCTGCGATGCCGACGGCTCAGGCAATGCAGCTTTGCCCGGATCTGGTACTGGTACCCGGCAGAATGGCCGTCTATAAAGAGGTCTCCCAACAAATCAGGGCGATTTTCCAACGTTATACTGCGCTGATTGAACCCCTTTCACTCGATGAAGCCTATCTGGATGTTACAGACAGCACTCTGCACCGCGGCTCAGCGACTTTGATTGCTCAGGATATCCGCCAGTCTATTCGTGAAGAGTTGCATCTCACAGCTTCTGCCGGTGTGGCACCGGTAAAATTCATTGCCAAAATCGCCTCCGACATGAATAAGCCGGATGGTCAGTATGTGGTGACGCCCGCCGAGGTGCCTGCTTTTGTGGCCGACTTGCCATTGGAGAAAATACCGGGTGTGGGCAAAGTCACCATTCAAAAGCTGCACGATATCGGCCTGTATCTCGGCAAGGATGTGCAAGCTTATGACAGGCGGGAGTTGTTAAAACAGTTTGGCAAATTTGGCCAATCGCTGTGGTCGCGGGCGCACGGTATTGATGAGCGTGAGGTGGTGGTCTCGCGTGAGCGAAAATCCGTTGGTGTCGAGAGAACCTTCGCCCGTAACATTGCAGACTACGCCGAATGCTGGCAAATCATAGAGCAGCTGTATCCCGAATTAGAAGCACGGCTCAGAAAGGTGCGTCCGGATCTGCGCATTGCCCGTCAGGGAGTGAAAATAAAATTTGCCGATTTTCAGCAAACCACGGTCGAGCATATTCAATCGGTATTGCAGAAGCAGCAGTTCGCCGCTTTACTGGCCGAAGCCCTGACCAGACAAAAAGGGCGGGAAATTCGCTTAGTCGGCATCAGTGTCGGGCTGGAATCGGGCGTCAAAGCCCAGCAATTGTCGTTTGATTGGTAGGTGTGTTTCAGAAAACTCAGCTTCTTCGGAACAGACAGAGGGGAGCGATAAGCTCCCCGCTGCGTTTATCAGGCTTTCACCGGGATCTGTTTCAGGATGGCGACCATTTGTTCCCAGAACAGGCCAACGGTTTTAATGTTCACCTTTTCGTCGGGGGAATGCGGGAATTTAATGGTCGGACCGAAAGAAATCATATCCATATTCGGGTACGGCTCTTTAAACAAGCCACATTCCAGGCCTGCATGGATCACCATGATATCCGGGCTGTTACCGTAAATATCTTTATAAGTTTCGCGGAACAGATGCATGACTTCGGAGTCCTGGTCGGGTTTCCAGCCCGGATAGGCGCCGGAGAATTCACACTGTGCGCCGGCCAGCTGGGCCAGGGCGCTCAGTACGTGTTCAACACTGCTGCGTCCGGAGTCGATCAGTGAGCGGATCAGGCACAGCAGGATCACGCGGTCAGTTTCTGTGGTGATCACACCCAGATTCAGTGAGGTTTCGACGACACCGGGAATGTCATCGCTCATGCGTACCACACCGTTCGGACAGGCATTGATCATCGCCAGCAGACGCTGCTGGCTGTCAGCAGACAAGACATCACCAGGCAATTCGCTGTTTTCAAGCGACAGTTTGATGCCGGTTTCTATGTTACCCAGCTCGGCATTCAGTATGCTTTGGAATTGGTTGAAATGCGATTGCAGCGCATCAGCTTGATTGGCTGGCAGGGTGACGATGGCAAAGGCTTCGCGGGGAATTGCGTTACGCAGTGTGCCGCCTTTGAGGCTGTGGACACGCAGCCCCAGCGCTGCAGCATGGGCAAACAGAAAACGTCCCAGCAGTTTATTGGCGTTGGCCCGGCCGGTGTGAATATCACAGCCTGAGTGTCCGCCTTTCAGGCCTTTGATCGTCAGTTTGACAGCTGTGTGATCAGCCGGTACCGCCTCACGCTCAATCGTCAGGGAAAGCTCGGCATCAACGCCACCGGCGCAGCCCATGTAGATTTCGCCTTCCTGCTCTGAATCGGTGTTGAGCAGAATATCGCCTTCCAGCCAGCCTTCCTGCAGACCAAAGGCGCCTGTCATCCCGGCTTCTTCATCCACGGTCAGCAGCACTTCCAGAGGGCCGTGCTCAATGTCTTTCGAGGCCAGCACAGCCAGACAGGTCGCCATACCGATACCGTTATCCGCACCTAACGTTGTGCCTCGGGCGGTGACCCACTCACCGTCGATATAAGGCTGAATCGGGTCAACTGCAAAGTCGTGCTCTGTGTCTTCATTCTTTTGCGGAACCATATCAATGTGGGCCTGAAGCACCACGCCTTTGCGGTTTTCCATTCCCGCCGTGGCTGGTTTCTTAATCAATAAGTTGCCAGTGGTATCCCGGCGCACGGCCAGCCCTTCGCTTTCAGCAAAACGAATGATGTGCTGTGCCAACGCCTCTTCATGTTTGGACGGGTGTGGTATCGCGCAAATTTGATCAAAGAATTGCCACACGATTTGTGGCGAAAGATGGCTGATTTCAGACACAGAACTCTCCCTAATAAACTGTCATTCATGCTGCCTGAACCGGACTATCATAGGGTGATTTTCCGGAACAGGCAGACGAATATCTTACCTCAGCCACAGAGAGCTTGCTATTAATCCACTTTTCTTTTCGCTAAATCTTAAATTGAGAGATCTGTACATTCAGGTGACGACCACTAGTGAGCAGTTGCTCACTGGCTGCCGCAATCTGCTGTCCTTGCGAAACATGGCTGTGGCTGTGTTCACTCAGCTGCGACAGGCTGATGTTAATGGCTTCTGTCGCATCGGACTGCTGCTGGCTGGCGTCCGCAATATGTTGATTGAGGTCTCGAATCGTGTGAATTTGCTGACTGATTGCTTCCAGTGCATTGGCGACATCCTGGGCATGTTTCACCGTACTGGCTGATTGCTCACTGGTCTGGATCAGGGCGTTACTGACGTTGCTGGAGCGATTCTGCAGCCGGGTGATAATGGTTTCTATCTCATTGGTGCTGGACTGAGTGCGGGTCGCCAGGGTGCGCACCTCATCGGCGACCACGGCGAAACCTCGTCCCTGCTCACCGGCCCGAGCCGCTTCAATGGCAGCATTGAGTGCCAGCAGGTTGGTCTGCTCGGCAATGTTGCGGATTACATCCAGCACAGCCCCTATGGTTTCAGAATCTTCGGCCAATGCTTGTGCACTTTTATTGGTTTCATCCAGCAAGGCGAGCAGGGCGCGCATTTCCTCTCCCGAGCGAGACACGACACTCAGCCCCTGTTCACTGTGAGATTGTGCTGCGGTTGCGGCATCGGCCGCGGTCGCGGCTGAACGTGCGACTTCCTGATTACTGGAATGCAGCTCTGTCATGGCCGAGGCTACCGAATCTACCCCCTGATGCGCCTGACTGGCACTCTCGGCCGTGGTATGGGCGACGGCATTGAGCTGACTGGCGGCCGAACTGATATGCTCACTGACGGGTTCGACTGCCCGCAGCATGTCACTGATTCTATCGGCAAACTGATTGTAGGCTGCAGCAATACGGCTCAGTTCATCATTCCCCTGAACCGGCAGGCGTCGGGTTAAATCACCTTCACCGCGGGAAATATCCTGCATGGCCTGCAAGGTAGATTCACACGGGGCAGTAATGCTGCGGCCAATCACTTTGGCCAGCACCAGCATCAGGATCAATGAAGCGGCCAGAATGAGCCCGAGGCGTTGTAATTCTGCGTAAAACAGCGCTTTGACATCATCGACATAAATCCCAGATCCCAGAATCCATCCCCAGGGGGCAAATCCTTTGACATAGGAAATTTTATCAACCGGCTCTGAGTGACCTGGTTTTTCCCATTGATAATCGACAAAGCCCTGGCTTTGCTGCCTGACGATATTTGCCATGCTGACAAACAGTGTATGGCCGAGCGGATCTTTGAACTGGGAGAGATCTTTACCGTCCAGCTCAGGTTTGAACGGGTGCATCACCATCTTGGGATGGTTATCGTTAATCCAGAAGTAATCATTCTTCTCGTAGCGCAAGCTGGCGATAGCCTGTTTCGCCTGATGTTGTGCTTCAATACGGGTCAGCTTGCCCTGAGTTTCCTGCTGGTAGTAGTAGGTCAGCAAACTATGGGCGCTCTCGACCAGATTTCTGGCTTTATCTCGTTTTTGGTCCAGAAGGGTATCCTGATAGCCGGATATAAAGGTAATCAGCGGGAGCAGGGTCAGAATGGTAATGATCAAGCCCAGCAGATACAGACGGCTGCTGATCGATAGTGAACGTAAGTGAGGGAGTTTTGTCATAGCGCTTTCTTCCTTGCTTGCACTCAGGCAAATGATCTTAACCGATGTTGTCTGCTTATTCGGGAATTAGGTATGCCACTTTAGTCTCATTTGTGTAGATTTACGGCCGGGTTAACATAAACCACGGTGTAATAAATTATCGACAATGGGTGTTTTTGAGAGATTAATCCATAAAAGTGTGACGCAGTTAAAATTTAAATTGTAATTAAATTACCAATTGGTTATTATTTTCCCAAGTTGAAAAACGATAGTTAGCACAGGGAAAGGTCAGTGCATGAACTCCAGGGAACCGAGATTGGTGGCCAGGTTGCTCTCAGGCAGCCTCCAGGCAATAGAAATAAATTAGGAAGTCGTTGTTATGAATGTATATGAATCCACAGCAAAATTTTGGAACAATCAAGGCGTTTTCAGTGGTGCGTTTAGCTACCCGCGATCTTTTGGTTACTGATAATTGAATTGCTCACGGCACATCTCCCCCTATGTGCCTGCAACCTTAGCGTTGCGAACAGATGTTCACCCCTAACTTTGAAGACTAACCAGATGGTTGCTCTGCCGCAGTGTTTGCTGCCGACCGAGACCCGATAACTTAGTTTTGCCGCCACCCGGGAAAGGGTGGCGTTTTTTTTATCTTCCGCTTCACTCAATGTGTTTTCCCCGGCATTTCCGACGGAAATACTGCGAAAAGGAATGTATTCGATTACATTCAGCCAAACAGAGTAAAGATTTCACTCTTTATCTATGATTAAGCGTTTGCTTTTGCTGTGAAAAATTTAATTGCTTAAATAATACGCATGATGACATTTGTTTAAGTTATTGATTTTTATTTATTTGTGTTGGGTGTTGGAAATGAGATGGACTAAAATCAGCCATATATCTGACACTGGCGGATATTTCTGACCAGTCTGGTAATTTACTACTGATAAGCCTATAATCGCCCCCCAAAATTACTGTGACGCAATCGTTTACTATTTGCGGTAATACTTTTTGCGTTTCAGAGGTAGCAAACACTTTTCTCCAAGGACCAGAGAGCAATGCTTGAGAAACTGTTTAAGTTGAGTGAAAACGGTACGGACGTTCGTACTGAAGTGCTGGCAGGTGCGACGACCTTCCTGACGATGGCCTATATTATCTTTGTGAATCCGTCGATGTTGTCGGCCACTGGGATGGATAAAGGTGCGGTCTTTGTGGCGACCTGTCTGGCAGCCATGATAGGTTGCTTTGTGATGGGCCTGGTGGCCAATTACCCGGTTGCTCAGGCGCCAGGTATGGGCTTGAATGCGTTCTTTACTTATTCCGTTGTGTTGGGAATGGGGCATACCTGGCAGGTAGCGCTGGCGGCGGTCTTCTTCTCTGGCCTGTGTTTCATTGCCCTGAGCCTGCTCAAAGTACGGGAATGGTTGATCAATGCCATTCCTATGTCTCTCCGGATTGGTATCACGGCGGGAATCGGATTATTCCTGGCCTTTATCGCACTGCAAAGTGCCGGTATTGTCGTCGATAATCCAGCCACTCTGGTACATGTCGGTGATCTGACAAGCTTTTCTGCCGTCATGGCATCATTGGGCTTCGTGCTGACCATTGCTCTGGTACACCGTGGATTGAAAGCCGCCGTCCTGCTGGCGATTTTGATCGTAACGGGCCTGGGGATCCTGTTTGGCGACATCCAATACAGCGGAATTGTTTCCGCGCCGCCAAGCATCGCGCCGACTTTCATGCAACTGGACTTTAGTGGTGCCTTGGATGTGGGTCTGGTGTCGATTGTTTTTGCCTTCCTGTTCGTGGACTTGTTTGACACTGCCGGCACTTTGGTTGGTGTAGCAACCAAAGCCGATATGGTGGATAAAGACGGCAAGTTACCACGACTGAACCGTGCGCTGCTGGCAGACAGTACAGCGACCTCAGTGGGGGCTTTGCTGGGGACATCCAACACCACCTCTTACGTTGAAAGTGTGGCGGGGGTTGCTGCGGGTGGCCGGACTGGCCTGACGGCTGTGACTGTTGGTGTTCTTTTCCTGCTGGCGCTGTTCTTCTCGCCACTGGCTGGCATGGTGCCTGCGTACGCAACGGCGGGTGCGCTGTTTTACGTGGCCATTCTGATGATGTCAGGTCTGGTGGGAATTGACTGGCGTGACTTAACAGAAGCAGCACCTGTAGTTGTGGTTTGCCTGCTAATGCCGCTAACATATTCTATCGCGGAAGGTATCGCGCTGGGCTTTATCACCTATGCTGCAGTGAAATTGCTCAGTGGAAAAGGACGCGAGGTGAACATCAGCGTTTGGGTTATTGCCGCACTGTTTGCAGCTAAAATCATCTTTTTATAATTTGTTTATCGACCAGCGGTTTTTATTCGCTGATTTAGAGGTTCATCGGATATGAGTAATAAGTTCGTCATCACCTGGGACAACATGCAGAGCTACACACGTCAGTTAGCTGAGAAGCTGCTGCCGGCTGAGCAGTGGAAAGGCATTATCGCGGTAAGCCGTGGCGGTCTGGTACCGGCTGCCATTCTTGCGCGTGAACTGGGTATTCGTCATGTTGATACAGTCTGTATTTCAAGCTATGACCACGATCATCAGCGTGATATGAAAGTACTGAAAAAAGCAGAGGGTGACGGTGACGGCTTTATCGTGGTGGACGATCTGGTGGATACCGGCGGTACGGCTGAAATGATCCGTGCTATGTACCCGAAAGCAAAATTCGTGACCGTATGCGCCAAACCTGCCGGTAAACACCTGGTTGATGATTATGTTGTCGATATTGCTCAGGATACCTGGATTGAGCAACCCTGGGATATGGCAGTGACCTTTGTGGATCCGATTGCCAAGCGCTAAGTAAAAACAGTCCCCCCTGAATTTTTTCAAAAAGGAGCGAACAGGCTCCTTTTTTGTGCCTGCCGTTTGGGGTAATGGCTGAGAAAACATATACAATATAGCCAGATTCAATGTTATCGCTGGGGTGGCGGTAGCAGGTTCTGAACCGACAAATGCAGGAGTCAATTGTGTCTGAGCCTTCTAAGGTAAACTTGTCTGAAAAATTGTTTGCTCCTCGTCAAACGACCAAAGAAACCTCGAGTCTGGTTAAGCTGGCCCATACTTCATCCCAAGAAGTTCATAACGCACTCGATGGGGACAGTGAAAATGGCTGGTACCGGGTTCTGCGACGCCCGCTATGGATTTGGCAAGGCGTTGATCCGATTGAAATGGAAAGTGTTTTTGCCAAAATTGCCAGTGCCGAAGCACAACGTACCAATGATGATCTGCTGGATACAGTGATCGGCTACAAACCTGGCAACTGGGTCTATGAATGGTCGCAGCTCGGCAGTAAATACCAGCGTTTAAGCCGCGAGTGCCTGGATAAAGGCAACAAAGAACAGGCCGCTAAGCTGTTGCTTAAAGCGAGTACCCATTACGGAATCGCAGCCTATCCGCACCTGAAGGGGGATGAGCTGGCCGCGCAGGCAGAACTACAGGCGACTCTGACCTATAAAGATGCCACTGAACTGATGCCGCATCAGGTGAAAACCATTGATGTGGCCTATCAGGGCAAAAAGTTTCAGGCTTTTATTCACTTGCCTTGTACCGATAAGTTGTTGCCGACCGTGATTGTCAGTGGGGGGCTGGATACCTTACAGACTGAGCTGTGGCCTTTGTATCAGGATTATCTCGGCCCTGCCGGTTTTGCGATGATCACACTGGACATGCCATCGGTCGGCCACAGTGCGGCTTGGCCATTAACCGAAGACACCAGTCGCCTTCACCAGGCATTGCTGCAACAGGTGCGTGATGTGCCCTGGGTGGACCATAACAGGGTCGCGATGCTGGGGATACGCTTTGGCGGTAATGCTGCGATCCGGCTGGGGTTCCTGGAACCTGGCCGGCTGAAAACCAGCATCAGCATTGGTGGCATCATTCATGGATTCCTGAGCCAGCCTAAGTTGCTGAACGGCATGCCCAGAATGTATCTGGACATGTTTGCTTCCCGGATGGGGAAAAACTGGGTGTCCAAAGCAAGCCTGGTTTCGCATATGAGCGCCTGGTCGCTCAAGCAGCAGGGGTTGCTTGCGCGCCGTAAAGTGGAGATCCCTATGCTGGGGGTCAGTTTAAAAGATGATCCTGTTTGCCCTGAGACGGATAACCAGCTGATTGCCTTATCAAGCCGGGGCGGGAAAGCGGTGACAATGCCTGCCGCACCTTTGCACGATGGTTACCACAGAGTGATGAGCACGGTAGTCGACTGGTTGAAGGACACACTGTAAGGTTGTTTTGTCTGGTCCGAGGATGTAAATAATATGTTGCCATTTTATTGGCCTTGTGCGTTAAATGGTCATTCCAACAAGGGATATTTTCAGAAAGTTGCGCTTTTTTTGAACTCCGACTAAGGATGGACATGCTATGCCAACACAAGTCATTTTTCCTCCTCATGGCCGCCTGATGACCAAGCTGACTGCGCTTGGCCCGTATCTTCGCCAGCAGCACTCATCCGAAGGGCATTTTTTCTTCGATTGTCTTGCCAGTTGTATTAATGCCAAGAAAGCACCGGAAGAACGTGAGTTCTGGGGCTGGTGGCTGGAAATGGTTGAAACAGAAGCCGGCTATCAGTACCGCTATTACTTCGGGCGTTATGACATCAATGGCGACTGGCTGGAAGATAAAGTGCCGGCCAAGCACCTGGAGCCGGTTCAGCAGACTCTGGATGATTTTTACCAGAAACTGATTACCCTGCTTGAACAGGAATACTCGCTCACGCTAAGCCCGGCATCGGATCTGTCAGCACCGACTTTATCCGTTTCGGCCTGATTTCAGTACTAAACCCTGAAAAAACAGAAAATGCGCCGTTACCGGCGCATTTTTCTTGTGCTTTACGGTCGGGGTTGATAAAACAAATGCCATTCATCCGCATCCTTTTTGAATCTTCATGGCAGACAATCACGAAAAACATCGCAGTGAGCAAACTGCTCACCATACAGAGCAAACTGCAATACAGACCATAGTGGTGAAACTGGGGACCAGTGTGCTGACTGGCGGCACCCTCAAGCTGGACCGGGCCCATATGGTTGAACTGGTTCGTCAATGTGCGCATTTGCGACAGCAGGGGCATCAGGTCATTATTGTGACTTCCGGCGCCATTGCCGCAGGTCGCGAGCACCTGGGCTACCCTGAGTTGCCGAAAACCATGGCCAGTAAGCAGTTGCTGGCAGCTGTGGGCCAGAGCCGTTTGATTCAGGAATGGGAGCAGCTCTTCAGTATTTATGGCCTGCATGTGGGTCAGATGCTGTTAACCCGCGCAGATCTGAATGATAGAGAGCGTTACCTCAATGCCCGGGATATGCTGCTGGCCTTGCTGGAGCACGGGATTATTCCTGTCGTGAATGAAAATGATGCCGTCGCAACGACTGAAATTAAAGTCGGTGATAACGACAACCTCTCTGCGTTGGTTGGCATTCTGGCCGGTGCAGACAAGCTGTTGCTGCTGACCGATCAGCCAGGGCTGTTTACTGCCGATCCGCGCAGCAACCCGGATGCGGAACTGATACGCGAAGTCCATACCATTGATGAAACCCTGCGCAAGCTGGCCGGTGGCAGTGTCGGTGGATTAGGCACTGGCGGTATGGCGACAAAACTACAGGCGGCGGATGTGGCCCGCCGGGCAGGGATTGAAGTGATTATTGCCGCGGGCAGCAGACCGGAAGTGATTGCCGGTATCGTGCAGGGCGAGCAACTGGGCACGCATTTCCTGCCGCTGGAATCGCCGCTGGAAAGCCGTAAGCGCTGGATTCTGGCCGGTCCTCCTCCTGCCGGGGATATCATTGTCGACGCCGGGGCGGCCATGGCCGTGACTCAGCGCGGCAGCAGCTTGCTGGCGAAGGGCATTACTGCGGTGAAAGGCGAGTTTGAGCGGGGCGAAGTGGCCCGCATTTACAGCGCCGATGGCATTTTGCTGGCCCGCGGCATTAGCCGCTATTCAAGCCTGGATATCGCGAAAATCGCCGGTAAACACAGCCAGGATATCCACAAGGTACTGGGTTATGAATACGGGCCGGTTGCCGTGCACAGGGATGATCTGGTACTGATATAACCAGAAGCAGAGAATCATACCCAAGCCTGTTCAGAGAGCTTGGGTTGAATTAACTTGGCAGAGACAGACCGACAAAGGGGAACAGGGTGGAATTGCAAGCAATGGGACAGGCAGCCAGACAGGCTGCTTTTACACTGGCAACGACAGCGACCGCGCAGAAAAATCAGGCGCTGGCGTTTATCGCCGATGAACTGGAAGCCCGTCAGGCAGAGATTCTGGCAGCCAATGACAAAGATCTGGCTGCGGCGCGAGAAAGCGGCATGTCTGAGGCGTTGCTGGATCGGCTGATGCTGAATGCATCGCGTCTCGCGGCCATCGCCGGTGATGTGCGCAATGTGATTGGTTTGCCGGATCCCGTTGGTGCCGAGCTGGATTCGCGTGTGCTGGAAAATGGGATGCGCCTGAGCCGCCGCCGTGTTCCGTTAGGTGTGGTGGGGGTGATTTATGAAGCCCGCCCGAACGTGACGATTGATATTGCAGCGCTGTGCCTGAAAACCGGTAACGCCAGCATTTTGCGCGGAGGACGGGAAACCTTCCACTCCAATATGGCGCTGGTCAGTGTGATTCAGCAGGCGATGGAGAAAGCAGGCCTGCCTGGCGCATCGGTGCAGTATATTGCCAAGCCGGATCGCGAGCTGGTCTCTGAGCTGCTGACCATGGATCAGTATGTCGATATGATCATTCCCCGTGGCGGTGCCGGTTTGCACAAAATGTGTAAAGAAAAGAGCACGATTCCTGTGATTATCGGCGGCTTTGGTATCAGCCATGCCTTTGTCGATCAGTCTGCCGATTTGGTGCGCGCGCTGGATGTGGTGGAAAATGCCAAAGTGCAGCGTCCATCCGCCTGTAATGCGTTGGATACACTGCTGGTCCATGACGCGGTGGCGGCCGATTTTCTGCCTTCACTGGCCGAGCGCATGAACCAGAACAAAGTGACGCTGGTCGCTGAAGGTAAGGCGCTGGAGATACTGCAAGGCCAGGCCGATCAGCTGCGCGAGGCGCAAGCGGGGGACTTTGATACCGAGTGGCTGAGTTATACCCTGGGGGTGAAACTGGTGCCTGATGTGGAAGCGGCTATCCGTCATATGCAGGATCACAATGCCAGCCATTCCGATGCCATTCTGACCAATGATCTGATGTCGGCCGAGCGTTTCATCAATGCCGCAGGATCTGCCGCTGTGTATGTGAACGCTTCAACCCGCTTTACTGATGGCGCACAGTTCGGACTGGGCGCTGAAGTTGCGGTGTCTACTCAGAAACTGCATGCCCGCGGCCCGATGGGGCTGGAAGAGCTGACAAGCTATAAGTGGGTCGGACAAGCGGATTACCTGTGCCGCAGTTAAGGCCAGGGTCACACTGAATGAGAAAAATAACCGGTTCCGAGCAACCGGTTATTTTTTGTCTGCCGCATCTGTCGCATCATCCTGAGGATGTTGATGCTTCAGGTTTTCGACTTCCTGCTGTTTTCGCAACAGCTCCTGGGTTTTGTCGTGGCGGCCGAATTTCATATTGGCCGTGTATTTTATGGCGGCAATATTGCTGACCACCACACTGACAATGATGATCGTGATAACCCAGGGATTGAGCAGCCATTCCATCTCAGACCTCACAGATGTTGTTGATGTACTTACTATAAAGCGTATCAAGGTTTGCCAGAATATGCGATTTTCCTGCAACAGGTTGATTGCCTATCACAGTGGCAAGCTGGCTTGGCGTTAGCTGCTTCCGAAGCGACTGACTGACAGGAAAATAGCTGATATGCCAGGGCTCGACAGCGACACCACCTAAATCAACGGCATAAGGCCGGTAGAAACCAAAACGGCCCATGTTGTCCGTCAGCCAGGTGTTGAAAGCAGCCTGATGTCCGCCTTCTTCGTATTCCCAGGGTTCTAACTGTAACTGGATGCCTTGCGGCAGGCAGTTGCGGGCATAGACATCCAAATCGGTTCCCCAATGATGGCGGCTGCCACCGGGCAGGGCCGACCAGCGTAAAATCGCCCGGATCTTATCCAGCTCGCTCAGACAGCTCGTATCCAGCGGCTGACTGCAGCTGTCCAGTATCGGACGCACGCCGTTGAACTTGTTATTCCAGATCAGCATTTGGCGCTCAAAGGAGCGAAAGGCACTGGCAATCGTCAGCTCGAACCCGGCGTCAGCGGCCGCCTGTTGCAAGGCGGCCAGCGCATCGTGAACGTCCTGATGAATCAGGCGGTGCTGATACTCACAGAGATGGCTTTCATCCAGCCCTGTGAGTTGCTCCAGCGTCAGTGTGCTTTGACTGAGTGTCATGCCAGGGCTTTTTCCATCACTTTCTGATACATATCAGTGAGTTTTTCCAGATCGGCCATTTTCACACATTCGTTGACTTTGTGAATGGTGGCATTGACCGGCCCCAGTTCCACCACCTGTGCCCCGGTGCGGGCAATGAAACGGCCATCCGAGGTTCCGCCTGTGGTCAGCAGCTCAGGACGCTTATGGTTCACTTCTTCAATGGCGCTGACCACAGCTTCCAGTAAGGTACCTTCGTCGGTCAGGAAAGGGTGGCCGCTGAAGGTCCAGATCAGATCATAGTCAAGGCCGTGAGCATCCAGTACCGAGTGGACTTTGCGCTTGATGTCTTCCACCGTCAGTTCAGTGCTGAAACGGAAATTGAACTGGACGTGGAATTCACCGGGGATCACATTGGATGCACCCGTGCCCGCTGCGACATTGGCAATCTGGAAACTGGTCGGCGGGAAGTAGTCGTTGCCATTATCCCAGACAGCGGCAGAGAGTTCGGCCAGGGCCGGCATCGCTTTGTGAACCGGATTATCGGCCAGATGAGGGTAGGCCACGTGGCCCTGGACACCTTTCACGATCAGATCGCCTGTGATGGAGCCACGGCGACCGTTTTTCACCACATCGCCGACTTCATGGGTGCTGGACGGCTCACCGACAATACACATGTCGATTTTTTCCTGCCGCGCCTCCAGCGTATCGACCACCCGTGTCGTCCCATTGATGAAAGGGCCTTCCTCATCCGATGTGATCAGCAGGGCGATAGAGCCTTTGTGATCCGGATTCTCAGCCACAAAACGTTCAATGGCAACGATCATGCAGGCAAGCGACCCTTTCATATCGGCGGCGCCGCGGCCGTGCAGGTAACCGTCTATGACTGTGGGCTCAAACGGCGGTGTGTGCCATTGCGCTGCTGGTCCGGCGGGCACGACGTCAGTATGGCCGGCAAACACAAACAAAGGTGCTTCTGTGCCACGGCGCGCCCAAAAGTTGGTGGTATCTTCAAATACCATGGTCTCAATCTTGAAGCCCAGTTTTTCCAGTCGGGCAATCATGACATCCTGACACCCGGCATCTGCCGGGGTGACTGATTGTCGGCTGATAAGGTCTTTGGCCAGGGCGATGACTGGGCTGTCTGACATCCGTGTTTCCTTCTTAATATTGCGTAGTTAATGAATGTGATTTCGAACGTTAAGCGAAAATGGCCTGATACTGATCCGGTTTGAAACCCAGATGGTATGTTTGGTTGTGAACCAGTAAGGGGCGTTTGATCATGGCCGGCTGTTCCAGCATTAAGGTGAGTGCGCTGTCGCGGTTGAGGGTATTTTTCTGCTCGTCACTCAACTGGCGGAACGTAGTACCCCGTTTGTTGAGCAGCGCTTCCCAGCCCAGTTCGGCTTCAAAGGCTTCAAGGAGGCTGCGATCCAGACCGTCAGCACGGTAATCATGAAAACGGTACTCGATGCCTTGCTCATCCAGCCACTTTTTCATTTTCTTGATGGTATCGCAGTTTTTGATCCCGTAGGCGATGGTGCTCATAATCTAACCTGTTTTTCTGTCTGGCAGGAATAATAAAACAAGCCCCATTTATAACGGGAATGTGCAGGGTTCGCAATGGCAAACCCTGATTGAAATCCGGGGTGAGGGCTATCTGTTCTGCGTTTGCAGGTAGATGACGGTGGCCGCGGTGCGGGAGCCGACGTCCAGCTTTTTCAGCAGGCTTTTGATATGCACTTTCACGGTCGCTTCTGAAATGAACAACTGAACCGCAATATCTTTGTTGCGCTTCCCCTGAGCGACCAGGTGAAGGATCTCTTTCTCTCTGCCGGTCAAATCATTGAGCGGATCGCCGGTGTTGGCACTGTCTGCCAGATACTGACTGATTTGATGACTGAACACCTGCTGGCCGGCAACGGCCTGATGCAGTAATACCAGCAGTTGCTCGGGTTCGGTGTCTTTCAGAAGATAGCCGTCGGCACCGGCTTTGATCAGTGCGCGAATGTCACTGGGGTTATCGGACACGGTCAGGATCACGACGATGGCCTGGCTGTCCTGTTCACGCAGCGCACACAGGGTATCTAACCCGGAGAGCCCTTTCATATTGAGATCCAGTAAAATCAGATCGGGTTCATGTTCGCTGGCTATATCCAGTGCCTGATAGCCGTTACTGGCTTCACCGACCAGCTCAAAACCGGTTTCCAGTTCCAGTAACTGGCCGAGACCGCGACGCATCAAAGGGTGGTCATCAACAATTAAAACCCGGTAGGCCGGCGTGTTACTCATGGTTATTTTCCTGTGTCTGTAACGCAAATTTCAGTTGAACCAGGCAGCCTTTGCCCGGCGCGCTGGTAATGGTCAGCTGGCCGCCGAGGCTCTCGGCGCGTTCATGCATGATCGACAGACCGTAATGGGCAGCCTGAGTGTGATCCGGATTGAACCCCTGACCATCATCGGCAATTTCAACCCGCACATGATTTCCCTGCTGAAGACAATCAACGGTGATCGTATTTGCTCTGGCGTGCTTTATGGCATTGATGACCGCTTCTCTGGTCAGGTGGATCAGGTGAATATGCTGCGATGCGGTCAATTGGATTGAGGGCAGCTGATTATGAAGCAAGATACTGGCATTGGTTTGATTACGCAGCACACTCAGCATGTCGTTCAGGGCATCGCCCAGCTTGCCGGGTTTGACCGACAGACGAAAGGTATTGAGCAATTCGCGCAGCTGGCGATAGGCCTGAGACAGGCCATGGTCAATATCATCAATCACGCCGTTGGCAGATGCAGGTGATGTGGCCAGCTGACGCTTGAGCAAAGTGAGCTGAATTTTTAGATAAGACAGCGCCTGAGCCAGCGAGTCATGCAGCTCTCTGGCGATGGTGGCTCTTTCTTCCATCAGCAGCAACTGCTCGTTCTGGACCTGGGTCTGCTGGGCGTAGAGTGCGCGGCTCAGCAGGTGACCGACACTGATGATCAGTGCCGGGTCCGGACACGGCAAGGTATGCTGCCACCAAAGCGTGCCCAGGTGCTGGTTCTCCTGCTTCAGCGCATGATGATGCCAGGACTGATTTTCTGCCGGGTCCCCGGCCTGAAATTCCGTCCGTATCCCTTGCCCTTCTTCAACGACCAGCCTGATAGCGGCGAAGCCTTCCAGCTGAATCAACCGATCGAGTACCTGATTGAAGTGTCTGGCCTGAATGCGGTTCATGGATAATAACTGTGCGCAGTCATACAGGGTTTTCAGTGCGTTGTTGGCTTCCTGCAGCCGGTGCGTTTTCTCTGCAACGGTACGCTCAAGCGCCTGATAACTTTGCCCCAGCTCTTCAGCCATCTGATTGAACGCTTTTGCCAGAGTGCCGAGTTCATTCTGGCAGTCTTCCTGTACCCGAACGGCAAAATTGCGAGACTGTACCTGCTGGCTGGCGATGAGCAGGTTATACAGCGGTGGCACAATAAATCGCCGGCTGTACTGAATCGCAAATAACGCCAGCAGCAGTATCAGTCCCAGCCCCAGCCCGGCAATCATGGCCATCAATTGCAGTTTTTGCTTTGAAAAGGCTTGTAATTCATAGACGAAGTGATCGATCCGGTCGACAAATTCGGGCACCTGGCGGATGAAGAAACCGGGATGCAGGCCGGTCAGCTCCGGGCTGATGCGCCGCCAGTCGTCCAGTATGGCCTGGTAGCTTTGGGTCAGATTGTCCGGGGTGGTCAGCCCGAGCAGAGAGGTCATCGCGGGGGTCGCCAGCGTCTGGCCGAACTGGGCTACATCCTGTGTATCCGCCTGACCTTTTTCTGCCAGCTGGAATGCCAGCCGGTAGCTTTGCATGCGCAGCGAACCCGCCAGATTGACGACCTCAGCGTCATAGCGGCTGGCATTGACGGCAAACAGAGTGGCGCCGGTTGTCAGCAGGGAAAGCAGCACAATGGCCAGCATAACTCTGGCCACCGTTCCCGTGACACTGCCAGCGAGCAGGTCAGACTTTGGCAGGGAGGTTGAGGGGGATAAATCCGGACGTTTGGGCACACGTTCTCCTGCTAAGCGTGGGAAGCTTTCTCTTTCAATAGGACTGTTTTCGCCGATGCTGTGCATTTTGTGAAGTGAAGCGTTGTACTTTCTTGATCTCAAACAAGCTTAGGCCCGAATTACCCCCTTCGGGGTATGTTAAGCCCTGAATACCCCCACCTAAACTATGTCTATACTTTGACTGTTTATCTCTGAATGTACTGCCTTTTACAGGCAATGGAACCATGTGAATACCCTATGGCTGATTTAGCACGGCGATTCTGGCTGCGGCGAGACAGTGCGCTGCAGGCACCACGTTTACCCTGGATGATTGACGATCAGGCCTTCACGGATCAGTGCACCCGGTGTCAGGCCTGCCTGAGTGCCTGTGAAACCGACATTATCGTGCAGGGCGATGGCGGCTTCCCTCAGGTCGATTTTCAGCGCGGCGAATGCACCTTCTGTTATCAGTGCGCGCAGGCGTGTCCGGAGCCGTTATTCCGTCCCCGCCAAGAATTGCCCTGGCAGGTCAGTATCACCATTTCACCCGCCTGTCTGGCCAAACAAGGGGTGGACTGCCGTACGTGCGGCGACGAGTGCGAACCCTCGGCCATACGTTTTGCCTTGCAGCCGGGAAAAGTTGCTCAGCCGGTCATCAGTGACGCAGATTGCACCGGCTGCGGTGCCTGCCTGTCCGTCTGCCCAACACAGGCCATTCAGATTCAGTCTGTTACTCAAGTGGAATAACACGCTTATGAAGCAACGAAGTGCACCATGTCATTCAGGTTCAGCGGTATCTGCCGGACCCTCATTTATGTCTGAAGAAGTGCATATTTCCAGTCTGGTGGTGCATGTCAAACCAGAAGGGCTCATGCAGGTAAAGGCACAGATTAATGCGCTGCCACAGGCCGAAGTGTACGGAGAGAGCCCGGTCGGCAAACTGGTTGTGGTTCTGGAGACGCCAAACCACAGAAAAGTGACCGACCTGATTGACACGATTAATGCATTTGAACATGTGCTGACGACCTTTCTGGTATTTCACCAGGTTGAGCAGCAGGGATCTGACTTTGAGGACACACCATGAAAATGACCAGACGGGCGTTTGTCAAAGCAAACGCGGCAGCCTCGGCTGCAGCCGTGGCGGGGATCACTCTGCCTGCATCGGCGACCAATCTGATTGTAAGTTCAGATGAAACCAAAATTCACTGGGATAAAGCGCCTTGCCGCTTTTGCGGTACCGGCTGCTCCGTGCTGGTGGGCACGCAAGCGGGCAGGGTGATAGCGACGCAGGCCGATCCTGAAGCGGAAGTGAACCGGGGGCTGAACTGTATCAAGGGCTATTTCCTGTCGAAAATCATGTACGGCGCTGACCGCCTGACGACCCCTTTACTGCGGATGAAGGACGGCAAGTATCACAAGGAAGGCGACTTTCAGCCGGTGAGCTGGGATCAGGCGTTCGACATCATGGCCGAAAAATGGAAAGCGGCGCTGAAAGCCAAAGGGCCCACCAGTGTCGGTATGTTCGGCTCTGGTCAATGGACGGTGATGGAAGGCTATGCGGCCTCCAAAATGATGAAGGCCGGGTTCCGCTCCAACAATATTGACCCCAATGCCCGCCATTGTATGGCCTCGGCCGTGGTGGGCTTTATGCGGGCGTTCAATATGGATGAACCCATGGGCTGTTATGACGATTTTGAACATGCCGATGCGTTTGTGCTCTGGGGCTCGAATATGGCCGAGATGCACCCTATCTTGTGGACGCGCATTACGGATCGTCGGCTCAGCCACCCCCATGTCAAGGTCAACGTGTTATCGACCTATTACCACCGCTCATTTGAGCTGGCAGATAACGGGATGATCTTCCATCCGCAGACTGACCTGGCGATCGCCAACTTCATTGCCAATTACATCATTGAAAATGATGCGGTGAACTGGGATTTCGTCAATAAACATACCCATTTCAAGCGTGCGGATACCGATATCGGCTATGGTCTGCGTGATGATGACCCATTGCAGAAAGCGGCGGCGCATCCTAACTCAGGCGTCATGCATAACATGACGTTTGAGGAATACAAAAAATCCGTGTCTGAATACACGCTGGAAAAAACCGCTGAAATGTCCGGTGTGGAGAAAGATAAGCTGATCGAGCTTGCCAAGTATTATGCCGATCCAAACACCAAAGTGATGTCACTCTGGACCATGGGGATGAACCAGCACACCCGCGGTGTCTGGATGAATAATCTGGTGTACAACATTCACCTGCTGACCGGCAAAATTTCCCAGCCCGGCAACAGTCCGTTTTCCCTGACCGGGCAGCCGTCGGCTTGCGGCACCGCGCGTGAAGTGGGGACGTTTGCACACCGCCTGCCGGCCGATCTGGTGGTGACCAATCCCAAGCACAGGGCAACGGCAGAGAAAATCTGGAAATTGCCGGAAGGTACGATTCCGCCCAAGCCGGGTTTCCATGCCGTGCAACAGGATCGCATGCTGCGTGACGGAGTGCTGAATGCCTACTGGGTGATGTGTAACAACAATATGCAGGCAGGGCCAAATATCAACCAAGAGCGCCTGCCGGGCTACCGCAGCCCGGACAACTTTATTGTGTGTTCAGACCCTTATCCGACAGCCACTGCTCAGTCTGCGGATCTGGTACTGCCAACCGCCATGTGGGTCGAAAAAGAGGGCGCTTACGGTAACGCGGAACGACGCACTCAGGCGTGGTATCAGCAGGTTGCTGCGCCGGGTGAATCGAAATCGGATCTGTGGCAGATCATGGAATTCAGCAAACGCTTCACAATGGAAGAGGTGTGGGACGAGGCTTTGCTCAATAGCATGCCGGAGTACAAAGGCAAGACGATGTACGATGTGCTGTTCCGCAATGGCCAGGTCGATCAGTTCCCGCTGGAGCAAGCGCAGGCGCTCAATGATGATGCCAAAGCGCAGGGGTATTATGTTCAGAAAGGGCTGTTTGAAGAATATGCCAGCTTTGGCCGCGGCCATGGTCATGACTTAGCACCGTACGATGATTACCACAAAGCCCGTGGATTACGCTGGCCAGTCGTCGAGGGTAAGGAAACGCGCTGGCGTTATGCCGAAGGATCCGATCCTTACGTGCCGGCCGGCACAGGATTCTATTTTTACGGCCAGCCAGACGGCAAAGCCAATATTATTTTTGCGCCTTACGAGCAACCGCCGGAAGTGCCGGATGAAGAATATGACATGTGGCTGTGTACCGGTCGGGTGCTGGAACACTGGCATACCGGCACCATGACCCGCCGGGTACCCGAACTGTACAAAGCCGTGCCGGATGCGGTGTGCTACATCCATCCTGATGATGCACAAAAGCGTAATTTGCGCAGGGGCGATCAAGTGTTACTGACCTCGCGCCGCGGAGAAGTGCGCTGCCGGGTGGATACCCGCGGCCGTAACAGACCGCCGGTCGGGCTGGTCTTCGTGCCTTTCTTTGATGCCAGGGTGCTGGTCAATAAGCTGGTGCTGGATGCCACAGATCCACTGTCAAAACAGACAGACTATAAAAAATGCCCAATCAAGATCACCAAGGTGTAATGGAGTCGACCATGAAAATGAATAAAAACATTGCCGGCGGATTGATGATCTTACTGCTCGCCTTTGGGGGCGCATGCCGCTGACCAGGAGCTGGTGGGCGGCAACGGAGGCCTGCATTCGTTACGCGGCCAGACTGAAATCAAAGATACTTTTCCCGGCGAAAGCTGGAAAAAGTACCCGAAAGACGGTCAGCCGATTGACAGCGACTATGTCTACCAGCCGCCGTTGATCCCGCACACTGTGCGTAACTATGAAGTCTCGCTCAATGCCAATAAGTGTTTGTCGTGCCACAGCTGGAAATACGCCAACGAGATGGGCGCGACCAAAATCAGCGTGACCCATTACCGTTCTCCGCGCCACGGGCAGGTCCTGTCAGATGTGTCACCGAGCCGCTATTTCTGTCTGCAATGTCATGTGCCGCAGGCCGATGCATCCCCCTTAGTAGAAAACACTTTCAAGCGGGTTGATGCCCTGGATGAAAAATAACGACGGAGCCAGTTATGAATATCATTAAACGCTTCTGGTGCCGTCTGAAATCACCGAGTAAAGCGGCAGCGGGTGTGGTGCTGTTTCTGGGCTTTATGGGCGGCTTGCTGTTCTGGGGGGCATTTAACACCGGGATGGAGGCCACGAACACCGAAGCTTTCTGCTCTGGCTGTCATGCACCCATAGTGAAGGAGATACGTGAAACCATTCACTACTCAAACCGCTCGGGTGTGCGGGCGATTTGTTCAGATTGTCACGTTCCTCATGAGTGGACAGACAAGATTGTCCGCAAAGTCCAGGCATCCAAGGAGCTGTTTGCGTTTGCGATGGGGACGATAAACACCGAGGAGAAATTTCAGGCCAGGCGGGGG
Organism: Photobacterium sp. Hal280; assembly: GCF_037162255.1. Lineage (NCBI taxonomy): Bacteria > Pseudomonadati > Pseudomonadota > Gammaproteobacteria > Vibrionales > Vibrionaceae > Photobacterium > Photobacterium sp. Hal280. Next base: position 875,201 of record NZ_JARLUO010000005.1, read on the forward strand.
CATCTTGCTCATCGCGAATGGAGCCGAATGAAAAACAACGACTCCAAGGAATGCCGCAACTGCCATCAGTTTGATTACATGGATTATTCCGAGCAAGGGTTGCGCGCTGTGAAACAGCACTCAGAGGCGCTCGCCTCAGGAGATAAAACCTGTGTGGATTGCCACAAAGGAATAGCCCACCGACTGCCTGATATGAGAGACGTTGAAGGCTGGCAATAAGGAGAGAGCGATGAGTACGCTGGAATCGATTATCTGGCATGTGCTTGGTTATGCAGCCATGCCCGTGATTATCTTAACGGGTTTCCTGATGGTGGCTGTGGTGTCTTTATGGATACTCTCCATCGGAAAAGACAAACCAGGCCGTTAGGGGCAACCATTTCCCTGGCCAGGCGGCTTGTAGCTGATGATTAAAGCCGCCAGCCAGGCAGTATAAAGCGGCAGCCAGTCAGTCAATAATGCGGCAAAAGGTGTGTGGCCTGTCAGCCAAATTTCACCCAGGTGAAGCACAGCAACGCAGGCCAAACCAAGCAAACAGATAAGACGAAACACATTCCGCTCCATACAGATATCCTTTGAAAATCTACGGATAAGTATAGATGCAAATGCTAATTGTTATCAAGTGCGTTTGCGGGTTATTTATACATCACTTAATAAAGTGCCAGCCAATGAATCCAGCCCAGGATAACAACAGGAGTATCCAAGGGGTTGGACTCTGCCGGATGACTGTCTGTGCGTGTAAATCTGCCGACCCAGTTCCACTATCGGTATTGAGTGCCGTTTTTTCTTTTAACTGCTTCTTACGAAACTTATCCCTTTCGCGCGCTTTGGCCTTTTGCTGTTTTTTATAGAGTTCGATGCCCTTCTGAATCCCCTGCGCGATCAGCTTGGTCTGTTCTTTTGTCTGTCCGGGTTTTTGTGTTGCTCTGGCAATTTGCATCGCTTCTGCCTGTGTTTCTGGTGAAGGTGAATGGGTTGTTTTGTTCATTGCAATCCTGTTAATGGTAAATTTATCGATTTGATAGCATTTTATGCCACTGATGTCCTTGTAGGCAAAAGCCAGGTTTTGTAGGAATATTCCTACAATTAAGGGTGTTCTACATTAACCCGAGAGCGATGCTTTGAGGACGAAAACGGCAGTAAGTGAATGAAATGTCATCAGTTATTGTCACGAAATTAAAAGTGTTGCTTCTGAAGCAATCATAGTACTTTTCATTGTTTGTTAAATATACGTAAAAGCGTGATCATGATTACAGGTTAAGTAATTAATCCGTGCGTTACAACGCAGAACGAATCTCTGTACCTTTGCCAATTGATCCATATCATTTATTGTCAGCAAAGATAAATACGGTTTCCCTGTTTCTGAGCGCCAGACGCATGTATTCAATCGATGCTTACGACAGCAATGGTCTGTTAAAACCTTCCGGCCTGTTATGGTTGAGTATGCTGTTCAGTGCCAGAGGATGGGGCGTATTTGTGATGGCTGGTGTCAGCAGGGCGCAAGGTGCTGAGCTGCTCCAGTTATTTTATCCCCACACAGAGAATTTGTACTTTCTGATGGGGATCGGTCTGCCAGCCTTGCTCTTGATGTGGCTGAGCGGACTGCGACATAAAAAACAAAATGATAAACGGAGCATGGCGGTATGGCAGGTTGATTCTGTTATCCGGATATGCGCTGGATTTAGTATTGCAAGTGTACCAACTGACATTGTTAAGAGGCGCCTTTAGCTGGCCGGCAGCGGTTACTTTGCTGGCAACCATTTGGCTAATGGCTTATCTGGTACGAAGTTCCCGAGTCAGACATACATTTGCCAATTAGCCCCATGGAGAAAGTGTCAGATGAATGATTTGGGAAGAGGGGTGCTGTTTAGCGCCTTGTTAAGCCCGCTAGCAATGGCTGACTGGTTACTGAATGTGAACCTGGAACTGTCAAGTGCAGGGGTTCACCAGTCAGTCGCCACCTCATTGCAATTGTTGCCGGGTGAAGAAACGGTGATTTTCGGTAGCTCAGACGGGGACCCGCGTCGCAAGTTTCTCGGCAGCGCGGAGTTGCTTGAAGTGTCTGCTGAAGAGGTGAAAATTGCCTTTAAAATTCAGGAGCAACTGGATGATGGTGCTTGGCGGGTATTGGCGGCACCAGTCATTTCGACTGGGCTGGATACGCCAGCATCGTTTGAGTCATCTCAGGAAGATGACCAGTCGGTAAAACTTCAGGTCGCAGTGATGTCAGCCTAACGTGTTCACGTAGTCTGGTTTTATGTGACAAAAGCGCCTTTTCGGCGCTTTTTGCTTTTTCTCTGCCACATTTTGTCGACAAGGCGGGTTTTTCTGACTTGGCTGTCCATGATCAATATGCTTAACTCAGAACCAATTACAATATACTTTTCATTCTGGATGCTGGCATCAGACCGTTTGCAGCATTTAAGAGCTAAGTATAGAAAAATGCAACATTGGGAGAATGAATGTGACGCCACAAAGTGCCATTTTACCTGAAGCGGGTCCGTATTCTTTGGTCTGTGTGTTTAATCTGGTAGGAAATAAAGACAAGGTTATTCGTCAGTGCCAGGGGCTCTTTGAAGTCGCGGAAAAGCTAAATCATCAGCACGTCAGTGCCTGTATTCGTCTGAGCTTTGGTTTTGGCAAAGCATTCTGGCAGCAATTTGAGAAAGGCTGTCCCAACGATTTTGAAGAATTTTCGCCGCTGGGAAGCGGGGATGTTACCGCACCCTCCACCGGCGGTGACTTACTGCTTCATATTCACTCTAACCGTCATGATCTGAATTTTCATCTGCTGAGCAGCTTCCTGCAGCCGATTGCAGCGGAAGTGGAATTAATCGATGAAACCAATGGGTTCCGGTATCTGGACGCCCGCGATCTGACCGGCTTTATCGACGGTACCGAGAATCCGAAGAAACAGGCTGCCAGACACGAGGTGGCTATTATTCCTGAAGGACCATTCGCAGGAGGGAGCTTTGTGATGGTCCAGCGCTTTGTCCATAATTTACCTGCCTGGCATGCTGTGAATGTTGCTCAGCAGGAGAAAATAATCGGCCGTACTAAACCAGACTCGGTTGAGTTGGAAGACGTTCCGGCTGATTCGCACGTGGGCAGGGTGGATCTGAAAGAAGCGGGTAAAGGGCTAAAAATTGTGCGTCATAGTTTGCCCTACGGCACCGTGAGCGGTGAGCACGGCTTGTTGTTTATTGCCTACTGTGCACAGCAGCGGAACTTCCGCGAAATGCTCGACAGTATGTACGGTGAAAAAGACGGGCAGACAGATAAGTTACTGGACTTTACCAAAGCGGTCACAGGCGCTTACTTCTTTGTACCCTCGACAGAAATGCTGATGCAGCTGCAGGGATAATCCTCATCATCCATTGATGCAAAAACGCCGCCATTTCTGGCGGCGTTTTATTAACGCATACCGAATATCAAGAAGCTTTACTTCTTAATGCGCAGTACAGGTGTTTCACCCACGGTGACGGTGCCGGACAGTTTAGTCAGCTCTTTGATTTCATCCATGTTAGAAATCACGACTGGAGTCAGCGTCGACTTCGCTTTCTCTTCCAGTACAGCCAGATCGAACTCAATGATAGTGTCACCCACTTTCACCGTTTGACCTTCTTCTGCAATACGCGTGAAGCCTTCGCCTTTCAGTTCAACAGTATCGATACCGAAGTGAACGAACAGCTCTACACCATCATCAGACTCAATAGAGAATGCGTGGTTGGTTTCAAAAATTTTACCGATCGTACCGTTTACCGGGGCAACCATTTTGTTACCTGCTGGTTTGATAGCGATACCGTCACCAACAATTTTCTCAGCAAAAACAACATCAGGCACATCTTCGATATTTACGATTTCACCTGAAAGCGGGGCGATGATCTCAATAGCACCAGTTTCATTGGTGTCGTCAGAAACCAGCTTCTTCAATTTGTCAAACAGACCCATAGTGTTGCTCCTAAGCGTTGTTATTCTATCTGCAGCTATCTTAGCAGATGGTTTTTTCTGCGATAAATGTCTCTACGTGTGCTTCGATTTCAGCGGCAGTTGGAAGAGCAAGTGCTTGCTCGGCCATCAGCTTCACATCAGCAAAGTTACTGTTACGAATCACTTTTTTGATGCGTGGGATTGAAATCGCACTCATGCTGAACTCATCAAGGCCCATACCAAGCAATAGCAGGGTCGCACGATCATCACCAGCTAACTCACCACACATGCCAGTCCATTTGCCTTCCTTGTGGGAAGCATCGATGACTTGCTTGATGACAGTTAACACTGCGGGTGACATTGGATTATATAGATGAGAAATCAGCTCGTTACCACGGTCAACAGCCAGAGTATACTGGGTTAAGTCGTTTGTACCAATGCTAAAGAAGTCGACTTCTTTGGCTAAATGGTGAGCAATTGCCGCTGCAGCCGGCGTTTCAACCATGACGCCAACTTCAATTTTGTCGTCGAAAGCAATACCTTCTTCACGCAGTTCTGCTTTGTAGGTTTCAATTTCGTTTTTCAGTTCACGAATCTCTTCAACAGAGATAATCATCGGGAACATGACACGCAGCTTGCCGTGTGCAGAGGCACGCAGGATAGCGCGCAGCTGTGCACGCAGGATTTCACGACGATCCAGGCTGATACGCACTGCGCGCCAACCCAGGAATGGATTCATTTCTTTTGGCAGATCCATGTACGGCAGATCTTTATCGCCGCCGATATCCATGGTGCGGATGATCACTGACTGACCAAGCATGGCTTCTGCCACATCTTTATAAGCCTGGTACTGTTCGTCTTCAGTCGGCAGTGAATCGCGGTCCATGAACAGGAATTCAGTACGGTACAGACCGACACCTTCGCCGCCGTTACGGTTGACGCCTTCACAGTCTTTCACTGTACCGATGTTGCCGCACACCTCGACCTGTTGGCCATCAAGGGTAATTGCCGGCAAATCTTTCAGCTTCGCGAGTTCATCTTTTTCTGCCTGATACTCATCGCGAATAGCTTTGAATTTTGACATTTCGTCTGCTGATGGATTAATAACGATCTGGTTATTAATGGCATCTAACACCAGCATGTCACCGTTCTTCACTTGTTTGGTGATGTCGTTAGTACCCACGATGGCAGGTAACTCGAGTGAACGAGCCATGATTGAGGTGTGGGACGTACGGCCACCGATGTCGGTCGCAAAACCCAGCACGTATTTCAGATTGATTTGCGCCGTTTCAGAAGGCGTCAGATCGTTGGCTACCAGGATCACTTCTTCATTGATGGCACTCAGATTGACAATGTTGATACCCAGCGCGTTTTTCACCACTCGATTACCGATATCACGGATGTCGGTGGCACGCTCTTTCAGGTATTCATCGTCCAGGGATTCCAGCGTGGTTGCCTGCTCTTCAATGATCGCGTGAATCGCATAGGCGGCCCGCGCTTTGTTATCTTTAATGAAGGCTATGATTTCCTCTTCAAGCTCTTCATCTTCAAGCAACATGATGTGGCCTTCAAAGATGGCTTCCTTCTCTTCACCGAAGGTAATACGTGCTTTCTCTTTGATAACGTCGAGTTGCTCAGAAGATTTCTGACGCGCATTGAAGAAGCACTCAATTTCTTTTTCGATTTGATCGGCAGAAATGGGTGACTTGTCGAGAGTAATCTCTTCTTCCTGCAGTAGCAGCGCTTTACCGAAAGCGATGCCAGGAGATGCCAGGATACCTGAAATCATAGCCTTACCTTAAATTTAACAAACAACTAGGGAAATAATGTACTGCGGCCGATTAGTGCAGCTGGTCCATCAGGGCAACCAGGTGATCAACAGCTTCCTGAGCTTGTGAACCTTCAGCTGAAATGGTGACCACAGTGCCTTTCACCAGGCCTAGTGTTTGCAGTTTGAACAGGCTTTTAGCACTTGCGCTTTTACCATTAGAAGTCACTGTGATATCAGCGTCAAAACCTTTGGCTTCTTTAACGAATTGCGCAGCAGGACGAGTGTGTAGGCCGTTTTCTGCAGTGATCTCAACTTGCTTCTGATACATTTTTCACCCCGATTCTTAATATCGTATTATGTAATAATCACGTAACTGAAAGTAAGCTTAATCCCTATAGCGAAAGCATGCTAATTTAGGTTCTAATTTCACATTCACTTACATTGATTTAGTTTATGTCTGGAACCCATTCTAAGAGGTTTGTGACCGGGCAAACATCGACCAGGTCAATTTTCACTCTTTTATTTCGATGCTGAAAATAAAAGCGTGGTCGGATTTATATTAAAGCTAAGGTCAAAAAGCAATAAAAAAGCCCCTATTGAGGGGCTTGACTTTAACAAATGCTTATCAAAAATGGCAATTTTGTGATCACTGTTGGGTTTCTTTTTCGGTAAAGATACCCGCGAACAATGCCGATGAGAGATAGCGCTCACCTGAACTTGGTAGCACTACAACAATGTTTTTGCCGGCGAATTCCGGGCGCTCAGCAAGGCGGTTTGCTGCAACCACAGCGGCACCCGAAGAGATACCTGCCAGAATGCCTTCTTCTTCCATCAGACGCTGAGCCATAGCAATCGCATCTTCCGAGCTGACACGCTCTACTTCATCAATCAGAGACAGATCCAGGTTGCCAGGAATGAAGCCTGCACCGATTCCCTGAATTTTGTGCGGGGCCGGTTTGATCTCTTCACCGTTCAATGCCTGAGTAATCACAGGAGACTCGCTTGGCTCAACGGCAACAGTGGTGATGGCTTTACCTTTCTGCTGTTTGATATAGCGGCTAACGCCCGTCAGCGTACCACCGGTACCTACACCAGAAACGAACACATCAATGTCGCCTTCGGTTGCATCCCAAATTTCCGGACCAGTGGTTTTTTCGTGAATCTGCGGGTTAGCAGGGTTATCAAACTGCTGTAGCAGCAGATATTTTTCCGGGTCAGAAGCGACAATTTCTTCAGCTTTTTCAATCGCGCCTTTCATGCCTTTTGGTGCTTCAGTCAGAACCAGGTTGGCACCGAGTGCTTTGAGCAGTTTACGACGCTCCAGACTCATACTTTCTGGCATCGTCAGAGTCAGTTTGTAACCGCGGGCGGCGGCGACAAAGGCAAGGGCAATACCTGTGTTACCACTGGTGGGTTCAACCAGCTCCACACCTTGTTTCAGCACGCCACGTTTTTCAGCATCCCAAATCATGTTGGCACCGATACGGCATTTCACGCTGAAGCTTGGGTTGCGTGATTCAATTTTTGCCAGAACATTGCCTTTGCTGACACGGTTCAGGCGTACCAATGGGGTATTACCAATTGTCAGAGAATTATCTTCGTAAATCTTACTCATGCTTGTCGTTCCTTGGTGACACGTTATCAACAAATGATAGTCAAAGCATAATCGCTGACTACACATTGGAAAGTAATTTATTGTTATATCTTAGAGTTATAAGAAAAGGTGTGAAGTGTACCGCTTTATTATTCCTGATGCGTAACATCTCGTAATATCTCGTAACACTCTGGATAGATTGAGGCAGCGAGAAAGTGTGAAAGAGCAATCAGAGACCGAGAAAACGAGAGGAGTGCTAACTCCTCTCGACATCGCTTACTGACGGCGATTGAGCATGGGCTGCCGGTAATGATCAACCCACATGGCTGTTGCGCCGCAAACGGCGACAGGCATGACAAACAGGTTCAGAATCGGTGTCATCGTACACAGCATGACAAGGCTGCCGAAACTGAGGGATTTGCCGCGACGTTCCTTGAGGGCGTCACGCATGGTATTGAAGGGGATCTTGTGGTTATCGAAAGGGTAATCGACATATTGAATCGTCATCATCCAGGCACTGAACATAAACCACAAAACCGGGCCGAGGGTTTGGCCCACCATAGGAATCCATAGCAGTATCAGTAAGCCCAGAGCTTTGGGCAGGTAATATTTCAGCTTAACCCACTCACGGTGCAGGATGCGGGGCAGATCTTTGATGATAGCGGTTATTCCGGCGTCAGGCGGCGCTTCCCCAGTCAGCTTGGCTTCCAGGTGCTCGGCTAACAAGCCGTTGAATGGCGCGGCGATCCAATTGGCAATCGTACTGAAAAAATAGGACAGTATGACCAGCAATGCGATGGCTAATAAAGGCCATAACAGATAAGACAACCAATCCAGCCAACCGGGCAGGCTGGATAGCCAGCCGTTAATCCAGTCATCCAATTGAGTGAGTGTGTAGCCGAATGCGGCACCAAAAAGCAGGATATTGATTAAGAGTGGAATGATCACAAAACGACGCGTGCCTGGCTGCATCGCCAGCGAAACGCCGCGAAAAAATAACCCGCACCGCCAATGGGTGTGGTGTTGTATGTCGCTTTAGACATCGTTGGTCTCCTACTGGATTTCCTGTTGTAATGCCATTGTAAGGCGTCAGGATATGGATGCAGGCATAGTAACGGTATCTATAACGACGAATCAATCGGGGTGCATAGTCTCTTCAGTCAAATTTGCCAGCAGTTTGGCGGAAAATTGTGCTCAAATGCACTATATGACATCAATCACAACATTGAACTTCTCTTTCGGATTTGAGTTTTGATACATTAAGGATAATACCTTCATGAGATAGGCTGTTTAGTTCAACAAAAAATCTCAGGTGTGACTCGCTAAGTTGGTCTGCGTCTGAACAGCAATCGTATTCAGACTGAATGGATTCACTGCTTCAGGCCGTCTTTGTCAGGTAAACAAGTTATTCAGAGTATTCATAATGCAGGAATTGCGTCTGGTTCTAATTATTGTGGGAGTGCTGGCGATTTCAGCGCTTCTGTTGCACGGGTTGTGGTCAAGCCGGAAGGACAAACCCGCCAAGTTCGGTGAGAAGCCTATTGGCCGACTGGCTGAAGGTAAGGAAAAAGATAATGAAGGCTTTGATCAGGACGGCATAGGTTCTGTCAGGGTTGTTGCCGGTAGCCCTGTTCCGGAAGGAGCAGTAAAACGGGTCGAGCGAAAAGAGCCAGAGCTGCATTTCGGTGACGAACTGGAGATTGATCCCTTGTTCAGTGCTGCCGCTGATCCTGTTGATCAAGAACGCAAGCCAGCCCCGTCCAATTTGGCCACTGAGGTGGAATCTCATCCGGTAACGCCAACCGAACCGGCAAGGGAAACGGTTCAGGAATCGGTTCAGGAATCAACTCAAGGCGTGGTACAGACATCGGTACCGACAAGAGAACCAGAATCCGTCTGGCAGTCCGTGTCGGAAACAACTCACGAACATCCACAAATTCAGGATTCAGAGCCGTCATTCACTGTGCCGGGTGAGGGTTCAGACTCAGGCTCAGATTCTGCGCCGGAACACACGTCATTTGCCGTCGAACAGGGTGAAGCGCTTTCTCAGCAGCCAGACGCTGACATAGCCGTAGTGCAAAAAGCACAGGTTGAACAGGTTGAAGAGCAGCCGCCTGAACCTGATTTTCTGGTTCTCAATGTGCATGCCCGCGGTGGTGAAATGCTGATGGGTGTGAAGTTGTTCCAGTGTCTGGAACGTCATCATCTGATTTATGGCGAAAATTCGGTCTATCATCGTCATGCTGATCTGGCGGGTACTGAACCTGTACTCTTTACAGTCGCGAACATGGTCAGCCCAGGGTATTTCCCGCAAGATCAATTGGAAGAATTTGCTACGCCTGGCATTGCTTTTTACCTGATGTTGCCGTGCCACGGCCGTGCCGATGACAATTTCAATCTGATGCTGCAAACCGTACAACGTATTGCGGATGAAATGGGCGCTGATATTTTGGATCACGAGCGTAACCTGATTACGCCGCAGCGCTTGAAAGGTTACCGGGAAAAAGCGAAAAAATACCTGTAACTGGCGTGAATACTGCCCAGAATGTATCAAGAACAGGGCCCCGCTTAGGGGCCCTGTGTTTTCGTGCTCAGGAAACGGCAATATGACGAAGAAAGCTGAGTGATGGCCATGCCCCTGGTTACGGCCGTCACAAACAATGCCGTCCTGATACCCGCTAGTGATAGCGATAAGAATTGATGTAGGAAAAGAAAAATGACAGACATCCAAGCCAGGCTGACCTCTCTGCGCGAGCAGCTTGCTTATCATGGCTACCGGTATTACGTGCTGGACAATCCTGAGGTCCCGGACGCTGAGTATGATCGTCTGATGCAAGAATTGCTGGCGTTGGAAGCGGCGCATCCTGAACTGATTACGGCTGACTCACCCAGCCAGCGTGTTGGCGGTGAGCCTTTGGCGGCTTTTACCCAGATCAGTCATGAATTGCCTATGCTGTCGCTGGATAATGCATTTTCCGACGAAGAATTGCAGAGCTTCGACCGCCGAATCCGCGAGCGTCTGGCTGCAACGGCGGCTGTGTCTTACTGCTGTGAACCTAAGCTGGATGGTCTGGCCGTCAGCCTGATGTATGAAAACGGCGTACTGGTTCAGGCCGCCACGCGTGGCGATGGCACCACGGGCGAGAACATTACCGCCAATGTGAGAACCATTCGCGCTATTCCATTGAAATTACGCGGCAGCGACTGGCCTGCGCGCCTTGAGGTACGTGGTGAAGTCTTCATGCCGAAAAAAGGGTTTGAAGATCTCAACGCCCGGGCTGCAAAAAAAGGTGAGAAAGTGTTCGCCAATCCGCGTAACGCAGCCGCAGGCAGCCTGCGTCAGCTGGATCCGCGTATCACTGCTACTCGTCCTTTGAGCTTTTATGCCTATTCTGTTGGCGTTGTCGAAGGCGCGGAGCTGGCAGCCAGCCAGTATGAGCGGTTATGTCAGTTAAAAGAGTGGGGCCTGCCAATGTGCCCGGAAACACGATTGCTGCATAACCTGAGTGAAGTGATTGGCTTCTATCAGGGGATCGGAGAAAAGCGTCAGGCGCTGAGTTACGAGATCGACGGGGTTGTGATTAAGGTTGATGGTATCAGTCATCAGCAGCAACTGGGGTTTGTTGCCCGAGCGCCAAGATGGGCCATCGCTTATAAATTTCCGGCACAGGAAGAGCTGACCCGGCTGAATCATGTGGAATTCCAGGTTGGCCGGACCGGGGCAATTACGCCTGTGGCGAAACTGCAGCCAGTGATGGTGGGCGGCGTTACTGTGAGTAACGCGACGCTGCATAATGCCGATGAAATTGCCCGGCTGGGTGTCATGATTGGCGATACTGTGGTGATTCGTCGTGCTGGCGATGTCATTCCGCAAGTGGTCTCTGTGGTTCTCTCTCGTCGGCCTGATGATGCGCAGGCGATTGTGTTTCCGGAGACGTGTCCCGTCTGCCAGTCGGCCCTTGAGCGGGTCGAAGGTGAGGCGGTGACTCGCTGTTCTGGCGGTCTGATTTGCCAGGCTCAGCGGAAAGAAGCCTTAAAGCATTTTGTATCACGCAAGGCGCTGGATGTGGATGGTTGCGGTACGAAGGTCATTGAGCAACTGGTCGACAAAGAAATGGTCGAAACACCTGCCGACTTATTTAAGCTGTCTGCCGGAATACTGACCGGCCTTGAGCGTATGGGGCCAAAGTCGGCCCAGAAGCTGGTTGATGCCTTCCAGCAGGCAAAGCAGACTACACTACCACGTTTTCTGTACTCTTTAGGGATTCGGGAAGTGGGGGAAGCAACTGCTGCGAATCTGGCGAGACATTTCTTCACGCTGGAAGCCGTCATGGCTGCCACGCCGGAACAGCTTGTTGAAGTACCTGATGTCGGGACAGTCGTTGCCGCCCACACACATAATTTTTTCCAGGAAGAACATAACCGGGCCGTGATCTTTGACTTGTTAAACCAAGGGGTCCACTGGCCGGATATCGAAAAGCCGGCTGATGATGCGCAATTGCCTCTTGCCGGTAAGGTAGTCGTGCTGACCGGCACGCTTTCGCAGCTCAGCCGTAGTGGTGCCAAGGAGGCATTAGAAGCACTGGGTGCCAAAGTAACAGGCAGCGTTTCGAAAAAAACGGATTTGCTGGTGGCTGGGGAAGCCGCGGGTTCCAAGCTGACTAAGGCACAAGAGCTGGGTATTGAAATCTGGGATGAAGCGGAACTGCTGAGCAGACTTGAGCCCTGATTGTTTATTTCAGCTGTGAAAATAGAGGAAGGCCTGTCTGAATAAGACAGGCCTTTTATTTATTGGCTGGGTGAATGACTTTTTTCGAACCGTGTTTTTCATGAAAGTATTCGCCGGACTTTAATAACCTGAATAGCATAAATAGATCTGTTTATACCCAAAATGGCATAAAGAGTAAGATCTTACATTCAAATGAAACTATGACTGCAACATGCAAAAAACTACAACTAAACTCTCACTAATGAGATGGTTGTTTTTTTAAGTATTTGTTTTAATTAATTTATTTTTTATTTCCGATCGGGTTGTGACGGTTTCATGACTGGGATCACTGTTACTGGATAAATTTGCGCTGAATCATATTTTTTTAACGACAAATTAACTTCTGATTGATGTTTTGCGCTGCGAAAGTAGTCTTAGCTGTGAACTTATAAAGTTCTCAACCAAACAAAAATATGGAAATGCAAACTCACGATAAGTTTGACTGACATATTGGGGAGAATCACCTGACGTCAACGGCGGCCAACCATTTTGACGCAGGTATACAGCTAGTTTTTTAGGAGTTTTTCCATGGAAAATGTGTTCAAGCGTTCGGTATTAGGAATTGCGGTTGCAGCAGCTGCAACTATGGCTGCATCTGCACAAGCAGCTCCAGCAACAGATTCTGTTGATCTGTATGGTCAGGTTGCTGTTTCTGTCTGGCAATTCGGCGAAGATAAAATCGGTGGTGGTGATGCACCGCTGAAAGTTGAAAACGAATCCCGTTTCGGCCTGCGCGGCTCAAAAGATCTGGCTCGCGGTCCAAACCTGATCTGGCAGCTGGAAGGTGGTAACGTCGGTGATGACGGCGGTAACTCCGGTCTGGGTGTGCGTGATACTTTCGTGGGTGTGAGCTTTGATGACGGCGGTAAAGTGCGTTTAGGCCGTATGCTGACGCCTCTGTATGAGATGATTGACTGGCCGTATTCTGGTCAGCGTGCCGGCGCTATCTTTGACTGGGGCGGCGATGTCGTTGGCGGTGCACGTTACGACCGTCAATCTAACATGGTGCGTTATGACTCAGGCAACTACAGTGGTTTCACCTTTAACGTAGCGGCTGGTCGTGGCGATGAAGGCAACAAAGACTCTAACTTCTACGGCGTTGGTGCACATTACTCAACGGGTATGTTTACGCTGCATGCGGGTTATGAAGCTGGTTTCGACCGTAATGTGAGTGCTTCTTCAGTATTCTATGATGCGTACTTAGCTCAGCAGCCAGGTAACAAACCAACTTATTCCGATGTAGAAGGTGACACTCTGTCTGACACCAATGCCTTCCTGGTTGGTTTTGAGCTGAATCTGGGTGACTTTGGTCTGTACGGCGCGTTCAAAAATGAAAAAGCCGATTACGAAGATACCACTCTGACTGTTGACGGTTCAGACATCAGTGTGACTGATTTGGATATCGACCAAAACAGTTATTCTGTCGGTGCCGTGTACAACGGTGTGGCGAACTGGCAGTTCAAAGCGAACTATGCCGCTAACCTGGAAGCTGACGCGAAAGGAAACTCGGTTTCAGGTACTGAAGATTACATCGTATCTGCACAAGCACTATACTTCCTGGATGACTCTGCGCTGACTTATGTTCGTCCATACATGATCTCGAAAGACGACTCAGACGCTGAGTTCGGTTGGGGATGGGGAGTAGAGTACTACTTCTAATTGCTCAACTGCTACTGCCTTATTTCATTTTGGCCGGCCTTCAAGGCCGGTCCTTTTGCTTAGCTTGATTGAGCAATCATTGTTTAGATAAGCCGTGTTAAGGCAAGCAATGTTAGGGCTGGTAATGTCAGCGTTGGACTAGGATTTCAAAAGCACCTTCAATGGTGCTTTTTTATGGTTAATACAAAACCACCGCCTTCGGCGGTGGTGATTGTTTTCTCAGTTTCAGCCAATCAGGCTTATTTATCCATGTTGCTGATTGCCCAGCTCAGAAATGCTTTTCTGCTCTCCGGGCTGGCTTGCTCAAACCAGTATTTTAGCATGTTATCTGCATCGGGGTGGCTTGGTGCTTGTGCAGTCTTGGGTGTTGCCGCTTGTGACTGTGGCACATTGCGTAATGAAGCGACACTCTGTGTTTGGTTGTACTCTCTGGTCAATGCGACATAATTGGGAGAGATATCAAACCCAACCGACAGGGTGTCAGACTGAACATTGATGGGCTTGCCATGATCCAGCATGTCGAAGCTTGGCGATTTATCGTATTGCTGGCCTTGTGCCAGGGTATCAATGCGTGGGACATCCAGTGTCAGGGTTGTATCGCTGGCTTCAAAAAGTGCAACAATCGGGACTGAGTCGTATTTTGTCTTCAGACTGCCCGTTTCCATAACAATTTTTCCGATGCGGAAAACGACCTGGTTTTGTCCGTCCGGCAACTCAAGAACCGGCTGGTGATTAAAGCCAAGTGAGGAATAACCGGCATCCTGGCCATTCACAACCAGAAGGTGGACACCTTTCGGCAGTTCTAAATTTACCTGTGCCATTGACGGGGAAGCTAAAGCCAACAGCGCAGACGACAGGAGTAACTTTTTCAGTTTCATTGGGTACATTCCTCAAGCGCTAAGGGAGTTTTTGAGTAGGGGTTGTAAAAATACAGTTTACTGAGGCTGTGGGCGGGGTAAAGCAGTAAAACTGGCAAACTTGTATAATCTGAAGCGGGTCACTCTCGCCGCGCTCGATTGCATCCGGTTTTCATCTCATGTCTGAATAGCAGGTTGAGGATTGGCGTGTCAGTGGTAGAATGCCGCTATTGCTCACTTCTCGTTTGAATCATTTTGATTGAAGGTCTTTTCATGACGGTTAAAACTCGTTTTGCTCCAAGTCCAACAGGTTTCCTCCATGTCGGTGGTGCCCGTACGGCACTGTATTCCTGGTTATATGCTAAACACACCGGTGGCGAATTTGTACTTCGTATTGAAGATACCGATATTGAACGTTCCACCCAGGAAGCGATTGATGCGATCATGGAAGGCATGGAGTGGCTGGGCCTGAACTGGGATGAAGGTCCATATTATCAAACCAAGCGTTTTGACCGTTATAACCAGCTGGTTGATCAACTGCTGGCTGAAGATAAAGCGTATAAGTGCTATTGCTCAAAAGAGCTGCTGGATGAAATTCGTGAAGAGCAAATGGCGGCTGGCCTGAAGCCTCGTTACGATGCCAGTCACCCTCGGATTATTGCTGCCAACGCGGCGGCAACCGCAGACTCCCCGTTTGTGATCCGTTTCCGTAATCCGAAAGAAGGCAGTGTTGTGTTTGATGATCACATTCGTGGTCGTATTGAAATCAGCAACAGTGAATTGGATGATCTGATTATCCGTCGGACAGACGGCAGCCCGACCTATAACTTCTGCGTTGTGGTTGATGACTGGGATATGGAAATCACGCACGTGGTACGTGGCGAAGACCATATCAACAATACCCCGCGTCAGATCAACATCTACAAAGCCTTAGGTGCACCTGTTCCTGAGTTTGCCCATTGCGCAATGATCCTGGGGGATGACGGTGCCAAACTGTCTAAACGTCATGGTGCGGTCAGCGTGATGCAATACCGTGATGACGGTTATCTGCCTGAAGCGCTGCTGAACTATCTGGTTCGACTGGGTTGGTCGCACGGCGATCAGGAAATTTTCTCTCAGCAAGAAATGATTGAGTTTTTCAGTCTGGACGACATCAGCAAGTCTGCATCGGCATTCAACACAGACAAGCTGCGCTGGCTGAACAACCATTACATCAAAACCAGTGCGCCTGACTATGTGGCGAAGCATCTGCAATGGCATCTGGATCATCAGGGCATTGATACCAATAACGGTCCGGCTGTGACTGAAGTGATTCAGCTGCTGGCAGAGCGTTGCGATACTTTGGTGGAGCTTGCTGACCAGTCTCGCTATTTCTATCAGGATTTCTCCGCCTTTGATGAAGCGGCAGCGAAAAAGCACTTACGTCCTGTGGCGAAAGAAGCACTGACGTTGGCAAAAGCCAAAGCAGAAGCTCTGGACAGCTGGAATACTGACGCATTGCACCAGTTGATTCAGCAAACCTGTGAAGCGTTGGATCTGGGGATGGGTAAAGTCGGCATGCCACTGCGTGTCGCCGTAACGGGTCAGGGGCAATCACCATCAGTGGATGCTGTAATGAATCTGATCGGGAAAGAGCGCGTTGTTTCACGCATTCAAATGGCACTGGACTTCATCGCCCAGCGCGAAGCGAATGCGTAACAGGTACTGTCATTGATTGGCTGAGTGCTGATAACGTTCTGAAGATGAAAAGCGGAGGCCTGTGCCTCCGCTTTTTCTTTGGGTGGAGTGCTATTTGTTTTGTCTTTCAAATGTATCCACGCAAACCCAGAAGTTTTGTGCGCCTGCACAATATTGCATAGCATCTTGTGGGATTTGTGTTGGTGTTCCGGACAATGTATAAGCCAGCGCATTAAAGCTTAACGCCATCAGTGCTGCTGTTACGAACATTGCGAACTTTTTCATAGCTCTCTCCTTTTTGTGACGGCACAAATTGGCAGGTGAAAAGAGAATGTTATGGATTGATTCTCTGGTTTTCTACCATTGCTTGGCCTTTATCACTATTAGACTAGAACAAGATCATATTTTTCAATTATTAATAAGACACAGAATCATGTCATGTAAATAGACTGGCTGAGCGGTGAATAATTTCACCCTGCACAGGGTAAAGGTGTACTAAATCTCACCAGTGAGACGGGATGAGTGAAAAAACGGGTGGAGTAGAGGGAAATGGCGCTCCCTGCAGGAGTCGAACCTGCGGCCTTCCCCTTAGGAGGGGGACGCTCTATCCTGCTGAGCTAAGGGAGCCTTTCTGAAACTTGCAGAAAGGCCATTATACCCAAAAGTGATGGATTATTAAGTCATTAGTATCTGCGATCCGGTTGCTTGGTCAGTAAATCACCAGGTTGGATGCTGGCCGCCAAATCGCTTTGCTGTACACTGCCTTCTGCGGACGTTTCATAGACACGGTCAACAACCAGCGTCATCTTGGTTTCAACCATTCGGTTACGGGAAATACCGTACTGGTCGATGAACCCGGCGGTATGCCAAAGCTTTAATTCATCACCTTGTTTTACGCCATGGACTCTGCCGACATTGATCTGCACCTGATTGCCATGTGTATTAATGACTTCAGGCAGACTGGCCCGGCAGGCCAGAGACGATTCCATGTCCAGCATGATATTCCGGCTCAGACGTTGCAGCGCAGCCCCATAAGGTGATACCCAGAAGCGGGCGCTTTGGGTATCAACCTGGCTGATTCGGGAAAACGGCCATTCTGCCACTTCACGGTATTTCCGCTGGGACAGAATTTCCCCCGTTTTGCCGTTGATCACCATGGTTTCGACGGAAAACTGCCGGTTAATTTTGTCATCTGATAACAGGCTTTGATCCAGCGTGGAGGTCAGATCCGTCACCTGTCCGCTGATAATATATTGCGCATCATAATCTTCCGCCAGCATCATCATCGCGTCGGGATTACCTGGCTGAAGAGGGACCTCACTGGTGCCTGTCACCACAAAGCTCTGTGATTGCTTACCAATCTGCCGCTTGAGTAACTGAGTGAAATCTTTACCGATTTGGTAAATGCCCCCCAGTGCCGCCTGTTGAGGAACACTGAGGGAGAAATCACTGATCAGCAGGCCTTTTTTGTACTGGATGTTGTGGCAACTTTTTGCCGACGGGTAAATATCGACCCTGGCAGTGACATAATAATTGCCGTCTTTGACAAACGCCTTGCTGATTTGTACGTGGCGAACTTCAGTGCCATTGAACTGATAATCCTGCCTGTCTTCCTGAAAGTAAGGCTTCATTTGCGCGAAGCTGGAAAAATCAGCCCCTGAATAGTACATGGCGCGGTAGACAGCGTCTTCAATCGCATTGGTTCGGGCCGATGTTTTACTTTCCAGTAAGGTTGCCTGGCCAGTCACCTCAAACCAGGCGGCCTGGAGTGGTAAAGCAGTGAGCATTCCCAGACCCAGAAGGGCTTTCCTGAGCGTCTTTTTCATAGGTTTTCCAATCTCGGGGGCGATTTCGGTACGATAATTGCTAAGTTTTGTATGTCGTTCAGGTTGAATCACCATGGATTCATGCTGATTAGCCTATCAGCTTTTTGCGGTGTCAACATCCTGAGTCGCTAGCGGATGTATGCAAAGAGTGTTCCCAAAATTTCAAATTGGGAGCGAGGCAATGAAAAGTCGTAAAGTTTTCGAGATAACGGACGATAAAAAGCCATTGTCTCGTTTCTTCCGGAGCAGGGTAGAATGAAAAAATGGACCATCTTGCTGTTGTCGCTGCTGACAGCATCATGTGCATACTCACCAATTTATAATGGTAAAGAGAGCTATACGGGCAGTAATTTTCTGCTGGCGGAAACGCCTCGCCATACCATGGACTTTTTTATTGAAGGTCTGACCAAGCAGTTGGTCGAGTCGAATCAGTACCTGACAGCGAAAACACCGCTGGCCGTGACCTCATTTGTTGATATGCAGCAGATGAATGAAACAAACTGGCTGGGGAATGCCGTGTCTGAAGGCTTTATGTATCACATGCAGCAATTGGGATACACTGTGGTGGATTATAAAGCCACCGGTGCCATTCGTGTGACTGCAGAAGGGGATTTCTCCCTGAGCCGTAACTGGAAGGAACTGGCTGCTGAACAGCCGGTGGACTATGTACTGACCGGGACGATGCTGCGCCAGGGAGGTGGGGTGTTGATCAATGCTCGCGTGATTGGGATGCGTTCCCGCGTTGTGATTGCCAGCGCTCAGGGGTTCCTGCCGGAAGACCGGATCGGACGCGATTTGGATACCCTCAATAAAATGCGTCTGGAAAACGGTGTGCTGATTCGATCAGAAGCTACAAAATTTGAGAATAATTCAATTATTTTAAAACCTTAGGAGTCACTATGCGGTTTTGGTGGATGGCTGTTTTGCTGATTACCCTGTCTGGTTGCCAGCCGTTAACAGAATTTCGCGATATCAACTTGCTCACTGCGGTTGGCTACGCCTCAATCAGCGAGCAGCGCGGGCAAACCCTTGAAGAAAAACGGATTCGTGCGATGCGGGCTTCGAAAGTGGACGCTTACCGTGAGCTGACGGAGCAGGTCTATGGCATGCGAATCAGTGCCAGAACGGGACTGACCGATCAGCAACTGGATTCTGAAGAAACCGATGGCGCGGTGGACGGTGTGATTCGCGGAGCAGAAGTGATCCGCAGCTATCCGGTAGGCGATAGCTATGTGACTGAAATGCAGCTCGATTTAAATAAGATGGAGCGAATGAAGCAGCAGGGTGAAGTCTATCATGTGCCTGCCAATCAGGAAGTGATGTTCTAACCGGGAACTCGACAGACAAGGCGGCAACCTGATGCCAGTCAGGTTGCCGCCTTGTCTTTGTCTGCTAACTCTTTACTTCTTCTTTCGGCTTGTCTGCTGATTCATCTATCCGGAAAACAGGGAGTTGCCAGCTGAAACGAATGGCGGCAAGGCGCAGCACAAATCCTGTGACCAGCGTGACCCCGATTGCGATGTTCTCCGAAACACCAAAGTGAAGCTGAGCCATGTAGAGTCCGGCAGCAATAAATGCGACCGACGCGTACAGCTCTTTGTGAAGCACTAATGGCGTGCGGCGGCAAATCAGATCCCGAAGCAAACCGCCAAAGACACCCGTGACTACGGCAGCAACCAAACAGATGATCACGGGTTGTCCCATGTTCATGGCAACCCGGCAGCCTAAGATGCTGAAGACGATCAGACCCAGGGCATCTAAAATCACGAAGACTTTGTGAAAGCGAACCACCAACGGGGCAATCCAGGTGGTCGCTAAACCCGCCAGACACGTGATCAGCAGATATTGTGGGTTGGCAATCCAGTTCAGCGGATAATGACCGAGCAGTATATCCCGAACCGTCCCGCCGCCTATGGCTGTTGCACTGGCAACCAGCATCACACCAAACCAGTCCATGTGGCGCTTGCCGGCAGCCAGAGCGCCTGTCATCGCTTCTGCGGTGATCCCGACAATGTATAAAATGGTTAACAGCATGAAAATCAGACTCTTAGTGAATAGGGATAAGATACTGGACGCAATGGTAAATGTGATTCAAGTCAATATCCAATGAAATTTTTGAGTGGTTTCATTAGCTGACGTAATTCTGACACCCGAAAGCCAAACGGATCAGCTCACAAGCCATTCGGGGGTGAATGTGTGCCCAAAATGGATGTTGGTTTTGAATGTTATTTGTTTGGCTTTCTGTGCGGCTTTGATTGATAACGGTTTTGTACCGTGACGAAGACAGAGTACATGTGTGTCAAATAAATGACGGGTGATGAGCAGGAGCGGTTCAGGCTTTCAGGTTTGTGCCTAAGGACCGCAGATTTTGTGCCACCCCTTCTTTGTTGTATGTCTGGTGATGGCCCAGGCTCTGCTGGAACAGATTGTTGAGTTTGTGGAAACTGAGTTGCGCGCGCTGCAAAGCAGCACCGTTAATCTCGTTTTGGCTCCGGCATTCGTCAACCAGCGTCTGAATGGCTTCTACCTGACGGCTGAGCTCAGGATTTTCTTTCAATTGACTGCTTTGCGAATGTCGGGCGATTTGCTGATCCTGAAGCTGAATTTTATCGACCAGTGATTTTTTGTCACTGGCATGCCGGGTGATGTCGCCAGCCTCACGGTTCACAATTGAGGCCCTTTCCTGCTCTAGCAGGCGTAACAGAGCCTCAAGCGTGGCATGTTGCTGGGCAAGTAATTGTTCTATGGTTGGCGACATGTTTCTGCACTCCGGCGCTGACTCTGCGAGCTATGAATCATATCAGAGCCCGCGTAATTCGTCCTCAAAACGCAGCATATTACTGGCCAGCCGATCCGCATCCACCTGATAGGAACCATTGCTGATGGCATTTTTAATCGACTCGACCTTGTTGCGATCAAAGCTAGGCTCAGCAGCCAGTTGCTGATGGATTTGTCCGACCGCTCGTGCCTGTGAGCTCAGTGAGACCGCATCACGAGGCGTGTGACCAGACTCTTCTCTGGCCTCGGTCCTGCCTTGTGTGTTGTTCGTACTGCTACTGTTGCGCAGGTTGCTTAACAGCTGACCACTGCGCAGGGAATCAATACTTGCCATAATCGTGTTGCCTTTAACAGATATTCATCGTTGATGCCCTGCTATCGGCAAGGCTATGACTAACTTTAGCATTTTTTTCGCTCAGTACTTCACTGTGACTTCACCGACTGCGGTAATGGTCGCATTGATAATCCGGCGTGATTTGTTGTTTTGCACCCGTATGTCTTCACCCAGAGAGCCGTCAGACAGCGCGGTTCCCTTCGTCACTATGTTCAGACCACTCTGACCCGCTCGGATCAGCACGGAATCGTTACGGCAAACCAGGCAGATATCATTGCCCAGCACAGCCTCACCCATATTGATATTCCGTTTTACTGTCGAGCCGATGATTTGTTCCGGGTATTCGAATACGATGCCTCTCTGATAGCGGCTTTCCACCTGGCGTACCTGCAGATCTGAGTCGGCAATGACTGCGCCGCGGGCCAGCGGTCTGGCGGCAACGACTCTGGGTAGCAGGAGGGAAACCTGCACCGGCACGTAAACCTGCCAGTTTGTTGAAGGGCAGCTGACCAGAACGGTGACATTGCCGGTCAGAGACTGCTTGCCCGGCACGGAAGTATCAAGCGCATCCGGGCAATCACCAATGCGTAACCGGTTATCCAGCTCGGAGGCTGTGATGTCCAATTCCCCGCGCTCTGGTTGGGCCACCAGACTTCTGATGTGATCCGCTGCTGCCTCGCGCACATTACTGAGCATATTATCGCTAGCAGCAATTGCATTCATGCTTAAGAAACCGCACAGTATGCCGATAAAGATGAAACAGAGTGTAAATTGTGTTCTTCCTGTCACGCTTTTCGCTCTTTTTATGTCGCTTTCTGGGGCTACAATTGCTCCATGATAGGGGATTTTGACTCGGATTACCCGTTGATCCTTCAAAATTGTCTATTTTTACAACAATTCATTTCGACAACTTTGGAGTCACGTTATATGTCGGGGATATTGGATTCTGTGAACCAGCGCACTCAGCTTGTGGGACAAAACCGTCTCGAGTTGCTGACCTTCAAGCTGAACCGCCGCCAGCGCTACGGCATCAATGTCTTCAAGGTCAAAGAGGTACTGCAGTGCCCTAAGCTCACAGCCATGCCGAATCTTCATCCGCTGGTGAAAGGGATCGCCCATATTCGTGGTCAGACCATTTCAGTCATTGACATGAGTCTGGCAACCGGCGGACGTCCGATTGAGAGTACAGAAAATTGTTTTGTGATCATCTCCGAGTTTAATCGCTCTGTGCAGGGTTTTTTGGTGTCTGCTGTTGAGCGAATCATTAATATGAACTGGGAAGACATTCTCCCGCCACCTAAAGGCGCAGGCAGTGGTAACTACCTGACCGCAGTGACTGAAATTGATGGTGAATTGGTCGAAATTCTGGATGTAGAAAAAATTCTGGATGAAATTTCGCCAAGGCACACTGAAGTATCGCAGACGTTGCGGGATGAGATGATTCGTGACAATCCTGTCACGCGACGCGTGCTGGTGGCTGATGACTCCAGTGTGGCACGGAAACAGGTGCAACGAGCAATTGAATCAATCGGTTGCGAGTGTATTCTGGTGAAGGATGGCAAAGAAGCCCTCAATAAGCTCCGTGAAATGGCAACAGAAGATAGTATCTATAATCAGCTGGATTTGGTGATTTCTGATATCGAAATGCCTGAAATGGATGGTTATACCCTGACGGCGGCCATCAGAAATGATGCCAAACTAAAAGATTTACATGTTATCCTGCACACCTCGTTGAGTGGGGTATTTAATCAGGCCATGGTAGACAGAGTCGGTGCTAATGCGTTTATTCCCAAGTTTAATCCTGATGAACTTGGCGCAGCAGTGAAAGCGGCCATGCCTGAATAAACTGACGTTAGAGTAGTAGATGACAGCCATAACAATTAAAGACCAGGAATATCGAGATTTTTGCCGTTTCTTGGAAGGTCAATGCGGTATCATTCTTGGCGACAGCAAGCAGTATCTGGTTCGGAGTCGCCTGAGTCCTTTGGTCAACCGCTTTGGTCTGGCATCGCTCTCTGAACTGTTGCAGATAGTGATCAGTGGCCGTAACCGTGAATTACGGGTCGCGGCTGTTGATGCCATGACAACGAATGAGACCCTGTGGTTCAGGGATACCTATCCGTTTACTGTGCTGGCAGAAAAAATTCTGCCGGAATTGGCGACGAATAAGCGGCCGATACGCATCTGGTCTTCAGCAAGCTCTTCGGGTCAGGAACCATACTCCATCGCCATGACAGTGCTGGAAACTCAGCAGCGCCGTCCTGGTATGCTGCCACTGGGAATTCAGGTGACCGCCACAGATATCTCGCAAACCATGCTGGATATGTGCCGCACAGGGGTGTATGACAGCCTGGCGCTAGGCCGTGGTCTGTCGCCGGAGCGCCGGCAAGCGTTTTTTGAACCGATTGGTGACGGGCGGATGCGTATTGGCAGCAAGGTGAAGCAGATGGTGAATTTTCGCCCGCAGAACCTGAAAGACAGCTACGCGCTGCTCGGTAAGTTTGATGTGATTTTCTGCCGTAATGTACTGATTTATTTTGCGCCAGACATGAAAGCGAAGGTGCTCAATCAAATGGCAGCCAGTCTGAACCCGGGCGGCTACCTGCTGCTGGGGGCATCAGAGTCTCTGACCGGACTGACTGACAGGTTTGAGATGATCCGCTGCAACCCGGGGATTATCTATAAGCTGAAATGATGCGATCGCATTCGCACTGATACCGAAGAACAGAAAGGGTCCGTCATGGACCCTTTTTTGCATCCGCTGATTAATACTCTATCTCTCTGCAAGACTTGCGACATCATCTCCTTTCGTCGCGTGATCACATACATTTCAATATTGGCACGCCCTTTGCACATAAATCAGTAAGTGATTCAGGAGGCAGACGATGGCCATTTCTTTTGATAAAGCATTAGGTGTGCATCAGTACACAGTCGGTGTCAGGGGCAAAAGGGCGGAAACCCTTGCCAGTAACATCGCTAACGCCAATACACCCGGTTATAAAGCAAAAGACATGGACTTTCAGCGTGCGCTGAATGCGGCAACATCAGAGGCAAAAGTTGGCCTCAGCCGTACCAATGAGCGGCATATTGCTGCCTCCACCAAAGTCATGGGTGAACAGAAATACCGTGTGCCCGATCAACCGGATACCGGTGATGGCAACACGGTTGATGCTCAACTGGAGCAGAACCTGTTTATGCAAAACGCGCTGGAGTATCAGGCATCGCTGGATTTTCTGGGCTCGAAATTCAGCAATCTGAGCAAGGCATTAAAAGGGGAATAATCAATGAGTTTGTTTAACGTTTTTAATGTCACCGGTTCGGCAATGAGTGCGGAATCCGTACGGCTGAATACCACGGCCAGTAACCTGGCGAATGCCAACACAGTCAGCAGCTCTGCCGCGCAAACCTACAAAGCACGCCATCCTGTATTTGAGGCGGCGCTGCAAAGTGCCAGCTACCAGCGCGAAGAAAGTGTTCCTGTACGGGTGAAAGCCATTGTCGAAAGCCAGAAGCCTTTGACAGCGGAATATAACCCGGCACACCCTTTGGCCAATGCCGAAGGTTATATCTATAAACCGAACGTTAACGTGATGGAAGAGATGGCAAACATGATCTCGGCTTCACGTTCCTATCAAAGCAATGTTCAGGTCGCAGATGCCAGTAAGCAGATGCTGATGCGAACACTGCAGATGGGCAAATAAGGGTAGGGAGTAACTGACATGACCGGTATTAAAGGCACAGGTCAAAGCCCTTTGTCCTATATTGACCAGCTTAAGAGCATGCAGGAGAAAAAACTGCAGTCTGAGCAGAAAGTAACTGGACAACAAGAGCTTAAGCAGGAAGATTTTCTGTCATTGCTGACCAAGCAGATGTCACAGCAAGATCCGTTCAAACCTGTGGGTAATGACCAGATGATTGCGCAGATGGCGTCGTTTGCCACAGTTGACGGCATCAGCAAGATGAACGAACAGTTTGGCGGTCTGAACGCTGCCATGACATCGAACCAGGCCCTGCAGGCTTCATCTCTGGTTGGCCGTGATGTGCTGGTTCCTAACCCAACCGGCTCGAAAACTGCCGAAGGCGGTGTCGCGGGAATGGTCAAGCTGCCGCAATCACTCAATAACCTGATCGTCCGGGTTGAGAATGCGGCAGGCGAGCTGGTCCGCAGTTTTGACTTAGGCTCCAAGCCTGCCGGCGACCATCGCGTGGCATGGGACGGCAAAGATGACCGCGGCAATATGTTGCCAGCCGGTAAGTATCAGCTGAAAGTCAGCGCCTTGGCCGACGGCAAGAACTCGGAATTTGACGTGTCGACTTACGCCAATGTGAACAGCGTGCTGCTGGGCAATGGTGACGGCAACGTCATGCTGAATCTGGCTGGATTTGAATCCCCGATCAAGCTGGCTGAAGTGCTGGAAGTCGGCAAAGCATAACGCCGGACGCATTAATAAATCACCAGCGGCAGTGAATATGCTGCCGCTGGCGAACAATAAGTACGCTGTACACAGAATTCAGGAGAGTCACCTATGGGCTTTAATGTCGCACTGAGTGGACTGGGCGCCGCCCAGAAAGATCTGAACACCACAAGTAACAACATTGCCAACGCCAACACCTACGGCTTTAAAGAGTCGCGGGCCGAATTTGGTGATGTGTATTCAAGCTCCATTTTTTCCAACACCAAAACCACCACAGGTGGCGGTGTCCAGAATTCTGTGGTGGCTCAGCAGTTTCATGAAGGTTCCAGTATTTATACCAACAACCCGATGGATCTGCGTATTTCCGGGACCGGCTTTTTTGCCGTCTCAGACCAGCGTCTGGAGCCGAATAATAACAGCCTGACCCGTAACGGTGCTTTCCATCTGGACAAAGATAACTATATTGTCAACTCAGAAGATCAGTTCTTGCTGGGCTACGGTGTGGATCAGGAAACGGATCAGGTGGTCTCTTATGAGCCACAGGCACTGAAAGTGCCGGATCAATTTGGTCAGCCGAAAGCCACCAGCCAGGTCGATATTGGTGTTAACCTGCCGGCCAATGGCGATCCGAAAGACATCAATCAGTTTAATTTTGAAGACCCGGATACCTATAACAAATCCACTTCTGTCACCATGTATGACTCCTTAGGTCAGCCTTACAAGATGACCAGTTATTATGTGAAAGACAATACGCAGCCAAATCGCTGGGCGACTTTTTATACCGTTACGGATGCCGATGGTGAAAAACCACTGGATATTGCCGACGGTGAGGCGACGAATGTGGCGGGGCATACCGGCGCATTGATTGACTTTAATTTCGACGGAACTGTGGCTCAGGTTAATGGCGGCAATCCGATGATTTCTGAGCAGTTTGCCGCGGCAGGCCTGAGCATGAACGGTGCGGACGGTGCGCAGACGCTGAACTTTAACTTTGATGCTCCGACTCAGTTTGCGGCGCCGTTTGAAGTGCGTAAGTTCAGTGAGAATGGTGCCACCACAGGGTATCTGGCCAAAGTGGATGTCGATGCCAAAGGCTCGATTGTGGCCACTTACAGTAACGGAGAGAACATTACCCTCGGTCGTGTCGGCATGGTTCGCGTGCCGAACGAGCAGGGGCTGCTGTCCAAAGGCGGCACGCAGTGGGCGGTCAGCCAGGAATCTGGTGCGGCTGTCTGGGGCGAGGCGACCTTCGGTGCTTTTGGTTCGGTTAAAAGCGGTACGCTGGAGCAGTCAAACATTGACATGACTCAGGAGCTGGTGGATTTGATCACCGCGCAGCGTAATTTCCAGGCCAACTCCCGCGCCCTGGAAGTGGACAACAGTCTCCAGCAAACAATTCTGCAGATTCGCTAAATCAGCCTTATCTGACTAGATTGCCGCCTGTGCTTTCTCAGGCGGCAATCTTTGTCCTGAACTCACTTTTTATCTGCCATTTCTTTGGCACTCTCCTGAAGTCCCGTCTTCGTTATGGAAAGCATCTCCCACTAATTACCTGATCTTTCGTGATTTCAAGACTGTTTTTCAGTCGTTTACCAAACTGGTACGTATATTGCTTCTATTGCAGCAGTACTGATTGGGAGACTCGAAATGGATCGTGCACTGTACCTGGCAATGAGCGGCGCTAAACAAGATATGTATGGTTTGCAGCTTCATGCCAACAACCTGGCTAACGTTCGTACAACAGGCTTTCGTGCTGATTTAGAGCAGGCGCGGAGTATGCAGGCGTTTGGCGAAGGTATGCCGTCCCGCGTGTTCTCCATGACAGAAAGACCGGGGCAGGACTTTGCCCAGGGGGCAGTGATGACCACCGGTCGGGATCTGGATGTTGCCGTCGAAGGCAACGGTTGGCTGGCGGTATTGGATGCCAGCGGCCAGGAAGCCTATACCCGTGCCGGTCATCTGAAAATCGATCAGACAGGCTTGCTGCAGAACAGCAATGGCAGCCTGATGGTTGGTGAAAATGGCGGTCCGATTTTTATTCCGCTGCCAATCAGCAAAATTGAAATTGGTAAAGACGGCACTGTGTCGGTTCGCCCGCAGGGTGCACCCGCCGATGCGATGGAAGTGGTTGATCGCATCAAAATGGTCAAGCCGGACAACAGTGAAGTCTTTAAAGACGTTGATGGACTGTTCAAATCCAAAGTGCCGGCGCAGATCTTTGATGCCGATGCAGAGGTGACGCTGCTGAGCGGTGCGCTGGAAGGCAGCAATGTAAATGCCGTGGGCGAAATGACCAGCATGATCGATCTTCAGCGTCATTTTGAAATGCAAGTTAAATTAATGAAAACCGCAGAGGAAATGGACCAGGCGTCCTCGTCTCTGTTGCGTTTGGGCTAATTAGGAAAGGAATAACACATGCATCCAGCATTATGGGTCAGTAAAACCGGTCTTGACGCTCAGCAAACAAACATCTCGACCATTTCGAATAACCTGGCTAACGCCTCGACCATAGGTTTCAAAAAGAGCCGCGCGGTGTTTGAGGATCTGTTTTATCAGAACATTAACCAGCCTGGTGGTCAGTCTTCTCAGGATACCACCTTGCCATCCGGTCTGATGCTGGGGGCAGGTTCAAAGGTGGTGGCAACACAAAAAGTGTTTACACAGGGGAATACCCAGACCACCAACAACGCCATGGACATGATGATTGAAGGCGATGGCTTCTTTCAGATCCTGCTGCCGGACGGCAACATAGGCTACACCCGAAATGGTCAGTTCACGATCAATGAAGAAGGCCAGATGGTGACCTCTGGTGGCGGCTACTTGCTGCAGCCTGAAATTGTGGTGCCGGAAGATGCGGTCAGCATTACGGTCGGTACAGACGGTGAAGTGTCTGCCCGTATTCGTAACCAGCAGGAAAGTCTGGTACTGGGTCAGCTGACGACGGTCGATTTTATCAATCCGGGCGGTATGGAACCGATTGGTCAGAACCTGTTCCTGCCAACCGGTGCGAGCGGCGATCCGCAGGAAGGCGTACCCGGTCTGGAAGGGTTTGGCCAGATCCGTCAGTCCATGCTGGAAACCTCCAACGTGAACGTGACGGAAGAGCTGGTCAATATGATTGAAGCCCAGCGTGTGTACGAAATGAACTCCAAAGTGATTTCAACCGTTGACCAGATGCTGAGCTACGTGAACCAGCAGCTTTAATAAAGAATGGGGTCTAAGATGAAAAACTGGTTGTTGACTGCTGTGATACTGACGCTGACCGGCTGTGTTCAGATGCCGGAACAACAGGATGAGCTGACACAGGCGACGACCAATGTCGATGCCGTCGAAGGAAATCAGGATTCATCGGGCGGTGATTTGATTGATCTTGTACGCCGTCGAGACGACCCGCAGGCCGGCGATCCGGCCTGGAGCAGTATCCGCCCTCAGGATAAACCCGCCCATTACGCCACGGCGACTGGCTCTTTGTTCAGCCAGGCACTGGCGCAGGACATGTATGACGATACCCGCCCAAGAGGCATCGGGGATATCGTGACCGTCATGCTGGCTGAAAAAAATAAAGCTAATAAAAGCGCCAGTACCGATCTCGACAAATCAACGGATTTAACCATGGACCCGCTGACGCTTGGCGGTAAGCCGCTGACGATTGGCGATCGTGACATCTCTTACGATGTAAATAACTCCAATACCTTTTCCGGCAGCACCTCGGCGGATCAGAGCAACAGTATTCAGGGCTCAATTTCCGTCGAAGTGGTTGACGTACTGGCGAACGGGAATCTGCTGGTGCGCGGCGAGAAGTGGCTGACGCTCAACAGCGGTGATGAATATATCCGGCTGAGCGGCACGATTCGCCCGGATGACATCACGCAGGAAAACACCATAGAATCGACCCGGATTGCCAATGCCCGCATTCAGTATTCCGGTACCGGCGACAGGCAGGATGTACAGGAGCAGGGCTGGCTGGCCCGCTTCTTTAACGTGAGCTTGTAAACCCTTTATTTTGAACCGCCACCTGACGATGAGAGTATGACAGTGACCAGACAGATGCTATGGGCAGGACTCGCCCTGTTGATGGCTTTCCCTTTGCAGGCCGCCCGAATTAAGGATGTCTCTGAAGTCGCCGGGGTGCGGAGTAACCAGTTGTCGGGTTACGGTCTGGTGGTCGGTCTGCCCGGCACCGGCGAAACCACGCCATTTACCGATCAGAGCTTCAATGCCATGTTGCAAAACTTCGGCATTCAGTTGCCGGCCGGCACGAAACCTAAAACCAAGAACGTGGCCGCTGTGGCGGTCAGCGCGACTTTGCCGCCTTTCACCAAGCAAGGTCAGCATATTGATATCACCGTTTCTTCGATCGGCTCGGCGAAAAGCCTGCGCGGAGGCACCTTAATCCAAACCTTCCTGCGTGGTCTGGACGGTAAAGTCTATGCAGTGGCGCAGGGCAGCCTGGTGGTGGGCGGCTTCAGTGCCGAAGGCCTGGACGGTTCGAAACTGGTGGGCAATAACCCGACCGTTGGCCGCATTGCCAACGGCGCAATTGTCGAGCAGGAAGTGCCGAACCCGTTCAGTCGCGGCGATCATCTGACGTTTAACCTGTTTGAGTCGGACTTCACCACAGCGCAACGGATGTCAGATGCGATTAATGAGTTTCTGGGCCCCGACATGGCCGCCCCGATTGATGCCACTTCGGTACGAGTGCGTGCACCGCGTGATGTCAGCCAGCGGGTGGCGTTTCTGTCAACGATTGAGAACCTGGAATTCGACCCGGCTGAAGGCGCAGCGAAAATCATTGTGAACTCTCGTACCGGTACAATCGTGGTCGGGCAGCATGTGAAGCTCAAGCCGGCAGCAATTACCCACGGCGGGATGACCGTCTCGATTCAGGAAAATCCCACGGTCAGCCAGCCCAACCCATTCTCTGGCGGTGAAACTGTGGTGGTCCCTGACTCTCAAATTGAAGTGACGGAAGAAGACTCCCGTATGTTTAAGTTCAATCCGGGCATTACTCTGGATGAGCTGGTACGTGCGGTCAATCAGGTGGGGGCAGCGCCTTCAGATCTGATGGCGATTCTTCAGGCACTGAAACAGGCTGGTGCGATTGAAGGTCAGCTGATCATTATTTAATTATGACTGGCACCTTGTAATACAGGTGTCGACTGATAGGGCATAACAGGCAGAACACTGACGATGAAACCGACGGACCCAGGCTTTGTCAACGACCTTGCTAATCTTGACCGCCTTCGAGCTGGCATCAAAGGCAAAGGGGATACGGAATCGCTTAAAGCAGCGGCGGAACAGTTTGAAGCCCTGTTCACCCAAATGCTGTTCAAGTCGATGCGTCAGGCTAATGAAGCTTTTGAGTCTGATCTGATGAGCAGCTCAAACACCAAGTTTTTTGAAGAAATGCGCGATGAGCAGATGTCCAGTGAGCTCAGCGCCCGCGGTTCGCTGGGGCTGGCTGATCTGATCGTGGAACAGCTGAGCGTACTCGATAAGCCACCGGCAACACCGGAAGAACAGGCAAAGTCTGAACATGAAAAAGCCGCGGGTTTCGAGGCCATCCAGCAGTCGCGCCAGGTATCTGCTGATGATGTGCTGGCTCAAGTCTTCGCGGCGAAAGACAAGACCAATCCCGAGATGGAACAACCGGTTAAACCTGCTGCTGAAATCGCTGCCGCAGAGTTTGTCCGCCCGCCAATGCGCCAGCCGCAGGAAAAACCGTTTACCTCTCCTGAGGACTTCGTTTCCCGTTTGCGTCCATACGCTGAGAAAGCAGCAGGTATGCTGGGCACTGATCCGGCAGTGCTGATTGCGCAGGCGGCATTGGAAACTGGCTGGGGCAAGAAAGTGGTTAAAAATGCGGCAGATGACAGTAATAACCTGTTCAACATCAAAGCGGATCCCCGCTGGGCCGGCAATAAAGTGGCCACCCAGACGCTGGAATATCATGACGGTATTCCGGTTCAGGAACGTGCGGCATTCCGCTCTTACAATACTTATGAAGACAGCTTTAATGACTATGTCCGTTTTTTGAATGACAACCCGCGTTATTCAGAAGCACTGGCCTCACCGCAAGATCCGCGCCGTTTTATCCGTAACCTGCATCAGGCCGGTTACGCGACCGATCCGAAATATGCCGATAAAATCATCAATGTGATGGACACGGTTCGGAAACTGATGAAGTAAAATGTACGGCAAGTTCTCAACTTGCCGTACACATGATTCAGCAAATTTCTCCTTCAACAGAAGAGCCGAAAGGAACCCCTTTATACGTGGTGTAAACACTCGAGGCTGCATTGCCTGTTGTCACTTTGATCCAGCCATTCCCACTAAACTTTCTGTCTGCCCATTTGTCTTCTTGAGACCAGTATCGGACCCAGCTTAATACAAGTGTATCCCCTAAGATTTTTGAGCTGACTTTGTAGGTTGTGACCCCGATATGACTTGCGACGGGGACAGGGTAGCTCCAGACATTCGGTGGGGCATAAGCGCCAAATCTTTTGCAGTCTTTGTCTAGCAGAGCTGCAATATTATCGTTTTCTTGTTTTTTTACTTGGTCGTTATTTTGAATTTTAGGCGCTTTAAGGTTTTCAACTGATATTTCTTCAAAGTTATCGGTTGTAAGCCTTTGTAATGTGCAGCTTGGGCCGGGCAGGTTTGTAATACTAAAATCGGGTGGGTTATTTGGATCAGTAAAAAGAAGTGTTTGAGAACAATCTTTTTCAGCCTGGTTCCCATACTCATCGAATGAATTGTAAGTACCTGTGTGGATATATTTATGTCCACCAGGCCCCTGCATGATTTTTGTTTCTGGATCTTGGTAGAGTTGGGAGGTATCAATAAATATTGGGTTCCCTTCCGTATCAAACGCATTTGTCTCGGTACCGGCATAGGCCAGACTGGTTGTGAGTGAAGCCGACAATAAAATCAGTTTTTTATAATTGAACATTGTTACACCTCTTTGTGAGTTCAATTGCATATTGGTTCAGGGTTCTTGTTTGTAAGTAATTCTCTTTCCCATTTTGAGATATGCGGCAACCTTTTTCCTTGCGTCTGCTTAAATTCAATTTAGTCAATTAAAAACAAATACTTATATATTGGAATGATTTTTGCTTGTTAATCTCCAGTAAAGTAACTCCCCGAGGTTTTCTGGAGGCGCAATGGCGTTCGATTTGCTCAGTTTGGGCTCTCAAGGTGTGTTAACAGCGCAAAGGCAGCTCAATACCACCAGCCATAACATCAACAACGTCAATACGGATGGTTACAGCCGCCAGTCTGTGGTGCAGCAGACCAACGATCCTCTGTGGTGGGGCGGCAATAACTACGGCACAGGCGTCCATGCGGCAGAAGTTCGCCGCGGTTATGATCAGTTTGCCACCAACGAGCTGAACCTCACCACGACTAACCACAGCTATGCTACTGAACGCGACGGCCAGCTTGAGCGGCTCGATAAGCTGCTGGCAAACAGTGCCAGTCAGGTGCCGCAGGACATGAACCAGTGGTATGACGCCGTCAAAGCCATGGCTGACAGCCCCAATGATCTGGGCACCCGTAAAGTGGTGCTGGAAAAAGCAAAAATGGTTGCAGCCGGTCTGAATGACACCCACCGGGTACTGGCTGAACAAAAAGATGTCACCAACGATGTCCTGTCAAAAACCCTGAACCGGGTGAATGACATTGGCCGCGAGCTGGTGGAAATCCATCAGGCTTTGCTGAAAACCCCGGCCGGCGGCGCGGATAACGATTTGATGGACAGACATCAGCAGTTAATCAATGAGCTGTCGACCTACACCAAAGTCACGGTCACCCGTAAGAACGCGGAAACCTTCAACGTGCTGATCGGCAGTGGTCATACCCTGGTGTCCGGGACCCATTCCAGCGAACTGCAAATGATCAATGGCGATCCCGATCCGCAGCAGACCCAGCTGGCAGTGGTGGCAGGTAAATCCCTGAAAGCCATCAGCTCGGACGATGTCGGCGGCAAACTGGCGTCATTGTTTGAATACCGCGATAAAACCTTGCCGCAGGTGATGGATGAACTGGGCAAAATGACCCTGGGGTTCACTGAGTCAGTGAACCAGCTGCAGTCACAGGGCCTGGATCTGAACGGCCAGGTGGGGGAGGCGATGTTTACCGATGTCAATGCCCCTGAGATTGCCGCCTCCCGCGCACTGATCCCTCAGGACTCCAGCGCAGAGGTGAAAGTGTACATACAGGATCTCAGCAAGCTGCAGGCCGGTGAGTATGAGCTGGGGTTCAATGGCAGTCAGCATACGCTGAAAATGCCGGATGGCTCGTCACAATCTGTCATTCCGAGTGGCCTGCCCCCGAGTTTTGAGGTTGATGGGGTGCGGATAGAAATTGCCGCCCCGATTGCCAGCGGCGAAAAAATTCTGCTGCGGCCCACCCGTCATGCGGCCAGAGACGTGCAGGCTGAAATGACCGATCCGGCAAAAATTGCGGCGCAGAGTTATCTCAGCTCGGCAACGCAGGCGCAGGGCAAGGCCGAATTTGCCATCACATCGGCGGGTCCGCTACGGGAATTTCAGGTGGCAGTCTCGCCCGATTCGTCGCAGTTTGCGGTGCTGGATATGCAGGGCAATGTGCTGCAGGCACCGCAACCTTATCCGCCAAGCGGTCAGGTGGTGGTCGGCGGGACCGGTTTTACGCTGAGCAATGGTGCAGCGGGCGGTGACGTCTTTGCGGTCAACCTCAATGCGGCCACCGGCGATAACGGTAACCTGATTAAAATGCAGGATCTTCAGGACACGAAGATCATGAATCAAGGTCGCTCCAGTGTGATTGATGTTTATGAAGGGCTGAATACCGAAATGGGTGTTCAGCGCGCATCGGCCGCACGTCTGAAAGAAGTGGGTCGTCAGGAAAAAGAAGCGGCAGAGAGCCGTGTGGCTGAAATTTCCGGCGTCAACATGGATGAAGAAGCGGCAAACATGATGAAGTTCCAGCAAGCCTACATGGCATCGTCCCGCATTATGACGGTGGCGAATGAAACCTTTAATACATTGCTTAATGCCGCGCGATAAGGAGTTAAAGCCGTATGATTAGCCGAATTGCCAGCTTTCATAACTATCAGTCCGTGGCGAATGATATGAATCGCCAACAAGTGAAAGTGTCGGAGAACCAGGAACAACTGGCGTCCGGCAAGCAGTTGCTGACCGCGGGGGACGATCCGGTTGCCTCGATTTATGTGCAGAATTTTTCACAGCAAAATACCGAAATTGATCAGTCGCTGCGCTCGATTACCCTGGCGCGTAACCGCCTGAGCAGCGAAGAAACCGCGATTTCCGATGCCGAAACCCTGCTCGATGATGCCAAGCGCAAAACCATGTCTATGGTCAACGGCTCGCTGTCTGATGATGACCGAATCGCCCACATGCAGGATTTACGCGGGCTGTTTGATTCGGTGATCCATCTGGTGAATACCCAGGATGAATCCGGTAACTTTGTGTTTGCGGGCAACCAGTACGATAAGCAGCCGTTTTTCCGAGACGGGAACGGCAATGTCAGCTACGTCGGTGACAGTTATCAGCGGATGTCTAAAGTGTCACCGAACGTCGAAGTGCCGGTGAATGATCCGGGCGACAAGCTGTTTATGAACATCGAGAACCCTTACGGGGATTATCAGCCGGATTACGATCTGCAGTCTGGCTCGCTGCTGCTGCTGTCGCATGCCCGGAATAACAACCACTCAGACAATGCCAGCTATACCATTGATTTTACGCAGACGGATTCGGGGGCTGTTTACGATCTTTATCAGGACGGCTTGCTGGTTGACAGTCAGCCCTTCGATCCGAAACGCGGCATCGAGTGGGGGACACTGTCGGTACAGCTGGAAGGCGAAGTCACCGATGGCGATCAGATCACCCTGAGCCGACAAGATACTTTTAGTCTGTTTGATTCTTTCAAACGCGGAATCGAAGTCTCTGCCCGGGCGCCTTCGGATGCATCAGCAACCGCTGAATTGCACCAGGTGGCAGAAGAGTTTTCACAGGCTTTTAAGCATATTAACCGGGCGCGTTCAGAAGTCGGCACCCGGCTGCAGACCCTGGATCGCCAGGCCGATATGCACGAGGACTTTAAGCTGGTGATCAATAAAGCGCGCGGGACGCTGGAAGATCTGGATTACGGCAAAGCCGTGGTTGAGCTCAATGAGAACATGCTGGCGCTGCAGGCCTCCCAGCAGGCGTTTGCAAAAACCAAAAACCTGAGTCTGTTTAACTATATCTAAGTTCTGGTCCTGCCAGACTGTGTGGTGAGCCCCTTTATCGGCACCACAGGTAAGGGGGCTTTGTTTTACTGTTGCCGCAGCCCACTTGCCGGGCGGCAAGGCTTGGCGGCAGAGAGGCTTAATGAGCTGGCATGGCTTTGCCGCTTTGCTTCAATTGCCAATGAAATATAGTGTAAGGCCATGAAAATAATGATTTATTATTTCTGGCACACTAATTGCTAAAGTATTATTGTGATTTTCATTAACGACATTTTTACTAACGCTGGTCCCGCTTCACTCTCTGATGGGTTGACGTTGCGGGTAGCTGTTTCGCTAACAGCGAAAAGTCAAAGGAGAGCAAAATGGGTGTAACAGTGAACACCAACGTGTCTGCCATGACTGCGCAGCGCTACCTCAACAAAGCATCTGAGGGCCTGAGCCAATCCATGGAGCGTCTGTCTACGGGTAGTCGCATTAACAGTGCCAAAGATGATGCGGCCGGTTTACAGATCTCCAACCGTCTGATTGCGCAGACCCGTGGTCTGAACGTGGCGATGCGAAATGCCAATGACGGTATTTCAATTGCGCAGACCGCAGAAGGGGCGATGCAGGAATCCACCAGCATTTTGCAACGTATGCGTGATCTGTCGCTGCAATCGGCGAACGGTGCCAACTCGGATGACGACCGTGTCGCGATCCAGGAAGAAATTACCGCGCTGCAGGACGAACTGAACCGTATTGCGGAAACCACTTCGTTCGGTGGCCGTAAACTGCTCAATGGTACCTTTGGTGAAGCGGCCTTCCAGGTCGGTGCCGATGCCGGTGAAGCGATTGTGGTCGGCCTGGACAGTGTCCGTGCCGACGAACCGCAAATGGGCGGCAGCCTGTTGGTTTCGACGAATACGATTCAGCCGGATGCAACGCTGGCGGCAGATACCAATATTGAATTGAGTGTTACGGCAGCAGACGGCACCGTCACGCCAGTGGCTATCGGCCTGATCGGCGGTGATGATGTGGAAGAAATTGCCACCCGTATTAACGGTCAGAATGGCCTGATCAATGCGTCGGTGACAGAGAAAGGTGAACTTCAGCTGGTCTCCAGTGACGGAACCGTGGGTGTCACCAACGGCGCGATCAGCATGATCAACAGCGACGGAACCACGGTTGCAGGTGATATTGCCGGTACGGCAACCGACATTACCGTTTCGCAGATTGATGTCTCCAGCGCAGGTGGTGCGCAGCGTGCGGTCCCTCTGATTGACTCGGCGCTGAAATACATCGACAGCATGCGCGCCGATCTGGGTGCCAAGCAGAATCGTCTGACGCACACCATCAATAACCTGGCTAATACCTCTGAGAATGTGTCTGCCTCGAACAGTCGTATCCGTGATACCGACTTCGCGAAAGAGACAACAGATATGACTAAGAATCAGATTCTGCAGCAAGCCAGCACCTCGATTCTGGCGCAAGCCAAACAGATTCCGCAGTCTGCACTGAACTTACTGCAGTAACCGCGAAACGCTGTATTTTCATTCAACGGCAAGGTGGCAATACCTTGCCGTTTTTTTATTGGTGCCAGCCAATAAAAAATAGCAAATAAATAGCAAAAAAATCCTGTAAAGTTTTCTTCCTCACCGCCGATAACCCTTATAGAACAAGAAAGTGCGCCACTGTTGAATCAAGGTAATGAATTCTGATTCGTTGTTGATTGTGTGCGGTTTCACACTTTTTTGCCCAGTAAAGAAATTTCAAAAAAAATCTTAAAGCTTTCTTCACCAGTGCCGTTAAAGGTGATGTACGAAGAATAACTCGGACTTGCCGGCTGAGCTGGTCAAGCCACAAAGAAGCACAAGTAAGGAGAATTACTATGGCAGTTACAGTAAACACGAACGTTTCTGCAATGACCGCTCAGCGTTACCTGAACAAAGCTAGCGATAATACAGCAGCTTCTATGGAGCGCCTGTCTACCGGTTCACGCATCAACAGTGCAAAAGATGACGCAGCAGGTCTGCAAATTTCTAACCGTCTGATGACTCAGAGCCGTGGCCTGGACGTCGCAGTCCGTAACGCCAACGACGGTATCTCAATGTCTCAGACTGCTGAAGGTGCGATGCAAGAAACCACCAGCATCCTGCAGCGTATGCGTGACTTGTCTCTGCAATCGGCGAACGGTTCGAACTCTGATGACGACCGCAAAGCGATTCAGGAAGAAGTCACAGCACTGAACGATGAACTGAACCGTATCGCAGAAACCACGTCTTTCGGTGGTCAGAAACTGCTGAATGGTTCATTCGGTACCCGTGCCTTCCAGGTCGGTGCAGATTCTGGTGAAGCCGTACAGCTGACCCTGAAAAATATGCGTTCTGACAGCGCAGACATGGGCGGTAGCCTGCTGGTGTCAACGAACCAGGTCGCAGACAAAAACTCGACTCTGGATGCCGATACCACCATTGAGCTGAGCGTCACTGATGCTGACGGTAATGCGACAGCGGTCAGCATCGACCTGGTTGGCGGTGATGATATCGAAGAAATCGCGACCCGTATCAACGGTCAGAATGACCAGGTCAATGCGTCTGTTTCTGAAAAAGGTGAGCTGCAATTGTTCTCATCTAACGGTGTGGTCGGTGTAACTACCGGTACGATCGCAATGACTGACACCGCCGGTGTTGCAGTGGATGCTTCCATTGCAGGTACTGCGGCGAATATCACAGTGTCTCAGC
This sequence comes from Photobacterium sp. Hal280, assembly GCF_037162255.1. Taxonomy (NCBI): domain Bacteria; kingdom Pseudomonadati; phylum Pseudomonadota; class Gammaproteobacteria; order Vibrionales; family Vibrionaceae; genus Photobacterium; species Photobacterium sp. Hal280. The sequence continues at coordinate 913,758 of NZ_JARLUO010000005.1, forward strand.
TGGATGTCAGCACCGTTGGTGGCGCACAGCAAGCAGCGGCTATTCTGGATGGTGCCATGCAGTTTGTTGACTCACACCGCGCAGAGCTGGGTGCGAAACAAAACCGTATGGATCACACCATCAGTAACCTGAACAGTATCAATGAAAACGTGACTTCTTCGAACAGTCGTATCCGTGATACTGACTTTGCGAAAGAAACCACGAACCTGACTAAGAACCAAATCCTGCAGCAAGCGTCGACCTCTATCCTGGCGCAAGCGAAGCAGGCGCCTCAGGCGGCACTGAGCCTGCTGGGCTAATCCGCTCAATGAAGCGGCAGGGGCAAGCCCTTGCCGCTTTTTTCGATCAGAAGGTGTCAGAAAATGGACGTAAAATCTGTATTAAACCCTTCATTTCTATCCCGCTTTTCTTCAACCGGTGCGAAATCACCAGTTGGCACAGATGTTGCAAACCCTTCTGTTGGTCATCCACGCGAAGATTCTTTGGCGGTCTCAGCCGCAGGGCACAATGCCTCGGGTGTGACAGCGAACACGGACGTCAGACGCGTAGAACAGGCCACCAGGCTGGAAGAACAGCAACAGTTACATCGCCAGCAATTAGAGAAACTGGTGGAAAGTATTGAAGATTTTGTTGGCTCAATGAATAAAGGGCTGGCATTTAGAATTGATGAAGAGTCTGGTCGCCAGGTCGTCACCGTGTATGAAAAAGCAAGCGGTGAAGTGGTCCGGCAGATCCCCGATGAAGACATGTTGGCGCTGTCACGTCAGATAGCGACCTATACCACCGGGCTTTTGACCACCAAAGTGTAATCGTAACTGATTGAGGTTGTAGATGAATATTGGCGCAATGGGTACGGCATCCGGCCTGGATATCAATGCCATGGTCGACAAAATTGTCGCCGCAGAGCGGGCGCCAAAAGAAGAGCGCATCAATCAGCGAAAAGAGCAGGCCAATGTCGAGCTGAGCGCCTACGGACGCCTGAAAGGCGCACTGGATGGTATGAAAACCCTGATGGCTGACATCAGACAAAACCATACACTGGCTGAGCGTACTGCCTCTTCAGACAATCAGGATCTGGTGTCTGTCCGTGCCAGCCATGAGGCGCTGCCCGGCCGATATTCTGTGGAAGTCAAGCAACTGGCCACCTCGCACAAAATTGCGTCTTTGCCGGTTGATGATAAAGCGGCCATGGGTGCCGGAAAATTGACACTATCCGTCGGTGGTCAGTCTTTTGACGTTTCATTCGACCAGGATCAAACCAAGCTGCTGGATGTGGTCCGTGAGATTAACCGTCATCCGGATAACAAAGGCGTGCTCGCCACTGTCATTAAAGACAGCAACGGCGCCCGGTTGGTGCTCAATTCTGATAAAACAGGCGCTGGTAATCCGCTGAAAGTGATTGTTGAGGCGCAAGCCGGCAGTCCGTTGCAGTCTTTTGCGTTTAACGCCGCAAATCCCGGTAGTCCAATGCAGGAAATGCAGGCCGCCGCTGATGCCAAAGTGCTCATTGACGGCCTGGCAGAAGTGACGAGCGACACCAATACCCTGACCGATGCGATTCCCGGTTTGGATATCGATTTAAAGCAACTGTCAGTGAATGCCGAAAAGCCGCAAGCCGTGATTGAAATTGGTTACGACAAAGACAAGGCCGGGGCGCAGATCGAACGGTTTGTGAATGCTTACAATCAGTTTTACGATACTGCGCTGGAGCTGGGTAAATTTGACCCGAATACCCAAAGTAAAGGGCCGCTGGTTGGTGACAGTATGCTGCGCTCATCGGTTCAGCAGTTACGAAACGCCTTCAGTACGCCATTGGAAGACGGACCAGCAGGTCTGCAGACCCTGAGTGAACTGGGTGTGACCACCACACTGAGTGGGCACCTGGAAATCGACTACGATAAACTCGACCGGCAACTGAACCAGAATTTTGCCGGTGTTGGGGAATTTTTCGGCAGCCGAAAAGGCTTTGCCCGCCGGATTGAAGATATGTTACATGCCTATACGGGTGTAACCGGCAGTATCTCGAACCGGGAAAAAGTATCAATGAGCAAGTGTTAACGCTCAATGATGATCAGCGCGATCTGGACCGCCGGATGGAAGGTGTCTACCAGCGCACTCACGACCAGTTTTCTGCGATGGATCATGCCATGGGGCAGATGCAGAGCCAACTGGGTTCAATGATGAGTATGATGCCGCAGATGTAATCGCGGATAACAAGAGGGAAGGCAATGTCAAACAAGATGATGCAAACCCTGGCCGACATTGATCAACAGCTGAATCAGTTGATTGATAACGGTACGGACATTGACGTGGACACCCTGTACCGCTTGCTGGCCGATCGCCAGACGGTATTAAATGATCTGAAAGCTGTGCCGGAAATGCTGGAGCAAGTCAGCTGGCAGGAAGCAATCAACCGAACATCGGATTTGTTGACAAGATTGCGCGAAAGGCGAGAAAAGTCAGCAAGTCAACTGAAACGATTACAGCACGGACAACGTTCGCTGCAGGCATATAATCAATTTCGTTAAGGTAACATCATGAGCATGAGAGGAAATCTACAGGCTTATAAACGAGTCTCAGTAGACAGTCAGTTAACATCCGCATCACCTCACCGTGTGATTCAAATGCTGATGGCGGGTGCAATCGAGCGTTTGATTCAGGGTAAAGCGGCCATGGAGCAAGGATCAATTGCTATCAAAGGTGAGCGCCTGGGTAAAGCTCTGGATATCATCATCAGCTTGCGGGGTTGTCTGTCGTTTGACGATGGCGGCGAGATCGCCAGCAATCTGGATTCGCTGTATCTGTATATGATTGAAAAAATCACCGCAGCGAACCAGAAAAACGAAGTAGCGCATGTTGATGAAGTGATCGACATGTTAAGGGAGCTGAAATCTGCATGGGATCAGATTCCTCCTGAGCATCACAATATTACTCAAATGGAGTATTAATCCGTTCACGAGTCAGTATTCAGTTTCCCATTTCCCCCACACAATGTTGGCCGCTAATAGTCAATTAATTGTGTATCCAGCGTAATTCCGTGGCACTGGGCTCACAGCTTTTCACTGTGCCCGGTTGCCAAGTCCTGTTCTTTTATTACAATGGGCAGCATCAGTTTTGGTTGCTGTTCCGTTTGAATACGCCATAAGAATACATAAAGACAGGCAAATATCACTTCTATGCAAGGTTTAGCTAAGACCCTCGTCATTGATGACGACCCGCAGCACCGTCACGATCTCAGCGTGATCCTTAATTTTGTCGGTGAGCAGCATGAAGCGATATCCACCGATGAGGCTGAAGGCGCGCTGTGGGAACAACCCTGGGGCGCCTGTTTGATTGGCAATATCCATTCTGTGAAAAAACAGAATCAGGTGCTGGAACAACTGCGTCAGCGATATCACATTCCTGTGCTCTCCATGCCTCAGCATGAAAAAGCGGTTTCAGGAATGCCGAATTTTGTCGGTACTCTGGCTCATCCGCTGCACTATAGCCAGTTGATGGATGCGCTGCGTCATTGTCAGGAATTCCAGGGCAAACATCATTTTCAGGTACCGCAACTGTCGCGTAAAAATACCCTGTTTCGCAGCATGGTCGGGCGCAGTGACAGCATCAGTCAGGTCCGTTATCTGATTGAACAGGTTGCAGGCACGGACGCAAGTGTGTTGATCCTTGGTGAATCCGGCACTGGAAAAGAAGTCGTTGCCCGTAATATTCACTACCATTCCTCTCGGGGAAAAGGCCCGTTTGTGCCGGTCAATTGTGGTGCGATCCCAGCTGAACTGCTGGAAAGTGAGCTGTTTGGCCATGAAAAAGGCGCATTTACCGGTGCCATCTCCTCTCGCAAAGGGCGGTTTGAACTGGCGGAAGGCGGCACGCTTTTCCTGGATGAAATCGGTGATATGCCAATGCCGATGCAGGTGAAATTGCTGCGCGTGATTCAGGAACGTTGCTTTGAGCGTGTGGGGGGCAATCAGAGCATTAAAGCCAATGTCCGCATTATTGCTGCCACCCACCGCAACCTGGATACCATGATTGCAGAAAATCTGTTCCGGGAAGATCTGTTTTATCGTTTGAATGTCTTTCCGATTGAAACGCCACCATTGCGCGAGCGGCTGGAAGACATTCCCTTACTGCTGCAGGAATTGCTGTCCCGGATGGAAGCTGAAGGCGCGAAATCCGTGCATTTTACCCCGAGAGCGATCACCTCGTTGATGGAGCATGACTGGCCAGGCAACGTGCGTGAACTTGCCAATCTGGTTGAGCGCTTGATGATTCTGTATCCGGGTGAGATGGTGGATGTGAATCATTTGCCGGTGAAGTACAGGTACTGTGATCTGCCGGATTTCCGTCCTGAAGAGGGTATGATGTCGGTTGAGGAACAGGAACGTGCGATGTTAGCCGATGTCTTCTCCGACAGTTACGATGATCAGGAAGAGAGTTTCGGCTTCAGCGATTTGCCGCCTGAAGGCCTCAACCTGAAAGAAATGCTGGCAGATCTTGAAATCGACATGATCCGTCAGGCACTCGAAGCACAGGGTGGGGTGGTCGCCCGGGCGGCCGATATGCTGGGCATGCGACGCACAACCCTGGTCGAAAAAATGCGGAAGTACAATATCTCGACCAAAGAGTCTGTGCGTGAAGAGTCTGTGCGCGAATAGCATCAGTAAGTAAAAATTGAACCTGGGGTATTGTCACTTTTATGCCGTACTCCGGACTCTGACAGGAGTGATGTCAAATTTCTGACATCACTCTTTTTTTATGGCTCTGTCATAACTTGTTGTTTTTTGTTGAATATTTTTGGCATAAAAAGTGCTTATTTAGTGTAACAAAGGGCAAGGCGAAAGTAGGTGCAAGGTGGAAGAAGGGCAGTCGGTCTCCCCGCTGGGAAACCTGAGTCAACAGGTCAGCAGGTATAAGCAAGTGATTGAAGTCATGCCGACGGGTGTGATCCTGCTCGATGGAATGGGAATGGTCTGTGAAGCCAACCCTGAAGCTGTCCGCCTGTTAGGAGAGCCATTGGCGGGGGAACGCTGGCTGGATGTGATACAGCGTGCCTTTGCACCTCAGGAAGATGACGGCCATGAAATTTCTTTACGCAGTGGCCGCAAAGTCAAACTGGCGATCTCCGCGTCTGCCAGTGGGCAGCTTATCGTGATCACCGACATGACAGAAACCCGCCTGTTGCAGTCCCGTTTCAGTGAGATGCAACGCTTATCGTCTCTGGGGCGTATGGTTGCTTCGCTGGCACATCAGGTCAGAACACCGCTGTCCAGTGCCATGCTATATGCCGCAAATCTGGCCGCGCCTCAACTGACAGCGCAAACCCGCGACAGGTTCCAGAGCAAACTGATGGACAGGTTGCGGGATCTGGAAAAGCAGGTCAATGACATGCTGCTGTTTGCCAAAGGCGGTGATAACAAAGTGGTGGCGCCTTTTACGCTTGAAGCCTTGTTCAACGAACTGGACGCCATGATAGAGGCCCAGGTGGTGTCCAATCAGGTGGATTTCTCGATCGAGTGTGATGATGAGAGTCCCTGTATTTTGGGGAATGTGAATGCCCTGGCGAGTGCGATCAGCAATCTGATCACCAATGCTATTCAGATGTCAGGCAAAGCATGCAAAGTCTGTTTGTCGGTACACTGCGCCGCCGACATGATTCACCTCAGCATTACCGATAACGGTCCCGGCATTGCCGCTGAGATGCAGAAAAAGGTGCTGGAACCATTTTTCACCACCCGTCAGCAAGGCACAGGTTTAGGGCTTGCCGTGGTACAGATGGTGGCAAAAGCCCACAATGGCAGCCTTTCGCTGTTTTCTACTCCGGGAGAAGGCGCCTCATTTACGCTCAGTCTGCCAAGAGCAGAAAACCATGAGCAAGACGAAGAATTAACAGCAACAGGAGACAGGCAATGACGAGCCGAGTACTGATCGTTGAGGACGACGAAGGTCTGCGTGAAGCGTTAGTGGATACACTGGCGCTGGCAGGTTATCAGTGGCTGGAAGCAGACAGTGCCGAACAAGCCCTGTTGCTGTTGAAATCTGAGCCGGTGGATATTGTGGTATCCGATGTTCAAATGGCCGGTATGGATGGACTGGGCCTGCTGCGAAATATCAAGCAGCACTGGCCTAAACTGCCGGTACTGCTGATGACAGCCTATGCCAACATTGAAGATGCGGTACTGGCGATGAAAGATGGTGCCATTGATTACATGGCAAAGCCTTTTGCACCGGAAGTGTTACTGAACATGGTCAGCCGTTACGCGCCTGTGCAAGCGGTCAGCAGCCAGGCGATTGCCGCCGATGAGAAAAGCCTGAAATTACTGGCGCTGGCCGAAAGAGTCGCACAGACTGACGCCAGCGTGATGGTACTCGGGCCGAGCGGCTCAGGTAAAGAAGTGATGTCGCGCTACATTCATGAGCACTCACTGCGCCGTGAAGGGCCGTTTATCGCGATCAATTGTGCTGCTATTCCCGACAATATGCTGGAAGCGACCTTATTCGGTTATGAAAAAGGGGCGTTTACCGGTGCGGTTCAGGCCTGTCCGGGAAAATTCGAACAGGCCCAGGGCGGCACCATCTTGCTCGATGAGATCAGTGAGATGGATCTGAACCTGCAGGCGAAACTGCTGCGCGTCTTGCAAGAGCGCGAAGTTGAACGTTTGGGCAGCCGGAAAAGTATCAAGCTGGATGTGCGGGTGCTGGCCACCAGTAACCGGGATCTGAAACAATATGTGGCGGAAGGAAATTTCCGGGAGGATTTGTACTATCGCCTGAATGTATTTCCGCTTGTCTGGCCGTCGCTGTCTGAACGTCCGGGCGATATTATGCCGCTGGCCAGTCACCTGGCTGACCGGCATTGCAAGAAACAGGGCATGCCATCGCCGGTCTTTTCTGCCGCTGCACAAGCCAAACTGCTGCAGTATGGCTGGCCCGGTAATGTCAGGGAGCTGGACAATGTTGTCCAGCGGGCACTGATTCTGGCCGGTGATGCCGACATAGGCGGCGAGCATATTCTGCTGGAAGGCATGGACTGGATGGATTCGCACAGCCTGCAGCACGCTATCAGCCTGACTCCGGTGGCATCGCAGGAATTGAACGACACAGCGGTCCATGTGATACCGCCGGGCGTGGCTGGGGCTGACAGCCTGGGCAGCGAACTTCGCGAACAGGAGTTTGCCATTATTCTGGACGCCATACAGGCCTGCGAAGGCAAACGAAAAGAAGTCGCGGAGCGATTAGGCATCAGCCCACGTACGCTCAGGTATAAATTAGCCAAGATGCGGGACGCCGGAATCGAGATCCCAGTTTGACCATAAAAGCGGAATTAACAGATTAATTTCATATTTTTGGCGTTAAGCTTGCACAACTTTATCTTTTACGATGCTATTCATACAGATTGTGTCAAAAAAGTACCACGGAGATAACCAATGAAAGTCAACGGATTTATGTCAGAAATGCAGGCCATGCAAATGGAAGCTAGCAATGCGTCACGTCCGGCGACTGGCGCTAAGGTCAGTGCTGATTTTGGCGCTGCCCTGCAAGATGCGATACAGACGGTTAACGGATTACAGAATACATCCAGTGAGATGACCAGTCGTTTTGATCAGGGCGATCGCAGTATTTCGCTGTCAGATGTCATGATCGCGCGCAATAAATCCAGCGTGGCTTTTGAAGCAACTGTCCAGGTTAGAAATAAGCTGGTTGAAGCTTATAAAGAACTGATGAATATGCCGGTTTAATTCAGGAATTAAGTGAGTGTCGGAACAAACATCCAACGAACTCGCCATAGCGGGTAGTGCTGCAGTCCCTGTCGCTGCCAACAGCGACCTGGATATGCAAAATCCGGATCTTGAAGAGAAGAGTGCCAGCACGCGTGTTGACAGCATGCTGGGCAATCTTGATTTGCTGCGTCAGATCATTCTGGTGCTGTCAGTGGCGATTTGTGTCGCTTTGATAGTACTGGTTGTTGCTTGGCTGAAAGAACCGGAAATGCGACCGCTGGGTAATTTCTCCACTGAAGAGCTGATTCCGATTCTGGATCACTTTGACCAGAAGCAAATTGAATACCAGCTGGAAGGTAATACCATCCGGGTGCCCGCCGATAAATACGGCGCACTGAAGCTGGAGCTGACCCGTGCCGGACTGAATAACCCGACGGCGGAAGGTGATGATATTCTGCTGCAGGATATGGGATTTGGTGTTTCACAACGTCTTGAACAGGAACGGCTGAAACTCAGTCGTGAGCGCCAGCTGGCAAGAGCGATAGAGCAGATCAGACAAGTGCGCAAAGCGCAGGTACTGCTGGCGATGCCAAAGCAAAGCGTCTTTGTCCGCCATAATCAGGAAGCGACGGCCAGTGTCTTCCTGACCCTGAGTTCAGGCGGCACGCTCGGCCAGCAGGAAGTGGATTCCATTGTCGATATGGTCTCTACTGCCGTGCCGGGCCTGAAACCCAGCCGTGTCACGGTTACCGATCAGCACGGTCGTTTGCTCAGTTCCGGTACCGAAGATCCGGCGGCCACGGCACGCAGAAAAGAATACGAACTGGAGCGCAAACAAGAGCAAGCCTTGCGCGAAAAGATTGATGCAATCTTAATTCCTGTCCTGGGGCTGGGCAATTATACCTCTCAGGTCGATGTCTCAATGGACTTCAGTGCCCAGGAAGAAACGCAGAAACGTTTTGACCCCAACACGCCGTCCACCCGCAGTGAGTATACGCTGGAAGATTACAACAACGGTCAGTCTGTGGCGGGTATTCCGGGCGCCCTGAGTAATCAGCCGCCGCAGGATTCATCGATACCGCAGGATGTGATCGACTTACAAACCGGCAAAGGTGGCAACGGCTCGGTGCACCGTGAGGCAACGCGAAACTTTGAGCTGGATACCACGATTCGTCACAAGCGTTCGCAAACCGGCACGATCAGTCGTCAGACGGTTTCGGTGGCGGTCAATTACAAGTCGCAGCTTAATCCGGAAACCGGCGAAATGACTCGCATCCCGGTGACAGAGGAAGAGCTGGTGAAAATCCGTCGTCTGCTGATGGGCGGGGTCGGCTTCCTGCAGGATCGCGGCGATATGCTGGAAGTGATTTCCGTACCTTTCGCTACCCAGGAGCAGGAACGTATTGTTGACTTGCCTATCTGGGAGCATCCGAACTTTAATACCTGGGTGCGTTGGCTGGCTGCGGCGCTGGTGATCATCGTGGTACTGATGGTGCTGGTGCGCCCTGCTATGCGTAAACTACTCTATCCGAACCAGGCTGCCGATGGCACACCGTTGGATGAGAATGGTCTGCCAATCATGGCAGGTGACGGCTCAGAATTGATAGGAGCCGATCTGGACGGTGTCGACGGTATCGATTTAACCAATAACAACCTGGATCTGCCAAATCTGCACAAAGATGACGACTTGCTGAAAGCCGTGCGTGCGCTGGTTGCCAACGAACCGGATCTGGCGGCTCAGGTTGTGAAGAACTGGGTATACGAAGATGGCAAATGAAGTCGCGACGACAGATGAAAAACCGTTCGACATTAATAGCTTAAGTGGAACGGATAAAGCGGCTATTCTGTTACTCAGTCTGAATGAACAGGATGCGGCTTCCATCATACGCCACCTGGAACCCAAGCAGGTCCAGCGCGTGGGTGGGGCGATGGCCAGCATGAAGGAACTGAGCAATGACAAGGTCACGGCTGTGCACCGTCAGTTCCTGACCGATATCCAGAAATACACCAGCATTGGCATGGGCAGCGCCGACTTTGTCCGCAATACCCTGATCGCCGCGCTGGGTGAAGATAAAGCCAATAATCTGGTGGATCAGATCCTGATGGGCAGTGGCTCCCGCGGCCTGGATTCTCTCAAATGGATGGATCCGCGTCAGGTGGCCAGCATCATTCTCAATGAGCACCCGCAGATCCAGACGATCGTGTTGTCGTATCTGGATCCTGAGCAATCGGCAGAGATTTTATCCCAGTTCCCAGAGCGCGTGCGCCTGGATCTGATGATGCGTATTGCCAACCTGGAAGAAGTTCAGCCTGCTGCCCTGCATGAGCTGAACGACATCATGGAGAAACAGTTCGCGGGTCAGGCTGGCGCTCAGGCCGCGAAAATTGGCGGCATGAAGGCGGCGGCCGATATCATGAACTACCTCGACAATAACATCGAAGGTCTGCTGATGGATCAGATCCGCGAGAACGACGAGGAGATGGCCGTTCAGATCGAAGACCTGATGTTCGTGTTCGAGAATCTGGCCGAAGTGGACGACCGGGGTATCCAGAGCCTGCTGCGCGAAGTGCCTCAGGAACTGCTGCAAAAAGCACTCAAAGGGGCCGACGATATGCTGCGCGAGAAAATTATGCGCAATATGTCCAAGCGTGCTTCTGAATTGCTGATGGATGACCTTGAAGCGATGGGGCCGATCCGTGTCTCTGATGTGGAAGCGGCACAGAAAGAAATTCTGTCGATTGCCCGTCGTCTGTCTGAAGCCGGTGAGCTGATGCTCAATGGCGGCGGTGGGCAGGATGAATACCTCTAATTCAGCCGGGGAAGCACAATGACGATTGAACGCCGTCGGGGCTTTGTCCGCCTGAGTGGCCACCAGGCGGAAGAACTGGAACGCTGGGCTTATCCCGATTATAGCGATGAAGATCGCGGCCCGGTTGAGAACGCTTTAAATTATGATCCGGGCTGGCGCCCCAGAGAGGTGCCGGAAGAGGAGCAAGCTCCCCAGCCACTGACGGCAGCGGATCTGGACGATATCCGCCAATCTGCCTATGAAGAAGGACTAGCCGAAGGCCGGGCTGTCGGTCATGCGGAAGGCTTTGAAACCGGAAGACAAGAAGGTGTTGTCACCGGTCATCAGGAAGGACTGGTGGCTGGCCGGGAAGAAGGGCTGGCTGCCGGACAGGAAATGGTTGAGCAGCATGTGGCTCATTTAACGCAGGTTTTTGACAAACTCGCCCAACCGCTACAGCAGGTCGATCAGCAGGTCGAAAGCCAGCTGGTGGAGATGGTCAGCGTGTTGACCCGCGAGTTAATCCAGGTTGAAGTGCAGACCAACCCGCAGGTGATTCTGTCCACCTTACGCGAAGCCATTGCCACCTTGCCGCTGGCCTCCCAGTCGATTACTGTGCAGCTGCATCCGGACGATCTTGCGCTGGTCACCGCAGCGTACAGTCAGCAGGAACGCGATACCCGTCGCTGGCAGTTGCTGGCAGAACCGGGACTCGAACGCGGTGATGTCCAGCTCAGTGCCGGTGATTCTGCGGTGGATTATCGGATGGAAGATCGTGTTCGTCATCTGCTGAGCCAGTTTCTGGGCATGAATCAGCGTCCGGCTGACGTTTCAGCACAGGATAGTGCGGAATGACCCTGTCGCAACGGCTGGGTCGCTACCGTTTACAGGGGCTGGCCTGCCGCCCCGTGGCCTCCGGACGACTGGTGCGTGTGGTTGGTTTGACACTGGAAGCCATTGGCTGCCGGGCACCGGTTGGCAGTGTGTGTCGTGTCGAAGCGGTACAGGGCAGTATCGAAGCCGAAGTTGTCGGTTTCAGTGGTGACACCCTGTACCTGATGCCCAGTGAACAGCTGACCGGGGTGATGCCCGGCGCGAAAGTCACGCCTGTGATGAGCGACGGCGGCCTGCCGGTGGGTCCTGAGCTGCTGGGCCGGGTGATTGACGGCATGGGCAACCCCCTGGACGGCAAAGGAAAGATTTATACCTCGGCCCGGGCCGCCCTGAATGCGGAACCTATCAACCCTCTCGCAAGAAAACCTATCAGTGAACCGCTGGATGTCGGACTGAAAGCCATTAATGGCCTGCTGACCGTCGGTAAAGGCCAGCGAATTGGCCTGTTTGCCGGCTCCGGGGTGGGTAAATCTGTCACTCTGGGTATGATGACCCGGGGCACTACGGCGCAAGTGGTGGTGGTCGGATTGATTGGTGAGCGTGGCCGCGAAGTCAGAGAATTTATTGATGAGATCTTAGGTGAAGAAGGCCGCCAGCGCGCGGTCGTAGTGGCAGCTCCTGCGGATGCTTCACCCTTGATGCGCCTGAAAGGGTGCCAGACCGCCCTGACCGTGGCGGAATATTTCCGCGATCAGGGTTTAGATGTGTTACTGCTGATGGACTCGCTCACTCGCTTTGCGCAGGCGCAGCGTGAAATTGCCCTGTCGATTGGCGAGCCGCCGGCCACCAAAGGGTATCCGCCTTCTGTGTTTGCCAAGCTCCCGGCCCTGGTTGAACGCGCCGGTAACGGCGGTGATCACCAGGGCTCGATCACGGCCTTCTTCACTGTGCTGACCGAAGGCGATGATCTGCAGGATCCGATTGCCGATGCATCACGCGCGATTCTTGATGGCCATATCGTGTTGTCACGTGAGATGGCCGATGCCGGCCATTATCCGGCGATTGATGTTGAACGCTCTGTCAGTCGTGTGATGCCTGCCATCGTGGATGAAGAGCAGATGCTGATGTCGAAAGCGGTCCGTCAGATATTGTCTATTTGCCGCAAAAACCAGGATCTGGTGTCTATCGGTGCGTATAAGCCGGGTTCAGATCCGGCGATTGATCAGGCCTTTACGTTAAAACCCAGGTTGGATCAGTACCTGCAGCAGACAATGAAAGAGTCGGTTCCCTATGACATGTGCGTCAATATGCTCCGCTCTGCGCTGGGAGCCTGAGGGCGACACACCGAAGCGACATAACCGGAGGCGCGGATGTCTGATCAGGCACTGACCCTGATTCTTGATCAGGTCAAAGACAAAGAACATCACGCTTTTCTGGCCCTTCAGCAGGCGAAGCGGGATCTGGACAGCTTTTACCAGCAGCGCGAACAAATTGAAAAGTACCGCTACGATTACTGCCTGCAACTGACCGAGCGCGGCCAGAATGGACTGACGGCCAGTCAGTTCAGTCATCTGCATAAATTTCTGGGCCAGTTAGACGAAACTCTGGTTCAGCAGGGAGCGGCCGGCCGAGAATTTGAGCGCCAGGTAGAGCAATGCGCTGAGTTGTGGCAACAGGCCCGGACTGAGCGAAAGTCGGTCGAATGGCTGCTGGAAAAAAACATACCGAGCGGGAGCAGCGTCTGGCGCGTCAGGAGCAAAAGTTAATGGATGAGTTTGCCACGCTGCAATCTGCCCGTCGCCGGTGTTAATCGCTTATCGCAGTCAACTCAAGAGCTGGTTCATTTCTTGCATGGGTTTGCGTATAACCACGACTTTGGTCGTCAAATAATTGTCAGTGTAAGGTAGTTATGAAACCGTCCAGCAGCATTTCTGTCGATTTTAGCACGTCCGGATCGTCCGTCCGGCCGGGTAAGTCTGCTCGTTCTGACAGCCGTGAAGAGCCCGGACTGTCGGGGTTTTCATCACGACTTGAGTCTGCCGTCCACAGTGAAAGCAAGACGGCGCCGAAGCGTCAAAAAATTGAATCACCAGCCGCTCAGCCGGCAAAAGCCAGCGACAACGCCGCGCAAACACACAAGGCGAAAGACAGCCAGCGGCAAGAAAGTGCAGACCCAGTGACAGCCGATAAAGCATCGGAAAAAACGGCGGAGGCCACCCAGACAGCAGCAGGTGACAACCCTGAGTCTGAGAGCACCGAAGAGAGTATCCGTGCCGAGGCAGAAGCACTGTTAGACCGACTCAATGCCTCCAGCCAGCAGCTGCAAATGGCAAAAGATGGCAAAGAATTGCCACCTGAGTCTGAAAGCAGTGACGTGCAAGGGGCGGAGGTCGCCTTATTATCGGCAGGCGTCCCTTTGCAACCCGGATCTCAGACGCTGAACGGTGACATGTCTGAGGCAGGGGATGGCCAGAGTGTGGCTGGCGGGCAATCGGGTCAGCTTGCCGAGATGCTGGCCGCGGTCACTAAAGGGACGGCATCGGATGCCAAAAGTAAGGGCGAGAAACCTGACTTGACCCTGGTGGCCGGCTCGGTTCAGTCCGCCATTCAGGGTGACGCCACGGCGGACAGCGAAGGAGAATCTCAGCCAGACTGGCTCAGTGACGCCATAGCACGGCTTTCTGCTTCTGCCAAAGGCGGGGAAGCGGGTTCGGCTGACGGTGCAAGTGCGAATCAGGCCGGAGCCGGTCAAACGGGCGTCTCTGCATCGCTTCAGGCGGCTTTGGCTGATGCCGGACTGCAGATGGAGACGGTGCAAAAAGACGCCATGGCGACTGGCGCTGCATCCGGCACTAATGCGATCACCGGCCAGCCGACGTCACTGGCTGCGATGCAGCGAGCAGAAGCGCAGGCGCAGCCCACCGCACTGCCATTACAAAAAGAGATGGCGGGTGAGCAACTGGCAGAGCGGGTACAGATGCTGATGAGTAAAAACCTCAAGCATGTCGATATTCGCCTGGATCCGCCCGAACTGGGCCGGATGCAGATAAAACTGGCCATTAATAATGACCAGGCATCGGTGCAGTTTCATGTCGGGAACGCGCAGACCCGGGATCTGGTTGAACAGGCCATGCCGCGGTTGAGAGAGCTGTTACAGCAGCAAGGCATTCAGTTGACCCAGGGCAGCGTACAACAGGACGGTAATCAGCAATTTGCCGGCCAGCATACCGGCACGCAGCAGGGTGAAGAAGGCATGGCCAGAGGCGGTCAGAGCAGCCAGTCGCAGCGGGATGATGACGATGGCAATGCGATTGCCGTGACGGTCAGTGAACAAAGCGACGGCATTGATTATTACGCATGATCCCCAGCGGCATCGCTGGTATTTGCGACATCCAAGTGACTATTATTGACCCGCGAACGGAATTGGAAATATGGCTGAATCAGCGGCAACAACAAATAGAAAAAAACGCATTTTATTGATTTTAATTGCATTGGTCCCCGTACTGTTGGGGGGCGCAGCAGCCTGGTTTTTCCTGTCTGACGATCAGTCTGCGGCTGATAGCGACGGCATGTCGGCAACCCAGTCTTCAGGTCAGCCGGAACCGGCTTATTATGTGATTTTGCCGCATCCCTTTATTTTTAATGTGACGGGGGATACCCAGCAGCGGCTGGTACAGGTGAAAGTACAACTCATGGTACGCGGTGATGAGAATGATACTCTGGCCCGTCAACACATTCCTTTGGTAGAAAGCACCCTGCTTCAATCGTTCGGTGCAGCCAGTGTGGAGCAGCTTCGTTCTCCCAGCGGACGGCTTGAACTACGTCAACAGTCGCTGCAATCCGTGCAGTCTGCGCTGGTGAAAGTATCTGGCAGCCCTGTGGTCGAACAGGTCCTGTTTACTGGCTTTGTAATGCAATAGGTTCCCAGTGACTGATTTATTAACCCAAGACGAAATTGATGCGCTGCTGCATGGCGTCGATGATGTAGAGGATGATCACCCCCGGCAAGAAGAAGGCACTGGGGTTATTTCGTTCGACTTCTCATCGCAAGACCGCATTGTCCGTGGCCGGATGCCGACGCTCGAGCTTATCAATGAGCGTTTTGCCCGCCATATGCGGATCAGTTTGTTCAATATGCTGCGCAAGACGGCCGAAGTGTCGATCAATGGCGTACAGATGCTCAAGTTCGGCGAGTACCAGAACACACTGTATGTTCCCACCAGTTTGAATATGGTGCGTTTTCGTCCCCTGAAAGGCACGGCCTTAATCACCATGGAAGCCCGGCTGGTCTTTATTCTGGTCGAGAACTTCTTTGGTGGCGATGGCCGTTTCCACGCCAAGATCGAAGGGCGTGAATTCACACCAACGGAGCGCCGTATCGTCCAGATGCTGCTGAAACTGGTGTTTGAGGACTACCGGGAAGCCTGGTCACCTGTGATGGGTGTGGAGTTCGAATACCTGGATTCCGAAGTGAACCCGACCATGGCCAATATCGTCAGCCCGACAGAAGTGATCGTGGTGAGCTCTTTCCACATTGAAGTGGATGGCGGCGGCGGCGATTTCCATGTGGTGATGCCGTATTCCATGGTAGAGCCGATCCGCGAATTGCTTGATGCCGGTGTCCAGAGTGACAAAATGGATACCGATGTTCGCTGGAGCAAGGCACTGCGCGATGAGGTCATGGATGTCGAAGTAAATCTGCGTGCCAAATTACTCGATATTGACCTGACGCTGCGGGATCTGATGGAACTGCACTCCGGTGACGTAATCCCGATTGAATTGCCGGAGACGGCGACGCTCTACGTTGAAGACCTGCCGACCTACCGCGGAAAAATGGGTAAGTCAGGCGATCACGTAGCGATAAAGATTTCCAAGAAACTGAAGCGGCCAGATACGGTGAAGACGGACCTCGCCTTCTTAGACGGCGACGAACTGAGCCCGACTTTCTCCGCCACTGACCCGATTGACGATTAATACAGGTGACTTATGTCAGATAAAGATCAACAAGTAGCTGACGATTGGGCGGCAGCCCTGGCTGAACAGGCCGACGACACTATTGAAGCCGCACCGCTGGAAGAGCTCACAGACGAAAGTACCCCGATTTCTGATGAAGAACGTCGTCGTCTGGATTCCATCATGGATATTCCGGTCACGATTTCGATGGAAGTCGGGCGCACGAAGATCAGTATCCGTAACTTACTGCAACTGAACCAGGGCTCGGTCGTTGAGCTGGACCGTGTCGCCGGCGAGTCGCTGGATGTCCTGGTCAATGGCACTTTGATTGCCCACGGTGAAGTGGTTGTGGTCAACGATAAATTCGGTATTCGTCTGACGGATGTGATCAGTCAGACTGAACGTATTAAGAAGTTGCGGTAACAGAGATGAAAGCATTGAAAAGCACATTGCTCGCTGCTCTGGCCGTGATCAGCCAGCCGGTCTGGGCGGCCGGGGCGCCGGAGCTGGATATGGGCACAACGATTGGTTCGCTGCTGCTGGTACTGGTTCTTATCGTGTTTCTTGCCTGGCTGCTGCGTCGCATGAAGTTGCCGGGTGTGAGTGGCGGAGATAACGGGCTGCAGATTGTCCGCCAGGTGGTCGTTGGCCAGCGTGAGCGAATCGTCCTGGTACAGGTGGGTGACGAGCAGTTGCTCATTGGTGTGACGCCGCAAAATATTTCAATGCTGACCAAGCTGGAAACCCCCTTGCCGGTCAGTGCGGGTGCAGGCAACGGTGAGTTTGCTCAGCAACTCGGTAAGTTGTTGAAAAGACAATGATGTATCGATCTAACTTCTTTATCTGGATTGTTGGTGCAGTTTGTCTGCTGCTTTCCGGCATGGTGAGTGCCCAGAGCGAAGATGGCGGGCTGGGCAATGTGGCGGGCAATAATGTTACCGTCAGCGAGATGCAAAGTGACAAAGGGGCTGCAACCCTGCTGACCACTAAAGGCGGGGGCGGCATTCCGGCGTTTTCTGTGTCGGTGAACCCGGATGGCACCGAAGATTACTCAGTCACGCTGCAAATCCTGGCACTGATGACAGCGCTGGGCTTTTTGCCCGCCATTGTGATCCTGATGACCTCATTTACCCGTATCGTGGTGGTGATGTCGATTTTGCGGCAGGCGCTCGGTCTGCAGCAGACCCCGTCGAATCAGGTGATTATCGGGATTGCCCTGTTCATGACTTTCTTTGTCATGTCTCCGGTATTGGATGAGATCAATACCAAGGCGGTTCAGCCTTATATCAATGAAGAGCTCTCTGCCCGTGAAGCCCTGACGATCGCTCAGGATCCGCTGCGGCAGTTCATGCTCAAACAAACGCGGGTGAAAGATCTGGAAACTTTCGTTGATATGTCGGGCTCGCAGGCAACAGACCCTCAGCAAGTTCCGATGACAGTCCTGATCCCTGCCTTTATTACCTCGGAACTGAAAACGGCGTTCCAGATTGGTTTTATGCTGTTTCTGCCTTTTCTGGTCATCGATCTGGTCGTGGCCTCAATACTGATGGCCATGGGGATGATGATGCTGTCGCCGATGATCGTCTCACTGCCGTTTAAATTAATGTTGTTCGTACTGGTGGATGGCTGGAACCTGATCCTGTCAACCCTGGCCGGCAGTTTCGGCACCTGATGACAGGGAGTGACAGACAATGACACCAGAAGCCTTCGTCGAAATTTTTCAGGAAGCCCTCTACATGGTCCTGGTGATGGTCTGCGTGATCGTCATACCCGGTTTGCTGATTGGTTTGGTGGTTGCGGTTTTTCAGGCCGCCACTTCCATCAATGAACAGACGTTAAGCTTCCTGCCACGTCTGGTGATCACCCTGGTTGCGCTGATGGTGTTTGGTCACATGATGACCCGAATGCTGATGGATTATTTTCATCGCATCATTGAACACATCCCTCAAATCCTTTACTGAGCAGACAGGTCATGACGTATCCGGCGGAGGTCATTTTAGATTGGCTGGCTAATTATTTTTTGCCGCTGACCCGCATCGGGGCCATGATGATGAGCATGACTTTCTTCGGCGCCCGTTTCGTGTCGATGCGCATCCGGCTGTATCTGTCGCTGACAGTGACTTTTGCTGTGATGCCCATGTTGCCTCAGGTGCCTGATATTCCTTTGTTGTCCTTTCAGGGCTTTCTTACCACAGGCCAGCAAGTGATCATCGGGGTTGCGATGGGGCTGGTGACTCAGTTTGTCACCCAGACATTTGTCTTGTTAGGACAGATTCTGGGCATGCAGTCCAGCCTGGGGTTTGCCTCCATGGTCGACCCGGCCAACGGACAAAACACCCCTGTGCTGGGCCAGCTGTATATGATGCTGGCGATCATGTTATTTCTCGCCACGGACGGTCATCTGGCGATGCTCAGGCTGGTGGTGGTGAGCTTTACCACTTTGCCGGTCGGCGAGTCGATGTTGCAGGCAGTGGATTACCAGCAGCTGGCGGGCTGGTTCGGCTGGATGTTCAAAGCCGGTTTAAACATGTCGCTGGCCGGGATGATTGCGCTGCTG
This sequence comes from Photobacterium sp. Hal280, assembly GCF_037162255.1. Classification (NCBI taxonomy): domain Bacteria; kingdom Pseudomonadati; phylum Pseudomonadota; class Gammaproteobacteria; order Vibrionales; family Vibrionaceae; genus Photobacterium; species Photobacterium sp. Hal280. The sequence goes on from NZ_JARLUO010000005.1 coordinate 932,609, forward strand.
ACGGTGAATCTGTCGTTCGGCGTCATGACACGTGCGGCACCTCAGCTGAATATTTTCTCCCTGGGCTTCTCGTTTGCGCTGTTGCTGGGGCTGTTTGTCAGCTGGTATCTGTTAATGGGCATCCAGGCGCAGTATGAAGAACACTGGCAACTGGGTACAGAGCAAATTTGCAGCCTGATCAGGCTGGATTGCTGATGACGGACAGGAGGGAGTCCGATGGCTGAGTCAGACGGACAAGAACGTACTGAAGACGCAACCCCCGACGGTTGCAGCAAGCGCGGGAAAAGGTCAGGTCGCGCGCTCAAAAGAACTTGCGTCGGTTGCGGTCCTGGTATCAGGGGCGGTTGGCCTGATGTGGTTTGGCGAAATGCTGGCTGTTGCCTTGAGCGAAGTGATGCGCAAGTTCTTTACCCTCAGCCGCGAGGAAGTGTTTGATTTTACCAAACTGCTGTCGGTCACCGGCGATGCCATCGTGCACATGCTGTGGCCATTGCTTCTGGTGCTGATCTTCTTGTTTGTGGCGGCACTGATTGGCGCTTCCGCCTTGGGCGGAATCAGCTTTTCCGCCGAGGCAGCAAGACCCAAGCTCTCAAGAATGAACCCGGCCAGCGGTCTGAAACGTATGATAGGCAAGCAAAGTGCCGTTGAGCTGGTGAAATCTATCCTGAAAGTCACTTTGGTGGCTGGTGTGGCTTACTACCTGATGTACAGCAGCCTGGAAGGTTTCTTTCAGCTCAGCATAGAGATCTATCCGAGCAATATCTTTCACGCGCTGGAGATTTTACTGCGCTTTGTCTTGCTGATCTGTTGCTCGCTGCTGGTGGTGGTGGCTATCGATGTGCCGTACCAGATCTGGCAGCATAACGAGCAGCTGAAGATGACCAAGCAGGAAGTCAAAGACGAATATAAAGATGTCGAAGGTAAACCTGAGGTCAAAGGCCGTATCCGTATGCTGCAGCGTGAAATGGCGCAGCGGCGCATGATGGCGGAAGTGCCCAAGGCCGATGTGGTGATTACCAACCCGGAGCACTTCTCTGTGGCCTTGCGTTATGATCCCACGCTCGACAAGGCGCCAGTGGTCATTGCCAAAGGGACAGATCACATGGCGATGAAAATCCGGGAAGTAGCCAACGAATATCAGATAGATATTGTGCCTGCGCCTCCGCTGGCACGCTCCCTCTATCACAGTACCGAGCTGGAACAGCAAATACCGGATGGCCTGTTTGCCGCTGTGGCGCAGGTGCTGGCGTACGTATTCCAGCTCAAACAATACCGGCGCGGCAATGGTAAGCGGCCCAAGTTATCGGCAGGCGCTGTTGATATTCCTCCTGAATTACGACACTAACTGCTTGATAAAAAATGTTTTGGCTGCAGGTCAAAAAATTGACTTATCAAGACGGTATAAATTTTGCTTTATGCGAAGCTTAGCCCGTTCAGTTGTCTGCGATTCACCGCCACACCCAGTGTCAGACAGTGAATACGCGGTGGACACTGAGTGAGCACTGACGATTAACCCATTCCAACCAAATAAGAATGCATGAAGCTGCCGATACCCTTTTCAGATAAATTGCCTTTACACCGATTGCAGTCACTGCCTGCAATCGGTGCCCCTATCATGGTACTGGCAACATTGGCGATGGTTGTGTTGCCAATGCCAGCAATGCTGCTGGATATGGCCTTTTCTTTTAATATTGCCCTGGCCCTGGTGGTGCTGCTGGTGACTGTGTACACCCGCCGCCCGCTGGATTTTGCGGCTTTCCCGACCGTACTGCTGATTGCCACCCTGCTCAGGCTGGCACTGAACGTAGCGTCAACCCGGGTTGTCTTGCTGAATGGTCATGAAGGCCCGGAGGCGGCAGGCCAGGTGATCGACGCCTTTGGTTCTGTGGTGATCGGGGGGAACTACGCGGTTGGTTTGGTGGTCTTCCTGATTCTGATGATCATCAACTTCATGGTGGTCACCAAAGGTGCCGGCCGTATTTCCGAAGTCAGTGCCCGCTTTACCCTTGATGCCTTGCCGGGTAAGCAAATGGCGATTGATGCCGATCTCAACGCCGGGCTCATTGATCAGGAGCAGGCACGAACGCGGCGCAGCGAAGTCACCAAAGAAGCCGACTTTTACGGTTCGATGGACGGTGCCTCTAAATTTGTGAAAGGGGATGCCATTGCCGGCATCCTGATTCTTTTCATTAATATCATTGGTGGTCTGATCATCGGGATGGGCCAGCATGATCTCAGCTTCAATGACGCGATTCAGATTTACAGCCTGCTGACCATTGGTGATGGTCTGGTGGCACAGATCCCATCTTTGCTGCTGTCCATCGGCGCTGCCATGATGGTGACTCGTCAAAATACTGACGAAGATATGGGGCAGCAGATGCTGTTCCAGATGTTCAATAACCCCCAGGCGCTGATCATCACAGGCGGGATTTTGTTCGTGATGGGGATTGTTCCGGGCATGCCGCATATTCCGTTTCTGCTGCTGGCACTGATCATCGGCCTGATTGCCTACTGGCGGGTCAAGAAAGCGCAACAGGCAAAAGTGCTGGCAGAATCCGCACCGCCTGAGTCGCTGGACAGCAAACCCGTCACCAAAGAGCTGTCGTGGGATGATGTTCAGCCTATGGATACCATCAGCCTGGAAGTCGGCTACCGCCTGATCCCTATGGTCGATAAAGAACAGGGCGGCGAGTTGCTGGAGCGGGTAAAAGGTGTTCGGAAAAAACTGTCGCAGGATTTCGGCTTCCTGGTTCCGCCTGTTCATATCCGCGATAACCTGGAATTACCGCCCAATACCTACCGTATCAGTCTGATGGGGGTGAACAATGGCGAATCAAACATTCACCCTGACATGGAGCTGGCCATCAATCCAGGCCAGGTGTTTGGCAGCCTGGAAGGGGAGCGCACGACCGATCCCGCCTTCGGTCTGGAAGCGATCTGGATTTTAGAATCGCAGCGAGAGCATGCTCAGGCATTGGGCTATACCGTTGTTGACGCTGCGACTGTACTGGCAACCCATCTGAGCCAGATTCTGGTGAACAATGCATCTCAGTTGCTCGGGCATGAAGAAGTTCAGAACCTACTGGAAGTGCTGGGGCAGTCGACACCGAAACTGGTGGACAATTTTGTCCCTGATCAGCTGCCGTTAGGGGCTGTGGTGAAAGTGCTGCAGAACCTGCTGCATGAAGGTGTGCCTATCCGGGATATCCGCACCATAGTTCAGACTTTGTCCGAGTATTCCGGTAAGAGTCAAGATCCCGACATTCTCACCGCCGCCGCACGGATTGGCCTCAAACGTCTAATTGTTCAGGAAATCAATGGAATAGAGCCTGAATTACCTGTTATCACGCTTGTTCCTGAGTTGGAACAAATATTGCATAAAACAATGCAGTCAAGCGGGGGCGAGTCCTCCGGTATTGAGCCGGGTCTGGCAGAACGTCTGCAGCGCTCTTTGACCGAAGCCACACATCAGCAAGAGTTGAAAGGCGAACCGGCTGTACTGTTAACGTCTGGCGTACTGCGCGGCACGTTAGCCAAATTTGTGAAAAACACCATCCCGACACTGCGGGTGCTCTCTTATCAGGAAATCCCTGATGAAAAGCAAATCCGTATCGTGAATGCAGTGGGTAACTAGGTGTCCCCTGGCTGACTGAGTCAGCCAAAACGTGCAGGGTAATCCGTCACCGGATGGGAAGACTGAATTGAAAATTAAACGATTTTTTGCCAAGGACATGCGAACCGCACTGAGTGAAGTCAAAGAACAACTCGGTGCGAATGCGGTGATTATGTCCAATAAGAAAGTGACCGGCGGTGTTGAGATCGTGGCGGCGGTGGACAATGACGCCAGCGAAGCCAAGTTACCGTCACCGTCACAACCTGCCCGTGATGCCTTAGCGGAACGTTTTGGCGAGGCCAGACGCAAATTGGCTGATGACAAAGTACAGCTGCAGCAGCCCGGCAGCGGCCACTTTGCCAAGGTGCTGCAAAACTATGCGCAGGATCCCGAAACCGAAGTGGACTCCCTGTCAGCCTTATTGCAGCGCCAGTCGAAGCACACCGGCGGACACCCTGCTGAACGTCAAGGATATGACTATTCTTCCCGTCCTCAGCCGGAGAACAGCCCTTACGGCAGTGACAGGCGCCAGTCTTCCCACCCTTATGGGGCGGGCGGACGTCAGCCTGCGCCGAATGCTTACGGTGACTACCGCCAAAATCATGACGCCGACGCACCGGCAGGGCGCACCGGCCGGCTGAATTCAGCGGCGGCGAGCCAGAAAAACAGTGCTTTTCAGAACCGTCTCGATCCCAGCCGCTATGAACAGCATGCGCCGCGTCGTGACGATGATCTTGATGCCATGCGCAGCGAGATGGCGTCGATTCGTCGTCTGCTCGAACACCAGCTGTCTGGTTTGATGTGGCAGGAGGTTGAGCGTCGCGAACCGATGCGGGCCATGATGATTAAGCGCCTGGAAAAAATGGGTTTATCTTCAGAGCTGGCCGATCAGCTGGCTTGTTACATTCCCGAAGATGTCCAGCCGCACAAGGCCTGGTCATCTTTGCTTCAGTTGCTGGCTGATCAGATCATTACCACAGATGACTGTATTCTCGAAACCGGGGGCGTGGTCGCCCTGCTCGGGCCGACCGGTGTCGGAAAAACAACGACAATCGCCAAACTGGCCGCCAGAGCGGCGATGGACTTTGGTCCGAACGAAATCGCTCTGGTCACCACAGATACCTATCGTATCGGTGCCCATGAACAGCTGGCGACTTATGGTCGAATTCTGGGCTGTCCGGTAAGAGTTGCTAAAGATGCCGAAGAGCTTGCCGATATACTTCATCAGTTACGGCATCGCCGCCTTGTACTGCTCGATACAGCAGGCATGGGGCAAAGGGATCTTCGCCTGCAGGAACAGCTGGATACCCTGATGCACAATAGTGGCTCACAAATTCGTAGCTTTCTGGTATTACCGGCGACCTCCCAGCGCCGCGTTCTGCACGAAACCATTGAGCATTTCCGTCGTATCCCGCTGTCGGGTTGCGTGCTGACTAAGCTGGATGAAACCCTCAGTCTGGGTGAAGTTATCAGTGTCACACTGGAAAGTGCTCTGCCGATCGCATATCTGGCGGACGGTCAACGAGTGCCTGAAGACATTAAAGTCGCCACAGGACACTTCATGGTGAATCGTGCAAACGAGTTGTTGGAAAACGACATGGGCCAGCAAACCCACTTCTGGAGCAGCGATAGCGCAGATAACCAGGGGGCGGATTTTTATGATTGAGAACATGATGCACGATCAAGCAAGCGGCTTGCGCCGTATGACAAAACTGGCCTCGACCAAAGTGATCACCGTCAGTGGTGGTAAAGGCGGTGTGGGTAAAACCAACATCACACTGAATATGGCAATTGCCATGGCCCGTCAGGGCAAGAGAGTGATGGTGCTGGATGCCGACCTTGGCCTGGCCAATGTTGATGTGATGCTGGGGCTGCGAGCGGGTCGTAACCTGTCTCATGTCCTGTCGGGTGTGTGTGATCTGCGGGACATCATTATCGAAGGTCCTTACGGCGTAAAAATCATACCGGCTTCTTCAGGCACGCAAAATATGGCGGAACTGTCCAGTGCTCAGCACGTTGGCCTGATCCGCGCATTTGCCACCCTTGAAGATGAAGTGGATGTCCTGCTGGTAGATACTGCCGCAGGGATCTCAGATATGGTATTGAGTTTTGCCGGCGCGGCCCAGGATGTACTAATCGTAGTGTGTGATGAGCCGACCTCTATTACCGATGCTTATGCGCTGATTAAAATCCTGAACCGTGAATACCAGGTGCAGCGGTTTAAAATTGTGGCCAATATGGTCCGCAGTTACCGCGAAGGGCGAGAGCTGTTTGCCAAGCTGACCCGGGTGACTGAACGGTTTTTGCAGGCCAACATGGAGCTGGTTGCCTGTATTCCATTAGATGACAGGGTACGTCAGTCGATTAAGCGACAAAAAGTGGTCGTGGAAGCTTTCCCACGAAGCCCAGCGGCATTGGCCCTGACAACGCTCGCCAATAAAGCGTTAACCTGGCCGGTACCGAATAATCCGGCCGGACATCTGGAATTTTTTGTTGAAAAGTTATTAGTTAAACCAACACCTGAAGAGGTACCTCTGGGTGAATAAAGCACAAACATACGGCCGATATCAGGAATCCCCCCATGCGTTTGTTGAGCGGTATTCGTCACTGGTGAAGCGGATTGCGCATCACCTGATGGCGCGATTGCCACCCAATGTGCAGCTGGAAGACCTGATCCAGGCTGGCATGATTGGTTTGCTGGAAGCACAACAGAACTATGACCCGAGCAAAGGTGCCAGTTTTGAAACTTTTGCCGGAATTCGAATTCGGGGCGCCATGCTGGATGACATCCGCCGTGGCGACTGGGTTCCCCGCTCTGTGTACAAAAACAACCGCCGGATATCTGAAGCCATTGCTCAATTGGAAAGCCGTCTCGGCCGCGATCCGAATGATCAGGAAATTGCTGAATATCTCGAAATGACACTCGAACAGTACCATCAGGCATTAAATGATGTTAATTGTGGTCGCCTAGTGGGTATGGACGACCTGGGTGTCTCAGAAGATACGGTAGCAACCGAAGATTCAGTGGCAGAAAATCTCCCTTTTCAGGATGTTGCGGACGGCAGTTTTCGCCATGCACTGGCTGGTGCCATTCGCACATTGCCGGAAAGGGAAGCGCTGGTGTTGTCGTTGTATTACGACGAGGAACTCAACCTCAAAGAAATTGGTGCCGTTTTAGGTGTCAGTGAATCCCGTATTTGCCAGATTCACAGTCAGGCAATGCAGCGTCTGCGGGCCAAGTTGTCTGCTTGGACTGCTTCATAAACACACGATTTAGAAGAAACACTGTGACCTCAGTGGAGGCAACTTTGAATAAAAATATGAAAATCCTCATTGTTGACGACTTTTCAACAATGCGCCGTATCGTCAAGAACTTACTACGTGACCTGGGCTTTAATAACACCCAGGAGGCGGATGATGGATTGACTGCGTTACCCATGCTAAAGAAAGGCGACTTCGATTTCGTGGTCACCGACTGGAATATGCCGGGCATGCAAGGCATTGACTTGCTCAAGCAGATCCGGGCCGATGCCAGCCTGAAACACCTGCCAGTACTGATGATTACTGCTGAAGCCAAGCGCGAGCAGATCATCGAAGCTGCTCAGGCCGGTGTCAATGGCTACATTGTTAAGCCATTCACCGCTGCCACGTTGAAAGAAAAACTGGATAAGATTTTCGAGCGTATGCAGTGATGCCGTCAGTGTGACGCTAACTAGGGTAGACACATATGATTTCACTTGAACAGGCGAAACAACTCGTCGCGCTGCTGGAGCAAGACCAGCAAGAAGACGCGGATGAGTTGTTCCGAAGCCTGGTGTCGGATTGTCGGGATCCGATGTATCTCGAAGTGGGTAAATTGACGCGTCAATTACATGACTCATTGCAGAATTTTCGGCTGGATCCCCGTATTGCTGATTTAGCGACGACCGACATTCCTGACGCGCGTGGACGTCTGAATTATGTGATAGACAAAACCGAGGAAGCGGCCAACAGGACAATGGATGCTGTTGAAGGCACCCTCCCTATCGCAGATTTATTGCGTGAACGTCTGATGCAAGTGAAACCCCAGTGGCAAAGTTTAATGCACGGGGAGATCACCCTTGGCGAATTTAAACGGCTTTGTCACGATATTGACGCATTATTAGTTCAGCTCGACGGTGACAGCGAGCAGCTTCACCGTCATCTGACCGATATTCTGATGGCACAGGACTTCCAGGATTTGACAGGCCAGGTTATTCGCAGAGTGATCGAACTTGTTCATGAAGTGGAACATCAGTTGGTTGAGATTCTGAAGGCTGCCGGTATTGAACAGAGTGAAAGCTCAGTGGTCGTGAGCCAGAAAGACAAAACACTCTCCCCGGAAGGGCCAATTATCAACAGTGCTGAACGCACTGACGTTATGTCTACCCAGGATGACGTCGATGATTTGCTATCAAGCCTTGGATTTTAGGGGAAGCTTATGAGCTTTGATTTAGACGAAGATATCCTGCAGGACTTTTTAATCGAAGCCGGGGAAATTCTGGAATTACTTTCCGAGCAGTTAGTCGATTTGGAACGTCGTCCGGATGATACAGATTTGCTGAATGCCATTTTCCGCGGCTTCCATACTGTTAAAGGTGGTGCCGGGTTTTTGGCGTTAACGGCATTGGTTGACGCTTGTCACGGTGCTGAGAATATTTTTGACTTACTCCGTACCGGTAAACGCACTGTGACATCAGAGCTGATGGATGTGATCCTTCAGGCACTGGATACCATTAATGTGATGTTCTCGCAGGTGCAGGATCGTGAGCCGATTGAACCCGCTGAACAAAGCCTGCTGGATGCGCTGCATTATTACAGCCAGCCACCGGGTGCCGAAGAGCTGGCGGCGGCTGTCTCTGTCCCGGCATCGGTTGAAGCTCCCGTAGTGGCAACAGCATCGCCTGAACAGCCCGCGATTGCAGGCGGTTCGGTTGATGACATCACGCAGGATGAGTTTGAGCGCCTGCTCGATGAGCTGCATGGTGCGGGCGGCAGCCAAGCGCCGCACCAGCCAGTGCTGTTCCCAGTGTCGTTCAGAGCGCACCTGTCTCGACCGACATCGACAATGGCGATATCACTGACGATGAGTTTGAACGCCTGCTTGATGAGCTGCATGGCATAGGTAACGCGCCTGGAACCGAAACCCCGGGTGCTGACGTGTCAGCCGCACCAGTTGCTGCACAAGCGTCCGAGTCGCCTGCCGCGAATGTGGCTGGGTCCGGTGATAGCGACTTAATGACAGATGACGAATTTGAACGTTTGCTCGATGAACTGCACGGTAGCGGGAAAGGACCGTCAGATGAAGAGCTGGCGATCGCGACCAAACCGGCTTCTGCGCTACAGGCGAAAGCTGAACCAGCGCCTGTCACCTCTCAGTCTGCGACTGAGATGCCACAACCTGTGGCGGAGCGTAAAGCAACAGGGTTAAAAGAAAAATCCAAGTCTCAGGCTGAAGCCACAGTCCGTGTCGATACATCTACGCTGGACACCATCATGAACATGGTTGGCGAGCTGGTATTAGTCCGTAATCGTCTGATCAGCCTGGGTCAGAACAGCAATAACGAAGAAATGTCAAAAGCTGTTTCGAACCTGGATGTGGTGACCGCAGACCTTCAGGGTGCGGTCATGAAAACGCGTATGCAGCCAATCAAGAAAGTCTTTGGCCGCTTCCCACGCGTTGTGCGCGATCTGGCCCGTAGCCTGAAAAAAGAAATCGTGCTGGAAATGCGTGGCGAAGAAACCGATCTCGATAAGAATCTGGTGGAAGCGCTGGCCGATCCGCTGGTTCACCTGGTGCGTAACTCGGTCGATCACGGTATTGAAATGCCGGATGTGCGTGAGAAAGCCGGCAAGCCTCGTATTGGTACTGTGCTCTTGTCTGCCGCGCAGGAAGGGGATCATATTTTGCTGACGATCGAAGACGATGGCGGCGGTATGGACCCGGATCGATTGCGTCAAATCGCAGTGGATCGCGGTGTGATGGATGCCGATGCCGCTGCGCGTCTGTCTGACAGCGAATGTTATAACCTGATCTTCGCGCCTGGTTTCTCGACCAAGAAAGAAATTTCAGATATTTCCGGCCGTGGTGTCGGTATGGATGTCGTCAAAACCGCGATCAGCCAGCTGAATGGTTCCATCTATATTGATTCCAATCTGGGCAAAGGCACACGCATTGATATTAAAGTGCCGTTGACGCTGGCCATTTTGCCAACGCTGATGGTCGGAGTGGCTGACCAGCCATTTGCACTGCCTCTGGCCAGTGTGAATGAAATCTTCCATTTGGATCTCAGTAAGACCAATGTGGTTGATGGGCAGTTGACTATCATAGTGCGCGATAAAGCGATCCCACTGTTCTATCTTCAGGACTGGCTGGCAGGTCACAGTGCTTCCAAGCGTGAAAAACAACTTGGGCATGTGGTGATTGTGCAGATAGGCCATCAGAGAATGGGCTTTGTGGTGGATACGCTGATCGGTCAGGAAGAAGTGGTGATTAAGCCACTCGATGAGTTATTGCAGGGCACTCCCGGTATGGCGGGGGCCACCATCACCAGTGATGGTCACATTGCACTGATTCTGGATGTCCCCAACCTTCTGAAACATTACGCAGGCCGCAGATAATAATAATTGACAGGGGCTTAGAAGGCCCCTGTTCATTCAGGCCTGATTGCTTACGGAATGATAAAACATGGCTGTAAAAGTGTTGGTGGTGGACGACTCCAGTTTTTCCGCCGCCGGGTGAGTGAAATTATTAATGCGGATCCGCGCCTTGAAGTGATTGGCGATGCTGTTAACGGTAAAGAAGCCGTTGAAAAAGCGCGGACACTGAAACCTGACGTCATCACGATGGATATCGAAATGCCTGTGATGGATGGTATCACCGCAGTGCGCGAAATCATGAAGTCGAACCCGACCCCCATCCTGATGTTTTCTTCGCTGACCCATGAGGGCGCGCGGGCAACATTAGATGCGCTGGACGCGGGTGCGTTAGACTTTCTGCCGAAAAAATTTGAAGATATTGCGCGTAATAAAGACGAAGCAATCTCTCTGCTGCAAAAACGTGTTGCCGAGCTGGCCCGTAAGCGTGTCTTTATGCGAACGCCTGTGCGACCCAGCAGCCCGGTCACGCCATCGCCCGCCGATCGCCCGCTGACGTCAAGCCGCCCGGCCGCAGGTACGGCCGCCGCCACGACGCTGACACGCTCAACACCGACACCGGTTCGTCCGACCGCGCGGTTTAAAGCGACAGGTAAACAGTATCAGCTGATGGCGATAGGCACCTCGACCGGCGGTCCTGTGGCGTTGCAAAAAATTCTGACGCAATTGCCTGGCTCATTTCCGTACCCGATTGTTTTGGTGCAGCATATGCCCGCAACATTCACCGCGGCCTTTGCGGCGCGTTTGAATAACCTTTGCAAAATCGGCGTGAAAGAGGCCGAAGATGGCGATGTCTTGCGTGCCGGTACCGCTTATCTGGCACCTGGCGGTAAACAAATGATGCTGGAAGGCCGCCCGGGCAATGTGCGTTTGCGTATTATTGATGGTGGCGATCGCATGAACTACAAGCCTTGTGTCGATGTCACTTTTGGTTCTGCAGCCAAGGTGTATCATGACAAGGTGCTGTCGATGATCCTGACCGGAATGGGCGCCGACGGGCGTGACGGAGCGCGTATGCTGAAAACTGCGGGCGCAACCGTCTGGGCACAGGATGAAGAAAGCTGCGTGGTATACGGTATGCCACAGGCGGTTGCCAAGGCAGGGATATCGACTGAAGATCTTCCTTTAGACCGTATCGCTGAGCGTATTCTGATTGAGGTTGGCTTAGCTTAAGGAGATGCCGTGGTAGTCTGGAGCATTGCCAACCAGAAAGGCGGCGTGGGGAAAACCACGACCACTGTCAGTCTGGCGGGCCTGTTAAGTGAACGAAACAAGCGCGTATTGTTGGTGGATACCGACCCGCATTCTTCGCTGACAACCTACTTGAATTTTGATTCGGATCGCCTTGAATCCAGCCTGTTTGATTTGTTCCAGTTGTCGACGATTGACCGTGACACTGTCAAACCACTGGTGCTGGAGACACGGTTTAACAATATCCATCTGATACCTGCGCACATGTCGCTGGCGACCCTGGACAGAGTCATGGGGACTCGCAGCGGCATGGGGCTGATTCTGAAAAAGGCGCTGAAATGCCTGGAAGAAGAATATGATTATGTGCTGATTGACTGCCCCCCGATCCTGGGTGTCATGATGGTGAATGCACTTGCTGCCAGCGAGCGCATTCTGATTCCGGTGCAAACGGAGTTTCTGGCGATGAAAGGCCTGGAGCGCATGATGCGTACGTTGCAAATCATGCAAAAATCCAGACCGGATGAATTCAAAGTCACGATTGTGCCAACCATGTATGACAAACGGACCAGAGCTTCGCTGGAAACTCTGCAGGAACTGAAGTCGCGTTATGCCAATCAGGTCTGGGCTTCAGCTGTGCCCATTGATACCAAATTTCGTGATGCCAGTATCAAGCATATGCCGCCATCCCTGTATGCCCGTGGCTCGCGTGGGGTGTTTGCGTATAAAACTTTACTGAATTATCTGGAGCGGCTGGGTCAAGATGAGCGATAACGCAAAGCTATCCAGTGAACAGGCATTAGATGATTACTTTTTCGGGCTGCTGGATGATTCTTTGCTGCCCGAAGAGGATGGCGCAGACGCTGTCGGCCCGCAGGATGACTTGTCGGCGTCAGCGGAAGAGCATGACGGCCAGGCGTTGTTGTCTGAGCCTGCTGTTGCTGTTGAGCCGGCGGCTGAGTTGCAAAGCGGCAGTGAGCCCGATGATACGATAAGTCTTACTGAGAAAGCCCTTACGGAGAAAATCCAGAGTCATCAGCCCTTTGATTTTAATCGTCTGGATCAATCCGCACGAGATAACGTATCTGTGAACTCGTTTGCAGAAGGGGGCGAACCGCCGTCGCTGTGGGCAATGGCAGCCCAACGGCCGAATGCAGCTGCGCCGGTTTCGTTGTCCGCAGAGCCGGAGCTGAGTGTACCTGAAGTCAGGTTTACCCCGCCACGGACGAGAACGGATCTTGAGCAGTTGCAGCGTCTTCTCGACCAAATGTCAGAGATGCAAGAGGAAGTCATTGTTGAAAGTGAAGCCTGGATTGCCGAGCAACAGCAATTGGCTGAACTGGAAAAGCAACAGCAAGACGAAGTTCAGCAAAAGGATGTGAAGCCAGCCGTTTTAGACGACCCGGGCTGGTTTGAGGATGACAGCGCAGAAACTCAGCATCAGGTCGATGCGCCAGAGCCGCTGCAAAAATCGTTGGCAGTGGCTGCGCAGCAATCAGATGATCAGCCGGCACCTTATGCAGAGCCGCAAACCAGTGTTCAGCTGATGCAGATGCTGCCTAAGGTTGCTGAGGCTCCGGCTGTTGCTGAAAAGCCGGTACCGGCGGCTGAATTGGAAACAAGCTCTCAGCCTCAGAGTGAAATAGTTGCAACGGCGCCTGTTCCAGACATTCTTGATAAAGAAGAAAGTGTGCAGGAAACTGTGGCCGAAGCCACACCTGAGCCTGAACTGGCACCTGAGCCGCCACCGCCGTCCTGGACGCTACCTGGCGCCAGTGAGCAAACAGAATTTCAGGCGCTGTTTTTTGCTGTCAACGGGGTGACTTTTGCTGTACCGCTGACAGAGCTGGGAGGAATTCACCAACTGGGTGAGATGAATCACCTGATTGGCCGCCCGGACTGGTATCTTGGTTTGCAGCCGGTACAGAACCGAAAACTGGATGTGGTGGATACCGCCAGATGGGTGATGCCTGAATCGATCCGCAATGATGACCATCAGGAAAACTACCGCTATGTGGTCATGTTGGGAGAAAGTAAGTGGGGACTGGCTTGTGATCAACTTCACGGAACAGAAACCCTGACAAAACAAAGTGTTCGCTGGCGAGAAAAGGCAGGTAAACGGCCTTGGCTGGCGGGTATGGTGAAAGAGAAAATGTGTGCTTTAATTCATGTCAATGAACTCATTTCCATGCTGAAAGCGGGTTTGGACGTGAAGAGCGTTTTGTGACGATGGCCGGAGAGGATACAGCATGTCGCAGGTAAGTGTTGCCGAGATTCAAAAAGAAGACAGTAACGACCAGGTATTACAGTGGGTGACCTTCCAGCTGGAAGAGGAAACCTACGGTATCAATGTAATGCAGGTTCGTGAAGTGCTGCGTTATACTGAAATCGCCCCGGTTCCGGGTGCGCCGGATTACGTACTGGGAATTATCAACCTGCGTGGCAATGTGGTCACTGTGATTGATACCCGTGCACGGTTTGGCCTGATGTCAGGTGAGATTTCAGATAATACCCGTATCGTCATCATTGAAGCTGAAAAGCAGGTGATCGGTATTATGGTCGACAGTGTGGCAGAGGTGGTTTATCTGCGTAGCTCTGAAATCGACAGTACGCCAAGCGTGGGCACTGATGAAAGCGCCAAGTTTATTCAAGGCGTCAGTAACCGTGATAATCAACTGCTGATCCTGGTTGATCTGAACAAGCTCCTGTCTGATGAAGAATGGGAAGAGATGGCGTATCTCTGATGCCTGCTATCTTGCTTGAATGGCTGCCTTTGGTTGTTGCTTTGCTGGCAGTGGTGATAGCGGTTGTGCTGGTCCGGCGTGAGCGCAAAGCACGCCAGGATCTGGAAACCAAGTTTGCAGCAGCAGAGTTGCTGTTAAAAACCGCCAGACAGCAGCAGGAAAGCTTAACCAAACAGTTTCATGAGTTGCGTGCGGGTACCATGGCAATGAGTAATAAAATGGCCATATTAACCCGCCAGCAGGAAGAACTGTCTGAGCGTCAGGGTGAAATGGCCATGCAGGATCCCGATGGCCGCCTGTACAGCCGCGCCAGTAAAATGGTCGAGCTGGGTGCCGATGTGAATGAGCTGATGGAAGAGTGTGACTTGCCGAAAGCGGAAGCTGAACTGCTGTTACGATTACAGCAGCGCATGAATAAAGGCCGGCGATAGCTCCGCTGCTTGCAGGCGGTTGTTTGTGGATAGCGAAGCCCTGCAGCTTCGCATCAGACGGTTTCGTTGACAGACACAGGCCCTTCCCATCCGGGAGGGGTTTTTCCGTTTAAGACCCAGGAAAAAGCAATCAGCTCGGCTATGATCACAAACAGGCCGGGCGGGATGTTATCTCCGGCCTCCAGGTTGTTGAGGTAGTCAGCCAGTGTCGGATCCTGGTGTATCAATCCTCCCTGGGCTTTGACCTGCTCAATGATCTCTCTTGCCCAGTCGTCATAGCCTTTCGCTGACACATACGGGGTGTTATAGCCATCGTAGCTCAACGCAATAGCCCGGTTTTGTTCTGTTGTCATACACTGATCCTGATGCCGCATTGTGGGTGGACGTCCGGCGCTGAATCTTCATAGGTTGGGGTCTGATGAAAACTCACGGACTCACATTGAATCTCCAGCTGTTTCAGGCGACGCATCAGCTGAGGTGTTAACTGTTCAGTCAATGCCAGTATGTCTGGCTGCTCGCAACTGAAAGCCAGCTTGAGCTGGCTGTCTTGCCAGATGGCTGTGGCTTCTAATGTATTCGACTCACCAACAGGCAGTCCCAGTTTGACTGTCCAGCCCCGGCCGGGTGATTGGCGTTTCGATGCTTGCTGCGATTGTTTTGAATGCACACTGAGACGGATTTCGCGGCCATCACTTTGCGGTAAGTGCAGGATAAAAGGCGTGTTTTCGTCGCGTCCGGCTGGCGCGCCGGCAAGACGCTGCTCGGCAGCGAGGCGGATCAGCGCTTTGAGTTCGGCTTGCGAATCAGCCGGCAGGCTGGCGAGTAACTTGGCAAGCGGACTGTCGGGCTGCGTCAGCTGGGTCACCAGTGCCTTCAGGCTGTCTTTACCGGCCCCTTGCTGTAACCAGGGTACGATATCGGCCGGCGTGCGCGGCAGCACCAGCTGAGACAACCATGATGCGATCGGGGAACCCTGGCCGCTCACCGCAGGAGGCAAATTGGCAAATAATCGTTGCAATACATGAAGTTGTGTTAGCAAGTGTGAAAGTTGGCTGATTTGCTGGCCGGATTGGAATACAGTTGCGCCTGCCTGAGTTTGATTTGCATGGCCGACCGAAGCGGTCTGCTGCGGCGCAGCTGTCTTAGATGCATTGGCCGCTGCAGGCGGATAAGCGGAGGATTGAGATATAGAGGTCACATTTACATACCTTGCTGCCGGATTGATAACAGGCTGAAACTAACAAAGATCTCAGTCGCTGTGATATTATCCGAGGATTATTTGTGTCATTCAGGATGTCTCATCCCTATGTTATCAGTCAAAGGATTGAGCTGTACCCGTGATGAGCGCGTATTGTTCGATGACCTCCAATTTCATGTTGCTTCTGGCGAGCTGGTTCAGATTGAAGGCCGCAACGGGGCCGGTAAAACGACCTTATTGCGCATCATCGCAGGGCTCGGCTCTCCTGATACCGGCGATGTCTATTGGCACGATAACAAGATTGGCCATGTGCGTGAAGAGTATCATAGCCAGATGCTGTTTTTGGGACATCAAACTGGGGTCAAGCGCGAATTAACCGCTTTAGAAAATCTGGCTTTTTTCCAGGCCATGCATACGCTGGATAACAGCGAGAGACTCAGTGGTCAGGCGAGAGTACATGGTGATGATGCTATCTGGCAGGCCCTGGCCCATGTGGGCTTGGCCGGACGCGAGGATGTGCCCGCCGGACAATTGTCCGCCGGCCAGCAGCGTCGGGTGGCTTTGGCCCGTTTATGGCTGAGTAACCATCCGCTGTGGATTTTGGACGAGCCGTTGACAGCCATTGATAAACTGGGGGTAAAAGTCCTTGAGCAGCTTTTTGTCTCCCATGCCGAACGCGGCGGGATTGTGCTGCTGACGACTCACCAGGATATGTTTTCTGCGCAGAACAGACTGCGCAAGGTGACACTGGGGCAGGCGCTGTGATGTTGCATTCTATGTATCAGGTGATTCGGCGGGAATTGCTGATTGCGTTTCGTCGTCAGGCCGATGTGTTTAACCCTTTATGGTTCTTTATTATTGTCATCACCCTGTTTCCGCTGGGGATAGGGCCGGAACCGAACCTGCTGGCGCGTATTGCGCCCGGCATTATTTGGGTGGCCGCCCTGCTTGCGGCTTTGCTGTCACTGGAGCGTCTGTTTCGGGACGATTTTGTGGACGGCTCGCTGGAACAAATGATGCTGATGCCAACTCCGTTATCGGTCCTGGCACTGGCAAAAGTGGTGGCTCACTGGTTGTTGACGGGCTTGCCTCTGATCATCATCAGTCCTTTATTGGCAATTTTATTGTCACTCGACTGGTCAACCTGGGTTGCGGTGGTATTGACCTTGCTGCTTGGCACGCCAACACTGAGCTTTTTAGGTGCGATTGGGGTTGCACTGACGGTGGGATTGCGTAAAGGTGGGGTATTATTGAGCTTGCTTATCTTACCGCTGTTTATTCCCGTGCTAATCTTTGCAACGTCGGCGATAGAGGCGGCGTCACTGGGGATGAGTTACCAGGGGCAACTCGCTTTGATGGGAGCAATGTTAGCCGGATCAGCCACACTGGCTCCTTTTGCGATATCAGCATCACTGCGTATCAGTGTGAACTGAAGCGTGAATATAACGAATATTATTATTAATCATAGAGTAAAAAACTATGTGGAAGTGGTTACATCCCTACGCTAAAGCAGAAAACTGCTACCGCCTGTGCGGAACCCTGCTGCCCTGGTTTGCAGCACTGTCTGTCATCAGCCTGCTGACAGGCACTGTCTGGGGGCTGGCTTTTGCGCCAACCGATTACCAGCAGGGCGACAGTTTCCGCATTATTTACCTGCATGTCCCGGCTGCTATCTGGTCCATGGGGGTTTATCTCTGGATGGCGATAGCCGCCTTTATCGGCTTAGTCTGGCAGGTGCGCTTGTCTGACATGGCAGCCGCAGCCATGGCACCCATTGGCGCCGTATTCACCTTTATTGCATTACTGACCGGTGCTGTCTGGGGCAAACCTATGTGGGGCGCCTGGTGGGTGTGGGATGCACGCCTGACATCTGAACTGATTCTGCTTTTCCTCTATCTGGGGGTGATTGCGCTGTATAACGCTTTTGACGATCAGAAAACGGCGGCCAAGGCGGCCGGTATTCTGGCGATAGTCGGTGTGATCAATCTTCCTATCATTCATTATTCCGTCGAGTGGTGGAACACCCTGCATCAGGGCGCCACCATTACCAAATTTGCCAAACCGTCAATCGACAGCCGTATGCTGTGGCCATTACTGCTGAATATTTTGGGTTTTGCCTGCTTTTTTGGTGCGCTGACTCTGATTCGGTTACGCAATGAAATTCTGACCAGGGAAAGCCACCGTCCCTGGGTTCGCCAGTTGATGCAGTGAGGTGAGTATGCATTTCGATTCGTTCAGTGATTTCCTTGCCATGGGCGGCTACGCCGGTTATGTCTGGGCGGCCTATGGGATATCTGCTTTATCTTTGCTGATTCTTTTATGGTCCAGTATCAGTAAGAGTCGTCGTCTGGCAGCTGACATTAAAAATAAAATTGCCCGCGAGCAACGCATTAAAGCTGCCGAGAATTTGGAGAATACCTTATGAACCCAAGACGTAAAAAACGCCTGACCGTGATTATTGCCTTGCTGGCCGGTCTTGGTGTAACGGTTGCCCTGACTTTGTATGCCATGAGCCAGAATATGGACCTCTTCTATACCCCAACTGAGTTGGTAGAGGGCAAACCTGATGGCACCAAACCCGAAGTGGGTCAGCGTTTACGCATTGGCGGCATGGTCGTCAAAGGCTCAGTCAGCCGTGATCCCCACTCTTTACAGGTCAGCTTCAAAGTGGCTGATGTCGGCCCGGCCGTGACGGTAACTTATAACGGCATTTTGCCTGATCTGTTCCGCGAAGGGCAGGGTATAGTCGCTCAGGGGGTGCTGGTTGATGCCCAAACGGTGGAAGCGCATGAAGTGCTGGCGAAGCATGACGAAGAATATATGCCGCCAGAAGTGGCTGAGGCGATGCAGAAAAATCATAAGCCTCTGAAATATACCGATCAACAAATGCAAGGAAGCGTGCAATGATTTCAGAATTAGGCCAGTTCAGCCTTATCCTGGCACTGGGGTTATCGCTTCTGGTGAGTGTGTATCCCCTGTATGGTGCCTATCAAGGCAACCCGGTGCTGATGCGTTTGGCCCGGCCTTTGACCTTTGGTGTCTTTGCAATGCTGTTCGTGTCTTTTGCATTGCTGTCGTGGGCCTTTTACATCAATGATTTTACTGTGACCTATGTTGCCAGTAATTCGAACAGTAATCTGCCCTGGTACTACCGGCTGACGGCGGTCTGGGGCGCGCATGAAGGCTCATTGCTGCTTTGGGTCTTGATTCAGGCCACGTGGGCTGCCGCGGTGGCCATGTTCAGCCGGGGCATGCCGCAGGAATCAGTGGCACGGGTACTGGCCGTCATGGGGATGATCTCAGTTGGTTTCCTGTTATTTATCATCATCACTTCCAACCCGTTTGAACGTACGCTGCCTTATTTTCCCGTTGATGGCCGCGATCTGAACCCCTTGCTGCAGGACCCGGGGTTAATCATCCATCCACCGATGCTGTATATGGGTTATGTCGGTTTCTCGGTAGCCTTCGCCTTTGCGATTGCCTCTTTGATGACAGGCCGGCTGGATACGGCCTGGGCGCGCTGGTCGCGTCCCTGGACCATTGCTGCCTGGTCATTTCTGACCGTCGGGATTGCACTGGGCTCCTGGTGGGCCTATTACGAGCTCGGCTGGGGCGGCTGGTGGTTTTGGGATCCGGTCGAAAATGCCTCATTCATGCCCTGGCTGGCTGGTACGGCGCTCATGCACTCGCTGGCAGTGACGGAAAAGCGCGGCACCTTTAAAGCCTGGACAGTGTTACTGGCCATATCGGCCTTCTCACTGAGCTTGCTCGGTACTTTCCTGGTACGTTCCGGCGTGCTGGTGTCTGTACATGCCTTTGCCTCCGATCCGGCGCGTGGCATGTTCATTCTGGGCTTCCTGGTGGTGGTGATCGGCGGTTCGCTCTTGCTGTATGCCCTGCGCGGAGCTCAGATCCGCTCCCATGGCAGTTTCAGCCTGTTTTCACGGGAGAATTTCCTGCTGGCAAACAACCTGCTGCTGATCACCGCCTTGCTGGTGGTGCTGATCGGCACCTTGTTACCTCTGGTTCATAAGCAGCTTGGTTTGGGCTCAGTCTCCATTGGTGTGCCTTTCTTTAATACCCTGTTTACCTGGCTGATGATTCCCTTTGCTTTCTTCCTGGGGATTGGCCCTCTGGTGCGCTGGAAGCGTGAGAATTTCTCGACGATTCGCCGGCCGCTGCTGATTACCGCCTTGATCACTCTGCCATTAGCCGTGCTTGTGCTGTGGCTGCGTCCCGATCCGATCCAGCCGTTGGCTGTACTGGGTATGGTGATGGCCTTCTGGATCATTATCCTGCAGGGCTATGAGGTTTATGATCGCGCCACCCATCGCCATAGCCTGAGGGTCGGTCTCGGTAAGCTTGGCCGCAGCCACTGGGCCATGGTGCTGGGCCATATTGGTCTGGCCGTGACCTTGATCGGCATTACACTGGTTTCCAATTATGATCTGGAGCGTGACGTTCGCCTGGC
Organism: Photobacterium sp. Hal280; assembly: GCF_037162255.1. Classification (NCBI taxonomy): domain Bacteria; kingdom Pseudomonadati; phylum Pseudomonadota; class Gammaproteobacteria; order Vibrionales; family Vibrionaceae; genus Photobacterium; species Photobacterium sp. Hal280. The sequence goes on from NZ_JARLUO010000005.1 coordinate 952,929, forward strand.
GCCGGGTCAGACAGTGACAGTCGAAGGCTTTGATTTCAAATTGTCCGGCTTGCGGAATGTTGAAGGGCCGAACTATGACGGCTTTATTGGTGACTTTGTGGTGTCCCGTAACGGTAAATACATCGCTGAACTGCATGCCGAGAAGCGCTTTTATACGGTATCCGGCTCAATGATGACCGAAGCGGCGATCGACAGCGGCGTCACCCGTGATCTTTATGTGGCGCTTGGCGAACAGCTGGATGACAGCGCCTGGGCAGTCCGTATTTACTATAAGCCGTTTGTGAACTGGTTATGGCTGGGCGCGCTTCTGATGGCACTGGGGGGGCAATGGCCATCAGTGACAAGCGTTACCGTTTTCGTCGTCGCTTTAAAAAAGAAGTGACAGATGAAGCGGTTGTCAGTACCCCGCACGCAGAGGTGAATGGATGAACAAGAAACTGCTTTTTATTCCTTTAGTCCTGTTTCTGGGCCTGGTGGCTGTCTTTATGGTGCAGCTGACCCGGAATGCTGACGGCGACGATCCGACCAAACTGGAGTCCGTCCTGGTCGGGAAGCCCGTGCCTGCGTTTCGCCTTGAAGATTTGGAAGATGCGAACAAATTGTATCAGCAGGATATTTTCCTTGGTGAGCCTTTGCTGCTGAATGTCTGGGCAACCTGGTGCCCGACCTGTTACGCCGAGCACCGCTACCTCAATGAGCTGGCCAACCAGGGGGTCAAAATTATTGGCCTGAATTACAAAGACGAGCGCGATAAAGCCAACCGCTGGCTGAAAGATCTCGGCAATCCTTATATGCACAGTCTGTTTGATGGTAATGGCATGCTGGGTATGGATTTAGGCGTGTACGGCGCCCCAGAAACCTTCCTGATCGATGCCAGTGGCGTGATCCGCTATCGCCATGTCGGCGATGTCAATCCGCAAAACTGGCAAGACACCCTCAAGCCGATTTATGAGCGTCTGCAAGAGGAAGCGAAAGGATGAAACACGCGATTGCGGTATTGACGCTGCTGGTCGGGAGCTGGTTTGTGGCCAGTGTACCGGTTCAGGCGGCGATTGATGTCTACGAATTTGCGACGCCTGAACAGGAAGCCACGTTCCAGGAGCTGACAGCCACGCTGCGCTGCCCGAAATGTCAGAATAACAATATCGCTGACTCGAATGCGGAACTGGCCAAAGACATGCGCCAGAAGGCGTATGAGATGCTGAGTGAAGGAAAATCCAAGCAGGAAGTCATTGATTACATGATTGCCCGCTACGGAAACTTCGTGACTTATGATCCGCCACTGATGCCATCTACCCTGATTTTGTGGCTGGGCCCTTTGTGTTTCCTGCTGATTGGCGTCAGTGTGCTGGTTTACCGTTCCCGGAAAGGTGTGGTGGCTTCATCTCAGCCAATGAATGAAAAAGAATCCGCCCGACTTCATGCATTGTTAAATGATATTGAAAAAGAGGCAGAAAACCCGCACGCCGCCAGTGGTTCGGCAGGTGAAAGCAAGGTGAAAAAATGACGTTATTTTGGATTTCCACCCTGATACTGGTGTTGATTGCGCTGGCTTTTTTCATTGTCCCAGCCTTTGTGGGGAGCAATCAGGATCGGGTTGCCAGCCGGGACGAACTGAACAAAGCTTTCTTTCGTGACCGCTTGGGTGAACTGAAAGAAGAGAGCAGTGAAGGACTGGTATCGAACCCGGATGAGCTGGAAGCTGAACTGCAGCAGTCGCTACTGGATGACGTACTGGAGTCACAGACACAGCAGAACAGCCAGTTTAAACCCTGGGTATTAATTCCCGGCATCCTGGTGATTGTCGGTGTGGCGTATGGTCTTTACGGCGTCGTTGGCAATCAGCAAAAAGTGGCTGACTGGCAGCAGACGGTGTCAAAATTGCCGCAGCTGACTCAGCGTCTGATGGGAGATAATGCTGCGCCGCTGACAGATCAGGAAATGGAAGAGCTGACCTTAGGGCTCAGGACCCGGCTGCATGAGCGCCCGGATGATGCCACCGGCTGGCTGTTGCTGGGACGAATTGGCATGGCAAACCGCGATGTTGAAACGGCCCAGGGGGCAATGAAGCGCGCCCTGGATCTGGAACCGAATGACCCCGGCCTGCAACTGAGTTATGCCCAGACCCTGATGATGGGGGGACAGCCAGGTCAGATTCAGCTTGCCCGTAATATGCTGACGCACTTGCTGGAACGTGATCCTGATAATCTCCAGGCATTATCGCTGATGGCATTTGATGCGTTTGAACAGGCTGATTATCAGGCTGCCATCCAATACTGGGAGCAGATGAAATCGCAGCTCAGCGCAGGTGATAACCGTATCAATATGCTCGAGCGCAGCATTGCCCAGGCAAAGGTGGAGATGTCGCAGGCTGCCAATCCCAGTCCGGGTGTCAGGGTGACGGTTGAGCTCGGCGCCTCGGTGAGCTTGCCGGCGCAAGGCATGGTGGTGGTGTCTGTTCATACCGCAGATGGTGCGCCCATGCCGCTGGCAGCCAGACGTCTGCCTTTGTCGCGCTTCCCGCTGACGCTCACCTTAACTGACAACGACAGCATGATCCCTGATCGACTGATGTCAAAACAGTCTGAGCTGATCGTCAGGGCCAGAATCGACAGCGACGGCAACGTGGCGACAAAAGAAGGTGACTGGTTTGGCGAAAGCGGCATTGTGCCGTTAGGCGGAGAGACGACTATCATCATTAATACTCAGTATTAAAACATACTGGCAGTTAAGAAACAGACTGGATATCATTATCCAGTCTGTTTTACATTGATTAAGTGGCTAACACATTGAAACCAAATCTGTTCGTATCCCTGTTTTTTACATTCATCCTGATGGGATGCGCCAGCTCGCCGCCAGATCCGTCACCGGAAAAACTGGCTGGAAACGAGTACGGTCTGGATGATGAGGAGCTTGAAGCTGCCGGTCTGGATGTCGAAGAACTGGCAGCCCTGAGTGAAACGGAAAACGCGGTGTATGACCCTTTTGAAGGGTTTAACCGTGCCATGTGGACAGTAAACTACGATTATCTTGATCCCTATTTTGTCCGTCCTGTGTCACTGGCTTATGTCGATTATGTGCCGTCACCGGTGCGTACCGGCTTGAGAAACTTTTTGTCCAATCTGGAAGAGCCGGCGAATATGCTGAACAGCTTCCTGATGCAGGAGCCGGAAAAGGCGGTGGATCATTTTACCCGTTTCTGGATTAACAGTATTTTTGGCCTGGGCGGATTGATTGATATCGCGGCCGCTGCAGATATTCCGCCACCGGGAGAGCAGGCATTTCCTGACACGCTGGGTTATTACGGTGTCGGGAACGGCCCTTATTTCATGATTCCGGCTTACGGTCCATTGACCTTGCGTGAAGGTATCGGGGATCGCGTGGATGCACTGTATTTTCCGCTCAATCTGCTGACCTTTTGGCAAAGCGTCGGCAAGTGGGCGCTGGAAGGCATGGAAGACAGAGCCAAGCTGGTGGCGCAGGAACCGATGCTGAACAATTCACCGGATCCGTACGCTTTCACGCGTGATGCTTATATTCAATATAAGAATTTCAGAGCAGCAGGCGGGGAATCCGAACCCGCACAGCCACAAAACGAAGAATATCTTGATGATTTTCTTGATGAAATAGATAGCGAATAACCATTAAGTCTGTGCGAAATAAAAACCAGAGCTCAAATTGCTCTGGTTTTTTTATGGCTCGAACAGGGCTTGTTTTTTGTTAATTTTTTGTAAATAAAAACATATCTGACAAAGTTAACACTTCGGGTGATTTTCTGTTTGATCCGCCGCAATGACGCCGCCACTGAGTGACTCATTTTTGTCGTCTTGAATGAATACTGCTCAAGCAAGTGGAATGCTTGCAGTAATTATCATTTCACTCCGTTTCATTGCCATTAATTTCATTTCGGTTGGCATAAGATCACAAAGCGTCATATCAAAAATTAAAATCCCACTTTCTTTCTTTGCGACAAAAAGAAACTGAACTATTGATTATCAGGCATGGTTTCATATCCGTGCGTTATTACTTACTTTTTAACTCAAGGAACGAAGTAATGTTTTTCAATAAGTTGAATCCTGTCGCGGCCGGTATAGCCGTGATGACTATGTCGTGGGGAGCGATGGCAGCACCAGGCGCTCCGCAAATTGCCTGGATGGAAACGGATTACGCTATCGTCGAGGTTGATCAGGCAGCCTCTGCTTACAAAAGCCTGATTACGGTGAAGCCGGCGGCAGAAGTCCCTGTTGCCTGGCAGCGTTATTCTGGTGAAACCGCAGATCTGTGGCGAGTGAAGCTGAACGGGAATGTGGTGTTTGAGCAAAGCATTGCTCCGGCATCCAGCGGAGCCGGTTCAACCACTTTGTCTGTGGCGCAGGGTGGTCAGTATGCCATGACAGTCGAACTGTGTAGCGGCACGGGTGCAGCGCAAGCCTGTACCAGCAGTGCGCCAACAAACATTGTTGTTGCTGATACCGATGGTAGCCATTTAGACCCATTACCCATGAACGTGGATGGCAATAATGGCAATTACACGACGCCTGCGAACACTGTGGTCGGTGCTTATTTTGTTGAGTGGGGTGTGTATGGCCGTAAATTCTCGGTGGATAATATTCCTGCGCAAAACCTGACCCACATTTTGTACGGCTTCATTCCTATTTGCGGACCGAATGAATCTCTGGGTGAGATTGAAAATGGCAACAGCCTGGCCGCACTCAATCGTGCCTGTCAGGGAACGCCGGATTATGAAGTGGTGATCCATGACCCTTGGGCGGCGGTTCAGATGCCTCAGCCACAGTCAGGCCATACCCACAGCACTCCCTATAAAGGTACCTATGGTCAGATGATGGCGTTGAAACAACGTTACCCTGATCTGAAGATTGTGCCTTCTATCGGCGGCTGGACACTGTCTGACCCTTTCTATTCTTTCACTGACAAAGCCAAGCGTGACATTTTCGTCGCCAGTGTGAAGAAATTCCTCAAAACATGGAAATTCTTCGACGGTGTTGATATCGACTGGGAATTCCCGGGCGGCAAAGGCGCGAACGCGAATCTGGGCGATCCGGTCAACGATGGCCCGGCGTATGTGGCTCTGATGCGCGAACTGCGTGCCATGCTGGATGAGCTGGAAGCCGAAACTGGCCGCCAGTATGAGCTGACATCTGCAATCGGTGCGGGTTATGACAAGATTGATGTCGTGAACTATGCCGATGCGGTTCAGTATATGGACTACATCTTCGCCATGACCTATGACTTCTTCGGCGGCTGGAATAACGAGCCTGGCCACCAGACAGCACTGTTCTGCGGCAGCCACATGACCGCTGATGTCTGTAACGGCACAGGTGTTGACGAAAACGGCGAGCCGCGTCAAGGTCCGGCTTACACAGCCTCGCACGGGATTGACCGTCTTCTGGCGCAGGGTGTGCCTGCAAACAAACTGGTCCTGGGTACAGCCATGTACGCGCGTGGTTGGACGGGGGTTACCGAAGCCAGCATGACCGATCCGACGAACCCAATGACAGGCACAGGCAACGGCATGGTGCCTGGTTCATGGGAACCTGGGGTGATTGACTACAAAGACGTGGTGACGGATTACATCAATAACGCTGCAGTGACTAAGGGTTATGATGCGCAGGCAGAAGCACCCTGGGCGTACAATCCAAGCAACGGCAACCTGATCACCTATGACGACCGTCGTTCAGTTCTGGCTAAAGGTCAGTATGTCCGCAATCTGGGTCTGGCTGGTTTGTTTGCATGGGAAATTGATGCCGATAACGGCGATATCCTGAATGCAATGCAGGATTCACTGGCGGGTGGTGGTGGCAACTATGCCCCGGTCGCGAAAGCGGGTGCTGATCAAGTGGTCAATGGCGCGACGTCTGTGACGCTGGACGGCTCTGCATCCAGTGATCGTGATGGTCAGATTGTCAGCTATCAGTGGACACAAACCAGTGGTCCGGCACTGACTCTGACCGGAACAGATACTGCGACAGCAACAGTAGCGGTACCTGAAGTAACGGCTGATATCCAGTATGTGTTCACGCTGACAGTGACCGACAATGGCGGTGATACTGCCACAGACAGTGTCACAGTCACGGCCAAAGCTCCGGGTTCAAACACAGCACCTGTGGTGGTTGTGTCTGGCCCTGCGACAGCCGGTGCCGGTGATACTGTGGTGCTGGATGCGTCGCAATCCACAGATGCCGACGGCGATACGCTGACCTTTACCTGGACCGTACCTGCCGGTGTGAACGCGACAGTGAACGGTGCAACGGTGAGTTTTGTTGCCGACAGTTACACAGTCGATACGCCGTTGAACTTTACGGTTGCAGTCTCTGATGGTACGGATTCAGCGACAGATTCAGTGACAGTGACTGTGCTCAAAGATGGTGGTTCCACAGGTTGTACCAATGCCTGGGCAGGCAGCAGTGTGTATAACGCCGGTGATATCGTGACGCATTCAGGCAAATCCTGGAAAGCGAAATGGTGGACCACAGGTGAAGAGCCAGGAACCACAGGCGAGTGGGGCGTTTGGGAAGATCTGGGTGCAGCCAACTGCCAGTAAATTCTGTGTGTTAAAACCGT